>NZ_SODV01000002.1:0-1241773 GCF_004366355.1 Dinghuibacter silviterrae | reverse complement strand
GTGGATCTTTAGGGTATCCCCCGCCCGGATAGCGGGCATGGTTTTTACCGTGGCCGCCCCATCCACCAGGACTGTGACCGCCACGGGGAAATAGGATGTATAGTCCCGGTCAAAGGAAAGCTGGCGGTAGGTCTTGTCCTGCAACACCCTCCCCAGCAACATAAAAAAGACGATGCCCGTCAGGCTGTCGAAATAGCCGGAACCATGGCCCGTCCACACTTCCCAAAGGCTCCGGCCGAAGGTCACGGCAATCGCGAGCACGATGGGGGCGTCGATGTTGAGAAAACGATGCCGGAGTCCTTTCCACGCGGATATATAAAACGGTTGTGCGGCGTACAACACCACCGGCAGCGAAACCAGCAGGTTAAGAAAACGGAAAACCGACCGGATGGCCGGTTCTGTATGGTCCAGCCCCAGGTATTCCGGGAAACTGATGAGCATGATGTTGGCAAAACAAAAACCGGCGACACCCAATTGATAGATCAGGCCCTTCGACACCGGTGCCTTTTTCCCACCCCAATCCTTCAGGCTGATATAGGGCTCGTACCCTAAGGAAGTCAGCAATTCTGCCAGTTTCCTCAGGGACATCCGTTTTGGATCGAACACCACCGACACCTCCCTGGCGGCAAAATCCACCCGGGAAAGGCTGATCCCCTCCTCCAGCTTATGCAGGTGTTCCAGCAGGTAAAGACAGCTGCTGCAATGGATGGCCGGCAGGTAAAACCGGACATGCGTTTCGGTGTCGCTGGAAAAATCGACCAATCCGCCGGCAACTCCGGCGTCGTCGAGAAAGGCGAATTTATCCTCCCGTACCGGTATCCGCCGGTTGACCCCAGGCCGCTCGTTTAAATTATAATAGGTACAAAGCCCGTTTCGATCCAGCAACTGGTACACCATCCGGCAACCTTCGCAACAAAAGGCGAGGTCCCCCACCCTCACGGGTTCGGGGGGACAATCTTCGCCGCAGTGCATGCAGCTTATTAAAGTAGTCTTCATCCGAACCGTTTTGCAAATGCCTTGTCCAGCCACTCCCGGTGATCCGGGTGCGCCAGCTCTATGAGGGAAAGCGCCCTTTGCTTCAGGTTTTTTCCAAAAAGGTCTACTTTCCCGTATTCCGTGACGATCCAATGCACGTGGCCCCGGGTCGTGACCACACCGGCGCCTTGCTGAAGAAAGGGCACGATCCTTGAAATCCCCTTTGAGGTTACGGAGGGTAGCGCGATGATCGGCAGTCCCCCTTCGGACAAGGAAGCGCCACGGATAAAGTCCATCTGGCCGCCGATGCCCGAGTATTGGTAGGTACCCATACTGTCCGCGCACACCTGTCCGGTGAGGTCGATCTCTATGGCGCTGTTGATCGCGGTCACTTTCGGGTTTTGCCGGATCACGCTCGTATCGTTCACATACCCGATGTCCATGACCCGTATCTCGGGGTTGTCGTCGACAAAATCGAACAAGGCCCGGGTACCGTTCATAAAGGCCGTCACGTTCCGCCCGGGGTTGAGCTTTTTCCGGCGGTTGTTGATGACGCCCGACCGGATCAGCGGAATGACCCCGTCCGACATCATTTCGGTATGTAAACCCAGGTCTTTGTGACCTGTGAGGTTCTTCAACACCTGGTCGGGGATATTCCCGATCCCCAACTGAAGGGTAGCCCCGTCCTCGATCAACCCGGCAATGTGGGCGCCGATCTTCTCGACGATCTCCCCTCCCCCGTCGTATCTCATTTCCGGTAGTTCCTCCTCGTGGGTGACCAGGGCGTCGATATCCCGGACGTGGACAAAACCATCGCCGTGCGTTCTGGGCATCCGCGGGTTGACCTGCGCGATCACGCAAGAGGCGTGATCGACCGCGGAGCGCGCGATGTCCACTGAGGTGCCCAGGCTGCAGAAGCCATGGGCGTCCGGGGGGGACACCTGTATTAAGGCAACGTCCAGGGGCAGTATCCCGCGTTTGAACAACTGGGGGATCTCGCTCAGGAACACTGGGACGTAGTCCCCGCCCAGGCTGTTGGCTACTTTCCTGGTGCTGGCGGAAACAAACAGCGAATTGAAGAAAAAGCTTTCTCTATAAAGCGGATTGTCGAAGTCCAGGTCACCCATCGTGGTGATGCTGACCAATTCGACTTCCCGGAGTTCCTGGTATCTATCCAACAAGGCTTTTACCAGGTGCGTGGGGGTCGCGGCGCTGCCGTGTATAAACACCCGGTCACCGCTTTGCACTATCGCCAGCGCATCTTTCGCCGGCATATATGTACCCTTTTCCATATTATATAGCGTTGCTAAAGGTTTTTCCATACTGCGCCGCTTTTCCGCAAGCCAGGATCCCCCGGAACTTCTCGTCGTATAAAAGGTGAAGGTCGAAGGCCTTGCAGGCGTGCCGGAGGAAGGGGCGCCCTTTTTCCGTAAGACAGACTTCGTTGTCACTCAGCGTTATCAACCCGTCGGTCTCCATCCCGCGTAAAATCGGGATCGTCCATTCTTCATAGACGGCTGCCCATGCGGGGTCGAAGACCGTCCTTCCCTTACAGGCCATATCCAGGATGTGCCTCCGGAAAACCCGGTCTCCTTCGCTAAGGAAATAGCCCTTGCGCACCGCGGAACTTTTGGCGCGCACCGACCGGTAGTAGCCCTCCAGGGCTTTGTCGTTTTGCGCAAAGGCGGTACCCGTATCGCTGATCGCCGAAACGCCCAGCCCCAGCAGCATGCCTGTGGCCTGGGTGGTATACCCCATAAAATTCCGGTGAAGGCGCCCGGCCTTCCAGGCAAGAAAAAGCGCATCGGATGCTTTGGCGAAATGGTCCATCCCGATATTGGTGTACCCCAGGGCTTCCAGCCAGTGCGTGCCCTGTTCATACAAAGCCAGCTTGTCGGCGGGAGTGGGGAGTTCCTTCTCGTCGATCAACCGTTGCGAACAATTCAGCCAGGGCGTGTGGGCATAGCTGTACAATGCGAGCCGGTCCGGCGACAATGCCACGGACCATTCGATCGTGTGTGCCAGGCGCTGGAGCGTCTGGAGCGGCAACCCGTAGATCAGGTCGAAATTGACCGCGTCAAAACCTGCGCAACGCGCATCTCCGTTGGCGCGCACCAGGTTTTCGAAGGGTTGCAGGCGGTGGATGCGCTCCTGGACTTCACGGTTCAGGTCTTGCACGCCAAAACTGATCCGGCGGAAACCCAAACCATACAGACGGTCCAGGTGTGCCCTGGTGGTATTGTTCGGGTGGCCTTCCAGGCTAAAGCTATGGTCGGGGTGCACGACGGCCCTCGACAGTATCCCATTGATCAGCCGTTCCAGGTTGTCCGGGCTGAAAAAGGTCGGCGTTCCCCCGCCCAAATGGAGTTCCCGGATCACCGGGACCTTCCCGGACAGGTCCAGGTATTGCGCCCATTCGGCCAGGACCGCGTCGATGTATTCCTCCTCGACTTTGTGATTGGTCGTGATCTTTTTGTTGCACCCGCAATAGATGCATAAAGATTCACAGAAGGGCAGGTGTATGTACAAACTGATCCCCTTAGATGCACCCAACCCCTCCGCGACATTAGCCCTCCAGGCGTCCGTATCCAGGCCTTCTTTCCAGAAAGGAACGGTGGGATAACTTGTATACCGGGGCACCGGGAGGTTGTACTTTTCGGCCAGGGACAGGTCCATATCGGAAATTTTCATCAAAACTATTCGGGAAGCCGGCTGTACACCCTGACGACAGTCAACCCATCCTATGATTCCCGTCATTGCCCCCGTTTTTTTAAGGATGTTATTTCGAGGTATAAAATTGCCCGTCATGAAAAAGTTCGATATAACGAAATTGCTTCTGATCGCAGGCACCTTCTGGCTTGCCCTGGGCATCTTCGCCTCGATCAGCCCCTCGGTCACCTATGTGGTGATCGTCCAATATTCCGGGATCGCCCTCTTCCTGGACGGCATCCTGTGGCTCTCCCTCTGTTTCGCGTCCGACAGCAGCCGGAGGGAAAGGAACTGGCGGATGGCGGAAAGCGTGGTGGATAAATGATCGCCTCGCTGGCGCTGGCCAAAAACATCCGGGGGTTAAGCGGGGATTTCATCGCGGGGTTGTTGCTGCTCGCCTTCGCCATTTTCTTACCCAATGACCCGATTGGAAAACCGCTGGGAATCAGCGGATTTATAAGCGTCGTTGGTTGGACCCTCGGGTTGCTTTACTTCTATGATTTCTTCCGGACCCCGGCCCATCGTCACCTTCCTTATTAATATCATGATATATGAAGACCCTCAGTCAACCGGCACCTTGCCTGGGCATCCCGGAACGTGCCCCCTCTGTTGTTGTCGTCCTTCCGTTCGAACCGGCCATGACCCCCAAAAGCCTCTTGGAAGCCTCCGTCAAGGCAGCCCTTGCACAGGCCGAAAAGCAGGTCCTGGCCACCCACTCCGGTCAAACGGCGTTACCCGTCCTCCAGCAACTGCGCCGGCTGGCAGGCGACCTCAACTACGCCACCCATAGGAAAAGCCTGGCGCTGTTTGCCTCCGCCGACTTTGGCAAGGCCTTATACCTGGACATGGACACAGACACCAGGGTTCTCGTGGATAGCGGGTTCCGTATGCGGGACCTGGCGGAAACACGGAATACGAAAGTCCCTTACCTGGTCTTGTTGCTGAGTGGGCGGCTTTCCAAAATGTTTCATTGCGACGGCACCCGGTGGACACTGATCAAGGACAATATTTGCCATTCCTTACCACACGAAGCCCTGGACAATGAGTGTCCCCCTGTCCCCAAGGACCAACTGCTCGACAAATTCCTCCGGCAGATGGACCAGGGGCTTTCCATGATGCTGGACGCATGGCCGTTACCCGTTTTTGTCATCGGTACGGATAAAGTGGTGGGGCACTTTGCTGCGCTCACCCGCAACAACAGGCAGATCGCCGCCTGCATCCATAAAAACGGTATCGGGTTAACAGCAACCGAACTGGCCGGTCTCCTTCAACCCTACCTGGACAACTGGCAAACGGTCCGTCAGCAAATGGCCATGAAACACCTGGAACTGGCCTTGGAAATGGGCAAACTGACCACCGGCATCGAGGCTATCCGGAAGAACATAGGCGCCCGCAACGGCCGCCTGTTGATCGTTGAAAAAAATTATACCGGCGCCGGTCAGGGTCAGGGTCAGGTCGCTCGTCTCCATGGTCCTTTTTACATAGCCGATCCCATCGACGACATCATCGAAAAGGTCCTGGCCTGCGGGGGAAGGGTGGAATGGGTAGAAGACGGGCAGTTGAAGGACTTTGGGGGTGTTGCGCTCGTTCGTTATTACTAACGTCAATCGATTATATTTGCACGGTACACAAAAACGGTACCGTGGAAACCGATCAGCAACAGTTCAAAGCCGTTTTCGAGCACGCGACCGAGGGGATCATCCTGACGGATGAGCAAGGGCGGATCGTACTGCTCAACCCGGCTGCCATCAAAATGTTCGGGTATGAGCCCGAAGAACTGCCCGGGCAATCCATCGACGTGCTTATCCCCCACCGGTTCCATCCCAGGCACGCCACGGATCGTCAACACTTCTACCACCATCCCGGCAACCGGGTCATGGGCAGCGGGCGTGATCTTTACGCCATGAAAAAAGACGATACGGAATTCCCTGTGGAGGTTAGTCTTAGTTATTACAAGGAAAAAGGGGCGCTGTATGTCATTGCCTTTATCGTCGACATCACCTCCCGTAAAGCGCTGCAGGAGCTGGAAAAGTCGCAGGCCGAGTTGAAGGTCGCCCTGGACAAGGAGAAAGAAATCAACGAGATCAAATCGAGGTTTGTCTCGATGGCTTCCCACGAATTCAGGACCCCTTTGAGTACCATTCTTTCTTCGGCCAACCTCCTCTCGCGGTATACGAAAACCGAAGACCAGGATAAAAGGGACAGGCATATTAAAAAACAAACGGACGCCGTCAAACACCTCAACAACCTATTGGAGGATTTTTTGTCCCTGGGCCGTCTGGAGGAAGGCAAGGTCAAACCGGAGTCAGCCGGATTCCTGCTCCGGGACTTCCTCGAAGAGGTCACCGAGGAAATGCAGTCGTTCGCCAAACCGGGTCAGACGATCCATTGCCGCTGCAACGGTGACCTGCAGCTCTTCACGGACAAGCGTCTTTTGAAAAACATCCTGATCAACCTTTTGAGCAACGCGGTGAAGTTCAGCCCCGAAAATTCATCCATTTACCTGGACGCGGAAGACAAAGGAGCGGGGCAGCTTTGTATCGCCGTGCGCGACACCGGTATCGGTATATCCGAAGCCGACCAGCAACACCTCTTCAGCAGCTTTTTCCGTGGGGCCAACGCACTGAACATTGCAGGAACAGGTCTTGGCCTGCACATCGTACGGAGATATGCCGACCTCCTGGGCGGCAGCATCCGGATCGAAAGCACGCTGGGTAAGGGGACGTCGGTCCTGGTCCAGTTGCCCCTTGGTAAACCTATATAAATTCTGTAGTTTGACGCAAAATCAGCAACATAACATGAGGCGGCTGCTCGTTATCGATGACCACGACGACATCCGGGAAAACACGGCAGAAATCCTGATGCTGGGAGGATATCACGTCGTCACGGCGCCCAATGGCAAAAAAGGGGTGGAGCTGGCCCTGCAACAGCCGCCGGAACTGGTCATCTGCGATATCATGATGCCCGAGCTCGACGGCTATGGCGTCCTGCACCTGCTTCGCAAAAACGAAGCCACCCGGGATATTCCCTTTATTTTCCTGACGGCAAAAACCGAGCGTGCGGACTTCCGGAAGGGCATGGAAATGGGCGCCGATGATTATATCACCAAACCGTTCGACGACATCGAGCTCCTCAACGCCATCGACATCCGCCTTAAAAAGTACGACATCCTGCACGGCAAATATGCCGGGGACGAAAAAGGCGGCAGCGAGATGATCGCCGACCTCAGCGCCTCCGGTGTCATCCACCTGGACGCCTCCACCTCTGAAACCCTGGAGCTCTCCAGGAAGATGTCGCTGTACCAGGAAGGGAAGCGCCCCAAATACCTCTACCTCCTGAAAAGCGGGAAAGTAAAGGCTTTCCGCATCAATGAAGACGGGAAGGAATACATCACCAATCTATACGTTCCCGGCGACTACATCGGTTACCTGCCGCTCCTGGAGAACAAATCCTATGAGGACAACGCCATTGTCCTCGAAGACGCCGAACTGGCCCTTTTCCCCCGGGAAGAATTCCTGGAGGCCATTTACCGCGACATGCAGGTGTCGGCCCGGTTCATCCAACTCATCGCCCGGAACGTCCGGGAGAAGGAAGAAAGGTTGCTCAGCCTTGCCTACGGATCCTTGCGCAAACGCATTGCCCGGGGCCTCCTGGATATACACCACAAATTCGCGGGAGAACCCGGCAAGTCCCTCTCCATGTCGCGGGAAGACATCGCCCAATACGTCGGTACGGCCACGGAGTCCCTTATCCGTACCCTGAGCGACTTCAAGTCGGAAAAACTCATCGACATCACGGATGGGAAGATCCGGATCACGGATGTATCAAAGCTCGAAAACCTGTTGTACTGACGATTGTCATCCCGCCCGCCCACTGCTGTCATAAGCAGCACGGGCGAAGCCTGGTAGCTTCGTAAAAACAACATGTTATGAAGCCCATCGTCGTCCCCGTCAACTTTTCCGGCTGTGCCGCCTGTGCCGCCCATTACGCGGCAGAACTCGCCCTGTTGACCGACGGGGAAATCCACCTGATCCACGTGGTCACCCCGCCCTTTACCACACCGGAAATGACGCAGTATGCCTACGATATGATGGTGGACTCCGCCAACACCTTTATCAAGGCCATACAAATCGATCTTATCCGGCGCACCCATAACAAAATTCCGATCCATACACACGTCGAGACCGGTACCGTATACGGACAGGTCGAAACGCTCTGCAACCGGTTATGTCCTTATGCCGTTATCCTCGGGGCATCGGGCCCCTCGTTCGAAAAGGCCATCGGCGGCAGCCCGGTGGGCTCCTTATTACACTTGCCGTTTCCCGTCCTCGTGGTGCCCGAGCAGGTGCCCTTCCACCGTTTCCAGGACATCGTGCTGGCGTGCGATACCGGCGACCTAACCTCCGGCCTCCCCCACTCCCTGCCGCTGCTGAAAGAATGGCAAAAGCGTTTTGACGCCCATATCCATATCGTTACCATAGAGAACGGCGGGACCGCGCCCGTGGAACTGAACAAGGCACTGCAAGCACTCCACCCGGAACTGCACCTCGTCCATCACACCCGCGTGGAAGAAGGGCTTTTCGAATACTTAGGCAATCACCCCGCCGACCTGGTTATCGTTTTTCCCAAAAAACACCGTTTTATCGAATTCCACAGCAGCCAGTCGCGGAAACTGGCCAGGCACAGTCCTGTCCCCATATTGAGCCTGCACGAGGCATAAAAAAACCCCGGGGGCTCCCCAGGGTTTCTATTATGCTTAGTCGTCACCGCGGTCGTGCTTATAATGACCCCAGGCGTGTCCATGCGGGTGATCGTCTCCTTCCCAATGGTGATCGTATTCATCCTCTCGTCCTTCTTCATGATGATGGTCGCGGATGACGACCTGCTGGCCGTAACAACCCCGGTAACGCCGGTACCGCTCGCGGTATTCGTCACAGTGCCGGTAAGGTTCGGGATCGTTGATGACTACCTTGTATCCCCTGTATACGTCATAGCCACCAAAACGGCGGGGCAAAGCGGGCGCAAATACCCATTGTCCCCCATCCATGTACACATACTGGTGTCTTGGGACGCAATAGTAGGCATCGATGTCCGGCATGTAATAATATTCCACGTGGCTATACCCCACGGGCCCCCAGGAGGGCTGAAGACCGATATTGACCGAAAACTGCACCTGGGCGTGTGCGGTGAAGAAGCCCCCTGTAAGCAAGGCGGCGACAAAAATTCCCTTCATAGTAGTGAGTGTTTACACCCTCGCTTTAGCAACATCCATGCCACTAATGGATTTTCTGCATACTCCTCGCTACGATCCACGCCCCGTCTACAATAGCGCCGGCCGCACAGCCGTAGGCGATCAATGCACTGCCGCCCTCATCGGGTAGGTAGCCTGTGACTTCGAGCACGTACACGGCCACGGCCAGCACACAGATCCAGGCACCCAATAAATAGTAACTGTTCAACCGGATGACCCGCGCGAGCGGAAAGAAGTGCAACCCGGCCACCAGTGCAAACCCCGGTACCAGCCAATCACGGCGCCCCAAATGGACAACGACCATCCAGGTAATCATAATCGCTATGCCCTCCGCGATGAGCAGAAGGGCATAAAGACGGGTGCGTCTTTTCTGCTTTCGCTCCAAGGGGTCCACCCCCACTTCGGCATCCGGGAGCCTGTCTTCAAGGGTATACAACCGGATCGAGTGCAGGGCCAGGATCACCACGGCGACGATGACCAGCACGGCGGCGGCCGCATAGTCCTTAAAATCCAGGGCGTATTCCCCGATCATCACCCAGGCCATGGCGAACAGGATCATGTGGAAGATTTCGCCCCTGGCCGCCTCGACGTCGAGCCTCGTGGGTTGGTTGGTTGTCATATCCCCCTGAAATTAAGAAGACATCGGCAACCACAGACGGGGGCGGGATTAAAAACGGATTAAAATACACCTCTTATTTCAGGAAATTCGTTTTTACAGTATCCACCACTTCCCCGATATTCCCGTCGAGGATCTGCCGGTACATATAGAGACTGAATCCTTTTGCCTGCTCCAACTTAACGGTGGGGGGCATGCTCAATTCCGAAGGGTTTACATATACGTCCAGCAAAACCGGTCCGGGATGGGCAAGCGCCTCTGCAATGGCCGGTGTCACGCGGTCCGGTGTTTTTACTGACATCCCTCTGATTCCGATGGCTTCCGCCATGGCCGCGAAATCCGGATTATCCAGGTCTGTGCCAAAGGGCGGATAGCCCTGCACTTTCATCTCCAGCGCGACAAAACCCAACTGGCCATTATTGAACACGACGATCTTTACCGGGAGCTGGTATTGCCGGATCGTGAGCAGGTCTCCCATCAGCATGCTAAACCCTCCGTCACCGGACAGGGAAATCACCTGTCTTTCCGGATAACAGAACTGGGCACCGATGGCCTGGGGCATAGCACCGGCCATACTTCCATGGTTGAAGGACCCCAACAGGTTCCGGCCTTTCTTCATCTGCAGGTAGCGTGCCGCCCATACAGTGGGTGTACCTACGTCACAGGTGAAAATGGCGTTATCCGCCGCCGTGCGGCTCAGCTCGGCCACGAGGTATTCGGGATAGACGATCGTATCGCTCCGCCCGGGATCGGCTTTTTTATCAAGCTGCCCGCGTATCCGGCTGTACTCTTTTGTGCAATGCTCCAGGTGCGCAGTGTCCTTTTTATCCTCTACCAACGGCAGCAATGCGCTCAGTGTTTCCCGTATATCCCCGACCAGGCCGGTCCGGATCGCCGCGCGCCTCCCTAAGTTCTCCGCCCGGCAGTCGATCTGGACGATGGCCGCATCGGACGGATAAAAATCCTTATAGGGGAAATCCGTTCCCAGCATCAGCAGTACTTCGCACCTTTCCATTGCCTCATAACCGCTGCGATAACCGATCAGGCCTGTAAGACCTACGTCATAGGGATTATCGTATTCTACATATTGCTTGCCCCTCAACGCAGTGACCACCGGAGATTGGAGCTTCCCGCAAAGGGCCAGCACTTCGTCGTGCGCATCCCGGCAACCCGCGCCGCACAAAAGCGTGACCCGGTCATGTCCGTTCAGCAATCCGGCAAGCGCCGACAATTCCCGGTCGGAAGGACGGATCACGGGTTGTTGCAGGAGCAACGGATGGCGCAGCTTCGGAAATTCCACCTCTTCAAGCGCGACATCACCCGAGAGAACGATGACCGCTACGCCTCCGCGCCCGACTGCATGCTGCATCGCCGTTTGCAAAATGCGGGGCATTTGTGCGCCAGAGGACACCAGCTCGCAATAGTGACTGCAACCATTAAAGAGGGCCTTGGGATCGGTTTCCTGGAAATAGCCGGTGCCGATTTCCGTGCTGGGAATGTGGGTGGCGATCGCCAGCACCGGGGCATAGCTGCGGTGTGCGTCATAAAGACCGTTGATCAGGTGCATATTTCCGGGACCGCAGCTGCCGATGCACACCGCCAGCCGGCCGGTCAGCTGCGCTTCCGCCCCGGCGGCGAAGGCCGCGGCTTCCTCGTGACGGTAGTGCAGCCAGCGGAGGCGCTTGCTTTCCCTGATCTCGTTGGCGATGGCGTTGGCGGAGTCGCCGACCAGCCCGTGCAACCGGGTCACCCCCGCGTCTGCCAGGGTGTCCACGATCATTTTTGCGATCTTCATGGTTAGTGGTGTTTGGTCCGCCTAATTTACGGCTAATCCGGACATCCGCAGCGGCCGCACACCGGCCTTTGCCAGCAACGCCACCACATACGCGGCGAGGGCTTTGCCTTCCACCTGCCCGTTGACAATGGAGTCCAGGTAGTGGATGCCCCCATAAAACCGGGATATGGCGGCTTCCGCGGCGGCATCCCGGAAGGAATGAAAACGGCGGGGTTGAATGTCGAAAAGCCGCTCCGCGTCATCGGTGTAGTCGAGTTGCTGTCCCAACAGATAGGTGAGTACTTCCGCCGCTGCCGTGGAAACGACGCTGTGACCGCTGGTATATTCCGGGAAAGGCGGGGTTTGCAAAAGGGGGTGCCATTGGACGTCGATGTACCGGTTGATGTATGTCTCCGGCCGGATCCGGTTGGTCCGGTATTTCTCATCCCAGCAACTGATGAAAGCATCCATCATCGTGGCCGCTACCAGGGTTTGTACCTGTATGGTATGATCGAAATCCAATCCGGCGGCGCTGGACGCGATACCGGCGATCTCCATCCAGTGTCCGCCGGGGCTTATTTTTTTGAGCCCGATCATCATGTGCCCGGAGGTCGCTATGGCGAAGGGATTGCAGTCCCAGAAGCTGGCGATCGTCCGCTCCCGGAGCGACAACGCGCCGGTGTCCTTGCTGACGTCGTATACTGCCCTTGCCAAATGGTAGAACGTACTGGCGCTGTCCTTGCTAAACGAAACGGGAGGAGGCGGAATAAATTGATCCGCCGAATCGATAAACACCGGCCGGATGATGCGCCAATTGGGTTCCACGGCCTCCATGTATGCCGGGGGGGTCGGATACCACGTCGAATCCGTCCGCTTCGGTGTGTACCGCAATTTCGCACTCAACAGATTGTAGTGATCGCCCTTGGACCAGGCAACGACCCTGGCGCTGGCCTTACGGCCGGCTTCCAGCGACCGGTCGATGATGTCCTGCGGCCATTTTTGTTTCTTCAGCAGTTCTACGAACTTCTGCTCTTCGTCTTCCAACCGGTAGCCGGAGGGCAGCATCAGGCGTCCGGTTTCCAGGATGGAAAAGGCCGCGGCGACTTTATAATCGTACCCCGCATCCGGCTCCCCTTTGGGGAAACCCTGGATAAACCCGGACGGACGGGCGATGGCCGTATCGTGGGCCGACACCAGGTCGTAGGCACCCAGCATGGCGTAGGTATAGTACCTGCAGGCAGCCGGTGGATTGACAACATCGTGCACCATCACCATCGTCAGGGAGAAAACGGCCGGGCGGAGATAATCCGTCAATACTTTTTCCTTCCCATTCTGCGCCTGGCAAAGATGCCCCACCGCCAGGAACAACAACCCTATATTTTTCCTCATCATAATATCGTATAAAATTGTAACGCACCGTCGGCGATCCCGATCAGCAGCAGGTTCTTCCCGCCGATCATCATCTGCTCCGCCGACTTTACATCTCCCTTGACCGAAAGCCCCGAGGCGGGCTGTGGCACATACCGGAAACCGCCCCGGCCGTCGCCTTCCAGCAGGATACCGTAGTTGGCATCGATGCTGCCCAATTTCAGACGGTTGTCGGAATGATTGCCCAGCAGCAAGAGGTCGGTGTGCCCGTCGCCGTTGAAGTCTCCCTGGATGATCCGGGTGACCGGTGCGAACTGTGCCTGGACCGGTAATGCCACCGGCGTAAAATGATCCCCCTTGTTCAGCCAGCATAGGGTCCGGTTCTCGGTCGCCGTCCATTTTCCAGCCTTGGCAAGTTCTTCGGGGCTGAAAATATCCTTCATTGTGGCGTTGGAATAGTCTTTATAGGACGCAAACTTTTTGCGCATGGGATAGATCTGTTCATTGAGTTCATCCCGGCTGACGAAAGGGTAACTGACACCCTGGATATAGAAATTGAAAAAAGGATCGATCGATCCGTTGTGGTCGAAGTCTGCATAATATAACTCGGCCGGTTCCTGGGGGGAGATCTTGATACAGCTGTTCAGACCGAGGTTGCCCGCGATGAGGTCGGGTTTGCCGTCCCCATCGACATCGGCTAAGGTGAGGGTGTTCCAAAACCCGGGCTGCGGTTTCCCGAAGTAATCGGCCGTTTTGTCGACAAACCCGGAGGGTGTATTCATAAAAACCATGACCGGCATGAATTCGCCACAGAGGATCAGGTCCTTTCGTCCGTCTCCGTCCAGATCGATCCATTGCGCGTCGGTGACCATGCCGACGTGATCGAACGGGGTTGGGGTCACGGTAAAATGGCCCTTGCCGTCGTTGGTCAGCAGGTAACTGGTGGGACACAACGGGTATTGCCCGGGAATAACCCGGCCACCGACAAAGAGGTCCATATCCCCATCCCCGTCATAGTCGCAGGGACGGACGCAGGACTTGCTACAGGCACTAAGGTCGGGCAAAGCGCCGTCCGCGCTATAAAAACCACCCTTGCCGTCGTTCAGCCATAACACGTCCTGGAGAGCGGGTGTGTGGGGGTCCCAAAGAGAATAGCCGCCCATACCAACATACAGATCCGGCCACCCATCGCCGTTGGCGTCGAAAAATGCCGCCGCGGACACGGTGGAAGAATCCTCATACGAGATGGGCTGTCCGGCCTTGAACTTTCCGCCCGGTTGTTGCAGGTAGAGCATGCCGGGGCGGTCTTTGCCCCCGCTGATAAAAAGGTCTTCCAGTCCATCCTTATTGACATCCGCTTTGGCGAGCACGGGGCCCGTGCGGGAGTACATGAACAGCATCAGGAGCTGTCGCTTGAAGTCGTTGTCGCCGAAACCTGATTGGGTATAGTCGATCGGCGCGGGGACGGCAGTAAACACGGGCTTCCCCTTTGCCGGGACCGGCGTTGCCGTGGCGACTGCAACCGCTGGCGGCTCCTCCTTAAGGCTGAGGCTCCGGTCCAACGCCACCTGCGTCAACGTCTGCCGGTTCCCATCCGGCCAGACGATGACCACGGAATCGGCAGTCGTCACCTTCCCAAATCCGAAATGCGCCTCCGCAGGCACACAACCCAGATAGCCCCGCGCGGGATTCACTTCGACATATTGTACCGTGCCACCTGCATAGGCGAAGACCTTGGCGCCGATCGCGGCGGTATTCCCACCCGTCCCGTTCAGCCGCACCCCCAGCCAGTGACCGCGCCCCTGCTCGCTGGCCAGGTTCTTATACACGAACGCGTCGTTGTTCACATTATTGACAACGAGGTCCAGGTCGCCGTCGCCGTCGAGGTCGGCATACACCGCGCCCGAAGATACCGCGGCCTGGGTGATCCCCCAGGGTCCTTGCATATTCGTAAAGGTGAGGTCGCCGTTGTTCCGGAAAATGTATTTCTTCAGGGTCGAGGAGGGCATGGCTTGTATAAGGTCCATCAGCTTTTCCGGCTCCCGGTCGATCGCCTTCCGGATCTTGTAGTCCCCCCAGTACCGGAGAAAGTCCTTATTGGTATAGTCCCGCAGATACCCGTTGGTGATAAAAATATCCTTGAAGCCGTCGTTGTCGAAATCCGCGATCAGGGGACACCAGCTCCAGTCGGTGGCCGCGATCCCGGCGAGTTGACCGATTTCGCTAAAGGTGCCGTCGCCGTTGTTGAGTTGCAGCATGTTCCGCATATATTGCGGTTGCAGCCCCTGGTTGATCATCAGTTGAAAGGACTCGTAGTTCTCTTGCAGCTGTAAAAGTTTCTGCCGCCGGTTATCTTCCGGCAACATGTCGAGGTTGAGCACGTCCGGAAGGGCATCGTTATTGATGTCGGCCACGTCCACGCCCATCGAAAACTGCGCCAGGTGGCGGAAGGAAGAAGCCGCGGCATCGGTGAAGGTACCGTCGTGGTTGTTCAGGTAGAGATAGTCGGGTTCATTGTAATCGTTGGTGACATAGACATCCGGCCATCCGTCCATATTGACGTCGGCGATTGCGATCCCCAGGCCATACGTGAGCGGGCTTTGACGCAAACCGGCCTTTTGCGACACGTCCACAAAATGTCCACCCCTGTTCTCATACAGCTTGTCCCCCGCGAGCGGATCGATTTCGCCCCGGTGGGTGGCCAGCTCCATATTGTCGATCTTCTTTACGCTATGCCGCAACAGGAAGAGGTCAAGGTAGCCGTCGTGGTTATAGTCAAAAAAAGCCGCCTGGGTGCAGTACCCCGAATCATTCAACCCATAGGCCGCGGCCTGTTCGGTAAAATGAAGGTTACCCTGGTTGATGAAAAGCTGGTTGCCCCTTTTGCTC
Source organism: Dinghuibacter silviterrae (assembly GCF_004366355.1). Taxonomy (NCBI): domain Bacteria; kingdom Pseudomonadati; phylum Bacteroidota; class Chitinophagia; order Chitinophagales; family Chitinophagaceae; genus Dinghuibacter; species Dinghuibacter silviterrae. The sequence continues at coordinate 1,226,191 of NZ_SODV01000002.1, read as the reverse complement.
GAATCTTTACCCGAATAACATATATAGATGTCCAGCAACCCGTCTCCGTTGACGTCCGCCATGGTCACACCCGTTTTCCAACCGCCCGGCCGGCCCTCCACGCCCGCTTCGCGGGTGATGTCCTTGAATTTCATCCCGCCCAGGTTGAGGAACAGCTTGCAGGGTTTGCTGTTGGCCGTAAAAAACAGGTCCGGCAGCCCGTCGTTGTTGATGTCACCTACGGCTACCCCGCCTCCATTATAGAAGTACTCGTAAGACAACACATTCAGGTCTTCGGTTTCCTTGATGTCGTTGCTGAAATGAATGCCGGTTTCTTTGGGCGGGAGCAGTTGGAATAAAGGTGCCTGCGCCCTGGCGTGGACGGTAATCAGCAGCCATAAATAGATCGTTCGTTTCATCATAGCAGAGGCGACAAGGCTATCCATGATAGCCCTGTCGCCTAAAGTTATCCAGAAATCTTCAATATAATAACCTATTTATCCCACCATACGCGGCTGGTAAATACATCCCCGCCTGTCAGGTTGGTAACGGCTGTTTTGTAATTATTTGGATTGGTAGCGGCCTCCGTCGTCGGATATTCTTGTCTTCTTGGGATGGTGCCGTTCGAAAAGTTACCGGTATAGTTGACTGGCGTCAAGGTGGGTACACCGCTCCGCCTCCAATTGATCCAGGTTTCGTAAAAATCAAACAGCGTGCCTTCCAATATCCAGTACTGCATGTTGATCTGGGTAAGGGCGGTTGCGGATGTCGCGCTGAGCGGATTGGCGGTGGCATACGCGGTGGCGGTAGCGGCGCTGATCGGCGTCGTTCCGTTAAATGTACCATACGTTTGGAGCGCGGCCGCCAGCGCATTGGCGTAGTGGGTCGAAGCGCTGCCCACATTCCAGCCCCGGACACCTGCTTCTGCCAGCAACAGTTCGGATTGAGCGTAGGTCAGGACAAAACCGGGGGTATTGAGCGCGAGATACACGCCGATAGCCGGACGGGAATACTTCCCGGTCGGGTTGACGTCGCTGCCGGTACCGGAAGAACCCGGATAACCCGTTGCCGTGCTTATATCGGTCGAACCACCGTTCTGGTCGTACCCATTGGGCATCCCCTGTTGGTTGGCTGCGGTATTGTCGCCGGCCAGGCTTTCGTTGGCGGCGTTCTTCAGACCGGCCTGCGGGACTTCCGCGATGACGCTAAGACGGGGATCGGCCGTCGTCTTCAGGTAGTCGATCAGCACTTTACCCCATTTTACCTCGTTGAAGTCTTCGGGCACCTGGTAGGCACTGGAATTGTTGTTTGAATAGCCGTCGGCGTGGTCGAAGTTCATATAGGCGTTGTCGGCATTGCTCGCCAGCGTTCCTCCCGCGTAGGCCATTTCCGCATACTTTTGGGCCGTGGTGGCGTCCGCCTTGGTCAGCCGCATAGCCATCCGCAACATCAGCGTATACCCAAACTTCTTCCACTGGGTCACACTCCCCGCATAGGAGAAGGCGTCGTTGGTGGGTGCGGGTTGGGAGGCGTCCAGGGTACCCAATACCGAATCCAGCTTGGCCAGCATGGAGGTATAGATCGACTGCTGGCTGTCGTATACCGGCAGGTTGACCCCGGAACTGGCTTGCAGGGCCTGCGAAAAGGGCACATCCCCGTACGTGTCCGTAATCACCTGAATGTTCAGGAGTTCGAGAATAAGGGCGATACCCCTCAGGTTTACCTTGGTGGCGTCTCCCTTTGTCAGGGTTTGTATCTGGTAACAATCGCTGGCCGAGGTGTAGCCGGTATTCCAAAGCCGCTGGTCATAGTCGAGCAGGTTACCCGAGGCCACATACTTGTCCCCATTGCTGTAATAGCTGGGATACGCCGCAGAAGCGAACGTCTGGGCCCACATGCTCTCGAAAAGGATGGCCCCGTTGTAGCCCTGGGTGGCACTGAAATAATTGATTTCAGCGGTCGGCAGGAGCAGGTTGGCGTCGAACTGAGCCGAACTGGCCTGGGTGGGGTCCGTGTTAAGCGTATTGAAGTTCTTCGTGCAACTCACTGCGAGCAGCGCGATGAGCAATATATTGATACGTGCTTTCATTCTTTAAGATTTTATTTGAACCTACAGTTGATATTGAAACCAAAAGTCCTCGTCGCGGGAAGGCTGGTGCCTTCGATACCGGCGTACCTGACGCTGGTGGCGAAGTTGGATTCGGGATCGATATTGTCCGAGTGCTTCATGATGGTCCACAGGTTGCGACCGACCAGCGACAACTGGATCTGGCTGAACAGCGGAATATTGCCCAGCACCTTCCGCGACAACGTATAGCCGACGGTTACCTGGCGCAGCTTGATAAAGTCGCCGTTAAGGACGTCCACCCTGGAGATGCTCGCCAGCCGCTGGTAATAATCCTGTGCGGTTGCGGTGACGGTATTCGAAGACCCGCCGGAGGTAACCCCGGTGGTGATCCCGGTTTCGCGTCCTGCGAGTGTCATTTTGTTCAGCCCGCGGTAGATCGTGTAGTATTGCGTTGCGGAGAGGATCTTGTTCCCATAGTTGTAATCAACCAGGAAATCCAGGCTCCAGCTTTTGTAGGTGAAATTGTTCCTTACCCCGCCGTAATCGGTGGGCAGCACGCTCCCGAAAGGAATCTGTTTGCCGTTAGAGACGGGTAAACCGCTGCCGTCCACGATGATATTCCCCTTGGCGTCGCGGGAGTAATCGTAGGCCATCACCTGCGGTCCTGCTTTGCCGACCACAAAAGCCGTGGTGGCGTTCAAGGGACGATACGTTCCCTGGGTCACATTGTTGTTTAATTCATCCGTGTGCAGGATCTTGTTCATCACGTGTGTGTAGTTCACCGTGATATTCCAGGCAAAGTCATTCGTCTCGAAGGGCCTGGCGGTCAACAGGACCTCTACACCATCGTTCTGAATCGACCCGGAACCGACCACCGAACTGGAGTACCCAGTGGCGTTGCTGACCGTGGCGTTCATGATCTCATGGTGGGTAACCTGGTGATAGTAGGCAAGGTCCGCCCCCAGCCGGTTGTTCAGGAATTTCAATTCGGTGCCGATTTCCGTCTCCGTCTTCGTGAATGGCTTCAGGAGAAGGTTGGGCAGCGTGGAACTGAAGTTGCCCGTGGAAACACCGTTGATCCCGTTTCCGACGCTGTAGTAGATCGAGGTCTGATAGGCGCCATAGTTAAAGTTGCCGCCGAAGGGCTCGCCGCTGGTCTGGGCATAAGACGCACGCAGCTTTCCGTAGCTGAGGGTCTTGCTGTGTAGCAGGCTGGAGAACAGGAAGCTACCCGACACCGAAGGCGTAAAGATCGTCCGGTTGTTGCTCGGTAGCGTCGAATAAGCGTCATACCGGCCGGTCGTTCCCAGGGAGAGGAAATCCTTGTAGGAGAAGTCCAGGCTGTAAAAACCGGAGTGGACTTCCTTTTTGGCAAACTCGTAGCTCCGGCCAAAGCTCACGACGTTGGAAGGGGTGTACAGAAAAGGAATGACAAACTGGCTGCCGCTGATCCCTACCTGCTCGCCCTGGTTGGTGCGGAAGTTGGCCCCCAGGGTTGCGTCAAAATTGAGGCCGTCGACGATCTTGTGGTTGACACCCAAGAGTGCGTCTTCGTTCAGCTCATAGATCGTGGCGGTATTCAGGTTGTTGAACTGACCCGACTGACCAGCACTATTAAAAGAATAGTTCGTGCCGGTAGGCGTGACCGTAAAATACCTGTCGTTTTCCAGGTCATAGCCGATCCGGCCCATCAGGTACAACCAGCTCGTGAAACTGTATTTGGCCGAGACTGCGGAAATGAGCCTCCGGCGGCCTACGTCGTTGATCCATTTGCTGACCACGAACCAGGGGTTGGTGACGTAGTTGTCGTCGCTAAACACCACCTCGTATCCCCTGGAGTCATAGCCCGGCTCGAAGATCCGTTCGTCCACGTTGGCCGCGAGGAACTGGAAGTTGTTCGGGTTCCCGGGCCCATCGCTCAGGTTCGGCCGGTTACGGTCTTGCTGGTCGATATAGTTGGCCATTAGCGATACGCTCAGTTTATCCGATACTTTCCCATCCAGGTTCAGGTTGACCGTCTTCCGGTTGACCCCGCTGTTGCGGACGATACCGGCGTTGTCCATGTTGGACAGCGACACGCGATAGGTCACCTTATCGCTCCCTCCGCTGACCGACAACGAATTGGTCAGGGTCGGCCCGGTGCGGTAAAAATCCTTCAGGTTGTTTTTGAAGGGGGAATAGGCGTACGTCTTCCCGTTGTATTGGGTAATGGACGACCCATCCATCTTTGCCCCCCAGCTGAACCGGTTGCTGTTTTGGGCACCGGTAGCGGTCGTGGGCTTGGCGCCTTCCAGACCCTGTCCATATTCATACTGGTAGTCCGTATTGTTGATGGCCTTGTCCCAAACGCTGTTGACGTTGTATTCCACGGTGGCTTCACCCTTTCTGCCTTTTTTGGTGGTGATCAGGATGACACCGTTTGAGGCACGGGCACCGTACAGTGCGGAAGCAGCCTGCCCCTTCAGTACCGTCATGGACTCGACGTCGTCGGGATTGACGTTGCTGATGCCGTCCCCGTTATCGCTGCCGCCCCATTCGCCGGCGGCGCCGCGCTGGCTGTTGTCGATCGGAACACCATTGATGACGAACAGGGGAGAACCGCCGGAGTTCATGCTGGGCATACCCCTCAAAAGGATACGGGCGGAACTGGCGGGACCGCCGTTGGCGCCGTGGACGTTTAACCCCGCTACCTGGCCGGCGAGCGACAAGGCCACGTTTGTCTCGCGCGCCTTGGTCATCTGGTCCCCGGAAACCGTCGATACGGAATAACCGACTTTGCTGGCCTCCTTCGAAATGCCCAGGGCCGTCACCACGATTTCATTCACGGTTGCCGATTTTGATTTCAGGCGGATGGTGAAGGAGGTCCGTCCCGAGACCTTATACTCCACCCGCTCATAGCCGACAGAGCTGATCACCAGGGTGGTCCCGGCGTCGATGCCTTCGAGCTCGAACTCGCCGTTGTCGTTGGTTACAGTACCCTTATTGCTACCCTTTATCATGATGGAGACCCCCGGTATTGGATCTCCGGTATCCGTGGTAATCTTTCCTTTGATCTTGACCGGCGGAGGCAGAGAGGCTACCTGCTGGGTTTCGGCCGTTTTCTTTGGCTCGATGATGATCGTCTTGTCCACGATCTCATAGCTCAGCGGCTGGTCCTTCAGGCACGCCGTCATCACTTCCTGTATCGAGGCATCCCGTACATCAAGGTTCACCCGCCTGGCTTCCTTGATCAGGCTGTAATCGCAAAAGACGAAATACCCCGACTGTTTGTGAATGATGGAAAATACTTTTTCCAGGGTCACATTTCTCCCGGAAAAAGAAATGTTCTGCGAAAAGACGCCGGCGCTCGCCTGTAAGCCGGTGCCCAGAACAATGATCCCGATTAGTTTTACGATTCTCATAGCAGCTGACGATAGCTTCCGCCCCTGGGGCAGCAGTCTACGAATGGCAATTGGACGCATGTTTAGAAGGTTTGTTATAAATCGACGACGACCTTCCGGCCGTCGATGGTGAACTTGACGCCGCTCCGCTCCAGAATGCTGAATACGGAGGAAAGGGGCAGGTTCCTTTGTATCCCGCCAAAGAAAATCTTATCGCTCATGGCATCGCCCCTGAAGCTGACCTCCACGTCGTACCAACGGGACAGTTGCCGCATGACGGTTTGTATGTCGGCTTTATTAAAGTTGAAATAGCCGTTCTTCCAGGCGACGGCGGCTTCCACGTCCGCGTCCGTGACCACTTGTACGCCACTTGCATGGCCCCATTGTGCCTGCTCGCCGGGCTTTAACAGGTGATTGTCGATGCGCACCGCGCCGTCCACCAGCGTTGTCTTCAACAAGGGCTCATCGGCATAAGCCATGACATTGAACGCCGTTCCCAGTACCTTGATATTCTGAAGCGTATCACCCTGACCCGGAACACGGGAGAAAACGCTAATGACAAAGGGTTGGTGCGGATGAGGGGCAACCTCGAAGTAGGCTTCCCCGGTCAGTTGCACAGCCCGGCTGTTCCCCGGGAATGCGGTGGGGAAACGGAGCGACGAACCGGCGTCCAGCCAGACCTTTGTGCCATCCGGCAATTCCAGCTCGTATTGTCCACCCCTGGGTGTTGAAATAGTATTGAAAACCGGGGCAGTATCAACGCCCCCGCGGGACAACCGGTAGGCAAGCCGGCCGTTGGTCAGTTTGATGACACGGGATGTGCCTTGTTGGGACAGTGTGCCATTACCGGCGCTGTCCAATATAATCGAAGAGCCGTCGGCCAGCGTCAACCGTGCTTTGTTGCCCCCGGGCTTAACGTCATTGTGTTTGACTGCTGCCTCGACAGGCTTTTTCGCGGTGGGCCGTTTTAGGATAATGGCCGCTCCTCCGAGCAGCAAGAACAAACAAACAGCAGCGGCCTGCTGGCGCCTGCGGTTCCTTATCCTTTTCCATCGCGGCAACACCTCCTGCACCCCCGTGGCTGATCCCGGCTCGCGCAAACGATCCATGAGCAGCCTGAACCGGCGGTCCAGGTCCTGGCTGGGTGTACCTTCACCCGCTTGCTCCCACTGCTTGCGGAGTTCCCGGAAAAGTTCCCGTTTGTCCTGGTGCCGGACCGTCTGGAACAGTTCTTCCATTTCGGCCCGGGTACAGGTATTTGTTCGGTACTTCTCCAGCAAATCATGCAGTGAAGAAGCCGTTGTAGATCTTCTCATGTCTATTACAATCCCTTTGAAGAAAGTTATCAAGTAATAGACGATGGAAAAGGAAGGAACAACTAGTCTCCGTTAACTTTTTTTTAAGATTTTTTTCCCCCGGCCTTAGAGGCTTTCCGCTGCGCAAATGGCAAGAAGGACGGTAATGTCCAGGTGATGGGTCAGATAGGCCCTTATAAATCTTTGAGATTCAACAACATGATTACTTACCGTGTGCTTGGAAAGCTGGAGTTGCCGGGCAATGTCCAGGTGGGAAAACCCCTTTTCCCGGCTCAATTGATACACCAGCCGGCGCTGGGGCGGGAGGAGCCCGATGGCTTCCCGCAGTTTATTCTCGTATTCCCTGGTCAGCAGTTGGTCGTCTGCCTTTGAACCGCTGGCGATCTGCACTTCCTCCCACACCATATCCCTGAACTTGAGATCCCGGGAGACCCCGCGCAAAAAATCGATGGACTTGTTATACGCCACCCGGAAGAGAAAGGCATCGAAGTTCTTGATCCGGTCCACGATGTCTTTTCCCAGCCAGATCTTCATGAATACGTCCATGACGATCTCCTCGGAGATCTCTTTCGACTTAACGATACCATATATATAATGTAGAAGCCGGTCATTATAACGATCGAACAATTGCTGGAACGCATTTTCATCGCCTTTCGAGATTTGCTCGACCAGCCGGCGGTCACTATAGATCTTTTCAGCAGACATCAAAAGCAGCCTATTAACCAGAGCGTCTACTCCAGTAATACGTAAAGAAGGTTAAGTAAATATATTGCTAAATGCTTTAAATGCAAAAAAAACGCTAGTGTGATTTTATCAACTCAATATCAAAGTTCAGGGCGATGGTATCTCCGAGGACCAATCCGCCGCCTTCCGCCAACACATTAAAGGTAAGCCCGAAGTCCTTCCGGTCTATCTTGCCCCGTACCTCGAAGCCCGCACGGGTATCGCCGAACCGCCCGATACCCACACCGGCAGGCTCCACGTCAAGGCTGACACTCCGTCCTACGTCTTTTATGGACAGTTCCCCCGTAAGCTTTTCTGCATACAATTGGCCAACGAAAACGATTTCGGGAAAGAGGACCGCATCCAGGAAGTCGGGGGATGCCAGGTGTCCGTCCCGCTGAGGATTGTTCGTATCGATGCTGGCCGCTTCGAGTGTTACATGTACCGCTGCGCCGTCAAAGCCCTCCTCCGGGCAGCGAACCTCACCCTTAAATACCCTGAACCTTCCGGTAACGTTGGCGATGGCGAGGTGTTTTACTTTGAATTGTAGTTCCGAATGTCCGGGGTCAATGATCCATGTTGTCATACTTATTTTTTTTGCAAAGTAGGCCCTTCCGGCTCCCCCGGTGGTAAAGCAGGTTAAGAAATACCCTTTTTGACATTGAACTAGATTAAGACGCCAGCCTCTTCCGGATTTTGCTGAGGAATTCCGGCGTAATGCCGAGGTAAGACGCGATATATTTCTGTGGCACGGTTTGAGCGATCGAAGGATACGCCTGTATAAAAGACTGGTACCGTTCCTCGGCCGAGGTGGAATGGCCTTCGATGTAACGCAGTTGCTGCCGCATGAATCCCTTTTGGAAAATGATCCGGAAGTACCGCTCGAACTTTGTGTAGTTGCTCAATAGCTGCTCCAGCGCCAGCTTGGGGAGCAACAACACCTCTCCCCCGCTCATGCCCCTGGAGGAATACCGGGTAGTGGTGTATTCGCTCAGGCAATGAATGTCACCGGCCCACCAGCCCTCTCCCGAAAACTGAATGACGTGATCCTCCCCGTTCGTGTCCGTGTAATAGGTCATCAGGTAGCCGGTGTCGACAAACATCAGGTGGCGGGCGGGGTCGCCGGCCCTCACGATGAGTTCACCCTGTTTGAAGGGGCGGGGTATGAGGACGGAGAGGAGGAATTCGGATTCGGCCTCATCCAAGGGGATGTGTTGGCGGATGTTGGAGAGGAGGAGATCGGGGGTCATGGGGCAAAATTAACAGATCCGTTCAATCCAGCTCGATGATGTCGGTATCTGATGATACCAGGACATTCACGGCGTCCAGAATAACGGGACGGAGGAAGTCCCATAATGTTCTGTTATCGCAGTTGCCAATTTTTACGGTAATCAATTTCGGAGGAGCACCCAAGCGGCTGATCAATTCGGGGAAGTCGGCGTCTTTGGAGAGCAGTATCACCTTCCCGTGGTCACGTGCACGCTGATAAATTGAAAGGTCTGTTTCGTAGTGAAGGGACTAGGTATAAGACGACCTGACAGTGATGCCGGTGTGTTCGCTCATCCATTTGGCGATCGCCGGCGAAATGTTGGTGTCGAGCTATATCTCCCAGTCAGGCGGCATGAATGACCAGCGTATTTTTCATTTTTAGGGAGGCATAAAGCAACGCCGCCTGTATGTCCTCTTTTTCTAGTAAGGGATGCTGTTCAAGAATCTCCACTTCGCTGAGACCGCTTGCCAGGAGCTCCAATACATCCCCGGCCGGAAACCGCAATCCGCGGATGGTGGGCTTTCCGCTCATGAGGCCAGGAACGATGGTGATACGCTCAAGCAATATTTTTTGCTGCGGTGTCATTGTCAACAAATATACAAAAATTGGCTGGAATCGGCGTCATTTCGCAAATTAGCGCATCCTTTCTGCTCATTAGTCCTGCAACCGCACATCCGCGCAATCGGTTATCCGGAAAGGCGCCCCCTTGGCCTCTCCCCGCACAACGACTTTGTTCCGCAGGAACGTCAACCCGTCTACGCTTTTGGCCGTCAGTAGCAGCCCGTCGACGGTATCGAACTCGTTGTCCTCGATGCGTATATTGTGGTGGACAAAGGACCCGGTCACGATTTTCTTGTTCTCCGGGGCGACGGAGATGACGTAGTCGTCGGGCGCATCGTTGTACCCGCAACCGATGAACCGGTTGCGACGGATCGTGACGTCCCGGACGGCGCCGGATTCGAACCAGGAGAGGGCGTCGTCCGCGATAAGGATCGCGTGCATGCCTGTCCGGTAAAACGTGTTGTCTTCGATAAGCACCTTGCGGCGGGTAGTCACCAATACGCCCCGTGTGTCCGTCCGTTCGAAGCGGCAGTGCCGGATGGTGACGTCGGGGGTCCAGGTGATGTTTTCGATACAGTCGCCCGTGCGTACGGGGGACTGAGGCTTTGTCTGAAGCCTCAATTCGATCTCGCGCCGGTTGATCAGCCGCGCGCTGCGCACGATCCCACACCCGATGGGCAACAACGTTTGGGGATCGATGTAGGCGATGCTGTCGCCGGGGTAAAAGGCCTCGAAACCCCAGGTCTGCGGGTGCATGAAGCGAACCCTTACCGTTGCCGTGTTGGCCGCGGACACGATGCGCAGGTGCGTGCCATGAACATTCACCGCGTCGTCATGAGAACCCTTGGTGCAACAACTGTCCAGCAGAATGCTGCCTTTGCAACCGGAAAAATGGAAACAGTCCGCGAAGGCGCTTACGACCCGGCCGTGGCTCGGGGTGACGTGGACGCCCTTGAAACAAAGATTCTCCGAATATTGGGAAACAATTCCCAGTCCGTGCATATAATACATATCCACGCCCGCGAGCGTCACGTTGCGGCTGCGGTCGATAAAGACGCCGGCGTTGTCCCGGTAGGGGTCTCGGACTGTCAGCACCTCACCCGCATGAAGACCGGCCTTGCTGAAATCGCCCTGGAAAAGCACGCGGGAAGACCCGGCGCTGGACGCCCGGCTTTCAAAGTCGGACGCCCGGCTTTCCCGGAAGGGCTGAAACGACGAATACCGCATCGTTTCTCCTGCCGGGTCATACACGATGGTATGGAAATCCCGGGTCTCCCAGCCGTCACCGTAAAAGTGAATCCGGCCGGCGGAGTCGATCCGGTAACGGGAATCCGGGTGGATGAGGACATCGGCCTGATCCGGGCGGATGGACTGGATCGTCATTTCCGACATGGTCGGCCGGTCATAATCTACACGAAGGTCTTTAATGGTGATGTCCGAACAGTGCAGCAGCGCAAAGGATACCATTTTGCCGTGCAGCACCAGCAGGGTATGATGCCCTTCCACCACCAGGTGATGCACATTTTCCAGGCAAAGTGCGATGTGTTTTATTTTCGGCAGGGTATCGTCTTCGGTCGCGTTGGATATATACAGCTCCTTTTGAACGGAACCTTCCGGCCAGAGGTCGATCCGGCCACCGGGTAAGGACAAGACGCGTGCTCCTTTGCAGGCTTCCGCTGCTTTCTTTAATGCCGGACTCCCGTTTTTCAACGGGTCCGTCACCACCGATACCAAGCCTACCTGGCTGACTTGCACCGAGGCTTGCTGCCCGGCGTCCAGTGGCACGTCCACGTAGGATATGTCCCTGCCCCACTTATCCGTAAACCGCTGCGCGGGGAGCATTTTAGCGCCCACCCTCGCGCTCGTGTACAAGCCGGAGAACTGGGCCCGCCAGATCACTCGCTTTTTGCCCGTGTTGGTGACACTGCTTTCCCGGGGCGATAGATGCCGAATGGTCAGGGTGGTACCTAAGACGGGAAGATCTTCCAGCCAGGCGCTGCCGGGGCCGCGGTGACGGTACAATGTCGTTACGGTGCGGGTGCCCGGTATGGGAGACACGCCCATCAGGCCCAGGACGACGGCCTGCACGACGCCGAAAGATACCTCGGGGTATTCACGGCGCGCGGTGCCGGGATCGGCAAGGTACAGGATCGTATTCCTCCCGGTATCCCAGAACCCCTCCCGGTAAAACAGGTAAGGCAGATATGAGGTGTTTTCTACATTCCAGCGCACAGAGGCCAGGTGGTCGACGGTGCGGCGGATACGTGCCGTGTCCTGTAACGCGTCAAACCACAAAAGGAAGGTTTCTCCCTCCCCTATGCCAAATTGGTTCCCGGTGCTGTACCAGGTACGGTAGCGGCCCAAGGAGTCGCTCCACCAGTCGCTTTCCAGCCGGGTGCGGTATTGCTGCGCGCGTTGTGTGAAGCCGCCGGCCGGTTCTCCCCGTTGTTTCAGGATCTCCGAATAGGTCTCCAAACCGCGGTACAGCGCGGCCACCAGGTCGACCCCCATCTTCATGTCGGGGATCCCCTCTGAATAGGAGGGTAGGCCGCGACAGCGATCGAACGCATCTTCCTCATGAAAAGGCGTGGGCGCATTCGGATGGGCGGGTCGTGTCAGCAACGAGTCCGGCTGCAAGACCCAGCTGTTAATGTAGGCATCGGCGGTCTGCTCCTGGAAGTTTCGGAAGACCGGAGCCGTGTAATAGCTGCTGTCACCGGTCCAGGCGGCCAGCCGCCACGTCGCCCACAACACGTCGAAATTGGCATCCAGGTTGTACCAGAATTCTTTGTCGCTGCGATAGTCTTCCGGGGCGGGTACGCCATGCTTATTCATTTCCCAATAGGAACACCAGTTTTTCTCCGCGGACATATTTTGGGCGAACAGCGTCAGCATATTCTTATTCGCTGCGTCCAGTCCAAGGATGGCGGCGCCGACCGACTGGTGGGAGACGTCCCGCATACAGAACGCGTCCCTCGGCGGGAGCGCGGATTCATACCAGGGGCCTACCGGATCGCCGGGCTTTCCCTTGTAGTGCAGGGCTTGGGTTTTTGCCCAGGCAAAGGCGCGCACCAGGGCGGTGTCGGAGCCGCAGAAGCGGACGCCCTGGGCGGCGGCGGTGCCGCAAACCGCGACCACACTGGCGAGCCAAAACCATTTCTTCATACGCTTAATTTATAACAATGGGCGTAACCCCATCCCAACTAACGTTTTTCACTTTCACTCCATTCCGGTACACCGTCACCTCCCTGCCGCGTACCGCAATACGCCAGTCGGCGCCAAAGGCAGCGATATGATCGAGGGACATCGACGACCAGCCGGCCGGCAACTTAGGCGTGATCGAAAAACTGCCCAGCCCCAGCGGATCTATCCCAAAAAGTCCCTCGGTGATGACCCGGCAGTACAACGCGCTTTCCGCCGAGAGCTGGCGCTGGTTTCCCTCCGGCCAGGCCTCCACGGGGTAAGGTACGTGTTCTCCAAGCAAACGGGTGCGCGAATAGTATGCAAAATAACGGTAACAGGTATCCGTAGCGCCTGCGGAGAAAAGCCCCCGGAACGCGTACAAAGTCGCCCGGTCCCAAAACGTGGTATCCCCTTCTTCGGTGAGGATACCGTTTTTCGTCCAGAGATGGGGAGACAACAAAGCCCGTACCGTTTGAGACGCCCGGTCGTCGATACCCATCACGAGCGGTAGACATATCCAGGACCGGAGCACCGTATTTCCGTCATAGTAGCGATAGGTATCAAAGCCGCTGACCCTTGCGCCAAAGTATTTACCCAGGTCTTCCCTAAGCCGGCCGGCTTCCGACCGCAGGCGGGCGGCCGTCACACCGTCTCCCAGGGAGGCCGCCAGGCGCGACGCATACAGAAACCCGCCGTAAGCCAATACGTTGGTGGATAAATTGACTTTCCCCGCGGGAAACCGACCCTCCAGTTCATCCGCGTCGCTGGCGATCACCCCCTCGGAAGTGCGCTTCCGGCGAAGGTATTCCAGACACCAGGAGATCAGCGGCCAAAGACGCCTGGCCTCCATGGTATCTCCATAGGCCAGGGCAAAACGCGCCGCGCCATACCCAATCATGGCCTGGTCACCCCGGTCACCCGCACCCGCCCAAATGGTATCTCCTTCAGCAACGATGGAACTGGGCAGGGGACGGTACCCCGTGTTCATGTAGGAGGCAAACAGCCGGAACGTATTTCCGGCCGCTTCATTCCCGGAAGCGTTGCCAAGGAACGGGAAAAACGGACTGGCATACTCTGCCTGGTCGTTCGCCCAGATCGCGGCGTAGTACTCTCCCCCACCCGGGCCGTGCATCAAACCCGCTTTTGTATCATAAATGCTTTCGGTCGTCCGCAGTTTTGCAAAATCAAAAAGCCGGTTGATCGTATCGTTGGGCGTTGTCAATACCAGTGACCCGAAAATGTCATCGACCAGGTTAACCCTTCGCTTTTGTTCATAGTCCGCTGAAAATACATACGAATACTCCGATGCCCGCCGCACGGAGACGACATAGCTGAAGGCCACGCTGGATCCGGGTCTCAGCGTCACATCCCCGCCGCCGTACGTCCTGCGCGTAAGGACAAACGGACCTTGTATTTCGCCGGCGGATGCCGTCACGCTGTCCCTGTTCACCACCGGGAGGTGCAGTGTCATCGCTTTGCTTCCCTTGTTGGTCAGAACATACCGCTCTACGTATGCCCGCTTGTCCACCGAAGGGAAAACCGTTCTTTGCAACACCAATGGCGTCTGCGTGCCGCTCACCATTTTTAGTATCCCTTTAATATAGAAGACGCGGGGGCGTTCGACGACCGGCCGGCCGTCGATCTGCAGGGAGTCCATCACCCGTTCCACAAGACGAAGCGCATAGCTGCCGCGGGTATCATTGGGGATGGTCCGGAGTCCCGGGAAAACGAGGTGTTGTGTCAATACCAAACCGCCCTCTTTGTCCACACCGTAGGTGATGATGGCTGCCATACTTTTCCCCGCCATTTCGATATGGTCGTCATGGGCGCTGCCCGGTGTCACCGTCCAGCGGATCCCTTTGTCCCGGCAAAGCTGCCACCTTGGAGACTGGGCAAACACCGCGGGTCCCCACCACATAAGTCCCCAAAACAGTAAATGTTTCATAATAACTAGTCTGGTCTAGTCTGCAAACATAAGTCTATTTCGCCAGTCCCAGGGGCGAAAACAGCATAAATATGGCGACCATCACCGCCAGCAATGCGACCGCATAATAGTACCGGTTCTTCCAGGGTGTCAGTTCGACCTTTGCATTTGCTACGGATTGATACGGTTCAGCCATCGGCCGGATACGGCCCACGATCAGCATCAACCCGGCCGTCAATACAAACAACAGGGCCAGCACGTGGAGGAAATGAAGCGGAACCGGGAAAACGGTTTGTGTAAGTCCATAGCAAAGTATAAAGAACAAGAGCCCCGCCTTTGCCGCCAGCGCCGGCACCCGCTTTGTCAGCATGCCGACGAAAATGATGGTGAAGATCGGTACGTTAAAAAAGCCATTGACCGTTTGTATATAGGTATAAAACCCGTGCCGGGCAAACACCAGGAAAGGGGCGATCGTCATTGCCAAAAAACAAACGCCCAGTTCGAAACGCTTTGCGGCGCGCACCATGGACCGCTCCTCCACATGTACCCCTTTCGACAACCGCCAGGGCCGGTAAATGTTGAGGATAAAAAGGGTGCTGCTGCTGTTCAAACCCGCATTGAACGTGCTCAACCCGGCGCCGAAGATGATCGCAGCGATGTACCCCGAGATAAAAGGGGGAGACACCAGTGCCGCCAATGCGGGAAAGACCTCGGCCGTATTGCGCAGGCGGCTGAATACATGCACGGCGATCAAACCCGGGATATTCAGCAGCAGCGGCGAAAACAGCTTCCCCAGGCAGGCCACCGCAATGCCCTGCTGGCAGGTTTTCAGGTCCCGGGAGGCCAGCACCTGCTGGACGATGTATTGCTCGGTCCCCCAGTAATACAGATTAACCAACAACATACCCGTGAACAGGGCCGGGAACGGGATCGGGTCACCGGTACGACCGATGCTGTTGAAATGTTCCCGGTGACTCCCCAGGACCGTGCGAAGACCGGCGCCCAGGTCGCCATGCCCCAGGTACCGTAGGGCGAAAAAGGGCAGCAAAATGCCTCCGGCAAAAAGGCCCATGCCCAGCAACGTATCCGACACCGCTATCGCCCGGAGGCCGCCGAGTATACTGTACAGACAACCGATGGCACCCATGAGCCAAACCAGTATCCAGACCGAGGGCCAATAACCGATGTGCAAAAGGCCGGATACATCAAACAGGGCATTGAAGGCGACAGCGCCTCCGTACAATACCGTCGGCAGCAGGTTGACGATATAACTCACCAGGAAAATAACCGATACCAACGTCCCCGTCGACCGGTCATACCGCCTGGACAGGTATTCAGGAGTTGTCGCAATGCCCGTCCGCAGGTAGATCGGCATGATAAATTCGGACACCAGCAGCATGGCAAACACCGACGTTACGCCCCAGGCGATCACCGTCATATTGTTGGTATACACCAACTCGTTTTCCCCGATAATCGTTGCGGTATTGATATTGGCAAACAGCAAACCGCCCCCTACGACCAGGAACCCGAGACTCCTTCCGGCGAGGAAGAGGCCGCTCAGGGTATTGACTTCGGTCTTCCTGGTCTGCCGCCAGGCGACAAAGGCAATGATGGACGTAAAAAGAAGAAAGCTCGCAATCATCTATAGTGTGGCTCTTCGCCATAATACCATCGGCATCGTTTCCATCACCGCCTCGCGGCGCATCACGAATTCCCCGGCTTTCTTTCCCATTAAGGAGAAATCCGCCGAATAAGTCGTGATCCCGATCAGCTCCTTGGCAGGCTCGTCGTTATGGGAAAGTATCCCCAGGTCCCGGCCCGGTTTGAGTTTTCTGGCTTTACACTCCTTCAGCATCGCAAATACGGCATAGTTATCCAGGGTGAAATAGACCTTCCCTTTTTCCAGCGTACCGGGTTTGAATTCCGGGAGCACCCGGCCCTTAATACCGGCATCCTTCAGGAACTTTTTGAAAGCGCCGACGATTTCCTTGGGGTCCAGCGAGTCGGCCGAATGGTAAAAGATGATCTCGTCGAACTTCCGGATCACCGGCGCGAGCTCCATGAATATCATGTAGGACGACAGCGCAAACTCCTGGGTGATATGATTGAACTCCCCATCGACCGGCTCATACCTGTCCACCATCAGGAAGCGGTGCCTGGGGATGGTTTCCAGCAGTGCTTTCGTCCGGGGGTGCGGGATCGGGGCAATCACGTACATGCCATACTTGCCCTTTACCTGCGTCAGGATGGTTTCAAAGACCTCTATATTGCCGTGGTGGAAAAAGACGTTCAGGTGTACGTTGGGCCCCAGCTCCGCCCTGAAGTTCCGGTAGAACTGCTCCTCGAAGGTGTCCATATTATACATCAACAGGGCCACCTGCAGCGTCTGATCCGTGTTGCCGTTCGTTACATAATAGCCCCTTCCGCGGGTAGAACCGATCAGACCGCGATTGATCAGCTCCTGATAACCCTTTACAACCGTATCCCTGGAAAACCGCAGCGTGCGGATCATTTCGTTGAGTGACGGCAGCAAGTCATCGGTCATCAGGAGCTTTTCATCGATCGCGTTGATGATCCCGTTCACCAGGCGGTCGTGCTTTGAAAACGACGGTACCGCCTCCAGCTTCTTTATTTCGTCAAAAACCGTCTTCATGCTTCAATATACGTCAAAGCTCAATTATACCCGGTGTTCTGTGTAAGATTGGGATTGGCCTGTATCTCCGACCTCGGGATCGGGTAGTAATAAAAGCTCGGCAACCACACCCTGGTTTGCACGGTATCGACCCGGTACGAGAACGTCGTATTCTGCGCATTGGTTGGTGTGATGATGATGCCAAGCGCGTCGCCGGCGCCCTGGTCGGCCATGCCCCAGCGGCGGAGGTCGAAGAAACGGTGTCCTTCAAAACAAAGCTCGATCCGGCGTTCCTGTTGGATCTTCTGGATCAGGTCGCTTCCGCCGCCGGAAGCTACATCCGGCATACCGGCCCGCTCCCGGATCTTATTCAGGTAGGTGAGCGCCGTCGCCGTCTGTCCAAGCTCCGCTTCCGCCTCCGCATAGTTGAGATAGATCTCCGACAACCGGAAAACGATCCACTGGGCCGCACTGTAGGGCTCTACATTAAAGTTATACGTGGAATCGACCATCTTCAGGATCGTATATCCCGTTTTGGAGGCATTCCAGGGGGAGAGGGAGCTGAGTTTCGAGTCCAGCCCACCCAGCCAGAACTGGGCAGCCCGTCCCTGGAACGAAGCGCCGTTGAAAAGGATATCGGCATAAAAACGGGGATCGCGGTTCTGGTAGGGGTTCGCCGCCTCCGTGGCATTGCTCCAGCTAAATGCAGAGCCATCGTTCATCTGGAATGCTTCCACCATTTGCTCCAGCACATTGTAGGCGCTGTAACCGTTGTAGCCGTTCGGGCTAAGGTCTCTATAGACCGTATTATAACGGTCCTCGTAGACGTCTCCGTACACCCGGGCAAAGATCACCTCGGGGTTGAAGAAGTCTGTAAATATTTTGCCGTAGGAAGCCGAACTGCCGTAGAGAGAATACTGGTTCAGGTTAATGACCGCCAGCGCTGCATCGGCGGCTGCCTGCCACCTGGTCATATCGTTGGTCGTGTTGAAATAAGGACTGGCCGCATACAGGAGCAATCTGGACTTCAGGGCGAGCGCGGCACCTGTGGTGGCGGTCCCTTCCTGACCCGAAGGCGCAGCGGGCTGCAACCCGGGCAGGGCCGCGCTGATATCCGACAGGATAAATGCCTCCGTTGAATCCCAGGTGGCCCGTGTTTCGGTAAACTTCGTATCGTTGGTCGTGTATACCTTGGTGATCAGGGGCACACCGCCGAAACGTTTTAACAGCTCGAAATAGCACAACGCCCGGAGAAAATGTACCTGGCCCGTCATCGACACGATTTGGGCCTGGTTGCCCACGGTGTCCAGCATGCCGATGTTCTGAAAATAGGTATTGCACTTCTGTATGGTGCTGTAGAGCGTCGGCCAGAAATTCAGCGTTCTGCTATAGTTCAGCGGGAAAGAACTGCCCTGGTTGTCCGGCGTCGCCTGGCCCTGTACATACTGGTTTTCGTTGCACCAGTTGAAGTTGCTGTATAGTTCATCGGTCTGGGAGCCCCAGCCGAATCCGCCGTCCTTGAAGGCAAAAACAGACTCCGCATAAATTTCGTTCACAAACACCTGGACCAGCGCCGGGCTCGTCCAGACGGCATCTGTCGTAAAGGAACTGGTCGGTTGTATATCCAGGACCTTTTTACAGGCACACAGGGTTGTTATTATTAGTATAATTCCAAATGACTTTTTCATGATCTGTTGCTTTTAGAAGGTGACGTTCAATCCGACATTCAGGACCCTTTGCTGGGGATAATACCGCCCGTTGGTGGACGAGCCGCTAGGCGCCTCGGGGTCGAAGGACGGTCCCCATTTGTCGATCGAAAAAAGGTTGTTCCCGCTGACGTAAAACCTGGCCGAGGCGATTTTTGCTTTCGACAGCAAACCGTTCCGGGGAAGGTTGTACCCGATCTCCACGTTTTTCATGCGCAGGAAGGCGTCATTGAGCAACCAGAACGTCGACGCGTAGGTGTTGGACCCATACGTGGCATTGGTCGGACCGTTAAACGTCCGGGGATACTTGTCGTCCCCGGGTTTCAGCCACCGCCCGTCATAAAACTGCTGTGCCATGTTCAGTCCTCCCGGTTGCAGCATGGCCTTGGCCGCCGCCTGTCCCTGGAAAAAGATGGATACGTCGAAGTTGCGGTAACGGCCCCCGAAATTAAGACCATACATGATCTCCGGTGTAGCGGAGCGGTTGGTCCGCACTTCGTCGAGCGCGTTGATCACCCCGTCGCCGTTGACGTCCTTGTACCGGATGTCCCCGGGGCCCGATCCCAGGGGATGGGGCGTATGGCTCACCGTGGCGGTGTCCTGGTAGAGCCCCATGGCCTGGTAAAGCAGGAAGGAGCCCGTCGGGTGCCCCGTCAACCGCTGGTAAGCCGGAACCGACGCGGGCTCCGCTTCGTAGACGACCTTATTGACGGCAAACGTAAAGTTCCCGTTGACGAAATAGGAAAATTCCCTGCTTTGGCTTTTGTGCCACCCGAGCTGGAATTCGATCCCATGGTTCAATACCTTACCCAGATTCTCATCCGGCAGGGTTAGCCCCGTATATTGAGGCACGGTTTCGTTCGGTGGCACCAGGATGTGTGTCCGCATGCTCCGGAATACGTCCATGTCAAAGGTCAGGTTCTTGATCAACCGCATGTCCAGTCCCAGGTCGGTCGTCGTCGCCGTTTCCCAGGTGATGTTCACATTCGGTGTGGGGCCCAGCACAAAGCCCGGGACCTGTGTAGGCGTGGCCCCATAGAAATAGCCCGCCGCCAGGTATTGAGACACCTGCCCCGCCTGCAATTGGTAGGTCTGTATGTATTGGTACGGGTTGACGGCGTCGTTCCCCGTCTGTCCCCAACTGCCCCGCACCTTTAGCTCGTCGATGACACCCGATTTAAAGAACGATTCATTGGACACCCTCCAGGCCGCCGATACCGCAGGGAAAAAACCATATTGTTTGCCCTGGGGGAAATTGGGCGACCCGTCTTCCCGCATGTTGACATCCACCAGGTACCGGTCGTCATAGTTATAGGATACACGGCCGATATAGTTTTGCCGGGCCGTCATGGTCGTCACCGAATTGTTCGTCTGACCGATGGTGCTGCCCGCAAAAAGGTCTTGTACGCTGTTGCTCAGGAAACCCGTACGATACGCATCCAGCTCCGTATAGGTCTCGCGGGACATCTCATAGGCCGCGAACGCCTCTACCGCGCTTTTCCCAAACTTCCGTTCATACCCGAGCTTGAGGTTCACCAACTGGTCCTCCGTCTTCGAATCCGTGATCGACAGGTTCGGCGGGATCGAGCTTTGTACCTCAGTGTAGGTATTGGTCGTCTCGTCATAGCTGTAGGCGGGCGGCGGCTGCGCGTTGAAGCCTTTGTAGTTATAGTAAAAAAGGTCGTAGCTATAATAACCGTCCAGGTGCAAACCGGGCGTGATCTTATCCCAGTTCCAGCCAAAGGACGTCTTGGTTTGCAAAAAATCATAATTGTTGGTCGTATTGCCCAGGTCCCCGTTCAGGACATAGACCATACTGTTTTGCGGTCCCCCACCGATGCCCACGCCAACTTTGCCATCGGGATACCGCGCGACCAGGTAAGGATAAGCGCTCCAGAGTTCCTGGAAAATATCGCCTGCCGAACCATATTGGGGGCCTTCGGTCAGCTTGTATTCGTTCCGGTACATGGCGTCCAGTCCCATCCGGAAGCTGGGCGTCGCCTGGATGTCTATGTTGGCGCGTACATTTTTATTCGTATAATAATCCGATCCGCCCTTGTACATGCTGTTCTGCCGCAGGTATTGTCCCGACAGGTAATACCGCACCTTGTCCGAACCGCCCCGCAGAGAAATCACATCGTTGTTTTGATACGCCCATGTGTTCATGACGGTTTTCCACCAGTTCGTATTCGGATACCCCAACGGATCCGAGCCATCTGCGTACTTCTGCAATTGTGCCGCTGTATAGGTTGGCTGCTGGCCGACCAGCGCATCATATTCATTCACCGATTCCGCATAGTCGTGCGAATTCAGCATTTTCGGAACCCGCGTGGGTTGCGTCCAGGCATTATTGGAGGTAAACGAGAGGATGGGCTTCCCCGAGATCCCCCGCTTGGTCGTGATCAGCACGACACCGTTGGCCGCCCTGGCGCCATAGATGGCCCCCGTCGCGTCCTTCAGCACGGTAAACGATTCGATGTCGTTTGGATCAAGCCGGTTAAAACCGCCCTGCCGGTCGGGTACGCCGTCGATCACGATCAATGGCGCCGTGTTGCCCAGCGTCCCGATACCCCGGATATAAAAGGTGGCGTCGTCTGCGCCCGGTTCGCCGCTGCGCGTGTTCACGATCAGACCCGGCATCGACCCCGCCAGTGCGTTCGAGATGTTGGCCACCGGCGATTTGGCAATCTCCCCTCCGCTGATGTCGCTCACGGCCCCCGTGAGGTTTACTTTTTTCCGGGTGCCATAGCCGATGACGACGACATCCCCCAGGTCCTTCCGGCCGCCCAGCAAGGCCACCGTGACCGAGGTCCGGCCGTTCAGCGCCACCTGCTGGTCCCGGAAACCCACCATGGAGAAGGTCAGCACCGCATTTCCTGGCGCTGACAATGTGAAATAACCCGTGGAATCGGTGGTCGCTCCCCGTTTCGATCCCTTGACGCCAACGGTGACCCCGCCCAGGGAAGTTCCCGCCGAATCCGTGACCCGGCCTGTGATCTGAGGGTTGGACTGAGCCGAATTATTGGATTGGGCCGACGCGGCGAGGGTCAGCATAAGAAAGCCCCCAACGGCAAGGCCGAGGAGGCACCTCTTTTTTAAAAGCAATTGCGCAAGCATATCTGTTAGTTTTTGGCTTCATACCACTAGTCTGGTCTAGTCTGGTAATGTGAAGATAAAATGGTTTTTAATATTTTACAATAGTTGGGGGGAAAAAAAGGAGGGTGAGTTACGAAACCGTTTGCGTAGTCCGCTGTATTTGCAAGAAACCCTTTGATTTATACAATTCGCCCTTGGGTTTATTCGAGACATTTACGGGGCTAATAGAAACCTTCCATGAATTTGCCAAATATTGGTTCCGTAAATACAACGTTGATTGATGGCCTGCTGATCCGTTATGCTTCTTCTTCCGGCCCGGAAAGCCTGCCCATCGTTCTTACAGCGCCCTGGCCGGAAAGCATCTATTCATTCTATCATCTGGCTCCGCCGCTTGCCGCCCGGCATCCGGTCCTGTTGGTTGACTTGCCCGGTTTCGGTTTGTCACAAAGCCGTCCCGACGTCATGGCGCCGGAAGCGATGGGTGTTTTTTTTATCAAACTGCTCGATCATTTTGGTCTTACCCGTGTGCACGTGATCGCCCCCGACGTCGGCACACCCGCGGTTCTTTTTGCCGCGTCAAAGCAACCTGAGCGCTTTGAGAGCCTTGTTATCGGGGGCGCTGCCATGCAGCCCAACCTTGCGGCCGGCTCCTTGAAGGACCTCATCTATTCCCCACCGGGCTCACTGACTGAGGTTGGATCCAATGGCGTCAAGTCCTACCTGGCGCACGCCGCCCTGCTGACGCCCGCTGCCGTCATTGAAGACTTCCGTGCCGCATCGGCCGGCCACCGCCTGGAGGAAGCCACCCAATTTGTACGCGGATATATAAAGGACTGCCCCATTCTGGAGCCAAGGCTGGCCGGTATAAAAACACCTTCACTGATCATAGCCGGGAAAAATGATACGATTGTACCGCCTGTAAATGGTCAGTTTCTTGCCGACAGGCTCCCCAACAACCGGTACCTGCTCCTGGATGCCGAGCACCGGGTTTGGGAA
The DNA here is from genome assembly GCF_004366355.1 of Dinghuibacter silviterrae. Classification (NCBI taxonomy): domain Bacteria; kingdom Pseudomonadati; phylum Bacteroidota; class Chitinophagia; order Chitinophagales; family Chitinophagaceae; genus Dinghuibacter; species Dinghuibacter silviterrae. The sequence continues at coordinate 1,203,357 of NZ_SODV01000002.1, read as the reverse complement.
GAAGCCACCGCAACGTACAATGAGGCAATATCCTCTTGGATTTCGGGAAATTATAACTCGATAATATGAATATCAAAACTGCCTCCATTGGCAAATGGGAAAGCATTGCCCCGGAAGTACGGCCCAGCAACACAAAAAACGCGGATGGCACCCTAAAGCCGTTTTACCTGAGAAGAAGATTCACCCTTCAGGAAGACGACAGCTTCGAGCTCATCGTCACGAACCTCGCAGACCCCAACGGGAAAGTGCCCCTGGTTGCCATGTCCATCAAAGGACACATCGAATGGCGCGGGGATCATCCCATAGCACCCGGTGCGCAAAAGGTGGACTTCTCCGCCGACGAAGCCTACACGGTAACACCATTGGTGCAGGGTTTTGCAGACATCCTGAACCAGTTCACCAAGGGTTTCAATGAATGGAAGGTCGGTGACACTCAAAGCATCTTTAAAAAAGCATTTCCGCCCTTTGGTTTGACAACAGGTCAGATCTTCAAGGAATACGACCTCATTTACGTCTTTAACGGTATGATGTTCTGGGGTGCAAGAAATGTGGATGGACGTGGCTTTGATACCGAAGAAAACAGACCTACGAATTTGCAAATCCCCATGATAAAAATATGACTCTACACTATGCTGACGCCCCCACGCAATATGTCGAGGTTTCGGGTGTTCGTTACGCCTATCGTTCACTAGGTGCCTCGCAAGGCATCCCTCTTATTTGTTTTCAGCATTTCACCGGGACTTTGGACAACTGGGATCCCTCGGTGATCGATGGCCTGGCGGCTTCGCGGCCGGTGATTACCTTCGACAGCGCCGGCATTGGCAATTCCGGGGGAGAAACGCCTGATAATGTCCAGGACATGGCGGTCATTGCCGTCAGCGTTATCAAGGCCCTGGGGGTTGCAACATGCGACGTCCTCGGTTTTTCGCTGGGAGGTTTCATCGCCCAAACCATTGCGCTGACCCATCCTGACCTGTTCAGGAAGATCATACTGGTCGGCACCGCACCGCAAGGTACGCGGGCGTTGTACTCCTTCCCGGATCTGGTGGGCAGGGCCTTTAAGCTGGAGCCTGCCGAAGGTTATCTATACCTGTTTGCCACAAAGACCTCCAAAAGCCGGGACGGGATCAAGGCCAGTATGGCTCGCCAGGCGGCAAGAAAGCAAGACAGGGACAAACCAACGGGCCTGCCTGCCGTTCAGCAACAGATCAAGGCGCTGACCCGCTGGGGAACCGACCCGGTCACGCTGGACCTTGGTAACATCCATCATCCTGTCCTGATTGTACAAGGCAGCAACGACGAAATGATGGATAGCCCGACCTCGTCACCACAGCTTTTTGAGCAAATACCCAATGCCGTGCTTATCATGTATCCGGATTCCAGTCATGGGATGTTTTTTCAGTATCCGGAAATGTTTGTTAACCATGCCAATTACTTTTTGGAGGATGTCAAATAGATAGACATTTTTTGGTATATTAGGGGGGATGGCCAAGTTCCCTTTTTACCAGCAATTCGATGACATGGATTGCGGACCTGCCTGCCTCCGAATCATCACGCGGTATTATGGCAAGAGCTATTCGATGGAATATATCCGAAGCCGCTCTTTTTCCTCCAGGGTCGGGGTCAGCCTGCTGGGTCTTTCCGATGCCAGCGAAGCGCTGGGTATGCGAAGCCTGAGCATCACGGTGGGTTTCGACGTGCTAAAGAAGGAGGCTCCCCTACCCTGCATCGCCCATTGGAGGCAGCGGCATTTCATCGTTGTGTACAAGGTCACGAACAAGCACGTGTACGTCTCCGATCCCGCTTTCGGGCTGCTGAAATATTCACACGCCAAGTTCCTGGAAGGCTGGCTCTACAACCAGCCCCAGGACGGGGAAGGCGTACTGCTGTTGCTGGAGCCGGCACCGGCTTTTTATGAAGCGGATACGACGGAAAATGATAAAAAGAACGACCTCTTCTTTCTATACAATTATGTCAAACCCTACCGGCGGTTCGGGCTACAGTTGCTGGCAGGCCTCGTGGCCACCGGTATCATTCAGTTCCTCCTACCCTTCCTCACCCAATCCGTCGTGGATTACGGTATCAATACCCAAAACCTCCAGTTCATTTATATCGTGCTGCTGGGGCAATTGATGCTGTTCTTTTCCCAGACGGTCATCGGGGTGCTCCGCAGTTGGATACTCGTCCATGCAGGCTCCCGGATCAATATGGCCATCCTCTCGGACTTTTTGCTGAAATTGTTGAAACTGCCGATGACGTTTTTCGATTCCCGCTCACCCTCCGATATCATGCAGCGGATCGAAGATACCAAACGCGTGGAGAACTTCCTTTCCTCCATTACGCTCAATGCTGTCTTTTCCTTTTTTACCCTGCTGGTCTTCGGCACCATACTGGCCTTCTACAACTTCACCATTTTTCTCATATTTTTTGTCGCAACGGTCCTGTACATCGTCTGGATATTGCTGTTCGTCAAACAAAGGGCGATCCTGGACTACAAGCGGTATGACGAGGCAAGGGAAAACAAAAGCAGCATCCTCCAACTGATCAACGGCATCGCGGAGATCAAGCTGAACAACAGCGAAAAAAGGCGGCGCTGGGAATGGGAGGCCATTCAGACCAGGTTGTTCAAGATATCCCTAAAGTCGGTGAGCTACAACCAGCTCCAGGTCAGCGGCTCGGCCTTTATCAACGAACTGAAGAACATCATCATCCTGGTCATTGCAGCCACGGAGGTGATCCGGGGCCAGATTACCTTAGGTATGATGCTGGCCATTCAATACATCCTGGGGCAGCTCAATGCCCCTGTTTCGGACTTCATTACCTTTCTGCAGAATTCGCAGGATGCGCGGCTAAGTCTTTCCCGGCTGGCGGAGATTCACCGGCAGAAAGAATCCGGCACCGAGAGTTCTTCCCGTTCCGCGGGTTCGGTCGTTTCCGCCGCCGGTTCAGGCATTCGTCTGACCAATGTCAGCTTTCAATATGGGGGGCCGCAATCCCACTTTGTGCTCCGCAACATCAACCTGGACATCCCCGGTGGGAAAATAACCGCCGTGGTTGGCGCCAGCGGCAGCGGGAAAACCTCCCTGCTCAAACTGATCCTAAAGCTGTATTCCCCTACGAAGGGAAACATCCAGGTGGGAGCACAAGACCTTGACCAGTTGGATACACCCTCCTGGAGACGAGACTGCGGAACAGTCATGCAAAACGGGTACATTTTCGCGGACACCCTGGGCCGGAATATCGCGGAATCGTCGTCCGACGGTTCCATCGATCCGATCCGGCTAAAAGAAGCAACGAACCTCGCCAACCTTCGTCAGTTGGTCGATCAGTTGCCGATGGGTTACCAGACAAACCTCAGTTGGGATGGCATATCCCTGAGCGGTGGAGAGCTGCAGCGCATCCTGATCGCACGCGCGATCTATAAAAATCCCGCTTATCTTTTTTTCGATGAGGCGACCAGCTCCCTGGATGCCAACAACGAAAAAGAAATCATGGCCAAGCTGTATCCATACTACGAAGGCCGCACCGTGCTCATCATTGCACACCGGCTGAGCACGGTCAAACATGCGGATAAGATCGTGGTATTGAATAACGGCGAGATCGTCGAGGAAGGCAACCACGAAGAACTGGTCGTACGAAGGGGAAAATATTTCGAATTGGTCAGAAACCAGCTGGAGCTGGGTAATTAATAAACCTACTATGGAAAATCCGGGCGTATACGGGGGGACCGAGTCGCTCCACGACATCATCGGGAAAATGCCGGGCAGGATACTATCCTGGGGGCTTTTGTCCATTCTCCTGTTAATGGGTATCCTGCTTGTCTTTGCCTGGATCATCAAATACCCCGATATACTGACGGCGCGTGTGCAGATCACTAGTTCCAATCCCCCCGTATCCGTGGTGGCGGAATCCGATGGCCGCATCCAGTTGACGGTTCAGGATGACAATTCGATCCATAAAGGCGATGTACTGGGTATCATTGAGAATCCTGCGCGTTCTGAAGACGTTTTTTACATAAAGGCACTTCTGAACAATTTCCTGGACTCGCTGGCCCTTCCCAACCAATTCTCCCAACATCGGGTCCGCACCAACCTGCAGCTCGGAGAGATCCAAACTGACTTTGCCAATTTTCAAAAACAGTACGAAGATTATTTGTTTTACATAAGGGGGAACCTGCAGCAAAATGGAATCCTCGCTTCAAAAGCCAAAATTGGCGATTATCAACGCCTCCTGGGCAAATACGATTCCCTAAACGACTTATCCGCCCGGGATGCCGACCTCACCAGGCAAGACTACACCCGCAACAAACAGCTAAAAGACGGGAATGTGATCTCCGCCCAAGACCTCGAAAAGGACGAACGGGTGCTCATCGAATCCAGGAAAAACAAGCAACAGGAAGACATCAATGTATTGAATGCCGGCCTTCGCATCGCCGAGCTCAACAACGACGTCCGGAGTTATGAAATCGAATTCCGGCAAAACATGGAGCTCTACACCTCCAACCTGGCCGAAGTTATCAAAAAGATCAACGCCGATATTATTGCCTGGGAATACAAGTACGTGCTGCGGAGCGTGACCGACGGCAAGACCTCCTTCCTCAACATCTGGAAGAACAACCAATACGTCAAAAAGGGGGACGTCATCATGGTCCTCATCCCCGAACAATCCGACGAGCTGATCGGAAAAGCGCTCATCCCCATCCAAAATTCGGGTAAGATCCGGCCCGGGCAACGCGTACAGATCAAGCTGGACAGCCATCCTTATTATGAGTACGGGTCGATTTGGGGCGTAGTCGGCTCTATCTCCCTCGTACCCAACAGCAACAACAACTATATCGTCAACATACGGCTGCCGCAAAGGCTGACCACCACCTATCACCAGACTATTCCCTTCTCCCCCTCCCTCGAAGGGACGGCTGAGATCATTACCCAAGACCGGCGGTTGATAGGACGCCTCCTGTTCAGCCTTCGTCAACTATTTGAGAGAAAGTAAAATTTTAACGGGAAATATTAACTTAATTTATTAGATTTAGTAATCATCCCTAAATTTTAAAGCCATGAACCTGAAAAAGAAGAAGCCCGCCTTTGACAGCACTTCGCCGGCCAGGCTCTCCCTGTCCGATTTTGCCACCCGCGACAACGTCATTACCTCCAACATCCAGCTGACCAAGGTCAACGGGGGAGAAGCCGACGCCGGCCCCCGTCCTCCATTGCTCATTATCACCCGCTAAAACCAAACGTATATGAATGTGAAAAAAAAGAACCCGACGGCCGCACCAAAGCAGCCGGCCAGATTGTCTTTGTCTGATTTCGCTACACGCGACAACGTCATTACCTCCAATGTTCAGTTGAGCAAAGTCAACGGAGGGGAATCCGATTCCAATCCGCGGCCGCCGTTGATTATTATTGTTCGCTAAAAACGAGATTGTATGAAAAAGAAAAATCCTGTTGCCGCTTCGAAGCTGACCTTGTCTGATTTTGCTAAGCGCGACAACGCCATTACCTCCAGTGTTCAGTTGAGTAAGATTAACGGAGGGGGGACGGATAATAGTCCGAGGCCGCCGTTGGTGATTATGACACGGTAAGTGAAAAGCTGGCCCGCTCGGGCCAGCTTTTTTTATCCTGGTTCAGCATCCTTATATGCAGTTACACAATCCGCAATACTCCGCTATTGCAGATTTGGCCATTTCCGCCTATCTTACATCATTCGCTATCACCTGCCTAATAAATCGCAGAAAAATGGCCAAATTCCTAGATACTCGGAAATGTGCCGCGGAAATCTCCGACCTCATTAAAAACTCCGGCTCCGATTTGATTCTCATTTCCCCTTATTTACAACTATCCAAAGACTTTCGGGAACTGCTAGCTTATAGAGACAAAAAGGGTAAAAGGACTACGCTGATCTTTCGTGAACCAAATTTGAGCCCGGACGACATCGTTTACTTTCGAACCCTCCGCCACGTGACTCTGCGATTCCACGAAGACTTACATGCTAAATGTTACACCAGCGCCGATCGCATGATCATTACTTCGATGAATCTCTATCAATTCTCGATGGACCACAACAAGGAAATGGGTGTGCTTGCAGAAAAGGCTCTTCCTTCAGACTCTCAATTATTTCAAGATACTTTGAATGAGGTCCAATATATTATTGAAACAAGCCGCTTATATGTAATTCAGACTTCAGGAGATGTCATACCTTCTCCTACGAATGGGAAAGCGCTAAAAACAACCAAAAAAGGTATCGGTTTCTGCATTCGGACAGGGGTTGAAATTCCGTTCAATATAGACAAGCCTTTATCTCCGGATGCTTATAAAAAATGGAAAGAGTTTGGCAACCCCGAATATGCCGAAAGATACTGCCATTTCTCTGGTGAACTTTCTGGAGGCGAAACCAGCGTCAGCAAACCCATTTTGAAAAAGTATTGGAAAGATGCTCAGAACTTATATGGTCTCTAAAAAACCTAAACCCTCCACAAGTCCTTTGACTGATATTCCTGATAAAATTATTCAAATTCCCAATACCGAATACTTTAGTATAGGAACCAAGGAAGGGCACCAAAAAATCACTATCGGCCTGGCAGAAACGGGGAGTCATTTAACCATTACAAATAACAGCAATCGCCGTACCATCAATGCTCACATCACCTATGACAACCCCTCCAGACGGCCAGATTATCTTTGCGAATTCACCTACTACACCTGGGCAAGACTAATTGTTCAGTAGAAGCAAGCGATCTTGTCTCTACTGAAACAATTCTTCACGACCCGCACCATCAACCTGGGCCGTCTTAAGCGGCATCACACTTTCTTCGTGACCGGGAACCCAGATCCCGAGACAGAAAAGGCCATTGTCAAAGTTAATCAAAGCAAAACCTACTTGCGATCCCCCAAGAAAGTTCACTATAGCTCAGTCCAAAATTTGATAAAATCTCCCGAAGAAATTCAAACAGACAATGCTCAATTCTATTTCATATTCATATTCAAACCTTCTCAGAAGGCCTTACAAGACATCATTTTCCGAAATCCTAATAGGCCCCAAAGCAGACGATACTTCTTTATAACGAATAAAATGTACCGGCAATTCTGTAAAACTCAGAACGCACTACTCTATTCAATTCTTGCCGATCTCAATTTCACGCATAAAGAAAAGCTTTTGAGGCTATTCGAAGGAGCGCCATTTTTAAAGACAATATCAACATAAATATTATTTTTCGGCTACTCAATATCAATTCTCCTCCCTACAACAGCAAATGGTAAATTATACTTGTGATGATCACTGAGCCCATTCTGTAAAACAATATCCATAGCACTGAAAAGCGAACCGTCTTTTGAAAGCTCAGGGCTAGACCTTAGGATATAATACGATGGAATTCCATTGAGTCCAATTGGAAACGCATCTACAGTATCTACCAAAGAAGCGTCATTCTCTGCAATTGCATAATTCTTCTCGCCTCCAAAATTCATTGAGTTAGCTGCTGCAAAATTGGTGAAGAGGACAAGTTCGTTATGCGTAAGACCCTCCATTTTGTCCGTATCTGGATTGTATTTATACCATTCAACAGTATAGATTTCCCTTCTAATTATGCTATTGAACCTGAAATGACTCAATTTTGTCTTCAGTTTATACATAATATCTCGATTAAATTGGGTTTCTGCGCTTCTTTTACTCAAGCAATAATAAATCATCTATTACAGTATCGATACCCAAACAGACGATATAAATAGCATCGTGGCCGCTCCGAAATGTTTCCAAACTTATGGAAAAGTAACAAAAGCATCGGCAATATTGAATTTGGGTAAAATAAAAAACAACCGGATGGACCTTAATTACCCGGCAAATTTTTCGACTGATAATCAATAATTTAAATAAATAAAATGTTGCCCCACTTTAGTTGGACAACCCTGTCTAAGAATATTAAAAAATAACTACTTTTGCTTTTCGAACACTTGTTCGAAACACTTGTATCATGAGTGACGTATTAAACACAGAAACGGTTATCCGGAATGCTGCCAGGAAAATTTTCACTTCCAAAGGATTTGACGGCACTACGGTTCAGGATATCGCCGATGAAGCGGGAACGACCAAATCCATGGTCAACTACTACTTCAGAAGTAAGGAAAAGCTGTTCAGCAGCATTTTCCAGGAGGAGTTCCAACATTTTTTTGCCGTCATAGCCACTTATTTGAATGCCGATTTGCCGCTTAGGGATAAGATTGCTCAAATTGTTGAACTGGATACAAACAAATTTTCTGCGTTTCCCGAATTGCCTGTTTTCGTCATGAGTGAGGTAAACAGGAACCCTGGTATTGTTCTATCACTGATCGGTAAGGTGTCAACGAAAGAGTTCTTAGCCGTTCTGACAAAACAAATAGATGCCGAGTCAAAAAAGGGCGTTATAAAAAAGATTAAAGCGGAAGACCTGTTATTGAACATTCAAGCGCTGACGATTTTTCCGTTTATAAACAGACCCTTGATGATGAAGCTTTTTAATTTGACCGAGCTGCAATACGTGCACAAAATCAATGAAAGAAAAAAGCAAATCGCTGACATCATCTGGGACTCCATCAAAATCTAAAAAAATTTACCCATGAATCGAACAGATGTTTCAAACAATCGTTTTAATCTGGCGTGGCTGTATGACAATTGGAACAAATCAACCATTTTCCTTGCGGTATTTGTGTCCGCGATGTTAACCCTGTACGTTAAAAACAATAACTACGCCTTGTTTCTGCTTTGGCTGCAAACCCCTGTTTGTTTCCTACAACAATTTGAAGAGTATATATTACCTGGGGGATTTGCCGGTTTTTTCAATAAAAAGGTATTGGGCTCTGACAAGTCCGACTTCCCTTTTACAAAGGCACGGTCTTTTTGGGTCAACATCGCACTGATTTTTATTGCATTTCCCGTTTCTGCCATTTTATCGGGACAATTTGCCCTCTCCATAGGGCTTTGGACAGCCTATTTTTCGGTGATCAATTCTCTTCCTCGTGTGGTGATGGCGCTTAAATTCAAGGGGTACAACCCGGGGCTTATTGTAAGTGTGCTTTTTAAAATTCCTCTGGGGGTGTATGTTATCTATTACTTCGCGTCGAATCATATTGTTTCAACGAAAGCTCAGTTAACCGGGCTGGCTATAGGATTACTTTGTCAGGTTTTGTTAGGGTTGTGGGGGGGTAAGATTTTAAAGCCGCTTATAAAAAAAGAAAATCGGCTATAGTCTGCTACTTCAATTCCAAAATTTCACAATTTGTTGGTGTACGTTCTGCGTAGACAACATGCAGCGTGTCTCCGATTTTGTATTGATTGTATTTATCCTCTTCGCTAAATGTGGAATATTCCACGCCATTTACATAGAAACGGCACTTTAGCAGCCATTCATGCCTGTTCCGCCCGCTAGTATGCCATTTTTTATATACAATTCCCATAGTCGGTTTTCCGTGTAAAGTCAATTCCTTGTCCTTCATCTTATTCAAATAAATTCCATAAAGGGGGCCCCAAACCAATACGGACAGTGCGGCTATTCCTATAACCGTATTCTTTTTGATTTCAAATGTCCTGGCAATAAGAAAGACAAGTATTGGATTCACTACAAATAAAAGAATGAAAGGAAGCCAACGCAGGAGGTCTTGCTGTTGCCCATAAATAATTCGATCGCTTAATCCAAAGAAAATTGTGATTATCAATATTATATACAGCAGTATATAAATGACTCTTTTCATATATATTAAATATACGCTGTGGTGGGTGAAGCGCAAAATCCGGGTGGGTTATCCTGGTGCGTCGCGGACTGCGGGTAAACTCGCGTTCGCTGCACCATCAATAATAAGACCCCTTTTATAAGAGACCTGTAGCTGCTTGCGTGGCTTTCCGGCGCGGCATAAAATTATTTTCAATTGATTTTCAATGCATTAATATCTATCCTGGTAGCCTAGGGCCAACCCGAACTTATTGTATATTTGTAAAGTGAGTTATCTGTCGACCATACAGGAGAAACTTCGTCGGGCAAAACCCGAACTCTCTAAAAAGTACCATGTCAATTCCATTGGCCTGTTCGGTTCTATTGTAAGAACCGATTTCAGACCAGAAAGCGACATCGATATTGTGGTCGACTTTAGCCAGCCTATTGGTATCGAATTCGTCGATTTGGCGGACGAACTAGAGCAACTGCTCGATCGAAAAGTCGACCTTGTTTCCAAAGCGGGTATAAAGCCGCAATATTATCGGGCTATTGAGTCCGAAATACTTTATGTCTAGTAGAGATCCACAACTTTTATTGCAAGATATTATTGAGAGTTCCAATAAGATTTTGTCTTATACGGAGAGGCTTTCATATGAGGAATTCGTTGAGGATGGTAAGACTGTCGATGCGGTTATTCGGAACTTTGAAATTATTGGGGAGGCGGCTAACAGGCTGCCGGAGGAAATCCGGACTCAAAATCCTAATATAGATTGGCAGAGGATAAGGGGGTTTCGGAATAGGATTGTGCATGACTATTTTGGCATTGACAATAAAATCGTTTGGTTAGTAAAAGAGCAATTTCTTTCAACTTTAATAACAGAGATCAAGGATATTTTAGGCAAAATCAACTGAAATACTTCACTTTCTCCGCAATTAAAAACTATATGCTCATTTTAGAATGATGACGACAAATTCTCAAAAAAGAGAGCTATCTAACTTCACAAAGTCTGTACTGATCGCCGTCCTTTCGGGAGCTTTTACTTTGACTACCGTTTTCATTACATCCTATATCGGCATTCGCCAAACGCGAGAAAACGACAAGAAACTCTTGTTGGAAAGAAAAATTGACCTGCTCGATAAGACTACAAAGCTTTTCTATAAGCTTCCTGGGATTCAGGAAATGATGGCATACAAAATCCACAATAACTTCGACACCTTCATAATTAACCCGATGGATCACCAGCTTGAGGTCGTTCCGAAAAACTACTTTATTTCTAAAGACGCTGCAGAACTTAGGGCCGAATACTTTTCCATCTTAGTCCAAGATCAGTTATACTTTGGCCCAAAGACTAAGGCCTTTATCATAGATTCAATATCAAACGGGGCAATGAAGGACAAACTATCTTGGTGGGATACGCCCGACTCATTGGGCCAGAGGTTGACCGAAATCATGTCATCTGAGTTGACGAATTGATTAGAGCTTGCTGGCGCTATTTCAATCTCCATAGGAATTCGCTTAATTGCTAGGCAGCTTTTGCCGCTGCGCAGACCGCGAGCGAGCTCGCGTCCGATTCGTTGTAAATAAAAAACCGCCCCAAATAGAGCGGTTTTTGCGGAGAAGGGTGTTCTTTTCGAGGTCCCGAGCGGATTCGAACCGCTGTAAAAGGTTTTGCAGACCTCTGCCTAGCCACTCGGCCACAGGACCAAAAAAGCCCGCGTTAGCGGGGTTGCAAAAATAGGGTAAATGATTGATTTTTAGAAATATTTCCGAAATTTGGTGGATATGCAGAAGATCGCGGATTCGGAATTGATCCTCAATGAGAGAGGGGCGGTGTATCACTTGGATTTGAGGCCGGAAGAAGTGGCGCATACGGTGGTGACGGTGGGGGATCCGGACAGGGTGAAGGAGGTGAGCAAGCATTTCGACAGTATCGAAGTGAGGCGGCAGCACCGTGAGTTTGTGTCGCATACGGGACGGGTGGGGAAAAAGCGGCTGACGGTGGTGTCGACGGGGATTGGGACGGATAATATCGATATAGTATTCAACGAGTTGGATGCGCTGGTGAACATCGACCTGGAGAAGAGGATGGTGAAGGATCAGCTGACGTCGCTGAGAATCGTCCGGGTGGGTACGTCGGGGTCGTTGCAGAAAGATGTACCGGTGGACAGCTTCCTGGCGTCTACGCATGGGCTGGGGTTGGATAACCTGTTGCATTTTTACCGGGCGCAGCCGAATGATGAGGAGAAACAGCTGGTGCATGCATTTGTGACGCATACAGGGCTGAATGGGACACCGCCTTATATCAGCGGGGCGGCGTCTTCGTTGATGAAGCACTTTGTGGAGGGGTTCCACCGGGGGATTACGGTGACGTGTCCAGGTTTTTATGGGCCGCAGGGGAGAGTGCTCCGTCTGGGGCTGATGTACCCGGAATTGATCGACCGGTTGGGGGATTTCCGGTTTGGTGCACATAGGATCACTAATTTTGAGATGGAGACGGCGGGTATATATGGGTTGGGGCGGTTGCTGGGGCATGCGTGCCTGAGCTTGAATGCCATCGTGGCGAACCGGGTGGAGGGGACCTTCACAAAGGATGGGGCCAAAACAATAGAATCGCTGATCCGGAAAACATTGTCCATTTTAGAACAAACGGAGTTATGATTCCATTTTTCAAATACCAGGCTACGGGGAATGATTTTATCCTGATCGATAACCGGGAAGGGTTGTACAGCGGGCTGACGACGGAACAGGTGAAGTGGTTGTGCGACCGGCGGTTTGGGATTGGGGCGGACGGGTTGATGTTGCTGAACAAAAAGCAGGGGTATGACTTTGACATGAAGTATTTTAACGCGGACGGACGGGAAGGGAGCATGTGTGGGAACGGGGGGAGGAGCATCGTCCGGTTTGCGCATAAGCTGCGGTTGATCGGGCATAGCGCATCGTTTACCGCGGCGGACGGGGAGCATGAGGGGACATTGGGGAATGGGGATTGGGTGCGGTTGCACATGAACCCGGTGCGCGCAATTAAGAAAGAAAACGACCATTTCATCCTGGATACGGGCTCTCCGCATTATGTAAAGCACGTGGAAAAGGTGGCGGACCTGGACGTAGCAAAGGAAGGAGCGGCGATCCGGTATAGTGCCCCGTTTTCGGAAAAGGGGATCAACGTGAATTTCGTGGAGTTGAACGGAGACGGCAGCATTTATGTCCGGACGTATGAGCGGGGGGTGGAGGATGAAACGTATTCCTGTGGGACGGGGGTAACGGCTTCGGCCCTGGTGGGCGCGCGGTCGAACGGACCGGGGAAGGTGGATGTGCAGACACTGGGGGGAAGGCTCCAGGTGGAGTTTACAAAGGTGGGCGACAATGACTTTGAGGACATTTGGCTGTGTGGGCCGGCGACCTTTGTGTTCAAAGGAGAAATCGAACTACCTTTATAGCAATGATCCAGTATTTTAAGAACTCGGGGGGCCAGACCATCGAGATCGACAAGCCGGAAAACGGCATTTGGGTAAATATCCTCCCTCCGCTGAAGCAGGAGGAATTTGCTGACCTTTCCGAAACGCTTGACATCCCTATCGACTTTCTGACGGACTCGCTCGATATTGACGAGCGGAGCCGGTATGAGACCTCGGAGAATGTAAAGCTGATCGTCCTGAATACGCCCACGGAGAACAATTCCTTTAACGAAAGCGACGCCTATTATATCACGATTCCGATCTGTATCATCCTGACGCATGGGCAGATCGTGACGGTGAATTCTTTCGAGAACGGGGCCATCAAGAAATTCCTGAATACGTTCAAAAACCGGAACCCGGATAAGAAGAATATGATGGTGTTGAAGATCTTCGAGAAGGTGGTCCAGAACTTTATGGAATTCCTGAAGGAGGCGAACCAGAAGAGGAATCAGTTGGAACAACGGTTGTACCAGCACGGGCGGAATGAGGACCTTCACCAGTTGGTGCGGATCCAGAAAAGCATGGTCTATTTCGTGACAGCGCTTCGGTCGAACGAAACGCTGATGGCTAAGCTGATGCGGACGAGTTTCCTGCAACTGAATGAAGAGGAACGCGAATTTCTGGAGGATCTGATCGTGGACAATGCGCAGGCGCTGGAAATGGCGAACATCTACACCAACATCCTGGCGAGCACGATGAACGCGTTTTCGAACATCCTGGCCGGGGACCGGAACAGTAGCCTGCGTTGGCTGACGGCCACGGGCGTGGTGTTGTCGCTGCCGCTTTTGGTGGCGGTTTTGTTTTGCATGAAGATCCCTTTGCCGTTTGGCGATTCTCCGGCTACCTTTTTCATAGTGCCCTTGGTGTGCCTGGCGATCTCAGGGAGTGCCTGTGCCTTTTTTATCCGGAATAAATACTTCTGATGATCAACGTCCGCGTTTATGGTCTCCTGGTGGATGACCTGAAAAGAGTTTTGGTGAGCGATGAATATATCCGTGGCGCGTATATCACTAAATTCCCGGGCGGTGGCCTGGAGTTTGGGGAGGGAACCCGGGACTGTCTGAAACGGGAATTCAAGGAAGAAATGGACCTGGACGTCCGGGTGGACGACCACCTCTATACGACAGATTTCTACCAGATGTCTGCGTTCAATCCCAATTACCAGATTATTTCTATCTACTATTACGTAACGCCGCTGGAGCGGATCAAGGCTCCGTTGCGCGATAAGCCTTTCGACTTCGATGAGCGACAAATGGAGGTATACCAGGCGACGGGCGAGACGGAGACGTTCCGGTTTATCGAATGGGACGCCTTCGGAGAGGACATGGTCACGCTACCGATTGACAAGGTGGTGGCGGAGATCGTGAAGGGGCGCCGGAAGGCCTGACGGGGCGGGCGCCGAAGGCCTGGCGGGGCCGGCAAACGGCGGCGGAATACCTACGGCACCGCCGGCTTCGCCACCTGTACCGTATTCTTCGACAACCCAAAATTCACTCCAAGGGTCGTAAACAAATTCTCGACATTATCGAAATTCTTCCCAAAGGCGCCCACGATGATGATCTGGTTGCTGATCTTATAATTGACGGCGGCGGCCAATCGGTCATAAGACTTCTGGAGGGAGACGTCGTAGCGGTTGAGGTATTCGGCTGACAACGCGAAATGCCCTCGCCCGTAAAACACCCCCACCCCATAGTCAAAGAAGGCGGAGTCGCGGGTGGACGTGACCGCCCGTGTTCCAGCGGTGGAGTACCTGACAACCCCCACGAAATCCAGCGGCAATTGGAACGGACTGTACCGGATGTTTAACCAGGCGCCGGACCGCGCCAGGTGAGCCTGGCCGATGCTGCTGTTGGGTGCGCTAGAGGTAGTGGCGACGGAGCCACCGGCGATCTCGGTGACAAAAACCGGACGACGGATCAAAGCAGCATAGTCCCGGGAAATAGAATCGATGCGCACCGTGTCCAGCCGGACGGCAGCAGTGTCTCCCCTGGCGTAAGCGGGCCCCAGGTCTGCCAGGAGGGATTCCATGGCTTGCTGTTTCCCCCGCAACGAGCCGGTGGCGCCAAACGAATAGATCCGGACCAACTGGGTCCGAAACCCGAGCCCGATGGCATAGTTGGAATCGGTTTTAACGGTCGCAAGCGAGAAGTTGAGGGTCTCGAAAAAGGGGGTGGTATGTTTGGTGAAGTCTTCGGCTTTGAGGTTGTTGTGGTTCTTTAGCCAAAAGGGGGTAACCTGGACGGCCGCTCCTTGGGCGAGGTTCAGGATGTCGGCCTCGATCGCCTTCGTGGTGGTGGGTTTGTCGACGGAGGTGGGCGCCTTGTCCATGAGGGTAAAACCCGTGCTGGCGGGGGTATAAAGGTCGCTCACGTCGAGGCTGTCGGTTTTTTGCTGCGCGCAAAGGGCGAGCGGAATGACAGCCGTTAAAGAAAACAGCAACAGAGGTAAAAACTTCATCGAACTATTGAAATTGATATTCCGTGGTCAGTATATAATAGTCTCCGGTATTGTCCACCGTGTCATGGATAACACCGGGCTCGGTGGCCGTGCCCTGGAACGCAATCGTCACGGCGATGTTGTTGGTGACGCTGTTGGCGGTGATGACGGAGGTAATGATCTTTAGCTTCCTGCCGGCAAGAACGGCCTTTTCACCCAGTAGCAACTGGGAGATGTTGCCTTTGGCAACCGGGGCGGTCTGATCCTCGAATTGCACGAAGCTACCGCCGACATGGAAGTTGCCGATAGTGATAGTGAGGTGGACCTGGGGCTCATCGATCGTAAGCGAAACCAGCGGCTTGGATACCGGTTTTATGGCCATTGTAGTCAGTTTGGTCAACGAAATAACAACAATTCCATCAGGAGCCCTAGAGGAAAAACACGGAAATTTAGCCAAACCATTCAGCCAGGTCGACCAGTTGCAGCCTGCCCTTGGCAGCGGCGTCGAGGTCACGCACGACCTTCCCCTCCCCCATCAGGATCAGCCGGTCCCCATAGGTGTGTGCGTCCCTTAGGTTATGCGTAATAAGAATGGTGGTGAGCTGGTAGGTCCGGGCGATCTGGTCGGCGGTTTTCATGATGAGCGCGGCGGAACGGGGGTCCAGGGCGGCGGTCGGTTCGTCCAGCAGCAGGATTTCGGTATGGTCCATCACGCTCATCAACAGGGTCAGGGCCTGGCGCTGGCCGCCGGACAGTGTGCCCATGGGTTGGTCGATCTTTGCCTCCAGCCCCATCCCCAGGGTGGCTATACGGTCCCGTACCTTGGCCCGGAAAGCTTCCCCTGAGCCGATCCGGAGCCCCTTGCGCGTGGTGCGTAAAGCGGCCAATCGGAAGTTATCAAGAATGCTGAGCTCGGGTGCGGTCCCGCTGAGGGGGTTTTGAAAGACACGGGCCACCCAGCGGCTGCGCCGGTATTCGGGTATGCGGGTGACGTCGTGGTCGTCAAAACGCACGGTGCCGGAGGAGGGGGCGAGCGCGCCGGCGATGATGTTGAGCAGGGTGGTTTTGCCCGAACCGTTGGAGCCGACGAGGACGACAAAGGTGCCGGTCTCGATGGACAGGGATACATCGTTGAGGGCGGTGACCTGGGTGGGCTCGCCGGGGTTGAATACCTTTTGGATGGTCTGGAGGGTGATCATGCGGTTCGTTTGAGACGCAAGGCGGGGGCCCCTACGATGGCCAGGACAAAGAGGGCGGTCACGAGCTTCAGCAGGTTGGGGTCGACCCCGATGGAAAGGGTGAAAGCCAGGACAAACTGGAAGACCAGGGAACCGAGGATGACCACCGGCAGTTGCAGCCAGATGGGGCGGATACGGAACCAACGGATGAGGCGGTCGCTGATCAGGACCGAGCCGAGTCCTACGATCACCACGCCGATGCCCATATTGATGTCGGTAAAACCCTGGTATTGGGCTACCAAGAAGCCACCGAGGGCGGTAAGGGCATTGGCGATGCCCAGACCGATGATCTTCATAAAGTCGTTGTTGATCCCGAGGGCCCGCGTCATGGACTCGCTGTCCCCGGTGGCGCGCATGGCGACCCCGAAGTCGGTGCGGAGAAGATAGCTGAGCAGCAGGGTGAGCGCCAGCAGGAAAAGACAAACCACCAGGAGCTGGCTATAGGTACCACCGGAAGGCCAGAAAGAAAAGATGGTGGGGATATTGACCAAGGGCAGCGTTGACCTGCCGAGCAGGCTGAGGTTGACGGAATACAGGGCCGTCATCACGAGGATCCCCGCGAGCAGGGCGTCTATTTTCAGTTTGGTGTGGATGAGCCCGGTGAGACAACCGGCAAGTCCGCCCGCCACAAGGGTGATGGGGATGGCCAGGGACAGCGGGCAATGGTGGGTGAGCAGCAGTGCCGTCGTCACCGCGCCTAAGGTATAGCTGCCGTCGGTGGTGATGTCGGGTATCCTGAATATTTTCATACTGATGAAAATACCCAGGGCGACCGATGACAAACAAAGCCCCAGGATGAGGGCGGACAGGTAGAATTCCATCAGCGCAGGGGTTGAAAGGCGGCCGGGAGGCTGAGCCCGAAACGGGCGGCCGCGGCCGGGTTATACACGCGTTTGCGGACCTTGACGAGGGCCCAGTGGATGCCGGCGGCGTGGAGCGCGGTGGTGTCGAGGGCACCGGCGGATGTGGACGTAGCGGATGCGGCCGTTGCGGCCCCGGCAGACGTGGTCGCAGCAGCCCCGGACGAAGCAGCCGTCGACGTGGCAGCCCCGGACGAGGAAGCCGCCGCCGACGTGGCGGCCCCAGTGGACGTGGAGGCTGCGGAAGTTTCAGCCGTGGCCCCGGCCGCAAGGCTCGCCTTGACCCGCAGATAATGCGCCGCCTGCACCCCCGATTGATACCCCCATTGGTACATATCCGCGCCGTACGCCGCGACCGCGCCCCGGGCGACAAGCCCGGCCTCGCTGGTGAACACGGGAACGTGGGCGTTGTTGCAGGACTGTATGATGGTCTCGAAAGCCCCGAAGACGGTATTGTCGGGATTGGCGAAAAAGGCGTCGATGTTTTTCGACAAAAGGGATTGGGTGACGAGTTGCACGTCGGCGGTGGCATTGACGGGGAGGGCCACCACGGTCACCTGTAACCGCTGGGCCAGGGCCTGGATACGATGGAGGGCGTCCACGGACTGGGGTTCGGACTGGTTGTAGATCATACCTACGGTCAGCGTGGCGCCGTGGGGCTTGACCACGTCCTTGATCAGGGCGAAGGAAGTGTCGATATAGTCTTGGGTGTCGGCAACCCCGAAAAGGTTGGGGGCGTCGGTTTCTTTCATTTGTTCGGGGATGGGGCTGACCATCATGAACACAGGGATGTCGCGCGTGCTTTGGAGGGCGGCGACGGTGGCGGCGGAGGGGTTGGTGCCGATGAGGTCGACCTTCTCCGACACGAAATATTTAACGACCTGCGTGAGCGTGAGGGGGCTGCCCTGGGCGTTGCGGTATACGATGTGTACGGTCTTTTTGTCCTCGGAAAAACCGCTGTCGCTGAGGGCTGCGAAAAAACCCTGTTTGGCCTGGTCGAGGGTATTGTCGACAAAGGCGTCGGCAAAACCAACAGTGGGGATGGTGCGATCTGCGGGATGGCAGGCGGCGAAAAAGAGGACGAGCGCGAGCAAAAATGAGACGGACTTCATATAAAAAAGAAATAATATAATTGAACGACGCAAAACACACCGTTGACCCACCGCAACCAGGACGGCACCGACGAGCGCCAGCGGCGCATCATGACCACGGTAACGCACACCGCCAGATTAAACCAGATCCCGATAAACCACCCTAGGATGAGGAGCAGGGAAGACAGCACGGGGTCCTTTATAAAGGTAACGTACCGGAGCAGGACGCAGCCCGCAAAAGCGATATTCCCCAGGAGCGCCACCCGGGACGCCATTCTCAGCCAGGACATAGGATCAAAATTAAGGCACGGCCGTCACACGGGAGGCACTTTTGAATATTTACCGCAAATACTCTTATCTTGCCTCGCATCTATTCGCCCAAATATGACAAAAATCAATTGGAAAAAGCTGATCCCGCATATCGTTGCACTGGCGGTCTTTGTTCTGGTCTCCGTGGTATACTGTTCGCCCGTTCTCGATGGGAAAACGGTGGGAGGTTCGGATATGACGCACTGGCAGGCGACGGTCCACCCGATGGACGTGTATAAAAGCACCCACGGTCACTATCCTTTGTGGACAAACAATATGTTCGGGGGGATGCCGGCGTTCCTGATCGCGATGGACAAGACCAACCCGGTCCCCATGGCGTATTTCCTGCAGGTGTTCAACCTGTTTTTGCCGACGCCGATCTCTTATTTTTTCCTGATGTGCATATCCTTTTATTTCCTGGCGCTGGTGCTGCGGGTGAACCCATGGCTGGCGATCCTTGGCGGCCTGGGCTATGCGTATGCGAGCTTTAGTGCGGTCCTGGTCATCGCGGGTCACCAGACGGAGATATGGGCGATGGGGTATGTGCCCTTTTTATTGGGGGCGCTGGTGCTGCTCTTTGAGGGACGATATGGGTGGGGGACGGCACTGACGGCCTTGTTCACCTACCTGCTCGTATCGATCAACCACATCCAGATCGCGTATTATTGCGGGCTGATGGCGGCGTGTATGGGGATCGCCTATCTCGTCCAGTGGATTAGGAACAAGCAATACAAACAGATGGGCCTGTCGATCGTGCTGGCCATGGTGGCCGGCGGCCTGGGGGTCATGAGCAACGCGGGCACCCTGCTGACGAACTACGACTATTCGAAGGAAACCTTGAGGAACGGGGCATTGACCCTGGATACGGCTACGGGCAAGCTGGAGAAAAGCAAAGGGCTGGACGTGGACTATGCGTTCACCTGGAGCGAAGGGATCACGGAGACCTTTACCCTGGTATCCCCGAACGTCTACGGCGGGGGTTCGGGCGACCCCTTGCCCCAGGACGGCAAACTGGCGGATGCCATCAGCAACAACCAGGTGCCCCAGCAACTGGCGCAGCAACTCTACTATGCCTTCCCGGCATACTGGGGGAACCAGCTCAGCGTGGCGGGACCGGTGTATCTTGGGGCGGTGATGATCATGCTGGTCATCTTTAGCCTGTTTTACCTGAAGAGCAAACACAAATGGTGGCTCGTGAGCGTAACGGTGCTGGCTATCCTCCTGTCGTGGGGGAAGAATTTCGCAGCCTTCAACGACTTCATGTTCTACCACTTTCCGTTGTACGATAAATTCCGTTCACCGACGATGAGCCTGGTCATTCCCCAGCTCACCTTCCCGCTCCTGGCGGTGTTGGGACTTCAGCAACTTTTCTACGGAGAAAAGGTGGACAAGGCTTATGCCTTCCAGCAATTCAAAAAAGCAGCCATTACCGCCGGCGTTGTGCTGTTGGTCCTGGTCGGGCTGTATATGACGGCGACGTATAAGTCCAGTCATGACCTCCAGCTCCAGGAAGAGCTGACACAGATGAAGAAAGGTGATCCCTCCCTTGGCCGGGCTATTGTGGGGGGCGCAGCGGCAGACCGGCAGGCCTTGTTCGGGTCGGACCTGTTGCGTACGATCCTCTTTGTCGTCCTGGCGGCCGGGGTGCTTTTCATCTACATCAAGGGCAAGATGAAGGCCGGCATCGCCATAGCCGCCCTGACCGTTCTTTCATTTATTGACCTGATCATGGTAGACACGCGCTACCTGAACCACGATACCTATAAGGACACGGATGAGGCCGCGGCGGTATTCAATCCCAGCCCTGCCGACCAGGAGATCCTGAAGGATCCGGGCTACTTCCGGGTCATGAATACCACCACGGACGCCTTTGAGGACGCCATCACCTCCTATTACCATAATACGGTGGGTGGGTATCACGCGGCAAAGCTGGCCCTCTTCCAGGACGTGATGACACACCAGTTGACCAGGCAACCGATGAACATGGCCGTGTACGACATGTTCAACACCAAGTATTTCATCGTTGCCAACCGCCAGACCAACCAGGTCGAAGCCGTCCCCAACCCGGGTGCGCTGGGGCCCTGCTGGCTGGTGCAGTCGATCAACTATGTGGACGGGCCGGGTGCGGCGATGAAGGCGTTGGACAACTTCAACCCCAGGGACACAGCGATCGTCGACAACAGCGAGAAGGCGCTCATTCCCTTTACGCCCCAGCACGACACCACCGGCTTTGTACACCTGGTCAAAAACGACAACGACGTCATCACCTACGAGTCCAACAGCGGCGCCAATGAATTCGCGGTATTCAGCGAAATCTATTATAGCCGCGGCTGGAAGGCCTATATCGACGGCAAGGAAGCCCCCATCGTCAAAACCGACTACCTGCTCCGGGGCCTGGCCCTGCCGGCAGGGAAACACGACATCCGTTTCGAGTTCCACCCGACGGCGTACTATACAGGTTTGAAGATCGCGGGGATCGGGTCCATCCTGACACTGCTGCTTTTAATCGGGGCCATTGCCGGTGAATACCGGAAAAAGTCAAAGGCAACGGCATAGCATGGAGCAACCCGTACAGATTTCCGTGGTGATCTGTTCCTATAACCGAAGGGACTATATCATCGACGCCATGGACAGTCTGCACCGGCAAACGCTGGACAGGTCGGCATTCGAGGTGATCGTCGTGGATAACAACAGCAAGGACGATACGGAATCGCGCTGCAGGGCGTATATAAGCACGCACATGGAAACGCAATTCCTTTTCCTTACAGAAAAAAGACAAGGCGCTTCCTTTGCACGGAATACGGGCGCGGCCCTGGCCCAGGGAGAGCTCCTGGTCTTTATGGACGACGACGCGGTGGCGGCCCCGGACTTCCTTAAAAGAATTATCATATTCTTTGAGACGCACCCGGGCGCCGGGGGAATGGGCGGCAGGATCATCCCTCGCTATATACCCGCCGAGCCGAAGTGGATGTCTCACTTCGTATCCTCCCTGGTGGGGAATTTTGACTATAGTCCCCACACCGTGGAATTCGCGCCGTTGAAATATCCCCTGGAGTCGAACATGGTCGTCCGGAAGGCGGACTTCGACGCGGTGGGTGGGTTTAATACCGAACTGCCGGGCGTCAAAGGGACCCTCCGGATCGGTGGCGAGGGGAAGGAATTCTTTTTCAAACTCAAGAACCTGGGCCGGACCATCTGGTACGACCCGGAGGTAAAGGTCGAACACGTGGTGGAGGTGTCGAAGCTGACGCGGGAGTATATGTACCGCGTAGCATCCGGTATCGGCCGCGGGGAAAGCGTGCGAACCAAAGCGGTTGGAACAGGTGCGTACTATAAAAAAATCGCGGAATACCTGTATAAGCTGTGCGGTTCGATCGTCCTTGGCCTACTCTATACCGTAAAAGGCCAACCCGCCAAAGCCCTCCCGGTCATTCATTTCCGGATTGACGCCCTGCGCGGGCTGACTGACAACAAGCGTTAAAGCACTTTGTAGAAATGCGGGCGGCCGCCGATGATCCGGGGCGTCCACCACCAAAGCCGTGCAACATTGCGCGCGAACTGCGCTGGCGCTGAAAGACCCCTAAGGGTAAAAATATTCCCGAGGAAAAACACAGGGACGCCGGCCGTATACCCCAACAGCAACACCAAAAACCACCCCACGCCAAACTGTTTGCGTACCCTAAGGTGGTTGGAGAGCATGAGCTGGAAATCTTTGCGCGTCGTCAGCCCCGAATAGCCTTTGCCGTCCTGGACCGTTTCCCCCTGCAGGTGGATGATGCGTTCCTCCCCGAATATACAAAGCGGACCCACCTTGCCCAGACGGGCGCACCATTCGACCTCTTCGGCATATAGGAAAAAGTCTTCGTCCATCAGCCCCGCCTGCCTGATCGCGCTCCGCTTCACCATGAGAAAGGCACCGCTGACCCATTCCACGGGATGCACGGACCCCGCCTCCCGGACATTGGGGACCTTGGTCCCGCTCCGGTAGCCGATCCAGCGGAGCAGCGCCCCTAAGTAGGGCAAAAGCAGCAGGTGGTTGAGCCCCCCCTTCATAAAGAAGTTGCCGGATATCTGGGGCGACCCGTCCGGGTTGAGGAGCTGGACCCCGCAGGCCACGAAGTCGCTGTCGCAAAGCTGCGCATACGCCTTCTCCACCGCCCGGTCGAGGACGATGGTATCCGGGTTGAGCAACAACACATCCTTGTCCCCCGCGGCCCTGATCCCCGCGTTGTTGGCCCGGGCAAACCCCGCATTGTACCCCATGTCGATCCATTGCACCGCTGGAAAGGCGTCGAGGATACGGTCACGGCTATCGTCCCCTGAGGCATTGTCGACGACCCATACGTCCGGGGGCGTCCCGGCGGTTTCCCGGTAGAGACTCGAAAGGGCGTCCAACAAGAGTTTGGAGGACCGGTAGTTGACAAATATCACCGCGAGGGAAGGGGTCATAGATGGGTCAGGTAATGAAGAAACATCAGTGTCTTGGAGGCCGGCCCGAAACGCAGGACGGCCCGGGGAATGCGGGACTGCCAGCGAATCATCGACGGGAGCGCTTGCGGTAAGGGAGCCGTGTACCCGGCCGTCGCGATGTCCGCGGTTTCCCGTATGCCCAGGTTCCGGTACAACCGCCAGAAGTAGTCGTACACCACCAGGTTTTTCAGGTGTTCGCGACCGTTTTTTTCCAGGAGCAAGTGGTTCTCCGGTACTTGAACGGTGGTCACCCCAAAAGTATAATTTGTCACCTGTGTGGCGTTGATCCCCACATTGACCAATACCTCGTCCAGGTAGCGGTAACGCGGAAACGCATCCAGGTAACGGATATAAAACTCGAAGTCGACGACCCATTTAAACGCGGGGTCGAACAGCAGCCCTTCCTGTTTCCGGAAAAGGGTACAGCTGGGGTTCCCGATATAGTTGGCCCCCAACAGGTACCAGGGACTGCGCTCCAGCCGCCGCCGGCCTGCGGGGCCAAGCCATATTGGTTCGATCACCCCATTTTCTTCGTATACGTTTTGGTAGGCGGAAAAAAAGAAGGTGGCCTCGGGGTGAGCCACGATCGCGCGACCAAACACGCCGAGCGCGGTATCGGTGGCAAACCAGTCGTCGTCGTGCATCACCTTGATCCAGGTCCCCCGGGCCTGCCGGATGCCTTCGTTCCAATTTTCCGGGGTCCCCAGGGCCACGGGATTTTTTATATACCGCAACGGAAGCTTGTCCTGGAAACGGCCGGCCAGTTCCCGGACGCTGTCGTCGGGGCTATCGTCGGTCAACACCACCTCGAAAGGTGCATGATCCTGGCGGGCGATGCTGTGCAGCAACCGTTCCAGGTAGGCTACCCTCCGGTAGGCCGGGATACATATACTGATAAGCGGTTCAGGCATATCGGCGGCGAAAATAAACGAAATCCTTATTTTCGGCCCCTAAAACCGTCGAAACAAGTGTATTTGGTGAGAAAAAGGGCATTGGGGGACGTATTGTGGACCGAGCCTGTGATCAGGGCGCTGGCTGCCCGTCACCGGCGGCTAACGGTGGTCACCAAATTCAACGACCTTTTCCTGAACTATCCGCTGTCCAACGTCCGTTTCAGGTCTTCCCTGCCTTTTTGGAGGAAGATCCTGGTAAGGCTGGGCATCCGCTGGAGGACCGTTGTCCTGGACGACGCTTATGAACAGTCTCCCCACCGGCATTTTCTCGAAGCCTACCAGGCAAAGGCCGGCCTCCCCCTCGTCCGCGAGTATCCCCGGCTGTATTTGAGTGCATCGGAGAAAGCCCTTCACCCGCCAAAACCGTATGTGGTTTTACACCTCGAATCCTTTACAGACAAAAACTACCGGAAGGTGTACGGGATCGACTGGAACCAGGTGTCGGCCTACCTCGCCGGGGAAGGCTATGCGGTCTACCAGTTGGGGAAGAACCCCGCCCCCATCGAAGGCGTTGCCCATAAAGAGACCACACTACGGGAAATGATGGCCCTGCTGCACAACGCCGCCCTTTTTATCGGCCTGGATTCCGGCCCCAGCCATATCGCCGCGGCCCTGGGGGTCCCGTCGATCGTATTCTTCGGCGCGGTGAACCCGTTATACCGCCATTTTCCCGAGTTATGGAAAGGCCTTATCTTGCAAGGCGCCTGCCCTTATGCGGGTTGTTTCCACGAAGCCCCGGATCCCGAAACCATGGTGTGCCGGCTCGTGGGGAACGAGGGTATCCCGGTGTGCAGCCTGCACACCACTGAAGGAGTCCTCGACGCCATTGTTACACTGAGACAAAAGTATATATGCTGAACACGCTCGTAAGAAAAGTGAAAAGAAAGCTGGGTATCCCCTTGCACTATCCTTCAGAGACCTCCAAGGTGAGACACCTGGTGCTGGAGTATTGCGTGGGAGACGGCTGTGATATAGGTTTTGGAGGCGACAAAATCAAAAAAGAACGCTGTGCCGGGATCGATTTCCCGCAACCCTATGCACATACCGGGAAGGACAAAGTAGACATCGGGTGCGACGTCATCAAAGACGAAATCCCCGTTCCCGACAATACGTACGACTACGTATATACGAGCCACCTCATCGAAGACTTTGCAGACACCAGGGCAGGCCTTCGTAAATTTATCCGCATCCTCAAGTCAAACGGCACCCTTATCCTCGTTTTTCCGGACCAGGTCAAATACGAAGCCCAATGTAGAAAGACCGGCCAGCCGCTGAATATGTACCACGTCCACGCCGACATGGGTCAGGACTTTATGCTGGCGGCCCTGGACAAGATCGAGGGTATCCGGTATAGCACGCTTTTTGCCAGCAATTGTGTCATCGACTACAATGTCATCCTCGTCCTGAAAATCACTAAGTCTTGACCCACTACGACCCCGAGCTGATCCATCCGTACGCCACCACCGACCTGATGCGTTTTGGCCAGGACCAGGACGGCGGGTATGTTATCAACCGCTGCATCCTGGGGCCCACCAAGGTCCTGGTGGGGCTGGGGATCAATGCCGATTGGTCCTTCGAAGAAGATTTCGCCCGCAAGGCGGGCGATGACCTTTTGGTCCATGGATACGATTTTTCCGTTTCCAGGGATATCTTTCACAAGGAATACATCAGCCGCGTCCTCTACCTGTTTTCGATAAAGTTCCTGCTGCGTCTGCTCAAAAGCCCCGCCGAGGCGCCCGCACTTTGGAAGCTGGTCTATGGATATGCCCGGAATGCCCGTAAAACCGATCGCACCTTTCCCCAATTTTTCGACGGGGTGCGGCACCGTTTTTTTCAACTGGGGGTGTCCAACACCCGGGAAGGGGTCTTCGTGCCTTTTGACGACGTGGTGGCGCAATTGCCGGCGGGTCTGCCTGACCAATCGGTTTTCCTGAAAATCGACATAGAACTGTCCGAGTTCCGCATTATGGATGACGTCCTCCGTCATGGCCGTTTGCTGAGCGGAATGGCGATCGAATTTCACGACCTGGACATCCTTTGGGATTCGTTTGCCCGGATCATGCGCGAGGCTGGCCGCGAATTCGTCCTGACCCATGTGCACGGCAACAACTATACAGGCCTCATACCCGGCACCGGAATCCCCAAGGCACTGGAGGTGACTTTTGTGCACAAATCCCTGCTGCCTGCGAACCTTTCTCCCTTTAAAGGGGAATATCCGCTACCCGGGTTGGATCATCCCAACGAGCCGGGTAAAGCGGATATTCCGTTACGGTTCCAGTAACCTGGTTCTAGAATTTCGGGATCTTGTTGTACAGATACGAAACCTCCGTCGCGCTGATGGCCCGGGTGTAGATGCGAAGCTCATCGATTTTCCCGTTCAGCGCCGGACCATTGTCCTGTGACCACCAGTTCCCCAAATTAAACCCTGCATTCGAACAATAGGCCAGTTGGGTAATGGGCTCGGTTTGCTGGCTGACAAGCACGCCGTTGATATACATTTTCAAAACACCGGCGGAGAAAGTGGCCACCACATGATACCATGCATCCGTCTGCAGTTTGGGGCCGGTAGAATCCAATAGAATATAACTGGTAACGGACCCCACATTGGTACAGGTATTTGCCGGGGTATTTCCACTTAGTACAATCCGTATCGTATCCGGGATAGCCACAGGGTCGGTTCCGATGGCCATTGAATAACCGGTGGCGTCCGTGTAGTTGATCTTTGTGAAGAAGAACCCGATGTGGGTGGTCCTGTACATCCCCAAGAAAGATACCGACCAGCTGGGTGCAGTGAAATTACCTCCATCGGCAATCAAACCGCGAGCGGTGCCGCCCGGAAAATCCAGGGCACTTTGGGGGTTGCCCCACATGTCAATGCCCAGCGCCGCGCCGCTGAACAGGGTCAGGGCGTGGTTGTTCCCGGAGGAGTCACCCAGGTTACCATTAAGCGGGTAATAGGCCCAAAGGCTGTCGTTGATGTGGCGGTACGTCGTGTCATAAGGTACTTTCAACGTGTCGCGTACGATGGTCGTGTCTTTTACGGTAACCGTGTCCGTTACCGTTTTTGTTTTGCTACAGCCGCTATTGGGTAGGGTAAGGCTGGCTGCCACCGCGATGGCTACGAGTCCAAGCAGGATTCGGTTCATGATGTTGTGTGGTTTTAGCGAGTTTTGAAGTGATCTGCGAATATAGTAATTATATTACCTCGCCAGCAGGATTGTCCCCTTCTGCATATACGCACTACCGGTCAACGCATACCGGAAATGAAGCTCATATACATAGGTGCCGGTCGGATAGGCGCCCCCATCCCATCCCGCTTCTTTATCCCGTGATGCATAAACCGTTCTGCCCCAGCGGTCATAGATCGTCAGCGAGAACTGGTCCACGACCTCGGTGCCGAGGACCCTGAAGACGTCATTGTAGCCATCGCCGTTGGGTGTGAATGCGTTAGGAACGCGTACCACACAAACACCCGTTTGCACGTCTACCGAAGCGGTATAGGTCGTACAGGCGTCCGTGGCGGTGACGGTATAGATACCCGGGACCGTGACCGCGTGGGTGGGACCGGTGGTGCCGTCCTGCCAGGTATAGGTATACGCCGCGGTGTCCGGGTTGGCCTGCAGGACGATGGTTTCGCCGGGGCAGATGGGCTGGGGACCGCCTAAGGTAATGTAGGGGACATCCGCCGCGGAGACGTGGATGGTGGACGAGGCGCTGCAACCGTTATCCGTAACCGTTACCGTATAAGCGCCGGCCTGGGTGACGGCATACATTTGTCCCGTGCTCCCATCCTGCCACAGATAGGTGTCCCCCGGGTCACCGGCGTCGAGCACAAAAGGTTTGGAGAGACAGACGGCGGTATCGTTGCCCAGGTCCACCTGTGGCACGGGCTTGACCGTTACCTGGCTGGTCCCTGTGGCGGTACAGCCGCTGTTGTCGACGGTAAGGGTATACAATCCGGTGGTGGTGACTGTCGTTACAGCACTCGCGGAACCGGTGTTCCAGCTATACGTAACGGACAAGGGGCTGACATACCGGAGTACCCCGGGTCCGCAAAACGTGGTGTCGGCGGGTAGCACGACAACGGGGGCCTGGGCCACCGTAGCCTGTATGGTGCTGGTGTCGGCGCATCCGTTATTGTCGGCGATCAGTTTATACAATCCGCTTGCGGTGACTTCCAAACTGTCCCCCGTGGCTCCTGTATTCCAGTAATAGGTCACCGGCAAAAGCGTGGTATAGCGCAGCATCCCCGAGTCGCAGAAGGTGGTATCGGCGGGGAAGGGAATATGGGGTTTGGGGATGACCGTACACTGGATGCTGGCCGTGGCCGTACAACCGGTGTCCATGTAGGCCAGCGTGTAGGTTCCGCTGGACAGCACGGCCGTGCTGCTGGAATCCGAACCTGTGTTCCACAGGTAGGTAACCCCTACCGAATCCTGGGGATGGTAGATCAGACGACCGGGTCCGCAAAAGCTGGTATCCTTCCCAAGGGTCAGCGAATGGGTGGGGACGACCTTGCAATGGATCGAGTCCAGGGCCGTGCAGCCTCGTTCGTTGAGCTGGAGCCAATAGGTCCCACTGGTGGTGACCAAGGCGGTATCGGCAATGGACCCGGTGTTCCAGATAAAAGTCACCGGTTGGTTGGTCGTGTACTTCAGGACACCGGAGTCGCAGAAAACGGTGTCCTTGGGCAGCTGGACGGAAGGATTGGCCAATTCCGCCGCGGTGGTGGTCTGGCTGAGGGTACAGCCATAGTAGGTGGAGGTCAGGCTGTACGTCCCCGGAACGGTGATGGTTAGTTGGTTCGAGTCGGAGCCGGTGTTCCAGGTATTTTTGATACCGGGGCTGACCGGCGCGTTCAACACCGCGGTCTGACCCGCGCAGAAAAAAGTATCCGTACCAAAAACGATGGTGGGCGCCCGTTTGACGACGATGGGGTGACACGCCTGGGCGGTGGCGGCCCCAGCCGTTGCCGTGAGACAAACGGTATAGGTTCCCGGTATGGAGTAGGAAAAGGCAGGGGGGGTAGCGCCGCTGTATACTGTTAGCGCTGGATCCGGGCAGCCCGGGACGTTGTTCCCCACGGTATCCGTATAGGCGTTGCAGAAATTCCAACTGTAAGATGTCGCGCCCGTCGATTGATTGGTAAGGGTTACAGGGGCGCCTAGACAAACGGTATCAGGGTGGTTGAAGGCGGCTGATAGCTGCGCCCGGGCCACTCCTGCGCACAGCAGTAGCGCCAGGTTCAGGGTAAGCCGTCCTACGCACACGGATGTCATTACCTACAAAGGTACACAAATCCGGTGCGGAGTACTAGCCACCCTGTAACTCATTGATATACTGTAAGAAAAGGGTCAATCCCTCGCGTTTTTTCGGGGTCAGTTCATAGGAAATATTGCGGGTGTAGTACGTCTGCAGGTCGTACACCGGGTAAGGGTTTTCTGCAAGGACGCTGTTCAGCTCCCGGAAGCCCACCCCGCAGGCTTCATCGAAGATCCGGATAAAAGCCTCGTCCAGGGGACGGTTGCTGATCCAGGCCGCAAAAACAAAGGGCAAACCGGTAAAAGCCTTCCAAGCCGCCCCCAGGTCATAGATATAAGGGGATATTTTCCGCTGTTCGAGTGCCCGGTCGCCAATAACCAGCCCCGCCGTCGTACCTTTGATCCGGGAGCGGTAGTCTTCATGGGTATTGACAAACGTAGGGGTCCGTTTCCAATGGAACCTCAGCAGGACCTTGAGCAGCGCCACCGAGGTCCTGGATTGGTAATCCAAGAGGACCGTTTGTATGTCCTCCATGGGAACCTCGCTAAAAAGACAAACGGAGGCGACCTCTCCCTCCGTCCCGATGCAGTATCCCCCGTTGATGTGGTGCTCCTTCAGGCGGGGGATGATGGCGACGGGCACCAGGCCCATATCGGAATCACCCGTGACCAGGTCCTGGGCAATGATGGAGGGATAGTCTATGGTCAGCTCCAGGCGACGCATCACCTGGGGGGACCGCAAAATGCCGTACAAAAGGGGTTTGGTATTCAGATAGCTCACAGCGCCCACCTTCCAAATCTTTTCCAATGCTTGAGGGTTTTAGGTAATTTTGCGCAAAAATACGTCAATGGATCTTCAATCGCTCACTGCCATTTCGCCTATCGATGGCCGTTACCGCCGGCAGGTGGAACGCCTGGACGGCTATTTCTCCGAATTCGGTTTGATCCGCTACCGGGTCAGGATCGAGGTAGAATACCTGTTCCATCTGAGCGAGGCGGGGTTTGTGGCGCTTTCTGAACCGGCCCGCGCTGCGTTAACCGGTTTGATGGATGGATTTACCACCGCCCAGGCAGCGAAGATCAAGGACATCGAGAAAATCACCAACCACGACATAAAAGCCGTCGAATACTTTATCAAATCCGTCCTGGACGAGGCGGGCGCGGGCGCCATCAAAGAATGGGTCCACTTCGGCCTGACATCCCAGGACATCAACAATACCGCGATCCCGCTGAGTTGGAAAGACGGGCTTACCCAAGAGTGGCAACCCGCCATCTCCGGGCTTATTGCCAACCTCGCCGGTCTCGCACAGGCGTGGAAGGACATTCCGATGCTGGCCCGTACCCATGGGCAACCGGCCTCTCCTACCCGGTTGGGCAAGGAATTCATGGTCTTCGTGGAACGCCTTCGCGGACAGGCGGAGCTGTTTGGTCAAATGCCCTTTGGCGCAAAGTTCGGGGGTGCCACCGGGAACTTCAACGCCCACCACATCGCCTACCCCGCCACCGACTGGATCGCCTTCGGGAACAGCTTCGTCAACGAAAGGCTTGGGCTGGCGCGCCAGCAGTTTACCACCCAGATCGAACATTATGACGGACTGGCGGCCCAGTTCGACGCGCTGAAACGCATCAATACCACCCTCATCGACCTTTGCCGGGATATCTGGACCTATATCTCGATGGACTACTTCAAACAAAAGATCAAGGAAGGGGAAATAGGATCGAGCGCCATGCCACACAAGGTCAACCCCATCGATTTCGAAAACGCCGAGGGCAACCTCGGGCTGGCCAATGCCTTGTTCGAACACCTGTCGGCCAAGCTTCCGGTGTCCCGTCTCCAGCGCGACCTGACCGACTCCACGGTATTGCGCAACCTGGGGGTTCCCCTTGCCCATTCCCTGCTCTCCATCCGCTCGATCGAACGGGGCCTGGAAAAACTGATCCTCAACCCGGACGTCCTGCACCAGGACCTGGAAGACAACTGGGCGGTGGTGGCCGAGGCCGTGCAGACGGTCCTCCGCCGGGAGCAATATCCCAATCCTTATGAGGCGCTCAAGGCGTTAACACGCGGGGCTTCGGGGATTAACCGGGAGAGTATGCATGCGTTTATCGACGGGCTCGACGTCGATGCGAAGCTTAAAGCGGAGCTGAAAAAGATTACGCCGCAGAACTATACGGGCGTCGTCGCGGACTTCTAGGCGTACACATCCTCAATCAAAAAGTATTCCGGCGGCGCACCGGCGTGCAACCGTATGGACAGCACATCGTACTGGATACGCTTCCACTGCGGATGCTGCTGCTGATAGCGCACCCCCGCCTTCATCAGCCGGTACAGTTTCCTGTGATCGATCGACTCCTCCGGGAAGCCGTACGAACCGCCCCGGCGGGTCTTGACTTCCACGACGTGGAGCACGCCTTCGCCGGCGGCGACTAGGTCTATTTCATAATAAGAATGCCTCCAGTTCAGCTCTAGCACGTTAAAGCCCCGGGAACGGTAATAATCTGCGGCCAGGATCTCCCCTGTTTTGCCGGTATCCATAGTGTCGCTCACCGGCTAAAATTCGTATTTTTGTGTCAAACCCGGGAAGAAATGAAAAAAAGCGGACAACTCCTTTTGATCTTTGCAGTGTTGCTGCTTGTCAGTGCGTTATACAGGTTGATCCCCAGCCGTCCCTGGGGTTTTGCGCCCCAGATCGCCATGGCTTTGTTCAGCGGGTCGGTGGTCAAGGACAAAAAATTATCGTTTCTCCTTCCGCTGGGGTCAATGTTTCTTTCCGACTTATTGTTCCAACTCCTTCACAACGCCGGGATGACCGACATGCAGGGATTTTATGACGGGCAATGGGTCAATTACGTTCTTTTTACCGGCCTGACCGTGCTGGGTTGGTTCGTGGCCGAAAGGAACCTCCTTCAGATCGCGTTGGGCGCCCTGGCCGGACCCGTTCTGTATTTCTTCGCTTCCAATGCGGCCACCTGGGCTGCCGGCGGCGGATGGCACCGTCCGCATACCTGGGCCGGATTTGTACTGGCCATGGAAGACGGGTTGCCCTTCTTCCGGGGTAGCCTGTATGCCACCGTCCTTTTCTCTGCCCTACTTTTCGGGGGATACGCCCTCTGGCGCCGCCAGGCGGGAGCCGCGATCGGTGCGCACTAGGCGCGCGCCGTTTATACCTGAAACACCCCCACCCGCATGGGCTCCGTAATGGGGCTTTGATCGGCCGCGGCCAACCCCTCCGACAAAACCTTCCGTGTTTCCAGCGGATCTATGATCCCATCCACCCAAAGACGGGCAGCGGCATAATAGGGCGTCGTCTGGGATTGATACCGCCGGGTGATGGACTCCAGCAGCGTTTTTTCTTCTTCCGGGCTGATGCTTCGTCCTTGCGCCTTTAACGATGCCACCTGTATCTGCAGCAGCGTTTTGGCCGCCTGTTCACCGCCCATGACCGCGATCTTGGCATTCGGCCACGCGTAGATAAACCGGGGGTCGTAGGCTTTGCCACACATGGCGTAGTTCCCCGCACCATAAGAGTTGCCCACGACGATCGTAAACTTCGGTACGACGGAGTTGGCTACGGCATTGACCATCTTTGCCCCATCCTTGATGATCCCTTCGTGTTCGCTCCGGCTGCCGACCATAAAGCCGGTGACGTCCTGGAGAAACACCAGGGGTATTTTTTTCTGGTTGCAGTTCAGGATAAACCGGGCGGCCTTGTCGGCGCTGTCGTGGTAGATCACGCCGCCCATCTGCATTTCCCCTTTCCTGTTTTTGACCATCGTGCGTTGGTTGGCTACGATGCCCACGGCCCAGCCGTCTATGCGGGCGTAACCACAGAGCAGGGTCTTACCATAGTCCTTTTTGAATTCGTCGAAAGCCGAATCGTCCACGAGGCATTCGATGAGCGTGCGCATGTCGTAGGCTTTTGCCCCGTTTTCGGGGATCAGCCCGTACAACCCTTCCCGGGCCGGCAGTGCAGGCTGTATACGGTCAAACCCCGCACTGGCCGAGGCGCCCAGACGACTGATAATCTTCCGGACCTCGTCCAGGCAGGCCTGTTCGGTGGGGAATTTATAGTCCGCAATACCGGAACGTTCGGTATGGGTAACGGCCCCGCCCAGGGTCTCCGCGTCGACGTCTTCACCGATGGCGGCCTTGACCAGGTAGGGACCGGCCAGGAAGATGGAACCGTTGCCTTCCACCATCAGGGTTTCATCACTCATGATGGGCAGGTAGGCCCCACCCGCCACACAAGCGCCCATGACCGCGGCGATCTGGGTGATCCCCATAGCACTCATGCGGGCGTTGTTACGGAAAATGCGGCCGAAATGTTCTTTGTCCGGGAAGATCTCGTCCTGCATGGGGAGAAAAACCCCCGCACTGTCCACGAGATAGATGACCGGCAGGCGGTTCTCCATCGCGATCTCCTGGAGCCGCAGGTTTTTCTTACCGGTAATGGGAAACCAGGCGCCCGCCTTTACGGTCTGGTCATTGGCCACGATCACACACTGGCGGCCGCTGACATAACCGATACCCCCCACGGTGCCCCCGGCGGGACAACCGCCCTCTTCCTCGTACATCTCCCAACCGGCAAAGGCGCCGATCTCTATAAAGGGTTTATCCTTGTCCAGGAGGTAGGCCAGCCGTTCCCGGGGCGTAAGTTTGTTTTTTTCTTTCTGGCGCGCGATGGCTTTCGCGCCGCCGCCCAAATGGATCTGCTCTGTATACCGGCGCAGTTGATCCAGGGCCTGCCGCATAGCGTAATCGTTTTTGTCCATATATCAGGAAAGCTCCGTGCAACAATCGTATAAAGTCTTTGCAATGTTTTTACACTCGTTAAACGTGATCCCTTTGATCACATAAGAATGTGCACCCAGGCGGATGCATTCATCCCTTTCGATATTGTTGAGGGAAGTGGAATAGATGATCACCGGGATATGCCGGAAGCGTTCGTCCTCTTTCAGCCGGAGCAGGGTTTGGGTGCCATTCATCTTGGGCATGTTCAGGTCCAAAACGATGAGCTCCGGCAGCGTACCTTCCGCGGCGCATGTTTCAAGCCAAGCCAGGACATGCTCTCCATTCTCCACGAAGTGGAGGATGTCTTTCACCCCGATCTCCTCGAATGCCTCCGCAATAATGAACTGGTCCTCGCGATCGTCGTCGGCTAGCAATATGCGCTTTTTGGTCTCCATCGCCGGTTTAAAAGGATTGATGTCCGTCAAAGATAGGGGTATTCGACCAAGGGGGCCAGGTAAGGGCCTAACAGTCTGTCGATCAAATTTTTAGAACTTTTACTACATGGCTGTAGCCGATCCCTGATAGTTGTCATTCCTACATTTATTCCCGGATCCCAATGTTTAACTTTATGTACCAATGATCCGTGTAATCTTATGAAAGCGCTCTTGATAACTTGCTGCCTCTGTATGGGTTTTAGAACACTAATAGCCCAGTGTCCGGTCCCCATCCCCTTCGCCAGTGCCGCCTGCCCCATCACGTCCGGTACGGCCCTCACTGCTGCCACCACGGGCACGCTGGCCGCCGGAACGACCTATTATTATAACAGTTCCACAGCCCTTTCCCTGACGAACCTCACCCTCAAGGGAACCCTTTATGTTTGCGGCAACCTGACCATCAATACCTTGAAATTCAGCGGAACGCCGGTCATCGTCGTGGAGCCGGGAGGAACCCTGACCATTTATACCGGTGACATCAAGGGCTATGTGACCAACTATGGAACACTGAATATCCTGGACGGCAGCAGCCAGGTGACCAACGACGGACAGATCGCCAACTACGGCACCCTGACCTTCGGGGATACAGGTGCCAACAGCGGGACCGGTCTCAATGGGAACGCCGGTGCCAACGAACTGATTTATAACGCACCCGGTGCCACCTTTACAGTGGAGGGGGGATCCATCAATGACGCCCCTATTACCAATTTCGGGCAAATGTACTTCAAGAACTACCTGAACCAGCAAGATTCGAGTATTTGCGAAGGACAAGGCGCCGTCGTTACCTTGTATGAATACAACGATGACACGTCCCCCGGCATTCTCCTGGATGCGCCGGGCGATGTTGCCGGCATAGACGTCACCAATATCCTGGGGGGCAACAGCTCCAACGGTACGCTGGCCAACACGTCAAATGTCATTATTTGCGAAGCGCCGGGCATTACCATCGGTTCTCCGTATCTCCCCGGATCTGCCACCGTAGAAACCAACTGTAACTCCCTGGTCATCCCCCTGCCGGTGCTTCTTCAATCCTTTACGGCGACCCTGCAAGGGGACAATACCTGTGTCCTGAGGTGGACGACGGCCGATGAAAGCGGCATCAAGGATTTCGTGCCGGAAGCGAGCCAGGACGCCCGGACCTTTTCTCCGCTGGGTACCGTCACCGCGAACGGCACGCCGTCCTCTTACAGCTATCCGACGCCGATCGATACGACGACCTGGTTCAGGCTCAGGCTCGACAATGACAAGGGCCAGTTGGTCGGCTATTCTCCCATCCTTCAGATGGTTGCCGGCAAGCTGACGGCCAATACCATCAAGGTACAGCCCTCCCTGGTGCAGACCAACACGCTCCTGCTGACAACCACTTTGGCTTCCGCCCAGACCGGTTCGTGGGTGATCGTGGACATGACGGGGCGGATGGTGTTCAGGGAAAGGGCCGAACTCGCCCGTGGAACGGCCGGGGCCACCCTGCTGTTGCCGGAAATGGCCCCGGGCGTATATATCCTCTCTTTCCAGGGCGGCAGCATCCCGCTGGCTCCCGTCAAGTTTATGCTGATCCGTTAGTATTTCACCGATTTTTTAGCGTGCGACGTGAGGTTGAAATTCCGGGCAATATTGAATCCGAAATAGATGCCGCCGTCGCCCCAATTACCCGTCGTCTGGGAGATGAACTGGGTGGGGACCATGCTTTGTGCATTGGTGAACACCAGTTGGAAGACGTGGCCGCCGGTCTCCATTTCCCAGGCAAAGGACAACGCATTATACACCTTCGTGGAGTTCACCTGGTTGGGGAAAAGATAGTTGTACTCCCCATCGAGGCTCATCCGTCTTGTCAGCCGGACGCGCGCGCCCCCGCTGACGGCAAACAGGTCGTTTTTGTCGGCGGTGGTGGGGACCAGGTTGGACCGGATGTAGGTCGGCACCAATTCCAGGGAAAAGTACCTGAACTTCCTGGCCAGGATAAGCTGGGTCGCGTATGCTGTACGATAATTGGCGTCGAGATAGGACTCGTCGGAGAAATTTTGGGTGTAGTTGCTGATCGTCCCCATCAGGGTCACGGAAATGGGCATACCGCCGCTTTCCTTTTGCCGCCATAGCTTGAACTTGGTATACCCGTCAAAGGTCTTCAGGTATGAGCTCCGCCCTACCCCGATGGTCCACCAGTCCGTGAGGCCGTAGTCCAGCCCCAGACGCAAGGTCGCGTTGTCCAGGCCGAAAAAGTTATAGGCCCCGCTGTTGAGCTGTCCGAAACGGTGCTGGATCTCGAAGTTGAGGGCACCCCGGGCAACGGTTTCGTTGGTTTGGAGCTGGATGAAGTAGATGCCTTTGAAGGTGCCCGTAACGGGTCCGGGTTTCGACTCCGCTTGCAGGGAGTCCCCCAGTCTTCCGAGCAACGTGGTATCCTGCGCCCGGGCAACCGAACCCAGAAGCAGCAAGCAGCCTATCAGTAGTTTGTTGCGCATGATTGTTATTTAGTGGGTTGGCATTGAATGTCGACTTGTACTTCGAAGGATTTCTCGATTTTTTCCCGGACGATGGAAGGAATGCTGACGTTAAAATCTTCCGGGGAGATGTGGAAAACCGCGTGGCCGATGAGGGCCCCACCCTTCCGCTCAATGGTCGCCGGCATCTCCACGGGCTTGGTAACGCCGTGGATGGTTAAATTCCCCTTCACATTGACGTGGTACACGCCGTCCTGTCCGGGCGTGACGTCTCCCGTATAGGCGCCCGAGAAAGTGGCCTTCGGGTATTTGTCGCTTTCTATATAATTCTCGTTAAAGTGCTCCTGCATTAATTCCTTGGGAAAAGTGAAGCCCTTGATCAGGACAGCAAAAGCGAGGTTCTTTTTCCCCTCGTCAATAATGGCGTACCCCTGGTGGTTTTCCGCCTTGATGTCTTCGGCCGGGGTTTTGGAGTAGAAACCAACAAAACCGCTGCGGGTCATGTACTGTTGCCCGTATCCTTTCACGAGGGTAACCAGGAGGCAGGTGACTGCCAGGATTGTCTGCTTCATATACATCAGTTATTTAGATAGCCATTATTGACCCAGTCGATGATGGTGTTGATTTCGCAGTCGGGTAGTTTCGGAAGACCATACGGCATGGGGTTATATCCCGGCGCATGGCTGATGTTCCCCACCAGTTTGCCGTCGACCACATACGGTCTCAGGTTGGCATACCCTTCCAGCAGGATGCCCCCGCTGCCCGCCGTATTGCCGGTGCCGTGGCAGCCGTAGCAATTGTTTGTTAAAATGGGCACCACGTCGGTGGCGTATTTCATACCTACGGTATCGCAGGTCCCCCCACCCAGCACGTCCTGGCTGCCTTTGGTGCAGGAGTAAGACAGCGCCAGGATCGCCAGAAGCAATCCGGCGGCGGTACAGATCCCTTTTGTCATGTGTCGCATGTTATTGTTCGATTTGTTCGATAATGCAATCAACGAGGTTCACGTCCATCAGGTAACCGGTACACCGTCCCTTGATGGTGATAAAGGCGGAGGTGTCGGCTTTCGGCAGCGTCTGGCCAGGGGCCAGGCTGCAATTGATCCCGCCCATCGCGTTACCGCAGGTCAGTTGAAGCGACCCGGGCGTTTGGGCCGCCATCTTGCCCCTTACTTCCAGGACCTTGCCGAGGTAAAGCCCGTTGGCCCGGTTCTCGTCCGCCTGGAAGGCGTTAAACAGCGTATCTGCCTCCAGTTTGGCCGTGGTACGCACGCCATCTACCCCCTGGTGGGGTTTGTTGTACAGGTACCACCCATAGCCGCCGCATAAGATCAGGATAGCCAAAAGAATGGCCCCTGCGATAAAAATGTTCTTTTTTCGCATCGATGTAATTTTTCCTATAAAAAATTATCGGAAGGAGTGGGTAAGCCCCAAATAGAGGCCCGTGCTGGTAATCGGCAAACTGCCTATCCCCACACCTTTCAGTGGTATCTTGAAGTACGGTTCTATACGCACGTCGCCAACGCCTTTCCAGGTCAGCGAATACCCGACGCTCAGGTTCATGATGGAGAAAAAGTCATTCCCGGAATTCAGGTATTTGGCATCACCCCACCAGCTGCTGTACCCGTCTTTGGCCAGATACCCGTAAGCTTCCTTTTTCATCATATACGAAGAAAGCCCGGCGGTCGCATAAAAACTCCCGCTTTTTGTATATAAAAAATCCCAGCGAAGGTTGATCGGGATTTCAAACATGCTACAGTTGCCCTTCAATGTCATGAGCGTATCGCTTGGCGGAATGTCGGTCTTCTTTGTACTGAAGTACTGCCCGGCCGTATAGTAGACCTTGTGGGCCCAAAGCGCACTGGCTTCGACCGACAGGCTTTTATTGAACCGGTACCCTAAGAGCAGCCCCATACTATACCCTGGATTTTGCAGCTCCTGCCATTTGACGTTGCTGAGGTCGGGACCGGCGATGGCACCGGCATAGAAGCCGCTCACCTTCTTCGGGATGATGTGTTGCGGCATAAACCCCGTATCCGCCGTTTTGACGATCCGGCCGGGGGTGGGTTTCATCGGAAGGGCAAAGTCCAGGGCGCTGTACGCAAAGCTGAGGGGCGGTTCTTCCTGGGTGTTTTGAGCGGCACCGTTTTGAGCGGGGCCTTCTTGAGCGGCTCCTTCTTGGGCGATTCCTTTTTGAGCGGTAGCAACGGCCGGGTTGGTTGCGTTCTCAAGGGTACGGGTGCCTGCCTGGTCTGCTCGGGGTGCGCCGAGCGCCGCGGCGCGGGTGGGCTCGGTGGTGCGGGCGGCCCCGGGCTCGTTGCCACGGGCAGTATAGTTGGCGGTTCTTATCTGGGTATGATGCTTCCTGGAGGCAGTCGCTTGCGCACCGGTTAGGGCGTCGCCGGAGGCAGCCGGACGGCTTTGCGCGGTGGCGGCCCTTTGCGCGCCTGGGACGGGCGCGGCGCCGCCGGATGCGGCCTGCCCGCTTTGGACCGTCTGCCCGCTTTGGGCCCTCGTGCCCTGCCCGCTTTGGGCCCTCGTGCCCTGCCCGCTTTGGCCCCCCGCGCCAGCAGGCGCGGCCCCGTTTTTCCCCGCGGGCGCGTTCGCCACGACGGCTTTGGCCGCCTCGTTGGTCGAGCCCTGGTGGGTGTATCGTGTACAAATCCAAGCAAAGGGTACGATCAGCAGCATCAACCACCACCACCTCCGCGAAGAGGAGCCCTCCATCACGGGGGCGGCGCCACCGCCGTCGCCGTCGTTGGATGCCTCCTGAAGCCGGGCCATCACCTTGTCCCAGTCGGCCCCGTCCGTCTTCAGGGGATACATTTCCCCTGCCTTACGGTACAGTTCATCCATATGGTCCTCCGGTAAGTTCATGCTTCTATTTGTTCATTCTTTTTTAAAAACTTTTGCAGGAGTAACCTGGCCCTCGACAGGTTCGACTTGGACGTACCCACGGAAATGCCCAGCATATCGGCAATCTCGTAGTGCGAATATCCGTCGATAACGAATAAGTTGAACACTGCCCGGTAAGCGGGCGGCAGTTCCTTGACATGAGTGACCAGCTCTTTGTATATGACCCGCTGGTCCGAATGCTGGGAACCGTCGGCTACCTCCCACACATGATCGGGTATCCCGCCGATCTCCGGGATAAGGTTGTTTTTCCGTAGCTCGTCGATGGCCGTGTTGATCATAATCCTCCGGATCCATCCCATCAACATCCGTTCGACGTGAACAGCGTCGGCACACTTGAATTGAGCGAAATGGGAGAAAAGCTTTACAAAGCCGTCGTTGACGACGTCCACCGCTTTCTCGTACCTATAAATGTACCGGAACACCGTTTTCAGCGCATATCCGTAGAAATGCTCGTATATCATCCGCTGATACTTGTGTTCGCCTTTTTTACAGCCTTCAATTATGTGATCTATGTCTTCCAAGTTCTTATGTGGATAGCACTCCGCGAATAATATACGAGTCTGCGGACGAAAAAGTTGCGTCAGGACGATGCATTTTACTAAAACATTGGCAATCAATGGCGCAACCGATGAGATTGGGGTTACGTATGCTCATGGTATGAGGAATTTTTCCGGAAGAATGATCAAGAGGACAATGGATCTGGGCCTATCCCTTTTGCTGATCCTGGGGGTGCTGTCGTGGCTTCTGCCGTTGCTGGCGCTTGTGTTGACGATGGATTCAAGGGGTCCGGTTTTCTTTATACAAAAAAGAAGGAAAAAGGGATCCGGAAGTTTTGGATGCATAAAACTCCGGACCATGCGGGTCAACCCGGAAGCGGATACCCGGATCGCCCTTGAAGGGGATGAGCGGATCACCCGCGTGGGCCGTTGGCTGCGGGACACCCACCTCGACGAACTCCCCCAACTCTTTAACGTCCTCTGGGGGGACATGTCGCTGGTCGGCCCCCGGCCCTATATGCTGCAGGAAGACCGGTTGTACGACAAAGTCCTGAAAAACTACGCCGGAAGGGCGCTGGTCAAGCCGGGTATCACCGGCCTCGCCCAGGCTGCCGGTCTGTTCGGGGCCACCGGAAACCTGGCCGACATGGAAAGACGGCTGAACCTCGATCTTTTGTACGTGCAGGCGTGGAGCCCGGCCCTCGACCTGCAGATCCTCGCCGCCACCGTGCGGTTCCTAAAACCCAGTGTGCGGTTCCAAAAATCCAGCCCCCATGAAGTCTACGCATAAAAAAACCACGCTGCTGATCCTGACCCCCGGTTTTCCGTCCTGCGAGGACGAAAGCTCCTGTCTGCCCGCCCAACAGATCATGGTCAAAGCGCTCAAAAAGAAATCCCCTTTTGTCCAGTTTGTCATCCTGACCCTGGAGTACCCTTTTACAAAAGAGCCCTACCGGTGGGGAGGCAACCTCGTTTATCCTTTTGACAATCGCAACCGGGGCAAGGGACAGCGTCTTTTGATGTGGACCCGTGTCTGGAAGCGGATGGAGGCCTTGCACAAGGA
Organism: Dinghuibacter silviterrae; assembly: GCF_004366355.1. Lineage (NCBI taxonomy): Bacteria > Pseudomonadati > Bacteroidota > Chitinophagia > Chitinophagales > Chitinophagaceae > Dinghuibacter > Dinghuibacter silviterrae. Next base: position 1,161,459 of record NZ_SODV01000002.1, on the reverse strand, counting down.
GAACAACGTCATCGGTGTCTTTAGCTTCTGGCATGGAGAGTGTGCTTTGCTTGGCAAATACTTCGCCCGGTTGCACAGGCTGAAACACTACAACTGGGTGCTGGGCCAGGACGCCCGGGAAGGGAATAAGTACGTCGCCCTTACCCGCCCCTGCGCCGAGGAGCTTCTCGCGATCTCCGAATCGGTGGCGGATACTTTTTATATCCATCATTCCATAAGACCAAGACACATTCTGCCCAACGGAATAGACCCCACACTGTTTCCCTACCGGAATGTCTCCAAGGACATCGATGTCCTTGGCGCGGGCACGCTCAAATCCCTGAAACGGTATACGATGTGGATGGAGATCGTCTCCTCCCTGGCGGCCAAAAGACCCGGCCTGAAGGCCACGCTTATCGGCAAGGGCCCTGAGGCAGGGTATCTCAAACGAATGATCCGGGAAAAGGGATTGCAAGAACAGGTCACCCTGGCCGGAGAGCTTCCCCACCAGGACGTCCTCGGCCTGATGCAACGCTGCAAGATTTTTTTACACCCGTCCTCTTACGAGGGCTTTAGCACCGCCTGTCTGGAGGCGCTGTCTGCGGGTGCACACGTCATCAGTTTCACCTATCCCACCCACCAACCCATCGACCACTGGCACCGCGTCTACAGCGCGGAGGAAATGGAAGCAAAAGCCCTGGAGTTGTTGTCGGATCCCGGGACGGATTATAGCCCGGTGACGCCGTTCCTGATGGAGGATAATGCGGCTTCGGTGATGCAGTTGTTTGCCGGGAGCGAGCCGGCGCGGCGCTAAGGGCGCACCAGCGACAGCGCCACCTCCAGCACCTCCTCCGGCGTATGCCGCCGCAGGCAACGCACATCCCCCCATTGGCAGGTCTCCTGCAGACAGGGCGCACAATCCAAACCCGCCCCGTCCAGAAAGGCGGTGCGGGCCCCCAAGGGGCGGGCCCAGTCGCTCCGCGACCCGCCAAACAGCGCCAGGGTGGGTACGCCGGAAACCCAGGCCATGTGCATCAACCCGGAATCTTCGGAGAGGACAAACTGCGCTTTTCCTACCAGGATGAAGGCTTGGGCGGGGGTTGTCTTTTCCACAAGGTTGACGACCGAGGCGGCAAGGCCGGGGCCGAATGCCCCGATTTTCTTTTCCAGGCGCGCTGCCGCAGGCGCCATACGCGCGATACCGAGAAGCAGAAACCGGGTGCCAGGATATTCGGCGGCCCAGAGCCGCGCAAAACGTACATAATACTCTTCCGGCCAGTGCCGGGAAGCAAACGCGCCCCCCGGATTCAGGACAACCAGAGGACCCGCATTCTCGGGAAAGGGCAACAACGCCTCCGTTCCCAACAACGACTTCCACGAAAACGCGGGGCTGGGCGGATTGAAGGGCATCCCGGCCGCTTCGATTGTCAACCGGGTCCGTTCCCCGGCTGGCCGGGTGGAGCGCTTGTCGAACTCGGACCAGGCACGGGGCCGGAGCACCCGGCGGACCAGCCGGCTGATGGGACTGTTCTGGACGTCCAGGACAAGGTCATACCGGGCCGCGAGCAGACGGGGCAACAACAGGATCGAGAGTAACAATTGAAGCTTGAACCGCCGTCCACCGCCGATGACATACACGTGGTCGAAGAGGTGCAGGTTCCTGGGGAGCGCGGCAGACTCCGCACGCACCAGGAAATCCAGGCGGGTGCCGGGCGGCAGTTGTTCCCGGAGGCGTTGCAGGTAGGGCAGCGAAATCACAACGTCGCCCATGGCCTGCAGGCGGATCGCGAGGACCCGCTTGGGTGGGTGTGCGCCCGTCCAGGGGCGGGTGGGGATGAAGGGGTCGCTTTTCACGTCTCGCATAAAAAAGGAAATTCCGCCCGCTCATCAAACGCAAGGATCTGCCTGGCCAGCCCGGGCAGGTCACCCGGCACCCATTTTTCCCGGCCTTCGAGGAGGACGCGGCTCCAGCCGTCAAAGTCATGTCCCAGGTGTGTCAAAGCACGAACCCACCGGCCGTCGGCGAGCCTGACCCGGCCGCCGGCGATGACGAGTTCAATATCCGCGGGATCGAGGGCGTAAAACGCATTCCAGCCGTCTCCGCGGGGCCGGGCAATGGTCAGGTCGGCGGCGCAACCGGGGGCAAGAGCGCCCCCTCCGAGCCCCCAGATGCGTGCGGGTGTGGTCGTCAGCATGTCGTAAATATCGGGGTCTGCGGCAAGACCGGTGTCGCGGGCGCTGCGGAGGTGGTCCCAGATATTCCAGTCGCCGGTGAGGGTCGAGTCGGTGCCAAAAAGAAGGGCGGTATGCCGGCCCAGTTGGTCGATCGCGGCGGTCCGGCCCAGCAGGAAAAAATTGGACTGGGGACACCAGACCAGCGCCTTGAAATGTGCGGCCTGGTCGGTGTTCATGGCCACGCCATGCACCCCCACCAGGGGCCGGTGAAGGGTGTTCCAAAGGGTCAGCCGGTCTATTTCCCGGCTTGCCCCTTCGTCTGTTCCCTCCCCGATGTGAATGACACAGGGACGGCCCCATTGCAAGGGGTTGTTCAGGCGTTGTCTCCAGCGGGGTTCAAGCTGGACGGAGTGGATGGACTGACACTCCCGGAAGACCCGGATACAGGGGTTCTCCAGGGGGAAAGCGGGGCCGTGGTGGACAACCGTGGTCACACCCCCCAGGAGGTTTTTGTACAACCCCCATTGGACCCTCATGGCCGGGGGTATCTTCAGCACCCGGTCGATGTCCTCCCTGCAGGTGGCGTGGATGCGGCTGCCCCATTCGACGTAATTGGCGTAGTGCTCCCGTCCCAGGGCTGGGAAAGAATTGAATTCCAGGTGGTCGTGGGAGTTAATGAGGCCGGGAAAAATCATGGCGCCGTCGAGGTCGATAACCCGGTCGGGCCCAAAGGCAGGGCCGGCGCCATCCTCCCCCACAAAAGCGATCCTCCCGCCCCGGATGCCGATCCGAAGCGATGCAGGGCCCTCGATGGGGCGTAGGTTCTCCAATACCATCATCGCAGGTAATTACGGCCACAAGAGGGCCAGGGTTGCGCAACCTTTTTCCTCCCCTTTCGTACTTAGCCCTAAGCGCCCACAGTCTGATGAAGCATATTCTATTTACCCACCCCTACTTTCTGGGGCTTGATCCCAAACAAGCGGAGGCAGGTCTCCCCTATCCGCCCCTGGGTGCCTTGTACGCCGCCGCGATGGTGCGGGAGCATGGATACAACGTTTCTTTTTTCGATACGATGTTCGCCCGGAGCCCTGAAGAGATGCTGCCCTTTCTTGAAAGCAAACGCCAGGATTATTTCGTGGTCTACGCGGACGGGTTCAACTACCTGACCAAGATGTGTCTCACCAATATGCGGGATGCCACCTTCCAAATGATGCGCATCGCGCAGGATTGGGGGTGTACGGTTATCGTGTCGAGCTCGGATTCCACGGATCATCTGGATACCTACCTGGAGAAAGGGGCGGACTTCGTGATCAACGGCGAGGCGGAAAATACGCTCATGGAGCTGCTGGAGGCCCTGGAGGCGGGGCAGAAGGACCTGAGCGAAATCAAGGGCCTGGCCTACGCGGCCCCGGCGGCAAACGCCGCCGCAGCAACAAAGAAGACCCCCTCCCGCCCCCTCATGAAAGACTGGGAAACCCTTCCCTACCCCGCCTACGACCTGGTAGACATGGATCAATACCGCCACCATTGGATAAAGAACGCAGGCTACTTCTCGTTAAACGTGGCCACCACGCGGGGTTGCCCCTTCCATTGCAACTGGTGCGCCAAACCGATCTACGGCAACCGGTATACGGCCCGCTCGGCGGAGCATGTGGTGCAGCAGCTAAAAAGAATGAAGAAGGAATACAACTTCGATCACATCTGGTTTTGCGACGATATTTTCGGGCTCAAACCGGGGTGGATGAAGGCGTTTGCGGACGCGGTGGAAAGAGAGGGGTTGTCGTTCCGGTTCAAGATCCAGTCGAGGGCGGACCTGTTGCTGTCGGAGGACCAGATCCGGGACCTGGCCCGGGCGGGGTGTGACAATGTATGGATGGGGGCGGAAAGCGGGTCCCAAAAGATCCTGGATGCCATGGACAAGGGCACGACGATCGGTCAGATCGAACAGGCGACGCACCTGCTCAAGGAGTATGGTATCAAACCCAGTTTTTTTATACAGTTCGGCTACCTCGGCGAAACCAGGGAAGACATCGACCTGACCATCGGGTTGATCCGCCGGTTGCTGCCGCACGAGATCGGTATTTCGGTATCCTATCCGCTGCCGGGCACTGGGTTTTATGAAAAGGTGAAGGCTTCCCTGGGGGCCAAAGAGAACTGGTCAGACTCGGACGACCTGGCCATGATGTTCGCAGGGGCCTATCCCCCAGCCTTTTACAAACAACTTTACCGGTACGTCCACCGGATACACCGTGGGCAGCTGGCGCGTCATTATATGCTGGAGCTATGGAGGAGGCCCTACCGCCTGTCGGTGGCCCGGTTGAAAAAAATGGCATCGATCTTGTACTACCTGCCTGCCGCCCACCTGGCCAAATTAAAGTTGCAACACTTAGACCATTGAACGAAGCACTCACAGAAGCCGCCTTTTCCAAGCAATCGGCTATTTTCGATGCCCTTTATTCGGGCAATACGATCGTGCAGTATAAACGCGAGCGCGTCCGCACACACGTGTTGTCGAACCTTTTGCCAAACAGCCAGATCCTGGAGCTGAACAGTGGAACGGGCGAAGACGCGATCTTTTTTGCGGGTATGGGGCACCAGGTACATGCGACCGACCTGTCGGGTGGCATGCTGGAGCAACTGGCCAAAAAGGTAGCCGCCCGGGGTTTGAACGACCGCATCTCGTACGAGCTTTGCTCTTTTACTGCCCTGGACACGCTCCGGAATCAGGGACCTTACGACCTTATTTTTTCCAACTTCGCCGGACTCAATTGTACGGGAGACCTGTCGAAAGTTATTGCCTCGCTTCCCCCCTTATTGAAACCCGGGGGCATAGTGACGGTGGTGATCCTGCCGCCTTTTTGTCTGTGGGAGACGTTGCTCGTTGCCAAAGGGAAGCTCAAAACGGCGTTCCGCCGTTTCTTTTCCCGGGGCGGGCGAAAGGCAAAGGTGGAAGGCTTTCCTTTCCGTTGCTGGTATTACTGGCCGTCGGTGGTACAAAAGGCGTTGGGGAAGGACTTTGAAACCCTGGACCTGGAGGGGCTGTGCACCCTGGTGCCGCCTTCCTATATCGAGGGCTTTGCGGAAAAACGGCCGGGGCTGTATGCCTACCTGAAGGGCCTGGAGGAGAAAAAGCGGAGACGCTGGCCCTGGAAGTATATCGGGGACTACTACATCATCTCCTTGCGCAAATTATCGTAACCCACCTGGTATTTCCTCAATAAAAACCCACAGCGGCGCTCGTAGGCGTCAAGCAAACCCTGCTGGAAACCGGTGGGATCGGGGCGGGCCGCATGACGGCTGGCATCCATGGTCATGACGATGCCGCGGTTGTTGCGCCGGCCTTCATTTGTTTTTTTGCGCCAGCGTTTGTCGGTGACGCGCATGAGCCAGCCGTCAAGGCGGTCCCCGAAAGAGCCGGAAAAGAACCATTCAAAAGCGCGGCGAACCCATGACGGACCGCTCTCCTCGCTAAATACAAGACGGCCGTAGCTGTTGGGCAAAAAATCATCCGTCCATGCATTGGCCTTCCTGAAAGCGGTAAACACACCCGAGCCGCGCATCGGCAAAAGGGTAACGATCTCGATCGCGGTGTATATGTTCTGCTCGGGGATCTTCAGGGCGGATTCGTCTATAAAATAATTCATGCAGAACCAGTCCTGGCGCCGGACCAGAAACGACAGTTTTTTAAACAGGTGAAGGAGCGTGCGCGCCATCCAAAGACGGCCGGGGCTGGTAATGATAAAAAGGTCGATGTCCGAGGTCTCGTCGGCGTACTGTTTGGACAGCGACCCGGAAACACCCACCGCCCGCACAAAGGGGAAATGGGACAACAAGGCGGCGATACGACCGGCCGTCACGAGCATGCGGGCGGCACGCGCATTCCCCACCTTCCGCCGGTGCACCAGTTCGGGTTCGTTCCGCAGGAAATAAAAACCTTCCCAGGCAAACACGCCGCCTTCCGCCACCAGTTCTCCCAAGGCGTGTTCGAAGGCGGCGGGTGGAATAGGCCGGGGCAAAAAGAAGAAGACCTCCCGCTCCGTGAGCGGGTATTGGAAAAGGTCGAAATACCCGAGGGTGACCAGGATGGCTGCCTTATCGTCCATAGAGCGTACGTTTTGAAAAAAAGAAAAACGGGAAAAAGAAGCTCACAAAAAACAGACCCTGCTGGACGTCCAATATGTTCTCGACCAGGGATACGACGATGACCAGGAGCAGGAACCCGGTCCAAAGAAGGTCCCGCGCGCGGAACGCCGTGTAAAGGGCCGCACCTAAAAGGCCGGTATAGACCAACAACCCGAGCAACCCGGTGGTGATCCACCAATGAAGGAACTGGTTGTGGGCGTTGAGCCCGAGCAGGTAGGGCTCATACAGACCCTGGCGGAAATACGCATCCTGGAGCAACGGGCGCTCGGTTCCCCAACCATAGCCGGCCACCGGGGCGGACCGGATCAGGGACCAGGCCGCACCCCAACGGACCATCCTGGATTGATTTTCCACGTTGACAGTTTTGTTCGCGACCAGGTCCCGGCTAAAGTCGTCGATCATACGTTTGTGGAAAAAACCACTCTGCAAAAGGACGATGCCCAGTATAAGCGCGGCAACACCCGCGGCGGCAAAGGCATATATCCGCTGCCTGCTGCTCGTCAGGTAGTAGGGGAAGACAACCGCGCCCATGATCACCAGCACTACCCATACGCACTTGGCGCTGAGCTGTACCAAACCGAAGGAGAGAAGGAGGGCGCCACAAAAATACAAGAGCGGCCGCCGTGCGACAAGGCCGCGACGGATACACCAGAACAGGGAAAGCGCGCAATACATCGACAGGTAGGTCGCGTGCACCCCCAGGGGTTCGGTGAATTGCTGGTTGACAAAATGGTCGGAGAACAGTTCCCGGAGCGGCAGGTGGAAATAGTGTATCGCGTACAATGCATCCCCGTACAAATACAGCAAGACGGCCACGCAAGACAGGCACAATCCACCGAAAATACGGTCCCTGTTAGCGATCAACACCGGCTGAAGCACCGCACACAACCAGGGGCAAAGAAAAAGCGGCAACGCCTGGAAGACATCCTGGAGCGCGAGTGCTTTATACGGACTGTACAACGTCGCCAACAGGATCACCCCGAAAAGCGACTGCAGGGCCAGGACCCTCCGGTCCAGGAATTTTTCCCAGTCCTCCCTCCTCGCCAGCAACATCGTATGGCCGGTAAGGGCAATCAGGGCCACCTCGCTGTAGAAATGGTCAAGCGGGAGACAGACCAGGAACAGGAGGATGAGGTATAAGCTCACGTTCTTCAGCATAACACGCGTACATGAATTGTTCATATTCCAAGGTGATCCTCTCCCAGTTGTAGGAGGCACCGATTTTTCTGAAATTGTTCTCGATCATTTCCGACTCGGGGATAGGGGAAACGGCGCGTTCGAAGATACGGGCAACCCCCGCCGGGTCGGAGAAGTAAAACGCATCCCTGCCCAGGATTGCCTTATTGAACGGGTTTTCGTGCGCGGCGATGAGGGCCTTGGAAGCCATGGCCTCCAAGAGAGAGGGATTGGTACCGCCCACGCTGTGCCCGTGAAAGTAATACCGCGCGAAGGTCTTCAGGGAATGCAGGCTCGCCTGGTCAAACTGCGGGCCCGCGAAGATGACCCGCGGTGTCTGTCCAAAGCGCTTGACCAACATCTTGCCATACCCGTTCGAGGTATCGCCCACGACGAGGAGGCTTTGCTCCGTACGGGCCCTGCGAAAACCCTCCAGGACCATCGCCAGGTTGTTTTCCGGTTCCATACGGGCCATCAGCAGGGAATAACTTCCCGGGGTCAGCCCCCAGTCCCAGAGGTAGCCTTCGTCTTTTTTCGAAAACACTTCCGCTCCGTAGGGGATGTAGCGGCTCCTGATGCCGTATTGCCACTGGAGGTAGTCGCGCACCGGCAGGGAGTCGGCGATATAGTGATGGCTGTAACGGACCGCCAGGCTTTCGGCATATTTCAGAAACGCCCGGACCGGCCGGGAATATTTGGTTCGTTTCCACTCCAGCCCGTCCATATTGTTGATGATGACCGGCCCTTTCGGATAAAGCGGCCCCCACACCGAACTGCTGGTGTAGCCTAAGAGCAGGAGGATGTCGAAATTCCGCCGCCTTGCGTCCAGCAGACATTCCAGGTCGTATATGAATTGCCCCGGCGTACCGGGAGGATTGTACTTACGCAGGAGACGGACGCCTTCCCAGGTATCCTCCTGGTAGGGATGATCGTGGGGGCAGTAGACGCTGACGGTATGCCCTTTCCCGACGAGCCCCTTCGACAGATAAGAGGCCACTTGTTCAAATCCGCCATAGTGGTTGGGGATGCCCCTGGTGCCCAATATGCCAATGTTCAATTCCATGCCAAACGGTTTTGCTGTATGATCGTATAGAAGGCGCGGGCACTTTCCGCCCGCGAGTATAAACGGGAAACTTCGTTCGACACCCGCCGGAGATATTCCGTACCTGGTGGGGTATGGATCATGTCCAGGAGCTTGTCCGTGAGCTCGGACGTACACCGGGGATCAAACGTATAGGGATCGAAAAAACGGAAGTCCTCCATGGCCGTGCTCCGGGAGCAGAGCACAGGCGCCCCGCACAACGCGGCTTCCAGGGGCGGGATGCCAAACCCTTCCGCCCGGGAGGGATAGACAAAAAGACGGCAGGCTTTATAAAAGGCCGCAAGGTCTTCGGGTGTTACGGCCTCCAGCCAAAGGACGCCCTGCCGGTCCAGCCGCTCCTGCAAACCGGGCACCTTGATGGACGCGGCTCCGATCAGCACCAGGGCGATCCCTTGCCTTTGCAGACCGGAAGCCCGGTAGGCGTCCAGGAGCAAGAGGTGGTTTTTGCGGGGCTCCACACGGCTGACGCAAAGGATAAAGTTGTCCAAACCAAACTCCCGTCGCACCCGCGCTTCCGCTTCGGCCCGGCTGGAGAAGACCCTCGCCAGGCCCACGTCCACCGCGTTGGGAATGATGTGGATGTCCTTTTCCCGGACCCGGTAGTGCCGGGCGATGCGCCCCTTTGAATAATCCGACACGGTGGTCATGACGTCTGCGCGCCGGAGGCTGTCCCGGAAAAGTATTTTCCGGATCCACCGGTACAATAGGGGATAATCACCCGGATAATCCAGGTAAAGAACGTCGTGTAGGGTGACGATGGAACGCGTAGCCGTCCGCCAGGGCACGCCGATATATTGAAAGTGCGCATAGTCGAACCGGTACTTCCGGAGGTACCGGGGTATGTCGTACAAAAAGCGGACGAAGCCCGGATATGTCTTTTTATAGGGGAGGATATGCGTGTCCGGCAGCTCCGGGAAAACCCGCCGTATGCAATCCGGGTCATACGTCCCGAAATAAATGTCCAGCCCCGGGTAGCGGTCGAGCAGCTCCGCATACAACTCCCTCAGGAAGCTGTGCGTCCCCTGGTAGCCCTTGTCCAGGCTGTGGGCATCCACAAATATCGTCACTGGTCTAGCTCCGTTCATAACCCGAGAAGTTGAGCGTCCGGTATAAAAAGACCAGCAGCCGGCCGGGGAGGTAGGACAACAGCAGCAGGTACAAACCTTTGCGGGTGTAGTGCCGGTCGGAGAGGACCCTGCGTGCATGTTCCCTGGCCTTCCGGGGCTGGGCATTGTTCCACAAATATTTTTTGGCAAGCAAGACATGGTAGGCCTGTTCTCTTTCGCCGCTTTGCTCCTGGGACTTGATGACCTCCAGCAGCAGTTTACCCTCTGCGGCGTGTATGGACTCTTTGCGCAAAGCCTCGTACTTGGTGTGGAGGTACAAGGGACTGCGGCAGGTCTCGTCCATGGTCAGCGAATTGGGATTGAAGCGCACCCGCATCAACACCTCGGGCATATTGTAGACCTTGCCCACACGGATGAGCCTGCGCCACAACAAGTGGTCTTCAAAACCATGCGCGTGGACGTTGTAGCCCCCCAGGGAGCGAACCGCATCCCTCCGGTAAATGACGCTGGAATGAATGAAGGGACAGATCTTATAGGAAAGCCGCCGGATCACCCGGTCGGTGTTCCCGGGCGGGCGGTAGGTAAATACAAAGCGGCCTTCCATGTCCGCATAATCTACCATGGACCCCGCCAGGACATAGTCCGGGCTTTCCCGCATAAAACTGTACTGGCGCTGGAGACGATAAGGATAGCAGATGTCGTCCGCGTCAAAACGCGCGATCAACCCGGAACGGGCGATACCCAGCCCCGTGTTGAGGGCACCCGCTATCCCCTGGTTGGCCTGCCGGATCAACACGATCCGGGAATCCCTGAAGGATTGCACGACCTCCGCGGTGCCGTCCGTAGACCCGTCATCCACCACCACCAATTCAAAATCCGCAAAGGTCTGGCCCAGCACCGAGGAGATGGCTTGTCCGATATAGCGTTCCGCATTGTATGCGGGCATCAATACAGAGAGTTTCATACGCCGTCCATATAAATCATGAGTTCGAATAACACCACTATCGACAATTGTTCAAACCAATAACCCATGCAAAACGCACCCGCCATCAACCCCAGCAGGGGCCAGGCCGCCGCGTTGGTCTTTCCCCTGAGCCGGTCGGCCCGAACAGCCTTGCGCGCAAAAAAAACCAGGTACCCACCCACAAAAAGCCCCAGGCCCAGCAGCCCATATTCCCCCAGCAACTGCCCCGGCACACTGTCCGGGGTATTGACCAGGGAGTGGCTTTCCTTCGGCCTGGAGAAATAGGCAAGGAAAAGATCCAGGTGGTACTTTAAAAAATCCGGGTGGATGTATGTCCAACGACCCGGGTACCCGCCCGCGACACCCAGACCGGTCGCCCGGAACGCCAGCTTGCTGGAAAAATTCCCCGGGCCGTCTCCCAAAAACACCCTGGTGGGATGCTCCCGGTAAAACGAAACGAGGTCCTTCAATGCCAGTACCTTCCCAGGCACGTGGCCGTTCTGCGGCAAGCCCGTGGCTGAGGACCGCGGCAGACCGGAAAGGTGCGCCGCGACAAACTGCTGTACCCGGCGTTGTTCGTCGGTGGTATCGGCCCGGCTTTGATACGGCGCGGAATTGATGTCGGGTTGCGGGATCTCGGGTTTGGCGGTCCAGGCCGGGGCCACGGTTTGCGCCTTTATCCTGGCGATGCCCGCCTGTTGTACACTGTCCATGTAGTGACGGGCAAACATCTCACGGTCCGATGGACCGGCGCCCGCTGTAGTAGCCTGGTCGTTCTGCGTCCGGTGCATCCACCGGTCAAATGTCTCGTCGACATAGGCCTGGTTCTGCGGCGTCACCTTGCCCATAAAGATGACCCCCATCAACACACACAGAACGATGCCTCCCTTTTGCAACCGGTCCGACCGGAAGATGAACATCCACGCCATCACCACCAGCAACAACAGGTTGGTGAAATTGCTGCCCGTAAGCAGCAGACAACCCATACAACAAAGCATCATCCACCCTTTTCGCCTGGTCAGAAAAAAGACAACGCCGAAGGCGTTGATCAATGCGTTGGTGGTCGACGTATCAAAGGTGACGCCCCGGATGAAGTCACCGGTGCGGATAAAATATTTTTGGTACATCCCCTGGTAGAGATAGGGGTTGAGCGCCTTTATTTCCCACATAATCCGGCCCAGTTCGCAAAGCGATACGAGGATATTGATGAGAAAAAAGACCGTCAGCGTGCGCTCGACGTCTCCTTCCGAAAACCCGCGCACCTGTTGAGCGGCACCCGCACACAAAATCCAGCCAAACAACGCCAGCGCAGCCACCAGGTCATAGTGCGGTGGCACCGATCCCCGGTGCAACAGCCACTCCACTACCGTCAAAAGAATGATCCCGATATAAAACGGCGGTATCTTTTTGGAAAATGCCGGCTGGTACAAAAACGCCAGGATGAGCGCAGGAATCTTGACCGCCACCTTTACGTCCAGGAACAACAGCAGAAAAAGGAGCAACCCTACGTCAATGGACCCGTGCAAGAAGGGCGGGGTCCATGTCAGAGCGCGTCTTTTCCGTTTGCTCAGGTGCGGGGCCAGGGGAGCGGCAACTGTCGTCAATTCATCGATCATCTCCCTTTTGTATACGAGAGAGACACGGGCAAGGTTGCCTGTTTATACAAATCGAAGACGCAGATAAAAAAAATCCCGGGGACGGATGCGGCCCGTAAGCACCAGGCCCACGAGGTAAAGCAAACTGGCGGCGCATAAGCGCGCCCATCCGGTCAGCCACGCCGTCCCCACCATCGCGCCCCCCACGCAAAGCGCACACAACACCTGTGTTCCCCAGGCCTCCGGAACGCTCACCTCCTCGATCCCCTTGTGGTACAACAAGGTCTGCACGAATATAGCGCCCAGGAATGCCACCGCCGCGCCCTCGTTCCCAAAACGGGGGATCAACAAAACATCCCCCACCACGTTCAGGACAAAACCCACGGCAAACGCCTTTAGGATCCAACCCAGCCGGCCATGCGCAAAGTGAATTGTCCATAGGTAATTATTGAGGTAAGTCACCGGGAGACAAAGCGACAACAGGAAAATGGTCCGCACGTTCACCGACCCATACATACCACCCGTCAGCGGGTCCACCACGGGCACCCAGGCCAGGTTAAGCCAAAGGACGGTTCCCCACGCCATCACCAGTTCTGCCCGGAGAAGGCGGTGGAGCACCTCTGCCCTGTCCGACGTCATTTCCCGGACCCAGCGCGTAAAAAGGGGCACCAGCAAAGGAGCCAGCGCCAGCAACGGCAGGGACGCCACCTCGAAAGCCTTATAGGCAAAGCTGTATTCCGCCAGCCGTGCCGCCGATACGAAAATGCCGATGAAGATCCAGTCGAAGCGGGAAAGTGCGGAGGAAAAAAGGACGACACCGGCCTGGGGGAGCGACTCCCGGACAAGGGCCACCCAGGAGAGGCGCTGCGTCGCCGTCGCTGTGTACAGCCCTCGCCCCAGGTACCAGCTCACCCCCCACTCCGCCGCATCCCCCGCGATAAAGATGCCGGTCAGCAGCGGCACCGACCAATTCCCCGTCGCCCAACACACCAGGATCGCCGCGGTCTTGACAACGGTGGATACGATCGACATCCTCATCAGGATCCCAAACCGCTCTTTACCCGCCGCCAGTTGTTTGTAGGGAAGCGCCCAAAAAAGCAAGGTCTTGGCCAACGCGATCCCCGGCAGGAACAGGTGCGGTTTGAAAAAACCGGGGAACAGAAACCAAAGCATCAGGACCCCGGCATAAGCCCCTACCCCCACCCAACCCACGTGGGCCCGGTAAATAGACAGCAGGGCCCCCGGATCGTCACCCGACGCGATCCGTTTGACGACCAGGGCATCCAAGCCCATCCCGAGGAGGGTATACCCCGTCAGACAAACTGCCAGCGACCAGTTCAGCTCGCCAAAGACGTCCTTGGAGAGCCCCCGGGAAAGGGCAAAGAAAAGGAGGACCCCCAAGGCCTGGTTAAGGCCGAATTGCAAAGCGCTGGCCGATATGTGCCGGAAAAACCGAGGCATCGCCTCCAAAGTACGGGGAAAAACCGTGTGGGTTGCGCAGGACATCAGTACATTTGCGCCATGTGCGATTTTACCTTCCCGATGACCACCAGCCCCGAAAGCCTGGTCGAAAAAATGAGCAAGTCCATCAGCGGCATCGGCGGAACCCTCACCGGTGACGCCAAGGCAGGGCAATTTCAGATCTCCACCCCCGTCGGCAAGATCACCGGCAGCTACCAACTGGCAGACCAGAACCTGCAGATCCACATAGAGGAAAAGCCTTTTTTTCTGTCCTGTGGACAGATCGAGGGGCAGCTCAAAAAGGCACTGGAAGGTGCATAAAAGACCACATAAGCGCATCCAATAGGTTGATTACCTATCTTTACCAAAATTAAATGGCCTATGTCACTACCCGTTAATAACAAAGGAAAAGGAAAAAAAGACGGCAAAAACGCCGGCGGTGCCGCCGGGGGATCCAAATTCATCGTCAAGGCCACCGCCAAGGCCGTGGGTGGCAGTAAAAAGATCATGAAGACGGGCGGGACCCGGGGGAGCTGACCAGCTTCATCACGGCTTCCTTATACACAAGACCGATCGGGATCTCTCCTTTTGCCAGGGTAACCGAATTCCCATAGATACTGCGGATCCGGGAGATGGACACAATATAGGACCGGTGGACGCGGATAAAGCGCCCGGAGGGCAGTTGTTTTTCCATATCGCCCATGGTTTGGAGGGTGACCACCGTGTACCCTTCCGCCACGATCTTCAGGTAGTCGCGCATCCCCTGGATGTAAATGACCTCCGCAAAATTCACCCGGAAGAATTTCCCGCCGGATTTTACAAACATAAAGTCCTCCCCTGGAGTATCGGGCAGACGGCTGAGCAGCCTGCCCGCATCCACCTTTTGAAGGGCCTTGGAAAACCTGTCGAAAGAGATGGGTTTTAACAGGTAGTCGATCACGTTGAACTCATAGCTTTCGAGGGCATATTCCGCATACGCGGTGGTCAGGATGACCAGCGGCGGATCGGGAAGCGTGCTCAGGAAGCTCAAACCGCTCATCCCCGGCAAACGGATGTCCAGGAACATCAGGTCGACCTCGCTTTGCTTCAACGCCTCCCGGGCTTCGGACGCCGTACGGTAAACCCCCACCAGTTCAAAGGAAGAAATGCGTTCCAGGTGACGCCGGATCACCTCCTGCGCCAGCTCTTCGTCCTCTACGATGATACAACGGATCAAGCCACCTTGGATTTGAGGATTAAAGATACGGTGAAGGCGTTCTTATTGAGCATGATGTCCAGGTGATAAGCATCCGGATAAAGGGTTTCCAGCCTTTCCTTGGCGTGTTGCAGCCTGAGCGCGCTTTGACGCGAAGCCTCTTTGTCCGTCTGGATAATGTCCAGCTCATAGGAGCCCGGGTACAACAGGTCCAGCAGGCTCTTGCTGTTCGTAATGCCCTTGCCGTTGATGCGCTTCGCCTGGGATTCGATGTCCGCCTCCGTGCTGTTGATGACGTTCAGCACAATCCGTCCCTGCCCGATCTTTAGCGTGATGTAGATGAACGGTTCGGCATAATCATTGTCCATCGCGTGTTTAAAGCCATTTTCTATAAAGGCAAGGAAAATAAACGGCTCGATCATCACGTCCTTCGGATCCCCTTCCACGCTAAACCGGATGTCCGCCTTGTGCCGGATTTGTTCGAGCGCAATATAATTCTGAATAAAAGCAATTTCCTTCTCCAGCGGTATCTTCTCCTCGTTGCATTCGTAGATCAGGTACCGCATCAGGTCGGCCAGCCGCACCACCACCTCCGGAGCCTTGTCCGACTTTTGAAGACTCAGGGAATAGATGCTGTTGAGGGTATTAAAAAGAAAATGCGGGTTCAGTTGCGACCTCAGGTAGCGAAGCTTGAAGAAAAAGCTTTCCTCCTGCGCCTGGGTGACGCTCTCTTTGTCTTCCACAAACCGGAGCGCAAGGGCGATGACCACCGACAAAAACATGTTGATGAGGATCCAGATGCTTTCCCTGACAAACGTCGGTGTCGAATACATAAAGAACGCCTTTTCCACCTCTTTTAAGGGGGCAAGGGACAGTAAGGCATACACGCCGAGTACCAGGCCATGGATCAAGACGAAAAGCCCTACACTCAGCAAGCCAAACATCCCAAACCGCCGCGCGATCAGGTGCCCCCATACCGCCTCCCGGGCATACAACATATACACCGGCCAAAGCGCCAGGTTGATATTAAACAGGATGATCCACATCCGGGCGTCTCTCGGAAAAAGGGTAACGCTATTGACCAATGGGTAAATCAGCAAGAGGGGCAGCCAGAACAAGGACACCGCCCGGGGGCCGCGCATCCTTTTGCGGTCATTATCGTATTCCATATTGTGCGTACCTTTTCCATAAAACTACACAGCGGTTACCACAAGAACGAGGGAATTCGACCAATGCAGGACAATCTCCGACAAACTTTTACCGGCCTGGCGGGCATCCTTTTTGTAGCCCTCCTGGCCTATACGATCACCCACCACGAGCTCTGGGGAGACGAGATCCACAGCTGGAACATCGTCAAAGCCAGCAGTTCCCTCGCCGCGCTGTTCCACAACATGCGCTACGAAGGACATCCCCCCCTGTGGTACCTCCTCCTATATCCCCTCACCCGTCTGACCCACGACCCCCGGGCCATGCAACCCCTTCAGTTCGTCATCGCCTGCGCAGCGATGGGGTTGCTGCTGTTCCGCTCGCCGCTGCCGCTCTTTGCCCGCCTGCTGGCGCCTTTTGGGTATTTCTTGTTGTATGAATACGGGGCCTTCAGCAGGAACTATGCCATCGGGGTGTTGCTGGCGTTTTGCATTTGCATCGTGCTGGCCCGCGCGGCTCCGATGCTGCCCGCTGCTCAGCGCGGGGCCGACGAGCCCGCGCTCCCGGGACGGCAGGCCGGGGGCTCCACTCCCACTGAGCGCGGCGCGGGGGCGCGCCCCCGCTTCCGCGTCTGGCTGTACTACCTTTTGCTCTTGCTGCTATCCAACACCCACCTCCTGGGCTTGCTGCTCGCGTTCAGCTTTCACGCCTGGTTCCTCCTGTCGCCGCGGAAGACGTCGCGCCGGAAGCTGTCGCTCCACCTGCTGGGTTTCGTGGTCCTGTTGCCTGCGGTCTTCTTCATACTGCCTCCGGGTGACAGCCAGATGAACGCCGGTTTCTGGCTCCACCACTGGGACCTGCACCGGCTGACGCCATCCCTTCAAGCACCACTCCGCGCATTTCTCCCCATGCCCGCCTGGTGGGAGGACCACTGGTGGAACACCGAATGCCTCCTCGGCTGGAAGAGCCTGGCCCTTTTTGGCGCACTGGCAGGGCCCGTGTTGGGTTGGATGGGTTTGACGCCCCGTGGCAGGGTGCTCTTTGCGATCAATTTTATCGTCACGCTTCTTGCCGGGCTCGTGTTCCCGCTGACCAGCGCCAGGTATACCGGATTTCTGCTGATCGGGTGGTTTGCGGCAGCTTGGGTGGGGACGGCCCGCGACGGCGGCGGCCGCAGCGACGCGGACACCCGCGGCGGTGTCGGCGCTCCCGCCAGGCCCCGCCGATGGCCGGCCCTCCTCCTTCTGGCGCTGCAAATACCCGCCGCCGTTTTTGCGGTCTGGCAGGACGGGCATCGTCCCTTTTCACGGGCGGATACCGCTCCCCAGTTGGTGGGCGAGGTTCCCGTAGGCGCGCGACTGGTCTGCGACTACTGGGCCCTCAACCCCCTTGCCGCCTTTACAGACAGCGCATTTTACTGTATAGACCTCGGGGAAAAACGGGCCTTCCTCCGGTGGGACGGCGACTTTGCCGCCAGGCTTCAACGACCGGACCGTTATGTGGATGGCGCGCGCCGCCTCGGACCGGGGGCGCTGTACCTCATCTCCACGGCCTCCCCCCCGGAACTGGAGCGGGCAGCCGGCCCCGGTTTCCAGGTGCGGTTAATAGACTTCAGGGATGGTGCGATTGAGAAAGGCAGTAACCTTTATCTGTATGAGGTGGACACCATGGGGAGCCATTGACGCTCGCCTTCGCCGTACAAGGTGCTTTGACGCAACCCCCATTTGTGGAGCCGGTAACTGAGTGCCACGCGCAGGACGCCGAGCCCGTAGACGACACTGGCCCTGAAATGAATGCTGGAGGCATCCGGGAAATAGGCCGTCGGGCAGGTGACCTCCGCGATCTCATGACCCTGCATACAGATCTGGGCCAGGAGCTCGTTGTCAAAAACAAAACCGTCGCTGTTCCGTTTAAAATCGATACCCGCCAGTACCCGGGCGGAGAAGGCCCGGTAACCCGTATGGTATTCGCTTAACTTCTGCCCCATCAGGATATTTTGGACCAGCGTGAGCACCCGGTTGAAAAAATATTTATACCGGGGCATTCCCCCTTTGATGGCCCCGCGTCCAAGGATCCGCGACCCGAGGACGACCGGGTACACCCCCTGTGCGATCAGGGAGGCCATGGCCGGGATCAGCCGGGGCGTATACTGATAATCGGGATGGAGCATGATGACGATGTCCGCCTCCAGCGCCAGGGCCTTTTGGTAACAGGTCTTCTGGTTGCCCCCATAGCCCTTGTTGCAATCGTGTTCGATGATGTGCCGGATGCCTAGGCGGCGGGCCACCGCCAGGGTTTCGTCCTTGCTGGCGTCGTCCACCAGGATCACCTCGTCGACGATGTCAAAAGGAATGTCACGATAGGTCCGCTCCAATGTGCGGGCGGCATTGTAGGCCGGGAGGACGACGACGATCTTTTTGTGCTGGAGCATGTTGCTCGTAAGTACGAAAAGAGTGCCCCCGGGGTTGCGGGGCCGCCCGCCCGCTTTGCGGGCAGAATCAGTAGATTTGACGCATGAAGGTCTTCCTGGGCACCATCCTCCTCCTGGGCTGTCTGCAAGGCATCGTCAGCTGCGTCCTGTTGTTTCGCTCCAAACGGCACAGGCAGGCCAACCGGCTGCTGGGGGCATTGATCCTGGTGATTACCCTGGCGACCCTAAGGGTGTACGGCAACGACGAAGGGTGGTGGGACAAAGGGCTGGTACTCATACTGGTCGGGAACTTTGTCCCTTTTTTCCTGGTCATGGCGGCTGGCCCGTTGGCCTATCTGTATGTGCGGGCGTGCCTGGATCCCCGGTTTGTGTTCCGGAAACGGGACCGGATCCATTTTGTGCCCGTTCTTCTGGACCTGGTGCCCGTGATCACGGTTTGCATTTATGTCGTACTGCTGGCGTTCGGGCGGGTAAAACCCGGGGGCGGGGCCTGGGGAAATTTTATCGATTCCTATAATGTGTACGTGGATATACCCCGGTGGATTTCGGTGACCGTATACGTCCTGGCGGGGTGGAAGATGCTAAAGGGCGCGCCGGATAGTACCCGCTGGATACGGCATTTCCTGACGGGTCTTACAGTTTTCCAGGTCATCTGGCTGATCAACCTGATCCCTTATGAGTTTCCAGCCAGCGGCAACTGGATGCTGGATCACCTCGACTGGTATCCGCTCTATATTCCCATGACTGTCCTGAGCTATTGGTTGGGGATCAAGGGATATTTGTCTTCCCAGTTGATGCCGGTGTCGGGTGCATTGCTCACAAAGACGATGGCTCAGCAAACGATACGCACGCTGGAAAAGATCATGAAAGAGGACAAGGCGTACCGGAACCCCGACCTTAACCTGGCCCAGCTGGCCAAACAGGCGGGCGTACCCACGAAAACCGTATCGACCGTGTTGAACCAACACCTGGGGCAAAGTGTAAACGAATATATCAACGGGTACAGGATTAAGGAAGTACAGGAAAAGTTGCTGGAAGGTGGGGCCAGGGAGAGGACGATCGCGGGGTTGGCCTATGAGTCGGGGTTCAATTCTTTGCCGACGTTTCAACGGGCTTTTAAGGCCATCAGCGGGGTAAGCCCCAAAGAATTTCTGATCAAATCCGGTATTGAATAGGTCTGATGGAGCTTCGGGTCTTGTTTTGCTTCCATGAAACACTACCTGATCCTTCTCGCCCTGCTGCCCTTCGCGGCCAGCGCACAGTATGCCGGTGAATACGGCACGGCCGATACAACCCTTTTCCAGATCCTCCAACGGCCGGACGGATATTACTTATCCACCGAACATTACGGGAATATCCGGATGATCCCGGAAGGCGGTGGCCGGTTTACCCTCGACAGGGTAAAACCGGTGGCCATCGTCGATTTTGACACCAACAGCACGGGGCAGGTCACCCGGATGCTCGTGCACCAGGCGGGCCGCTTTACCTGGATCAAAGACACCCTTTCGGCGTCCCTGTTGGGGAGCTATCACCAGGATATAGACGCGTCTCTTCATATCCTGATTCACCAGGACGGGGAACAGTTGAAAATGGAAACCAAAAACCTGGATCAACTGAAACGGGACAAATACCGGGTCCTCGATGACACTTATACCTTTCAACGGGACCGGAACGGGCAAGTGGAGCGCCTGTTGATCGACCGGATCGGGGAACAGGTGTACCTCCCCCGGAAAAGCCAGGGGCTACAGCCGGCCCTGCGCATGCACGCGCCGGACCGTCACCTGGGGTTTACCCGGGCGGATACGCTGGAAGGAGCACCTTTACCGGCCAGGACGTGCTACGACGTCCTTTTTTACGACCTGGACGTAGCGCTGGACCCGTCACAACGGTCGGTCCAGGGGCGTAACCGGATTCGCTTCCGTGCGGTGCGGGATTTTGACAGCCTGCAACTGGACCTGTATGCCAACCTCCGGATCGACCGGATCCTTTACCAGGGGCACGAGCTGACTTATCACCGGGAATACAATGCCGTTTACGTGGATTTCCCCTCCACTGTATCACAAGGGACGCTGGGCGAGCTCGACGTCCAATACCATGGCAAACCCATCCTCCCGGACCCTTCGGTCCTGCAAGGCGGCATCCTCTGGTTGCACGACACCCTGGGAAACCCCTGGGCGGAATCCGTTTGCCAGGGAACGGGTGGCAGCCTTTGGTGGCCCGGCAAAGACCTGTTGAGCGACAAACCCGACAGCATGCGCATCACCTTGACGGCGCCTGCCGGGCTCACCGCCATATCCAACGGCAGGCTCCTTTCTACCCATAAAATGCCGGATGGGCGGAGCCGTTTTGAATGGTATGTCAGTTACCCCATCCTCAACTACAACGTGGTTTTTTACCTGGGAGACTACGTGCACTTTTCAGACAAGCGCATAGACTATTACTGTCTGCCGTACAGCCTGGACAAGGCGAAAACGGTTTTTGGCGGCGCCCCGGCCATGATGGACCTGTATGAACGGGATTTCGGCCCCTACCCTTTCGCCGGCGACGGGTTTAAGCTGGTGGAAGCCCCCTATCCCATGGAACACCAAAGCGCGGTCAGCCCGGGGCCCATTACCCCCTTGCCAGGCGGCACTTATGACCAGGCCGAGGTCATCCGTACCCTCTGGCACGAAAGCGCCCATGAGTGGTGGGGCAACAGTGTCAGTTGCGCAGACTTCGCTGACCTTTGGATACACGAGGCTTTTGCTACCTACACAGAGGTCCTGGCGTATACCGCTTTTTCCGGTGACAAAGCGGCGGCGGACTACCTCCGGGCACAGGTACCGGTAAACAAGGAGCCCATCATCGGGGTGTACAACGTCAATTATTTCTACTTGGGCGATATGTACAGCAAAGGGTGCCTCCTGTTGAACACCCTGCGGCATGCCATCCACAACGACTCGCTTTTTTTTGGCGCCCTCCGGGGTATCCAATCGCAATGGCGCTTCCGCTCCATCACAACGGAAGACCTGATCCGCTCCTTCAACGCCTTCACCGGAAAGGATTATACCTGTGTATTTGATCAATATCTGCGGCATACCGCCCTGCCAGTGCTGGAATGGTCCCTGCAAGACCGCCGTTTCCGTTACCGCTGGCAAGCGGACGTCCCGGGGTTTCAGATGCCCATACGCATAAACCTCGGGCCGGTCCTGCTCTCCGCCACCAGCGAATGGCAGGCGTTGAATCTCCCGGAGTCGGCCAGCCCCGAAGACCTGCGCGTAGATACGGACGAATTTTATGTACGGACAGTGCACAACTAGTATTCCAACCGCAACCCAAAAGATGGAAATATACCCAACCCGTCATCATAAGTCTTGCCGGTGATCGGCTGAAACTCCTCCCCGGCCTGGTCATAATAATCCAACAGGTCCACAATATCGACAAAGGCAACCATTGTCTTTTTCCCCCACCGGACCCGGTAGTCCCCGCGGATGTCCCAACTGATGAAGTCGTCGAGACGTCGGGTGGCACGGCCCGTGATCTCCTGGGAATAGCGGAGATAGGAGGGGTCCCCAAAGACGTCGCTGTGGATCACATAGGCATCCTTGGGCCGGCCTGTGGCATAACGGAATTTGGTGGAAAAGGCCCAGCGGTTGTTGGGCTGATAGCTGGCCAGGAGGCTGACGATATGGGGCTGGTCATAGTCGAAGTTGTACATACCCCGCCCGTCATGGTCGTCCCTGCGCGAGCGCATGTAGGAATAGCCGATCTGGCCGTAATATTTGCTGGACAATCGTTTCGTAAGGCTTACATCCACCCCGTAGGCGTAGCCGGTGCCGTTGTTATTGAGCAGGCTTTGACCACTAAAAGGTTGTACGATGAGATCGTTGAATTGTTTCCCCCAGGCTTCCGCAACCCACTTGAGGTCTTCGGAGAAATAGTGTTTGTACCCAAGGATGTATTGGATGGTTCGTTCTTCCTGAAGCCGGTGGCCGGAAGGTTGTCCACCGATATCTTCGGGGAGGGGGTCTTGGTAAAATATGCCGGTGGCGAAATTGATGCTCCGGTGGGCGTCCAGCAGGAAACTCCCGCTCAGACGGGGGGAAAGTGTTTGCTGAGCAGAGAACCAGGTGTAATCATAACGAAGACCGGGGTTGAGCACCAGCCAGGGAAATGCCGTCCAGGAGACGTTTGAATAAACGGATGCATTCCAGGCGCTGCTATGCACCGAGGCATTAAACAGTGCGGGCGTCAGCTCCAGGTAGTTCTGGCCGGGTGCCCGAATATCGTCTTCCGTAAAGGTATACAGCGTATCGGTATGTGTCAGGGTCTGGGCGTTGTCAATAGACATCCACGAGGCGTCGACGCCGGCGGTTAGGGACATCCGTTCCCAGTGCTGGACGAAAACAGACCGGTATCCTGCTTCGGCCTGGTCGTTTTGACTATGCTGCAAACCCGTTTCATAGCGGATGTGGGACTTATCTGCAAAGTTCCCCTGGCTATCGGCTTCGGGATAGGCAATACCCAAGTCTGCCCGGGCGTTCAGCGAGCGGTAATACACGACATTTTTCCAGTAACTGTTCTTGCTCGTCAGTGTCCTAAGGTTCAGCCCTGCAAGGAACTTGTTGTTGGTCGTCGTCACCAGATCGGTGCTTTGAATGGTGGTTTGTTGCTTGACATCATCTATACCCAAGGTATACTTCTCCGGATTGTACATGACCAAAAGAGATAACTTGTTGTGTGCGTTCAAAGCCGTTGTCGTTTTGAGCATATAGTCACCATACATCGGCAACCCGACGTCCTTTAGGCCGACCACCTTTTCCAGCAAATAGAAATTCTGATAACGCGCCGTGGCGAACATACTGGTGTTCTTATCCATATACGAAGGCCCGTCATAAATCAGGGTAGCGCCCAGCAGGTCCACCTGGGCGCTAAAGGAAGGCGTTTCCCGGTTGCCTTCCTTGATACCCAACCCCAGGTAAGACGACGACTTCCGTCCGTATTCCGCCCCGAAGCCCCCACCCTGGAAGGTGGCATTGTCGACGACCCGGGGCGCAAAAATGCTAAACCGGCCACCGTTGGGATCATTAAAAACGGATCCGCCGCCCGACCCTTCCAGGTGGGATACCGCTGTCATAGGAATATCGTCCACCATGTAGACATTGTCTCTTACGCCTTGTCCGCGCACGGCAATGGCAGAAAACTGTCCACCGCTGCTGGTGACCCCTGGAAGGATGCCGATCACCCGGAAGATGTCCCCCTGAGCTCCCGGTGTGCGGAAGATCTCTTCCCGGGAAAAGGAGTACGTGGAAACAGGCAACGCAGGGTTTTGCTCGTTCCGGAACGTTTTTATCGTTACTTCCTTTAACGACGATATATTATTCAGGAGTTCCGTTTCAAGGTAAAAAGTCTTCCCCGATGTAATGACGACCCGGTCTGTTTCTTTTGGTTGAAATCCTACGCTGCTCACCTGGAGGATATATTCCCCTTCGGGGATCCCCTTTATGGAATACATACCCAAGGTATCCGTAACGGTCGTCCAGCGGGTATCCTTAATAGAAACGACGGCAGCGGGTATCGGTTGTTTGGTGGATTGTTCCAGGATCCGTCCTTTTAAGCTACCCTGGGCGAATGCGGTACCCATAGTCATAAGGACCAGGCAGCAGAATAATGCGCATTTCATACGATTTCGGTATTTATATGATAAAAATAAACCGAAATCGAAGTATTAAATACCGGTAACGAAGTTTTTACATAGATATTACACCGAATTCGAATATCATGAAAAGTTTAAGCAAGCGCTTAATGGGCAAGATGTGTCTTTACTGAATGGGGCTTAAAGGTGAATCTCTGGGCCCGGACGATGCTCATTCCCGGTGCCTGACGCGGCCGTGGATAGTCCTCCCCCGGGCCTTCTACAATAGCCAGGAACAAAAGGGTGAGGAGCAAACGCGGGGCCATGTCTTGTATTTACCGCAAGGTATGGTTCCGTTGCAGGGACGTATCCAACGATGGTGTGGAAAACCGGAATTTGTGGGTCAACGACGGGAGCGAGAGGGCAAACAGCGGCAACGTAGTGTACGGTTGGGAAAATTTTGATTAAATTGATCTTTTGCTTGCTATGCGACTCCTTCTTTGCACAGCCCTGGCGCTGGTCACCCTGATTGGCCGGGCCCAGCACCTGGACCGGCGGCTCCAGAAACGGGTGGATTCCCTCACGCAGGGCTTTCATGGCGATGTGGGTATTTATATATACGACCCTGGTCGGGACCGGTATGCAGCGTGCCAGCCGGATGCTCTTTTTCCGACGGCGAGTATCGTCAAGATCAGCATTCTCCTGGGGATCATGGACAAGATCCGCACGGGCGCCCTGGATTACCACCAGCGCCTGACGTATACGGATTCGCTTTTCTTTAAAGAAGGAGACGATATCCTTTCGGACTTTACACCGGGGAGCACCATCGAATTGAGCAAGGTGATGATGCTGATGCTGACGATCAGCGATAACTGTGCGAGCGTTTGGCTACAGGGGCTTGCGGGCGGGGGTACCCGGATCAATGCGCTCCTGGATAGCCTGGGTTTTTCAAAAACGAGGGTGAACAGCCATACACCGGGCCGGAGCGCCGACTGGGAGCGATATGGCTGGGGACAAACGACGCCCCGGGAGATCGTACACATCATGGACAGGATCGTCCGGGGCGAAGTGTTTGATCCGAAGTCCAGCGCGATGATGCTTCGGTTGTTGGGCCGTCAGTATTGGGACGAGGAGGCTTTGTCGCAAATCCCGGCGGGTGTTTTTGCGGCGGACAAAAACGGGGCGCTGGACAGTAGCCGGAACGAGGTGGTGTATGTCCATGGCAGACACCCTTACATTTTCAGCATTTTTACAAAGAACAATACGGATACGCGGTGGACGCAGGACAACGAGGCCTGGGCGCTGACGCGACGGCTTTCCGCGTTGCTTTGGACCTATTATCGATGACATGAAGACGATCCTTGCTTGTTTGGTGCTTTGTTGTGTAAAAGGGTATGGGCAAAAAGCGGATACCCTGACCTTGCTTTTTCCTTACAATCAATCCATACTGGCACCGGGAGACACGGCCCGGATCAAGGGCTTCATGCATCTGCCCCCGGGCCGGGTGATGACGGGGTTGAGCCTTGCGGGACACTGCGACAATATCGGGGGAGATCCGTATAACGATAGCCTGTCCCAGGCACGCGTGGATGCGGTGCGGCGGTATCTCCGGGGATTGGGCATAGCGGATACCCTGCTGCGCACGACACGGGGATACGGCAAAAGGCAGCCACTGAACGACAACGGCAGCGAGGAGAAACGCGCACTCAACCGGCGGGTCGAAATGATCCGATACACGGGAACGGCCACAGGGCTGAGGACGGGGCCGGGCGACTCCGTATCGAGGGGTGGTGACTCCCTGATCGAATGGAACGAAGGCCCCCTGTCCGCCCTCTTTAAGGACCCGGCGTCCATGCCGGGCAAAACCGTCGTCCTGCGCAGCGTCAACTTTTATGGTGGACATCATTACCCCGAGCCTTCTTCTTATAAAGCACTGAACGAACTGATCCGGTTGATGGCGGAGCAAAAGGGCCTGCAGATCGAAATACAGGGTTTTGTCTGTTGTCTGCCGGACAGCGTGGACGCGCTGGACCTGGACACCCACATCATCAATCTCTCCACGGCAAGGGCCCGTTTTATCTATGACTATCTGGGCGCGCATGGTATCGACACGGCGCGCATGCGGTACAAGGGATTCCAGGCGAGCTACAAGCTCTATCCGGACGAACGCAACGAGCGGGAAAGGGGGGCGAACCGGCGGGTGCAGATCAGGGTCATCGCCTGGAAGCCGGGGTGATCAAAATGCTCGTCGTATCCAGGTAGACTTTTACATAGAGTTGTTCGAGGATGCTTTTGTACACGAAAAAAGCATTATTTGTGCTGGGCAGCTTCATGTCCGCGCTAAACCCGTTTTTCAGGGCTTCATACGCCCGGGACGCGTCCGCGCTGTCATAAAAAAGATTTGTCCATTCAGCGGGTACCCTTGACAGGGGCTTGAGCGCCATCCCATTGCCATAGAAGGCCAAAGGGCTGGTGAATTCGGTTACGGAGAGGTATTCTTCTTTTTTGTCAATGGCCTTTTGTATATATAACAGCTGACACTTTAGGTGATTGCGGACGCGGGCCAGGATAAGGGCGTCGGGTTCCTTTTGACGGGCGGGTATTTCCCAAAGATTATTCTGGAGGCTGAAGGCATCCTGCGCCGTATCATCGATGACGGGTCCCGCCTCATAATGCAGGTTGACGTCCATGGGATGATCCACCCCACTGGTTATAAAAAGCACGAGGTCACTCCTCCAAAAAGAAACCACCTTATACCGGAAGGTGGTACCGTCTTCCGCGACCAGGGTCAGTTTATTTTTGTCCAGATTCCATTTCCCGTACCGGAATAGGGTCTGGATCTTCGCGGTGAATGATCCGTTGTCGTAAAATCGAAAAAAGCTACCCATATCTTCCAGGGGAGGCGTCATGGGGAGGCCCTCATTCGTTTTGCCGATGCGGGGCGTCGAGACATCTACCAGGGACCAGACCTTTCCGGTCAACCGCGGTTTGAGCGAACACGAGGTGAGCAAGACAAGGAGGATGAAGAAGGACATGGGTTTCATGTCCTCAATATACGGACGTACGCGCATATACGTCCCCGTAATCAGCCCCCGGCCTTAACAATAATGTAACCTTCCGTTATCGGCCTATTCATATCTACTTGGCAACTTTGAATAACCAACCCATTCAATCATGAAGCCAACCGGGATCCGTGTTGCCCTACCCGTATTTCTATTGGTTTTACTATCTTCGGCGAGGGAGAAACACTCCATGGATGACCTACCCCTCAATATGATCCAGGTCATCGGCTCGCACAACAGCTACAAACAAGCCATCGACCCGCCGCTTTTCAACATGATCCGGTATATGGGGCAGTCCATTGCCAATTCCCTGGACTATACCCACATCAGCCTTTCGGATCAGCTTTCGATGGGCTTATGCAACCTGGAGATCGATCTGTATGCGGACACGCAGGGAGGCAAGTATGCCCATCCGAAGGGACTTTCATGGGAAGGCCGGGCCAGCCGGGACTTTCCTTATGATCCGGCCGGGGAGATGAAGGCGCCGGGTTTTAAGATCATGCACATCCAGGACATCGATTTCCGGAGCAGTTGCCCTACACTGACCGCCTGTCTGAACGAGTTACGGGCATGGTCAGACGCCCATAAAGGACACCCGCCGGTCTTCATTACCGTCAATGCCAAGGATGACCGTATCCCGGGCCTGACAAAGCCGGAAAAGTTCACTGCCGGCGTTTTTGACCAACTGGACAAGGCGCTCGTTGAAGGCCTGGGCGCGGACAAGCTGCTCACCCCGGACGACGTCAGGGGCAGCGAACCTACGCTGGAACGCGCGGTTCTGGACGGACATTGGCCTACCATGAGCAATGCTAAAGGAAAGTTTATTTTTATCCTGGATGAAAAAGGCAAAAAACGCGCCGCGTACATGGCCGGGCATCCTTCGCTGCAACACCGCGTTTTGTTTGCCGATGCGCCCTCAGGGACACCGGAGGCGGCTTTTCTGATCATCAACGATCCCATCAAAAACCTGGACAAGATCCGGGAATATGTGCGGCGGGGCTATATCGTCCGGACCCGCGCGGACGAGGGCACGACGGAGGCCCGGCGCAACGACCTGAATCGCTTTCGCGCCGCCTGCGCGTCGGGGGCGCAGATTATATCCACGGATTACTACAGGGAAAGTACCTTGTTCTCTTCTCCATACGTCATCCGGTTCGGAGAGGGGGGATACCTAAGAGAAAACCCACTCATGGGAGATGAGCGGGTTTTAGCGCGGCAATGATTGATTCCTTGTATTTAAAACACCTGTGTAATCGACTCGTTGTTGTTATTCAACACATCAATGAGATTGGTACCCGCGTCATAAAATACCAGGCCTGTATTTTGCCCGATACTTTGATTGTCGAACGCAAAGCCGCGATCGCCGATATACCCGTCGACGTACGTGGGATCGTAGGGGAAAGCATACCCCGCGAGCCCCTGGCCCAGTGAGCTAAAATTGGAATTGAAACCGCCCGAATTCCGTTGCTCTACAGCAAATACCCCTGTTCCCGGACGATAGCAAAACAGCGCGTCCTGATGCCCGTTGCCGGTGAAATCATAGGCGAATATCCGATCCTGTGGCAGACCGACGCTGAATTGCGGGAACCCGCTGGATGTTTGGTATACAGGGCTGAAGGACCCGTTTACATTTTGCAAGACCCATACGGCCTCATTGCCGGGACGATAACAAACAAGATGGTCCATTAAGCCGGAGCTATTCCAGTCATACGCGATGATCTGGTCCTGAAGCTGATTCATATTGTACCCACCAATGCCGCCGCCTTCAAACACGGGAGAAAACGTCCCGTTTACATTCTTCAATATCCAGACGGTTGCGGCAGAACCGGACCTGTAAATCAATAGGTGATCCATTTTGCCGCTGCCGTTATAGTCGAACGCGATGATCTTGTCTTGAACCTCGGAAAGGTCAAATCCGCCGATCCCGGTGGAAGATTGAAAAACGGGGACCCAGCTTTCCGTCTTTAGCCGCCACTGCAATATCCAGACCGTCTTGGTCCCAGGCCGGTAACAGAGGAGACAGTCGTTGTGTCCCGAACTGGTATAATCAAAGGCGATGATTTTATCCGCTGCAAGGTCCAGCGCATTGTCGCTGGCCGTCCTCGGCCCTCCCAGAAGGTCATATCCTCCAATGCCCGTGGTTGACTGCCAGATCGGAGAAAACGAATTGCTGTTGTTCTGCATAATGGATATCAAACCGGCCCCGGGACGGTAGAGCAGTATATGGTCCATTTTCCCGGTACTGCCTACACCGTTAAAGTCAACGGCAATAGCCCTGTCGTTAACGGAGGTCAGGTTATACCCGCCCATGCCGGAGGTAGAGGCTTTCGCTCCGGAGGAAAGGGACAGCGCTGAAGGCCCGCTTTTCCGGCAGGCCGCCAGGATGGAAAGCAGGGCAATGACACCGAGGATTTTGATTTGGTTCATGGTTATATTTTTGGCAATGAATATAAGTAATCCTACCTAACAGACTGGACAACTTGGAGAAAAATCCGGGCTGCGCCGCAAAAAACCACATAGATTATACTGACATTCAATGACGTAAGCAAAAACAAATCCCTCAAAATCAGATAATAAAAAAATGTCGTACCTTCAGGATGCCTTACAGGCGTATAAACACTAAATCCGATCCCATGAAGACATTCAACATTCTTTTGTTGGCGGTCCTTTGCAATGCATTGCTCATCTTTGGCATTCTGGTCGCCATCAACATCCCCGACCTCGATCGTCTTTCACAAACCAACTGGCTTACTTTTGCACCGATCGCGGTCGTGTACGCCATCGTCGTCGCGCTGCTCGGTTTATTGATGGGAAGCGTCGTCAACGGATTGCTGGTGTATCCCAAAAAACGCTGGCGCAACTTCCGCATCAGCCAGCTGAACGTAGGCCTTTTCTTCCTGGTGCTGGTCCTTTATTTTGCGTGGGCCACGGGTTCGTTTGGCAACAGCAACAACGATCCGTCGAAGAAACACGTAAGCCAGTCCTGGATGCACGGTGATTTGTTGTACAAGGACATCTCGGAAAGAGGGTTCAAGGCATTTTAGCCTTTGAAGTGATACGTAAAGGTGAGGAGGTAGTACCTTCCCAGCATCTGCCCATAATTGTATTGTTTCATGGTGGGGGTGATGACCTCGTTTACGCTGGCAGATTGATCGAGCAGGTCGTGGGCGGACAACTTCAATTCCCCCTGTTGCCTTTTGAAAAAAAGATGGGCCAGGGAGGCATTCCATACGTACGTGGTGGGGTTAAAACCCACCGGCCGGCCGCTGTAGGCGGTATAGGTGAGGTCGCTGCCCAGCTCCCATCCGTTCCGGCTATAGTATAGCCCGTCTACACGCAGGTTTTGCACCGCATAGTGGGTGTTTTGCGAGGGCTCTGCGGAATACACCGCGATGTTGTACGCAGGGTGGTAGCTGACATTCAAATCGAGGTGATCGGGCAGGCTGCTGGTCCATTTGATATTGCCCGCCAGGGTATAATTGCTGGACGTGTTCAGGATGCCGTTTATGTAGCCGACACTGTGCATATCCCCCAGGTCCAGCCCCAAACCGACATTGGAGGCAGGGTGTTTTAACCGGAATCCATAATCGAAGTTCCCCGAAAGGTTATAGTTCCCATTCAGGTTGGAATAGGTGGTGGTATCGACCCCGGTGGCCAGGTTGACGGTGGTGCGGTCGGTGACCTGGTTCTCCGTGACCGAGGCCCGCACGGAGGCAAAAACATGGCTGAAGTCTTTTCGGCTAAACGTCCGGAAAGAAACGCCCACCGAATGGGTAAACGACTGCCGGAGCCCGGGATTACCAATGATCACATTGAGGGGATTGCTGTTGTTCACCAGGGGCTGGAGCGCGGTCAGCGGAGGCTGCGTCGTCTGGCCCTGGTAGTCTATCCGGATGCTTTTACCACCCTTGGGCATAAAGTCAAGGGTGGCCAGGGGGGAAAGGTTGAGGTATCGTTGCGACAGGGTGGTGCCGTTACTGAGGTTGTTGCTTTGGTTCTCCCCGTCCTGGAGGTTCAGGCCGGCCGTGGCCTGGAGGTGGTTGCTCCCATATTGGTACCGGAGACCACCGGAGTGTTTCCAGTATCGGTCGGCAAAAAGATTGGTCAGCAGCGAATCCGGTACATCATACCGATGGGTGGTGCTGTCCCACTCGCTGGTGGCGCGGCCGGTGCGAGACCGGACGAAGGAATAGCGGTAGTCAGCCGTCAGGGAGGAGTGTTTGCTCAGGGGCTCGGTATAAGATACCGCCACTCCATACGAGAAGTTTTTGTTGGGATCGGTGTAGTACTGGTTCGCCGAGGCGAGGCTGTCCGGGCGGCCCGGGTTGAAATAGGTGTTTTGGTATTGATTGGTCCCGCTGCCGGTCCCGTTGGTGGCATTGATGTCCGCCGACACCGAAAAGTTCCGTCCTTTTTTCCCCAGCCGTCGTCCCCAAAGGATGGAGCCGCCGCCGTTGGTGGTGGAATTGGAACTCCCGGACGTACTGTTGGCGTTATTCAAAGGAACCGTCACTCCCTTGATG
This sequence comes from Dinghuibacter silviterrae, assembly GCF_004366355.1. Taxonomy (NCBI): domain Bacteria; kingdom Pseudomonadati; phylum Bacteroidota; class Chitinophagia; order Chitinophagales; family Chitinophagaceae; genus Dinghuibacter; species Dinghuibacter silviterrae. The sequence goes on along the minus strand of NZ_SODV01000002.1, from coordinate 1,129,826 downwards.
GAGGTGGAGGTATTTTGATTGCTGCTGACGTTCGAATTCACCGACCCGTTGGCCCGGATGGTCAGGTGGTCGGCGCTGTCCAGGTCGGTCTCAAAATTCAGGTTCAGGTTTTGACCGTTGCCATGGTTTTGGCTGCCTGATTGCTGGGTTTTAAAGATCGAGCTGTCACCCGGGATCAGGTTCTCGGTATAAGACCCCACCGATGAATTTCCCTTTTGGCCGTTGGCCTGGTAGCTACCGGAAAACTGGGTTCGCTTTGTCCATTGGTCGGAGAAATTGATCCCCCCCATCAGGTTCCGCTGGGTGCCACCCATGACGGGTGTGGTATTATCCGCCCGCCCGATGAGGGAGTTCATCATGTTGCCGTGGAATTGGTGCAACCCCACCCGACCCGAGTAAAGGGTCTCGTTCCCATCCCCACCGGCGCCGGCCTCCGCCTGTCCGAACAAGCCTGCCTTGATGGATTTTCGCAGCACGATGTTGATCGTTCGGATACGGACACCATCGTCCACGCCCGTAAACTTGGCCTGGTCGCTTTTGTCGTCAAAAACTTCTATGGTCGCCACCATGTCCCGGGGCAGGTACCGGAGCGCGACCTGGAGGTCGTTGCTAAAAAAACGTTTTCCGTTGACGAGGATCTGTTTGACGGTATCCCCCTGGGCCATCAAGGTACCGGTCTGCAGGATATCTATCCCGGGCATCTTTTGCAGAAGGTCGCCTACCGCCGCGTTGGGCCTTGTGTGGAACTGGTCCGCTGCGTAGCTGGTCGTGTCCCCGTGTACGCGCACCGGTCTTTCATCCCGGACGACCACGTCCCCGAGTTCCGCCATGGCAATCTGCATGTAGATCCGTAGACGCACGATGTCCGGCTGGCGGTCGCTTAGACGGATGCGCCCCCACCAGGTGCGATACCCCTGAAAGCTTACGGTCAGCAGGTAATCTCCCAGGGGGAGCCGGCCAACACTAAAGTTATTGCCCCGGGTTAAGGCCGTAGCCGCAGTGGTCGTGTCCTTACCTACGATCCGTAAGAGACGAACGGTGGCCCCGTCAAGTACTTCGTGTTGGGTCGTGTCCAGTAAACGGCCGCTCACACTCCCCTGAAGTTGGGCCGCGGCGGGGCAAGTTATCAAGAGCAGGGCAAACCAAAGGGCAGCAAGACGCATATGGCAAGATAACGCGTCTTTTCCAAGTATGGTATACCGCCCGTCACGCCCTAGGGTTGTCGCGCCCTAGGGTTGTCGCGCCTGGAGCAGCGACATCGCGAGCGTCCAGCTAAAAAAGCCGCCGCCGCCGGCCTGTTGTATCACTGGCAGGTATGAACGATCGAAGTAGGCCGCCAGCGACAATGCATACAACCCGTTTTTGGGATCGAAAAGCGTCCCCGACTCGTACCCCTTCTCGTGGTTCTTTCCGCGCTGTTGGTCGAAGGCCACCTTGCTGTTGACAAACTCCCCGTGGGTCTTCTCACCGGTCATGTAGGGCAGGAGGTAGTCGACACAGTGTTTGATGGAGGCACCTTTGGGGGTTTGCCAGGTGAAATAGTCTTTGCCGGTGGCGCGCTGCAGCACCATACAGGTCCTGAGCAAGGGTTCAAGGTCGTAAAGGTGGTAGTGAAAAGCGTCTCTTTCGAGGAGGTCCCAGGTGGTGCCATCGGCGTTGAGGTTGACGGCCAGCTGTGCTTCGAGACCCTGCCGGCAGATGGTGTCGTATACTGTCGTATGGATGGTGTACGCAATGAGCGTGACGATCTTCAAACGATGGGAGTTCCAGTTGTTGAAGGAGGTGGTTTTCCCGGGTCTGGCGTACTTGCTGAAAGCTTCGGCGGCGGCAACGCTGTCGAGCCAGGCGTCGACCGGGGACCGGTCCGCGGTGGAAAACTCGCCGCGCACGAGGTCGTAGCCGGTGATCATGTCTTCGAGCTTTGTCTCGTCGATGGGGTCGCCGGTGGCTTTGTTGGTGCGCGCCCAGGCGAGCAGGTAGTCGCGGGCTTTGTCAAGGTAGCGTCTTTGGCGATCGAGCCGGTAGACGAGCGCCAGGCTGTAGACCTTCTGCCCGTCTTCGACAGCCTTGAGGCTCGCCGTCTTGAGGGGGTTACCCTGGAGGAGCCCCTCGGACCGGATCTTTTCGATGGGGTTGGGGGTCTGTCCGAGGGCCTCGTCGGCGGCGGTCTTCAGGGGTGCGAAAACGGTTTTGTACGCGTCGCTGGTGTCGATCAGGTGACGAAGGGTGGACAATTCCGTTTTGTTCAGACTGACGAATTGGGCGCGAGTGCCAGCGGCGAGGGCGACGAAAAAGAGTATAAAGGGGATGCGCGTCATCAATAGCCGGGATTTTGCACAAGGTTCGGATTTACATCCAGTTCACTTTGTGGTATAGGGAAAAACAAATGGTTGTTGTCGATGGTGTACCCCTGGGCGGCCTTGATGGACTGGTATTTGCCCAGCCGGATGAGGTCCCAGCGTCGTTGCCCTTCGGCTCCAAGCTCCCATGCCCTTTCGTTGACGAGGGCGTTGATGAAATCGGAGGAAGCGGGGGTATTGGTAAAAGTAAGCAATTTGTTCGCAAGCCCCGCCCGGGTCCGGACCTGGTTGATGCCGTTGAACTTGGTGGGGTCGGCGGGGTTGATGTTGTTGAGGGCTTCGGACTGCATGAGCAGGACGTCGGCATAGCGGAGCACGATAAAGTTGTTGCGTCCGCTGGCACCGGCCTTAACACCGGGGTCACGGTACTTGGAGATCCAGTGGAAACCGCCGGAGACGGTGCCCACGGCGACGTCACGGCGGATGGTATCTTCGGGATCAAAGGAGTTGAAATAGGAATTCAGCGCGATCAACGAACCATATCCTCCGTAGGTGGGGAGTGTGGTGGGATCGAACATCCGGTTGGTGAGGTTGACGGCGTTGGGGGCCGCGCCGAACTGGATGCTGAACAGGCATTCTGGACCGTTCTTGGTACCCACGGCAAAAATACTGGCATAGCTGGACACCAGGGTGAGCACGGTGGGATTCGCCTGGGCATACGCGATGACCTTGTTGCACTCGGCAAGCGCGTTCTGGTTATCGGAGGCGTTGGCAAACGAGGTACTTGCGTGTTGGAGGTAAACCCGGGCGAGCATGGCGGAAGCGGCTTCGGTGGAAATCATGCCGATGTCGGCAGTGGGGATCTGGGCCATGTGGACGCAATTGGTCTCGGCATACTGGAGGTCTGCGATCACCTGGGCGTATACCGTCGCGGCGGCGGTCCGTTTGGGGTAAAGGGGTACGCTATCGGAATAGGGCGCCAGCAGGAGCGGGACGTCCCCATAAGCCCGGACGAGGTCGAAATAGGCCATGCCCCTCAGGAAATGGGCGTTGCCCACGATGTTGTTCCGGGTGGGCACGTCCATGTTGATCCCCGGTACGTACGCGATCACGTCGTTGGCGTTTTTGATGAGCTTGTAGCTGTTGACCCACCAGTTGGTGACCTCGCTGTTGGTGCCGGTATAGGTACCCGCGTACAGGTCACCCCGGTCGCCCGAAATGGGATTGGGGTACCACATATCCATGGGGTCGCCGACGATGTATACGGTCCGCTGGTAATAGGTCTGGGCCTGTAAGGGGGAAAAGACGCCGTTGAGCGCGGTCTGGGCGTCCGCGGCGGTTTTATAGAAATTGGAGGGCGTCAGAAAGCTGTGGGGGGTTTCCGTGAGCTGTTTGGTACAGGAAACGCTGGCCAGCAGGGCGAAAAATCCTATGATTCGTTTCATGACAATCGTTTTTTAAAATCCAAACCGTACGCCGACCAGGTAGGTCCGGTAGTTCGGATAGGCATTGTAATCGGTGCCCAAAGAAAGGGCGTTGCTGGTGGGAAAAGAATTGACCTCGGGGTCATAACCGGGATAAGACGTGATGGTGGCCAGGTTCTGGACGGTCGCATACACGGACGCGGACTTGAACACGGCGGTCATTTTGGGGAGCGGCAACTCGTAAGACAAGGTCACTGTCTTGAACCTCAGATAGCTCCCGTTTTTGATCACGTCGCTGGTGACCCCCATACTCCTCCGGAGGACGCTGCTGACCCTGGGGAGCGTATTGCTGGTGCCGGGTCCCGTCCAGCTTTCCGTACCGATATAGGCCAGGCGGTTGAAGTTGTTGGACCCGTTTTGCACTTCGTACAAATTCTCGTCGAAGATATTGTTCCCATAGACCCCCTGGATAAAGACGTTCAGGGTGAACCGGCCGTAGGTAATGGTATTGGTCATCCCGTAAGTGAACTTGGGCAAGGCGTGACCGATGATGGTCCGGTCGGAACCGTTAATAAGGCTGTCCCCGTTCAGGTCTTTGTAGATGGGGTCTCCGGGCTGGACGGCTTGTTTGGTACCGCTTTCGGCGATCTGTTGTGATGTCTGCCAGATGCCGTTGAAAACGTAGCCGTAAAAGGAACCGATGGGTTTACCCACCAGCAGGATCCCCGACTTGAAGGTAGCGGACGGGAATATGCTGCTGCTCAGGTCCCCGGCATAAATCTGCTGGTTGCTGCCCAGGCTCAGGACCTTGTTGCGGTTGGTGGAAAAATTGAGGTATGTCGACCACTTGACCTTGTGGGTTTCTATATTCCGGCTGTTGATCCCAAACTCGAACCCCTCGTTTTGCACCGCCCCGGAATTTTCCAGGATGCTGGAGTAGCCGGAGGTTTGCGGGATGCTGACGTTCAACAGGAGGTTCGAGGTTTTTTTATAGTAGAAGTCCCCGGTAAAGGTCACCCGGTTGTTCCAAAGACCAAGGTCCAGCCCCGCGTCGAAGGCGGCGGTGGATTCCCAGCTCAGGCTGGGGTTGGGGATGTTGCTGGGGGAAATGCCGACGACCGGGGTGGGCGTTCCGCCCAGGGAATAGGCGTTGTTGGAATAGGCGGATAAAGATTGATAATCCCCGATCTCCTGATTACCTGTCACCCCATAGCTGGTCCTGAGTTTCAGGTCGCTGATCTTTTTGATCCGGCGGATAAACGGCTCCTCCGACAGTCTCCACGCAAAGGCCCCGGAGGGGAAGTAGCCCCATTTGTTGTTGGCCCCGAAACGCGAAGATCCGTCCGCCCGCATGGTGAAGGTGAAGAGGTATTTGTCCATGAGGCGGTAGTTCAGCCGCCCGAAATAGGAAGAGAGCACGTTGTCCTGGTAGGAAGAAGCGGGCGTCCCTGGTGTACCGACGCCTAAGTTGTTGGATCCTTCGGCATTCGTGGAAAGGTTGGTGATGCCTTCACTAAAGCTTTTCTGGTACCAGTGCTGGAAGGTAAAACCGCCCACGACGTTGATGGCGTGGATGCGGTTGAATTCCCTATCGTAGGTGATGGTGTTTTCGTTGAGCCAGGTATAGTTCTGGGTAGAGCTTTGGGAAGCGGACCCGCCGTTGGCGGCCGCAACGTAGAGGTCGGTGGGGACGAACTTCCGTTCCCCTCCGTTGAGGTAATCTACGCCAAAGGTGCTCCGCAGGTGAAGCCCGCGAAGCAGTTCATAGTCTGCAAACACGTTGGTAAAGGCCCTTAGTCCATAGTTCCCGTCCTGGGCCTCGTTGGCATACGCCACCGGGTTGCCGATAGGAGACACGATCGGGCCTGGACCGTTGACATAGGTATAGGCACCGGTGCTGTCCCGGACGGGGAGGATCGGGCTGAAACGGACGGCATCCCACAGGACGCTGGGCGTAGTCCCGCCCCCGCTGGTATTGACCGTGGGCGCGTCCTGGTACCCGTAGGACGCCTGGGACGACACGGCGACATGGACTTTCCCCATATACTGATCCAGGTTGAAGTGGACGATCCCCCGTTTGTAATCGGACCCGATGATGATCCCCTGCTGGTCAAAATAGTTCAGACCGAGGTAGTACTTGCTATCCTCGGTTCCGCCGCTCAACCCCACCGACATATTCGACACGGGGGCGACGCGGAAGATCTGGTTTTGCCAGTTGGTACCGGCGCCCATGGCGTTGACCTGGGCCTGGGTATACGGTGGGGGTATGTTGGTATTGTTGAGCTGGTTTTGCTGGGTCTGGAGGGTGATGAGGAAGTTGCCGTATTGCTGGGCATTCATCATCTTGTATTCTTTCGTGACCTGTTGCTCGCCCGTATAGGCTTCGATCGTCAGGGAGCGGCCTACCCTGCCCCGGCGCGTCGTAATGATGACGACCCCGTTGGCACCCCGGCTGCCGTAAATGGCCGTGGCCGAGGCGTCTTTGAGGATGTCGATGGATTGGACGTCCGAAGGATTGATGGTGGTGATATCGGCCCCCGCAAAACCATCAACGACGTACAGGGGTTCACTGCTTGAATTGATCGAGTTGGTTCCGCGTATCCGGATGGAGAAAACGGTGCCCCCGGGTTGAGACTGGCTTTGCGTCACCTGTACCCCGGGCACCTGCCCTTCAAGCATCTGGTCCGTACCGATCACCGGCACCTTGTCCGCATCGCGCATAGGGACGGAAGCCACCGCCCCGGTCAGGTCTTTTTTCCGGGTGGTCCCGTAACCGACCACCACAACGTCCTCCAGCCCCTTGGAGGTTTCCTTGAGGACGATCTTTAGCGGGGTTTCCTCCGCTTTGATTTCGGTGGATTCATAACCGATGGCCGTCACGATGAGGATGGGATTTTTCGTCCGGCGAACGTCGATCGAAAAGGATCCGTCATCTGCGGCGATCGCACCGGCGCTTCCGCCTTTTTGGTGAATCGTAGCACCCGAAACAGGGTGACCGGTCGCGGACACCACCGTCCCCGTCACCTTGATGGTTTGCGCCTGTAGCGGGACATAGGCGCATAGCAGCAGTAAGAGTGGAAAAAATAGTTTTGGCATGGCAATCGTTATTAAAAAGAACTATAGAAGGTTTGACAGCAGGCGTCCCTCCTGGTCCCCGGTGATCTTTTTGATCATTTCGGGACAGGTGGTACAGCCATATCGTTGGGCGCTCCTCAATAAAAGGGGCACCGCATTTTTGAATTCAAAGGGATGGATCTGCGGACCCGTCCACGGCTTGTCCCCGTCGAGGAAAGGCAGGATGGCGTCAAATGCCTTTTGGAGCGATTTCCCTGAAGGAGACGTCCACGTCCAGAGGTTGGTCGGGGTTTGTTCCGACATCTGGGCGATCACATAAAACGCGTTCAGCACAAAAACCGAATAGTGCAGGGAAGTCGTCCGTTTCAGCTCCAGGGGGAAAAGGCCGTCGTCGTTCATTTCCGCATCCAGCCTTCCGGCCGCCCTCAGCGCAATCTGGTTCGCCAGCTGTGTGCTGTCCAGGTAAAGGGCAATGGACAGGCTTTGGGCATCGTACCAGACGCCGTGGTTGTTTTTGGCATGCATCTCGTCCAACCCGATCGGGCTGGTCTGCAGCCAAAAGAGGAAAGACCGGAACCAGTCTTTGAGGCCCTTTTGATCACCCGCTGTCCAGGCCTTCGAAGTCTTTATAAGGTCCACCCCATCGAGGAGGAACGCAAAATTCCGGGTTTCGATCAACCCCGGCGCCCGCCCGTCGGTGACGCCTTTTACGGCCTGTCCGAAATTCAGGTTGGGGTTCATCCGGGTAGCGGTATCGAGGAACCATACGCGCAAAAGCTCCGCCGCATGCCGGGCATACTTCTCTTCCCCGGTGAAATAATACGCCAGACCCAGTGTATAGACGCCGTCACAAAGTTTGGTGATGTTCTCCTTGTCCTTATAGTTTTTGACTTCGGGGTTGACGTCTCCATCCCTGCCTATATAAGGTACCCCGCCCGGCTTTGACGGGTCGGGCCAGAAGTAGGGCGCGATGCTCATATAATCGTGCTTGCTGCCGCTGGGCGGCATTCCATCCTTTTGCATGACACTCACCGGTCCCCAGCCCAAAAAACCGTCGGCGTCTTCCCGCAGTTGGGCAAACGCCTTTTGACAGGCCGGGTCATGGGCCTGTACCGCGCGCTTCCTTTCGGCAAGCAGGCGGAAGTCCAGTTTGATCATGTCGGACCTGGACAACAGTTGTGTCTGTGCAAAAACGTCCTTATACAAAGGACACAGGAGTAAAGCAGCAAAGAACATCCTTTTCATCAGCAATCAATTTTGGGCGCTATAGCAAGAAATCCTCACGGGTGGGGCTAAACGCATCGACCAGGACACCCTGTTCCAGGCATACCGCCCCGTGCACCAGGCCGGAGGCTACGTAGTAAGCATCTCCTCCTTTCAACACCCTTTTCACTCCGTCCATTTCTATCTCGAAAACACCGCTTTCGACGTAGGTGATCTGCGAATGCGGGTGATGGTGCAAGGGGCCGATGCCCCCGCTCTCGAAACGCACCCGCACCACCATCAGGCGATCGTCATACGCCAGTATTTTCCGTTGAACACCATCACCCACACTTTCCCAAGGAAGGCTTTCATCCTCTACAAAACCTTTAACCAGGCCGTTTATCTTCATAGTTGCATTTCCATCAATATTATTTCAAACATGGGGCGAATGCGGTCTCCTGTGCAGAAAAAGATTTCAAAAAAAATCCCCTAATCTTTAATTTTCATTCAGTATTTCCAGCGAAGTACCTCTTTTTTTTAAATATTCTCTCACCGGCAACGTTTCCGGTAACGCTATCGGCAGTTGGTCCATCGGGCATATTTTTCCCCCTATCTTTATACCGTAATGAACAAACCCGCTACGATAAAAGACATCGCGCAAAGGCTGGGGATCTCCATTTCGACGGTGTCGAGGGCCCTCAGAAATGCACCCGATATAAACGCCGAAACCAAACAGGCGGTGGTCCTTTTATCAGAGGAGCTGAACTACCAACCCAACAAGCTGGCGTTGAGCCTGCGTCAAAAACAAACGCACACGATCGGGGTGATCGTGCCCAATCTGGATTATGTCCTGTCCACGATGATCCGGGGCATCGACGAGGTCGCCCTCGAAGCGGGCTATACGGTCATGGTCTGTCAAAGCAATGAATCGTTCGGCCGGGAAATCCTCAACACGGGACGGTTGCTGGACAGCCTGGTCGACGGGTTTATCGTGTCCGTGTCGAGCGAAACGAAGATCTTCGATCACTTTAAAAAGGTACAGGCCAGAGGGCTACCCATGGTCGTGTTCGACCGGGTCACGCCGCACCTCACGGCGCCGAGCGTGCGCCTGGACAACGAAGAGGGCGGGCTGCTGGCCACCGAACACCTGTTGGACCAGGGGTACAAACGGATCGCGGTGCTGGCGGGTCCGGCTAACTTAGGCGTCAGCAACAGCCGGGTGGACGGCTATCTCAAAGCGCTGAAAAAACGAAAGGTCAATATCGACAGGCAATTGGTCGTTCACTGCGACTTCAACCAGAACTATGCGTACTACGCCACGCTTGAATTGCTGGCCATGCGCAAAAGACCGGACGCGATCTTTACCATCAGTGACCGGATGGCGCTGGGGGCGATGCTGGCCATTAAGGAAAAGGGACTCTCGATGCCCCACGACATCGGCCTGGTGGGTTTTAACAACGAGCCCATCGTCAACCTGCTGACCCCTACCATCTCCAGCGTCGACCAGCCGTCCTTTGACATGGGGAAGGCTGCGGCCAAGCTGTTTATCGAGGCGATGCACAACCAGGAGGATATGTATCATGTAGAGGAGGTGCTACGACCGAAGCTGTTTGTCCGGGAGTCCTCGAAGAGGCTTTAAGAACGGGTCAGGCATTCGCGGTACGGAGCGCGGCGATGCGCTCGTCCAGGCCCTCCGGGCCCCCTTCGAGCAAGGCCCACCGGACGAATTCGATCGTCTCCTGCGTGTGTGCTTCCTTCCGCCCGGTCGCCGCGTTGACACGGGTAAAGCTCGTCCAAACGATCGCCTTCAACTGCCGGAGCGGCTCGTCCCACATCTGTAACTCCACGTGTAGTTCCGTGTCGGTCCAACCGATCAACGCAGACCGGATGGCTACGCGTTCGTTATAGCCCGCGGGGCGCAGGTAACGGATGTCGTGCCGGTTGACGACAAAACCGATCCCCCTTTTGGCCCACTCATTGAGTTCGATCCCATAGTGATCACGGAGATGATCCTCCCGGGCATTCAGGAAATAATCGATGTAGCGCCCGTTGTTCAGGTGCCCGAAAGGGTCGCAGTCGCTGAAACGGATGGTATAGAGGGACATAGGTTCCTTTTCCATAATTCAGTATTTTAGCCGGACAAACATACACCTTGGAGTATAGTCAACGGTGTTCACCACCCCTCAAAAATATTTTTTATGCGGATCGGCGAACTTTCCAGAAAGTCGGGCTTTAGCAAGGATACTATCCGGTTTTATGAGAAAAAAGGCCTGATACGGCTGGAAGACCGGACAAGGAACCGCTTTGCGTTCAAGGACTACCCGGAGTCCGTCCTTCGCCGGTTGTGCGCCATCCGGCAGATCAAGGAGTACGGTTTTACCCTCCAGGAAACCCTGGGCATCATCACCCTGATGGAGGAAGGGGTGATGCAGCCGGAGCGGGGTATCCGTTATGTGCAACGAAAGATCGCGCGGATAGACGAGACCATCCGGCAACTGGTGGCGACCAGGACGAAGCTGGCGTCGATCGTTTCCGAGGACGCCGCCGGCAGGTGTGTCATTGGCGACATTATGGAGGGTTGTCTATGATCACCGCCGAGATCCCCATCCCACACTATCCCTTCGAACCGGATCCCGCGACGGGCAACCCCTGTTTTCGTGCGTTCTGGTACGATCGTTCGTCGGGCTATGTAAAGCTTGACTTCCTGGTGCCGCACCGGAAGGATTATTTTTTCCTGAGTTTTGTCAAGAACGGGAGCAGCCGGCACTGGGTGGACATGAAGCCCTACGTTTTACAGCCCAACACCTTTTATTTTACGGTCCCGCACCAGGTCCATCTAAAGGAAGAACCCAAACCTATCTCAGGGGTGGGCATCAGCTTTACCGAGGAATTCCTGGCACTGGACGAAAGCGGTTTTCTCAAAAACCTGCCGCTGATCCGGAACCCACAGGGCGGCCACGAGCTTACCTTAGGCGAAGCGGATGTCGTATTCGTGGAAGGCCTTCTTGGCCAGATCCTCGCCGAATACGGCAACAAGGGCCCCTGGCACCAAAACATGCTGCTGGCCTATACGAAAGTATTGCTGATCTACCTGAGCCGGTTGTATACCGAACAATACAGCGCCGCTGCGTCTACGCCCGACCGGGTGTTGCTCCACCGTTTCCTGTCCATGATCGAGGAGTCGTTTGCAGCACTCCACGAGGTGGCGGACTATGCGGACAGGCTTCACCTATCTCCAGGTCATCTGAGTGACGTGGTCAAGGAGCAAAGTGGCAAGCCCGCTATCGTGCACATCCATGATCGCCTGATCGTGGAGGCCAAGCGCCTGTTGTTCTATACGGACCGGGCCGTTAAGGAGATCGCGTTCGAGCTGGGTTTTGAGGACGCGTCCTATTTCAACCGGTTCTTTAAACGACTTACCCAGCGCACCCCGGTCGAATACCGGACCTATATCCGGGAAATGTACCATTGAAACCTTTCAGAGTGCAACGGGCTTTTTATACGCGCTGTCTAGCTTTGTGTCATGAAAAAGACAGCACTCATCACAGGCGCGAACAAAAGCATCGGTTTTGAAACCGCCAGGCAATTGGCGCAGCAAGGGTATTTCGTGTATATCGGTAGCCGGGACCTCGCCAAAGGGTCCGCCGCCGCCGCAAAGCTTCATGCGGAAGGGCTTTCTTCGGTAGCGGCCCTGCAACTCGACGTCACAGACCCGGCTTCGATCGCTGCCGCGCGGGCTTCCGTGTCCTCGCTCGACGTCCTTATCAACAACGCCGGCATCAGTGGGGGCTTCCCGCAACCGGCCTCCACCACCACTTCGGCCCTGGCCCGGGAAGTGTATAATACCAACGTATTCGGGGCCATGGACATGGTCGGCGCCTTTATCGACCTGCTCCACCAGTCTCCCGAGCCCCGGATCGTCAATGTGACGTCCTTGCTGGGCTCCCTGACCCTGCACAGCGATCCCAGGTGGAAGTTTTACGCCATCAAGGGCGGCGCCTACGGTCCTTCCAAATCGGCCCTGAACGCCTATACGGTGGCGCTGGCTTATGACCTGAGGGATACCCCCTTCAAGGTGAACGCCGTGTGCCCTGGGCATACTGCTACAGACTTTAACCGCCACAATGGCCCGGGCTCTGTGGAAGACGCGGCGGCGATTATCGTCAAGTACGCTACCATCGGGGCCGATGGGCCTACGGGGAAGTACTTTAGCAATGACATTCCGGACAGGGGGGAAAGTCCGTGGTAAAATCCGCCTATAAGGCGGCCAGCGTACGTTCGATGGCTTTCAGACAGCGCCCGATCTCCCCGATCAGGGGGGCGGCATCTTTGTCGCCGTCCGACACTTCCAGTTCCCGGGACAAAGCCGCCAGGGTCGTCATCCCCGCGGATGTAGCGGTGCCGTATAAACGATGGGCGAGGGCCCTTAGACGCCCGTTGTCGTTTTTTACTTGTTGAAGATCCGTTCTCGTGCGCTCCAGGTCTAGGGCCGTGGCTTGCAGGATGGCCGTTATCGCCTCGCTCGTGGCAGCGTCACCCAGGTTTTCCTTCAGGCGGTCGATGTCAAAGGCCTGGCGGGGGAGCCATTGTTCAAACACCTTGACCAGGGTATCTTCCCGGAAAGGCTTTGCGATAAAGTCGTCCATGCCGGCGCGGAGACAGTTTTCTTTTTCCCCGGCTACGTTGCCGGCCGTGAGGGCGATGATGGGGATGTGCTGATGGGGGTAGCGTTGTCTTAACAGGGTCGTGGCCTCATAGCCGTTCATCTCGGGCATCTGCACGTCCATCAGAATGAGGTCGGGTAACAGGCGTTCGCAGGCGAGCAGCGCTTCCTTCCCGTTGCGGGCCACCCCGATGTCCGCCGCGGGGAGCAGGTTGGCGATCACGGTTCTGGCCAGGATGATGTTGACTTCGTTGTCTTCTACGAGCAAAATGCGAACCGCCTGACCGTTCGATACCGGTGTCCGTGTTTTGGTCTCCCGGGAGCGGTCATGCGCGCGGAGCCCGGCGAGCGACCGGTAGAACTCCTCCATCTTGATGGGTTTCATCAAACGGGCGTCGACATCCAGGTCCCTGGAGGCCTGGATGATTTTGTCGTCTTCGGCGGAGCTATGCAAAAGTACAAACGGCGCAGGCCCCTCGAATTCGTCCCGGAGCATCCGGATGGCGTCCAGCCCGTTCATACCCGGCATATAGTAGTCCATGATAATGACGTCATAGGCCTGTCCCTTGCTGACCTTTTGAACGGCCTCCTGCCCGCTGGCCGCTTCATCGCAGGGGATGCCCTTCAGGGAAAGCATATCCCGGATGATCGTCCGGTTATTTTTATTGTCGTCGACCACCAGCGCCCTTCGTATACCGGGCAACGCTTCCCCCTGGTACGGGGCCTCATACGAGGCCATGACGTCCAGGTCGAAGAAAAAAGTGCTGCCTGCGCCGGGTGTACTTTCCAACTGAAGCCGGCTGCCCATGAGGCCGAGCAGCTTGTTGGAGATGGTCAGGCCCAAACCGGTGCCCCCGTATTTTTTTGTCGTAGAGGTGTCTTCCTGCAAAAAGGCTTCGAAGATCTTGCCTTGTTTCTCCGGTTGTATGCCGATGCCGGTATCCCTCACCTCGAAACGGATCGTCGCCTGGTTACCCTGGAGCTTTCGCTTCAAGGCCACCTTGAGTTCTATCTCTCCTGCCTCCGTAAACTTGACCGCGTTCCCCAGCAGGTTGATCAACACCTGCTTTAAACGGATGGCGTCCGCCCAAATATACCGGGGGAGCTCCGAAGAAAGGTCGAGCAGCATCTCCAGCCCTTTGCGCTGGACCTGGTAGGTCACGATGTCGCTGGCTTCCCCGCTGAGTTGTAAAAGGTCGCACCGGTCTACGTCCAGTTCGAGCTTTCCGGCTTCTATCTTTGAAAAATCCAGGATGTCGTTGATGATGTTCAGCAGCGAATTGGCCGACTGGTTGACGATCGTCAGGTATTGTTCCTGGCCCTCGCTCAGCTCGGTCCTTAGCAGGAGGTCGGTGAACCCGATCACCCCGTTCAGCGGGGTGCGGATCTCGTGGCTCATATTGGCCAGGAATTCGGATTTGGCGAGGCTGGCCTGTTCCGCCTGGCGCTTGGCCCGCTGCAACTCTTCTTTTTGCATCCGTTCCTCGGTCACGTCCTCGTTCAAGGCCATGACACCGCCTATCTTCCCGTCGTGTCCGGTCCAGGGCCGTATTTCCCAGCGCAGATACATGTCCGGCCGCCCCGGGTGCTGTATCCGGTATTCCCCCTTTTCCACCGCGCCGAGGAGACACCGTTTGTAGATTTCCTTCCACATTTCTTCCACCTCGCCAAACACCTCGGTGATGGTCCGGCCGGCCACGTCACCCACCTTTTGCCCGAACATTTCCAGCCAGCGGCTGCTGCAGGTGACAAACCGGAGCTCTTTGTCCAGCATGGCCATGGCCGCGGGTGCGTATTCCACAAACGCCTTTAGCAACGCCTCATTCCTTCTCAGCTGCGCTTCCAGGTTATACCGGTCGGTGATGTCCAGGGCGTTGCCAAAAACGTATGCCGTCCCGCTCGATCCCTTTTCCAGCACGTTACTAAACAACCAGATCCGCATCGCTCCGCTCTTGTGCTTCGTCCGCATGATCCCGCTGACCTTCCCCATCGCCCGTATCGCCTTCAGATATTGGTGCAGTTCGTGATGATACTGTTCCAATACCACGTCAAACAAGGTCATCTGCCGAAGCTCTTCCAGGGAATACCCCAGGCTTTCCGCACTCGCTTCGTTGACTTCCAAAACCCTTCCGTCCAGGTCATGGATACACATCAGCCCTTTGGCGTTCTCAAAAAAACCCCTGTATGCCTCCGGTGGAAGGTCCATCATATCAATATTCAAAGCAAATATTGGACAGATATGTCACAAATGGGAGAGGTCCGGATTAAGTGGTTGATTATGAACAAAATGAATACCCGTTATTCCGTCCGGAGGCGCTGGGCCGGCCGGGCGGCCGCCGCGCGCAACGTCTGGTAGGAAATCGTCACGAGCGCAATCAGCAGCGCCAGTATACCCGCGAGTGCGAATATCCACCAGCTGACCTCCGTCCGGTAGGAGAACTGTTCCAGCCAGCGGTGGATTGCCCACCAGGCGACGGGAGCGGCGATCAGGAAGGCGATGACCACCAGGAGAAGAAAGTCCTTGGTGAGCAGGGCAAAAAGGTTGAAAAGCCCCGCCCCGAGGACCTTCCGGATGCTGATCTCCTTCATCCGCTGCTGGGCCGTGAAAACGGAAAGCCCGAGCAGCCCCAGACAGGAAATAAATATGGCCAGGGCCGCAAAACCCAATGCCAGGTGACCGACGACCTCCTCGCTCCTGTATTGACGGACGTATTCTTCGTCCGAAAAGCGGTAGTTGAACGGGAAAGCCGGGTTCAGGCTTTTGCACAGCCTTTCCAACCCTTTGATGGCGTCACCGGTTTGTCCCGCGCGGATACGGATCAGGGCGACCGTCAATTGGCTCAGCGTATCCAGGTGGATCACCATCGGCTTGATTGGTTCGTGCAGGGATTGAAAATGAAAATCCCTGACGACACCGATAATACGACCCGGTTTGCGCCAAAAAGTAAGCGGTTGCCCGATGGGGTCTTTGTAGCCGATCTTTGCCAGGGCGGCTTCATTGATGATATAGCCGGTCGAATCCGAGGGAAGGCTTTTGTCAAAGTCCCGCCCATAGCGCATTTGGAGGCGAAGGGTGCTGACAAAGTCATACCCGACGGAGGCCCACGAAAACTGTATTTTGGCATCAGGATCCTTCCCGGTCCACTTCAGCCCGGAGGTCCCGTTGGCAATGTTCGTCGGGTCGTTGGACATCCCTGTCATCGCGATGACTCCCGGGATCTCCTGTGCTTCCTGCTGGAACAATTTCAGTTTGGTTTTCAAATTGCCTTCCAGGGGAATATACACCAGGTTCTCCCTGTCATACCCCAAATTCGTCTGTTCCAGGAAGCGGATCTGCCGGGACACCAGGATCGTGGCAATGATCAGGACGATGGATAAGGTAAACTGGAAAACCACGAGGGTCTTCCGAAGCCAGGTTCCACCGGGGGATGCCCCTTTCAGGACTTTGATCGGTTGAAACTTCGAAAGGACAAGCGCGGGATAACTACCCGACACGATACCCGTCAGGAGGATCATGCCAACCAATGCTGTCCAGAAAAGCACGTGTTGATAAGGAAGGCTCACTTGTTTCCGGGTGAGCTCGTTAAAGGCAGGCAAGGTCAAGACCACCAGCAGGAATGCCACTCCACCCGATAGCAGGGCGATAAGGATTGCCTCCCCCATGAATTGACGAATCAGCGCCCCGCGTACCGCACCGATCACTTTCCGAACCCCGATCTCCTTCATCCGCCGCACCGAACGCGCGGTCGTCAGGTTCATGAAATTGATACAGGCGATCAAGAGGATAAATGCGGCCACCAGCGAAAACAAATGCACGTACGCGATCCTGCCCCCCGCCGGTTTTCCCGCTTCAAATTGCCCATGCAGGTAGACATCCCGAAGCGGCTGCATACCCATGGTCATAGGGATTGCCTTCTTGTCCAGGTAAGGGTCCATAAAATGCAGGAGCTTTGCGTCGACGGCCGCGGGGTGCGCGTCCGGGCGCAGCATGATAAAGGTCTCGGGTCCGAAATTGGTGATGTCCCTCGCCCACCCGTTATTTTCGTCCAGGAAGGTTTCCCAGTTCAACACAAAATCATCCTGAAACATCGTCCGGACGGGCATGTCTTCGTATACCGCCTTCACCACGAGGTCTTTGGTATTTTCATACCGGATGGTCTTTCCGATGGCGGCTTCCGGGCTTCCAAAAAAGTGCACCGCCATTTTTCGGGAAATCGCGATGCTTTCCGGGCTGTTCAAGGCATCGCCCGCCGTGCCTTCCAGCAAAGGGAAGCTAAACATGCGAAAAAAATCCGGCCCCGCATGGGCGCCCGATTCCTTAAAGATCTTGTCTCCCACCTGGAAGGTATGTTGCTCGTTCCAGGAATGGGGAGTGGCCGCGACGATGTCGGGTATCCTCCTTTTCAGCTCCCCGTACAACAAAGGGGGTGTTCCATAAGAACCGTCGATTTTCCCTTCAACGAATGCAGCCCCGTATACCTTATACAACTGCCCGCTGTGTTGGTGAAACCGGTCGTAGCTCCACTCATCCCTCACCCACAAAAGGATGAGCATACTGGCGGCCAGCCCCAGGGCAAGGCCAAGAATATTGATAATGGAAAAGGCCTTGCTCCGGGCAAGGTTTCGCAGGGCAATGGTCAGGTAGCTTCGGAACATGCCTTTGTGCGCACTAAAAAAATGCCATGGTTTTTAAAGTTGGCATTCAATCGTTTACGCCGCCGCACGGCCGTCTACTGTTCGTTTTCAGTACACCGTTTTGACCGTTGCCGGGCAACTATTCTTTAGGAAGCCGTTCCATATTGGACCGCAACGCCCGGTAATACCTGACCGCGTTCCGGTATTTCTCCACCTCCCCCCAGCCTACCTGCCAGGTCTTGCTGCTGTATCCGTCCCCTGCCTGATCCCGCAGCAAGACACCGGTTTCTCCGAGGTCATAGTGATAGAAATCGTGGCCGTCGCCTTTATACTTGATGATGGTCGCGCGGGGCGTACGCCCGCTATCGGCCTGCCGGAACTCCACCTGGCCATTGTTGATATAAAGTACCTCCCCGTCGTCATTATAATAGTCACTGTACCTGGTCTTGACAACCGGTATATCCAACATCTTTTGAAGGGAGGCCGGGGTGACTGTTTCCTGGAATTGCGCATACCAATATTCTATTTCCGACCATTCTTCCAGCAAGGCCTCCCACAGGGGTTGGGTCATCTCCGCGAATGTTGCGTGCTCGCTTCGCCTGGGATCATAATAATACCAGGCGGCTTGTTCCGATTCCCTGCACAAAACGGCCAGGCGCCCGTTTTCATACCGGATCAAAATGCTTTTGCCTTCCTTTTGTAAATAGACCTGTTCCGAGAGCGTTGTGTCCCGGTTAGCCAATACCCTTTTAAAAATATCCCCTCTCCAGTACTCCAGCATTTCAGTGTGTTGGAAAACCGGCGACTCCCTTAGCCTTTGCAGGTTTGCGGGGTTAAAGGTTTTGCTGCCAAATACAAATGGAATAGCTTCTTCCCTGACGGGTTCGATATGCTCCAGCAAAACCGGCAGCCCCTTCTTGATCCGGTCCATCAGGTTCCAGGAGGCGATCCAGTCTTTCCAACTGCTGGCCCAATCCTCCAGCTCGTTTTCACCGATCAGGCAGTCCGGTTGGAAAATGGTGTTCAACCGCTCCCGGTCGTACTCGTCCTCTCCTTCGTCCCAAAGAAAGTGCGCCACCTGTACCCGGTTTTTTGTCTCGAACCTTTTTACGTCAAAACTGTAGTCGGTCGAGATAAAAACATGGAAGGTCATAAGGCCTTCTACTTGCAGATTCCCGTGGTTATAGTCCCCCCAGAACAGACCCGTGACCGTCAGGTCACCACATACGTAGACTTCCTGACCACCCACGATCATATTGTCCACCACCAGGTTTTTTTTGACGATCAGACCTGTGGAGCCATCGGTTTCTTCGCAATAGATGTTTTTGATCTTGCAATGGCCGGTCACGAATAAGGCTATAACACCCGGCTGGTCGTCAAGGTCGAGGCTGTCGGCTTCAACATCCCCCTCTATAAAGGCTATCGATTCATCGTCCAGTTCGCCGGGGTTATGCTGGTCGCGCTTGA
Organism: Dinghuibacter silviterrae; assembly: GCF_004366355.1. NCBI lineage: Bacteria > Pseudomonadati > Bacteroidota > Chitinophagia > Chitinophagales > Chitinophagaceae > Dinghuibacter > Dinghuibacter silviterrae. The sequence continues at coordinate 1,111,059 of NZ_SODV01000002.1, read as the reverse complement.
CCAGCCAACTGTCGGGGGGGAGGAGGTGTTTAAGGTCTATGAATTTTTGTAGTGTTTGCATAGGTGTTGCAAATATAGGGAGTTTGATTTTTTCTCTACGCCCCCGCTTTCGCTCATACTACAAGTCCCCTCCGTTGAAATACGGATTTCCCGGTAATAAGTCGTTATCAGCCACTATGGGTTTTTGTCACCCCTTACCTTTGCGCCCGTTATAAGGTTTTTTAAGAAGAGATAAGGTTTAATGGTTAAGGCTTTCCGGGCGCTCCTTTTGGGGCGCCCTTTTCATTTGGACTCCTATTCATGAAAGACCCAAAAGGGGCGCTTTTTTTAAACTTTGAAAAATTCCTGAAATTCATTAATCTTATCTAATTATTACTCCTTATAAGCGTCTTGGAACCCTCTTTCGATGACAACGACCTCTACAAGGGGATCTCTGAAGGAGATCCTTCCGCTTTCCGGGCCCTGATTGCTTTGTACTTCCCGGTACTGTGCGCCTTTGCGGAAAAGTATACCCCGGACGCGGCCCTGGCCAAGGACATCGTCCAGGAGGTCTTTATAAAGTTGTGGAGCCGGCGGCCGGTCTTTGAGTCCCTGGGGGGGCTGAAGGGGTACCTGTTCGTGGCCGTCCGGAACGGATGCCTGAACCTGATCCGGGACCGGGAGCGGCTGGAATCGAGACATCAAAAGGCCGCGCCCGAACCGGAGGACAACGACCGCCTCCTGCAAAACATCGTGGAATCAGAATTTATCGCCTTGATATATAAAACCGTCAGGGAGCTTCCGGAGAAGATGCGGGTGATCTTTTACCTAAGTTATGAGGAAGGGATGACGGTCGGGGAAATCGCCCTTCGGCTCAAGATGAACCTGAAGGCGGTCAAAAGACAAAAGTACCGGGCGGTGCAAACCCTGCGAAAAAAGCTGGGGCGACGCCCGGGCACCTTGTTGTTCATCCTGACGGTTATGCAATCCATTGATTTCCATCACTAGAATTTTTTTAGGAGGCGTGGGGTCGATTCTTTGGTGGTGGTGTCTTAGGGGTGATGAACGAGGAGAAAGCAGTCTATATTGCCGCGCTGTTCTATAAGGAACAGGAACAGATACCCCTGACCGAACAGGAGAGGGCCGACCTGGACGAATGGCGGGCGTCTTACGGCGGGTTACCCGACCGCCCGGAGGTGATCGCCAAGGTCAAACGGCTTGGGGAATACGACGCCGAAACAGCGGCCAATGAAATTTTCCAGAGGCTTGGCATCCTGGAAAGGTCCATATACCTACGCTGGATCTCCGTTGCAGCCGCGGTGCTCCTCCTGGCAGCCGGGGGCACCTGGGCGTACTTAGCTACCCGGGTAAAACCGAAACCGGTAGCGGTCCTTCCCGCCCAGCCCCGGGATATTGACCCGGGCACCACCAAGGCGGTGCTGCGTCTCTCGGACGGACGCCGGATCACGCTCGACAGCGTCCACAACGGCGTGGTCTTGCAACAGGGAAATATCAAGATTACCAAAGCCGGCGGGCAGCTCACCTACATCCCCACAGGAAAAACCGCGGCGGTACTTTATAACACCATGACAACGCCCAGGGGCGGGCAGTTCCGGGTCATCCTCCCGGATGGAAGCAAGGTCCTCCTGAATGCCGCTTCGTCCCTCACTTATCCCAGCGCTTTCCAGGGACAGACCCGGTCGGTGACGCTGACCGGGGAAGCCTATTTTGACATTGCCCCCGGCAAACAGCCCTTTGAGGTGAGCGCGGAAGGCGTGGACACGCGGGTACTGGGCACCCGATTCGATGTGATGGCCTACCCGGATGAGCCCTATCTCCGCACCACGCTGGTGGAAGGAAAAGTGCAGGTAGCCGGGGTAACCCTCCTGCCCGGCCGGGAAGCCCTGGTCGATCACCAGGGGCTACGCGTACAGGATGGAGACATAGAACGGGCGATTGCCTGGACCACGGGCTTCTTCGAGTTCCAGGATGCCGATATAGCCACCATTATGCGGGAAGTCTCGCGCTGGTACGACATCGACGTCGTGTTCACCAAAGGGGATTACCCGGGCAGGTACGGAGGCCGGATGAGCCGGTACCTGAAACTGTCGGAAGTGCTGGCCTTCCTGGAGGGTAACGGCATTGACCATTACCGGCTGGAGGGAAGGAAGCTGGTTGTTTCGCCATAAGAGCCTTTAACGATTGTAAACTATAAACTGCTGTCAATTATGTTAGCAAGCTGCTATGTGAGACCCCCGTTCACCATTCTTCTTCTGGCACTTTGTCTGAACGTCTCGGCCAGGAGCTTTTCCCAAAAGGTGACCCTGTCCTTCAGAGACGTGCCCCTGTCCCGGGTGCTGGACGAAATTTCCAGGCAGACAAATGTATCCATCATCTACCGGGAAGATGTATTTCACACCAGGGTATCCGTCCACGTCCGGAATTCCACGGTGGAGGAGGCCCTGGAAGCCTGTTTGAGGGGGCAACCCTTAACCTACCGGATCGAAAACAACAGTGTCCTGATCCAGGAAAGACCAAGCCCCCCCGGGGGCCCCTTGGAAGGCAAGGTCGTGGACGAACGGGGATCGCCCCTGGCCGGCGTGACCGTGGAGGTGAAGGGGGCGCAGCAGGCGGCTGTCACCGACGACAAGGGGGTTTTCTCCTTTACTTCGATAGACCCGGACGCTACATTAGTCGTTTCCTATGTCGGTTACCAGACGGAGGAAATAAAGCTTAGGGGCCGGTCATTTTTGGACATCCGGCTTACGCCATCCACCAAAGCCCTGGACCAGGTGGTCGTTATCGGGTATGGTACCCAGCACAAAAGGGACGTTACGTCGGCCATCTCCACCATAGATACCAAAGACATCTCCAGCCGGCCGATCGTCAGCGGCGTGGAAGCGCTGACGGGGAAAGCACCCGGCGTACAGGTCACGGTTCCCTCCGGGACACCCGGAGGAGACCTTTCGGTCCGCATCCGGGGTGTGGGCTCGCCCAACGGATCCGAGCCCCTCTACGTCGTGGATGGCGTACTCACCAACGATATCCGCGGCCTCGACCCTGGAAACATCGAGTCCATCAGCATCCTTAAGGACGCCTCCGCGGCAGGGATATACGGGGCGGCCGGTTCCACCAACGGGGTGGTGATGATCACGACGAAGAAGGGCGCCAAAGGCAAAGCCAAAATAGAAGCCAGCACCTACACCGGCATCCAGCAGATCGTCAAAAAGATCGCCGTGCTCAACAACCAGCAATGGCTGGACCTGGAAACGGAGATCTTTGGGACGGCACCCACCATTCCTTCTTACTATAACCTCACGACGACGAACAACAACTGGCAGAACCTGATTTACCATTCCGCGGCCCAGACGGGCGCCAACGTGGGCATGTCGGGGGGATCCGAGAAGGGAACCTACTACTTAGGCGTAGGCTACCTTACCCAGGACGGGATCATGGTGGGCTCCAATTTCGACCGCTACTCCGCCAAACTCAGTGTGGACCAGAACGCCGCCAACTGGCTTTCGCTGGGGGCCAACCTGAACTACAACCGGTCCAACCAGCGGACCGTCCCCCAGGACGAATCGGCTCAGAATGGAGGAGCGGTAATCGCCGCCCTGGTCACGCCGGAATACATCCCGATCAAAATGCCTTCCAATGCGCCTTATCCGGGCGTCTATGGGTATAGCTCTTTTTATTCGGGGGACAACCCGCTGTCGGACATCTACAACAATACCAACAGCACCCTGGAAAACCACCTGTTGGGAGACGCATACGTAGAAGTGAAACTGCCCTGGGCATTGAAATACCGCAGCCAGTTCAATATCGTGCTGGACAACTCCAACTACAATTACTTCCTGGATCCCTACAACAACCTCTACGGGATCACGCTGCAGGGCAAAGGACAAAACAACTCCTCCGAGACGTTCCGCTGGGCCTGGGACAATACCCTGACATTTGACAAGACCTTTGGGGCCCACTCGATCAACATCGTGGCGGGGACCTCCGCCCTGGACGAAAATATTTTTCTGTCCAGCCAGTCCGGCACCGGCTTTTCCTCCAACGCGGTGCAGACGCTTAACGCCGCCAGCGCCCAGTACTCGATCAGCACACAGAAATTCGAGTGGACCACCCATTCCTACTTCGGAAGGTTTATGTATGCGTATAAGAACCGCTACCTGTTGACCGGTACGCTCCGGGCAGACGGCTCTTCCCGGGTCGGGTCCAACAACTACTGGGGGACCTTCCCCGCCCTGTCCGCCGGTTGGAAAATCTCCCAGGAAAAGTTTATGCAGAACGTCCTCTGGATAGAGGACCTGAAGCTGCGCGCGGGCTGGGGCGCCACGGGCAACCTGCCGCCCTATACCGTCCTTTACCCCTCCTACACCCTCCTGAGCGCGGGCGCCAGCTATGCCTATAGCGGTTCCAATGTGGAGCCCGGTGTCAGCCCGGGAACCCAACTGGGCAACCCGGCCATGAAATGGGAATCGGCGCACCAGACCAATGTCGGTTTCGACGCCGGTTTCTTAAGCCACCGGTTATCCGTTTCCGCCGATTACTATTATAAGAAGGTCTACAATATGATCTTTACACAACAGCTTCCCCTGACCACGGGGGGCCTTGTTACCGCGGTGAACCTGCCCGGTTATGACGTCAACAAGGGCTTTGAATACAGCATCGACGCCACCGTCATCCACACCCACGACATCAGTTGGGACGTCACCTGGAACATGTCCATCAACCACAACGAAATGGAAGGTCTGGACACGGCCATTTCTTACCAGACCGGGGGCGTAACCGTAGGCGGAAGCAAGGCGCCCATCTATACCGGTCTTATCAAAAACGGGTATTCCCTGGGGACTTTCTACGGCTACCAGGCCCTGGGGGTCAATGCGGCTACCGGGAACATGACTTACTCCGCCAACCCTACCAGCTTAGGTTCCGCCCTTCCAAAGTATACCTTCGGCCTTGGCAGCGAATGGCGGTATAAAGCCTTCACCCTCTCGCTTCTCTTTGACGGGGTGCAAGGAAATAAGGTATACGACGAAACCAGGATGGAGATCGAGAACCTGACAGGATACAACAATGAGAGCGCCGCCGTCCTGGCCCGCTGGAAAAACGACGGGGATGTGACCGCCATCCCCCGCGCCCTGGACAACGGGACGACCAACGCGACGGCGGCCGCCCTGTTGCAAAGCCAGATCGCCTCGAACTATGTGGAGAACGGTTCCTTCGTGCGCCTGCGCAACGCCACCTTAGGCTACGCCTTCGACCCGAAGGTGCTTCGCCGTCTGGAACTCTCCGGCCTGCGGATCTATGTGACGGCTCAAAACCTCTTTACCATCACTAAATACAAAGGATACTATCCCGAGATCAACGGCTTCGGCCAGGGCACCAACAACCAGGCGGTCAACGCCGGCGTCGGCGCCACGCTGATGGCCCTGGGTATCGACAACGGGGCTTATCCCGTCGCCCGGACCTATATCGTCGGTGTAAATATTCAACTCTAAAACTTCGATCCTATGTCATGTAGAATATATGCAGCGCTGACTTTCGTTTTTGGTCTCGCTGCCTGTGGAAAAAGCTTCCTGGCCAAAACGCCGGAATCCAACCCGACCACCGGGAACTATTATACCTCGGCCGTCGCCGCCGAAAACGGTCTCACGGGCGCCTATCACGACCTGATCAACGGGAACTTTTACATGTACGACAACTTCATGAACACCGACGGACGATCCGACAACTGCTTCGTGAACGGAGACAATGTGACTGCAGAACACCCGCTGGAGAATTTCACCTTAACTGCCGCCAATACCAACGTGCAACGGGACTGGCAGGAGATGTACCAGGATATAACCGCCGCCAATATCATCCTGGACAACGTACCGGGCATCGACGACCCGGTGTGGAATGGAACCAACCGGAAGGTGCAGATCCTTGGAGAGGCCCGGTTTCTCCGGGCCCTGGCCTATTATTGGCTGGTCACCGAGTGGGGTGCCTGTCCGCTGATCCTGACCACCACCAACGGCGGCAACTATTATCCCCCCAGGGACAGCGTTTCTACCGTCTATGCCCAGATCGAAACCGACCTGAAATTTGCGGACAGCGTGCTTCCGGTCGCACCCTACAACGGAGAATACGGCCGCGCGACCAAGGGGGCGGCCGACGCACTCCTGGCCAAGACATACGCCCAGTCAGGGGATTATACCGATTGTCTCTCCTTTTGTAACAAAGTCATCAACGGAGGCGCCTATTCCCTCGTACCCAACTTTGCCAACCTTTGGGGACTGGCGAACAAGAACAACGCCGAATCGATTTTCGAGGTCCAGTTCACCGGAACAGGCACCCCCTACGCCAACTGGGGCGTGGAGCTTTTCGCCTACGTCTCCTCGGACGGCTGGCCCAAACGGGATATTGGCGCCTGGGACCTTGTCCGGACCTTTAAAGCTGCAGGGGACACCCTGGTCCGCTATAAGACCACCTTCAACTGGCAGATCGCCAACGCCTCCTTCAACATGCCCTCGGGCGCCTGGAACGCCGATTCCGTCATCCCTTTCATGCACAAATACCCCGACCCCAGCGGCTTTAACAGCCCCGACAACATCGTGGTGCTGCGACTGGCCGACATCATCCTTCTCGCGGCGGAAGCCAACAACCAACTGAACAATACCGCCGCCGCCATCGGCGAGCTCAACCAGATCCGGAGCCGGGCGGGCCTTCCCCCCACAACGGCGGGCACTCAGGCTACCCTGGGACCCGCCATCTTGTTGGAGCGAAGGCTGGAGCTTGTCGACGAGTGCAGCCGCTGGAATGACCTGCTGCGCGCCGACGCCAACGGTTATCTCAATGTGGTGGACCTCATGAACAGCCAGACGGATGTGTATGGAAACAACCTCAATTATAACGTCGCCGCCGACAAGCACCAGTACCTTTTCCCGGTACCCTTGCAGGACCTTCAGTTGAATAAAAACCTGACACAAAATCCCGGATACTAACCCTGTAAAACCGATAAAATCTTTTGAAAGACAGGCGCCCCGGCCCCCTCCAGGTAAGCCATCGTATACTTCAGGAGGGCCTGAATATTGGCGGGACTAATATCGTCCATGGCGGCCTGCGCCTGGGGCAATACCGGCTCCAGGCGATAAAATTCCAGGCCGCTGCGGGACAGGCCGGCCAATTGGTTGCACGATACCTGCTGTACGGAATCCATAATCACGTCGAGGATGGTCCTCCCTTTGTTGAGGTTGCATTCCAGGTCATACATGGGAAAGACCGCCCAGGGCGTACCGCCCCAGTTTCCGTTCCTTGGCACGCGGTCAACCCAGGTGGAATTTTTTTCGATGGCCACGCCCGCACCCCCCGGGTAAACACCCGTTCCCAGCGAGATGAGGGCGATGTCATTAAGGCTGCTGGCCAGGCCGGTGCGGAAAGCCTCGGAGACCGCCCACACGGCGGGGTTATTGGACATGACGCCTCCATCTACCACCCAACGTTCCGAAGCCGGGGAAGTGACTCCGTTGCCGCCGCCGACGTGCGCGATCGGGAAAAAGACAGGGGCTGCACTGCTGCTCCGGGCAGCTTCCCATACATAGTAGTCGTCTTGCTCGCTGATGGCTGCATCCGCCCAGTTAAAAAGGTAAGGACCATAATCCACACCAGGCTGGGGGCTGCCAGGGCATTGGTCTTTGCTGTTGACCGCGTAACCCGTTGTAAACATCTGCCTGACCCGGGCACCCGGCAATGAAGTGACCACTTGTTTGGCCAGGGAAAGGCTGGTGTCTGCGCCCAACTGGTTTTGCAGGTACGGTTCTACACCATTGCCCTGACCGTCGTCTGCAAAATAGGTGGCGCAGAATTCGGTGTCGCATTCCTGCGGGACAAAGATCCTGCCGCCCTCGTTCTCGTACATGTCAAGCACCTCGCCGGCGGAGTAAGGGTGTAGTCCTATGCCATTGGGATTGGTCGTCGTCAGGGCCGCCGCAATAATCCCGCCGGTGGAGGTCCCTCCGATGATGTCAAACATCTGGTAACAGGACTTGCCGGTCATCTGCTCCATCTGTGAGAGTATGAACGCAGGTATAATACCCCTGATGCCGCCTCCGTCGACGGCCAGGATGATGACTGATTTGTTGGACATAAGTGTAGGGTTTGAGCCGGAAAAATAGAGCGGATGGTTAGCCCGGGGAAGGGTATTTTTATCTGAAAATCATCCCCGTCATGGTGTTGTATCAAAACCGCACAGCCGTGTATTAAAAACGGACGGATGAAGCGCGGAAGGGTGAACTATTTCACTGATTATGAATACAAAAGAGGAATAGGACTAATTTTGGATGATCATTTCCAAATTTTCACCCAACATGATCCGTAATTATATCCGCATAGCCTGGCGTAGTCTTTCTAAAAACAGGGTGTACACGATCATCAATATGGCGGGGCTCGCCACCGGCATGGCGGTGGTGATGCTGATCGGCCTGTGGATCCGGGACGAGCTGAACTACAACAAAGACTTCGCGCATTATAACCAGGTGGTGAGGGTCATGCTGACACAAACACGGGGAAACGAGGTCAGTACCAGCTTTTCGACCTCCATTCCGCTAGGAGTGGCACTGCGAACCCAATATGCAGCCGGTTTCAAAAAAGTGGCAACGACCTCGTGGAACGCTCCACATATTCTAACGGTGGGAGACAACCAATTGAGCAGGCAGGGTATGTTCGTTCAGCCGGACATGTTGGACATCCTGGCTTTGCAAACGGTGGATGGGCGGAAAGCAGTGTTGAACGACCCCTCCTCGATCCTGATCACGCAATCGGTCGCTATCGCCTTATACGGTCATGCCGACGCCACCGGGCAATCTTTAAAATTTGGTGACAGCACCATCTTCCGGGTAGCAGGCGTCATCCCGGACATGCCGTATAACTCGGACTTCCGGGATGTCTATTACTTCGCCCCGTGGGCCAATTACGTAAGGACGCATCCCTGGGTGAAAATGGCGGAAGGTACATGGAGCGAGAATTCTTTTCAGACTTTTGCGCAGCTGGAGGATCACGTTGACCTGGACAAGTTGCGTGACCGGGTAAAAAGCGCCGAAGATGGGCACGGTCAGACGGACAAGCCCGTTGTTGTGTTGCACCCGATGAGCCGCTGGCACCTATACAATTCATTTTGGAATGGGAAAAACACGGGTGGATCCATACAATATGTATGGATGTTCGGCCTCATCGGGATTTTTGTCTTGTTGCTGGCGTGCATCAACTTCATGAACCTATCGACGGCAAGGTCGGATAAGCGGGCCAAAGAAGTAGGCATCCGCAAGTCGGTAGGGTCGATGCGCGGCCACCTGATCGGGCAGTTCCTGAGCGAGTCCATCTTGATGTCGCTGCTGTCGTTTCTGCTGGCACTCGCATTGGTAGCGGTAGCATTGCCATGGTTCAATGCCGTTTCCGATAAACAGATGCACATATCCTGGGGAAACCCGGTCTTCTGGTTACCGGCGTTAGGGCTGACGTTACTGGTGGGCCTGATCGCGGGTAGCTATCCTGCGTTCTACCTTTCCTCTTTCAAACCGGTGAAAGTGCTGAAAGGGGCTTTCAGGGCAGGGCGGGCCGCCACGCTTCCGCGGCAGATACTGATCGTGGTACAGTTCACCGTATCCGTTGCGCTGATCGTCGGAACGATTGTCGTCTACCAGCAGATCAACTTTGTCAAAGACCGCCCTGTAGGTTATTCACGGGAGGGATTGATCACGGTAAGCCTCCTCAACAATGACATCCCGAACCATTATGCCGCGCTTCACGAGGAGCTCCTGCAATCGGGGGCTGCCGTGAGCACGTGTATGTCGAGCAGCCCGACAACGGATGTCTGGAATAACCAGAGTGGCCTGACCTGGGAGGGCAAAGATCCCACGATGACACCTACCTTTTCGATATTCTGGAATACGATCGACTATGGTGCTACGGTGGGCTGGCAGGTTTCCGCAGGCCGGGACTTCTCGCAGCGCTTCCTCTCGGATTCCCTGGGGATGATCCTGAATGAGACAGCGGTCAGGTATATGGGGTTGAAAAATCCCATAGGTGCGCAGATCAGGTTCGTACATGGCACGGCCAATCCGATATATTATCATGTCGTCGGGGTGGTGAAGGATATGGTGATGCAATCGCCCTTTGCTCCTGTCAAGCAAGCCGTTTATGTGCTCGACAACAACAATAATGTGAATGTGCTGACGGTGAAGATCAACCCGGGTTTATCCGTCAGTCAGGCGCTGCCGGCCATCGGGCGGATCATCAAAAAGTATAACCCCTCTGTTCCGTTTGAATACACCTTTAATGATGAGGAATATGCCCGGAAGTTCGAGCTGGAGGACCGCGTAGGGAAGCTGGCGGCCTACTTCACCGTGCTGGCGATACTCGTCAGTTGCCTGGGTCTGTTTGGCTTGTCCAGCTTCATGGCGGAACAACGGATCAAGGAAATAGGGGTGCGGAAGGTCCTGGGCGCGTCGATCGTCAGTCTTTGGGCGTTGTTGTCGCGGGATTTCCTGTGGCTGGTGGGCCTGTCGTTTTTTATCGCGATCCCATTGGCTTATTATGTCATGAGCGGATGGTTGTTGCGCTATGCCTATCGGGTTCCCCTTTCGATTTGGGTCTTTGTGGTGACCATGGGACTGGCATTACTGATTGCGCTTCTGACCGTGAGCTGGCAGGCGCTGCGCGCGGCACGGGCGAATCCGGTGCGGAGTTTGCGGACGGAATAAGGGCCGCGGCATCTGTCATATTTGTTGGATTAACCTGATAAATGCATCAAGCGTATGGGCGCCTTCCACTTCCTTTTTATCAAATACCATGAAATATTTGAAATCACTCCCTGCCTTATTCGCCCATGCCTGCCCTAAACGGATTTTGGCATGGCTGTCGCTGTTATCCCTGTCATCTCCTTTGGCTTCCAATAATATCGTCTTGCCGCTTTTGGTTCGAACAATAAAATCCGGGTAGTGATTAATAAACCCATTGATACGAAAACCTTTTTTCTCCTTATTTTTCGTCCAGAATAATACCGATGGCACATTAGCAATGTCATTGATGACCTTTTCCTCGAAAGAATTCATCTGTGCTTCCTTTTAATAAAGAGATTTGGTAATGTCCTTTGCCGTCTCACCCGGCGAAATCTGCAACTTTAATGTGTAAGACGGCTTTACAAAGAGTTGATCGGTATCTAAAGAGTCACGGAATGTCTTTTCTGCCGCTACGACCGAAAGGGCGTCTATTTTCTCCTTTATCTTCTGTATATAACTATACTCATGGTCTACAAAATCTTTGAACTGTTCGTCCTTAAAGCCTTCTAAAATCCTTATTATATATTTCTTTAACTCTTTGTCGTCTATGGCGTAGATATTGCCGATCATATCTAAAATGAGTGCGGCCAAATTTTTTATCCTATTTTCCTTTTGAGAGGGATCAAGAATATACTCCTTTATCCTGCCGGCAATTTTACCGTCCAACTTTACAAAAGTTGGGGTGTGGTCCTTCTTGGTTTCGTCCAGGTCCACTTTAAAAAGGTCCGCAGAAACGCCATCAAAAGAAATATGCGTGTCTGCTTTCCCTAATTCAAACTCCTCCAGTAAACTCTCTTTCTCCAATAAAACATCTCCCGTACCCGAGCTAAATAAATTGAGTACAGGGGTTTTCAAGTAGAACTGCGGTATCACTATTTGCGACGCCTCTTCTTTGAAAACCTCCTTCATATCGTACTGTTTTACCATACCCGTCAATTCGTTTGGCAATGGAGCATCATTATTTTTTTCCGCCATGGCTATTTTCTCTTCAAATTCGGCATTCTGCGCTTCAGCTTGCGTCAAAATTGCATCCACCGACTTGGAGTGATCAATCCTTGTAAAATCCGGGATTCTCCTGGCGTCAATATCATCCGTCCAGTCCAACTGGCTCACTTTGTCCTGACTGCCAGCATCCTCCAGTTGATTTTCGTCTGCCAGCTTATAGTCCTTGTCGCTGAAACCCGCATTGTTCAGGCCTTCGACAATGTGTTGCAATGTATCTATAAACTTTGACGAAGCCGTAATCACATAACTGAAATTCAGGAAAGGTGCGTTGTTTTTTGACACATAAGGCAATCTTAATACCCTACCCAGAATTTGCGTGACATCAACGGCAGAACTCTTGTCTGCCAGCGACGCAAGTATGTAAGCAAACGGACAATCCCAACCCTCCCTCAAGGCATTTACGGTGATAATATAGCGAACAGGACAAGCCTTGTCCATTAACCCATTGGGATATTTTGACGTATCATCGAACTCCTTCAATTCATTTATATCCGCCGTTTTTATCTTTATTCTCTCCGCGGGGATTTTTAATTCAATCAGCTTTTCTTTTAACTTTTCAAATGTGGTATTATCTTTCGCGTTTCTCGGTTGGGCCTGAAACAGGACAATGGGCCGGATATACTTACCCCCGTTTTCCTCATCTTCTTTAGCCTGCAATTCCAATCTACGCTGCAATTGCAAGGCGGCGTTAATCACTTCCGTTTTGTCAGGCTGGTTATAGACAATGACAGGCAATTTTACCATATTGTCTTTCTTCAATTCTATCGCATCAACAAAACTGATAATGTTGCTATTACTCCTTGGCGTTGCCGTCAAATCAAGAATGAAGCAGGGGTTTAATTCTTTCAGCATCTCAATACTCAACTCACTTTCCGCATTGTGACTCTCATCGACCACAACTATTGGGTTAAGGTACTTGATGACCGACCCCAGCGTAAGCTCGTCTCCTTTTGCAATCAGCGTCTCAAACGATTGTAGATTCCCGTTTTCCTGAAACACCTTTCTATCCTCCATTTTTCTTGCCCGAAGACTGTCAAAGCTGAAGACCATGATGCTTAGTTGCTCTTTTATAGAAGTGGCATTGAACCCACTTCCCATCAATAAAGCAGCCTTGTCGAAAACTTCAACTTTATTTCGAAAATGCGCATTTATTTTCTGTCTGTAGGGGTGACTGGTATCCCGAAGATTTTTTATGGTCTGATCCAAAATCGTGATGGAGGGTACAAGCCAGACAACGGCCCTGGGTCTATTGTGATCAAACGAGTCAAAAATTGTCTTGAGCGCATTGCAAGCAATAAAAGTTTTCCCTCCTGCCGTTGGAACCTTGACACAGATATGAGGCACCCCGGTAATATTGTCCTTATACGGCTCGACAGCTTTACCTGGCAACGGCTTCACCGGGGTAACAGGATGCGTTTTCCAATAATCCTGAAAAGCGTCTTCTATAACCTTTGATTGCTGAATTTTTTCCAAAAACCGGTCAAGGTCTGTAATAACATCCTGCTGATATCTTTTTAGCTCCATATCGTACCGCTTAAAATCTGGTTATATCCCTGGGTATTTTTTTAAAAACGATATTATTTCTTGTCATGAAGTCTTTTGTAAGCAAGCACTTGTCGGCATAAATTACATATTGTTCCGCCCTGGTTTTGATGGTGCTCAAAAACTGGTGATTCAACGTGGTAACCCCTCCGGTCTCGTAGTGAAAGTAATAAGCGGTTTCGTTGATTTTGTCTAAGAAGTAGTGGTTGTCTTCGCTCGCCCCAGATTCAAGTGCTTTCTGCGTTTCGGTGTAGAAAATGTAGTTTCGGATTTTCTCTACACCGACAGATTCATTAAAGCCTCCATCTTCATTAAAAAGCGGTTCTCCCAACTCATAGAAATCAAACCCGCCTGTTATTCCTCCCTTAATAACCCTTCTTACCCTTTCAGCCGTTGTCGTTTCAGCAATATTATTGAACGCTCCATTCTTATCAGTCTCGTCTACCTGCACCAAAATAAATTTCCTTTTGCCTTCGTCTTTTTTATTCAAATCCAAAACGGCATGCCCCGTTGTCCCGCTACCGGCGAAACTGTCCAGAACAATTGCCTCGTTATCAAAATACGTAATCGAGTTTATCAAGTAGGAAACAAGTTGGTACGGTTTGGAATAATCAAAAATCCTATCCGTTCCAAATAATTCCCTTAATGTTTCATAGGCATCATCGGTGGTTGCGCTAAACTCCCTACCGTCCAAAAAAGACGGAAATCCTTTATGCTTATCGTCCGAATTTCGAAACGCCCTCGGCTGAAGGTTTAAGGTATTAATCACCAGTTGCGTTTCATTCTGCAATTCATTGTCTAAAAATGACTGACTCCAGATAAAAGGAGCTTCAATTATAAATTCGTTTGTAATTACTCCTTCGGCTACCGTGATGTCGGTTTTCAAATGAACCGCACTTGTACCGCTACCATATTTCCCCGCACGATATTCCCCTTCTTTCAGTTTCGTTTTCACCGCGCCTGCAGGGAATTTCAATTCCCCGGTGGCGTTGGTTCTTTTAACCAACGGCTGTGACTCTTCGCTATTGGGCTTGCCCCCAAAAAGCAATAATTTCTTCTTTTTACGATATGCATAAATGTATTCTGTCAGACTCACAAATTCCTTTGAGAGATAAGAGCCCTTTCGCTTCTTGAACCAACTAACCTTTCCGATAAAATTACCCGTACCCCAAATTTCATCCATCAATAATTTCAACGTCGCCTGTTCATTATCATCTATTGAAACGAAAATCGCCCCATCATCTGCCAACAATTTGTGCAACAGCACTAATCTCGGATACATCATGCAACACCACTTGTCGTGTCTGCTTAAGTCCTCCCCTTCTGTTCCCACTACTTTCTTCAACCACTTCTTTAGTCTCGGATCATTTACGTTGTCGTTGTAAACCCAATTCTCCGTCCCGGTATTGTAAGGAGGGTCAATGTAGATGCACTTTATTCTTCCTTCATATTCCGGCAGCAACGACTTTAGGGCCTCCAAATTATCCCCGTGAATGATTTTGTTTCCACTTTTGGTTTCTGTTTCCGATTGCAATCCGTTATCAAAACCATAAGAATGTTCAAGAACCTTGTAGGGCACATCCATATGATGATTTATAACCTTGTCTTTCCCTATCCAATTTAGCGTGGGCATGTATCACAAATCTTTTAAGAGATTAAATATAGTCAATATCACCGGCAGTGCTGTTTATCACCTCTGAAAGCTCCCACTTAATCACCTCCCAATATTTACCCCGAAGGCATATAGGATCAAAGTCACCATCAGCTTTCGAAAAATCAATAAAATTTCTGCGTATCGTTGATTCATTATGATTGTAGGGATAGCGTTTTTTATGAAGCTGAATCATAGCATCCAACGTAAGGCTATCCAGGAGCTCATGTACATCAAAAAAATCCTTCTTCCGTGCCTGCCGTTGGACTATATCAATTTTCATTGCTGCGATTTCTTCAATGGTCGCCATTCTGATACCGTCCTCAACAAGAGGCGGCTGAATAAAAGCATCCGTATAATACAAATCCAATTTTATCGCTTCCCTGTCATTTTCTCCAACCATATATGATGTTCCCATTCCTATTGGCCCTTGAATTCGAGGGGTAACGTATGGAAACTGTTCGCGCAGGTATTGATCAATGACATCAAAACCTGCGCTGTTATATTCATCGTCTGTAAACAAATCGATATCATCAGACATTCTATGCCCTAATTGAAGGCTCAGGGATGTACCGCCAACAAGTCTAAACGGAGCAAATAATCCCGCCGCCATAAGCTTTCTGAGGGCCATTTGAAGAATGGGCCGCGTTGTATTCCAGTAAAGCCTAGACATGAGGACTATTCTTTAGTATCCTATCGACTTGTTCTTTCCCATAAAACCGGACAATTTCCGCCTTTTCTTCTTCGTTACCTCGTTCAAAAACACGATCGATAACCGCGGCCTGTTGCTTCTGCCAATCTATTTTTTCGATTCGTGTATCCCAGAAAAGAACAGGACGCAATTTGGAGAAGTCAGGTCTATTTTTTTCACTGCGCTTACGTTTTTCCTGTTCAATATCATAAAAGATCTGAAGGGTCATCAGATACCCTTCTTCCAAGCCCAATGCCTCCTCTATCCGCAGGGACAATGCGGTATTCATATTCCTTCGTCCATTTAAAATCGCAGCCAAGGTCTGGGGATATTCATCAATGGATAAAGCAAATCGCCCCTTTGGCAGTTTTCGCTGCCGGAGTTCCCTTTCTAAGATGATACCGGGATGTATACCTTTTACGATTTGAATCGTCGGATGCATAATGCAAAAATAAACATTTTTGATAACACAGTTTTGATAATTTTGAAGAAATTTTCTAATTTGGTACGGAAAACCGCCCCCCTTTTGTCTCTCTATAAAAGCCATATAACGCACCATGGAGAAATTCCTTTTCATTATCCGCGAAGACCTGGTCAGGCTGGGTACGTTAAGCGAAGACGAGCGTTATGACGCCATCAAGGAAATGGACCTGTGGGTGAAAACATTGGTGGCCAAGGGGAATTATGTCGGGGGCGATGCTTTGCGGATAAAGGGCAGCTATGTGAGCAAGGACCGTGTGGTTTCCGACGGTCCGTTCATAGAAGCAAAGGAGGGCATCAGCGGATTTATGTTTATGCAAGCCAGGGATTTGTCGGACGCCGTCTCCCTCGCGCAAACCTGCACGCTGGTGAAAAGGGGCGACATGGCCATTGAAGTGCGTCCGATGATGGATGTAAAAGATATAAGGGAGTTAGGTGATGAACCGAGAAGAGCAGGCGGTTGACCTGTTATACAAGACCCATTTCGGGAAAATGGTTACAGCCATGCTTCAGTTTTCGAGGGACATAGACCTCGAATGGGCTGAAGACCTGGTACAGGATGCCTTTTTTTCCGCACTTTCCACCTGGAAGCACAAAGGCATCCCGGAAAACCCGGCCGGCTGGATGTATAAGGTTTGCAGGAACAATGCCATCAATTCCCTGAAAAGGAATAAAACCTTCAAGAACCCATTCGAGGGGGACCCTGCGGCCGACGCGGCGGCGGAACCGGACGAAAGCGTTTTTGACGACCGGAAAATGCAATTATTGTTCGCCTGCGCGCACCCCCGCCTGTCGTCCAAAATGCAGGTGGTGATAACGCTGAAGTACGTGGTGAACCTGAGGATTGAATCCATATCGAGGGCATTGGGCATGACGGTCGACGGTATCGATAAAATGCTGGCAAGGGCGAAGCACCGGATAAAAATGGAAAGCATTTTTTTGAAGGAGCCTTCCCCCCGGCAATTGACATCAAGGTTACCCGTCGTGCATAAGATCATATACCTCATCTTCAATGAAGGATACCGGGCGGGCAGCGGCAGGGAATTGGTCCGCCAGGACCTGTGCGAAGAAAGCCTGATCATGACCAAGTCCCTGCTCGACAACCATATTTCCGATGGGGATACGGCCGCGTTGTACGCCTTGCTTTTGTTCAACGCGGCGAGGCTTGGGGCCCGTTTTTCGGCAGCGGGTCAACTATTGGACCTCGAAGAGCAAGACAGGACGTTGTGGAATAAGGATCTGATTGCCCTGGGCAATCACTACATCCGCCAGGTTAACATGGATCATGTCTCCTCCTACCACTATGAAGCGGCGATCGCCTATCTGCATTGCCATGCCAAAAGCTTCGCCGACACAGACTGGTCGACCATCACACAATTATATGCGAAGTTGTTGCAGGACAACCCTAATCCATTTGTCGAGCTTAATTATGCCATTGCCCTCTATTATGACCGTCAGGCACCGAAGGCGTTCGGCATTCTCCATGATTTGCAACAGACCTTCCTGGAGCGGTACTACCTGCTGCACGCCACCATGGGGAAATTGTATTTTCTGGAGGGGGAATACCGCGAAAGCGACCGGCATTTGACGAAAGCCCTCGCCCTAACAAGTTTTCAGGCGGAAAAGGATTTCGTCCAAAAAATATTATTGAAAAACTGAGTATCAGAGATTAAAAGAGGTAGAGCCATGAAACCCGCATAAACTGCGGGTTTCATCGTTTGTAGAATCCCCCCCGTTAAATCACCCTATAAACTCTCAAAAATTTGCCCTATTTTAAGCTCCATGAGGCACCAGCTTCTCCTCTTTGCTTACCTGTTTTCCCTTGGCTGCGCAGGCGCCCACGCGTTCACGCCAACCGGGAATACACTTTCTGTTAAACACAGCAGGAGATTTCAATTTTCACTGCCCTCAAACCTCGGGGATGGACACCAATGGATATTGCCCGACACCTCCTCTATGAAGCTCATATCACATGTGGCTATTGACAACAAAGATTCCACGGGATCCACCAATGTCGAGGTATTTACACTACGCCCGCTCCTGAAAGGAGATTTTACCCTGGCATTTTACCGGATCCGGCCTTTCGATAACATTACTGACAGCGCGGGGGCTCAAAAGCTATATCAAAAAATTCATGTTAGATGAAAGCATTTATTGTTTGTCTACTTCTGACGCTACAAGGGTTTGCCGAGGTGTATGCCCAGGACCATCCGCTAGGCTATCTCCCATTGACCAGCGATCAAAAGGCAACCATCAAGAAGAACCAGGATCTTTTTTTTGGCAGTGAATATGTGGATTATGATGATCACGATCATCCATTCCCTCAAATTGACTATACGGAACGTCATATTGATTTAAGGGATTGGGGTCTGGTAAGCCCGGTAAAAGACCAAAAAAGTTGCGGAAGCTGCTGGGTTTTTGCGACTTTGGCAACCTATGAATCCTCGTATGCCTTTCGGAATAGCAAAGCAATCGTCAACCTTTCCGCACAAAATGCGTTGAATTGTTCGGGGGCCGGCAATTGCATAGGGGGAAATCCTGCCATGTTGCTTGATTGGTGGGTAAGTAGAAGAGTGTTGTTGAAAAACGAATTTGATCAGCCCTATAATGGCTTTTTTGGATCGTGCTCCGATGTCATGGGGAAATACAAAGCCGTTGCCTGGGATTTCGTAGATGCCAGCAGGTTCATTCCCTCCACCACAGATATAAAAAGAGCGATAAGCCGCCATGGAGCTGTATTGGCCGGCGTTTCGGCTACACTCAGCTTTGAAAGGCTCAGGGGAAGTTATACGTACAACGAATCCACCAATCTCAGAACCAACCATGTCATTTCCATCGTTGGATGGGACGATGACCGGGAGGCCTGGTTGGTCAAAAATTCATGGGGCACCCAATGGGGCGACAATGGCTATGGATGGATAGGCTATGCCAGTAACCTGATTGGCGCATCAGCCATGTGGGTAGATGCCGAAGTAGACAATACCCTTCAGCCGGACAACAATGACCAGGACAATCATTCTTTCAAGGTAACGGACAACCTTTCCAACGACCAGGTATATGAAGAAGTCTATCTAACCATCAACGGTAAAGTCCAGGTATTCAGCCTGGGGACTTCCGGGCAGAAAACCGCCACCAAAACATTCCATTTCGATCCCAATCAGGAGGTGACTTACAAGATATATTCAAAGACCATATTCAAGGATAACAATGGCAACACCCGGCTGGGCATAGGAACGGGGGAAGGAAGTATTCATATCGACAATAACGAAGACCTGCACATCTACATCACCCGATTCCTCAATGACGACAGAAGCAAATACAACATCATTATAAAGAAATTCACATGAAACATCTTACCTCATTGATGCTGGCTGCCCTCTTTATGATGGCCGTAAAGAAAGAGGCCTATAGCCAATCGCTGAACTATCTTTCTTCCGAATACCTGGTCACCGAGGACAATACCATTTGCTCGCAGGCCCAGGCCAATTTCGCCATGGACATAGACCTGTCCAAAACCAATTTGGCGAACATCCTGGAAGCACTCAATCTATCCGCCTACAAGGTCGACGTTGTCATGTGTAATCAGATAAGGCATTCGGCTTTGGCCTATTTGGACCACAATACAGGCAGAAAGTATATCCTGATCAACGGCAACATGTTAAGTGACCTGGACACCCGCTATTATTCACACCTGTTCATCATTGCACACGAGTTCTCCCACTTATACCTGAATCATTTCGAACAAACCGATCTCACCCAGGAAAACAAACGAAGAATGGAATTAGAGGCGGACAAGAATGCCGCCATGTTGGTCAAAAAGCTGGGCGGAGCGATAGATGATTGTTACTACGCCCTGGACCAGTTACACCATCCCACGGTCGACACCTATTATGACCATCCTACCAAAGACAAAAGGTATGCTGCAGTCTTGGAAGGCTGGAATATGGATGCCCCCGCCCCCACCAATACCGTTTATTCTAATTACACGGACTACTTCAATGATTTAGACGATATTTCCCTTTTGAAATATACCAATAACGTAGGCGCATACGACTTCAACCACTATAAGGAAAAGCATCCGGATATGCAGCCAAAATCCATTTTCTATTACCAGAATGCGTACTGGGTGGTTTGGGAAAAGGCCGAGGCCGGCAGCGCCTCGCGGTATTATTGGAATTACGATGAATTTCCCCAGCAAGACATACAATCATACCTGGACAATGGCTACAGGTATCAATTCATCGAAAGAATAAACGATGCATGGTTCATAGTGCTTAGAAAATCTTCAAACCAGCCGGCCCAGAAAACAGTGGATATATCCAAATATGATTTGGAGAACTTCACAAGGTCTTATTCATCGTTGGTGGTAGACAACTTAAAGGCGGGGTATACCATTCAAAACCTGATCGAAAACAGCAATGGCAACTATACGATATTCTTCACCTACACGGGAAACCAGACCTGGGCCTTGAACTTTTTTCCTACGTACGATGAGTTGATCAGTTGGCAGCACAATATGGAAAATCAGAATTTTAATTTCATGAGCTTCTTTAAATATGTCGACGGCCGCTTTTTCGGTTTCATGGTCAACGATCCTCAGGTAAACAACTGGCATATCAGGGCTCTCGATGTGAACAGCCTGGATGAAGTGAAAAATTTCATTAAAGATGGGTTCAGCGTGGCCAATATTACTGCCGATCCTGAATATATAAGGTTAACCCTGGCGAAAGGAAATTAAAATGAAAAAACCCGACCGAAGTCGGGTTCTGTGCCCAGAACAGGAATCGAACCTGCACTCCATTGCTGAAACCAGATTTTGAGTCTGACGCGTCTACCAGTTCCGCCATCTGGGCAATAAACGCTGCGGTGTAGCAGCGGGGTTGCAAATGTAGCCAATTCTTCCAAAATGGTAAACAATTTTTAAGGCCGTACATTTAACCCATGTTGACGATTGGCTTGATCAAAGAAGGCAAGGTCCCGGCGGATAACCGGGTGGCGTTTACCCCTCACCAGTGCCAGTGGCTACAGGAGCAGTACCCGGACTTAAGGATTGTGGTGCAAAGCTGTCCAACGCGGTGTTTTAGCGACCGGGAGTACCAGGCGGCGGGTATAAAGGTACAGGACAACCTGGAAGAGGCGGACATCCTCCTGGGCATAAAGGAAGTACCGAAGGAGCTGCTCATCCCGGGGAAAACATACTTTTTCTTTTCCCATACCAAAAAGAAGCAGGCGGGGAACCAGGCGCTTTTCCGGGCAATCCTCCGCGAAAAAATCACGCTCATCGACTATGAATGTCTCACGCACGAGGACGGGCAGCGGATCCTGGGGTTCGGGTTCTTTGCCGGTGTGGTGGGCGCGCATAACGGGATCATGGCTTATGGCCGCAGGACGGGTGCCTTCGCGCTGGGGCGTGTCTACCAGAGCAAACACTTCAAGGGGCTTATCCATACCTATTTTGAACTGCGGTTACCACCGCTGAAGGTCGCGGTGACGGGGACGGGACGGGTATCCTCGGGGGTGTTGGAGATCATGAACCTGATGGGGATCAAGGAGGTGGAACCGGAGGAGTACCTGAGGAGGAATTATGCCTACCCGGTCTTTGCCCACCTGAGGGGGCAGGATCTTTATAAACACAAGCTGACCGGGGGCTATAGCCGGGAAAGTTTCCACCTGCAACCAGGGGAGTATGCGTGTTTGTTCGAGCCTTACCTGGCACAAACCGACGTGTTGATGAACGGGATTTACTGGAGCGCGGATATTCCACCCTTGTTTATGATGGAAGACATGCGAAAGGCGGATTTCCGCATAGCGACCATCGCGGACATCACGAATGATCTAAAGGGGTCGATCCCCTGCAATATCGGGGACTCTACGATGGAAGACCCGGTCTACGGGGTGGATAAACAAACGGGGCAGAAGACGGCTCCTTATCTTCAGGGGAGCGTGGACGTGATGGCGGTGGGCAACCTGCCGAACGAGCTGCCGAGGGATGCCTCTCAATATTTTGGCGAGCAATTTATCAAGTTTGTTTTGCCGGAGCTTTGGAAGGTCCGCAGCGACCTGCTCAAAAGGGCCACGATGGTCCGGGAGGGGCAGCTGACGGAGGGGTTCCGGTACCTGGAGGACTACGCCGGGCTCACGTGATCGCGCAGCACCCGCACCTGGTCCCGCGCGATCTCCATCAATTGTTTTTCTTCAAAAAGTGTCGTTGCCATGTGCAGGGGCAAGTGTGGGCTTTCAAGGGCGGTCTCATACGCCTTCTGGGCAGTATCTTCCCCAAAAATACAGCCGGCCAGGATGGCACGACGGCTGTGGTTCTCCGCAACCGGAGTCACATTCGCCCACATTTTATAAATGGAACCGCCCAGGGAATCGTCGATGTCAAGGTCGCCGCCCAGCGCCTGAAGCTCGGTCACCAGCACCCTCCGGAAACGCCGGCTCTGGTCTATATTCCTGACAAATAAGATGTTAAGATCGGCGTCTTCGGGCTTTAGGGCTTCGAGGGCCTTCATATAAGCGGCGATCCGGTCGTTGTTGACGCGGATGAGGTCATTGAAAAGATCGAGGGTTTCCTTGGTAGCGACGTCTTCCATGAACGCAGTTTTTCTCTTTATAAGGAAAAAAAGAATGCCAGAACCGCTGCACTATAGATATAGGTAGTAATCCTTTAACAATTCTTTGCATTCCGGTCCGTAGTCTTCTCCAATCTTGATGATCCACTGGTGGGTTAACGTAGGGGGATCGTGGCGTACGTCCAGGCTTTGTCTTTCCAGCCAAAGCATCGCCCGGAAAGGGGAATGGGCGGGGGTTTGCTGTAGGAACACCTGTTCCCGGCAAAAGAACCCGAGGTCAAGGGCATCGCTCAAAAAGGAGTCCAGCCGGTGAAAGGGGATAAGGACCCCGGCAATACCATTGGCAGTGAGGTCTCTGAAGATGGCCCTTAACATTTGAGGAAAAGTAAGTGTTTCCCCGTGACGGGCGAGGTTTCGACCGACCTCCGGGCTGGGCAGGTCATCCTCGAAAAAAGGAGGGTTGCTGATGATCGCGTCAAAAGAACTGGAAAAAGTAAAATCATTGATGTCCCCCGGCACAACGCGGAGACGGCCGGACCAGGGGCTGGAAGCCATGTTACTGGCTGCCTGAATCGTAGACGATTGCTGGATCTCTACACCGGTAATAAAAGCAGGGCATTGCTGGGCCACCATGAGGGCGAGCAGACCGGTCCCGGTCCCGATGTCAAGGACGCGGCTTTCATCTCCGACGCGCTCTTTGAGTACGCCGGCCATCCAGGCGCCGAAGATACAGGCATCGGTGCTGACCTTCATGGCACATTGGTCCTGGAATACGGTAAACTGTTTGAATCGAAAAAATGGGTTGGCCATACCGTGAGCCTTACGGGGCACAAGCTACGAAATTTTGCGGCGCAAGCACCCGGTGGCGGCCCGCGGCTAGCGCTGCCCCCCCACGATCTGCTCCAGCGTCTGGGTAAACCCCGCCCCTATCGGCACGCAAAAGTCTCCCAGCCACACCTGGGTCTTTTCGATGCGATCGATCCGGTTCCTGTTGATGATGTACGAGCGATGGATGCGGAAGAACTGGTTCCCGGGGAGCAGCGCCTGGGCTTCGGCCATGGTCAGACGCGACAGGATCTTGCCGGTCGGCGTGATGAACTGCATATAATTGCCTGCGCTTTCCACGAACAGGATGTCCTGTAAAGAGACACGCACCTGGTCATAACCGCTTTTTACAAAAATAACGGGGGACGCAAAATCCTTATTGGTACGGAGCTGCAGGAGCTCCTGGGCTTTGTTGCAGGCTTTGAGAAAGCGGCTGAGTGAAAACGGCTTCAGCAAATAGTCGATGGCGTCGAGCTCAAAACTTTGAACGGCGTGTTCAGCATACGCCGTGGTAAAAACGACCATGGGGGGCTGGGGCAGGGATTTGAGGAGCTCCAGACCGGAGATGTCGGGCATTTTGATGTCCAGGAAAATGAGGTCGGTCTTATTCTTCTGAAGATAGTCGAGGGCCTGGAAGGCGTCGGTAAAAGAGGCTCGGAGGTCCAAGAATGGCACTTTCTCCGCGAGGGATTTCACGACCTCCAGGGCTATGGGTTCGTCGTCTATGGCTATAGCGGTCATCATCGTCTTTGCGATTTGAAGGTACGCTATTCCTCCCTCAACCCCTCCACCGGATTCCCCAAAGCCGCGCGCAGCGCATGTCCGCCCACCGTGAGCAGGGCCACCCCCAGCGTCACCCCACCGGTCAGGAGGAACACCCACCATTGGATGCCGATGCGATAGGCATACCCCTCCAGCCACCGGTGGGCAAAGTACCAGGCTAGCGGGGCGGCAATGACGAGCGCCACGAGCACCAGCCGGGAAAACTCGACGGACAAAAGCCGGACGATGGACCCAACGGAAGCGCCAAGGACCTTCCGGATGCCGATTTCCTTGTGCCGGTTGACGGAGACAAGGGCGGCCAGGCCAAAAAGACCCAGACAGGCGAGCCCGATGGCAATCCCCCCGGCGAGCCCGAGGATCTGGATCCAGCGGGTTTCGGTGGCGTAAAACCGGTTCATTTCTTCATCCTGGAAGTTATATCGGAAGGCCAGCGAAGGGACCAGGGTTTTCCAGGTCCGGGCCAGGAAGGGCAGCACGATGGACGGGTCCCCGGCGGTCACCCGGACATAGATATGATTGACTTTTAGCCGGGCCGGCCAAAAAAACAGCTGGGGCCGGACCTGCTGGCTAAGGCTGACAAAGTTGAAGTCCCGGACAACGCCGATGATGCTGTAAGGGATCTTCCTGCCGTTGTCATCGGCTTTTTCGAGGACCTGGTCAAGGGCACTGTCCAAAGGGATATGAAATTCCTGGAGCAGGGCCTGGTTGACGACCACGGCGCCCGTGGAATCGGAGGACATGTTCCGGTCGAAGTCACGGCCGGCCAGCAGGGTCATCCCCATCACGTCGATATAACCGGGGGCCACGGGGTATTCGATGGATCCCCCACCCTTTCCCCTGAAGGAATAACCGCTGCCCATAAAGCCGCTGCCTTCGCCCAAACCAATCTCGGCGGAAGTCACCCCTAAAACGTGGGCGTTACCCAGTGCACGACGGCGGAAAGTACGATACACCCGCGGGTCGTCCACACCTGAAGCGTCTATATCGATCACGTTTTCCTTATGGAAACCGAGGTCCTTGTTCCGCATAAAGGAGACCTGCTGAAGAATGACAAAGGTCCCGGTGAGCAGACCCGCCGACAATACGAACTGGGCGACCACGAGGGAACGCGTAAAGAGGTTGGACCCGCGAAGGCGAACCTTGCTTTTAAAAACATCCAGGGGCTTGAACCCGGAAAGGACTAGGGCGGGATATGCGCCCGCCATCAGGCCTGTCAACACGGTCAGCCCCGTCAGCATCCACCAAAGCTCGGGAAAGCGGCTGAAACTGAGGTGCAGGGCGACACCGGTCAGGGAGGATACAAGGGGCAACAACAGCGCCGTGAGCAACAAGGCCAGCAGGGCGGAGACGGTGGTAAGCACCAACGCCTCCGCCAGGAACTGGACCACCAGATGGTTTCGCCTGGAGCCGATGACCTTTCGGACGCCGATCTCTTTGGCCCGGCTGGCGGAACGGCCTATGGACAGGGTCGTAAAGTTGATACACGCGATCAGAAGGATACCGGCCGCCATGGCGATGAGCAGCCAGACCTGACGGGGTTCCACCGGGTCGCCTGTGCCGTCGATGTGTGGATTGGTATGGATGTCCGTCAACGGTTGGAGCCGGAACGTAATGGGCGGGGTGCCCTTGCCATTCCATTGTTTTCGCTGGATCAGGTCGCGTTCTTCGTCGGGCAAATGGCGCTCCCGGAAGGCCACCATCTGCGCCACGGACAGCTTGCTGCCGGGTTTGAGTTGTACAAAGGTCTCGTCTCCCATGGTCTCGTACCAGTCGGTGAGCGCGCGGGCGTCGGCATGGACCAGGGCATAAGGATACCCGATGAGCAGTCCGAAATTGAAGATGGAATTGGAGGGCAGGTTTTGCGCGATACCGGTGACCTGGAAGGTCTCAAAGGCCGTGTCGATCTTGACCTGGAGAAAGCGGCCGGTCACATCCTGGCGTCCGAAAAGCCGGGCGGCCATGTCCTGGGTCAGGACGATGCTGTGCGTTCCCTCCAGAACATGGGCCGGGCTCCCGCTGACCAGGGGAAAAGAAAACATCGAGAAAAAAGGAGTGTCTGCAAAGGATACGGAAAGGCGGGAGACCTGGTCTCCCACCTTTACAAGTACCCTTCCCCGCGTACGGAAACGGACGAAGCGTTCCACCTCTGGTAGATCCTGGGCGAGGGCGGGTCCCATCGCCATGGATAAACCGGCGTAGCCTCCGGGTTCCCGGTCGGGAAGCCCCTCGGCCCACTCGACGACGCGATAAATGTCCCCGGCCCTTTTGTGGAACCGGTCGTAGCCCGATTCGTTCACCGCATACAAAAGAAAAACGATGAAACACGTGAGGCCTACGGACAAACCAAGTACGTTGATCAGGGCAAGGGCTTTCTGCCTGCCCAGGTTGCGCAGGGCAACCTTGCAGAACTGTTTGATCATGGCTATACTTTCTAAGAAAAAATGCGTTTCACGGCGCGCGGCGCCCACTTATCGCGATCCGCTCCGAGACGACAGCACTTGTCGTCTGAATTTCTTCCACAACTGACTATACGACTGCCCCTCGCTCCCGCCGACCACCGTCTTCCCCATCTGTTCCTTGGCAGTACGCGAGTCTTCAAAAAACTGGTCCACCGAGGCCTTATCGGCTTCCAGGGACTTCTCTGCGTAATAGGCTTCCAACTCCTTTTCCCGCTCCGAGGCCAGCCCGGCGCGATACACCCCGAGCTCGGTGGCCTGGGCCAGCCTGGCCTCGTATTCTCCTTTGGGCAGGAGCAGCTTGCTCAACACCGGCATCACTTCGATCAGGGTAATGATCAATATGATCAGCTGGTATCGCGTCCGCAGAGGGGCGTGTTCCTTGAGCAGGTCGCTCAGGGCCTCCACCTGCGCGAGAAATCCGTTGGAAAGGTTGGCGGAATAATCCTGTTCCTTGACTTTATTTTGCGCTTCGATGGTGTCGAGCTTGGACTGGTACAACGCGATCTGGGGATCGTTCTGACGGAGGAGTTGGTCCTGCGCGTCCTGGCTTTTCAGGTATTCCTGTTTTTTGACCCGGGCGACAGCCGCCTCCCCGATCTTACCCGATCCCCCGGTACCGTCGGTTTCCTTAATATAGCCGTCCTTCAGGAATTTCACCTGGTCGGCGCCCGCGGCCTCCTGTTGCTGAAGCGCCTTGATGTGCGTCTGGTAGTCCGCGACCAGCGGCGCGTTGAGCGTGGTCAATTGCTGCCTGAACGTTTCCAGTTTCTTTTCCTTGTTCAAAGCCATCTGGCTTTGAATGTCCTTTTGGAAAAGCATCAACACGATCGGCTGCGACAAAAACAAGCCGATCGTCAACGCCAGTGCCAACCGGAAGACCACGGGCAGCCAGCTCCCCGATTTGCCCATGGCGGCGATCAGGTTCCGGTCGATGGCGAGGATGGCGAGCCCAAAGAAAACCGCGAGCGCGCCCACGATCAATTCGTCGTCGATGATGGTGGAAAAAAAGTAGCCCCACGCCAGGGTGGCGAACATCCACGTGATCAGCACCGACATACCGATGATGCGGTAGCGCTCCTTTTCGGCGTTGCACTCACGCATGACGTCCGCGTCCACGGTGGCCAGCCACCACAGGAACCGGGAAAAGCCGTCGGGTTCTTCCTTGCGGATCGGGGGCTGTCCGAAGGGCGGGTTTTTGCTCGACCGCTCCGCCCTTTCTCTCAGGGAAATGTTGTTACCGTCCATGTGGGAACAATAGGGTTAGGTGAATAAAATATTCGGTTTGGGATTGATGGATCGACAACTCGTGCCGTCCGGGGTACAAGAGTTGGAGACGCTGACGCACATTTTCCAGGCCGATACCGGAACTGTTCTCCTCAGGGTCTTTTTCCGGGGACGGATGGACGCTGTTGTAGACGTCGAAGTAAACTTTATCAGGCGTACACGTCAGGGATACCTTGATCCAGCTTGGTCTGATCAGGCTGATGCCGTGTTTGAAGGCGTTTTCCACAAAGGGGATCAGCAACATAGGCGCTACGGTGTGCTGGCAACCGGCCTCCTCCAGCATCGTGTCTATCCTTATCTTGTCCGAGGCCTGGGTGCGCAGCTTCTGCAGGTCGATGTAGTTGCGCATGTACTGAATCTCCTTTATTAACGGAATACCATCCTGCATATTGTCGAAAAGCATAAAACGCATCATATCCCCCAGCTTTTGGATGCCCTGGGCGGTGTTTTCGCTCCGTTCCTGGATGGCCGTACCATAAAGGGTATTGAGCGCATTGAAGAGGAAGTGGGGATTGATCTGGGACTTTAAAAAATCCAGGTTGGCGTTGGACGTGCTCAGGGCGGAGGCCAACTGGTTCAAACGACCGGTTGTCTTGCGGCCGTACAGATAAAGTATCCAGGTCAGGGGGGTGACCAGGACAAGGATCCATATATACGTCACCACCAGCACCGCCCCGGGGTCAAAGGAAACCGACCCTATCGTCGCCTCGAACACCAGCACGACCGGCACGCACATGGCAAAAGAAAGAATCAGATACAACGCCCAATACTTCCACCAGGACAACCGCTTTTGCTCCCTATACGGGATCAGCCAGTTATAATTCAGGGCGTGGACCAAAAAGGCCAGGGGCAGGGCACAAAAAGCAACAAAAATCATAAAGTCAAGCGCATCCCGGCGCACAAAAAAGACCGCGGCTATGGCCGGTACCCATATAAAAAGAAAGGCCTGAAAATGCGTCATAAAGGACTGCGCCTTCAGGCTTCGTTTGCTCCGCGACATCAACGCCGGTATGACATAAACCCTGATCAGGATATACGCCGTTATCAGCGCCATAAATTGCAAGGCCATGATGAGTCCGCGGCTGAAAAAGGTCACCAGCCTGCCCGCCAGCCGTTCCGGCCCGGTATAATTCTCGCTATAGCCCGGGCTTCCCAGAAAGGTATTAAACGCAAACAACAACGTCATCGCTCCCAGGACGCCCAGCAGGAAGGTGATAAAAGCATCATTTCTTTTGGTTTCGAAAAAGCGCGGATACCCCAGGAACATCACCGCCAGGAATCCTCCATAATAGAACAACGCCGGGAGGATGTGGGGCAGGAAATAATTCATGACATAGTTAAACCGCAACCCGGAATTCCAAAATTCCCGCCGTACATCGGCCACCGACGCCTGGCCTGCCCCGTCCATCCAGGCCAGGGAAGCAGAAAGCGATACAGTGACGAGTAAGGTGGCCACCCAAAATTCCAGCTGTCGTAGGTTCATGCGGTAAACTTTCACACAATGTTACGGCGCCCGGCGGGGCCGGAAGTCATCATGTGACGAACCGGTGAAAAGATGTGACAAACCCGCCGGCTGGGTTATGCCCATTCCGCCCTTGCGCTCGGGCTGACCGAAAGGTCTGCAAACTGCCCCGCCTGATAGAGGTACCACGCCGTTTGGGCGATCATCCCGGCATTATCCGTACAATATTGAAAAGCAGGGATATACGTATTCCACCCCCGCCGCTCCCCCATTTCCTTCAGGGCCGTACGAAGGCCGCTGTTGGCGGATACGCCCCCGGCGATACACACCTCGCGGATGCCGGTTTCCTTGGCCGCCCGGCCGAGTTTGTGGAGAAGGATGGTGACGATACGGTGCTGGATAGACGCGCAAATGTCGTCCAGGTTTTTGCGGACGAAATCCGGGTCGGCACGCTTCCCGTCCTGGAGAAAATAAAGGATGGAGGTCTTCAGACCGCTGAAGCTAAAGTTCAGACCCGGGATCTGAGGCTCGGGGAAAGCAAACCGTTCGGGGTTCCCGGAGCGCGCGTGTTTGTCGATCAAAGGCCCCCCGGGATACGGCAGATCCAGGAGCTTGGCGCTTTTGTCAAAGGCCTCGCCTGCCGCGTCGTCCAGCGTCTCCCCCAACACCTCCATGTCCAGGGGCGACCGGCAAAGTACAATCTGAGTATGTCCCCCGCTGACCGTCAGGCAAAGGAAAGGGTAAGAAGGCGCCGGCTCCGCAATCAGGTTGGCCAACACATGGGCCTGCATGTGGTGCACCGCGATCAGGGGCTTGTCCAGGGCAAGCGCCAGCGATTTGGCAAAACAGCTCCCCACGAGCAATGAACCGATCAACCCCGGTGCCTGGGTAAAAGCAATGGCGTCCAGGTCGGTGACCGTAACGCCCGCCTGTTTGAGGGCAACGTCCACCACCGGGACGATGTGCTGCATGTGGGCCCGGCTCGCCAGCTCGGGGACTACCCCACCAAACTGCTCATGGACCGCCTGTCCCGCGATATAATTCGTAAGGATCTGTCCGTCCTTACAAACCGCTGCGCTGGTTTCATCACAGGAAGACTCGATGGCGAGGATGGTCGTACTCATGGCCGCAAAGGTACGCCATAGCAGCCATTAGCTGCGAATGGCCTTGACGGGGTCCATCCTGGCGGCGATGGACGCGGGGATGATGCCCGCGAGCATGCCGGTGAAGATGCAAAAGAGGACCGATCCGAGAAAGAGGCCGAAGGAAATGGAGACGGTAAAATGGACGACGCTGCTGAGTAAAAAGGTCAGGAGGAAAACGAGGATGAGCCCGATGACACCGCCGAGTACGCAAAGAAAGGCGGATTCCAGCAGGAATTCGAGGAGGATGGTCCGGCGTTTGGCACCGATGGCCTTTTTGAGGCCGATCATGGGGGTCCGTTCCCGGACGGTGACGAACATGATGTTGGCGACGCCGAAGATGCCGACGATAAAGGACAGGATGGTGATGGCAAAGCCCCCGAGCGTCATCCCGCCAAAAATGGAATTGAGTTCGCTGGTGCCGCTGGTGACGTCGTTGAGTGCGAAGTTGTCATCTTGTTTGGGGCTGAGTCGCCGGACGGCGCGCATGACGCCCCGGAGCTGGCCCTTGACCTCGTCGAGGGGGATGCCTTCTTTACCGCGGACGAGGATGGCCATGTCCTGGTTGTGGACGTTGGCGAACGAGGTGCAGAACTGGTAGGGAATGACAACGACGTTGTCAAAGTCCCATCCGCCGATGAGCGAGTTGCCTTGTTTCCGGATAACCCCCACGATCAGCACTTTGTGTCCCTTGATCTCTATGGTTTTGCCAACGGCGGTGGGGGGATCGTCAAACAATTTCTCAGCGGTGGTGTAGCCCATGACGGCCACCGGCGTCCCATACTGAAACTCGGAGGGGAGAATAAAACGCCCATAACCGACGTCGACGTTTTGAATGAGGTTGAACTCTTCAGTAACCCCGTACCAGTTGACGTTGGTCAGGGCAAAATCTCCGTATTCGAGGTTGGTCTGACCATTGAAAAAAATAGCGGCGTGTGCAGCATAGTCCGCGCGCTCCTTGATAAACCGAAGCTCTTCGTACTTGGGCGTGGGCCGGCTGAGGTACTTCCACCAGGGGTAATCCGCCCCCCCGCCCCAGGGCCATTTCTGGACAAACACCGTATTGGTCCCCATGGCTTTGAGCTCTTCGTGGACGGTGCTGTCCAGGCTGTTAACGGTGGCGAGCACCGCGACGATGCAGAAGATCCCGATGGTGATGCCAAACAGGGACAGGAAGCTCCGGAGCCGGTTCTTTCTGAGCTCGTCCATCGCCATGCGAAAACTGGTGGACAGGATGTTCAGGGTCTTCCGCATGTTTCAAACCTACGAAAAAAAGTCGTACCTTTGCGCGCCCATGAACAAGTATAACGAACAGATCCAACGTCGCAAGACGTTCGCCATTATTTCGCACCCGGACGCCGGTAAAACGACGCTGACGGAGAAATTCCTCCTGTTCGGGGGCGCCAT
Source organism: Dinghuibacter silviterrae (assembly GCF_004366355.1). Lineage (NCBI taxonomy): Bacteria > Pseudomonadati > Bacteroidota > Chitinophagia > Chitinophagales > Chitinophagaceae > Dinghuibacter > Dinghuibacter silviterrae. The sequence continues at coordinate 1,078,954 of NZ_SODV01000002.1, read as the reverse complement.
CCAAACGGCAGGCGCGGTCAAGAGCAACAAGATCAAAAAGCACGCGACGAGCGACTTCATGGAGATCGAACGGCAGAGGGGTATCTCCGTGGCCACCTCGGTCATGACTTTCGAGTATCGCGGGATGTTGGTGAACCTGTTGGACACACCCGGCCACAAGGATTTTGCCGAGGATACCTACCGGACCCTGACCGCGGTGGACAGCGTCGTGCTGGTCATCGACAGCGTCAACGGGGTCGAGGAACAGACGCGCCGGTTGATGGAAGTCTGCCGGATGCGGGATACGCCCGTCATCGTCTTTATAAACAAGATGGACCGGGACGGCAAACAGCCCTTCGACCTACTGGAAGAAATCGAAAAAGAACTACACATCAATCTCCACCCCATCACCTGGCCGATCAACAACGGGCGGGACTTCAAGGGGGTATACAACCTGTTTGACAAAAACCTGCTCCTATTCACCGCCAATACCAAAGCGGCGGGAGATGATACCGTGCTGATCGAGGACCTGTCCGCACCGGTGCTCGAAGACAAGGTCGGCTTGTCCGATGCCACCCGCCTCCGGGAAGACGTAGAGCTGATCGACGGGGTATACGGGGAGCTCAACGTCCCGGATTATCTGGCCGCCAAGGTCGCACCCGTTTTCTTCGGGAGCGCCATCAACAACTTCGGGGTAAAGGAACTCCTGGACACCTTTGTCCGGGTCGCCCCCTCTCCCCTCCCCCGGCCCACCAACGTCCGGGTTGTTCCTCCCGCCGAGGACGCCTTTAGCGGTTTTATTTTCAAGATCCACGCCAACCTCGACCCGAAACACCGGGACCGGATCGCGTTCTTACGCGTCTGTTCCGGTCGTTTCCAGCGCAATACGTTTTACCACCACGTCCGCCTGGACAAGGATGTCCGTTTCAGCAACCCCTATTCCTTCCTGGCCAGGGACAAGGATGTCATCGAGGAAGCCTTTCCCGGGGACGTCATTGGTCTCTTCGATACCGGCCAGTTCAAGATCGGAGACACGCTGACGGAGGGGGAAGACTTCTTCTATACAGGGATTCCGTCCTTTTCCCCGGAACTGTTTAAGGAACTGGTGAACAAGGATCCGATGAAGACCAAACAACTGGAAAAAGGCATCCGCCAGTTGACCGACGAGGGCGTCGCCCAGCTCTTTACCCAGCACGGGGGAAACCGGAAGATCATCGGCTGCGTGGGCGACCTCCAGTTCGAAGTTATCCAGTACCGGCTGTTACAGGAATACGGGGCGGCCTGCCAGTTCAACAGCCTGCCTTTCTACAAGGCTTGCTGGATCACCTCGGCGGACCCCAAAAAGCTGGAAGACTTCGCCCGCTTCAAACCCTCGAACATCGTGGAAGACAAGGACGAACACCTGGTTTATCTCGCGCAAAGCGAGTGGTTCCTCAATACGGAGCGGACCAACAATCCGGATATCGAGTTTCATTTTACGTCGGAGATACACAAGTAGGCGCTACGCGCTTCAGGCCGCGCCGCGCGTTTGCCGGAGGGCGCAGCCTGGGCGCCTACGGCTGCCGCAACTCCAGCGGCGTCGCAGGCGGCACCTTTTTGCCCGTGATCATACCCTCCAGGTGCTCGACCCAGCGCTGGGTCGCGGGACAGTACTCGACGTTCTGTTTGTAGACGTGGATGTAGTCGAGGGTTTTGCGCTTCGTCAAGTGCGGGAACCCGGAGCAATCGGCGGGACGCACCTCGTAGATGGAGCACTTGAAGTCCTCGGTATTAAAAAACTGGCAGGGACGCGACTTGTTCATCCAATCCCCGTCCGTATCCTTGTACAGCCATTTTTTGCGGAATTCGTCCGGGGTCATGGACAGGTGGGCGGCAATGCGAATGACGTCTTCCTTGGTAAAGGTCGGGGTCATGGACCGGCAGCAGTTCCCACAGGTCAGGCAATCCACCTCTTTCCACGTCAGCGCATCGGCCCCGACGGCCATGTGTTCGATCCCGGGAGGGGGGTCGTTTTCTATCCGGGTTAGGATGCGGCGGAGCCTCGGTTTTTTATCTAGGAGTTTTTTCCTGAACGAGCGGAGATTCATCTGGGAAGTGCGAATTTTGAAAAATAAAGGTCGAAAATAAGGCAAAATTGTTGTAGCGCATGTGGGAACCGTATAAAAAGGGGTTCAAGGCCTATCTTCAGCTGGAGCGATCGCTCTCGCAGCACTCGGTGGAGGCCTACTTGGGGGACGTGGAAAAGCTCACCCAATACCTCCTTTTTGTCCAAACCCCTCAAAAACCCTCGGAGCTGACAACGGACGACCTCCGGAAGTTCCTGCAATGGGTGGCCTCCCTGCACATGACCCCGTCCTCGCAAGGGCGTATTTTGTCCGGACTCCGTTCTTTTTACAAATACTGTCTCCTGGAACAGATCGTGCAGGCCGACCCCACCGAACTGCTGGAGGGGCCAAAGCTCAAACGGGCGCTGCCCGACGTGCTGAGCTTTGAGGAGATCGAATCGATGCTGTCCCAGATCGACCACAGCACCCCCGAAGGCGGACGCAACCGGGCCATCCTGGAAACCCTGTACAGCTGCGGGCTCCGGGTGAGCGAACTCGTATCCCTGCGGCTTTCCTGTCTGTACCCGGACGTGGGCTTTATCCGGGTGATCGGCAAAGGAGACAAAGAGCGGCTGGTGCCCATCGGCAGGGCCGCGCTGAAATATATCGGTATTTACAGGGAGCAAATACGGGTGCACCTGCCGGTCAAACCGGGGAGCGAAGACATCGTCTTTCTAAACCGCCGCGGCAGTGCACTCTCCCGGGTGATGATCTTTTATGTCATCAAGGCCCTCGCACAGAAGGCGGGTATTGCCAAAAACATCTCCCCGCATACCTTCCGCCATTCTTTTGCGACCCACCTCGTGGAAGGCGGGGCGGACCTGCGGGCCGTCCAGGAAATGCTGGGTCACGAAAGCATCACCACCACCGAGATCTACACGCACCTGGACAGGGAGTACCTGCGGAAGACGTTGCAGGAGCACCATCCGGGGTTTCAATAGTCGTCCACGGCCCTTGCGCCGCCCACGACGACGACCGGCTCCCGTTCCAGGCGGACCGTAACTTCTTTTGTTCCCACCTTGGAAGGGGGATAACGCATCCTCATTGTCCGTGGGACAAACCCTGCCGCTGAAATGGTATAGATGACGCCCCGGCGCGTACAAGCCGCGCGGATATCGGCGCCTGGGATCACCCGTCCGCCCGTGTCGACAACGGTGATCCGGACGGAAGGAATATCCCGGTCCGGGTTGACCGCTACTAAGCCGGTGAGCGCGCTGTGCACGGTGTCTATCCAAATCGATGGTAGTGTCTTATGCGTAACGATGGCGTTCCCCTGCGTCGTCTGTCCAGTCGCCCGGAGACATCCCAACAGCAGCGCCAGTATCCAGCCAAAACGGGAAGGAGCAGGGCGTAGCGGCCGCCGCAACTGTCCGGTAGTAAACCGACCGCAGGTAGAACCGGCAGCCGTTTGAAAATACCGCAGCACCTGCTCGTCAGTCAACCCGGTAAAATCGACGACTTGTTTAGCACACGCCGCGCAGTGGCGGCCTTTGTCCGTGGGCGTCATCTGATCCCAGGAAGCGGTGCAGGGTTCGGGGATATGTATTTGCATCGGCTGTTTATTTAATGACTACAGGGGATGATACGGACCCCGGGGACGGTATTGGGTTCCTTCAAACGCGTCATCCCGACGTACATGGGCTGCACCGGCCGGCTGGATAAATCCACCGTCCTCCGGACAGGGGCATAGCCGCAACTGTATATCATCAGGGTCAGCCTGGCGCAGCCGGCCGGTGCGATACAGGTACAAAGGCCATTCCCGTCAGAGAGGACGAGCAGGTTGGTTTCGAGGACCGAGATGGAGGCGTTGAGCATGAAGCCGCTCTCGTCCATGGCATAGACATATACAGGGGTCTCGACGAGCACATCAGGCAGGGCGGCCGACGGAAGGGGCAGCGCCAGGGGCGGAAGCGGCAGGACCACAGGGGGGAGGGGCTGAACCGGGGACGGGAGGCGTTTGCCCGGGGGCGGGAAGCGCTGAGCCATGAGCGGGTCCGCCGAGGTCCGGGGAGCCGACGCGACTTGCGCCCAAAGGCCGGAGCGCACCGCGATAAACGCACACAGGATAAGTATAGCTTTCAGCATGACACCGTTTTCCATAGAGGTGCAGCGGCCCGGGGAATTACACATCCTTTTTCCTTAATTTTCTACCCAGATGTCCTTTTTACGCTCTATAAGGGGGAAAAGACCGGATCCGTCTCAGCCGGACGAATTTTTGGTAAAGGCTTACCAGGACGGGGGGGACCTCCAGGCCCTGGCGGACCTGTACGAGCGGTATATGGACCTGGTCTATGGCTTGTGTGTGCGTTACCTGGAAGACCCGGAGCTGTCCAGGGATGCCGTCATGGGGATTTTCGAGGTCCTGGTTCGGGACGTCGCCAAGTACCCGGTCCAACATTTCAAGTCGTGGCTCTACCGGGTGACACGGAATTACTGTCTGATGCAACTCCGTTCGGGCGGAAAGGGCAAAATCGTGGAATTCGGGGCGGATTTTGTGTATTCTGAGGAGAATCCGCACCTTAATGGAGGCGAGGAGGAAGAAACCTTCCTGCGGCTGGAGAAGTGCCTGGAAGCGCTGCCAGCCGAACAAAGACAGGTAGTGGTCCTTTTTTATAAGGAAAATAAATGTTACCAGGAGATTGGAGCGTTGACAGGTCAGGAATGGAACAAGGTCCGGAGCCACATCCAGAATGGGCGAAGGAACCTGAAAATATGTATGGGGGAAAGAACGCATGTTCAAAAAGGAGTCCGATAAAACCATTTTTACGGCGGAGGACATCGAGCGTTATCACCAGGGCTTGATGACCCCGGCCGAACGGCACGCCCTGGAAAAGGCGGCGCTGGAGGACCCCTTTTTGGAGGAGGCCCTGGAGGGCTTTGCGGGTTTACCCCCCGGACAGGCGTCAAAAGACTTGTCGATCCTCCGCCAACGGCTCGCGGCCCGGGTACACCGGAACCGCGGTTTGGGTGTTTGGTGGCGGGCGGCGGCGGTGGTCGTGGTCATGGCAGGGGCCGGGGGGCTGGCTTACCGGTATTGGTGGGCGGGCAGCCCGGAGAAGAGGGTGGCTGCGGCGCAAAAAGCGCCTTTGGCGCAAAAAGTTGCGCCGCCCGCGACGCCAGGCGCATCGCACGCGCCGGAGGGGCCCGCGCCAACGACGCCGGAGAGGCACGCACCAGCGGCGGAGGGGCAGGCGCCAGTCGTACCCAGGGTGCAGGCCCCGAAGACAGAGGCGTCCGGCGTGAAGAACCCCGCGGCGGCGGCCACGGCGGCGGCGCCTAAGGCGCAAGCGCAGAAGCCACGCACAGCAGCGGCGCCCGCGCAAAGCGCGGCGTTGCTCAGTGCTGCGGCCCAGGAGTCCAGGGCGGTACCGCCGGTGGCGGCGCCCACAACAGCGGCGCGAAGGCCGGCAGCGCCCGCCGCACCTCAGGCGCAGAAGCAAGAGGCAAAGGCATTTGATACCTTGGCGCGGGGGGTGGACGTAACGGTCACGGGAAATGTGGCGCCGGCCGCCGACACGAGCTATGTAACGATGCCCCATGCGGGAAACGCAACGACGGTCCCGGCGGGAAACGCAACGATGGCCCTGGCGAGAAACGCCAACGCACTCGATATCAGGATCAGAGGGGTACCCGACAGGAAAACCTATTTCCAGAACCACATCACCGATGTCTTCAACCAGCCGATCTCGTACGCATCCATCCGCGTCCTGCCCTCGGGGCGGGAGTGGTCGGCGGACCAGAACGGTTTTTTCCGGCTGGGGACGACGGATACTGCCACCAAAGTACTGGTTACCGCGGTGGGGTACGCGCCCCGGCAGTTTAACGAAGACGAGCTGAAGAACCTGCCTTCTCTTCAACTGATCCTTGACACGGCCCAACTGGACAAGGTGGTGGTGGTGGGCATGGGTACAAAGAAGAGCAAGCCGGACCTGCCGGATACAACCGGCGCCGAGCCGCTGGAGGGGTGGAGCAATTACAACGACTACCTCACCAACAATATCCAGATGCCCGACGAGGCGCTTCAAAACCACATCCACGGGTATGTGCACCTGACCTTCCAGGTGGACGCAACCGGCAAACCCACCAACGTCAGCGTGACGAAGTCTCTTTGCAATCCGTGTGACGCGGAAGCGGTCCGGCTATTGTTACAGGGGCCGAACTGGAAAAAGGCAAAGGAGGGCAAAAAAGTAAAGGGGAAGCTGAAAGTGCACTTTTGAACGGCGGGCCCCGCGCGTGCGGGTATGAACGCGGATTGTATTAAAAGCGGACAGATTGCGCCCGCATTTTTTTTCCAACAAATTACTTACCAATCCCTTAGACCTTTGGCACCGAAATCGTGCGAGAAAAGGGTATGCTGAAACACTATATCCGGATCGCCTCCAGGTCCCTGCAAAAAAATAAGGGCTATGCCTTCCTCAACATCCTTGGACTTGCAACGGGGATCGCCTGCGCGGGGCTGATCTTTCTTTGGGTGGAGGACGAGGTGACGTTTGACAGCAACCAGGCGAACCGGGATCGGGTCTACGTGGTCAAGGTGAATGACCAGGAGGACAAGGGCGTTTTCACCCATACCTCGACGCCGGGTCCGCTGGCCCCGGTGATGGCGACGATGCCGGGGGTGGAAGCAACCTGCCGGACAACGGAGGGAACGGATGCGGTGATGTTCCGGGTCGGCGACCGGTCGATGAATGCGTCGGGCAAATACGTGGAGCCTTCGTATTTCAGCCTGTTCACGCTGCCGTTTGTGGAAGGGGGCGTGTTTACGCAACGGCATTCGATTGTGATCACGGAGAGCGCGGCAAAAAAATTCTTTGGGAGCGTTCAGCATATCGTCGGCAGGACGGTGAACATGGACAACAAACAAGACTACGTGGTCTCGGGGGTGATCAGGGACTTTCCGGCGAACACCTCCCTACCCTTCGAGTGGGCGGTACCGTTTGACGTATTTTTCCGGGACAATGAGCACTTTCATAAGTGGAACAACTTCGGCATCACGACGTATGTGGAGTTAAAGCCCGGCGTGGATCCGGGGGTGTTGAACCGGCAATTGCTCGAACCCCGTTATGATTTTACGACCCAGAAAGTAGAGAGCGAAGTGTCGACGGTGCACCTCTTTCTTTTTGGGATGAAGGACTGGCGCCTGCGGGACCAGTTCGATAACGGGAAACCAACGGGAAGCGGGCGCATCACTTATGTGCACCTGTTTTCGCTGATCGCCTGGATCGTTTTACTGATCGCGTGTATCAACTTTATGAACCTGGCCACGGCCCGGAGCGAAAAGCGATCGAAGGAAGTGGGCGTCCGCAAGGTACTGGGAGCCGGCAAACCGGGGTTGGTCGGCCAGTTTATGGGCGAAGCGCTTGTCCTCAGCCTTGCGGCGACGCTGGTGGCGGTGTTGCTCATGGCCTTGGTATTGCCCGCGTTTAACCTGTTGGTCCAGAAAAACCTGACCCTCGACTTGTGGAAACCCTTGCACCTGGGGGCCTTGTTCCTTCTGGCCCTGGTCTGCGGCCTCGTCGCAGGCAGCTATCCGTCGCTTTACCTGTCGTCTTTTAACCCGGTGTTTGTGCTCAAAGGCATCCGTTTGAAAACGGGGAGCGCGGCCCTGATCCGCAAGGGGCTGGTGGTCCTGCAATTCACAGTATCGATCGTGCTGATCATTGCGACCGTTATCATCTACCAGCAGATTCAGCACGTCAAAAACAGGAACCTTGGATTTAACCGGAAGGACCTCGTGCAGATCCCGCTGCAAGGAAACCTGCTGCCGTCTTTTACCGCCCTCCGCCAGGAACTGATCGACGCGGGCATCGCAAAAAACGCCGCGCTCACCGATCACGTCACGCTGGAGGCGGGGAACAATACCGGCGGCATTGGCTGGGTGGGGAAGCCCCCGGCGAGTAACGTCATTATTTCCGTGCGGTTGACCAGCCCGGAATTTATGTCAACCCTGGGGATGCACATCCGGGAGGGCCGGGACTTCGAAGCTACCGATACGATGCACTTCATGGACCCGGCGCACATAAAGGATTTCCCGGTTATACACGTCCTGGTGACGCGCAGTATGGAGCAATTGATGGGGGGCGGTAGCGCTGTTGGCAAAACCCTCACGCAGGACGGCAATCTTCACGTCGATATGGTCGTGGCGGGTGTCGTGGACGACTATATGTACGGTGATATGTATGGGCATCCCGATCCGGTGGTATTTTGGTGTATCCCTCAATTCACCACGTATATGTATGTGCGCCTGCGGCCAGGCATTGCCCCCGACGTGGCCATCGCGAAAATGACGGCGCTCTGCAAGAAATACAACCCCGGCTATCCTTTCGATTATTTGTTCGTGGAGGATCAGTTTAATGACAAGTTCATGAGCGAAATGCTGATCTCGAAGTTGTCGCGGGTCTTTGCGGCACTGGCGATCCTCATCTCCTGTCTTGGGCTTTTCGGCCTGGCCGCCTATACCGCGGAACAGCGCGTCAAGGAGATCGGCATTCGCAAAGTGTTGGGGGCAACCGGCGCACAGATCGCAGAATTGTTGTCGCGGGATTTTATCCGCCTGGTGCTGCTGTCCTGCCTGATCGCATTCCCGGTCTCCGGTTGGATCATGCACAACTGGCTGCAAGGCTTTGCATACCGCATCGGCATCCAATGGTGGGTATTCGCAGTGGCGGGTGCAGCCTCGATCCTGATCGCGCTGGGAACCGTCAGCTTCCAGGCTATCAAGGCGGCAGCGGCTACTCCTGTGAAAAGCCTTCGGGCCGAATAATCATTCTTTTTGGGAAAAACAGGGAACCCAGCCAGGCCAGGACAACCACGCCCAGCGCGCCCACGGCATTGAGCCAAAGAAAACCGATGGGAGACCATTTGAAAAGCGCGATCACGAAACATTCCACGACGACCGCGCTCCAAAACGTCACGCTGCCCCCGGCGCGTTTTACATAAAACGCCACGAGGAAGATCCCGAGAATGGTCCCGTAAAAAAGCGACCCCAGCACATTGACGGCTTCGATGAGGCTGCCCAGGCGGGAAGCGAACTGGGCGGTCAGGATGCAAAAAAGCCCCCACCCCAGCGTATACCAGCGGGACCACCGGACGTCTTCGTGGTCGGTGCACCGGCGTTGGATAAATTTTTTGTGGATGTCCACCACGGAACAGGAGGCCAGGGCGTTGAGCGCAGCGGCAATGCTGCCCCAGGCCGCGAGGAATATGACGGCAATCAGGAGCCCCACCATGCCCATGGGCAGATAGTCTACGACAAAACGGAGGAAAATATAGTTGGTGTCGTTGTCGTCACCGCCCCGGAGACCGGGTTTGTCCAGGAGGGCGCGGTAGTCCTGGCGTAACCCCAGGTCCTTTTGATGGAGTTCGTTCAACAACAGACCGGTTCGGCGTTGTACGACGGTGTCCCCCCGGTGGACGGCGTCTGCGTAGGCGCTGACGGCCAGTTGTTTTTCCATGGACAAAGTATCGTACCGGGTCTGGAGGGCGTGACCGGCGCTTCGGTAAGCGGAGGTTTCGACACGGTGTGTCTGGACCTTGTTGAAGAACAACGGCGCCGGGTAGAATTGGTAAAATACAAAGACCAGCGCCCCGAGCAAGAGGATGGCAAACTGCATGGGGATCTTAACCAGGCCGTTCATGAGCAGGCCGAGCCGGCTTTCGCGTATACTCCTGGCCGTAAGGTACCGGCCCACCTGTGACTGGTCGGTGCCGAAATACGACAACGCGAGAAAAAAGCCACCGATCAACCCGCTCCAGATATTGTATTTGTCCGTCCAGTCGAATCCCCCCTTCGATACGCCCGTCGTCAGGGCGTTGAGACGGCCCAGCCGGCCGCTGATGTGGAGGGCCTGCCAAAGCCCCACACCCTGCGGCAGGAGGTGGATGACCATATAGGCCACGATGGCCAGCGAGGCAAAGATGACGATCAGTTGGAGCTGCTGGGTATAGGCTACGGCCCGGGCGCCACCGGTCACGGTGTATACGATGAGCAACCCGCCCATGACCGCGTTTGTCCAGTAGATGTTCCAGCCGAGGAGGGACGACAGGATGATGGAAGGCGCATAGATGCTGATCCCCGTGGAAAGTCCCCGTTGCAGCAGGAAAAGCGAGGACGTGAGCGTCCGGGTTTTGACGTCGAAACGGCGCTCCAGGTATTCGTAGGCCGTATAGACCTTGAGCCGGTGAAAAAGCGGTACGAAGACGATGCACAACACGATCATCGCCAAAGGGAGTCCAAAATAGTATTGTACAAAACGCATCCCGTCGGTGTACGCCTGACCGGGCGCTGAGAGAAAAGTAATGGCGCTGGCCTGGGTGCCCATGATGCTGAGCAGGATGATGTACCAGGGCAGGCTCCGGTCACCTAAGAAATATCCATCCAGGTTTTTGGAACCGCGGCTTTTCAGCACCCCATATATCGTGACGCCCAAAAGTGTGGTGACCAGCACTATCCAATCGATGACGCTCATGCGAAGGCTTTGGTGAACCAATACAGGGCGCCTATACAGAGGAATAGGACGAGAAGGACGAGCCCATACCAGGCTGTCCAGTTCCCGAATAAGGGAGCACGCTCGTCGGGGGGACTATTCTTCTCTTTCACGTCTTCCCCGGCTTCGTGAGAACAACAGCAATCCTATGCCGCCGCCAACGAGGACCCCCACGGCCATTTCTTTCCAGAGCATCCCCAGGGCGATTCCCAGGACGACGCCCACGACCAGCCCGAATTCCGGGCCTTTTCTGTTACTACTTTCAGACATCCTAGACAGCAATTGATCGGCAAATATAACCCCCTTTGTCCGGGGAGAAAGGGTTATTGTACGGGCGGCGGTGCGAGCAGGTTGGCAAACAGCCGGTACGCCCCGGGAACGCCCGCCGGCAGTTGCCGGAAGAAGGCCAGGGAGGTATAGACGAACTTGCCCTTTCCATAGGCCCCTACGATGAGCGATCCCTTCTGGATAGCTTCGCCCGGGTCGTGCATGCCCAGGAGCGCCTTATAGTGCGGGTCCAGACCGTCGGCGTCCACGTAGTAAAGCCCTCTTTCCTGGATCCAGCCGTCAAAGTCTTTGGGGGTGATCTCATTGGGATAGTGGAACGCAGCATTACCCGGCTCCAGGAAGGAGACGTCGGCCGCCTCATCGGTCACCCGGCCGCCCCCCACGTGGAAAGCATAAGGACCAAGGGCCGGCGTAACGAGTCCGTTCAGGTTGTTGTACTGTTCCAGGAGGACGCCCCCGGCCTTGACGTAGTCCATCAGCCCCGGCATGACGTTCCGGAGCCAGGGTTGGGTGTTGAAGGCCCTTACCCCGGTGATGATGGCGTCAAAACGGCCCAGGCCCCCGTCCAGGAGGTCGGCTTCGTGGAGGATGGTGACGTCGTACCCCATCTCCTCCAGACAGCCGGGCATCTTGTCCCCTGCACCAACGATGTAGCCGATGTGCTTGCCCTTGACATTCACGCGCTCCCCAATCACCTTGGTGGAGGTGCCGTGGAAGTAGTGGATAAAAGGAATATGAGGATAGTCGATCTCCTTGAGTCCCGCGCTGTAACCAGCCACGTGGTCACCTTCCTTTAGTTGGACACTGACGTCGAAGACACTGTCCCTGTCGATAAATTTTTCATTATAGGGGATCTCGTACTGGTACGACTTATCCCGTTCCAGGTCCACCGTCCCTTTGTCGATCTCCATGACCTGGCCTGGTTTGGCGAGTCGAACGGTCATGCTCGCCCCGTGTATGTCGGTCGTGGGCACGACCGTCAGTTTTAACGTCGGGCGGAAAACGGGCTGCAGGTTGCTCAGGATCGTGCCTGGTGTGAAATAAACCAGGAGCGCGGGTACGATTTCCAGCGGCTGGTAGAGCTCGCCCCGTACCGGGTCGGTGTGCCTGTACATAACGGGCAGGGCCACCCGCCGGTCATCGCCGCCCTGTGCTACCCATATAAAGGCAGACAGGGGTGGATCGTTTTGCGGCTTCCCGATGTCGTGCTGATCTTCCACGGAAAAACGCCCCTCCGTCTTCTCCCGCCTCAGCCAGTACGGCTGGGACAGGGGTTCCCCCTCCCAGACATGGAAGGGGATGGTAAACGACACGGGGATGTTCGGGGACAGGGTAGCCGTGATCGCCGTGTCTATTGTCCCCACCATGATATGCGTGACCGTGATGGGTTCCGGTCCGCGGTTGACCATCGATACGGTCACGGGGGCCGTTTCTCCCCGCACCAGGTAGGGCCGGGTCACAAAGGCTTCCGTCCAAAGGCCGCTGCACGCGTTTTCCAAAAGATGCAATTGGTCCAACTTATAATTCCACCAGATGCCGGTGTGCAATTCCGCCACCCGGCCGGTCAACCGCTCCAGGGCGGGCATGCTGGCGGAAGGATGTAAAGGGTCAAAGCTGTTAATAACTGAATCGATGGCGGCATTGATCTCCGGTGCCCCCAGCCTGCTCCAGTCGGCAGTTACACCGTCCAGGAGGTCGTTTTTCGGTGCGTCCCCGCCTACGGTTTGGAAGTATTCGAAGGACCGGCCGCGGGAAGCGGCCACGCCGAAGCCCTGGCTTTTATGCTGGCTGCGGCTTTCCGCGGCGATCTCGCCATAGCTTTTCCCCAGGAGTGCATTGTAGGTGCCCACGTCGATTTTGAACTGGTCTTCCGACGTCGTGTTGTTCCCCCCGAAATTGAAGGTATTCCAAAGGATGCGTTTGGCCTGCCAGGGTTTTACCCCCAGGGCAAATTGCTCGGGAAAACGGTTCGGATCCGCGGCTGCCGTAAAGGCTTCCCGGGCCAGGATGGCCGAAGCCGCGTGGTGTCCGTGTCCCGCCCTCCGGTCTTCCGGGAAACGGGTGATGATCACGTCCGGCTGGAATTTGCGGATCACCCAGACGACGTCTGCCAGGATGGAGTCCTCCCCCCAGATCTTTAGCGCCTCCTGGGCCGATTTGCAAAATCCGAAGTCATAAGCCCTGGAGAAAAATTGTTCCGCTCCATCGATGCGGCGCGCCGCCAGGAGTTCCTGGGTGCGGATCAGCCCCAGTTCGATCCCTTGTTCATCCCCCAGCAGGTTTTGCCCACCGTCCCCCCGGGTCAGGCTCATGTACGCCGTGCGGACCTTTCTTTCCCGTGCCAGGTAGGCCAGCAACCGGGTGTTTTCGTCATCCGGGTGCGCCGCTATATACAGGACGGAGCCCACCACTTTGAGTTGCTGCATCAACTGGAGGATGTCAGCACTGCTGTAGGAGCGGGGGGCCTGGGCAGAGGTGGAGGTGATTACACTGATGGCTGCTATAGTCGGCAGGAGTCGTCTGAGGATCATCATGAAAAGTGGCCCCGGCTTTTGCCCCGGGGCCACTGCAATTTAACACTTCGGCGCTTATGCCGGCTTCTTCTTGCCCAGCTCTTCCAGGAGCTTGAGCCCCAGAAGCCCGTTGACGGGTCCGCTGCCGTTGTCCGCACCGGCGATGAGGACGTCGGGCATGATCCGGATGTGTTCGGATCCGATGGCTTCCATGACCTTGAGCTGGGTGAAGTTGTCCCCGCCCATGGCTTCCACGGCCAGTTTGTACGACTCGGCGCTCGACTTACCGATCGCCAGGATCTTTTCGGCTTCGGCGTTACCCGTGACCGCGATCCTTTCGGCATCCGCCTTGGCCATGAGCTCGGTCTTTTCGGCTTCGGCCTTGGCCAGGACGCGTACCTTTTCCGCCTCACCGCTGGCCAGGAGTTTCACCCGGTCGGCTTCGGCGTTGGCCTGGAGCCGGACGCTGCTGGCGTCACCCGTGGCTTTTTTCACGGAAGCGTCGGCGATCCTTTCGGCGATCCACACACCCTGGTCCGCTTTGACGACGTCCTTTTGGATCTCGGCGATGGCGGTTTCCTTTTCCAGGGCCTGACGGGTCTCCTGGGCCTTCATTTGCGTTTCATAAGTCACCTTTTGTTCCTCCGCGATCTTACGGTCGGTGAGGGTCTTCATCAGGCTTTCGGGGGGTACGATGTCCCCGATCAGGGTATCCACCCCGTTGACGTTGTACTGGTCCAGGACGACCCCGATGTGCATCTTGGCCTGCTCCTGCCGTTCCTTACGGCTTTTCAGGAAGTCGATCACGTCCGCGTCCTGGGCCGAGTTACGGAAATAGTTCCCGATGGTCGGCTCCAGTACTTGGGTGACAAGGTTGCTCATGTTCCCGAAACGGCCGATGACCTTCGGCGCCTCGGTCGTGGGGATATGGATGATCTGCGACACGTCCAGGTTAAAGGAGAAACCATCCTTCGAACGGACCGTGATCGTGCTCAGGTTTTTGTCCAGTTGGTGCGCCTCCGACCGGGTATTCGCCCAGTTCAGGACGAGGTTGGTCGTAGGCACCAGTTCCACCTTCATGATATACGGGTTGATCGGGTACTTACCCGGTCCAAGGGGTTCGGCCCAAACCCCTTTGTTCCCGCGGGCCACAATGTTCCCGTGTTTAAAAGAGGCCCCGCTCAGGTCTTCCCCGTCATTCCCCACGAAGGAGATCACTACACCGACGTAGCCGATGGGGATTTCGGTCATCCGGACCACTTCCACGCTCGCAAACCAGGGGTTTAGGAAGTAGGAACCCGCCAGGATCACCTGTTCCTGCAGCCCCTTATGACCGCCTTGGTTCAGGAAGGTGTCCACGTCCTGGAAGTTGTTGTGTCCCTGGATCGTGCGGCCCGCAATCTGGCCCGGGTCCAGCACCTTCCCTTCCTGGGTGGTGACGATCCCCACCCCGCTTTCCGGGACATGGATCATGTCCGTCACCTCGATGTCAAAAAGAAGGGTATTGACACGGTAAGAACCCGGTGTCATGATGGCCGTTTGCCGTCCTTTCTGGCCCCCGTTTTTGAGAAAGGCCTCGGCGTCCTGGAACGAGTCGCACTCCACACGCCGGGCGAGGATGTCCCCGGGGAGAAGTTCCTTCCCGTCCTTGGCCAGCACCAGCCCGATCTTCCCCGTGGGGATCACCGTAAAAGGTTCAAAGGTCACCGTATATTGCCAGGGCCATTTAGCAAAATACACCCCGGGCGCCAGCGTTTTTGCCTGGAAACCGGCTTCACCGGCCGTAGCGACGATACGGCCCACCGGTAGTTCCTGGCCACCCGAGAGTTTAAATTTTTTGGTCACGATACCGATCCTGTTCTCCGGCACGATGATCACGCCAAAGAATACGCGCAGAATGACTTTGTAAAAGATCAAACAAAGCAGGGGAATACCAATCAACAGGATCCACCTGAGGGTTTCAGTTTGTGTCATAGACATTATGGTTTGGGTATGTAAAAAAAACATTGCTTGCGCCCTCCTGGTGGGGCGCCGTCAGGTATATGCACACGACTGCGGGCGGCCTTTTACAGCGCCTTGCGTGCACTCGTTTTGTTAGTCAATTGTTGGGAGGAAAGTTGTTGAAGATTCTCAGACCAAGAGAAGTAACTGACAGAAGGATTGCCTTATGGCGTTTGTCCGTTTCCATTGTAATGTTGGAATTACTTCACAAAGTTAATATAAAAGAAATCGTGTTTGCAAGACAATTAACAAAAAAGGGGACCGCCCTGCTGATGGACGGTCCCCCGGCTTGACATGAGGCGGAATACTACTTAAACGTCTTCAGCTTAATGTATTCCTGCAAATCGTTAGAGACAAAACCTTTGTTTTTCATGGAAGTAATGTACTCCGGCGTAATTTCCATCGATTTCAGGGCGACCAGCGTGTGCGGCGGAATATCTTTAAATCCGAGCGCCGCATATTCTTTTACAAATCCAGGCGTGATGCCTTGTGATTTGAAAGAAATTAGTTCGTGCGGTTCCAGGTGGGCATACCCTGCGTCCTGGAGCTCTTTGATATATGTACGTTCCACGCCCATCGATTTCAATGCCACCAGCTCATGAATGGGCAGGTCGGTGTAACCCAGTTCTTTCCAGGACCGGACATAATCTGGGGTGATATCCATCGATTTGGCGGCGATGAGTTGGTGCGGTTCCAGGTCTGTCAGCCCGGCTGCCTTTAACTCCTGTATGTAACTGGCGTCTACCTTCTGCGACTTCAGACCCACCAGGTCATGGATCGACAAGTCTTTATATCCTGCATCCGACCAGGACTTGACATACGCAGCGTCGATGTCCATCGACTTGGCGGCCATCAGTTCGTGAGGACCCAGGTCCTTTAACCCCGCGTCCTGCAGTTCTTTTAAATAACCGGCGTCGACGTTCATGGATTTCAGACCGGCCAGCTCATGCATCGCCAGGTCTTTATACCCCAGTTGCGCCCATGTCTGCGCATACGCCGGGGTGATGCCCATGGCTTTGGCGGTCGTCAGCTCACGCGGTTCCAGGTCTTTAAACCCGGCGGCCTGCCATTCTTTTACAAAGTTGCCGTCCACGTGGAGCGCCTTCAGCGATACCAGCTCATGCGGATCCAGGTGCGGATACCCCAGTTGTCTCCAGGAGTCGATATAGGCCGCATCGACCTTCATCGCGCACAACGAGCACAGATCGTGGATGGAAAGCTGTTTATAGCCCGCCTGCGCCAGGTCCTCCACCGCCTTCCGGGTCACATTCGCCCGGAAGACACGAAACATCTGGTCGTCCGATACATCGGCAAGCCCATGGCTTTTTAGAAAGACTTCAAAATCACTATTCTCTTTAAACGTAAAGTGACCATAGCCCTCGTTCCCGTCAAACAACCCGTTCAACACAAGCGTCCCCGCTTCCCGGGTGATCGTAAACTCACTTTTCGTCGTAGGCAGGGCCGAGAATTCCGACTTCAAAAACCACTCGGTATTCGTCCAATTGTCGTTCGCGTCCCCGCTCCGCATCGTCATTTCTACCGTATCTCCATCGATGGTGGCCATCCAGGTGCCGCTGCGATGGTCGCCATCGACCCTTATATCCACATCGGGCATCGGGTTGACATCGATGACGGGGGTGACCACCGGGTGTACGTTGACCATGGGCATCGGGTTCGGGACCGGGACCGCAACACTTACATCTAAGGGGTCCGGATTGGCAACGACAACCGGGTTCGGAACTACCGCGTATACCTGGGGTTCGCTCTCTCCATCCCGTTCCGTGATCGTACGTGGATTGCTGTTGGTATCTATTTTGTTCTCGATCACTTTCCTGACCCGGACTTGTTGGGCCTGTTGGGCCTTTTGGACCTGTTGGGCGGTAACCGCCAGCGTATGGTTAAATACGCAGACCATAACGGCCAGCAAAGGGACCAGGAAAAGATACTTCCAGGTCGTACCGGCCGAGGATTGTTTGGAATGCATCATTAGAATTCGTTTTTTGAGCAGTGATTGGTTATAGTTCGAAGTGATGCTCAGGGGCAGGTGCGGGACCGACACCTTCAGCAGGCTCAATTGATAGTTCGAGGGATTGATCCGGGGATTGTTGATCATCGCCGCGTCGGTAAGAAATTCGAGGTTATCCTCCAACGCCCGCCTGTACCACCAGGCAAAAGGATTAAACCACTGCAGGACGATCCCCAGCTCCGCCAGCAGGATGTCCACGCTGTGCCGCCCCCGGGCGTGCACCTTTTCGTGGGTCAGGATCTGCTGATAGGTCTCCTCGTCATACAACGAGGGATTGATAAAGATAATGCGTCCAAAAGAGCAGGGCGCCTTATCCCCCTTCGTCTCCACGATCCGGAAAGCCCCGTCCCGGATCACCTTCCCCTGCTTCACCTGGTACCAGACCACGACGAACTGGAGCAACAGGTTGAACGCAAAGATCAGGACCCCGCAGAAGTAGCCGTAATAAAGGATGGTCAGCACCAGCGACAGGGTGATCCCGTCCCAGATCCCGGGTGTCTCCGTGGTGGCCACGGGGGCCGGGCGATCGGGTGTGTGGGGGCCCGTGAGCGTCGATTCGACGGGCGCGGTGGCATGCGCACGGGGCGTTGCGGCGGGCGCGGTGCTCGCATATGTCGCGGAGGGCGCGTTGCTCGCATAATTTGCGGTAGGCGCGGTGCTCGCGGTAGGCACGGTGTTCGCAGTAGGCGCAGTACTCACAGTAGGCGCGGTGTTCGCGGTTATTATCGCGGCGCGTGCGTTTTCATACGCGGGGCCATTCGTGCGCATCGCATTGGCGGGGGTACGCATCGCTTCCGTCGTCGCTTTTTGAACGGGAGCCTTGGTCTCCGGGCGGATCGCAGCGGCGGTGAAGGGGCCGAACGTCTCCGGGTCGGGGGCCGCCGTGCCGGGCGCAACGGTGCTGGGGACGGATGTCGCGGCAGCGTCCCGGGCAGGTGTCGCAGCAGCGCCCTGGGCGGATGTCGTCGCGGGCAAGACCTCCTCCATTCGCTCGCGCAGCGACCATGCCCTGGGCACGGGAAGCAGCGGCAACACAAAGGAGCAAGCAAGCCCCCCCAGGAAAAACCACCGGTTCAACCGGAAAAAGGTCTCTTTGTGGAGCAGCAGGCGATAGAAGAGGAAGTAAACCGCCGTGACCATCGCAACGTACATGATATAGGGTATCATGGCTTCTTGGATTGTATGATTTTCAAGATCTCCTCCAGGTCCGTTTGGGATATTTTTTCTTCCTTGGCGAAAAAAGCGAGCATACTCGGGTAGGAGTCATTAAAATATTGTTTCACGATGTCCCCGAGGGTGTGTCTCTGGTAGGTTTCTTTGGAAACGACAGGGAAATAACGGAATGTATTCCCAAAGGCTTCGTGGTCCACAAACCCTTTTTCCTCCAGGATTTTTACCATGGTCGCCACCGAATTGTAGTGGGGTTTTGGGTCGGGCAGACCGGCAATGATATCCTTGACGTACGCCTTTTCCAGACGCCAAAGGACCTGCATGATCTGTTCTTCCCGTTTGGCAAGTTTTTGCATAGCTATATTCTTTTGGTAAACCTAATACTAATTAATTAGTTTTTCAACTAATCGATTAGTTTTTTGGAGGAAAAATAGGCACCCGGCCCCCGGCCGGCACCCAAAAAAGGGCCGCCAAGGGGGTGCCAAAAAGGTAATCGACTGAATGTCAATGGGAAAAACGGAGCCAACGCCTGGCGGGTGTTCGGTTACGATACGGGAACGTGTGCGGAGCGTACGGGGCCCTGGGGATTCCGGCGGATCCGGGTGCCCGACGGGGTGGACCGGCGGGGGTAGCCCGGCGGGGTGACCTGGCGGTGGTGGCCCGGCGGGGGTAGCCCGGCGGGGTGGCCTGACGGTGGTGGCCTGACGGTGGTGGCCCGGCGGGGTGGCCTGACGGTGGTGGCCTGACGGTGGTGGCCCGGCGGGGTGGCCTGGCGGTGGTGGCCTGGCGGTGGTGGCCCGCCCGATGCAGTTGTCCTCCTGCATCATTCAGTTATTCTCTTCACAAAGCACTTGTCGTTACGCAAGAACCCCATATGAAACAAACACTATTTTCAGTTACCCGAACCAAATCAATAGTCCATGAAACGCATTCTCTTTCCTTTGCTTGCATTTTCCGTGCTCCTCCTGACCGCAGGTTGTAAAAAGGACCTGAAGTCTTCCGTTGACTTAAGCAAAGGTGCAAAGGCATATAGCTCCAGTTGGCATGCGACCACGCCCACCAGCCAAATTATCCGTTTCGACCTCGATGACGGCCACGGGTCGAGCTGCCTGTTGTATTATGACCTAAGCGAGGACGTGGTCAAGCTTACTCAGTTTGTCGGGGCCAATATTACCGATTTGTGGTTGACCGAGGGGTTTCAGTTGGATGATGGTCAGTCTATCAATATCGGCCAATTTTATGACTACGTCATCGATCCTTATAACGCGACTGGTGGACTGAATGCCATCCCCTTCGATGCAAACGGCACGGGACATGAGGATCACGTGCTCCTGTATGCTCCGGGACAGGGCATAGCCTACCTTTTGAAATACGTGGGCGGAGGTGTTTGGCATTTGGATTGGCCATCATCGCTACAATATACAGGGGGAATCGGAGGCTATGACCTGATGAACGTAGGCGACAAAGTTATCTCCTATGATTACGGCAGTGGCGCCAAGAACGCGCTGATCTGTTACCGGCCGGGTTTTGGAAACATTTGGGTGATCACGAATACAGGCTCGGGAGACGCACCCGTTTGGAACGCCGTGGTAAGAGGCAGTGGCGGTATCGGCGGGTTTGACCTGAAAGGAGTGACGGACCAGGTGGTCGCCGAAGACAACTCTCCGGGGGTCATGGACCTGGTTTGCTATCGACCGGGATATGGTTACGTCTGGTATTTACACCACAATCAGTATAGCACCACTTTTTCTGCCCAGTATACCACCAGGAACGGGTTTTTTAATTTCAGTTTCCTGGATTTCCAGGACCGGATGATTGCCACCAATTTATCCGGGAGCACCGCCTCTACTGCCAATAACGACATGCTCTGCTATCGGCCTGGTGCCGGGATTGCCAGCCTCGTAGTCGATCATATGTACGGCAACACGGTAAATGGCGGGACTCCTCAAGGCCTGTATTACCCCATGACCATAAATCCTTATATCCCCAATACTACCTACACAGACATAGGAGACCACGTACTCAACTTCAACGCCAACGGCCTGGGAAACAGCAGCCTGGTCTTTTACAGCAATGGAGGCGGCAATCCATCGGAGGTGTATGAACTCAATCCCAACACGAATTCATACATACAAATTTATTAAGATATCCATACAGCCTCCGGCCGGTGCTCAAAAAAGAAGCCGCCGGTGCAGTTGTTTTTTAAAAGACGCAGTTATTTTATAAACACGGCATTTATCAACATGTAAGGATAGTTAATTATAATTTTTCCCGCTTCACGCAATAAAATATTTATCCAGATCGAAAGGTGTGATTTGAAATTATCCCTACTTTCGATTTCGAAAACTTCAAACCTTGAAAAAACCCAGTTAAAACCAAAACCGTTTTTCACATCTCTTCAGCCTCGTAACATCAAACAGGAAATTCCTGTATTTCATTAACGCGCATCTGCCTCACCGGCACGATCGACAGGATTCTATTGCCGTAAACTGTAAACCTATAATTACCTAAACAAATCAATTAAACTATGAAACGCAATTCCAGCTTCGTTTTGGCTCTGGCAGCGCTTGTCCTGTCCGCAGGATGCAGTAAAAACCCTCTTTCCTCTTCCGTCGACGTGTCCAAGGGCGCCAAAGCGGGCTTCCCGTCGAACTCGTATTGGCAAACACCCAGCGCCGCAGGAAGGCTTATCCGCTTTGACATCGGTGATGGCAACGGGTCGGACTGTCTGTTGAGCTATGACCTCGTGAACAACTTTTTTTCGATC
This sequence comes from Dinghuibacter silviterrae, assembly GCF_004366355.1. NCBI lineage: Bacteria > Pseudomonadati > Bacteroidota > Chitinophagia > Chitinophagales > Chitinophagaceae > Dinghuibacter > Dinghuibacter silviterrae. The sequence continues at coordinate 1,057,619 of NZ_SODV01000002.1, read as the reverse complement.
ACGCAGGTTAGCGGCACTACCGGCACCACGATCATTTCCGACAACCAGGGGATCCCGATGGCCGGCGGCTCCTACTTCAGTCTCAACGAATATGCCGGTGATGTTACCGACAATTTCAACGAGATCGGCGGCATCCACATCATTCCCTACGATGCAAACGGAACAGGACATGAAGATCACCTGTTGCTCTATATTCCGGGGCGCGGGATCTGGTACCTTTTCAACTATGCCGGCGATGGAAAATTCAACGTCCAGGGGTCAGGCACCAATGGGATCGGCGGTTACGATCTCGCGGGATCGACCAAAACGGACAAGATCATCGCTTATGACTACGGCAGCGGTTACAAAAATGCCCTGATCTGTTACCGTCCGGGCAATGGCTATGCCTGGGTGATCGAAAATACAGCGTCAGCCGGGGCCACCCCCAACTGGGTAGCCGTTGTAAAAGGCTCCAGTGGGATCGGCGGTTTCGACCTGAAAGGGACGAGTGACCAGATCATCACAGAAGACTACAACCCCGGTTATCAGGACCTGGTCTGTTATCGCCCCGGCTATGGCTATGTCTGGTACCTGACGCATACGCCCAACAGCACGAATTTTACCGCGAGCTATACTTCCCGTAGCGGTCTCTCTGCCAATGGCTATACCAGCAATTTCATGGATTATCAGGACCGGATGTTCCCGAGCAATGTATCCGGGAGCACGGGAAGCACTGCCAATAATACGCTGTTCTGTTATCGTCCGGGCACGTCCGGCTCAAGCAACGTTTTTGCAGTCAGCGGCAACACCGTCAGCGGGGGTGGAACGTATTCCGGGTTGAGTTACACCATGCCCTACAACCCGTACGGTTCTCCCTATACTTATATTGGGGATCATGTGCTGAGCTTTAGCGGCAACGGATACGGTAACAGCAGCCTGGTATTTTACTCCAACGGAGGCGGTAACCAATCTCAGATATACGAGTTGAATCCCCAGACGTCAACCTATTCTCAGGCATATTAATCGAGTCAACCATGAAACACCATTTCAACCTTCTTCTTGGCTTATCCGTGCTCATCCTGACCGCAGGATGTAGCAAGAACCCGCTTACGTCGTCTGTTGGTCTTACCAAAGGCGCGAAAGCAGGGTTCGTGTCAAACGCGGATTGGCAGGCGCCCAGTGCCACCGGCAGGGTCATCCGCTATGACATCGGTGACGGCCACGGGTCGGACTGTCTGTTCACCTATGACATCGGAAACGGGCATGTCACGCTCACACAGGTCAGCGGCACCAACTCGACCACCATTTATTCGGGCACCGGGATCCCGACGCTCAACGCGGGTACCATCAGTGTCAGCCAGTATAACACCGATTGCACGGATAATTTCAACGAGCTCGGCGGGGTTCACATCATCCCCTACGACGCGATCGGGAACGGTCACGAGGACCATCTGCTGTTGTATATTCCCGGAAGGGGCATCTTATACCTCCTGCAATATAATGGCAACGGCGAGTGGGAGGAGGATTGGCATTCCACGACGGGCATCGGCGGATACGACCTCGCGGGAGCAACCAAGACGGACAAGATCATCGCCTATGATTATGGCAGTGGTTATAAAAACGCCTTGATCTGTTACCGGCCGGGCAATGGGTATTGCTGGGTGATCGAGAATACAAACGTCGTAACCGCGCCCATCTGGACCGCGGTGGTAAAAGGCAGTTCCGGTATCGGCGGGTTCGACCTGAAAGGAACCAGCGACCAGATCATCGCCGAGGACTATAACCCGGGGGCCATGGACCTGGTGTGCTATCGCCCCGGTTATGGTTATCTTTGGTACCTGACCCACAGTGCGAATAGCACGAACTTTACGGCGACCTATACCACCCGTAGCGGTTTCAACAATTTCAACTTCGAAGACTACCAGGACCGGGTGTTTGCCAGTAATATTTCAGGGAGTACCGCCGCCAACGCGGACAATACCCTGTTCTGTTACCGTCCGGGCGGCGGCAACGTGACCGTTGTCGATGCGGTGAGCGGCAATACGGTCAGTGGGGGCGCTCCTCCGGGTGGCTTCTATTATTATCCCTTTTCCTACAATCCGTATGGATCCCCCTATACTTATATAGGAGACCATATGCTTAACTTTGCCGGAAACGGATATGGGAATAGCAGTCTGTTGTGTTATTCGAATGGAGGCGGAAGCTCCCAAGTCTACGAATACAGCCCGCAGACACAAAACTATACCCAGGTATATTAAACCATGAATAGCAAGCCATTTTTACTGGCAGTCATACTTTTATCACTCAAGGCCTCCCTCTTCGCGCAGACCCTCGTCGGCGTGGAGGGGGGCCTTAGTTATAATACCTATCATACGAATATCGCCAACAGGGCGGCAACCAGCCTGACTGGCAATTCGGGTTTCACCGTCGGAATTCCGATCCTCTACAGGATATATCCCTGGTTATACATTACTGCCATCCCGGGACTTGTGCAAAAAGGGTATACCATGAACCGGACGGATTCCCTGGCGGGCGAATACGACCGGCACAAGAACACGTACCTTCAACTGCCCGTCGGCGCCCACCTGGAGTACGGGGGACGACGCCTTCGGTTCGGGTTGGATGCGGGGTTGTATGCCGGCTATTGGCTGTATGGACGGGTCAAAGGCCGGACCGCGGATATATTTAACGGCACCTCCGCAAACGGTGGCGAGCAATTCCAGCTCGACAGCTACAACCAGTCCTATTCTTTTCTTTCGGAGCGGGATAACCGCTGGGAAGAAGGATGGTGGCTCGGGCCGGGAATACAATATCTGTTGACCGGTTACTGCCGGGTAACGGTCGCGGCCAGGTACTATCAATCCCTGACCAGCCAGGAAAAAACAGCGGCCAGCGCCATACCCGCCTATAACCGCACCTGGACATTTTCGATCGGTGCTGCATGGTCAATACACAAGTCAAAACCGCGCACATGAAGCGATACCGGCCATTCATACTGCTTTCCCTGATAACCTTGGCGGCCTGCAAGAAAAATATCTCCAATCCTGTTAGTGATTTGCCCCCATCGACTTTTAGCCAGGCATTCGACGAATTCTGGAATGAGCTAAACGTGAACTATGTGTATTGGGATGTCGATACGACCAACTGGGACGCAATGTACCAGCGATACAAACCACTGTTCGACAGCCTGAAGATCGACGACACGGCTGACCTCTCCAAGTCGGTTGGTTATTTCCGTCAAATGACCGATGGTTTGATCGACCACCATTTCTCCATTGCCTTCACCAACAACGTGCTGAAAGACTCCAGCGTCATTCCATCCTATGATCAATGGCGAAAGGATCCGGCCTTCCGGTTTCCCTATTCCTATATCGGAACGGATGAACGCTACCTCGATTCGGGCTACCGCATGGGGAATAATCTGCTACCGGGGTCCGGCAACTACGTCCTGGCGGTTTCCGGGACGATCCACGGCAATATCCTGTTCTTTACCTGTAACCAGTTCCAATTATCCGCCTCCTTTGGGTCAGTGGCGGGCAACGGCGTTCAGCTGGTGTTGAATTATTTCTTCCAGCGCCTGGAAAACCCCACCGGCCTGAAAGCTGTCGTACTGGATTTCCGCGACAACCCGGGCGGGGACGTCAACGACCTGAATTTCCTGGCGGGACACTTTATCGATCAGTCGTTGCATTTTGGCTATACGCGCAACAAAAGCGGCAACGGCCGGCTGGATTATACGCCCTGGATCGATGCGGCGGTGGTACCCCAGTCGGGTGCCCAGGCGGTTACGCTTCCGGTCATCATCTTAGCCGACAAATATTCCCAGTCCATGGCTGAGATCATGACTATGGCCTTGCGAACCCTGCCCCAATGCCGGGTGGTGGGCGAAACGACTTTTGGGGCCACGGGGCCTTTCGCGGCCAATGCCCTGTACGATGACGGTTCCTTTTCATTGCCGGGCTTTCTTTCCGTGACCACGTCCTCCGTCGAATTCAAATACATCGACGGGAAAATGTATGAGGGAAAAGGGTTCCCCCCGGACTATCCTGTAGCCTTCAATGTGAAGGCGCTGGATACCCTTGATGATCCCCAAATGGATAAAGCGCTGTCGCTCGTACAATAACCGCGGCGGGCGTTTAGTTGCCCACCATAAACACGGCATTGCAGAACAACAGTTTGCCGTTCTCCCAAAAGTCGCGGAACAACGGATCGTCGGCGAGGAAGACGATTTTACCGCGTCCCATGTCCTCGACACCGAAAAGAAGGCCGTCCTCCATTTGTTGTCTGGCCTTGCTGCCGACAAAGCCGCTCACATAGTTGTCCTTTTTGAGAATGCCGACATTCCAGCCCTCTTCCATGAATTGGTAAACGGTATTGTCCTGGCGGAGGGTGTAGTAATAGGAAGGAAAACCAAAGGCCAGGGGATGGGTATTGTCAAGATCGACGCGGTAGATGGCGCCGGGCACGGATCCGCGCAGCTCATCCCGGTCACGGTTGGCGTAGTCTTTCAGATAAGCGTAAGGATCCGTTTTGTCTTCTTCGTCCTTTTTGTCTTCACCGCTCTTTTTGGCCTTGAATCCCCAATCGTTATTGGCAAGACCGGTAGCGGCGCTTTCCAGGGCAACCAGCCGGCCACCCTGGTTGACCCAGGCGCGGAGGGCGTCGGACACTTTTTTGTCGGTCATCCAGGGATAGTATCCGTCGGGGAGAATAAATACGTCAAAGGCATTCCAGTCGATCCTTGCAAAGTTCGAGGCGTTGACAAGGGCAAGAGGGTATCGCAGCTCGTGTTCGAAAAGGTACCAGATCTCTCCCGCAGAAGTGGAGGAAATATTGTCCCCCGTGAGCACAGCCACCCGGGGCGTCTTGAGCGGCCGGACTTCGCTGCTGCCAAAGTCAAAACCTTTGTCGACGAAACCGGTGCTCAGGGGAACCGGTGCAACGTCGTTTATTTCGGCCACCTGCGCCATCAATGAAGGGAAATCGTCCTTTACACTGGCATTGCCTGTGGCGAGGATCAGGAGGGAACCTGCGCCAAAGGTCCGTCCACCCTCTTCGAAGGGGCGCTGGTTGACGCGGACCTTTACGTGGTGGCTGACCAGGTAGCTCATGGCTGCGGCGCTGTGGATGTCGGTCCAGGGGATGAGGTAGCCGTAGGGTGCGGCGCCGGCCGCTGTCGCGGGGGCGGCGGTCGCGGGGGCGGTGGTCGCGGGAGCGCGGGCCGCTGTCGCTGGGTCGTTGGTCGCGGGAGCGCCAGACGAAAGCGGCGGGTACGCGACCCAACCGGTGTCCACGGGGAGTGGCGCCAGCAGGTGCACTGCGGGGGCTTCCTTCAGGGCGATGGTATGGAGCCCGTACACATACGGCAGGGACCATGCTGTGATATCGTAGGTCGCCGAATCGCTGATTTTGGAGTCGGGCTCGAACAGGACTTTGACGAGTGTAGCCTTGACCTGGCGGGCGGGGATGACGAGGTCTCCCGGGTGGAGGGTGTAGGGCGCGCCCTGGGCGCGGGTAAAATAGTCCCAACCCCTGACGGAACCGGAGGCGGTGCCGTAACGGACCAGGTTTCTATCGAGGAGGGCGCGGAGGTCATTGATCCGGCCGGTGGAGGCGCTGTCGGCGCAAACCACGTAGGCCTGATAGGGTCCCTCGCCGGTTTCGGCGCTCCGGCGAAAATAAGTGTGGAATTCGCGGATGAGGTCGGTGGCGTGTTGGGAGCCCATTTCGATGGTGCTTATCCCGGTTGTGAAGTGGTGCAGGATGCGGTCACGAAGGGTCAGGGTGTCGCCGGTTTCGGTGAGCACCGCCAGGCCTCCGCGGGGTCCCCCACCCTGCTCGTACGTCATCCCGATGGAGCCGTTGTAGATGGGGTAGGTATCGCCATAACTGGGATAAAAGAGGTCGAATTCCTGTTTGGTAAAAAAGAGCCAGCCGTTTTGGTCGAAATAGCGCGCGTTGTTTTTCCCGATGGCGACCTGGAAGTCGCGTTGCCAGCGGGTGATGACTTCGTGGTAGGGTTCCGCGGCGGGTGCAAAATAATACGGCGCGTCTACGCCCTGTTCGTGGTAATCGACATGGACCTGGGGCAACCACTCGTTGTAGAGGGCTACGCGCTTCCTGGATTCGAGCTGGGTTTGCCAGAACCAGTCACGGTTGAGGTCGAAATTGTAATGGTTGGTTCTGCCCCCGGGCCAGGGTTCGTCGTGCTCCCTGGCAGGCCAGTTGGGATCGGGGTTGTCACCGACGACGCCATTGAACCAGTGGACATAGCGGTCCCTTCCATCGGGGTTGAGACAGGGATCGATGATGACCAGGGTATTCTTGAGATAGTCCCTGGCACGGGTGTTGGTGGGATCAACCAGGGCGTACAGGGTTTGCATGGCCGCCTCCGAGGAAGAGGGCTCGTTCCCGTGTACGTTGTAGCTGAGCCAGACGAGGACGGGTGTGGATTCGGTGGGCGCTTCGTCGGTCAATACACCGGCCAGGCGCAGGTTGTTCCGGCGGATGTCTTCGAGATGGGCGATGTTGTCCGGGTTTCCTATAAAAGCGACCATCAGCGGCCGGCCTTCATTGGTTTGGCCATACTTCTGGAGTTTGACCATTTGGGGATTGGCGGCGGCCACCGCTTCGAAATACTGTACGATCCTGTAGTGGGGCGTATAATGTGCCCCCAGCGGATAACCCAAAAAGGCTTCGGGAGAAGGTGTTTGCGCGCAAAGGGTGGTGGCCTGGGCACACAGGATCATCAGCAGGAAGCGGAATTTTTTCATACATCCGTAATATAGACTTATTTGCGTAAATTTTGGTGACATCGACACACATGAAGAGGCATACTTTAATCCTGTTACTGTTAGGGTTCACCGTTAGCGGTGGATTGCGCGCGCAAAAGGTCGTTACGGCCACCCACGGGGTCGTCGTTTCGGCGCATGCCCTGGCCAGCCAGGCAGGGCTGGACATTTTGAAAAAAGGAGGGAATGCCGTGGATGCGGCGATCACGACCGAATTGACCCTGGCGGTGGTTTTCCCCGGGGCGGGGAACATCGGCGGGGGCGGTTTTATGATTGCCCACCTCGCGGACGGACGTTCGCTGGCGCTGGACTTTAGGGAAGCCGCGCCGGAAAAGGCGTCCAGGGATATGTACATCGACAGCACGGGGAAGGCCCGCACGGACTGGTCACAAACCGGACACCTGGCCTGCGGGGTCCCAGGAACCATTGCGGGCATGTTCGCCGCGCACCCATACGGCCGCCTTCCTTTCCGGGAGCTGATCCAGCCGGCGATCGACCTGGCGGAAAACGGCTTTGTGCTGAACGAATCGGAGGCCGCGAACCTCAACAACACGCGGGAAACCTTTTTGAAAAACAATACCGTTCCCATCGCCTTTGTACGGGACCGGCCCTGGAAAGCCGGAGACACGCTGGTGCAAAAAGACCTGGCTGCCACGCTACGGCGTATCCGGGACAAGGGAGCCAAAGGATTTTATGAAGGCGAGACGGCGGCCTATATTGTTGCCGAGATGCATCGGGGCGGGGGCCTGATCAGCCTGGAGGATCTCCGGTCGTACAAGGCGAAGGAAAGAGCGATCCTTACTTTTCCCTACCGTTCCTACACCGTCCTGACCATGCCTATGCCCAGCAGCGGCGGGCTTTTACTGGGTCAGATGCTCAAAATGATCGAACACAACCCGGCCCTGGCGCAAGGGTACGCCTCTGCCGCCGCCGATCAGCTCATGATCGAAGCGGAGCGGAGGGCGTTTGCCGACCGCGCCACATTTATGGGAGACCCCGATTTTGTAAAAGTCCCGGTCGTCACCCTGCTAAGTGACAAGTACCTGCAGGGCCGGATGCAGGATTTCACCCCCGGTAAGGCCGGCAGCAGCCAAAACATCCAGGCCGGTGTCATTGCCCCCGAGAGCACCGAAACCACGCACTTCGACGTTATCGATAAAGACGGCAACTGTGTCTCCGTCACCACCACCCTGAACGGCTGGTACGGGAGCAAGACGGTCGCGGGGAAGGCGGGCTTTTTCCTCAACAACGAGATGGACGACTTTAGCATTAAGCCTGGGGTCCCCAATATGTTCGGGGCCATCGGCGGAACGGCCAATGCCATCCAACCCCACAAACGCATGCTCAGCTCCATGACCCCGACCATCGTGCTCCGGGACGGCAAACCGTTCCTGATTGCGGGTACGCCGGGAGGGACGACCATTCCGACCTCCGTTTTCCAGACCATAGTAGACATCATCGATTTTCACCTGAGCCCGGAAGACGCCGTCAACGTCCCCAAGTTCCATCACCAATGGCTTCCCGACGAGGTCGACCTCGAAAAGGGATTCCCCGATACTACGGCTGCCTCGCTGGCACAGATGGGATACACCCTCAAACACTGGGGCCGGATCGGGGCGACCGAGGTGATCATGATCCAGCCGGACGGCACGTATAAGGGTGTCGCCGACGGCCGTGGCAACGACGCCGCCGCGGGATATTAAAAACTTCTTGTTATGTCGATAGCCTCCATGTACAAAGAATCTTTGCTCAACCGCCTGTTCGCCCTGCGCGCACTGGGCGACAAGACCTTCGATCAACTCTCCGAGGAGGAAATGTATTTCCGGCCCGAAGACGGGTCCAACAGCATCGCCGTGATCATCCGGCACCTCCATGGCAACATGCTGAGCCGGTTCACCAATTTCCTGGTGGAAGACGGTGAAAAATCCTGGCGCGACCGGGACGCAGAATTCACCGATGAGCGCGTCCCGAAATTTCAACTGCTTTCGCTTTGGGAAGACGGGTGGGCCTGCACGCTTGGCGCCATCCACGCTATGTCGGACGCAGACCTGGAACGTACGGTCACGATCCGCGGGGAACCCCATAGCGTCGTCGACGCCCTCAACCGCAACCTTGGCCACTCGGCCTATCACGTCGGCCAGATCGTTTACCTCGGCAAGGTGATCCGGGCGGGCGCCTGGAAAAACCTGTCGGTGCCCCTGGGCCAATCCAAAGAACATACTGCCGCGATGCGGCGGAAATTCGGGCAGGAGCCATGAGTGCGGGGGAGCACCCGCAGGGCGCGGGGCCTGGGGGCGCGGGCGCTCACGGAGCCCGGAGGGAGGCCGCGGGCCCCGCGGACGCGCCCGGGCGGTTTATTCACCTGGATGGGCGGACCTACCTGTTTTTCTCCGGCTATTCCTACCTGGGGATGTCGCACGTGCCGGCTTTTACGGAATTGTTGAAAGAGGGGATCGACCGGTATGGTGTCGTCTTTCCCTCTTCACGGGTGTCCAATACGCCGCTGCCGTTGTATCGCCACCTGGAGCATTACCTGAGCCAGCTCACGGGGTCGGAGGCAACGGTGTCCTTTGCCTCCGGCTACCTGGCCTGCCAGGCGGTGGGGCATTTGCTGGCGGACGCAGGCGAGGTGCTGGTGGCGCCGGGGACACACCCGGCGACGGGGTTGGGGCGGAGCGCGCACGCGGCGGGCGGTACCGGTGCGAGCGGCGGTGCGGGCGCGAGCGGCGCGCACGCGGCGGGCGATGGGCACGCGGCGGACCCTGCCGCAGCGCCGGCTTACGACGCCTGGTGCGCGTGGGTGCTCCGGCACACGCGGTCGTCCGCGGCGCGCGCATTCGTCCTCGTTATGGATTCGGTAGCCCCGCTGGAGGGCTCCGTCCACAACTTCATGTTTCTGCAGGATCTGCCGAGGGACAAGCGGTTTATCGTGGTGATCGACGACTCGCACGGGATCGGGTGGATGGGGGAGCACGGGGAAGGGATCAGCGGGGCGTTGATGCGGCTGCCGCACGTCGAATATGTGTTGGTTTATTCGCTGTCGAAGGCGTTGCATGTACAGGGAGGCGCGGTGGGGTGTACGCAGCGGATGGCGGAAAGGCTGAGGCGTTCGCCCTTTTATACGGCGGCGACGGCGATGGCGCCTTGTTTTGCCCACGCGTTGTTGCAGGCGGGGCCGCTGTACGAGGTGCAGCGGACACTGCTGGCCCGAAATGTGGCGGCGTTGACGCGGATGGCGGAGGGAACGGGGCTGGTGCCGACGCGCACGCCGGTGTTCCTCTGGGGCAATCCGCCGAGCGAGGGTCAGGCGCCGCGGAGCGCGGACGGGGTGCCGCGGGACGCGGACGGGGCGCCGCAGGGGCTGGGCGCCTACCTGAAAAGCGAGGGCATCCTGATCTCCTCTTTCGCCTACCCCGACCCGGAAGGCCCCCCCGTGGAACGGGTCGTCGTGAGTGCCCTGCACCAGGAAGAGGATATGAAAATGTTAGCCGGCCGGCTGTTATTTTTCCCACCATCCTTACACTAATAGCGTATTGGAACTGGCGAACCGACAAAATGAATTCGCTCGCCTCATGGAGGCGAACCGGGCCTTGATCTTCAAGGTCTGTCACCTGTATGGCAAAACGGAGGCGGATCGCGAGGACTTGTTCCAGGAGATCGTATTCCAGCTTTGGAAGAGCTTTTCGACGTTCCGCGGGGAAGCGGCTTTTACGACCTGGATGTACCGGGTGGCGCTGAATACGGCGCTTTCGGGGGTCCGGAAGGATCAGTTGGGGCGGCTGACGACGTATGTGGAAGAACTGCCGGTTCATCTGGCGCAGGACGACCGGGGGGCGGAGGTAAGGGAGCAAATGGAGCAACTACGGCGGGCCATTGACCGGTTGAGCGGGGTGGAGAAAAGTATCGTCATGCTCTACCTGGAAGAAAAGTCTTACGAAGAAATGGAGGCCATCCTCGGAATCAAGGTGGTCAACCTAAGGGTAAAAATGAACCGGATCAAGGAAAAACTCAGGAAGTTAACGCACACACCCGTTTGAACATGGAACTAGATCAGCTTAAAGATTCCTGGCGTCAACTGGACGACGCGCCGCCGCTGCGGGTGGACCTCCCTGCCCTGTTGCAAAAGGCAGAGAGGGCTGCGGCCGGGCCCCTAAGGCGGATGAAACGGAACGTCCTTTTGCAGTCGGTGACCCTGGTCATTGTGTATGTGCTGGCCTATACACAGTTCCAGGGGCCGGAGCGGATACCGGTCGGCGTCTTTTACCTGCTCATGATCCTCACGGCGGGCGTCTATTATGGTAAGAAGTACCGGCTGCTCAAAAACATGGAGAACATCCGGGCGGACGAGGACCTGCTGACGAATTTCACCCACCAGTTGGAACGCTTCAAAAGCCTGATCGGGCTGGAGCTGTGGATTACCTATATGTTGCTGCTCCTGGTGATGTGGTTTGTGTGCTGGCTGTTGTGGGCGTACCAAAGACACGACTTCTATTCTTTTCTGGGTTTGCCGCTTCACCGGGGACAGGAAGCCCTGGTCGTCGGGGGCTGGACCTTGTGCGCCTTTGCGCTGATGGTACCGGGTCATTATGTGACGATCTGGTACAATCAGCGGCGGTATGGACGGCATATCGACGCCCTGGAGAAGACCTTGCAGGAGTTGGAGCAATAATGCCTACTTTTAGGGCATGTACCGTTTGCTTCTGTTCCTATTGTCTGCACTCCTGGCCGTATCCCCGGGAGCGAAGGCCCAGCAAAACTCCCTACTCTGGGAAATCAGCGGACGGGGTCTTCTCCATCCCTCCTACCTTTTCGGGACGATTCACATGATCTGCCCGGATGATTTTTTCCTGACACCGGCGATGAAGTCGACCTTTGAAAAGGCCCATACCGTATACCTGGAAATCAACCTGGACGATCCTTCCGCACCGATGAAGCTGATGGGGATGATCCAGTATAAGGACGGCCGGAAGCTGAGCGACTTTTTCGATTCGGCGGACTACAAGGACCTGGGCCGGTTTGTCAAGGACTCCATGAAGATGGACGTGCACTTTTTCGAAAAATTCAAGCCGCTGATGCTGTACAGCATGATGAGTGCAAAGATGCTGCCCTGCGCCAAGGAACAGGCGTACGAGACGGAATTTGTCGAGATGGCCAGGGACCGGAACAAACCGATCCGCGGACTGGAAACCATGGAAGAACAGGTATCGATCTTCGACAGCATCCCGGGTAAGATCCAGGCGGGCATGATCATGGACATGGTACGGCATTACGATTCCCAGAAGCTGGACTTTCACCGTATGGTGGCCTTTTACAAGGCCCAGGAGGTGGACTCCCTTTACCAGATGCTCCAGGAGTCGCCGGATACAAAAATTGACCAGGACCTGCTGCTCAACCGGCGGAACCGCAAATGGGTGCCCCTGATCGGGGCGGCCATCCGGCAGGGGCCTTGCTTTATTGCCGTGGGAGCGGGACACCTCGGGGGTCCCCAGGGATTGCTGAGCCTGCTGCGGCGCCAGGGGTATACTGTTAAACCTGTGCAATAACGCTCGCCGGACCACCGTTTGGTATTATTTTTAGGGATTGGTTTACTTTTACGGTGCATGTCGGTATTCAGAAAGATCAGCCGTTTTTTTATACGCCTTGTAGCCATCCTGCTACTACTGGTCCTGTCCCTGTGGCTCCTTATCCAGACAGACCCGGTGCAGAACTGGTTACTGGGCAGGGTAACGACTATTCTTTCCCGCGACCTGAAGACCTCCGTCAGCGTCCGCCACATCAACTTTATACCATTTAACCAGGTGGCCCTCCAGGGGGTGCTGGTCCGGGACCTGCGCCAGGATACCCTGTTGTATGCCGGGGCGGTCAACGTCAATATTACCGACTGGTTTTTCCTCAAAAGTGCGTTCGACCTGGAATACATAGGCCTCCAGGACGCGCGGGTGAACCTGACGCGGTCGGACTCGACCTGGAACTACGGTTTCCTGGTGGATTATTTCTCCACGCCGGGTCCGTCAAACGGGTCCCCAAAGAAAGGAGCCGCCATTTCGCTCAAGGAGGTGCGGCTGTCGGATGTGGTCGTGTCCCAGGTGGACAAATGGATAGGTCAGGACATGGTCGTGGAGGTGGGGCATTTGCACCTGCAAGCCAATGAGGCCAACCTCAATACCAAAAAAGTAGATATTGACGCGTTGTCGACCACACGGCTGAGCTTTATGTTAAAGAATTACCCGGGGAACCGGCCGGATTCGCTGAAACCGAAGGATACCCCGATGCCGAAGGATACCCCGGTGCCGAAGGAGGCGTCCCGGGTCGCCGCGGGGAAGGGCCCCCACCCTTTGGAATGGAACGAGGACGGCTGGGTCGTCTCCATCCACCAGCTGAACATGGACGACTGCCGGTTCCGGAACGAGGGATATACCCCCGGGCGGGGGTTGTTTAGCTGGTTTGATCCCCAGCACATCGACTTTAACCACGTCAACGCCCACATCAACCATGTCCGCTTTGAAAAAGATACCCTGTCCGCCTCCATCGCGACGCTGGGGACAAAGGAGCGGTCCGGGTTCGAGGTCAAAAAACTGACGGCGCACGTCAAATTCACCCCCCGGGCGATGGAGTTCCGGCAGCTCGACGTCACCACGAACCGGAGCAGGCTCCGGGATTATTTCGCGATGCGGTACGAGAACTTCAACGATGACATGGCGGACTTCGTGAATAAGGTGAATATGAAGGCGGACCTCAAAAACAGCCTTGTTTCCACGGACGACATCGCCTTTTTCGCACCTGAGCTAAGGACCTGGAAAAAACTGGTGGACCTGACGGGTAAGGGAGAGGGGCCGGTGGCGGCCCTCAAGGGGCACGACCTTACCCTCAAAGTGGGGCAGACGACCTTTATCAACGGGGACTTTTCGATGACGGGTCTCCCGGACATCAACCGGACGGTCATGAATTTTTCCCTGAACGAGCTCCGGACGACCTTTGACGACGCATCGGACATCGTGCCGGAGCTTCGGCAGGTGACCGAACCCAACCTAAGTACGCTCCGGAGCATCCGTTACAGGGGCAGCTTTACCGGGAAGATCGACGACTTTGTCGTTAACGGGGACCTGCAAACCAACCTGGGCAGGGTCGTGAGCGACCTGAACCTGACACTGCCGGAGAAAGGGACGCCTTCCTATAAAGGAAAGATCACCGTCACGGAATTTGACCTGGGAACCCTCACAGGGGTGGACGAGGTCGGTAACTTCAGCTTTGACGGCACGGTGGATGGAAAAGGGTTTTCCTTCGACCAGCTCGACGCCACCCTCAAGGGTCAGATCGCCGACGCGAACATCCACCATTATACATACAAAAACCTCACCGTAGAAGGGGTTTTCCGCAAAAAGCTTTTTGACGGGACCCTGTCCATAGACGACCCGAATGCCGCCTTTGCCCTGAATGGGAAGATCCAGTTGGACAAGGCTGCCCCTGTCTTTAACTTCGACGCGGACATCACCCGCCTGAATTTCCAGCCCCTGGGGCTGATCGACAGGAACCTGGCATTCCAGGGGAAGCTGGCGTTGAACTTTGCCGGGCGGAACATCGATGACTTTACCGGTACCGCCAGGGTCTTTGACGCCACCCTGAGCAACGAAGGGGAGCCCTTGTCTTTCGATTCCCTGAGCCTTACGTCGGATACGCTGGAAGGTAAAAAGGTCCTCACCCTGCAAAGTCTCCCGGTGAACGCGCGGGTAGAGGGACAGTACCATATCCTGGAGCTGCCGAAGGTTGTCCAGTGGTACCTGGGTAAGTACTACCCTTCGTACATACAGCCCATCGCGCAGCCGCCCTTGCAGGAGGACTTTACTTTCGCAGTGCATACCGACGACGTAGAAGATTACCTGGACCTTTTGAAAATGCCGTTGTCCGGGTTTGACAACAGCGATATTTCAGGCCGGATCAGCACGGTGAACCACGTCTTCAACGTGGACGTGAACGTGCCCGAGTTTGGCTATAAACAGTTTGACTTTAGTGACATCGACCTCAAGGCCCAGGGGGATGACCAGCGCATCCGCCTGGAAGGCCTGCTGGGAGAAATCGACCTGAACGACTCGCTCCGCCTGCCCAACACCCGGATCAGCATGGCCGCGCAAAATGACAATTCCGTCATCGCCCTGGAAACAAGCGCCAACCAGAACCTGAACTCCGCCATCCTCACGGTCAAGGTGCACAATACGGCCGACGGGATCAGCGCGCATTTTGACTCGTCCTCGTTTGTGCTCAACGACAAAAAGTGGTTGATCGCCTCGAACGGCGAAATCGACCTCAAAAAGAACTGGATCCAGATCAGGGACCTGAAGGTGTCTTCCGCCCTGGAACAGATAGCGCTCTCCACCCATCCTTCAGAGACGGACCCCGCATCCAACGACATACAGGCGGACCTCACCAATGTCACCATCGAGGACCTGCTCCCATTGGTGTTAAAGGATCCCCGGCTGGAAGGACAGCTGAACGGCACGGTCGTCATGCGGGATCCTTTTGGCAAGATGGCCTTGGAGACAAATACCCTGGTCAACCGGTTCCGCTTTGAAAGCGACTCGATAGGAAAGGTGGAAGCCACGTCTACGTATGACGGGAGCGGGCACCTGAAGTTCCACATCGGCTCGGACAACCCTCACTATAACTTTGACATCAACGGGGGGCTCGACCTGAAGGATTCGCTCAACCGGAGCATCGACGCCTCGATTAACCTCAACAATACCTCCCTTCACCTGCTGGAACACTACCTGGACTTCTTGTTTTCGGATATCGACGGGACTGCCACCGGGACCATCCGTTTGACGGGTCCCCTGAGCGATCCGCAAATGACGGGCCGGGCAACCGTCCATAACGGGAGCCTGAGGATCAATTATACGCGTTGTAAATATTTGTTTGACAACGAGGACATCGACTTCACACCGGGCGTGATCGACTTCGGGCAAATCACCCTGCGGGATACCCTCCACAATACCGCCATTCTGCAAGGCAGCATGAACCACGACTTCTTCAAGGACATGAGCTTTAACCTCCGGTTGAATACGGACAGGCTGCTGGTGCTCAATACGACGGCCCGGGACAACAAAAACTTTTATGGTAAGGCAGTGGCCAGGGTAAACGCTTCCCTGACCGGGCCGGAATCCAACATATTGCTGAAGATCAACAGGGCTGAAGCGGTGGACAGCTCCAATATTTACCTTCCCAACGGGGCTTCAAAAGCCGGTTCGTTGCCTACGTTTATCGTATTCAAGGAATACGGCCGGGAAATGCAGGGGGAGGAACCGGAATTCCGGAGCCCGTCCAATTTTACGGTGGACATGAACCTCCAGGTCAACAGCTTTGCCACGATCTATGTCCTCCTCGACCCGACCAACGGGGACGTGGTCCGGGCCCAGGGGAACGGGAACCTCCTGATCCGCGCCGGTACCGCCACCCCGCTGACGATCAACGGCACCTACAATATCGAACGGGGGGAGTATACGTATATCTATTCGAATATCGGGCTGCGGAGACCTTTTTCACTGACCGACGGGAGCATCCGCTGGACGGGCGATCCCTATAAGGCATACATCGATATCAACGCGTCTTACCTGGCCCAGGACGTCACCCTTCCCACGATCATCACATCCACGCTGGCGACGATCGTGCAGTCGTCAGACATCATCATCCTTTGCCACCTGACCAACACCCTGGACCATCCGGACATCAACTTTGAATTCCAACTACCCCCGGACAACCCCTATAAGGGCGACCCAGTGGTGGCGGCGCAACTCAAAAAATACGAGGATGATAAAAGCGAAATGAACAAACAGGTGGCCAGTTTACTGGGTTTCGGCACCTTTATCTCCAGCCAGGATGCCCTGGCCGCCAACCCCAACAGCAGCACCATCGTCGCCAATACCCTGGGCCAGGTGGTGGCGGGCCAGTTGAGCAACACCGTTCGCGAGCTTGTTAAAAAGGTGTTGAAAAACAATACGATAGATCCTTATATTTCGATCAACCCGGCCTTTGCCATCCAAAACGCCAACCAATCCAACTTCAACTGGGTGACCAATGCCGGCAAAGCGGGGATCAATAAGTACTTCCTCAGCGGGCGGGTGATCGTCAAAGCAGGTGCCACGGTCGACTATTCGACCGTCCCTCTCTTTACACAGGGCAACACGGACCTGCTGACCTCACCGGACCTGGCGGCCCAATGGAGCATCACCCCGGACGGCCACCTTCGCCTCGTGGGGTATAACCGTACGAACTACGACATGACATATGGGCGTTCCAACCGGACGGGGCTCAGCCTGAACTACCGGAAAGACTTCGACCGGCTCATCGACCTTTTTGTCAATGAGCGCAAGCGCGTGAATGCGAAGCGTCCGGCGCCGCCGTCGGGGGGGACAAACTAAGGGCGCCCCTTGTGAGGGCGCCCCGGCTTATTTCAAAATTTCGTGTCCCAGGCGGTCCCGCTTCGTTTGCAAATACCGCTCGTTGTGGGGATTAGGATCGATGCGAATGGGCACCGTCTCAACGATCTCCAGGCCATATCCCAAAAGACCGGCCCGTTTCCGCGGGTTGTTGCTCATCAGGCGGAGCTGGGTGATCCCCAGGTAGCGCAGGATCTGTGCACCCACGCCATAGTCCCGGTCGTCCATCCCAAAACCCAAATGGAGGTTGGCCTCCACGGTATCCATACCTTCTTCCTGGAGCTTATAGGCCTTGAGCTTGTTGAGCAACCCGATACCGCGGCCTTCCTGGTTCATGTACAGGAGTACGCCCTTGCCCTCGCGTTCGATCATTTCCATGGCTGTGTGGAGCTGTTCGCCGCAGTCACAACGCATGGACCCCATGATGTCCCCGGTGAAACAGGAAGAGTGTACCCGGGTCAGGACCGGCTCCCCGGGCTCCCAGGAGCCCTTGATCAACGCCAGGTGCTCGTTTTTGGTCCCCTTTTCGTGGAAAGCGATGAGTTTGAAATGCCCCCATTTGGTGGGCATGTCTACCCGGACGACCTCTTCGATGAGGGAATCGGTTTTCAGGCGGTATTCGATCAGGTCCTTGATGGATATGAGTTTCAGGTCGAAGGTTTTGGCGATGACCTCCAGTTGGGGGAGCCGGGCCATGGTCCCGTCCTCGTTCATGATCTCCACCAGAACGCCCGCGGCGTCAAAACCGGCCAGGCGGGCCAGATCGATGGTGGCCTCGGTATGCCCGGTCCGGCGAAGAACGCCTTCCTTTTTGGCCTTCAGGGGGAAAATATGCCCCGGTCTGCCGAGGTCCTCGGGGGTCGTGGCGGGGTCGATCAGCGCCTGTACGGTCTTGGCCCGGTCGTGGGCGGATATGCCCGTGGTACAGCCGTGACCGATCAGGTCGACCGATACGGTGAACGGGGTTTGGTGCAGGGCCGTATTGTTGGTGACCATGAGGTCCAGTTGGAGCGCCTCGCACCGGTCTTCCGGAAGGGGTGCACAAATCAGCCCCCTGCCGTGTTTGCTCATGAAATTGATGATCTCGGGGGTGACGTTAGCAGCCGCGGTGATAAAATCGCCCTCATTCTCACGGTCTTCGTCGTCCACGACGATGACCAGTTTACCTTGTTTTATATCTTCTATAGCGCTTTGTATACTATCCATAAACACTCCTTTATAGTAATGCAAAATTAGTGAATTCGGGGGTCTTCCCCATCTGTCACCACAAGCGGCTCATAGTCAATACGTGGTCTTCCCCCTCTAGGAAAGCTTGCTTCGTCCTAACAATTTGTTAATATTTAGCTCAAAAATCTGAAGATTTATGTTTTTTCTTTGCACCCAAGAAACTAAATAACACCATCATGAGTCTGAAGAAACTGCTTTTGACTATTTTGGTTGCCTTGGGCCTACCTACCTTGCTGCTAGCTCAAGAAACCACCTCCGGCGTCTCGGGGAAAGTCACCAACAGTAAAAATGAAGCACTGGGCGGGGCCACGGTCACCGCCATCCACGTTCCCTCCGGTTCCAAATACCATGCGTTGACGCAACCGGACGGCGCCTTCCATCTTTCCAACATGCGGGTCGGCGGTCCCTACAGGATCGAGATCTCTTATGTGGGCTATGGCACAAAAACATTTACGGACCTTACCCTCCAGTTGGGATCTCCCCTGGACCTGACGGTCACCCTGGCGGACGCCTCCCAAACGATCAGCGAGGTGACCATCACCGGGTCGAGGAACAAGAATGCCCTGATCAGCCCCGAGCGGATGGGCACGTCTACCAACTTTTCCCTCCAACAACTGAGCATCCTCCCGACCACGGGGCGTAACGTCGATGACTTCACAAGGCTGGTGCCCCAGGCACAACCCCGCAAGAGTACGGTGGACGGCAGCACCCTGGGTGTCTCTTTCGCTGGGGAAAGCAACAAGTACAACCAGTTCACGATCGACGGCGCCAACGCCACCGACGTGTTTGGTCTGGCGGCCAGCGGCACCAACGGGGGTCAGGCTTCTTTGAACCCCATCCCTTTTGACGCCATCGACCAGGTACAAGTGATCCTGGCGCCCTATGACGTGACCCTGAGTGGTTTCGTCGGTGGCGGCGTCAATGCCGTCACGCGTTCAGGGACCAACACCCTCCACGGTTCGGTCTATGGGTTTAACACCAACCAGTCCTTCGTGGGGAAACAAGCCGTCACCGGCAACTCTTACGGGAATTTCAAGGACTGGACCTATGGCGCCCGTCTCGGTGGCGCTTTCATCAAGAACAAATTGTTCTTCTTCGTCAACTATGAAGGAGAACGCAAGTCCAACCCGGTTTCCTACATGCCGGGCAGCGCCACTTCCCAGATCCGCACCACGGCCCTGGACAGCATCACCTCTTTCCTGAAGAACGAGAGCGCTCACCCCGGCTGGAGCTACAATCCCGGCGCCTACAACGGGTTTAATACCGACAAACACTCTGATGCCGTATTTGCCCGCATCGACTGGAACATCGACGAGAAGAATAAGCTGACCATCCGGCACAGCCTGGTGAAGGGGTACAACTTCATCTTCTCCGACGCTGCTTCCAGCGCCTATTTCTACAACACGGGTTACCGTTTCAACTCCACGAACAATTCGACCGTCGTGGAATTGAACTCCAATATCTCAAACAAGGTATCCAACGTACTTCGCGGTACCATGACGATCACCAGGGACAACCGGAAGACCCCCGGCACCCTGTTCCCTTACGTCAAGGTGTCCGACAACGGCGCGACCTATTACTTCGGCACGGACGTGAGCTCACAGGCGAACTCCCTGGGTCAGAATACCTACACCATTACGGACAACCTCAACCTCTACGCGGGTAAAAATACCTTCACCTTCGGGACCGACGACGAGTTCTATCACTCGAAAAACGTCTTCCTGCAAGGGATCGTAGGGAGCTACACCTATGCCAGCCTCGCCAGCTTCTTTGCAGACGCCGGTGGTTCCGCCACGGCTTACCCGACGGCCTATTCCACGGTGTATTCCACCGACAAGAGCAACCCCGAGCCGGCGGCCAAGGTGTCCGCAGGCCAGTTCTCCCTGTACGCCCAGGACGCCTACCAGGCAGCCCCCAACTTTAAGCTGACGCTGGGGATCCGCGCCGACGCGCCCACGTTCTTTACCAAACCCGCGGACAACACCACCTTCAATTCCACCTCCCTGGCCACGAGCAACGGGGTCGCCACCAACCAGGTCGCCAAGACCGCGGTCGTGCTTTCTCCCCGCGTCGGTTTCAACTGGGATGTGAAGAACGACAAGCAAACGCAGATCCGTGGCGGTGTCGGCATCTTTATGGGCCGCACGCCCTTCGTCTGGCTGTCCAACCAGTACAGCAACACGGGCATCGGGACAATCTCCGGTAGCCTGAACGCCGCCCAGGTCGTGACCGACAACGTCCACTTCAACCCGACCAGCCCGTACCAGCCGGCGCCCTCCGGGATCCCCCTCGTCATCAACGTCACCGACCCGCACTACAAATACCCCCGCAGCCTCCGCAGCAACCTGGCCATCGACCAGCGCCTGCCCTGGGGGCTCGTCGGTACCCTGGAAGGCATTTTTACAAAGACCATCCAGGACATCAGCTATCAGGACCTGAACCTCGCGCCCTCCCAGTATACGCTGGTGCTCGGGAACACCACCCGCCCCTTCTACGGTTCGCGGAACAATGCCAGCTACGCCAACGTCCTGGAACTGACCAACACCAAACAAGGGTACGGGTACAGCATCACCGGCAAGATCGAAAAGCCGTTCAGCCATGGCTGGACCGCCAGCGTAGCCTACAGCATCGGCCACTCTTACGCAACCAACAACGGGACGTCTTCCGTCGCCCTTTCCAACTGGAGGTATGCCTACAACGTCAACGGCCTGAACAACCTGAGCCTGGGACACAGCAACTACGACCCCGGGTCCCGCGTCATCGCCTATGTGGGCAAGCGCTTCGAATACGGCAAGATCTTCTCCACGAGCCTGGGTCTGATCTACTCCGGTACCTCTGGTCAGCGCTTCTCCTATGTATACTATGGGAACATCAACGGGGACGACGGTTCCACGCTGAGCGCCCCGACCAAACCCAGCACCGCCGGTGGGGCCGACCTCATCCAACTGCCCGGCGACTCCACGCAGTTCGTCGCCCACGGCGGCCTGACCGCTACCCAGCAGTGGACCGCTTTTCAGCAGTTCGAGAATTCGACCAAATACATGCGCAAGCACATCGGTCAGAATACAGCCATCAACGGCGACATCATGCCCTGGGAAAACCACTTCGACCTGAAGATCGCCGAGTCCATTGCGTTCTACAAAGAGCATACGCTGACGATCACCCTGGACATCTTCAACGTAGGCAACCTGGTCAGCAAGACCTGGGGCCGTGCCTACTACCTGAGCAACCAGGAAAGCCAGCCCCTCAACGTCGACCACTTCACGGTCAGCGGCAACACGGTTAAACCCTACTACTACTACACTCCCCAATACGGTCTTAACGCCCAGACGGGCAAGCCCTGGGGATATGCCGACTACGAATCCCGCTGGAGCATGCTCCTCGGATTGCGGTATAGCTTCTAAGTATCATACCTATACAAAAAGGGGGTGTCTCATGAGGAGACACCCCCTTTTTTTTGCGCTCTAACAATTTGATAATGTGCTTAATTAACGATCTCTTAAATTAATTGTTTTCTTTGCGCCTCGAAACTAAAACTTAATATCAAATTATGAGATTGAAGAAGCTGCTGTGCACCATCATGGTCGCGCTCCTCATGCCATGGGCTCTCCTGGCGCAGGAAACGACTTCAGACATGCAGGGACGGATTACGGACGGGACCAACGGCCTGGCGGGTGCTACCGTCATCGCCCTTCACGTTC
This sequence comes from Dinghuibacter silviterrae, assembly GCF_004366355.1. NCBI lineage: Bacteria > Pseudomonadati > Bacteroidota > Chitinophagia > Chitinophagales > Chitinophagaceae > Dinghuibacter > Dinghuibacter silviterrae. Next base: position 1,035,494 of record NZ_SODV01000002.1, on the reverse strand, counting down.
CCACCGGTACCAGGTACTCCACGACAACCCGTAAGGACGGACGTTTTAACCTCTCCAATATGCGCATAGGCGGCCCGTACACCATCACGGTCACCTACACGGGCTACCAGGAACAAAAACAGGAAAACGTAACCCTCGTCCTTGGCCAAACATTTTTTGCGGACTATTCGATGGTACAGGAAACCAAGCAGCTCCAGGAGCTGGTGGTGACCGCGACCCGCCAGAACAAGATCTTCAACACCAGCCACACCGGTCAGCAGGAGATCATCACCCGCACCCAAATGGAACAGCTCCCGACGGTCACCCGTTCGATCCAGGACTTCACGAGGCTGGAACCGACCGCTAACGGTCTCAGCTTTGCCGGGACCAATCCCGGCATGAACAACGTGACGGTGGACGGGGCTGACTTCAACAACTCCTTTGGTCTGTCCAGCACGCTGGGGGGCCAGGCAAACGCCCAACCCATCGCCCTGGACGCCATCGACCAGATCCAGGTCAATATCTCCCCGTATGACGTCCGCGAAGGCGGTTTTACCGGTGCCGGTGTCAACTCCGTTACCCGCAGCGGGACCAATAAATTCCGGGCAACCGCTTATGACTATACCAAAGGGCCCGGCAACATCGGATACCACGTCGACAACATCATCATCCCGCGGACGCCCTTTAACTATAACGTCCTCGGCGCCAGCCTGGGTGGCCCCATCGTGACCAACAAGCTGTTCTTCTTTGTCAACGCCGAAGAAGACCTGCAATCTGCGCCCTCCACCAGCTATGTGGCCTCTACCAACAGCAACCCTCCGTCGCAGGGGTCCGTATCCACTGCCAATTACGATTCGCTCAATGCCATCGTACAATACCTCAAAAATAACGGCAAGGGTTTTAGCTATGACCCCGGTGCTTTCGAGAAGTACTCTTTCAAAACCAACAGCTACAAGGTCAACGCGCGCGTCGACTGGAACGTCAATGCACACAACGTCCTGACGCTGAAATACAACTACCTGAAATCTTACGCCGACCAACCGGTCAGCAACAGCCGCGCGGTGGGTGGCAGCGGCCTGGTGACCACGCAAACCGGAGCCGATGCGAGTTTCTACTCCCTGCCTTTCGAGGGCAGCAGCTACCGGATCAACAATGACCTGAACATCTTTATCGTTGAACTGAACAGCCGTTTCGGTAATTCCGCGTCGAACAAATTCCAGGTCGGGTATACCCGCGAACGTGACTTCCGGACGTCCCTGTCCTCCTCCAGCACTTTCCCGCTGGTGGACATCCTAAACAACGGACAGTACTATACGACCTTCGGGTATGAGCCGTTCACGTACAACAACAAGCTCTTCATGGACTCGTACCAGCTGACGGACATCTTCTCCCTGTACAAAGGGGCTCATGAAATCACGTTCGGCACGCAGAACAGCTATAAAAAGTACCAGAACGCCTTCGCACCCTCCTGGAACGGTGTATACCAGTTCGCCAGCCTGGACGCCTTCTTAAACGGGGCCAACGCGGAATACTATGCACAGGACTACTCCACCCTTCCGGGCGGTGCCTTCCCCTGGGCGTACGCCGGGGCCACGAACCTGAGCCTTTTTGCCCAGGACAAATGGCGTGTTACCAATTTTTTCACCCTGACCTACGGCATCCGTGCCGACTATACCACCTACCAGAACAAGTTCACGGACAACCCGCACTTCGACGCCCTGACCTTCCTGAACGGCGCCCAGTATAACGTGGGGTCCGCACCGAACGGCTTCCTGGTAGTATCCCCCCGCGTCGGCTTCAACTGGGACGTCAAACACGACCGGACCTTGCAGATCCGTGGCGGCGCCGGTGTCTTCGAAGGCGCCCCGCCCTTCGTCTGGATCGAAAACCAGGCTGCCAACAACGGGGTACAGATCGGTTCTTTTACCGAAAGCAATGTGCCCTTCTTCCCCACGGCCCAACAAGGTCTTAATTATTACCTGACGTCCAAGGGCCTGAGCCAAACCTCCACGCCGACCGGTTACTCGGTCAACGTTGCAGCAAAGGACCTCAAATACCCGACGAAATTCCGCGCCAGCCTTGGTATCGACAAGAAACTCGACAACGATTGGGTGCTCACGGGTGAGTTCATCTACTCCAAGGACATCCACGGCACCTACATGTACAACGCCAACCTGAACGAATCCCACGGTTTCGCCATCACCAACGGGGACGTCGCCAATGGCGGTGATACCCGGACGCGCTTCCTGACGACCACGGCGGGCAGCAACAAGTACTACTACCAGGCCACCAGCTTGAGCAATCCCAACCTTGGTTCGGTCATCGTCCTGGGCAATACCTCCAAGGGGTATTCTTACTCCGCCGTCGCGCGTATCCAGAAAAACTTCCGCAACTTCAACGCCAGCCTGTCCTACGCGTACAACAACACGATGACCGCCATGGAGAACGGAAGTACCGCCTTGAGCCTTTGGGCGGCCAGGCCGGTGTCGAATACCGATCCCAACAAAGCTACCCTGGCGCACCCGAGCTGGTACCAGCCGCACCGTGTCATCGCCAGCGCCAACTACAAGATCCCCGAGGGGAAATTTACCTCCACTACCCTCGGCGCGGTTTTCGAGGCAGCACCGGCCGGCGCGACCTCGTACGTCTATAACGGCGACCTGAACGGGGACGGTAATTCCAGCAACGACCTGATCTATATCCCGAAGTATGCAAAGGACATACAGCTGATCGACGTCGGATCCATCTCCGCCGCGAACCCCAACGGGGTCACCATCGGTACGGCTTCCGATCCCCGGACTTCTGCGCAAATGTGGACCCAGCTGAACAATTTCATCAGCCAGGACCACTACATGAACAGCCACCGCGGCCAGTATGCCAAGGCGAACGCGGTTACCCTGCCGTACTACAAGCGGCTTGACCTGCACATCGCCCAGGACATCTTCTTCTCGACCAGGAAGGGTGGTGACAAACACCAACTGACGCTCAGCCTGGACCTCGTCAATGCCGGTAACTTCCTGAACAGGTACTGGGGGCTGCAGAAAAGCGCAAGCAGCACCAACTTCATCAAATTCGAAGGGATGGCCAGCGATGGCAAAACGCCCCTGTTCTCGTTCCCTTATGCGGACGCCAAGAACCAGGTTCCCCTGGTCAATTCCTTTAGCTACAACACGGCGCTTACGAGCACTGCCAACGGCCAAACCTTCTACGGTTCCAGGTGGCAGATGCAGTTCGGCTTCCGGTACACGTTTAACTAGTCGTTCGATCCGATCTGTTCTATAAAGAGGGGGTGTCTCATAAGACACCCCCTCTTCTTTTTTGGGAGTCACAATTCCATAATATATATAAACAAAAAATTAGATTATATTCGGAATACTACTCAATCAAACCTAGCTCTCGCATGAAAAACAAACTCACGGCCTTTTTGCTGCTGATAGCGGCAATGGCCTCCTGCCGGAAAGACGGCAACCAAACCACCTCCACGTCCACGTCTTCTCATCCTCTCCCCTTACAGTATCATCCCGCCGAACAGGCTTTCCCCGGTATCCAGGGCCAGGTCATCGGCATACAGCACGGAACGGACAGTATTTATGTCGAGAAAAAAGGCGGCTATTACGTCTGGATGGGTGACATCATCCTGGATGAAAAAGGCTTCAAGGCCCTGCAAAAACCCGAAGGGATCACCACCGACAATACCTTCACGGAAGATCCCTCGACCCTATGGCCGAGCGGACAGGTCTTTTATACCATCAAATCGGGTTTCAGCGCCGCCGAACAAACGGCCATCACCGACGCCATGACCAGCTGGCAAACGAATACACCCATCCGTTTCACGGCAAGAACGAACCAGACAAACTATGTGCTGATCGAACCGGGTGCCACCGGAAGCGGCTTCGGTTCCAGCGGCATAGGGATGACGGGCGGACAACAAACCATCAGCCTGGAATCCGGGAACGTGAACAACCCGATTACCGCCGGTGTGGTGATGCATGAGATCGGGCATACCATCGGTTTTTTTCACGAACAATGCCGTGCCGACCGGGGAGATTGGATCAATGTCAATTACAACTTTATATATCCGAATAACTCGTCCAATATCTATCAATATCAAACCTATTACGAAAGGAACCAACTGGGATGGCAAATCTCTCAACTCGATTTCAATTCCATCATGATGTATTCTTCCTTCGATTTTTTGCAACCCGGCACCACCAACTATCCCATGACCGATTTGAACGGGAATCCCTTTTTCAGCCAGCGGGATTTCCTGTCGGCGGGAGATATCGCCACGGCCTTTTATATGTACCACCCCGTATACGTGCGGGTCACTTATACCACCACGGATAGCGAGGACGACCTGACCTATGTATACAACGCGGGAACGGTAACCGCCAACTTCTATTCCGATGCCGCAGGGACCGTCCCGGCTACCCTCACATACCCACTCCTGTTGAACATTGGGGTTACCTCCACCAACGACTGTCAGTCTTATGTAACGGAGAACACCAACATCATCATCAACGCCGGCAATCCTGGTACCGTGTCCATAGGGCAGTTCCAGTACACCAACACCTATGATGCCAACGAAGACCCGATCTCGTGCAGCAGCTCCACCGCGGGCGTGGCGCCGGGGGTCGGCTACTGGCAAATTAATTAATATCTAAAACCTTTCGCTTCTCATGAAAAACAATTTCCCAGCCTTATTGCTGCTGGTAGCGGCAATGGCTTCCTGCCGGAAAGACGGCAACCCGCCTGTTTCTACGCCTTCCCAAACGTTTACGCTCCAGCAGCACCCGGCCGAGAAGGCCTATCCGGGGATTCAGGGGCGGGTCATCGGTATACAGCATGGGTCAGACAGTATCTTTGTGGAAAAAAAAGGCGGGGGGTATGTATGGATGGGGGACATCCTGCTGGACGAACAACACTTTAACGCCATGAAAAAATCAGGCACCATCACGACCGACAGGACCTTTACAGAAGACTACACCCGCCTGTGGCCCAGCGGACAGGTATTTTATGCCCTCGATCCGAACTTTACCGCGACAGAACAAGGGTTCATAAACGATGCCATAGCCGATTATCAAAATAATACACCGATTCGGTTCACCGCCCGGACAAACCAATCCAATTACATTTACATCCAGCGGGGCGCCACAGGGACCGGTCTCTATTCCACCAGCATCGGCATGGCGGGAGGACAGCAAATCATCAATCTGGAAGGAGGGATGTTCGGGCCGGGTGAGATCGAGCACGAAATGGGGCACGCCATCGGATTTTATCATGAACAGTGCCGAACGGACAGAGACGTTTGGATCAATGTCAACTACAACTACATATACCCGAACACCCAGTCCAATATTTATCAGTACCAGACGTACGACGAAATAGGCTCCAGCGGGTGGCAGATCGATCAGTTCGACTTCAATTCGATCATGCTTTATTCTTCCTACGACCTGGTGCAACCCGGCACCAACAACTATCCGATGACGCTGACGAATGGGCAGCCCTTTAACAGCCAGCGGAATGCCTTGTCTGCCGGTGACATCGCCACGGTTTTCTACATGTACCAACCGGTGTATGTGAGGGCTACCCTGAACTATACCGACGACGAGAATGATCAAACCTACCAACATTCGGAGGGAACGGTCAGCGTTAATTTCTACTCGGATGCTGCCGGAACGGTTCCCGCCACCCTTACTTATCCGCTCGAATTGAATTATGCGGTGGTTACCACAAGCGATTGCTCGGGTACGATGGGTGTAGAAAATACCTTTACGATCATCCCCGCGGGAAACCCGGGCACCGTGACCATCGGGAACTTTTCGATGACCTATACCTATGATTCCCAGATGGACCCGCTCACCTGTTACAGCCAGACTACCGGGGTGGCGCCAGGTGTGGGTTATTGGCAGATCTATTAGCCGCTTCGAGCATCAGCAGGTCCGCCAAAACGATGGCCGTCATAGCCTCCACGATCACCGGCGCCCGAAGGGCGACGCAAAGGTCGTGGCGGCCTTTGACGGAAAACGGTTCAACCTGGCCGGTTTCCCAGTTGAGGGTTTGTTGTTCCTTGGGGGTGGAGGAGGTGGGTTTAATAGCAATCCGGAAAACGAGCTCGTTCCCGTTGGTGATGCCGCCTACGATCCCACCGGCGTGGTTGGTGCGGGTATGGCCTTCGGCGTCCAGGATGGCGTCGTTGTGCTCGCTGCCGAACATACGGGCCGCGGCAAAACCGGTCCCGAATTCGATACCGCGGACGGCGGGGATGGCCATCATGGCATGCGCCAGCAGGGATTCGGCAGAATCCCAGAAGGGTTCGCCCAACCCAATGGGGAGCCCGGTCGCGCGGCATTCGATGATACCGCCGACGGTGTCTTTGGCGTCGATCGCCCTTTGAAGACCGCGTTCCTGGTCGGGTTCGCCGGCGACTTCGGCGATCACTGCGGTGATGGTCGCTTGTGCGAGGAGCTTTTTTGCGATCACGCCCGCGGCGACGATCCCCGTGGTGAGGCGGGCGCTGAAGTGGCCGCCTCCCCGGTAGTCTTCGAAGCCCCCGTATTTATGGTGGGCAACGAAATCGGCGTGTCCCGGTCTGGGTGTAGCGCGTTGTTTCTCGTAGTCCCCGCTGCGGGTATTGTTGTTGTCAAACAGGATGGTGATGGGCGCTCCGGTGGCATGGCCGTTGAAGATCCCGCTTTTGACATGAGGGATGTCGTCTTCCTTTCGGGGTGTGGTGCCCTTGGCGCCGGCTTTACGGCGTTCCAGGTCGGGGGTGAAATCGGTCTCTTCCAGGGGAAGACCGGGCGGGCACCCGTCGATGGTCACACCCACGCAGGGGCCGTGGGACTCGCCGAAAATATGTACCCGGAAGATGCGTCCAAAACTGTTCATACGTTCGAATTTACAGGTACCCCCCACGCGCGGAGGTGGTCATAGAAGTCGGTATACGATTTGTTGACGGCCTGGGCCTCTTCGATGACCACCGGTCCATCGGCGCCCAACGCTGCCACGGCGCAGGCCATCGCGATCCGGTGGTCGTGACGGGAGTGTACCCGGGCGGCCTTGACGCCGGTACCCCCGTGGATCCGCATCAGGTCCCCCTCCACGTCGATGCGTATACCCATTTTGCCAAATTCCTGCTGGAGGGTAGTGGCGCGGTCGCTTTCCTTATGCGCGAGGCGGCTGGCGCCTTTTACTATGGTCTGCCCGTCCGCATAAGCCGCGAGCGCCACCAGAGGCGGAAAAAGATCGGGACAATCGGTGGCGTCGAACGCGAAGGGTTTCAATGGCTGTGACGAAATGAGGATCTTTTCTTTCGATACATGCATGTTCACACCCGAATCCTGCAAAGCATTCAGGATCGCTTTATCGGCCTGGGTGGAATGCGGGTCGAGCCCGCGGACGTCGACATTCCCCGCCACCGCGCCGGCGACGAGCAGGAACGCGCCTCCACTCCAGTCGCCTTCCACGGTATAGTGAAGGGTACCGGGTTGTGCCTCTGCTTTTCCAAAATGAAACGTCCGGTGGTCCCGGTGGGTCACGTTCCATCCAAAGTCTTTTAGGACGCTTAGGGTGAGGTCTATATAAGGTTTGCTCTTGAGGTTGTCCACGGTGATGACCTCGTCTTGTGCGCCGGAAGCGGCGTACGCCATGAGCAACCCGGTCAGGAACTGGGAGCTGAGCGAGCCGTCCACGGTGATCGGGGCGGGTTGCAGAGGCCCCTGTATGGACAAAGGCAACCGCCCTCCATTGGACGTGATCCTTATGCCCAATTGGGGGAAGATCTCGTCGAAAAAATGCAGGGGCCGGGTAAGCAGGCTTCCTTCCCCGTCAATGTGCAAGGGAAGGTCGCTCATTGCGGCGATGGGTGTAAACATCCGGACACCCAACCCGGATTCGCCGCAATTGATCTCGGCGCTTCGGGGATGGACGCCCAGGCTTTGGATGTTCAAAGAGTTGTCTGTTCGCTCTATTTTGGCCCCCAGTTTCTGTATGGTATCGATGGCGGCCCGGTCGTCGTTGGAATGACCGGGGTTGTGCAAAACGGTCAACCCTTTGCGCAAGAGCGCGGCGGCACAGGCCCTTTGCATCGAGCTCTTGGAAGCAGGTGCATACATGGGCCCGGCGACCCGGGAGGGTTGTATGGAAACGATCATGATGTCACGAATTCAATGAGTAAAGACTGAAGCCCTTCGAGGGGAATGGACTGGATGATCCCCTGGCCTATTTTATTGAGCAGGATGTAGTTCATGGCGTCAGCGGCCCGTTTTTTATCCATCTTGAGGATGTCCCAGGCCTTATCCACGTCGAAGACGGCATAGGTAGGCAACCCGTACTTTTCTAAAACATCCACGACGCGTTCGGTCTGTGTGAACCCGGTGAGCCGGGCCGACAGATGACAGGCTACCGTCATGCCGATGGACACGGCGTGCCCGTGGGGGAGGTCGTACATGTTCTCTATAGCGTGGCCCAGTGTATGGCCGAAGTTGAGGAGCTTGCGTTCTCCCTGCTCGAACTCATCGGCCTGGACGACCTTGGTCTTCAGCAAGGCGTTGCGCCGGATCAGTTGGGCCAGCAACGCTTTGTCGCGTTTGAGCTTGGCGAGCGTATTCTCCTCCAGCAGCTTGAACATGGGGGCGTCTTTGATACAAGCGTGCTTGATCACTTCCGCCATGCCGTTGATCCACTCGGATTCCGGCAGGCTTTTGAGCAGGTCTATGTCGTACAACAGGAAAGACGGTTGACGGATCAACCCCACCATGTTTTTATAAATGCCTACGTCGATCCCGTTTTTCCCACCGATGCTGGCATCCACCATGGCCAGGATGCTCGTCGGGATAAAACCGAATTGGAGCCCCCGCATATAAATGCCCGCTACATAACCGGTGAGGTCCGTGATGACGCCTCCACCCACGCCCACGATCCACCAGCTTCGGTCCGCCTCGAAGTCCAGGAGCTGGTCGATGATGGCGTTGACCGTTTCCTGAACCTTGTACTGCTCACCCGGCTTGAGGACGATGGTGTTCCAGTCGCCAAAGAGGGCCTGGTGGTGGGCGAAGACGTGCTCGTCGGTGACCAGCACGGTCTTCGCCCGGGGTACAAGCTCCTCCAGCCGGCGGGCGGAGGTATCGAAATAATAGTCACAGGAAGCGTTGGAAAAGGAGACTCTAGTCTTCATTCATCACTTTGTTCTGATGACGGATGCTCTCCAGGTGCACTGCATCGAAATACTTGGTGATAAACTCCTTGCCCAGACCCTGTTTCTCCCCTTTGCGAACGGCGCGTTCGAGGATTTCATTCCAGCGGCTGGTCTGGAGGATGGTGATGTTGTTCTCCTTTTTGTATTGTCCGATCTTCTCGGCGATCTTCATGCGCTGGGCCAGCAGGCTCAGGAGTTCGTCGTCGATGTGGTTGATCTGTTCGCGCAGCTTGGCCAGGGCGTTGAGGAATTCCTCGGCCTGGGTGCTTTCGTGCCTCCACTTGATGGAGTCCAGCATCTCGGCCAGCTTCTCCGGCGTCACCTGTTGCTTTGCATCGCTCCAGGCTTTGTCAGGGTCGATATGGCTTTCGATCATCAGACCGTCGTACCCTAAGTCCACGGCCCTTTGGGCGGTATCCTGGAGGATGTCCCGGCGGCCCGCCATGTGGGAAGGGTCGCAGACCATGAGCAACTCGGGGTTGCGCCGGCGCATTTCGATACCCAGGTGCCACATCGGGGCGTTGCGGTATTCCGTATTCCCGTAAGAGCTAAAACCCCGGTGGATCAGACCGATGGTCTTGATCCCTGCCTTGGCCACGCGTTCAACGGCGCCGGTCCACAGCTCCAGGTCGGGATTGATGGGGTTTTTGATCAGGACGGGTACGTTGGCACCCCTCAGGGCGTCGGCGACTTCTTGCACGCTAAAGGGGTTGACCGTGGTGCGGGCCCCGATCCAAAGGATGTCCACTTCAAAGTGGAGGGCGTCCTCGACTTGTTTGCCCGTAGCCACTTCCACCGCGGTGGGGAGGCCGGTGAGCTTCTTGGCCTGTTGCAGCCAGGGAAGCCCTTTGGTGCCTATGCCTTCAAAACTGCCCGGACGCGTACGGGGTTTCCAGATACCGGCCCTGAGGGCGTCTACCTTGCCGGTAGCGGCCAGGCGGGTGGCGGTCGCCAGCACCTGTTCTTCCGTCTCCGCGCTGCACGGACCGGAAATGATGAGGGGTCTCTTGCTCAACACCGCCGTTATGTCGACCGGTGTGGTTACTGTCGCTTCCATATATGTAGTTTTACCTGTTTGCTTCGTTCATGCGGATCTTCCGACCCTTAAAGGTTTTTCCGTCTATGGCCCGGATCATTTTCGAGGCCGATTTCTTGTCCACTTCCACCCAACTGTTCATTTCCTTGAGGTCGATACGGCCCAGGACTTCTTTGCGCAGGTCGCTCATGTCCAGGATGAACTGGAGGAAGCTGGCCTTATAGAATCCGTCTTTGATCCCCAGGTTGATGAAGAGCTTTGTGAATTCGCCATTGCTTTCAAACCTTCTCCGGTCGCCGCCTCCGCTTGCAGGCGCGAAGTCCCGGCCGCCGGCGGTGCGGGGCGCTTTGATATCGCGCACATTCAAATCGGCCGCGTTCTCGTAGTAGCGTAAGAAGCGGTCGAATTCAAGGGCGGCAAAGCGTTTGACGATCTCTTCCTTGGAAATATCGGCGAACTTCTCCTCGATCATCGGTACAAAGGCCTCGTAGTCCCCATGGCTGGTATCGGCGTTGAGGATCCGGTCCATGAAATAGTAGAACTGTTTCCGGGTGACGTCTTTCCCCGTGGGGATGTCCATCTTGTTCAACCGGATCTGGTTTACGCGCTCGATTTGTTTGAGCTTGAACGTCTCCCTGGAATGGACGATCGACAGGGCGATCCCGTTTTTCCCCGCCCGCCCGGTACGGCCGGTGCGGTGCGTGTATACTTCTACGTCGTCGGGTAACTCATAGTTGATGACGTGGGTGATGTTGTTCACGTCGATCCCCCGGGCGGCCACGTCGGTGGCGACAAGCAACTGGAGGCTTTTGTCCCGGAACTGGCCCATCACCTTGTCGCGTTGTACCTGGGTCAGGTCCCCGTGAAGGGCGTCAATGTCGTAACCGTCCCGGACCAGCTTTTCCGCGATTTCCTGGGCGTCGAGCTTGGTGCGGGTAAAGATGATTCCATACATCCCCGGGTTAAAGTCGATGATCCGCTTGAGGGTTTCGAACCGGAGCGGTGCGGACGTCACATAGTATTGGTGGTCGATGTTGGCGTTCGCCGTGTTCTTTTTCCCCACCGTCACTTCCACCGGTTCCTTCATATACCGCTTGGATACCTGGCGAACGGCGTCCGGCATCGTGGCGCTGAACAACCAGGAGCTTTGCCGGTTGGGCGTGTTCTGGAGGATGAATTCGATGTCGTCCCTGAAGCCCATGTTCAGCATCTCGTCGGCCTCGTCAAGGACGACATAGTGGATGTTCTGGAGGTCGATCGCCTTGCGTTCGATGAGGTCGATGAGACGGCCCGGGGTGGCAACCACGATCTGTACGCCTTTGCGGAGGTCCTTGATCTGGAGGCCGATGGACGCACCGCCGTAAACGGCGGTCACGTGCATGCCGGGTATGAATTTCTTGAATTGTTCAATCTCGTTTACGATCTGCAGGCAGAGTTCGCGAGTGGGGCAAACCACCAAGGCCTGCGGATAGCGCTTCTCGACTTCCAACAGGTGCAGCAAAGGCAGGCTGAACGCAGCCGTCTTTCCCGTCCCTGTCTGTGCCAGCCCGACAAAGTCCTTTTGCCCGCCCAGGAGCACCGGGATCGCCTTTTCCTGTATCGGCGTCGGTGTCTCAAAACCCAGGGCGTCTGTGGCTTGTATCAGTCTGGCATCCAGTCCCAGCGCTTCGAATGTACTCATTAGTCAAAAATTTGTGTAAAGGTAGCGCTATTTATTCAGCACCCGCCTGATCTCTCCGGCCTGTTCTATCAACTCCTTTAAGTAGGTGTAGTTTTCTTTTTCCAGGCAACTTTTGAATTTTCGCAACTGTGTGATGTGTTCGTTAAGCACGTCCAGTACGTTTTCCCGGTTCTCGCGGAAGATCGGCACCCACATCGAAGGATTGCTCTTTGCCAGGCGCACGGTGCTTTCAAAACCACCGCTCGCCAGCGTAAAGATCGCGTCCTCCTCCTTCTCCTTCTCCAGGACCGTGTTGGCCAGGGCAAAAGACGTGATGTGCGAGATGTGGCTGACGTAGGCGGCGTGCATATCGTGGCTTGCCGCGTCCATATACACCTTGCGCATCTCCAGGTTATCGTATACCTGCTCCACCAGCGCCAGGGCATCCGGGGCCGAGTCTTCCCGGTCACAAATCACCGCGGCTCTCCCGGCAAAAGCGTGGTGTTCCGCCGCCTGGGGCCCGCTAAACTCCGTCCCCCACATGGGGTGGGTGGCCACAAAACGCGCCCGGTTCGGCAGTTTGCGGGCGGCAGCGATGATGCCTTCCTTTGTAGAGCCCACGTCCATGACGACCTGGTCTGGTTTGAGTCTTGTTAACACCTGGGGCAGCAGGCCCGCCCCCGCGTCCACGGGTATGGCCAGGATAATCAGCTTTGCCGCATCCACCCCTGCTTCCAGGGACGCCCCTTCGTCTATAATGCCCAGCTCACGGGCCTTTTGCAGGTGTACGAGGCTGCTGTCCACCCCGATGACCCGCTCCGCAAAACCTTTTTCTTTTAGCGTGAGCGCCATCGAACCACCGATCAAACCCGTACCGACTATCGCGACGACCATACTGTTGCTTTTATACGTTCCATGGACTGTTCCAGTTTCTCTTCCGTGGCGCAAAGGCTGACGCGGATATACCCGTTCCCCTCCGAACCAAAGATGCCGCCCGGCGTGATAAATACATTCGACCCATACAGGACGGCGTCGCTCACGGCGTATCCGTCTTTATAACCCTCAGGAATAGACGCCCAGACAAAAAGGCCGACCTGGTCCTTGTCGTAGGTGCAATTCAATACATCCAGCAACTGGAAGACTTTTTCCCGACGCTTTTGGTAAACCGCGTTGACGGAGTCATACCAATCCTTCCCGAGTTCCAGCGCCTTTGCCGCCGCCAGTTGTACCGGGAGGAACATGCCGCTGTCCATATTGCTTTTGAACCGCAGGACTTCGTTGATCCGCTGTTGGGCACCGAGGAGTGCGCCGATGCGCCAGCCCGCCATATTCTGCGACTTGCTCAGCGAATTCAGCTCCAGGACAACGTCCTTTGCGTTTTTTACTGCCAGCAGGCTTTCTGGCCGATCGTTGAGGATAAAAGAATACGGGTTGTCGTGACAAATCAGGATGTTGTGCCTCCGCCCGAAGTCAACGAGGCGTTCGAAAAGTTCCTTATTGGCCCGTTGCCCGGTAGGCATGTGCGGGTAGTTGACCCACATCAGTTTAACCTTTTTAAGGTCGGTCTTCTCCAGCGCCTCCCAGTCGGGGGCCCAATTTTTTGAGGCGCTTAGGGTATACGGCACCGGTGTTCCCCCCGCCAGCTTTACCGCGCTTTGATAAGTCGGGTACCCCGGGTTGGGGATGAGGGCCTCGTCTCCCTCGTTGAGGTACGTCATGCAGATGTGCATGATCCCTTCTTTGGACCCGATCAGCGGTAGGATCTCCGTATCCGGGTCCAGGTCCACGCCATACCAGGTATTATACCAGCCCGCGAAGGCCTTGCGCAGGACGGGAGAACCTTTATAGTTCTGATAACCGTGGGTATCCGGCCGGGCCGCCGCTTCCTGGAGGGTCTTGATCACCTCCGGGTGCGGGGGTTGGTCAGGGCTGCCGATCCCCAGGTTGATCACCTGCCTGCCTTGACGGTTCATGTCGTCGATCTCGCGGAGCTTTGTCGAGAAATAGTATTCCCCGATGCCCTCCAGCCGTTGTGCTGTCATGCTGTCGTTCCTTTTTTGTAAATACCGTAAACTTTTAAATCCAGGGTCAGCTTCCGAAGGTCGTGCAACACGTCCTGGAACTGTTCTTCCGTATCGAACTCCATATCCACATGGAAAAAATACTTCCACTGGCTACCGGGTATGGGGAACGACTGGAGCTTGCTCAGGTTGATCCCCCCTTCGGCAATCCGGGTCAAGACCCGGGCCAGGCTCCCCTGGCTATGGTCCGTCTCGAAATACAGGGAGGACTTGTCGACTTTTGCGATGGTCTCCGCCTCCCCTTCCCTCCGCAGGATAAGGAAGCGCGTATAGTTGTTTTTCAGCGTATGAATGTCCGGGGCGATGATGTCGAGCCCGTATAATTCGGCGGCCGCCTGGCTCGCGATCGCCGCGATATGTTTGGACCGGTGTTGATGTATGTGCTTGGCACTTAACGCTGTATCTTCGGTTTCAAGAAGCTTCCAGGGGCGTTTGTCCAGGTAATCCATACACTGGAGCAGGGCCATCGGATGGGAATGCACCTCTTTTATGTCGTCCAAAGATACACCCGGGTTGACCATCAGGTGCTGGCGGATCTGGAGATACACCTCCCCCACGATCCTTAATTCACTCTTTTGCAACAGGTTATAATTCGGAAGAATGCTCCCGGCAATCGAGTTTTCAATCGCCATCACCGCTCCCGCCGACAACGTGGCGTCCGAGGCGATCCGGACGACGTCCCGGAAGGTAGCGCAGGGAATGACGTTGATCCGGTCGCCTAAGAAAAGCCTGGCGGCTTCCTGGTGAAAGCTGCCGGCGTAGCCCTGAATGGCCACACCCTTTTGCAGGTCCTCTTCTGAAAGTTCAATTTCTGCCATATCGTAAAAAAACGAATCCCGGCCGTTTGGCCGGGATTCTTTATGTTTTGTGTGTGGTTACATTTTAACAAAAGCATCCCGGCCTACCTGTAAAGTAGAAGTAAAAAAAGTAAAAGAAACCGGTATTTGCCTTAGTAGTCAACATGTTTTCACTGATGGACCAAAATTAGGCGAATATGTCTAAACAATCAAAGAAATCTTTAGAAAAAAATTAGGCCACTCTTAGAAAAGAGCGGCCTCTAACGATTGCTTGCCATATGAAAAACGTTTGACGTTCCACTGGAAAGGTCAACTTAACACGGAAGCAATCTCATGTCAACCTGTACCCGTCCGGGGACGGGCGTTCCAGCGGTCGAATTATTTCTTGGTAGTGTCCTTCTTTGCAGAAGTGTCCATCTTTGCAGCAGAAGTGTCCATCTTCTTTGCGGAAGTGTCCATCTTTGCAGTGGTGTCGGCAGTAGCAGCCTTGGCGGTATCACCGCTGTCGGTCTTAGAACCTTCGGAGTTACAAGCAGTTGCGAAAGCGATAACGCAGAATGCAAACAATACCTTTTTCATCATGATGTTTTTTAATTGTTTACTAATGGTTTGGGGTTTATACCTGAATTAAAAAAAGGTAACCCACCTTTTAGAAAAAAAATAATTTTACCGTCTTTTGGGTTACAAATCGCCCCATTTCGTATTAATATTTGCCTATAGTGAAAACCGGATCAACGGACGAACAATTACTGGCTGGACTGGCACGCAACGACAAGAACGCCACGGAGACCCTGTACAGGGAGTATTTTGGTATGATCCAGGCGTTCATACTCAATAACAACGGATCGAGCGAAGACGCAAGGGATATTTTTCAGGAGGCGATGATCGTGTTGTATGAAAAAGCAACATCCGGACGGTTTGAACTGACGGCCCAGGTAAAGACCTACCTGTATTCGGTTTGCCGGCGGCTCTGGCTCAAAAGGCTCCAACAGGTACAGCGTTTTGGCACCCCGGTGGAGTCGATGCCTGAGCTGGTGCAGGTGGAAGAGGACCTGGAGGCCCACGAAAGACGGAATGAGGCGTTTATGATGATGGAAAAGGCGTTGGGACACCTGGGAGAGCCTTGCAGGAGTTTGTTGGAAGCGTATTATCTGCAAAAGAAAAATATGCAGGAGATCTCCGAACACTTTGGATATACCAATGCGGAGAACGCCAAGAACCAGAAATACAAATGCCTTACCCGACTGAAGAAAATGTTCTTTACCCAATTTAAAAGCGGGAACTGAGATGGACGAAGTATTATTACAGAACGCGGTGGACAGGTATTTGCGCATGGAAATGACGCAGCAGGAACGTCTTGTATTCGAGGAACTCCGGCGGACCAACCCGGAAGTGGATCAGTTGGTCGTGGCGCATTCCTTTTTCCTCCAGGAGCTGGAAAGGTTTGGGCAACTGAAAGAATTCAAGAGTACCCTTAATACGGTGGAAGCGGAATTGCTGGAAGAGGGCGCGATCAAGCCCGAACGGCTCACCGCGGGTGCCAGGGTCTCCAATATGTGGATACGCTACCGCCGCACCATCGCCGTGGCGGCCTGTATCGGCGGGATTACCGCCGTGTGCATTAGCGGGATGATGCTGGCGATTGCCCCGAAACACGACGCCAGGCTGATGGAACTGGCCAATAAGGTCAATTCCGTAGAAAACTCTCAAAGGGTGTTGCGTCAGCAGCTCAACGAGGTGACCAAGACCATTACCCCTTCTCCTGCCGAACTAAAGGTGTCGGGGACCAGTTTCCTTATCGACGGCCGGGGTTACCTGGTGACGAGCGCCCACGTTGTAAAGGACGTCTCCAGCGTGTTCGTCGCCAACCACAAAGGCGACAACTTCAAGGCCCGGATTATTTTTGTCAATCCCCTCCAGGACCTGGCCATACTGAAAATAGAAGACTCCAACTGGACGACCTCCGGTCCGCTTCCCTACGGGATCAAACGGACGGGAGCGGAACTGGGCGAACCCATTTTTACATTAGGTTATCCCCGGAACTATGCCGAAATCGTGTACGGCGAGGGCTACCTAAGCGCCCAGACGGGTTATAATGGAGATTCCATCAGCTGCCAGATCACCGTGTCTGCGAACCCCGGCAACAGCGGTGGACCGGTGCTTAACGAGAAAGGCGAAGTGGTCGGCATCCTCAGCACCAAGCAGCCCCAGACAGACGGCGTTGTATTTGCGCTGAATGCCCGGAACATATATAGTGCCCTGGACTCTCTGAAGAAAGACACGACCAATACCTACCCAACGATCAGGGTCTCTTCGGTATCGACCATCCGCTCCCTCGACAGGGTCGACCAGATCAAGAAGATCGAGGATTGTGTGTACATGGTCAAGGGGTATTGATCTCTTTGCGATACACCACGCCGTCTTTCATGACCAGCCGTATTTGTCTTACCGCATGTATGTCTTTGGACGGATCGCCGCTGACGACGATGATGTCCGCGAGATAGCCCGGTTTGATGTTCCCCAAAGAATCCCCGATCCCGAAGACACGGGCGTTAACGGACGTCGCCGACTGGAGAACAGCCAGGGGTGACATACCGTACTCCACCATCGTTTCCATCTCCCGGGCGTTGTCGCCATGCGGGAAAACGCCCACGTCACCCCCCATAAGGATGGTCACTCCGTCGGCGAGAGCCTGCCGGAAGGCACGGCGGGCCTGGGTGACGCGTTGGGGTTCGGGGTCGATCCCCTTGCGCCAGCCCTGGTAGCCGGCGATGGCTTCCACCGCGGAGAGTGTGGGACAAAGCGCGACCCCTTTGATGCGCATGAGGCGGAATACGGTATCGTCTCCTCCTTGTCCGTGCTCGATGGTGCTTACGCCGGCATCGATGGACAGGATCATTCCAATTTTCGTCGACGAGTGGACGGCGACCATGCGCCCGCTGAAAACGGCGGCAGATACCGCCGCCTTGAGTTCGTCCTCCGTAAAGGTGGGTAGATTTTGGCCTCCCGGTCCCCAACGGTAGTCTGCATACAGTTTGATGACATCCGCCCCGTGGCTGACCTGCTCCCGGACCTCGTGCGTGATCCCCTCCACCCCATCCGCCTCGGCGGCTCCCTTGGGCAGATCCACGTCGGAAGACTCGCTTTTAACACCATAGCTACCCGTGGCGACGATGGCCCTGGTCGCGACGAGCATGCGGGGGCCGGGGATCACCCCTTTTTGGATGGCCCGTTTGAGCCCTACGTCGTCGTACATACAACCTTCGGTCCCGAGGTCACGGACGGTGGTAAACCCCGCCATGAGCGTGGCTTCGGCATGGGTAACCGCGCGCGCGGTGCGTTCCGCCCTGGACTCCTTGGTCACCTGGTCGTCCCAGGAGACCTCGTTATAAGGATGAAGGAATAGATGGGAGTGGCCTTCGATCAGTCCCGGCAACAGGGTGCATCCAGGGAACTCCCAGACGGGTGTGGTTTCCGTCCCCGCCGGCCGGCGGCCATGGGTCGCCTCGACGATGCGTTTTCCGCGGACCAGGACCCAGCCGTCGGCATGGATATCGGTTCCGTCAAAAAGAAAGGCGGCGTGCAACAGGCGGGCGGTGGTATCCTGCGCCCGGGCCTGGCTTGTGCACGCCGCCCAACACAAAAGCGTTATAAGAATTTTACCACTGAATGGTGATCGGATCATTGCTGTTGTTGAATTCAACAAAATACAGCTTTTGATCCTGTGAAATCCGCGTAGTTTTCCCGTTTATTTGGACGTTATCCCAGCCAGTGGCGCCGTGGAGGACGACCCGCACTTTTGAAAACCGGGTAGGATAGCCGGCGTCAGCTTTTCCCAGTACAATCCGTCTGGCACCGGGATCATAACGGATTTGGCGCCGATAGCTTTTACCCTGCTCATAGTCATAAGTATGTCCATCGTCCTCGTAGTAGTCAAAACTGCTGCCGGTTGCCCCCTGCCATACGTGGAGGTAAAGGATGCCGTCCCCGGCTTCCTTGGTATCCTGGATCACCGCCTGTTCAGGGATGATGGCGCCCGCGCGTACGAAAACGGGAAGGTCCGTCAGGGGGCTGCCGACAAACTGGCTATCCCCGCCCGGATAAGCCTCGTCCGTACTAAACCGGTACCAGGTGGTGCCTTTCCCGGGGAGGTAGACATCGGCAATCATGGTTTTTGAATCCACGGGGCAAACCAGGAGGTTATCCCCAAACTCGAATTCCGTCCCGTATTTGTCTGTATACACCGCACTGTCGTACGTATAATGGATCGGCAGCATGCGGTTCACCGGCATACCCGTTTTATGGGCCTGGTAAAAGGCGCTGTAGAGATATGGAAGGAGGGCGTAGCGCTGGCCGATGACGTGACGCATGATCTCCGTGGTGGCCTCCCCGTATTCCCAGGGCTCATGGTAGCGGTTGTTGATGGCCGTATGGTTCCTGTACAAGGGTGCATAGACGCCCAAAGACATCCAGCGTACAAAAAGGTCCGGGCTGGCGTCCCCCGAAAATCCGGCGATGTCCATCCCGACAAAAGGTACGCCACTCAATCCCATGCTGTTCAAAAGACGGTACCCCAACAACATGTGCTCGTCTTCCGGTCGGTTGTCCCCGGTCCAGACGGCGGAATATTTTTGAATCCCTGCGTAAGACGCCCGGGTGAGGTTGAAGGGCCGTTCGTTCCCGCCCATGTCCTTTTTGGTCCCTTCAAACGTCGCGCGGGCCATTTGCATCCCGAATACGTTTTTCACGGCAGCTAATGTAGTCCGGTTGTTGCCGGTTCCAAACTCCACCACGGTCGGGATTTCTTTACCGCCTAATACAGCGGGTTCGTTCATATCGTTCCAGAATCCACGGATACCGTTGTCGGTATGAGACGCCTTGAAGTTGTCCCCCCACCAGGCCCGTACCTCCGCCCTCGTAAAGTCCGGGAAGTTGCAACGCCCCGGCCAGACGGTCCCGATATAGGGTTTGCCCCCGGGATAGCGGGCAAAAAAACCCTTGGCCGTACCCTCTTCATACGCCTTATAACCGGTTTCTATCTTTACCCCCGGGTCGATGATGGTCACTACATCAAATCCCATGTTTTTGAGGGAATCGATCATCTCTTTCGGATGGGGAAAACGTTCCTGGTTCCACGTAAACACCTTATAATGATCCATGTATTGGATGTCCAGGTAAATCACATCCGCCGGGATCTGTTTGATGCGAAAGGTCTTTGCCGTTTGCAGGAGCTCCTGTTCCGTCATATACCCCCAGCGGCACTGCTGGTACCCCAGGCTCCACAGCGGGGGCATGGGCGTCCGGCCCGTCAGGGACGTATAGTCGGCGATGATCCCGGGGACGGTGGACGCTCCGAAAAAGTAATAGTTCATGTCCCCATCCGGCGCGCCGAAGTAGTAACGGTCGTCGTCCACGCCGCCGCCGAAGTTGGCAAATACCTTACGGGTATTGTCGAAGAAGATGCCATAGCAGACCTTGTCGTGCACCCCGATAAAAAACGGGATAGACCCATAGATCGGATCCTTGTCCTCCGCATACCCATAGGCGTCCGTATTCCAGTTGACAAAACTTTGTCCCCTCCGGTCCAGGGGCCCCGTCTTCTCCCCCCAACCGATAAACTTCTCTCCGGGTGCCATCTGGCGATAGCTGGTCACCTGGGGTCCTTCCCAACTGATCCCCAGGGCGGGGTCGTCTCCGCTTAGGAAATTTCCTTTTTTATCCTGGAAAGAAACCCGGAAGGGGGTTTTGGTAATTTTTATCGTGAGCGAATCGGTGGTGAGCGCATCGTTCTCCGCCTTTATCCATGACCTGTGGGGGGTAAGGTCGTCGATAGCGTAGGAAAAATCAGTTTTGGGTGTTTCCTTGGTTACCCGGACCCTTATAATGGTCGGAGAATAAGCGGTGATCGTCGCGTAGCCGTTGTCCAGTTGAAAGGCGTACCCTCCCGGAATGGCGTGGGTTTGGACGACATTTCCGGCCTGTTCACTCAGACGGGTGGATTGTGCATAGACACTCGTACCCGCCCACAGCGCGGCCATCAATAGCAAGCATGGTTTTCTCATCAGATTGTTCAATGAGGCCGCAAAATAGGCAAAAGGTTGCTTAATGTGTATTTTTTACACAACATTTTGTCCGTTTTCGCTGTTGGGCGTGTCGTCCATCCATCGCCTCCCCCGGGTCAGCCGGGCGATCAGCATGGCCGAAGCCGTATCCCCGGTTGCATTGACCACCGTCGAGATGGGGTCGGTGACCGTCCCCAGCAGGATGATCGGCGGCAGCGCCTCCGGAGGCAAGGTCAGCACCGAGAGGGTCAGGACCTCGCCAATATACCCCCCGTTGGGAATACCGCCCTCCACGATGCTCACCAACCACGCCAGACCGATGGCCAGCAAAAAGCCATACAACGGGGAAATAGCCGGGTGGAAAAGCGCAAAAAGCAGGTACATCTTCACCACCTCGCAGATCGCAGACCCCTCTTTATGGAGGGGACCGCCAATGGGAATGACCAGGTTGGCGATCAGGGGCGGTATCCGCATCTTCCCCGCCGCCTCAAGGTTGGCCGGGATCGCCGCAATGCTGCTGCTCGTGCCCAGGGCGGTGGCCGAGGGTATGATGTTGTTCCGCCAATAGGTCTTTAGCGCCCATTTCCCCCCTGCCAGGAGGGCGTAGAGGCTAAAGAAAAATATATAGTAAAAAATACTCACCCCGCTCAGCAATGCGATGGCCTGGCCATAAGCCCCCAGGACGCCCCCACCCCAGTTGGCCACCTGGCAGGCGAAATATGCGCCCAAACCAAAAGGAGCGGTGTACATCACCAGGGCCAGCAGTTGTTGCATGACCTCGTTACCGGAGGTCAGAAAGGCCCTGAAGGGCTTCCCCTTCTCCCGGGCTCTTTGAGTGGCGAATCCCGTCCCTACCGCCAAAATGATTAGCGCCAGCATGCTCTTGCGGCTAAAAAGGGAGAAGAATTCCTGGACGGTGAACAGCTGGGTGAGGACGTCTCCGGCGGAGCGCGTGTCCGCGGGGGCCGCTTGGGCCGCGGGGGCCGCGCCGGGTCCGCCGGTCACGTGGACCGCCGAGGTTGTTGTGACCGACACCGGGTGCAGCGGCCAGCACCACAGCGCCACGACCGTGACCAGGGCGCTCACGATCACCGTGCCCACCAGGACAACCACCGTCATCCTGGCCACCTTGCCGATGTGCGCGGAAGACTCCACCCCGGCGATGGCGGAAGCGATGGCGAAAAAGACCAACGGAACGACGACGGTAAAGAGCAGATTCAGAAAAATATTGCCGGCCGCCTCCAGGAAAAGGATGCGCTTGCCAAAAACGAGACCGAGGATACAACCGGCAAGGATACCTCCCAAGAGAGAAAGCATGCTACCGTAGTGAGACCAGAAACGTGTCATCTCCGAATTTAAGACTTCCGCGCGAACTGGGCGCGGATCGTCTTGAGCTCGGTATCGGAGAGGGTGGATGTTTCGTGGAGCAGGCGGACGAAATACGTCAGTTCCTCGTCGCTGTCGGGGCAGCCGGTATTGTTCCCCCAGCTGCCAGGGGCCGCCCCTTCCGGTTTTATCCGTGAATCCTGGAGGACGGTCCCGTCGGGATTAATGATGAGGAAAAAGGGAATGCCTTGTCCTTGGGCCCCTGCGTACTTGGTATACAGCTCCATGGCGCCCGGGTTGACAAGCGCCGCCTTTGACCCTGTCTCCAGGATCACCAGGTGGGTGACCACATAGTTTTTTTCGAACAGTGGCTGACATACGGGCGCCTTCATGATGCTGTCCATGCGATGGCACCAGCCACACCAGGACGCGTGAAAGATCACGAAGACCTTGCGGTGCGTGGCGGCGGCCTCGCGGTAGGCGGCGGCAAGGACGCTGTCCGCCGAAGGCGGGGCTGGCGCAGGCGTCGCGACAGCGCGGCTGGCGGGCCGTGTCGCCGTGGCGGCCTTCATCGGCGCGGCGCCGGCGGCCGCGACCAGGGTCGTCCATGCAATGACGGCTGTCAGCGCGCGCTTCATGCCCAAAGGTTGGACGGGTACTCGCCGCTCGCAACGAGGGACTGAATGCTGTTGGTGACAAAAGGAGCGTCCTCCTGGTACGTGACGCCGAACCACTGGCTGGATGTGGGTACCAGGTCGACCGCGCCTTCGCCGCTGCGGATGAATTCATCGGCCACCAGCGGGATGAAGAACTCGCTTTTCAACTCCTGGCCATGGCCCCTGAGGAACTCGGTGAATTGTTGCTTGGTGATCTCAAATATGTTGGGGTGAAAGCACCAGAAGTTCATGGACACCTTGGAATCGACCGGCACCTCGTGTTTCCCGGTTTCATCTTCGTATACGATCTTCCCGTTCTCTGGATAGATCTTCGTGCGTTCGGTGATGCCGGTAAGATGGTTGTTGGCATCGACGGTGCAGACGCCCCGGCTGACCGTACCGTGGTCGGAAAGGGTTTTGCGCAGTTCGTAGCCTACGATCGCATAACGGTCGGGGGCTACGCGTTTATCGAGGAAGCCGCACGCCTTTTCGAAGGCGTCTTTGCCATAGAAGTCATCGGCGTTGATGACGATAAAGGGCTCGTTGATCTTTTGCCCGGCACACAACATGGCATGGGCCGTTCCCCAGGGTTTTGTCCGGCCTTCCGGTACGGTAAATCCTTTGGGCAAGTCGTTGAGTTCCTGGTAAACGTATTCCACTTCCACCTTACCCTTCAACTTCGGTTCGAAGATGGCCTTGAACTCCTCGGCAAATTCCTTGCGGATGATAAAGACGACCTTTCCAAATCCGGCACGGATGGCGTCAAACAGGGAATAATCCATGATGGTCTCCCCCGAAGGGCCGAATTTCTGTATCTGTTTGAGGCTTCCGCCGTACCTGGAGGCCATACCGGCGGCCAGGATCAATAAGGTGGGTTTCTGCATGGTGGTGCGAATATAATCCAAAAAGCTTTCATCTTTGCCCGGTGTACACCGGCGACTTCCTGCGCAATTTGCTACAAAAACCGATACCGCTTGCCCCCCTGGACCTAGGGGGGGAGGTGAGCGGGGCCGTTGCCCGGCTCGATCTCTTACACCCGGTGGTGTCGGGGAATAAGCTTTTTAAATTGTGGTATTACCTGGACCGGTACCACCGTGAAGGATATGAAAGTGTCGTCACGTTTGGAGGCGCGTATTCCAACCACCTCGTGGCCACGGCCTTTGCCTGCAGTGAGATGGGCATACCGTGCATGGGGGTGGTGCGGGGGGAGGAGCCCCGGCGTTGGGGACAAACCTTGGAAGACTGCCGGGCGCTGGGGATGCAGTTGGCGTTTGTGTCCAGGGAGGAGTACCGGGCGTTGGCGCGCACGGAGGCGGGGGCTGCGGCCCGCGGGGCGCTGGTCATCCCGGAAGGCGGTGCGGGAGCGCTTGGGATAAGGGGCGCCGGGTTGATCCTAAAAGCGATTGCGGAGCAACATACTTTTTCTCACATCCTCATGGCCGTCGGTACCGGGACGACCTTGCAGGGCATAGACCGCGCCCTTCTGCCCGGGCAAAGGGCGGTGGGCGTCCCTGTGATCGCCGTGCCACCGGAAGAACAGGCAGCTTTTGCGGAGCGCCTGGGCGGTGTCGGACTGGTGCACGGCTATTCGTTGGGGGGATATGGAAAACATACCCCCGGATTGCTCGATTTTATGCGGTCCTTTTATGAACAACAAGGGGTGCCTACGGATTTTGTGTATACGGGGAAGGCGGCTTTTGCGCTGATGGACCTGGCGCACAACGGGTATTTTCCACGGGGGAGCCGGGTCCTTTTTTTGCATACGGGGGGTCTTCAGGGAAACCGGTCCTTATCCCCCGGGGTGCTCGGATTTTGAGTTCAGGCCCTATTTTTGCAGATATACAGCACCATGCGACTCCAAATCCTTACGACCGCCATTATCCTATGCGTTTTCTCAGCCCTCACTCCGTGTACCCGCGCCACCGCCCAGGACACTTTGCCTAAGTTCCAGGTAATCAATGCAAAAGGAAGGATCATCGTGGCCTTTTACAATCCCTATGTCTCTGCCCTTCAGGTCAACGTGGAGCGTTCTTATGACAGTGCGAAGAATTTTACGACGATTTATGCGCTGTCCGAACCTCGCCCTGGTGTGTATACGTACAACGACGCCAAGGCACCGACGGTCCGGATGTACTACCGGGTGTTTATCCAACTGCAATCCGGCTATTCCTTTACGCACGCCGATACCCCTGTCATATTTATAGCACCGCCCCCGGCGATCAAAAAGATCGAGGAGGCTGCGCCTGCCGGTCCTGCGTCGATTACCCTGTCCCCCAGGAAAAAACCCGAGTGGGAGCCCTCGACGCATATTTTTACAGACGATTACGGGAACGTCAAAGTGGAGTTGCCACCACCGGGCGCCAAAAAATACCTGATCAAATTCTACGACGACCAGCAACACTTTCTTTTTGACATGCAGGATATAAAGGACCTGCCGCTGACGATCGACAAATCGAATTTCCTCCACGCCGGCTGGTTCAATTTCGAACTGTACGTGGACGGGGTATTGCAGGAAAAGAATAAATTCCTTTTAAGTAAGGATAACTGACGGTTTCAGGGTGGCGCCAAACACCTGCTCGAAGTGATGTTTTACCCTCGTTTTTACCTGAGACTCGTCCACCGGGCCGCCCAATTCCTTGTTCAGCGAAGTCACCTGTTTCTGTTGTATGCCGCAAGGCACGATATAATTGAAGAAATCCAGGTTGGTATTGACGTTGAGGGCCAACCCGTGCATCGTGATCCAGCGGCTGCAACGGACGCCCATGGCGCAGATCTTGCGTTCGCGGCCGGGCAGCGTGGGATCGAGCCACACGCCGGTTTCACCGGGGCTTCGCTCCCCCTTTAACCCGTAGTCGGCGAGGGTCCGGATGATGACCTCTTCGAGGTTCCGGAGGTACTTGCCGATGTCGGTACCAAAATACTCCAGGTCAAGGATGGGATAGGCCACCAACTGACCCGGACCGTGAAAGGTGATGTCCCCTCCCCTGTTGGTCTTGAAGAACCCGATACCACGGCGCAACAACTCGGCATCGTCGATCAGGACGTTTTCGATGTGCCCGCTTTTGCCCAGGGTATACACCGGTGGGTGTTCGCAAAATAAAAGACGGTGGACGGTCGGCAGGCCGTTCATCCGGGCCTGTACGTTCTCCTGTAACAAGCGCTCCTGGTAGTCCCAGGCTTCCTGGTAGCCGATGCGGCCGCAGTCCTCGAAGAAGACGGTTTGCATCCGGCAAAGGTAGGAAAACTCGTCGTACCTTTGCGGACATGATGGACAGCGAAGATATCGTGCTCGACAACGGGGATGCCTCCGAAGAGCTCTATGTCCGCCGGAATATCCGCGTGGACAAGGGGCAGGACCTCTTGCGCATCGACAAGTTCCTGATGACCAGGATCGAAGGCGCTACCCGGAACAAGCTCCAGCAGGCCATCGAAGCCGGGCTGGTGTTGGTCAACCAGCAGCCGGTCAAACCCAATTACAAGGTGAGGCCGCTGGACGAGATCGTCTTGTACTCGGAAGAAAGCCCCGAGTCCACCGAGATCATCCCCGAGAAGCTCCCGCTGAATATCGTGTATGAAGACGATCACCTCATGGTGCTGGACAAGCCCGCCGGTATGGTCGTCCATCCCGGTTGCGGGAATTATTCGGGCACCCTGGTCAACGGTGTCGCCTATTACCTCCGCGAGCAGCAACCCGACCTGACCGAAATGCAGCTTTCCCGCTTCGGCCTGGTCCACCGCATCGATAAAAACACCAGCGGGTTGCTCGTCCTTGCCAAAAACGAAAAAGCCAGCGCCCACCTGGCCCGCCAGTTTTTCGACCATACCGTTGACCGCCTTTACCTGGCGCTCGTCTGGGGTGACTTTGCCGAAGACGCCGGTACCATCCGCGCCCATGTTGGCCGCCACCAGCGCTTCCGTAAAATCATGGCCGCCTACCCCGATGGCGACTACGGCAAAGAAGCCGTGACCCATTTCCGCGTGCTCGAACGCTTTCACTATGTCAGCCTGGTCGAGTGCAAGCTCGAAACCGGCCGCACACACCAGATCCGCGTCCACATGCAACATACCGGCCATCCCCTCTTTAACGA
Source organism: Dinghuibacter silviterrae (assembly GCF_004366355.1). NCBI lineage: Bacteria > Pseudomonadati > Bacteroidota > Chitinophagia > Chitinophagales > Chitinophagaceae > Dinghuibacter > Dinghuibacter silviterrae. The sequence continues at coordinate 1,008,610 of NZ_SODV01000002.1, read as the reverse complement.
CGACACCTACGGGGGTGACCGTATCGTCAAAGGCACGGTCTACACCAAATACAAACAATTCGTCGACAACTGTTTCGCGCTCTGCCCCCGCCACGCCCTCCACGCCCGCACCCTCGGGTTTACCCATCCCTTTACAGGGGAGCGGCTCTTTTTCGAAAGTCCCCTGCCTTCCGACATGGGGTTTGTGATCGAGAAGTGGCGCTCGTATGCGGCGCACCGCGAGGCGTAAGGGGCAAAAATAAACCGCCTACAGAAGTAGGCGGTTTCACTACACATGATAAATATACCTATTGGGCAATAGCGGTATTTTAGGGTATGACGACGAGCTTGCCTATGTACCGTTTGGAGGTGAACCCAACGATCTGCACGATGTACACCCCTGGGGACAGGTGTGAGGTCGGCAGTTGATAGGTTACCTTGCCGTCACCCGACTTGAAGTCGTCCTCGTAGACGCACTTGCCGTTCATTTCGAATACCTTCATGTGGAGCTGGGTAAAGCTCTCGTTGAGGTAGAATTGAACAAAGCCAAATTGGTGGCAAGGGTTCGGGTAGAAGGTCAGCGACTCGATCGCGTCAAACGGGTCGTAAGGTTTGACCCCGTAACCGTCGGGTTGCTGGAAGCCTTCAGTGACGTCAAATTTTTCCAGGTGGTCGAAGGCGATACAGGGTTCCCCTACGGTGTAGGAGACCTCTACCGCCGTGTACCGGCATTCCAATCCCCAGCCCTTGTAGGGAATGGAGTCGGAGCCACCACCGGAAGCGACCACGTACCAGGCCGGACCCGGCAGCGACTGGGCTGAAGCGGCGCCCGCGCTGACCAAGAGCGCCATTACAGCGGCCGCGAAGATCGATGGTTGGATGATCTTGGTCATACATTAAGGTTTTGCCAGTTTCTTTTCCAGTTCATTGAGCCTTTCGGTCAGGGCATCGATCTGGGCTTGCTGGGCCTGTTGTTTGTCAACGACGCTTTGCAGGTCCTTGATCTTCTGCTCGTCTTCCTGAAGCTTCCGGTAAAGGCCCTGAACAGCGGCCAGGGAAACACCGGAAGGATCGATGGTCGAGATACTCTTATTGTCGATGCCGAGGTGGAACTGACGGTAGAAGTCCTGGGCCATGGGGCCGATGTGCTTTGTCTGCAAGGGGTCGCCTTTATAATTCCAGCGCGTGATCGGGATCTCGTTGATCCTTTCGAGCAGCGTATCCAGGTCTATGGTCTCAAAATTCTCCTTGCGGTTGACATCGGAAGTATAACTCCATACACCGCCGGCACGGGCGAGATTTGCCGTGTTGCCGGAACCCAGGTTGATTTGCATGGCGTAAGTCGTCGGGTTAGCGACTTCCACACCAAAACCAAAAGCCTTGACGGTGCTTCCACCGATGACATAAGAATTGATATTGTTGGCGGTTACGCCGTCCCCAAGAGCAAGAGAGTTGTCTTGGTTCGCGGTGGCGTTGGTCCCGACAGCAATGGAATTGTTGGCGGTGGTGCTGCTGTTCCCGGCATTGGCACCGTCCCCGATGGCGATGCTGCTCATGGAACCGTTGCCTTGATTGTTGACGGTGGCATTCACCCCCATCGCAATCGAGTGGTTATCGCCTGCATAGGCGAAGTTACCAATCGCAACGGCATAGTCGCCAAATGCGGACGCGGAGAACCCGACGGCGGTACCGGCATTCAGATTTTGTCCCATGGCAAAGGAATAGGCACCGACGGCGGTAGCCCAGTCACCGGCAGTCGTCGCCCCGGCGCCAACCGAGGTGCTACCCGAACCGTCTACGTAAGCATGTTCACCGACAACGACGGCGCTGTCCGATGAATTGCTGGCCAGTGTGCTATCCCCGATGACGACCATGTCGTCACCGTCTGCGTTGGAGGCACGGCCGATGCTGACGGAGTTTACACCGCCCGTCCGGGCGCGTGTCCCGAGGGCAATGCCGTTGTCGTTCCTGACGCGGGCCAAAGTACCCATGGCCAGGCCTTGCTGAATAGACGCTCCGGTGGAATCTTCCACGATATCCGCGCCAGCGCCTACGGCGATGTTGTTGGAACCGTTACTGATCCCCGGTGCGGCACCGGGTCCAAGGAAAATATTCTGGGAACCACCGGTCAATATACCGGCTGTATTCGCACCTAAGATTACGTTCTGTGAACCGGAGGTCGTATTGATGGCCGCCGCATAACCCATCGTCGTGTTGAGGTTTCCCTGCAGACCGGTGGACGTAGAGGCATTACCTGCCATCGCTTGCGCACCGACGATCGTGTTACCGTTACCGGTAGCAGTGGTGGAGGCGGCGCGTGTACCCAGAATCGTATTGGCGTTACCGGTGAGGTTTTGGGCGGCAAAGGCACCGGCCACAAAGTTACTGTCCCCGGTAGCGGAGTTCTGAGAAGCCGCATACGCACCTAAGAAGGTGTTGTAGCCCCCGGCGAAGTTTTGACCGGCATTGGCACCGAAATAAGAGTTGCCTGCGTCGCTCACTCCGCTCTTGGAATTGGCGGCGGTGAGGGCACCGGCCTGGTAACCAAACATGCTATTGAGAAGGGCGCCCGTGGAGTTGTCCCCGGCACCGGCGCTATATCCCATCAGGGTATTTTCCTTACCCATATTGCTCATACCGGCTTGAGCACCGACGAATACGTTGTACCCGGCGGCATTGGACTTACCGGCATTGTAGCCTAAATAAGTATCGTAGATGGCGTTCTGACCGGCATAGGAACCGTTGGCGCTGTCTCCGACCATGATCGAGGTAAAAGGTGCCCCCGAATTGATACGGAAGGCCTTTAGCATCGGGTGGTAGTCAAAGTTCAGCACAGGGGCGACGGACACCGAGTCGTTCAGGTTCATCGAGCCCACCATGTCGAACGTCGTCAGGGGGGAAGGATTGTTGATCCCGACCTTCGGAAGGTTGGCATCATTTAAGATGTTCCCGTTGGTGGCTTTCCAGAGGGAGTCGCCGGCTGCTGCAGGAACAATTTTTATTTTGGACTTATAGATTGTACCGTCGGTATAGGTTGCCCCAAACGTAGAGTCGGGATTGACGTATACGGAGTCCAGGCCCTTGCCCGGACGGCCGACGATCTTTGTAACCGAGTTCCAGGTACTGCCGTCGGTAAAGGTGAACGACAGGGTCGAGTCACTGTTGAGGGCGGTACTTGAAATACCGGTACCGGCAGCACCTGTGGCGCCGGTGGCACCCGTAGGACCTGCGGGACCTTGGGGACCCGTGGAACCGGTGGCGCCTGTTGCGCCGGTGGCACCCGTTGCACCAGTAGGGCCGGCGGGACCTGCGGGACCTTGGGCGCCGGTAGCGCCGGCAGGACCGGTCGCACCGGTGGCGCCTGTTGCACCAGTCGCACCAGTGGGGCCGGCGGGGCCGACAACAGAGGTGGTCGTGGTGAGCGTGCTACCGTCGGACAAACTCAATACAAGGTCGCCGGAAGCATTTATGGAAGCACCCGTCACGCTGACGCCAGCGGCCCCAGTCGCACCGGTAGCACCCGTGGCACCGGTAGCGCCAGTTGCACCCGTAGGACCGGCAGGGCCGACAACGGAAGTAGTTGTGGTGAGCGTGCTACCGTCGGACAAACTCAATACGAGGTCGCCGGAAGCATTTATTGAGGCACCCGTCACGCTGACGCCAGCAGCCCCAGTCGCACCCGTGGCACCGGTTGCACCTGTAGGACCAGCGGGACCCTGCGCGCCCGTGGCGCCAGTAGCACCGGCGGGACCAGTCGCACCCGTGGCCCCGGCAGGACCGGTAGCACCAGTGGCGCCGGTCACACCCGTGGGACCGGCAGGCCCGACAACGGAAGTAGTCGTGGTGAGTGTGCTACCGTCGGACAACGTCAACACGAGGTCGCCGGAAGCATTTATTGAGGCACCCGTCACGCTGACGCCAGCGGCCCCAGTCGCACCCGTGGCACCCGTAGGACCAGTGGCGCCCGTGGCACCGATAGGACCAGCGGGACCCTGCGCGCCCGTGGCGCCAGTAGCACCGGCAGGACCAGTCGCACCCGTAGCCCCGGCAGGACCGGTAGCACCTGTGGCGCCGGTCGCACCCGTGGGACCGGCAGGCCCGACAACGGAAGTAGTCGTGGTGATCGTGCTACCGTCGGACAAACTCAATACGAGGTCGCCGGAAGCATTTATTGAGGCACCCGTCACGCTGACGCCGGCGGCGCCAGTCGCGCCCGTAGCACCGATGGGACCTTGCGCGCCTGTTGCACCAGTCGCACCGGCAGGGCCAGCGGGGCCTTGGGCGCCAGTCGCACCCGTAGCACCGGCAGGACCAGCGGGACCGGCAGGGCCGGTGGCGCCCGTGGCACCAGTCGCACCGGCGGGACCTGTTGCACCCGTAGCACCAGTCGCACCTGTCGCACCCGTAGGCCCGGCAGGCCCGACAACGGAGGTCGTCGTGGTGATCGTGCTACCGTCGGACAACGACAATACGAGGTCGCCGGAAGCATTTATTGAGGCACCCGTCACGCTGACGCCGGCGGCGCCGGTCGCACCCGTGGCACCGGTCGGACCAGTGGCGCCGGTGGCACCCGTAGGACCAGCGGGACCCGCAGGGCCGGTGGCGCCCGTGGCACCGGTAGCGCCTGTAGCACCGGTTGCCCCCGTGGGACCGGCAGGGCCGATGATGGAAGCGGTGGTTGTTGCAGTCGTACCGTTGGAAAACGTCAACACCAATTGCCCGGAGGCGTCGACGGAGGCACCGGTAATGGTGATGGTTGCACCGGCAGGCCCAGTGGCACCGGTAGCACCTGTAGCACCTGTCGGGCCGGCGGGGCCTTGCGGACCGGCAGGACCTTGGGGACCTGTGGCGCCCGTGGCACCTGTTGCCCCGGTGGGGCCGGCGGGGCCGGCCGGACCGACCACGGAACTGGACGTCTTGGTCGACGTGCCGTCGGAGAAGGTCAGCACCAGTTGCCCGGAGGCGTTGATGGAGGCACCGGTAATTTTAATGGTCGTACCGGTAGCTCCGGTGGCCCCGGTAGCGCCTGTGGGACCGGCGGGTCCGGCAGGGCCGGCAGGACCGTCGGCACCCCTGATGGGACCGATGTTGGGCGAGGTGGAGCCGTCGGAATACGTAAAGGTCAGGGTGTAATCCGAATTAAGGGTCACCTTGACGATACCCGTCCCCTGGGCACCGGCAGGACCGGTTGCACCCGCAGGACCCGCGGGGCCTGCTGGACCGGCAGGTCCGATGATGGAGGAAGACGTCGTGGTCGTAGTGCCGTCCGAGAAGGTCAGGACCAGGTCACCAGAAGCGTTGATGGAGGCGCTTTTGATGGTGATCGTGGAACCCGTGGCGCCTTGCGGACCGGCGGGACCTGCGGGCCCATCCGGACCGGCAGGGCCTTGGGGACCGGCAGGACCTTGGGGGCCTTGAGGGCCGGCGGGGCCTGGTGTACCACCGTTCGCGGCATAGAGTGCGTAAGGCACGGCAGCGAAGGGGTTGTTCCCCAGCTCGATAAAGCTGTTGCCGGTCAAATCCTCGGCCATCAGCTCTACCTTTAAATACTGGTTTTGATTTTTCCACGGAATGGTAGAAAAGGTTCCTTGCGTCACCGTCCCAGTTCCTATCTGGCAGGAAAACTGACCATAGTAGTTGGTTGTTAATTGTTGTGTTTCCTGGTACTGTACAGCACCATTATTCCCTGCGGTGATGGTAAACCTCAGGGTCACACTTTTGTTGGCGATGACAACGCCCCCTAGGGCCCTGGCAACCGCCTGGTAATTGATCCCAACTTGCTGAGCTCGGATGGTGGTGGAGAGGAAGCACGCTACCAAGAGTGCATAGAGGTACTTGGTTTTCATATGTAGATTTTAAGGAATCTATTAGGTACGGTATTGGACTTTCACGTTCTCATAACAATATTACTTAAAGTTTTTTTAAATACATAAAATCCATAAAAAAAGGGTATTCTCCGCAATTTGTAGTTGGAGAATACCCTCAAAGTAGTTTGATTTCTACCTAGATATCAATCGCTTCGCCGTAGGCGGCGGCAGTGGCTTCCTTTACGGCTTCGCTCATCGTGGGGTGGGGATGGATGGCAGCCAGGACCTCGTGGTAGGTCGTTTCGAGCTTGCGGGCGACCGAAACTTCTGCCACTAATTCAGTGACATTGTGTCCGATCATGTGGGCGCCTAAGAACTCACCATACTTGGCGTCAAAGATGACCTTTACAAAACCATCGGTGTTGCCTGCTGCGGTTGCCTTCCCGCTGGCGAGGAAGGGGAATTTGCCGATCTTCAGTTCATAGCCGGCGTCCTTGGCTGCCTTTTCCGTCATACCTACGGAGGCAACCTGGGGTTCGCAATAGGTACAACCCGGTACGTTCCCGTAATCGAGGGGTTCCGGCTGGTGGGCCAGTTTCTTTTCCGTATAGGCAATGGCCTCGGCGGCCAGGATGCCTTCCTTGGTGGCTACGTGCGCGAGTGCGGGACCGGGGATACAGTCGCCGATGGCGTAGATCCCGGCAACATTGGTCTGGCAATATTTATCGGTAACGATGCGGCCTTTTTCGGTTTTGATCCCGTTTTCTTCCAGACCGATGCCTTCGATGTTGGCGGCAATACCGACAGCACTCAGGACGACGTCGGCTTCGAGGGTCACTTCACCGGTCGGTGTCTTTACTTTGGCCTTGACCCCGCTACCCTTGGTATCCACGCTGGTCACCTCGCTGGAGGTCATGATCGTGATACCTTGTTTTTTGAATTGTTTTTCCAACTCCTTGGAGATGTCCTCGTCTTCCACCGGTACGATCCGGGGCAGGAACTCGACGATGGTCACCTTCGTGCCGAGGGTATTGTAGAAAAAGGCGAACTCGCTTCCGATAGCGCCGCTACCCACGACGATCATGCTTTTGGGTTGCTCGGGCAGCGACATTGCCTTGCGGTATTCGATGACCTTGGTTCCGTCGATGGGAAGATTGGGCAACGTACGGGCGCGGGCGCCGGTGGCCAGGACGATGTATTTGCCTTCAACGATTTGTTTTTTCCCGTCAGCAGCCGTCACTTCCACTTTCCCTTTGCCGGCCACTTTGCCAAAGCCCATGATGACGTCGATCTTATTCTTCTTCATCAGGAACTGAACACCCTTGCTCATCTTGTCGGCCACACCGCGGCTGCGTTTGATGACGGCGCCAAAGTCGTGTTTGGCGTCCGTTACATTGATGCCATAATTCTGGCTATGCTTTGTATATTCGAAAACCTCGGCGCTTTTCAGGAGGGCCTTGGTAGGGATGCAACCCCAGTTCAGGCAAATGCCGCCCAGACTTTCCTTTTCTATGATCGCTACTTTAAATCCCAGTTGAGAAGCTCTGATAGCAGCGGGATAACCTCCTGGGCCGCTACCTACAACGATTACATCGTAAGCCATAGCTAATGATTATTGATGATTTAAGGAAGCAAAAGTACTGGATTTTATTTTAATTTTGCAGGTCATGCGCAAACTCAAGACCGTGGAACTCGGGCGCAAGTCCGTGGAGGAATTCAGACAGTCTGAGAAACTGCCCGTGACCGTGGTCCTGGATAACGTCAGGAGCATGCACAACGTCGGGTCTGTTTTCAGAACAGCGGATGCGTTTTTGTTGGGTGGTGTTTGTTTGTGCGGCTATACGCCCCGGCCTCCACACCGGGACATTCAAAAAACGGCCCTGGGTGCCACGGAATCGGTGGACTGGTCGTATTATGAAACGACGGAGGAAGCAGTAAAGGCGCTCCGGGCGCAGGGCTACCGGGTCTGGGCGGTGGAGCAAACCACGAACAGCACAGCCTTGCAGGATTTTGAACCGAAAGGACCGACCGCGGTGGTGTTTGGCAACGAAGTCGATGGCGTTACGTCCTCCGTTCTCCCGCTTTGCGACGGGGTGCTGGAAATCCCGCAGTGGGGCACCAAGCACTCGCTCAATGTATCGGTCGCTGCGGGTATTGTCTTATGGGAAATCAGAAGATCTTTTATAGTATGACAACCTTCAAGAATTACCTAAGCCTTGTCAAGTTTTCGCACACCATCTTCGCCATGCCCTTTGCCATGATCGGCTACTTCACCGCCGTATTGCGCACCGGTCATGGATTCAGCTGGTTCACCTTTTTGCTGGTGATCGCGTGCATGGTGTTCGCCAGGAGTGCCGCGATGGCCTTCAACCGCTGGCTCGATGCACACTTTGACGCTCTCAACCCGCGCACGGCTTTACGCGAGATCCCCGCGGGCATCATTTCCCGGAGCAGCGCACTTTGGTTCGTCATCGTCTGCTGCCTGCTTTTTATCGGCAGTACGGCATTGATCAACCGCCTTTGCCTGTTCCTGTCTCCGGTGGCGCTTTTCGTGGTCCTTTTTTACAGCTATACCAAACGCTTTACCGCGCTTTGCCACCTGGTCCTGGGCGTGGGACTATCCCTCGCGCCCATCGGCGCCTACCTGGCGGTGACGGGGACGTTTGCGCTTTTGCCCGTGCTGTTCTCTTTTGCCGTGGTGTTTTGGGTGAGCGGTTTCGACGTCATCTATGCGCTCCAGGACGAGTCCTTCGACAAGGAGCAGCACCTGCATTCCATGCCCGCAGCCGTTGGCATACGGAGGGCCTTGCGCATCTCCGAACTCCTGCACGTCCTTAGCGCGGCCAGCGTCATTGCGGCGGGCGTTTATGGTCACTTCGGGGTTTGCTACTGGATCGGGGTCGCGGTATTCGTGGGCATGTTGATCATGCAGCACCGCCTCGTCAAACCGGGAGACCTGAGCCGGGTGAACCTGGCGTTTATGACGACCAATGGGATCGCCAGCGTGGTGTTCTCCGTGTTTGTCGTGGCGGATATGTTCCTCTTCAAGGGACCGCTATAGGAGCGACGCGCCGCAAGTCACCCTTAGCGGATCAACCGGAAGTTGAACGGATACCGGTAGGGCACCCCGTTATTCGTCCGGATGCTGGCGACGATCACCAGGATGATGTCGACCAGGCGGACAAGACCCAGGATGCCGGCCAGGCCGAACACGCCGGTCAGGACGTGCGGGGCCGAAAACAGGTCGAACGGGCTGCCGAAAAGACCCGACAAGCCCCATGACCCGAAGAACGCCAGACCGAGGACGATGCTCAAGGCGAGGGAGATGATATAGATGGTGATCTGGAAGTTTAACGATTCTTTACCCTGCTCATCGACCTCGGGGGATTCGCCCCGCTTAATGAGCCAGATGATGAGGGGGCCGAGTACGGCTCCCCAGGTATAAAAAAGCATCAGCAGGGCGCTGAGGTGGCAAAGCATGGTCCATGTTCTGGTTTCGCTGGCGGAAAGGCTCATGGTGTTTGATATTTGAAACCTAAAATACACATTTTTTGATGGGGAGGATACTGGCCATCGACTACGGGAAAAAACGCACGGGCCTGGCGGTGACCGATCCGTTGCGCATCATCGCCACGGGGCTCACCACGGTGGAGACCCCGCAGCTTTTTACCTGGCTCAAGAACTATATGACCCGGGAAACCGTCGATCTCATACTGATCGGGATGCCCACCAACTGGGACGATACCGATACCAACGCCACCCCCCTGGTCCGGCAGGCGATCGCCCGGCTCCGGAAGGAGTTTCCGCATATTCCCCTGGAAACCGCGGACGAGCGCTATACGTCGAAAATGGCCACCCAATCCATGCTGGACAGCGGGCTGAAAAAGAAAGAACGGCGTAATAAGGCACTGGTTGACGAGATCGCGGCGACGATCCTTCTCCAGGACTATCTGCGGGCCCAAAACGGATAAAAACGTACCTTTGCCGCTTATGATTCTTCCCATCGTCGCATACGGCGCCCAGATCCTCCGGGCCGAAGCAAAAGATATAACGCCGGATTACCCGGACCTGAAAGAACTCCTGGAAAGCATGTGGGAAACCATGTATTATTCCCAGGGTGTCGGCATCGCCGCGCCCCAGGTCAACAAACCGATCCGGATTTTTCTGGTGGATACGGCCCAGGTTTTCGAGCGTATGGATGACGAGGAAAAAGAGGAGTATGACGACGATCCGGGCATCAAGCGTGTTTTTATAAACGCCCACGTCCAGTCGCTGGACGGGGATGAATGGGCCTATAATGAAGGCTGTCTCAGCATCCCAAAGATCCGGGAAGACGTCCTGAGACCGGAAGAGATCACGCTATCCTACGTCGACGAAAACTTCGAACCCCATACCGAAACCTTTTCAGGTCTCACCGCAAGGGTCATCCAGCATGAATACGACCATATAGACGGCAAGCTTTTTATCGACTACCTCAAACCCCTCCGCCGGAAGCTGCTCAAGGCCAAGCTGGACGATATTTCCAAAGGAAAAGTTTCCGTGGACTATAAAATGACCTTCCCCAAATAAGGCATTATCCTTGATGTATTATCGCCTATGACAAACCGGATCTGTCTTTGCCTGATCGCCCTGGTACCCCTCGCCGCTCTAAAGGCCCAGGACACGAGCGTCAATGTGCAGGGCCGGTATATCCAGCTCAGCGAGGTCGTTGTCCGCAGCGACATCGACGTCCGCGATTTTATCCGCCGGGTCCAGGAAGACACTACATTTTACAAGGCCTTCAAGAACCTGCGCGTCCTCAGCTATTCTGCGATCAACGACATCCGCATGGTGGATAAACGCGGCAATATGGTGGCCAGCCTCAACAGCCGCACCCACCAGAGCCGGATCGGCAATTGCCGGACCATGCAGGTCCTCGATGAAAAAACAACCGGGGACATCCGGGACAACGAGGGCAACTGGAACTATATCACCGGGCAACTGTATGCCGCCCTGTTCTTCACAAACGGCTCCGTCTGCGGCGAAACCAATATTGTGACGGGTGCCGTGCACAACGTCGAAAATCTCAGCGGAATGGAGAAACACAAGGAGCAGCTCAAGCTTCTTTTTTTCAATCCGGGCAAACCCATCCCCGGCGTCCCTTTCCTAGGGAACAAAATGGACATTTTCTCCCCGGATGCGGCCAAGCGCTATGACTACAGCATCGACATGCAACGGTACAACGGCCAGGACTGTTATGTTTTCAAGATCAAAGCCAAGGACGACGCCAAGGGAAGCGTCGTCATCGATGAAATGACAACCTGGTTCGACCCCAAGACCATGGACGTCCTCGGGCGCGTCTATGACATGAGCTACGACGCGGGCGTCTATGATTTTAACGTCCACATGGAAGCCCAACTCAGCAAGTATGGCGACCTCCTCGTCCCCACCCTTCTCCGTTATAACGGCAACTGGGGTGTGCTCTTCAAGAAACGCGAGCGCGGGATCTTTACCGCGACCCTCTTCGATTTCGGAAAGTGACCCCTGTATCAAAACCGGACATCATTTTGCCGAAAGCGAACACATCCACTCATAGCTATCAAGCATGACCCCCTAATTATCAACGCATTGCCACTTGGCACCACGCTTGGATTGCATGTACCATCTCATGTCTACAATCGTGAAGAAGGTTTAGTTTTCAGCACGCCCCCCGTCCTCCACGGGGGGCTTCCTTTTTCTATTAAAATCATTCATAGGTGGAGTGCACCGGTGCAAAGGTTCGCGTGTGTCTCAGCAAAGGGGTGTGTCTTTTTCCCTCTTTTCCGTAGGTCTTAAACACGCAATGTGGGCCTAAATCCTACGGAAAAGAGGGAAAAAGACACACCCCTTTGCGGTCCCGCAGCCCGGTGGCGAATTTGAGCAGGGAAGGGCGGGTCTCGCGGGCCGGTGGCGGGGCAGGGCCAGACCCGCAAGGAGGAGATTCCGGCTTTAATTTTGTATATTATCCTACAAACCAAGAATCTATGGATATTTTTCCCGTGCGGGTCCTCTCGACGAGGTGGGTGACCCATGACGTCAGGCAATTCATGGTGGATAAGCCGAAGGGGTACAGCTTTGTACCCGGGCAGGCGACGGAGGTGACGCTTCCGGGGGATAAGTGGAAAGGCGAGCGGCGGCCGTTTACGTTTACGGGGTTGAATGAGTGGGACCATCTGGAGTTTACGATCAAGATTTACAAGGATCATCATGGGGTGACGGAGCAGTTGGGGAAGATCGAGGTGGGGGACGAGATCGTCTTGCACGATGTCTGGGGCGCCATACAGTATAAGGGGGAGGGAACGTTTATTGCGGGCGGGGCGGGGATTACACCTTTCATCGCGATTCTGAGGCAGTTGCGGCGGGACGGTGCTTTGGGAAACAACCGGCTTATTTTCTCCAACAAAACGGAAAAGGACATCATCCTGAAGGAGCAGTGGGATGAATGGCTGCGGGGGCGCGTCCAGTATACCCTGACCCGGGAAAAGGTGCCGGGTTTTGGATATGGGAAGATCGACGAGGCCTGGCTGAAGACGAACATCAGCAACTTCAAACAACAGTTTTATGTCTGCGGACCGGACGGCCTGGTGGCGGATGTCAAAAAGGCGCTGGAACACCTGGGGGGAGCGGATACATTGGTGACTGTGGAATTGTAAGGATAAAATATGAAATACATCTTGCTTACGGCGCTGGTTATACCCTGTTTGGTTTGCGCACAACTCAGGCCCGGGTTCGACCCTCGTGAATACATCCGGTTGCTGGAGATCAGCAACCGGCAGATTGATACGCCCTGGAAAATGAACGACCGGATGCTCCCGGAGCCAGCGGGTTGCCGGCTGGTCTACCGGTCGCCGGTAACGGGGCTGGATAACCGCTGGGACCTTTGGCTGGACGGGGACTCGGTGGGGATCATCAGCATCCGGGGATCGGTCGGGCGGGAGGAATCGTGGTTGGAAAACTTTTACTGCGCCATGGTACCGGCAACGGGTATCCTCCAATTGAACGACAGCACTTCCTTTCACTATAAACTGGCGGAAGACTTCAAGGCTTCTGTCCACGTGGGCTGGCTCATCGGCATGGCGAGCCTGGCGCCGACGGTGGTGGAGAAAGTAAAAGAATACAAAGAAAAGGGTGTACGGTCTTTTATCATCATGGGGCACAGCCAGGGCGGGTCCATCGCCTTTCTGCTGCGGTCCTACCTGTATTACCTGGACAAAAGCCTCGTGATCAAAACCTATTGCAGCGCGGCGTCCAAACCTGGCAACCAGTACTATGCCTACGACTTCGACTTTATTACGCGGGGCGGCTGGGGGCTGCGGGTCGTCAATACCCGGGATTGGGTGCCGGAGACGCCTTTCTCCATACAGACCCTGCGGGATATGAACCCTGTCAACCCGCTGGCCAAGGAGTCATTTTTCTCCAAAATATATTTGGGGAATGATTATAAAGAGCTGGACGAGGCGACGACGCAGGCCGCCGCGACGTACCGGAAGGACCTGGGCGAAAAGTTGTTCCAGAAGGTCCGGAAATTCCTGCCGGAGCTGGTAGAACCCAAATACGACCCGACCATGAACTATACTCCGGCAGGCACGACGGTCGTGTTACCCCCCTACCCCGGGTATGACAAGGCGTTTGTGGGTTCCGCCCTGGCCGTGATGGTGCACCATGGGCTCAGGGCCTATTACGAGTTGACGGTGCATGATTATTAAACCGTTTACCGGCGTTTTACCCCCCTTTACCGACCTTCCCGCCCCCCCGGCCTAAAGCGGCTTGTAAGCCCCGTTATAGGCGTTTAGCTTTGTGTCATTGTTGATCAAATTCTGATAAAATGGAACCAAGGGATATTCAAGACGAGCAAAAGGAAGAAAAGCCGAAGCCTGGTGGTCCCCGCTTTAAGAAGAACCCCACGGCCTGGAGGATACTGGCTGGATTTTTTGTGGTGCTGGCCGGCTGCGCCTTGTTGTTGCAGCGCCTGGGATACTTTTTCCCCTGGTGGCTGTTCACCTGGCCGGTGCTCCTGATCGGGATCGGGTTGTTCACCGGAATAAAAAGCGGATTCCGCTTTTTCGGATCGTTCATCCTGGTCGCGATCGGCGCCCTTTTCCTGGCGCAGGAGGTCTTCAAGGACTTCCAGATCGAGCGCTATATCTGGCCGGCGGTCATCATCACGATCGGGTTGGGGGTCATGTTCGGACGGAACAAAAAGTGCGGTCACTGGGGCGGTCACCCCTGGGGCGGGCAATGGGGAGGCCCCGGAAATCCCCGCTTCAAAAAGCGTTGGGAGGACAAGATGCAGGCCCGCTGGGGAAACGACTGGCGGCAAAAATTCGAACAAATGCGCCAGGAAAAACATTCCTGGAGAGAATTCGAACACCATTGGCGGAAGTCCCGGTATAACCCCGGGGCTTCCACCCCCGATGGGGAAATGATCGAGGTCAATGCCGTCTTTGGCAGCTCCAAGCGCACCGTCCTTTCCAAAAACTTTGCGGGCGGGGAGATCAACGCCGTCCTGGGGGGAGCCGAGGTAGACTTCAGCAAGGCGGACTTTACCGGCCGCATTGTCCTGGAGGTCAATTCCGTTTTTGGAGGCACCCGTATCATTCTCCCGCCGACCTGGACGGTCATTTCAGAAATGGACACCGTTTTCGGCAGCCTGGACGACCACCGTCCCACCCAACTGTTACACCCTGACCCTGAAAAGGTCCTCGTGCTGCAAGGCGCTTCCGTATTCGGGGGCACCGAGCTCAGCGTCGGATAAGCCAAACACCTACCACACCAAACTCTTTTTTATGAACTGGTATCTTGCGAAAATTTCATTCCAAATCATTTGCGGCGAAGGGAACCATCATCCCCAGTTTGACGAACAGCTCCGGTTGATCTCGGCACGAGATGAGGAAGAAGCCCTCCAAAAGGCCAGAACCATCGGCCGGAAGGAACAGGACACCTTCCTGAACCAACACCAGAAGCTGGTCCAATGGAAATTCATCGACGTGTCGGAGCTCTATAAGATCAGCGACCTGATCGACGGTGCTGAGCTGTATTCGAGGATCGAAGAACCCACGAACGCGGATACCTACATCGAGCTGATCCACCGGAAGGCACAACACATCGAATCCCATACGACTCACTCCCTACTGCAACTCGTCTGATGGCAAAGCCTCCGATAACAGTGACCCGTTTTAAGATCATCTTCTCCGCCTGCTGGCTGGCGTGGGCGCTTGCGAACACCTGGCTGCTGGTGCGTTTTGGGTTCAAGCCGTATGTCGCTTTTGATGACGCTTTTGTCACCAACGGCTTGTTTTGTGCGGCCTCCGTTATGCTGAGCAACAACCTGGGGTATTACCGGCCCCGTCAGGGAAAGATCTATATCCTGTTGATATGGGGGCTGGGCCTGGTCGGTATATGCATCGGCCTGGACCACCTGCTCCTGTCCTCCCTTCTCCCCGGGGAGACGGCTTACCTGGACTTCCTGTCCAAATCGCTCCCGGCCCGTTTTTGTCTCGGGCTCCTGCTCCTTGGTTTTACCGCCATGTTGAGCCTGTTGTGGTATAACATGGAGGACCAGCAGGAAAACGAGCGCCGGCAAAATTCGACGGAGCGCCTGGCCCGGGACGCGGAACTGTACAACCTCCGCCAGCAACTCCAGCCGCACTTCCTTTTCAACAGCCTGAACTCGATCAGCGCCCTGGTCTGCAGCGAACCGGAACAGGCCCGCAAAATGATCCAGCAGCTATCCGAATTCCTGAGGGGAACGATCAAAAAGGACGAGCAGTCCCGGGTCCCCCTTTCCGAGGAGCTGGAATATTTACAACTTTACCTGGAGATTGAAAAAGTCCGGTTCGGGCACCGCTTGTCCACGGTGATCGAAAGCGACGAAGCGGCGAAGATCCTCACGATCCCTTCGCTTTTGCTGCAACCCATTGTGGAAAATGCAATCAAGTTTGGTCTTTACGACACAACGGAAGCGGTGGAGATCCGCATCAGCGCCGCCGCAGTACAAAAGGACCTCGTCCTTGAAGTGACCAATCCCTTTGACCCGGAAACTTCGTCTCCGCGCAGGGGTACGGGGTTTGGGCTGAATTCGGTGCAAAGAAGGCTTTACCTGATCTATGCCCGCAACGACCTGTTACAAACTTCCGTATCCGGAAACTTATTTACGACGATTATTAAAATACCACAGATACATGATCAAAGCGATCCTGATTGATGACGAGCCGCTGGCCAGGGCCGTGCTGAAAGAATACCTCCGGGACTACCCGGACATCGAGGTGGTGCAGGAATGCAACGACGGCTTCGAGGGCGTAAAGGCGATTCAGCAACACAAACCGGATTTACTTTTCCTTGATATACAAATGCCGAAGATCAACGGTTTCGAGATGCTCGAATTGCTGGAACAACCACCCGGCGTCATTTTTACAACGGCCTTCGACGAATTCGCCCTAAAAGCCTTCGAGGCCCATGCAGTGGACTACCTGCTCAAACCCTTTAGCAAGGACCGGTTTGCCAAGGCGCTCCAAAAATGGAAGGACCATGCGCCGGCCGTCACCCCCGCGCTCCTCGATACCGCGGCGGAAGCGCCTCAACAACAGGAACGCGTCGTCGTAAAGATCAACGGCAAGATCAAAATCATTCCTGTCGAAGACATCGAGTATATCGAGGCGGCCGACGACTATGCGCGCATCTTCACCAAAGACGGCAATTTTCTAAAGAACAAGACCATGGCCTTCTTTGAAAAAAGCCTGCCTTCTTCCGATTTCGTGCGGGTCCATCGCTCCTACATCCTCCATGTGCGGCAGGTGACGCGTATCGAACCATACGAAAAGGACCAGCAGATCGCGCTGCTAAGGGGCGGGGCGAAAATTCCCATCAGCAAAAACGGATACGCCCGGCTTAAACAGGTACTCGGGCTTTAATGTCCCGAGGCCTGTGCGCTGCCAAAGACTTTTTGAAGGAGTGCGGTCGTTCGCGCGGCAGGATTGGCGCGGATGTCTTTTTCCTGCAGGGAGATTTCGTAAAAGATACCGTCCAGTGCCTTTCGGGTACAATACGCGACCAGGTCGGGGTTGACTTTTTTGACAAAGGGTGCCTTATTATAGGTATTGAAGACGTCGCCCCAGTATTTGGTGGCGTCGGTCTTTTGCAGGGAGGTATTGATGATGGGTTTGAAGGAAGTCGTGAGCGCGATGGTCGTCTTTACCCGCAGGTAGTGGGTGGCGGCGGTGTCCCCTCCCTGGAGCAGCCCAAGGGCGTCCTGGATCGTCATCTGGGTAATGGCATTGAGAAATATCTGGGCCGCCGACTTGGTGGCGTCTTCCGCCGCACGGTTCATGGATAGGATGGCCTGGTCTACCTGGGGGCCAAAACCCATACCCCTTAGGGTATTTTCTACCTTTGCAGCCTCGGGCGGCATCAGGATCTTGATGGCCGCATTCTTAAAAAATCCATCCACCGCGGAAAGCTGGGTCGTTCCTTTCTGGACACCGTTGCTGAGCGCTTCTTTTAGAGCGGATCCCACGTCCCCCTGGGAAAGGCCACCGCCACCGCTGACGGCGTTTTGGACATCCTTGAGAATTTGCGCCTGGGCGGCCGGGGCGGCCAGGAGAATGAAGAGTACTAGGGCGTATTTCATGCCGTTTTGCATAAGGATTGTAATTTTAGCAGTGCTAAATGTAGGCAAACCCGCGCTTATGGCAATGGAGAACGCAACTTTCAGTATCTGGGAAAAAGAAAGCTACCTGGGTCCCCGGGATGTCGTCATCGTCGGAGGCGGGCTGGTGGGCCTTTGGAGCGCCTGGTTTCTCAAGCAGGCCCATCCTGCGCTGACGGTTACGCTGTTGGAACGGGGGCTGTTGCCCTCGGGGGCCAGTACGCGGAACGCGGGGTTTGCCTGTTTTGGAAGCCCGTCGGAGATCCTTGCGGACATGGCTTTGTCGGGGCGGGATGCTGCCCTGGCCCTCGTAGACATGCGGTTTCGCGGGTTGGAAATGATGCGCCGCCTTTTGCCGGATGCAGTTACGGGGTTTGAAGCTTGTGGAGGGTATGAGTGTTTTACCAGTGCCTCCGTGTTGGACCGCCTCGATGCGTTAAACGCGGACCTCCGGGAGATCACCGGGGTTTACCCAGTCTTTTCCCCCGCGGATGAGCGCCTGGCCTCCCTGGGCCTCA
Source organism: Dinghuibacter silviterrae (assembly GCF_004366355.1). Classification (NCBI taxonomy): domain Bacteria; kingdom Pseudomonadati; phylum Bacteroidota; class Chitinophagia; order Chitinophagales; family Chitinophagaceae; genus Dinghuibacter; species Dinghuibacter silviterrae. The sequence goes on along the minus strand of NZ_SODV01000002.1, from coordinate 990,644 downwards.
CTGGTTTCGACCATCTGATCGCCAATCCCCTGGAGGGGGCGCTTCATTCCGGTCAACTCGTCCGGGCATTGACCGCGCGGGTACAGGATCTGGGGGTTACCTGTCTGACCGGGGTCACCGTACAGGGGTGGGATGAGGGGCCGACCGGTGTAAGGGTCCGCACGGATCGCAGCTTTTCGCTGGAGGCGGGTCGTTTACTCCTGTGTACCAACGGGTTCACCAAGGAGTTGCTTTCCGTCGACGTCACCCCTGCCCGGGGCCAGGTCCTGGTGACGGCCCCCATACCCGGTCTAAAACTCCGGGGGACCTTTCATTTTGATGAGGGATTTTATTATTTCCGGCACTTAGGCGACCGGGTCCTGCTGGGGGGTGCACGCAACCGGGCCTTTGCCGAGGAGACCACGGCGGTCCTGGAGACCAGTCCTACGATCCAGGGAGCGCTGGAAGCCTTTCTACGGGACCACGTCCCCCAGGCGGCGGGGGTTCCCATCAACCACCGCTGGGCGGGGATCATGGGCATGGGGGCGGAAAAACGCCCGCTGCTAAAGGCGGTGAGCGACAAGGTCTTTTGCGCCGTCCGTTTAAGCGGGGTGGGCGTGGCAATCAGCCCGCTGGTGGGGTCGCAGGCGGCGGACCTGGTTCTGGGTAAGGCCTAGACCGCCCATCCGGTGGAGGGGCACTTGGTAGCTTGGCACTTTTTTTTGCTCCGGTTGCCCAACGTTTGATATAACATGGCCCGTACATGACCATATCAAACATTCCCGATGAAACAATTTTACCTCCTGACATTATTGTGCTGCCTTGGCCTCACGCTGGAGGCGCAGCCCATGGATACCACCACTTGCTCTTTTGGGCCTGTATCTTTTTCCTACACAACGGATACGCCCTTTACCGTTCACCTGACGGCCCTTCCCAACGACACCGGTTTGTCGTATAAATGGGCCTTGGGGGATGGGGATACTGCCTTTGGCAGGGTGGTTACCCATAGATATTCGTCCAGCGGTCCGTACACGGTCACCGTTTTCGTTTCTAACGGCACCTGTACCGGCCAGTCCACGATGAACGTTGTACCCGGGCCTCCCCCACCCCCTCCACCCTGCAGCGTGACCATTTCTTCGCAGCCGGATACCGGTAAGACCTATACCTTTTCCGTCTCCGCCTCCAACCCTGGTGGCGACAGCACTTTTGCTTACCGCTGGTTGATCAACGATAGCGTGATCTCCAGGGCACGAAGCTTCGTGTACACCTTCCCAAAAGCCGGTACTTACCAAGTGTGTGTCTTCCAGACCTCACCGGATTCCAACTGCAACGCGGAACAGTGTGTGCAGGTGACTGTTCCGGGAGATACCACCGGCACGCCCTCCTGCAGTGCTGCTTTTGCTTACTTCGTCAACGGGAATTCCGTTCAATTTTACTCGAACGATACGGCACCCGGCGTGGTCAATACCTGGTATTTCGGGGACGGCAGCGCACCGGGGACCGGACCATCACCCGTGCATGTGTTTGCCCCGAACCAGATTTATTCCGTATTACACCTGGTGTCCGATTCCGCCCATCATTGCCAGGACTCGTCCTCCCAACGCATTACCATCGGCCGTCCTCCCTGTTCCGTGACCATCAGTACCCAGCAGGATACCGGAATGACGTATACTTTTACCGCCGCCACCACCAATTTTGGTACGGATACCTCTGAAACCTATCGCTGGTACATCAACGCTACCCTTGTCTCCACCGCATCGAGTTTTACGTACACCTTCCAGCTGGCCCGCGACTACCAGGTCTGCGTCCTCCAGACCTCGCCTGATTCGGGTTGCACGGCGCAACAATGTATAACCCTGACGGTCCCCGCCGACACGACCACCCCGCCGCCCCCCGACACTTGTTCGGTATTCTTTGTCTACAGCATGGATACCCTGCATCCCGGTTTGGTCGCCTTTCATGCAATAGCCACACCGAAGTCTGACTCGACCGTGTATACCTGGTTTATCAGTACCGACTCCGGATCGACCGGGCCTGCGATAACGCCGGTTACGCTGACGGGAAGCAACCCGGAATACACCTTCCAGGACAATGGCGAATACGCTGTGCAGCTCACGGCGGCTACGCCTGGCTGTACGGCATTCACGGACCAGGTCATCACCATCAGCCATATACAGAACACCCGCATAAAAACATACCCGAACCCGGTCACCGACATCGTGCACGTCAATCTTAATTTACCGGTGACAGAACCCATCCGCGTCACTATCTACAATGCAGAGGGTGTTCCGATGGATGCGTTCCAGACGGGAGGCGTGAGCGGGTTGAATATCCTGAGCATACCCGTGAAGAACCTGTCCAGGGGGATCTATTTTATGCACATACAATATGGTAATACGAGCAGGGAAAGCCGGTTTCAAAAACTGTAAATGCCGCCTAGCGACGACGACATACGGATATTGATCAAAGGTTGCTTGGATAACGACCGCAAGGCACAGGAGCAGGTGTATAGCATGTTCTATGAGGCCATGATGCTCCTGTGCCTGCGGTATACCAAAAATGAAGCGGACGCCGTAGAGGTATTGAACAACGGTTTTCTGAAGGTGTTTAAAAAGATCGGCCAGTATGACCCCTCCAAGGCCGCTCTTTCCACCTGGATCAGGAGCGTTATCGTTCACGCGGCGATCGACTTTATCAGGGTGCGAAAGCCGCCCCTGGTTTCGATGTCTCCTTCCTACGAGGAGGCCTCGCCCATCGAAAACGTGGCCATCCAAAAGATCGCCGCCGGGGAGTTGCTCGCCTTGGTACAACAATTACCAGGCACCACCCGGCTGGTGTTCAACTTGTACGTCATGGAAGGTTTTAACCATAGGGAGATCGCCTCGCTCCTGGATATGAATGAAGGAACAAGCCGCTGGCACCTTAGCGAAGCCCGAAAACTCCTGAAGCAAACCATTCAATTACAGCAAGTGAAAACATGAGCGACCAAAGGGAAAATAGGACAACGTGGGAAGAGATCCTCTCGCAGGCGCAGACGCCGCCGCTCCCGGCTTCCTGGAAGGCCATGGAAGGGCTCCTGGACCAGGAGATGCCGGTTCGCCGGGGCGGGCGCGGTTGGCGATGGATGCTGCTGCTCCTGCTGTTGCTGCTGATCGGCGTTTGCCGGTTGTATAGGGGCGGGGGGCGCAGGGGGGACCCTCCCGCGGTGGCGACTTCCGCTGCAGCGGGCACTGCCAGAGTGCCTACTGCCAGGACACCCTCTGCGGAAGCGCCTTTTCTGGCGGCGCCAGAGGACGGGTACACACAGCATGCGGGACGTACGCCGGAGGTGGTGGTCACGCCCGAAACGGAAGGCGCTGGATCGGTGAGCAGCGCACCGGGCGCTGGAGAAGCCTCCGGGCGGGGCCTTGATGAGCGGGCTTTCGGTGCGCCGAACGCCGATAAGCAGCCCCCCGGCGCGTGGACCTTTGGCGCGCGGCAGACAAAAAACGCGCATGACAAGCCGACGGGGGAAACAGCAGGCATTGTCGGCGAGGACACCGCCGCAGGCGAGCAGCCCGTGAGCGGGCAGCCGGCAGGCGAGCCCGCGACGGACACCGCGGCAACGGCATCCGACGTTACAAAAAAACAACAAACATCCTTCACCCGCTCACCCTCAACCATCGCGCCCGCGCCGGCTCCGCAAAAACCGGCGCAACAGAAACCGGCGCCGCAGAAATTGGCGCCGCCCAAAAACAAAAAACCGCCCCCGGTGCCGGACGGCCCCTACAAGGGCATTACCGCCGGTATCGGCCTGAACCAGTTTTTCCCCGTGGGCCAGCAGGTCAATGCCCATTTCAACGCAGAGGGCACCAACGGCACGATCACCGACTACCTGCCGGTGCCGGTGCTGCGGTATTTTTTTAGCAGGAAACTGTATGTACAGGTAGAAGCGCAATTCAATACGCCACAGTATACAGGTAAGAACGTGCTTGCCAGTGAGACCGTTGACTCCAGCAATCTGGGCGGCGCCACTGCCAATTCCGTGTATATCCGGAAACTTTTTTACTTCAACCTCCCGGTCAGCATATACTACAGCCCGATCAAGCATCTTTACGCAGGGGTCGGTCTGGAGTATGCAAGATTGACCAACGGGGTGGCGGATTTTCAGGCGAGCCAGTCCTATGGGACAAACGGCCAACACGACTCCATCCTGTATACCAAAATCCAGACATTTAAAGGCGACTCCATTTATCAAAAGCTCCGGACACACGAATGGCGGTTAACCGGAGACCTGAACTACCAGTGGGAGGGTTTTACGCTGGGGGTCCGGTACAATTGGTCATTAAACAAGTTTATCAACGTACACGTCTCCAGCACCCAGGTCACACAGTCCCGGAACAGCTCGCTTCAAGTATATCTTAGGTATACGTTATGGCGGCAAAAATCCTTGCGTAAGCTAAAAAAATAAGGTACTTTTCTTAAAACATTGCTTATGCACATCATCTGGACTCTGATTCTTGGCGGCCTGGCCGGTTTTATCGCGGGCAAACTTATGCGTGGAGAAGGATTTGGCATCCTGTGGGACATTGTGGTCGGGATCATCGGCGGTTGGGTCGGCGGCTGGATCTTCGGCCTTATTGGTCTCCACGCAGGCGGCACTTTCGGTTCCTTTATCGTGGCCATCATCGGTGCCGTCATCCTGATCTGGGTCATACGCATGATCAAGCGCGCCTAGTGCCCCATCCAAATCACTGAATTGCCCGTTCCAAATTCATTGTCCTCCCACAGGGGGTTACCGGGATCGATCATCCACTCTCCGTCGGCGATAAATTTATACAAATGCTTGCCGACCGACAGGTGGACACTGAAGATCCAATCCTCCCCTATGCGTTTCATGAGCAGGGAGCCGGTAGTCCAGGCATTGAAATCCCCCGCCAGAAACACCCGGGTCACGCCCGCAAACCCGTGCAACCGGAAAGTATAGTTGGGTGAAATGATGACATAGGAGTCGTCTGTCCCTTTTGCCGTGTTCTGCACGAAATAAGGGTTCTCCGGGTCGGGGATCGATTTGCCATCGACGATAAACCGGTAGCTGTAGTTGCCCGGTCCGAGGACATAAGGGAGCGCCCAGCCCGTGCTTGTTTTTCGCATCAGCAGTTCATAGGGTTTCCATCCATTAAAGCTCCCGGCCAGCACAACACTGGTGGCGGTGCCGTACCCCTTCAGGAAGAAACGATGCGGCTTTCCGATCGTGACAACCGAGTTGTACCCCTGGGCGCCGTCCGGCAGTTGGGCAGGGTTTTCCGGGTCCTGGTACCAGGTACCGTCGACGACGTATTTGTAGGTATGCGTCCCGGCCGCCAGGTAGATGTTCACCTGCCAGCCTGATGCAGTCTTATCCATGTTTAATTCGTGAGAAGCCCAGTTGTTAAAACTGCCCGCCAGGCAGACCTCCCGGGCGTTCCGGAAGCGGTTGAGCGTAAAGACGAAGTTGGGTTTGTAGTATACCGAATTGACGTTGCCTTGCCCGTCGTCTTCCTGGAGACGGTTGTCCACATCGATGGTCCAGCCGCCGTCGATGATGAATTTGTACCAGTATTTACCCGGTCCCAGCTTGACGTTCATGATCCACCCGCTATCCGTCAGCGTCATCCGAAGCGCGGCGTTCTGCCAGTTGGTAAAGCTGCCCGCCAGCAGGACGCCCCGCGCGCCGGTATGGCCGCGCAGGAAAAAGGTCACCATTGAATCCTGCACCAGGAAGGGATACTTGTGGATAAACCGGTTAAACCCATACAAAAGGTTGTCGTTCTCTGCCGGGAAAAGTTCCGCGAAGGTGGGATGCTCTTCCGTGATCTTCATCCTTTTGCCGACATCGCCTAAGTCGTCCGGTCCCGCGACCTGTTTGGACAGTTGGAGGACGCCCCTCGAATCCCGCTCGACCCTCCAGCCCTTTTTTTTCAGCCCATTGTAGTTGCGCGTGATCAACACCCGGCTCAAATCCATGTCGCCCAAGTCGTACCGGACGACAAAACTGTCCAGTTGCATTTTGCTGAGGTGCACAGGCAGGGTGATGTACATACGGCCGTTCATCAGGGTGAATTCCTGCGCCCGGCCCTGCAACACGAGCAAGACACCTATCAGAAGCCCTATGACCGTCCGCCTCATTTCCATATATACATTTTGCGGCTTACAAAGTTAAAACCTATTTTATGCAAGGAGAGAAAATCGAAGCTGAGCATCCCGTCGATACAATTGTTATAGGCGTCACACATGCTCTGTAGGTTGGTGATCAGGACGGGGAGGGAGGCAATCGTCTGGTCCCCCAGTTGCAGATCCTTCAGGTTCCCATAAAGGGCGTCTACCCGGGTATTGCCGCTCCCGCTCAGGTGTACCCTCCGGGTCACCTCGACGCTTTCAAAGACCTTGTTCGGCAGCCGGCTGTCGAGGACGCTGGTCTCCGCCCCGCTGTCGACGACGAAGCGCAGCTTTTTACCCTTCAGGGTGGTGTGGACGATGATTTTGTCGGCGTCCAGGTCTATGGGCACCGTGCCATAAGCGGAGGTATCGTTGAGCAGGGCGCTTCTGTACCCAGGACCATCTTTCCGGGTGAGCAGGTGCAGGTAGATGAGGCTTTGGTCATAGTCGATGATGACCTCGAATTTTTCAAAGAGTTTCATGCCCAGCAAGCCGAATATTTTTACCCCCTTTGTATTTTCTATATGTCCGAGGTTGATCAGGTCTGCGTCGAGGTGGAAGTAATGGACCGGACCCAGGTGAACACTGTCGACATGGGTCTGGAGCGCGTTCACTACCGCCCCGGTCACGCCCCCGCTTTCCGTAGGGTTGGTGGTCGGATACCGGCGGAAATAGGTAATGTTCAGGACCAGGTTGGGGGCGCCGGTGTCAAAGACGAAAAAGCCGTCCGTGGTATCCGCCTTGGCCCTGACCAGGATGAGGTTCCCTGCCCTTGTAAAGGGCAGGATACAGGTGGCCGAATCGCTGGTGACGACGGGATCCAGGGTAATGACGAGCGGGCGGCGGCCGGGCGGCGGGTCTTTCGGGTCGCCCGGGTCCGCCCGGACGGGCGCAGATATACAGATCCACCATATAGCCAGCAGGCAATACTTCACACTTCAAAATACACTATTTTTGCGTCGATTTAAGCAATCGATATGGGTCAAAAAATGGGGTGGTTACCCCTTGTCTTACTTTTCCTGGCAACTGCCTGCAACCACGACAGCGGCGATTCCACCAGCAACGATCCGCTGGCCCTCCATTATAAGATCATCCGCAAGCTTCCCCACGACACGACCGCCTTTACACAGGGGCTGGAGTTTTTTAAAGGCGTTCTTTACGAGGGCACGGGGGAAAAGGGCGAGTCCCAACTGCGGAAGGTAGACCTGGCCACCGGTAAAGTGCTCCAAAAAGTGGACCTGGATAAGGCGTACTTCGGGGAAGGGATTACCATCTTCGGGGACAAGATCTACCAGTTGACCTGGCAGAACCATGTCGTTTTACAGTACGACCTTTCCTTTAACCTGCTCCGGCAATTCACGCTCCGCACCGAGGGTTGGGGAATGACCCACGACAGCACCCACCTCATCATCAGTGACGGGTCCTCCATGATCTATTACCGGGATCCGGCTACCCTGGATTCGGTAAGGGTGATCAATGTGACGGATGGGAGCAACCTCGTTAACAACATCAACGAGCTGGAATATATCCACGGCTTTATCTATGCCAATATCTGGCAAACCGATTATATCTATAAGATCGATCCGGCCACCGGAAACGTGGTCGGAAAGGCCGATTTCTCCAACCTCCTCAAACACGAAGGCGAAACGGTGTATGACAGCAACGCCGTGCTCAACGGGATTGCGTATGACGACCAGACCGGGAAACTATACATCACCGGGAAGTACTGGCCGGCGATGTTTGAGATTCAGTTCCAATAACTCCGCGCTAGCGGCACACGTAGATGACCGACGAGCATAGCGCGGTATTGCCCCATGCCTTCCCGTTCGAGCGCAACCCGGTAAACACCGCCCCGATCAGGTTCTCGTGTCCGCTTTTGTACCGCTCGCTGAGCATGCTCACGTAAAAGCTGTCAAACCACATGGGTTGCAGACCGGTCACGCGCAAACCCACGGGCTGGAGCAGGCGCTCCATGGAGGCCGGGGAGAAGTGATACAGATGCCGGGGCACGTCGTAGGCCGCCCAGGCCGCCCCATACCGGTCCGCATCAAAGGAAGTATAGTTGGGTACCGCGATGATCAGGGTTCCCCCGGGTTTTAAGAGTTTCCTGAACTGGTCCACGTAGGCCTTCAGGTCGTGCACATGTTCCAGCACGTGCCAGAGGGTGATGACGTCGCAGGACGCAGGGGGCAGGTCAAACAGTTCGTGTACGGGCTGTACCGTCAGGCCATACAGCGAAGCCGCCTTCTCCCGGGCACCCGCGTCGGGTTCCAGGCCTTTGACCGTCCAGCCGGCAGTTTGCATCGTATGTAAAAACGCCCCCGTCCCGCAGCCGATGTCCAGCAGGTCTCCGGCTTTTTTCCCGGAGGCACGCTCCACGAGCTTTCGTTTGGACTGCAAGGTATAGGCGCGCACCTTATGGTAAAGACTGTTGACGAGGCCTTCCCTGGTGTCGCTGTGCGATATGTAGGCATCCGACTGGTAATAGGGACCAATATCTTCGATTCCCGGTACGTCCTGGGTAAAACGGACGGTGCAGCCGTCACAATGCCAGATGGCGAATGTTTGGCCGGATACCGTATAATCTTTTGCCTCCAGGGCGGGATGGATCGTGGACGCCCCGCAGACGGGGCAACGGTCGTAATGGATCATGCTGGTGCAAAGAAAAGGCTTTTACGGCGTATTCTGCGGCAATGCCTGCTGGTTCCGAAAAGCATCGACGTGCCCGTTATGGTCATACATATAATAGGCCAGCACGGTGATGCCGATCACGGCAAGAATCAGCGCCCACACCCACCAGCGGGACCGGCGGCGCGACGAAGCCTCCTCCTGGAGCAGCTCAGCCATTTCGGTATTGGTCTTTTCGGTATCCCCCACCTGGATCGTATGCTCGGCGTTGGGGTGGATGACCCTTTCAGCGGCAACGGGAGGGAAGGCAAAAATAGATTTGGAGGTCAGGTCGAAGGTCATATCCCCGGCAATGCCTTTGCGGATGATGCCAAAACCGTCCCATTCGAGGGGAACGCCCTTTCGGATACCTTCGACAGCCGCGGTGCAAAAGTCATCCAGTTGCCGCTCGGCCACGGCCTCGGAGACCTGCATACTGCGGGAGATAAACCGGACCTGGTCGTGGTGCGCCGGAACGGGTATTTCCGGGGTGATCCGGGCAGCCGGCGTGGGGGGCAGGATACGCTTGTTGACGATGTCCGTCTGGCTGGCCCGGATATAGACTTGCACGAAGCCGATACCCGGGAGGCCCAACTGCTGGTATTGCAGCAAATATTTTAAAAGGATTTCCTTCATATTTTTCTGTCGCTAGCGTCGCTGGCCGAACGAAAATACAACTCCCCCCAGAATATTAAAGCCGAGCACGTCATATTGATTCCAGCGCTGGTATGTGTTGTTCAGGATGTTGTTGCAATCCAGCCAAAGTCCGACGGTTTTGGAAATATTGAACTGGATGCCCGCGTTGACGTCGAAGGCGCCGCTCTGCTGTGCTTCGGTCTTGCCCAGGGTACGGTAGTACGGCCCCTGCCAGGTAAAGAGGTCGGCCTTGAGGGTGACGTCCTTGACGGGTTGCCAGCGCAGCTTGGCGTTCAGGTCGAAGGGCAGGAGCTCCCAGGGTTCGGGCTGGGACGACTGACTGATAAAATTATTGATGTCGGCCCCCACCGTCAGGCTGAAATTTCCCGGCGCGGTAAACCCGAGTTCACCGTGGACCTGCAACTCGTTCAACTTGGACTCCTTGACCGTCTCAAAACCCATGCCCGTTATCGTATCGTTGACAAAAAGCGGCAGGTCGGCGTATGTTACATAAGACATTTTAGCCATATACGTTACATGGGGACCGGCGCTCCCTTTGATCCCGCCCCACAGGTTCCTGACCTCGGTGTTGTATTGCGACAGGGGTTGGTCTACATAAGGGTTGAGGCTTTCGAGGTACTGATAGGTATTCTTTTGATAGTACCCGTTCCAGCCTCCGATCAGGGAGAGCGGTTCGGTGAGCTTCAGGCTGAAATCGATGTGGGGAAAAAGATTGAATTTCCCCCCCGCGCTGTTGTCCCAACTGGGGTTGATCCCTGCGTTGAGGGTAAAGACCTCATTGTGATAGTTCAGGACGGGTGTGACATAAAAGATGTTGTTGGTGATCGTACTGGCCAGCGAATCGGTTTTGTAGAAGGTGAGGTCACCCGCGACATTGACACGGAAGGCCCAGTTGTCGCCGAAACGACGCTCCAGGGGTACGGACACCAGCGCATTGATCTCGTTACCGCTCCGGTTGTCCCTAAAGACGTTGAAGTCGACGTTGGGATCGTAGGAAAAGCCATATTCGTTGGAGGTCGCGTTGCGAAGCCCGACCTGTGCGTGAAACGTCGTGAAATTGTGGGCGATCTGGTCCTGGGAAAACGTGTACAGGCTGTGGTTGTAGCCATACTGGTTGTACTCGTCGAGCTTGTACCCTACTTTGCCATAGAGGATCGAGTTGCCGGTATGGACATGGCCGTCGGCCTGGACGGCGGTATTGCTGTAGTTCTGGAACTGGATATTGCCCTTGGAGGATATATGGCTTGCGTAAAGGCCAAACATGTTGTCTTTGTTCCCAAAGCTAAACCCGGCCTCTGCATAAGGGGTGGTAAAATTGCCAAACCCGGCCTTGACATAGTTCGCGTTCTCGTGGATACCGTTTGAGTCGGGCTGCATAATCATCGGCTCCAGACCGGCGGGGAGATAGCTGAAGTACAGGCTGGGGGCGGGAATATCATAAGTCAGCACGGGGAGCTTGTTGTCCACGGCCGGAAGGGTGGCGTTAAAGTTGATCTTGGAAGCGGTCTGCAAAACGGGTTTATACGTGGACGTCACGTTGACCGTACGGTTGGGCAATACCGTGTCCTTATCCTGGGCGTGTACCGTAAAGGACCCGAGCGTGGCCATGCCTATCAGTAGAATGTTGCGTTGCTTCATATCTTATTGATCACCGATTTTGGAATGTTGGGCTTCTTCCGCTTTGACCTGGTCCAGCCGCTGTTGGGCGAGCTGTTTCAGTTCGGGAATAGAGGCGTTCTGCGCAATGCTCTGGAAGGTCGCCTTGGCGTTGAAATAGTCCTTGCGTTTGTCATAGACATCCCCCAGCAACAAGTAAGCTTTGGTCACCCAGAGGTCGTATGACCCGCTTTTGTTGATGACCTCGAAACCGGCCTTTTCCGCGGCATTGAGGTTGTTCTGGTCCAGGAGGATGTGGGCGATCTCGTACCTCGCTTCGGCAGCCCATTCGCCCCGGTTGAGGGAAATAACGGTTTTATAGGAGACGGCCGCCTGGTCGTCTTGACCCTGGAGCTGCTGGTTTTTCCCGGTGACCAGGGCACCCAGCGCCTTATCGTCCGAGCTCAGTCCTTTACGGGACAGCAGGTCGCGGGCCACGAGGGAGGCGGAGTCATAGTGCTGGAGCGCGTATTGACAACGGAGCATCCCCCTCAGAGCCTCCATCTGGTTCTGGTCGCTGGTGGCATAGTCCCTCAACCGGCTGAAATAAATGCTGGCCGAAGGGATGTCCTTTAACTCGAAATAGGCGATCCGGGAAGCCGCCAGTGCGGACTTCTCAGCGTATTTGCTGTCCCCCTGGCCGACCACGTAGTCGTAACCGGCGAGCGCTTCCGGCCATTTCTTTTGCTGGGAAAGACACTCGGCACTATAAAAGTGAGCGGGGATCAGGTGCGCCCCCTGTGGGTATTTGGCGATATAGTCGGCAAACTGGCGTACGGCGTCGGGACAACTGCCGTTGTCGTATTGAAGCTGTGCCGCCGCATACGTCAGCGAGTCGGCCTCGCTCCCCGAGACGCTTTTGCCCGTCGTATTGGCGTAGGATATATAATCGCCCGGCCTTCCCAGGTCGACGTAGATGGACTTGATATTCGCCAGGGCCTCGTCGGCTTCGGGGGCGTTGGGGTATTGCTGCACGAGCTGTTTGTACGAAGCCAGCGCAGCGTCGGTTTTATTCAGGTTATAGTTGACAACCCCCAGCTTCAGGAGCACCTTTGGTTTCAGGGTCGTCGCAGAGGGATCCGCCGCGATGTTGTTGAGGTAGGGTATCGCGTCCGAAAAGCGTTCTTCCGCGATAAGGGTGTTGGCGATCTCCATGTTGCTTTCGGACACCAGGCGGCTACCCGGATATGTCCGGGCCACCTGCTGGAGCAACTTCACTTTAGCATTGCCGTTAGTGATGCCCGCGATCATCGCTTCCTGGTAAAGCGCATAGTCGCTCCCCTGCCAGTGGTAGGTCAGTGCCAGGTCGTAGTTTTCCTTGGCCCTTCGATAGTCACGCGCTACGAAATAGCAATCCCCGGCCCTTACATACGCGTCCTGTTCGACCGCGGGGGTTCCAATGGCCGGTGTCGCCGTCCTGGCTACCTGCTGAAAATACCCAAGCGCCTGGTTGTAGTCCTGGAGTTGGAAAAGACAATACCCCATGTCATACCTGGCTTCCTTTGCACCAATGTCCCCCTGGCCGGTCCGGCCGCTCCTCAGGTATTGATCGAGGTAGCGGATCGCCGTATCGTATTTGCCGGCTCTGTACGCCAGCTCTCCTTTCCAGAAAAGGGTCGGGGCCAGCACCTGGTCGTGGTAGGGCGCCGCCAGCACCTTCCCAAGCAGGTCGTCGGCCTCGGTGAGTTGCTGGTCGTTGATGTACTCCACCGCGCGTCCGTAGAGGATGCGGGGATACAGGCGCTGGGTCGTTTCGGACGGGTTCTGAATGCCTTGCAGGAGTTCGAGCGCTTCCCGGTAGTTGCTGGTGTTGGCCAGCAGCCCCACGAGCAGCTCCCGGGCTTCCGGCGCATAGGTGGACTGGGGGTAGGCCGACAGGAATTTCTTCAGGCTCGTCAGCGCGATGTTCTGGTATCCCAGCTCGACGGACAGCTTGCCGTAGTTGAACAGGGACACTTCCCGCTGCTGGGGATAGCTGCTGTTGTCGGCGCAAAAAGAAAACGCGTTTCGGGCGCTCGCTTTCTGCCCGGTCTTCAGGTAGGCGTCGCCTAATAGGTACATCGAGCTTTGGCTGAGGGAATCGGTCCGGTCGCTCAGTTGCTTGAAACCATCAATCGCTTTGTCGTATTGGGCATTCTGGTAATAACAATAGCTCAGCTCGTACATCTCCTCCCTCGTGATCTTGTCGGATCCGTTCATATACGCTTCAAGGTAGGGAAGCGCCTTGGCGAATTCTTTTCTTTCAAAATACATGTGTCCGACCAGCCGGTTTAACTCAAGGGCGTAGGAGCTGCCCAGGTATTGCTTCAGGACGGCCGCGCCCTTGCTCAGGGCCTTGTCCTTCTGACCGAGGAAATAGTAGATCTCGGTTTCATAAAAGGAAGCGGTACCCTGGTACGCAGGGTTGGCCTCTGCCTTTTGAAAACAGTCCAGGGCTACGGGAAACTGTTTGTCCGCATAGGCGATATAGCCGTAATAGTAGTTCGCGTCCACATAATGGGGATCACCCGGTACCTGGCGGATCGCGTCAAGAAGGGGTTTTGCCTTGTCGTATTGTTTTTCGCTGAAATAGGCGTATCCCAGTTCAAACTTCTGCTTGGCAATTTCGTCGTTGCTCAGGTTGGCGATACCGGCCCCCTCCAGGTAGGTCAACGCCTTGGCGAAGTCCTTGCGCCTGTAGTAGTAGTCCCCTAAGTAGAACGACAATTCCTGGACCCGGGCCTGGTTGTTAACGGAATTGATATACTCCTTGGCCGGTTCCACCGCGTCGTTCTCGTCGTCCAACAACTGACTGGCATAAAGGTAAAAGTAGATCTCATCCGTCTTGAGCGACTGGGGATCGGCGCCCGGCTCCCTTAATCCCTGCTGGAGCTCGCGAAGCAAAGGCAGGGCCAGGGTATATTGCTCGTGGTTGAAGAACCACTCCGCCTGTTTGAATTTCGCATCGGGGTCTGTATGAATCGCGGAGGGCTGGGCCTGCAAGGTGCATATACAAAAAACCAATCCTGAAAGGAGAATCAAGTGCTTCGTCATGCTATGGATTAGGTATATTGATGATAATAACGGCTTTTTCACAGGTTATAGTATGTAAAGATACAAAAACCGTACCTTCGCCCCTACCCTATAGCAGTATATATGAGCAAATTAACATCCACCAACTACTCTGAAGGCGCATTCAATTTCGCCACGCTTATCCTGCGGCTTGCTTTTGGCTTCATCATCCTTTGGCACCATGGCGTTGAAAAGCTGATGAACTTCTCCACCCTGCAATATACGTTTCCCGACCCGCTTCATATCGGGCACCGTATTTCGCTCGTGCTCGTGCTTTTTGCCGAGGTGCTGTGCGGCGCCCTGGTCATCATCGGTTTTGTGACCCGGATCGCACTCATACCCCTTATCATCACGCTCGGGGTTGCCCTGGCCATCGTACACCGCCACCAGGGACTGATGAGCACGGAGCTGGCGTGGCTGTACCTGACGGCGTTCCTGGCCCTGCTCTTTGTCGGGCCCGGGCGGATCAGCGTGGACGGGATGCTGAACTAATTCGAAATGTTTATAGCAACGACGCAGGTCCGCGTCCGCTACGGCGAGACCGACCAGATGGATGTGGTCTATCATGGCAACTACGTAGAATACTTTGAGGTGGGCCGTGTAGAAGCCATCCGCACCTTGGGCATCACCTACAAGGAAATGGAAGCATCGGGCGTCATCATGCCCGTCATCGAATGGACCGCGCGTTTCCTGCGCCCCGCGAAATACGACGACCTGCTCACTATCCGAACGACCCTCCGGGAACTCCCGGAGGGCCACCGGATCACCTTTCACCAGGAAGTCCTCAGCGAAGCGGGGAAGCTCCTGACGTCCGGGAAAGTCTTGTTGTACTTTATGACTGCGGGGGACATGCAACGGACGGATATGCCGGCGGCGCTTCGGGAGAAGCTGGTGCCGTTTTTCACTTGAGTTCATCTAAGATTTTCCACATCTTGTGCTGGATCTCGGTCCCATTCCCGTCATAGTTGTTGATGATAAAAGCAAAAGTATATTTCCTTCCATCCTTCCCCCCCACATACCCCGCGTAGGCACGAGCCCCACCGATGGACCCGCTTTTCATCGTCATCCCGTCGATCACCGGCAAAGCATCATAAAACGCGCGGAACCACGGCCGCTTCCGGGCATACTCCAGGACCTGTACCAGGCCAAACGCCGTCACCCGGTTCTGGGGGGATAACCCGCTCCCATCCTGGATGTGAAACGCCGTCCGTTCCACACCTCTTTTAATCCAGAAGTCCCGGATGACCGACACGCCGGTGTCGGTAGCCGCCGTCCCCGTCTTCTGAAGGGCCAGCGTCCTGGCCAGCGCTTCGCCGTAGAGGTTGATGCTTTTTTTCAGGAACCAATAGACAAGGCTGTCCAGGGAAGGCGAAGGAAGGCTGCCCATGACCGTGGCAAAAACCGGGAAGGCCCGGTGAGCCCTTGTATAGTCGAGACTGTTCTGCACACTCCCGTCGAGTGCAATATTCCAGGTTTTCAAATTTTCGGCCAGCGCATTGATGAAAAGCCGGCCCGGATCCGGGATAGACCCGGCAATCGTTATGTTCTTTCCGTCTGCCGGGATGCTGCCGTTTACATAACCCAGTTTTGTGAGGGGTGCCCAGTAAATATTGCTTTGATCACCGCTGCCCTTCGGGCCGGTCGTCAGCTCATTGAGGAGGGTATCCCCCTCCAGGGCCGGTCTTTGCGCAACGATCCGGACACTGTCCCCCACCCTGTCCCCGGGTTCGAGGTCCAGGTCGTACTGGTTTTCGTGCCAGTTCAACCCCTGGGCGCCGGCCCCGTAATAGTTGCCTAAGTCTTCCCACACCCACCCGCGGGGTACGGGCTGCAGGGGAAAAGTATGGTCGTCCAGGAGCAGGTTGCCCTCGATTCGCGTGATCCCCGACGCCTGGAGGATGCTGTGGATCGCCTCCATGACTTCTTCCGGGCGCGACCCTGCATACCTCCAGCTCCCCAGGCTCGGGTCTCCGCTGGCGATGATGTACAGGTTGCCCCTGAGCACACCGTTTTGTATCGACCCATCATAACCGATGCGTGTCTGGTATTGGAAATCCTCCCCCAGAAGCTCCAGGGAAGCGGTGGAAACGATCACTTTCTGGCAGCTCGCGGGGGCGAGACCGGTCTGGCTGTTTTCGTCCCAGATCGCCTTACCCGTTGCAGAATCTTTTATGTAAAAGCCATAGATGGCGTGGGTCATTTGGGGGTCGGCGCGCAGGGCCTTGAGGGCTTGCGCGAGGCGGGCGCCAAGCGGCGAGGGCTTCGCCGGGGCTTGCGCGGGCTTTGCCGTGGCGCCGCCGGCCGTGGGCGCGGTTTTCGCGGCGGCCGCTGCCGGGGCGGTTTTCGTAGCTGCCGGGGTCGCGGCTCCCGTGGTCGCGGTTTTCGTCGCGGCTTTCGCCCCGCGCGTGGCCGCGGGGGTGCCCGCCGGGGGCGTCGTCTGCCCCGCTGCGCGGGCACTGATAACGGTAACGCTTATCCAAAAAAGAAGAGTACGCATCATTTCGATATACCTTTGGGCCCTAAAGTAGGTTTTTCCATGGAAAAAGTGCTGGCCAGCATCATAACGATAGGAGACGAACTGCTGATTGGGCAGACGGTCGATACCAACAGCGCGTGGATCGCGCAACGGCTCAATGCGATGGGTATATGGGTACACCGGAGGGTCGCGGTGGGGGACCAGCGCGACGCCATCTGGAAGGCCCTTGATGACGAGTGCGCCCTTTCTTCCATCGTCCTGGTGACGGGCGGGTTGGGGCCCACCGCGGACGACATCACCAAACCCTTGCTGGCAGAGTATTTCGGGGGGAAGCTCGTCGTCGACGAGCGGGTCCTCGCGCACGTGCAATACCTGTTCGAAAAAGTGTTCCGCCGCCCGGGTCCTATGCTCGAACGGAACCTCAAACAAGCCGAAGTACCGGACGTTTGCACGGTTCTTTTTAACCGCATCGGCACGGCGCCGGGCATGTGGTTCGAGCGGAACGGCACGGTCGTCGTTTCGATGCCGGGGGTACCCGCAGAGATGAAAGGGTTGATGACCGACGAGGTGCTGCCGCGCTTGCAACAACATTTTAAAACGCCCATCATCGCCCACCGGACGGTCTTCACGATCGGCATGGGCGAGTCTATGATCGCCGAACGGCTAACGGGGTTCGAAGCCGGGCTGCCGGACACCGTCAAGCTGGCGTATCTCCCCCATTTCGGCACCGTCCGCCTCCGGCTGACGGCCACCGGGGAAGGCCAGGACATCGACGGGCTTTTCGCCACCCTTTGCGCCCTTGTCAAAGACATCACGGTGGTCGCCGAAGACATCAGCCTGGAAGCCTATATCGGGCGCCTTCTCCTCGAAAAAGGCAAAACCCTGGCGACAGCGGAGTCTTGCACCGGTGGGATGCTGGCGGAAATGTTGACCAGCATACCGGGCTCGTCCCGGTATTTCCTGGGGAGCGTCGTCTCTTATTCGACTTCTGTAAAGGAAACGCTGCTGGGTGTGGATGCGTCCGGAGGCGTTTACAACGAGGCCACGGTCACCCAAATGGTGAAGGGGGTGCTGGAACAAATCCCGGCGGACTACGCCATCGCTACATCCGGGATCGTCGGCCCTGACGGCGGTTCCGAAGAGACGCCGGTGGGCACCGTGTGGGTGGCGGTCGGGACCAAAACGCGCATCAGTGCCAAGGTATTCCATTTCCGGTGGGACCGGGGTATCAATACGCAACTGGCCGCGATGAATGCACTCAACAACTTACGGTTGTTTGTGCTGGAAAACTAGTACTTTTGAGCGAAACTCCTTTGCTATATGGCTATTGTTGACCTGGTTATGCCGAAGATGGGCGAAAGCATCATGGAAGCCACGATCCTCCGCTGGAACAAGAAACCCGGGGAACCCGTGAAACAGGAAGAAACCGTCCTTGAGATTGCCACCGACAAAGTGGATAGTGAAGTCCCCTCCACCGCCGAAGGCGTATTGGAGGAAGTGCTGTTCCAGGAAAACGACGTAGTCCCGGTGGGGACGGTGATCGCTCGCATCCGTACGGAGGTGGGCAGCGATGCCGTACCGGCACCCATGCCCGCACCGGCTCCTGCCGCAGTTGTTTCCGCCGCTGCCTCCGAGCCGGACGACGTCGAGGAGCTCATGAAGGCCGTCCCTTACCAGCCACAGCCCGTCACGGTAAACGGCGCCGCTTCTTCCGGCGGGGCCCGCTTTTACTCTCCGCTCGTCCTCAACATCGCTTCCAGCGAAGGCATCACCTTGTCGGAACTGGAACATATCCCCGGGTCGGGGAATGAAGGCAGGGTCACCAAAAAGGACATCCTCACGTATATAGAACATAGACACGCCGGTGGTGTAAAGGCGGCGCCGGGTGAGGCGTCCCGGCTCGCCCAAAGTGTGCCGGCCGGTTCAGCTCCGGCCGCAGATCGGCCTTATGCGGCGCCGGCAACCACACCGGCAACCGCACCCGCGTCTGCGTCCGCCGCAACACCCGCCGAACCGGCGGTTGCCGTCAACCCCGCCGCTTATTCCGGCCAGCACGTAGAAATCGTCGAGATGGACAGGATGCGCAAGCTCATCGCCAAGCACATGGTGGATAGCAAGCACACCAGCGCTCACGTCACCAGCTTCGCCGAAGCAGATGTGACCAACATGGTCCTTTGGCGGGAACGTATCAAAAAGAGCTTTGAGCAAAGGGAAGGGGAAAAGATCACCTTTACCCCCCTCTTCATAGAGATCATCGTCCGTTGCCTGAAACGATATCCCTGGCTCAACAGCAGCATCGACGGAGACAAGATTATCATCAAGAAGGACATCAACATCGGCATGGCTACCGCCCTGCCCACCGGCAACCTCATCGTCCCCGTCATCAGAAACGCCGACCAGCTCAACCTCGTCGGGCTGACCAAACAGGTCAACGGTCTGGCCGCCGCCGCCCGGACGGGCAAGCTCAAACCCGAAGACACCCAGGGCGGTACTTTTACCCTGACCAACGTCGGTACCTTCGGAAGCATCATGGGGACCCCTATCATCAATCAACCCCAGGTCGCCATACTGGCCGTAGGCGCCATCAAGAAACGCCCCGTCGTCGTGGAGACGAAGGAAGGAGACAGCATTGCCATCCGGCACATGATGTACCTGTCGCTCTCCTATGATCACCGGGTGATCGACGGTGCCCTCGGATCTACCTTCCTGAGCGCGGTGGCAAAGGAACTGGAACACTTCGATCCGCACCTGACCGTATAAGTTAAACGTCCGTTATAGTCGATAAAATTTGCCTGGAATTTCGTAAATTCCATAAGGAACGCTTAAGGAAAAGGGGCGCGCCCGCGGCGCCGCAACACAATTATCGACTATGAAGACGTTAAGTGAGACCTGGTTCGCCGAAGGGTACATTGATTTCGAGCTGAAAAAGTACACGTTGCTGGCTTATCTCCAGGAGGTGAACCGCTGCTTCGACGAGAATAAGCTGTATCCGCAGCTGTCCGATATTATTTTCCATTACAACAACCTCTGCGCCTTCCGGGAAAACAAACAGATCCTGCAAAAGTTTTTCCCAAAACGGCTGTCGAAGATCGACCTCGAACGACTCCAGCTCCTCTACGAGCGAATGGTGGAAGACGAGGATATCATGCTCCAGTTGGAGGAAATCATCCAATTTGCGATCGGCCGCCTGACACCGACGATCCGGAACGGAACCGATCTTTATGAATTTGTCGAGGAACGCCTGTCCATCACACCCGTGGGGCTCATCCCGTTGGACGTTCAGGAAGGCTATATGTTCCTCAGCAACGGATCCACGCGCCAGACCCGGGTGTACCAGTATCGCCTGTCCATCTTCGAGAAACACGACGAGAAATACCGCGCCATCAAAACCGAATACATCGAAACCCGGCGCCGGAGCATCGTGTATACCTACGAACAAATAAAGGCGGAATTGCTTCGCTCCCGGGCGACCCTGCCTAACCCGGCGGTCTACAGCGTGGAAACGGAGCTCACCTACCCGCTGGAGGAAACGCTGTTACCCATCGCCAAACGGAGGTTGGTGCGGTATCTGACCACAGCGGCGTAGGGCGGCAGTGCCGCGCTCTGGCGAGCGCCTATTCCCCATCGGCCTCCAGCCCCCACGTCCGCCCCTTGGCGGTGGCGGGCACCCCCTCGGTAAGCCAGCGCGCCGGACGCGCGCCCTTCAGTTGCCAGTCGAAAAACTGCTGTTCCCGGATCTGTATGTCCTTACGGTTGCGGCGTTCCATGAGGTTATGCGCCTCGCCGTTGTACGTCAGCATCCACACTTGTTTGCCCAGGCGTTTCATGTCGGTGAACATTTCTATGCCCTGGTACCAGGGGACAGCGCCGTCTGCGTCGTTGGCCATAATGACCAACGGCGTGGTGACCTGGGGTAGGTGGAAAAGGGGGGAATTCTCGATGTACAGGTCGGGGCGCTGCCAGGGTGTGGCGCCGATACGGCTTTGGGTGTGCTCATACTGGAACTGCCGGTTCATCCCCGACTCCCAGCGGATGCCCCCGTAGGCGCTGAACATATTGACGACGGGCGCGCCGGCCCAGGCTGCCTTGAACAGGTGGGTGGCGGTGATGAGGTAGGCGACCTGGTAACCGCCCCAGCTTTGCCCCTGGATGCCGAGACGGGTGGCGTCGACATAGGTGTTTTTGCAAAGGGTCTTGACCCCGCTGACGACATAGTCATAGGCGCTTTTGCCCGGGTGGCCGATGGTATACCGTATGTCCGGGGTGAATACGAGGTAGCCCCTGCTTACAAAAAACGGGATGTTGAGCGCACTGGGCGTGGGCGAAGGCGGCAAATAATGGTACAGGTCGTCCGAAAGGCGCTCGTAGAAATAAGTGATCATGGGATACTTCCGGTGCGGATCGAAGTCTTCGGGGACATACAGGATGCCGTCCGTCTTTTTCCCCTGAAATGTCGTCCAGTGTACCAACCGCGCGTGCCCCCAGTTGTACCGGGCCTGTTGGGGGTTGATCGCACTGATACAAACGGCGGACGAGAGGCCGCCGCCGGAAGACGGCTCGCCGCCCACCCAAAGGTCGGCAGGCATTTCAAAGGTTTCACGGGTGAACAAAAAACGGTCCGCACCCTTTGCGCGGATCAGTCGCCGGAATGTATAAGGACCATACAGCGGGCGACCGCCATTCAGCAGCGCAAAGCCCGAGTATTTGGTACTGTCATTAAACACGTCCAGCCATATAGGTTTCCGAGTGTCGATCGCGCGTTCCTCCTTGTCCAGGAGAACGTACCGGTATTGATCCCTGTTCCGGCGGCCGGACGTCAGCCTTTCGGGTTTACCAGCGCCCTGTGGATCCAGCGCCCAGATGTCGTACCGGTCATACACCCACACCGCACTGTCCCCCTTTGTCCAACCCGCTATGCCATAGGAGTCGGGCTCATTAGGTTGGTCGTTTTGCTCGTCCGCCAGGAGGGGGCGCACCCCCACAGAGATTTTCCGAACACCCCCTTTCGGGGTATAGGTCGAATATTGCCGCTCCTTCATGTCATACCAGGCAATGTAGTGTCCCAGGGGAGAGATCGTGGGCGTACCGTCCACGTCCTTCCGGACCAGTGTGACCGTACCCGTGACCGGATCCACCGCAAATACGTCTTTGTGCGTCCGGCCTTCCCATTGCAGCGGGATGCGCTTTCCAAAGTCCGTTATTCCCAGGTATAGCGGGCCGTCCCCTTCGTCCGAAGGCACCACCGTGGGCATCTTTATATCCGCCAGTTGCGTAAAGGTCTTGCGTTCCAGGTCATATACCGAAAGATAGCTTCGTTTGAGCTCCTTGTCCCTGTCCTTTAGCTGCATCGGCTGGAGGTAATCGTCTTTATAGTTCCAGATGTCGAGGTGGGCTATTTCCGTTTCCGCCTGGGTTGTATCCTTTGGGGGCGCCACCGGCGCTGTACCCAGCAACAACCGTCGTCCGCTCCGGCTGAACACTACGTCTCCGTTTTCACTAACGGTCCAGCCCACCTTCATCCCCCCGGTCGTCCTGGAGACCAACAATTGCGCGCTATCCGTCCCCGGTGTGTAGTAGTACAAATGAAAAAAATGCAACAGCGCTGCTGTGGAATCCTGGTCCGCCAAAAAGGCAACCTGTCTGCCCGTATCGTCTATGGCGATCTTCCGGTAGTCGTAACCGCTGTGCAGGATCGTATCCGTCTCTTCGTCGTGCCAGACGCAAAACCCGCGGGTGACGATCGAATCCTTGGGCCGTCCGATGAGGCCAAAGGCCAGGAGGTTGCCGCGCCTGGCGAGCTGGTACTCTCCTACTCCCTGCCAATGCTCTTCGTGCCCGGTATTGAGGTCGCGGAAGACGAGGTCGGCGCCTTCCGGTTTTTTGGGCGCGGGGGCGTCGTCGCCGTCGGCCGCGTCCCCCCGCGAGAAGTAAAGGTCCGCCGCCGAAAGCGGCCGCTTTGGTTTCGGTCCGCCGGCAGGCTCCGCCTCGTAGGCGACGCAGTCGCCTTCTTTATCCGGGAGCTGGAAGCTCTTGACGCGGGGGGCGCGCAAGATTGTTTTACGCTCCAGGTTGAGGATGCCGAGGGAATCCTTTGGACCGTCCTCGGGTTTTTTCTTTTTGATCCGGGCCTGGCGGATGTCGGTGTATAACGGTTTGATGCGGAAAACGAGGAACCGGCTGTCGGCGGTAAAGGCGGCCATATAGCCCCGTGGGATCGGGAGGCGATAGGATGTGTCGGGGTTGGTGACGTACAGGGTCCCGTCTCCCTCCTGTATGTCCACGGTATAAGCGATCCATTGACCGTCGGGGCTGATCAGGCGTTCGCCGATCGATTCCCAGGTGTCGTAGACGCTGTGGTCGAGCGGCTTTTTGGACTGGGCGGTGGCCGCAGACTGGGCGATCGCGGCGGTTGCGTTGAGGGTGAAAATGCAAAATAGGAGGCGTCTCATGTCCGATGGTGGCTTTGACCCTGAATTTAATAAAAACCCCGTTACCGGGTCATGATCGTCAGGTATTGTACCCAGGGCCGATCTTCCTTGACCGGAGCCAGGCGATGTTGCCGGTCCTGCGTTTTTTGAACTCCTCCAGCAAGGCGGCGACGGGTTGCTCTTTCATGACGTCCAAATTCCTGAACCGGTCAAATGGAACAAATCGCTTGTCTTCCTTGTCTGAAAGGATGATGTCAATCCTTGGAATCCAGTTCACGGCTTCGCACTCGATAAGATGGCAAAGGACGTCATGGGGGCTCCAGGAGTCGCCGCCTTCGTTATTCATCAGCCATGCGGGGGCCAGGCCCTCCAGCAAATTATCGAGCACGTCGGGGGTGCGTTCCAGCAGGGCGAGGGTGTCGTTCAGGTCAAATGGGATCATTCGCCGAAGGTAGGAAATGTCCGCGAGCGGCGGCGGCCACGGCCGCGCCCGCGGCGACGCGGAACTAGGACGCGATGCCCGCAGGGGTACGACGTCCGGCGCGTAGCAACCGCAACATCTGTAGCGTCACGGAAAGGATAATCAACCCAAAGCCGATATAAAACCCGCCACCGAGGTAGCGGTTCTCATGGTATACGAGGAACGCCAGGATGATGCCGTAAACGGGTTCGAGGTTATACGTAAGGGTGAGGGTGAACGGGGTGATCTTGCGAAGGGCGTGCAGGGAAAGGGTAAACGCCAGGACGGTGCAAAGCCAGCTGAGCAGGAGAAGCCAGCCGAAGTTGGCCCAGCCGGGGAAGAAAGAGGGCTCGGGGAAAAAATGCAGGTAAACCGGCAACGCCAGGGACCAGAAAAGAAAACCACCGGTCAGCTCATACAGGGTGACGTTATCGGAGGTGTGGTCGGTGACGAGGCGTTTGTTGGCGAGCGTAAAAAGACAGCTCAGGAGGGCGGCGATCACCCCCAGGATGATACCGGTCTTGAAATGCGGGTCAAACTGGAAGATGCAATAGATCCCGCTCATGCACAGAAGCCCGAGTGCGATCTCCTGGAAGGAGACGCGGCGCCGGAAAAAAAGGGGTTCGAGCAGGGAGGTGAACAACCCGGAAGAGCTCAGGCAGACGAGGGCAATGGAGGCGTTGGCGTATTTGATACTTCCGTAAAAGAAAACCCAGTGGAGGACGACGAGACAGCCAACCCCAAAGGCACGGAACAGGGGTACGAGACCGAAGCGTTCGACGCGGCGTTGGTATAGGAGGAGTGCCCAAAGGGAGACGACGGTGAGCGCCATGCGCCACCAGACGAGCAGTCCCTCGTTGAGGGTGATGAGGCGACCGAGGACGGCGGTGAAGCCCCAGAGGAAGACGGCGATGTGCAGTTGGATCAGTGCGCGCTTCATACGCGACCCTTTAGGAACCAGCGGTCGAAAACGAATGAATCGTCTCAGCGTTGTTCTTGACGCGAATACGATAGTTCTTGAAGAGGCTTTGCCACTGTATCTTCATGACCCCGAGGATGCCCTCCTTGACGATGTTGCGGTTCATTTTGGACGTGCCGAAACGACGGTCGGTGAAGGTGATGGGCACTTCGACAATCTTGAAGCCGAGCTTCCAGGCGGCAAATTTCATTTCGATCTGGAAGGCATAGCCTACGAAGTTGATCTCGTCGAAATTGATGGTGGCCAGGACTTCCCTGCGGTAGCAAACAAAACCTGCGGTGGAGTCGTTGACGGGCATCCAGGTCACGAGACGGGTATAGATAGAGGCTCCTTTGGAAAGGAAACGGCGGTCGAAGGGCCAGTTCTCCACATTTCCCCCCCGGACATAGCGGGAGCCTACGGCTACATCGCCCTTGCCCTTGGTGCAGGCATCGTACAATCGGGGGAGGTCTGCGGGATTGTGGGAAAAGTCTGCGTCCATTTCGAAGATGAAACGATACCCCCGTTCCAGCGCCCAACGGAAACCGAAGATGTAGGCGGTTCCAAGGCCGAGCTTCCCTTTGCGTTGTTCCAGGTGGAGCAGACCCGGGTATTGGGGTTGCATTTCCTGGACGATGGCAGCAGTACCGTCGGGGGACCCGTCGTCGATGATGAGCACGTGGAAATCCTGATTCAAATCCATAACCGCCCTGATAATCGCCGAAATGTTCTCGCGCTCGTTGTACGTGGGTATAATGACTAACTTTTCCAACAGGTTGTGTTTAAAGGAATTCACGAATATAGTAAGATTATCCCTTTTTTAGCAAAGTACGGTTTAGGATCTCCGTGAGCTTCTGCTTGGTGTGCAGGGGGAAATCCCCCTTCATCATCCAATCATAGTATTGGGGCTCGGCCTTGAGCACCTCCGACACCGGCCGGCCTTTGTGTTTCCCGAAGTTAAAGACCTCCACACCGTTCTCGAAAACCATCCGGCGGGCGAAGTCGACAAACCGGTCTTCACCTATGTGTTTGAGGAGGGACTCCACGGTTTGCCCCAACTGGGGGTAACGCACCACCTGCGCCTCCAGGACTTCCAGGGTGGCGGCGGCGTCCGCCTCGGCGCTATGGGCGTCCTCCAGGATCTTGTCGCAATAGAACTTATACGCAGCCCCCAGGGTTCGCTGCTCCATCATGTGGAACACTTTCTGGACGTCCACCAGGCGCATATGTTGCATGTCAAATTCCATGCCCGCCCTCAGGAATTCCTCCATCAGCAGCGGAATATCGAAACGGTTGGAGTTATAACCGGCCAGGTCGCTTTGACCGATAAACTGTTTGATCTCGTTGGCCACCTGTTTAAACGTCGGTGCGTCTTTGACCATCTCGTCGGTAATGCCATGAATCGCCGTTGTAGCGGGCGGAATGGGCATCTGGGGGTTGATCAGTTTGCGCTTTGTCTGGCGGCTGCCATCCGGGTTTAGCTTGATGATGGCGATCTCCACAATGCGGTCTTGGGATAATTGGGTGCCCGTTGTTTCAAGGTCTATAAAAACGAGCGGCCGCGTTAATTGTAAGTTCATGTAGTCGAATGTTGAAACCGGGCTGCAAAAGTAGACAAATTTAAGCCATCAAAAGTACCGGAGCTCATCAGGACGAGGTTGGCATCCTGGTAATCCCTGGCGTTGAGCCAGGCCAGCAGTGCTTCCGGCGTATCGAGAACGGCCAGACCGGGCTTCCCAAAGGCCGCCGCCACTTCCGCCGGATCCAGGGGGGGCAGCCGTTTGAGCGCCAGCGCGTGCTGGCTGTAAAAAACGGCGGCTTCGTCGGCCGGGTCGAGGGCACCTGCATATTGGGGCAGAAAGGCGGCCTGGAGGCTGCTGTAGGTATGGAGCTCCAGGACGGCAATGAGCTTCCGCCCGGGGAACTGGTCCCTGACCGCCTGGATGGTAGCTTTGACTTTCGAGGGGGCATGGGCGAAATCCCGGTAGGCGGCAGACCGGGGGCCTCCATAGAGCCACTCCAGGCGTTTGGAAGCGCCCTTGAAAGTCGACAAGGCCCGGACGAAGTCGGCTGCTTCGATGCCGAGGGCTTTACAGACGTACCAGGCGGCGTGTGCGTTGAGCAGGTTGTGGTTCCCGAACACGGACATGGGCGCGGTATGGCCTTCGAGTGTCAGATAGGTCCTGCCGTCCCTGACCTCGTGTGCAGGCACTCCGTAGGGCTGGAGACGGATATTCCCCTGGTGCTCCCGGACGAGTTTGTCCAGGACGGGGTCGGTTTCATTATAAATCAGCAATCCCCCCGGCTGGATTTTGTCCAGGAAAATCCGGAACTGTTCCAGGTATCCTTCGAAGGTGGGGAAAACATTGATATGATCCCACGCAATCCCGGTCAGGATGGCGATTTGGGGGAAAAGGAAGTGGAATTTGGGGCGTTTTTCCAAGGCCGAGGCCGGGTACTCGTCTCCTTCGCAGATGATCAGCGGCGCCCGGGTAATCCTGACGGAGCGGTCAAAACCCTCCAGGCGGGCGCCCACCATATAGTCGAAGTCCTTGCCCAGGGTCTTCAGCACGTGCATGATCATGGACGTGGTCGTCGTCTTTCCGTGGCTACCGCCCACCACTACGCGGGTTTTGTCCCGGCTTTCCTGGAAAATGTATTCGGGAAAGGAATAGATCGGGAGTCCCAGCTCGCGGGCGCGGATCAGCTCGGGGTTGTCTTCCCTGGCGTGCATCCCCAGGATCACCGCGTCCAGGTCCGGTCTGATCTTCTCCGGGAACCAGCCAAAGGCCGGGGGAAGAAGCCCCAACGCCCGCAGGTTGCCGGAGGCCGGCTCAAATATCTCGTCGTCGCTTCCGGTCACCCGGTATCCCTTTTCATGCAGGGCGATGGCCAGTTGGTGCATCACGCTACCCCCGACCGCTATAAAATGAACGTTCATCTATTCCGTGAATTCAAGTAACTTTAGCAAAGTAACCCGTTTTTAGTATATGAAACACCGACACATCATCCTGGCCGTCTTATTGGCGCTTATGGCCTGTGCTTGGGGGAGCTGTAGCTCCAGCAACCGCATGGGGTGTCCCGCTAACAGGCCATACAAGTATCATTATTAATGGCTTAGAAAAAACCGGGGGCAAAGACTACCTACGTATATATTTTTGTGTATATCTTTGACCCATCGGACCCCAGCGGTCCCGGCAAATTTCGCCGCTTTCACGGAAAACCACTTCCCATATCCCCCTAGTCTTGTTAACATTGTGCTCCGGTTCACCTGAAACCATGTTAACCGGATCTTCTCCGTCCAACGCATCCTTTTGAATTGCTCAACGTGTTCCACGGGAACACATCCGTTTGTCCCTGTAGCATTTTTTACTTACCTGCAAAACCAAAAATGTACCGAGCAATGAAAAAGAATGCAATTGCCGTTGTTATCCTCGTCGTATTGATCGCCACCGTCATGGCCAGCTGCGGAACGTCTTCCTCGCTGAAAAGAAGCCGCATCGGTTGCCCCTCCACGAGGTATTCCATTGGTTATTAAGAGCCGCAGCGTACCTTTGCGGCATGAATTGGATCGATTTGACCGATGCCTCGGGCGTTGACCGGCTTGTCGAGCAGTCAAAAACGAGGCCCCAGGTGATCTTTAAGCACAGTACCCGCTGTTCGATCAGCAGTACTGCGAAGTTCCGCCTGGAAAGTGCCAAAGGAAGTGAAACTGTGGACTTCTATTACCTGGACCTCCTGTCCTACAGGAGCCTGTCCGGGTTGATCGCCGAACGTTTCGGGGTGCCCCATGCCTCTCCGCAGGTATTGGTCATCAAGGACGGGCGGTGCGTGTTTGACGAAAGCCACCTGGGGATCCGTATGGACGAGATCCTGGCCCAGGCGGCCGCATAGAATTGCGGCGGCGACCTAAGCGGACAATTTAGGCCGCCGCCGCAATATCGCTAATGATTGCCCCGCACCTTTTTCATTTCTTTAAGGATTTAATCGGTAACTTGGCGGCAAATTTTCCTTCCTATCCACGGCACGGCACATACACGAAACCGCAAGGAGCCATTCAGGGATTTGGCTTCTAAAGCACTTGTATCCGTCGCCTATTTACTTTTCTTCAGCGTTCAGATTTGTTTCAGGTATACCGCCCCGTCGGTGGACCTGGACGAATATGCTTCGGTCATCAAAACCAGCGGGCATACCGGACCACAGGTGCAAACCATCGTCACCGGAATTGCCCAGCACGGTAAGCGTCACATCCTCAACAAACGCTTTCAGCCGGGGGACGCCGCTGCGGTGTCTTCCCTGGAATTCCACCTTGAACCGGTGACGTATCCCGTCCTGGAAGTATTCATTCCCGCCGTCGACCCGATCGTTTCCAGGGATCGCGCGGCTGCCTTGCTGAGGGGCCCCCCTGTGCGTGTGTGTTAGCCTTCCCTTTCTTTATCTTTTTTGGCTGGCCGATTAGCCTCGTATAGGCTCATACCGCCAGCCTCCACAAATACGCTTTTTTAATGATACGTGCAGCATTAAAAAGACCCATCACCATCCTGGTGTTGTTCATGGGCCTTTTACTGTTCTCCATCATGGCGCTCCGGAAAATACCCATCGATATTTTCCCACAGCTTAACCTCCCCGTTATCTATGTCATCGAGCAATACGGGGGGATGTCCGCGCGCCAGATGGAGGGCTTCTTTGCCACCCGCATGCAGGACCAGTTCCTATATGTCAACGGTGTCAAAAACATCGAAAGCAAGAATATCCAAGGCCTGTCCCTGATCAAGCTGACCTTTTATGAAAGTACCGACATGGCCGAAGCCTCGGCACAGGTCGCCTTGCAGGTCAACCGGACCATGGCCTTTTTCCCGCCGGGCGCCCTTCCGCCCCAGGTCATCCGTTTCGACGCCTCCTCCCTTCCGGTGGGTGAGCTCGTCTTTAGCAGCAAGACCCGCACCCTGGCGGATATTTTCGACCTGGCCATGACCCGGATACGGCCCCTTTTCGCCACCATTCCCGGGCTGACCGCTCCCCCGCCCTTCGGGTCCAACGCCCGGACGGTGGTCATCAACGTCGATCCGCAGAAGCTCCTGTCCTTCAATCTCTCCGCCGACGAGGTGGTGAATGCCATCACACAGAACAACGCCATGACGCCCTCCGGGAACCTCCGTGTGGGCAATATTATGTACGTCACCAGTGTGAACTCCCTCGAAGACCAGGTCAAGGAATTTGGAGACATTCCCATCAAAAGCAACGGCAGCACGTCGGTCTTCGTCCGCGACGTGGCGAAAGTGGAAGACGCCACGGACATCACCGTGGACTATGCCCTGGTGAACGGCAAACGGTCCGTATACATGCCCATCGTCAAGACGCCGGACGCGTCCACACTTACGGTGGTCAACATGCTCAAGGACAAGATCGCCGAGATGAAAAGCCTGTTGCCGCCGGACGTGGATGTGAGCTATAAATTCGACCAGAGCGTTTTCGTCATCAACGCTGCCAAAAGCCTGATGACCGAGGGCATCCTGGGGGCCATCCTGACGGGTTTGACGGTTTTACTTTTCCTAAAGGACTGGAGAAGTAGCCTGGTGGTGATCATCACCATCCCGATCTCCGTTTTGGGGGCCATTTTTTTCCTCAATCTGACAGGCCAGACGATCAACATCATGACGCTGAGTGGCCTGTCCCTGGCCATCGGTATCCTCGTCGACCAGGCCACCGTGACGATAGAAAACATTCACCAGCACCTGGAGCGGGGCAAAAGTAAGCGGCGCGCCATCCTGGATGCCTGCCAGGAGGTTGCCTTCCCGGAATTCCTGATCCTTCTTTGTATCCTGGCGGTGTTCGCCCCGGCCTTTGTCATGAATGGCGTACCTAAGGCCATGTTCCTGCCGCTGTCCCTGTCGATCGGGTTTGCGATGATCGTGTCTTATGTGGCGGCGCAAACGCTGGTGCCGGTGATCTCGAACTGGCTGTTGAAGCACGGCGGGCCGCTGGTGCCGCATGGCGACGACGCAGCTACCGCGCACAGCGAACCACATGCGACGCAGGTCGGCGACGGTGCAGCCACCGCGCAGGAGGCGCAGAGCGCCCACGGCGCCCACGCGCAGGAAGAGGGCTTCTTCCAACGCATGAAAGACGCGTTACACAGCCGCCTCGAAAAATGGATGCCGCGGCGGAAGACGGTCGTCCTTTTGTACCTGGGTCTTTCGCTGACCGGCGCGGCGGTCTGTCTGACGGTGATCGGCAAGGACCTCCTGCCAAAGAGCAACGTAGGCCAGCTCCAGCTCCGCCTCCGCGAACCCGACGGCACACGCCTCGAAGTCACCGAACGCGCCACCAAAGGCGTCCTCGACATCCTCGACTCTACCGTCGACCACCACATCGACGTTACGTCCGCTTATGTCGGCCTCGTCCCTTCCAGCTTCGGCAGCTCCAACCTCTATATCTTCAACAGCGGTACCCACGAAGCCGTCATCCAGGTCAACCTTGACGATCACTTCAAGGGCAACGTCGAAGAACTCAAGGATCAGCTCCGAAAAAACATCCTGGCTCGCTACCCTGAACTCCGTCTCTCCTTCGAGCCCATCGAGCTCACCGAGAAGATCATGTCCCAGGGCGCTTCCACCCCCATCGAGGTCCGCGTCGCCGGCAAGAACATCGAGAATATCGAACAATATGCCGACAGGCTCGTCGATACCCTAAGTCATATCTCTTTTCTCAGGGATGTCCAGATCGCCCAGCCTCTCAAATTCCCCGTCGTCGACATCAATGTAGACCGGCAGCGTTTGTCCCTGATGGGGCTTAGCCTGGACAATATTTCCAAGAGCATCACCGACGTGACCAGTTCCAGCCGGTTCACCAATAAGAACCTGTGGCTGGACGACCGGAACTCCTACACCTACCAGACACAGGTGGAAGTACCGGAATACATGATGACCTCCCTGGAACAGCTCCGGAACGCGCCCCTGGTTGCAGGACAGATGCGGCCCGTCCTCTCCGACGTCGCCACCATCCGTATCGATACCTTGCCCGGGGAATACGACCGGTCGGGGCCGAGGCGTTTTGTCACCGTCAGCGCCAACATCTACAAAAAGGACCTGGGCGCCGCCACCAACGCCGTCCAAAAAGCCATCAATTCCCTGGGCACGCCGCCCTCCGGCATGGTGGCCCAGATCAAAGGGATGTCCTCCCTCCTGACCGAAACCCTGGATTCGCTTCAAAGCGGGCTCCTGGCAGCCATCATCGTCATCTTGCTCCTGCTGGCCGCCAACTACCAGTCCTTTGGGGTCGCCATCAGTGTCCTGGCAACGGTGCCGGCGGTGCTCCTGGGCTCGCTGGTCATCCTCCTGGCGACCGGGGCTACCCTCAATCTGCAGTCGTACATGGGGATCATTATGTCCATCGGCGTATCCGTCGCCAACGCGCTGCTGATCGTCACCAATGCGGAAAACCTGCGGCTGGAATACAAAGATCCCTTCAAGGCCGCCATCGTCAGCGCCGCTATGCGTTTCCGGCCCATCCTGATGACCAGTGCGGCCATGATCGTGGGGATGATCCCTATGGCGAGCGGCCTCGGGGAATCGGGCGACCAGACCGCCCCATTGGGGCGCGCCGTCATCGGCGGACTAGCCGCCTCGACTTTCGCCGCTTTGTTCATGGTCCCCCTCGTGTATGGCTGGATACAGCAAAAAACATCCTTCCGGTCGGCTTCCTTGTACCCTGGCGACAATGAAGATGAACCAGGTGATCTTATTCAAACTACTCATTAACTTATCCGATATGAATCGCGTTACATTACTGATACCCTTTATCATTCTCCTGGCCGCCTGCGGGCACCAACAAGAAGCCGACCCCGCGGTCGCCTCCGCCGCAGCGCCCCATTATTCGCTGGCCGCAGCCAGTAAAACACCAGTGGAACAGGTAGAACAGCTCCCTGCCCAACTGGCCGCCTACCAGGAAGTATCCATCTTCCCGAAGGTCAATGGATATGTGCAATCCGTCCTTGTCGATATTGGATCTCACGTCCGGCAGGGTCAGCTGCTCATGGTGCTCGTCGCCCCGGAATTGGAACAAGCCACGCTTCAGGCAAAAGAGAAATTCGAACGCGCGAAGGCGGACTTTACGATCAGCAAGGAAGAATACGAACGGCTTACAGAAGCTGCAGCGACACCGGGGGCCGTGTCTCCCCTGCAACTGGCCGCCGCCAAGGCCAAAGCCTCCGCCGACAGCT
Organism: Dinghuibacter silviterrae; assembly: GCF_004366355.1. Classification (NCBI taxonomy): domain Bacteria; kingdom Pseudomonadati; phylum Bacteroidota; class Chitinophagia; order Chitinophagales; family Chitinophagaceae; genus Dinghuibacter; species Dinghuibacter silviterrae. The sequence continues at coordinate 957,914 of NZ_SODV01000002.1, read as the reverse complement.
CCCTCGCCAATGCGGAAAGGGCCAATTGGCAGCAACAGCAGGTCATGGGTTCCTATCTCAACGTCACGGCGCCGTTCACAGGGGTGATCACGGCCCGAAACGTCCACCCGGGCGCCCTCGTCAGTGCGGCAGCCAAGGATGCGCCCCCCATGCTGGAGCTAAAACAAATCGAACACTTGCGTCTGCAGGTGGACATACCGGAACATATCGCGGAAGACCTTCGCAATAGCGACACCCTGTCCTTTTACCTGACGGCGTACCCCGGGAAAGCCTTTACGGGACGCATCGCCAGGAAGTCGATGAATATCTCGCCTCAATTCCGGAGCGAGCGGGTGGAACTGGATGTGTATAATCAAAGCGAAACCCTTACGCCGGGTATGTTCGCCACGGTATTGTTCACGTCAAAGGGGAATCCCAGCGCGCTATCCGTTCCCAAATCAGCGGTCGTCACCTCCACCGAACGGAAATACGTCATCGTCATAATAGACGGGAAAACCCACAAGGTCGACGTGTCCACGGGCAATCAGTCCGCCAGCCAAATCGAGGTCTTCGGAGCGCTGAACCCCGGGGATTCCGTCATTGCCAACGCCAACGACGAAATCAAAGACAACATTACCATCAAGCAATAAACCGGACCAACATGATCATTCAACATATACGAAGGTTCTACCTGTGCGCCGTCTTGGGACTCGTGTCGGGAGCCGCCTTCTCCCAGGCTACGGGTTCGACTGCGGCTACGACTGCGCAAGACAGCACGGGCGGCCCCCTGTCTGTCCTCGTCGACGCCGCCACCCGCCATCTTCCCTTGCTGTCTCAGAAAAAGGCCCTGGTGAGCAGTGCGCAGGCAGGTGTTTCCTATGCCCGAAACAGTTTTCTGCCCAGCGCCATGGCGCTGGACGAGGTGAATATGGCATCCGCCAATTCCCTCCCGGGGGCTTACGAGTCTTTCGGCATCATCCCCTCCGTGAGCAGCAGCGTTCGCAGCGCGGAGAACTGGCAGGCGGCCACCGGGAACATAGGCGTGCTGTACAGCGAATACGAGCTCGTCAATTTCGGCCTTCGGAAAGCAAAGGTCAGTAACGCTCAGTCGCTCGTCGGCGTGCGCCAGGCCGACCTGGATTTCCAAACCTATCTCCTCGAAGAACAGGTCAGCAAGCTCTATTTCGAACTCCTGAAGAGCAAATACCAATTGGCAGTCGATCAACAGAATATCCTCCGTTATTCGACGGTCGATACCGTGATCCACGCCCTGACCTTCAGCGGCATACGGGCAGGGGTCGATTCATCCCTGGCCCAGGCGGAGCTGTCCAAGGCCCGGGTAGCCTATAACGAGCGGCTGGGCACCATCGCCCAGCTTACCCAGGAGATGGCCTACCTCACCGGCCTGGCTCCGGACAAGGTAAGCGTAGATACGATGGCGACACACCCGATGATGCCTTCCCTGGATACCCCCGCGGGTAGCAACCCCTTTCTCAACTATTACCTTCAGCAAAAGCAGTATTACCTGTCCTCGGAAACCCTGGTGAAAAAAAGCTATCTGCCCAAGATCATCCTTTCCGGGGGCGCCTGGGGCCGGGGCTCCAGCATAGCGTATAACGATCAGTACAAGGACATGGGCACCGGCCTGGGCTACCAACGGTACAACTATATGGTTGGGCTGACATTTGCTTATAACCTTTTCGACCCTGTCCATCGGAGAGACGCGCTAACGCAAGCCCGCTTCGAAACCCAATCCACGGACTACGCCCTTCAGCAGGAGCAATTAGACCTGAATTCGGCCGCAGCCCAGGCCCAGGAGGCCATCCGGGAAGCCGAGGCCAACCTCCGGGAGATCCCCATTCAGATCAAGGCCGCCGGTGATGCGTATAACCAAAAACTGGCACAGTATAGGGCCGGCCTCATCAACCTGGTGGACCTGACCGAAGCGACCTACGTCCTGTATAGCGCCCAGATATCTTATGCCGAAACGCTCAACAACTGGTACCTGGCGAATCTCGACAGGGCCACCGCGACAGGCAACCTCAACCAATTTATTCAAAGCATCAAATAACCCTCCTGATGATACGAGCAGCCTTAAAAAGGCCCATCACTATCCTGGTGATGTTCATGGGTCTTTTGTTGTTCTCCGTGATGGCCGTGCGTAGCATACCCGTTGACATCTTCCCCCAGCTCAACCTACCGGTCATCTATGTGATCGAGCAGTACGGAGGGATGTCCGCCCGCCAGATGGAAGGTTTCTTCGCGACCCGCATGCAGGACCAGTTCCTGTATGTCAACGGTGTGAAAAATATCGAAAGTAAAAACATCCAGGGGCTCTCCCTGATCAAGCTCACCTTCTACGAGAATACCGACATGGCCGAGGCCTCCGCCCAGGTGGCCCTGCAGGTCAACCGGACCATGGCCTTTTTCCCACCGGGCGCCCTGCCACCCCAGGTCATCCGTTTCGACGCTTCTTCCCTACCCGTGGGCGAACTCGTCTTTAGCAGCAAGACCCGGACCCTGGCGGATATCTTCGACCTGGCCATGACCAGGATCCGCCCCCTGTTCGCCACCATCCCCGGTCTTACCGCTCCCCCGCCCTTCGGGTCCAACGCACGGACGATGGTCATCAATGTGGATCCCCAAAAACTCCAGGCATTCAACCTCTCTGCCGACCAGGTCGTGAACGCCATCACCCGGAACAACACCATGACCCCTTCCGGGAACCTCAGGATGGGCAAGATCATGTATGTCACCAGTGTGAACTCCCTGGAGGATAGTGTCCGGAATTTCGACGACATCCCTATCCAAAGTCAGGGAGCGGCGACGGTGTATGTGCGGGACGTAGCCAAGGTGGAGGATGGGACGGACGTAACGGTCGACTATTCCCTGGTGAACGGAAAGCGTTCCGTCTATATGCCCATCGTCAAGACCCCCGATGCCTCCACCCTGACGGTGGTCAACACGCTCAAAGAACGTATCCCGGAAATGAAAAGCCTGTTGCCGGCGGACGTGGAGGTGAGCTATAAATTCGACCAGAGCGTTTTTGTCATCAACGCCGCCAAAAGCCTGATGACCGAGGGCATCCTGGGGGCGATCCTGACGGGTTTGACCGTTTTGCTTTTCCTCAGGGACTGGCGGAGCAGCCTCGTGGTCATCATCACCATCCCGATCGCCATCTTAGGCGCCGTGTTTTTCCTACACCTCTGCGGGCAGACGATCAACATCATGACCCTGAGCGGTCTTTCCTTAGCCATCGGTATCCTCGTGGATGAATCCACGGTGACTATAGAGAACATCCACCAGCACCTGGAAATGGGTAAGTCCAAGCAGCTGGCGATCTGGAACGCCTGCCAGGAGATCGCTTTCCCAAAGCTCCTGATCCTGCTCTGTATCCTGGCCGTCTTCGCGCCGGCCTTTGTCATGAATGGGGTCCCCAAGGCCATGTTCCTGCCGCTGTCCCTGTCGATCGGGTTCGCCATGATCGTCTCCTTCTTGTCGTCCCAGACCATCGTACCCGTGATCTCGAACTGGCTACTGAGGGAGGAGATGTACCGGCACGCACACAAGGAGGAAAATGACTACTTCGGAATCGTCAAACAAGCCCTCGCCGACCGGCTGAAAAAATGGATGCCCCGTCGAAAACTCGTGGTGATGATCTACCTGGCCTTCACGCTCACCGGGGCAGGCCTCTGTCTGGTCATCATCGGCAAGGATCTCCTGCCCAAAAACAACGTGGGCCAGCTCCAGCTCCGCCTCCGCGAACCCGACGGCACACGCCTCGAAGTCACCGAACGCGCCACCAAAGGCGTCCTCGACATCCTCGACTCCACCGTCGACCACCACATCGACGTTACGTCCGCTTATGTCGGCCTCGTCCCTTCCAGCTTCGGCACTTCCAACCTTTATATCTTCAACAGCGGTACCCACGAAGCCGTCATCCAGGTCAACCTTGACGATCACTTCAAGGGCAACGTCGAAGAACTCAAGGATCAGCTCCGAAAAAACATCCTGGCCCGATACCCCGAACTCCATCTCTCCTTCGAGCCCATCGAGCTCACCGAGAAGATCATGTCCCAGGGCGCTTCCACCCCCATCGAGGTCCGCGTCGCCGGCAAGAACATCGAGAACATCGAACAATATGCCGACAGGCTCGTCGATACCCTAAGTCATATCTCTTTTCTCAGGGACGTCCAGATCGCCCAGCCCCTCAAATTCCCTGTCGTCAACATCGCCGCAGACCGGCAAAGAATCGCCATGATGGGGTTGAATTTGAGGGACGTATCAAAAAGCATCACCGACCTGACCAGCTCCAGCCGCTTTACCGACAAAAATCTATGGCTGGACAACCGGAACTCCTACACCTACCAGACACAGGTGGAAGTGCCGGAATATATGATGACCTCCCTGGAACAGCTCCGGAATGCGCCCCTGGTCGCGGGACAGGTGCGACCCATCCTCTCCGACGTCGCCAGCCTTCGTATCGATACCTTACCCGGGGAATACGACCGGGCGGGACCGAGGCGTTTTGTCACCGTCAGCGCCAACATCTACAAAAAGGACCTGGGCGCCGCCACCAACGCCGTCCAAAAAGCCATCAATTCCCTAGGCACGCCGCCCTCCGGCATGGTGGCCCAGATCAAGGGAATGTCCTCTTTGCTCACAGAAACCCTCGACTCCCTTCAGAGTGGGCTCCTGGCGGCTATCATTGTCATCTTGCTCCTGCTGGCCGCCAACTACCAGTCCTTTGGCATGGCCATCAGCGTCCTGTCCACCGTACCGGCGGTGCTCATCGGCTCCATGACCTTATTGCTGGCAACCGGGGCCACCCTGAACCTGCAATCGTATATGGGGATCATTATGTCCATCGGCGTATCCGTCGCCAATGCGCTGTTGATCGTGACCAATGCAGAACACCTCCGGTTGGAATATAAGGACCCGTTCAAGGCCGCCATCGCCAGCGCCTCCATGCGTTTCCGGCCCATCCTGATGACCACCCTGGCGATGATCGTGGGGATGATCCCCATGGCGAGCGGCCTCGGGGAATCCGGTGACCAGACGGCACCGCTGGGACGCGCCGTCATCGGCGGGCTGATCGCGTCTACCTTTTCCGCCTTGCTGATCATCCCGCTGGTGTTCGGCTGGATCCAGCAGAAAAAGACCTTTGCCTCCGTTTCTTTGCTACCGGAGGATGAGGAACCAATGGCTTTAACCCTTACAGCGTGATGTACCCATTATGTGTGAAAACGGCCGGCTCTTCTGGGCCGGCTTTTTTGTGCTCAAACCTTCGCTGAAGAAGGAGGCAATGTCACGATAAAGGTGGTACTCCGAAGGTCCCGGTCCCCGGTCACTTCGATCGTGCCCTTGTGCAGGCGTATGATACTCCGGGCGAGCGTCAGCCCGAGTCCCCAGCCGCTATAGTCGCCGGCGGTGCCCCCCCGGAAAAAGGGCTGAAAGATTTTGTCGTAGTCTTCCTCGTTGATGGGATTGCCGTTGGTGGTGACGCAAACGCTGATCCCCTGCCGGGCATAGTATAGGTGTACTTCTACAGTATGGTCCGCGGCGTATTTACAGCCGTTCTCCACGACATTCCGAAAGGCACTGTAGAGGAGCTCATAGCTGCCGAACACCAGGCAATCGGGTTCGTCCTCGGGGAATTCGCCGAAATGAAGGTCGACAATATATTGCCGGCGGAGTTGCCCCATGTCGGAGGCAACCTTTAGCAAAACCTCGTCCACCCGGACGCCCGTCAGCTCCATGCCTCCACTCGTGTCGGCCTTGGCCAGCTCCAGCAGGCTCCGCGTCAGGCGGCGCAGTTGGATGACGTCTTCGTGGACGGACAACAAGACCTGTTTGTATTCCGCTCCGCCGCGCTCCCGTTGCAAGGCTACTTCGAGCTGGCTGGAGATGGACGTCAGCGGCGTCGACAGCTCGTGGGACGCATTGGCGATAAACCGGCGTTGCATATCAAAGGATTCCTGGAGACGGTCCAGGAGACGGTTGAAGGTATCCGCCAGCTGGCTCAGCTCGTCCTTATTGTCCCCGGCGTCGATACGGTGCGCCAGGTTGTCCGAGGAAAGGTCGTTGACTTCCCGGATGATGGTCGTTACGGGCCGGATCAGGCGTCTTGCAAAAATGCTGCCCGCGATGGCGGTCAGCAACACCGACACGGGAAGGCTCCCCAGGAGGATCTTGAGCAGCTCGTCCAGGCGGGCCAGCCCTTCGACATCGCGCGCCGCTACCGCCACGATGACCTCCTTTCCCCCTGCCCTTCGCTTCAAAGCGATCGCCTCCCGCGTGTCCAGCGTAAAAAAGGCTTCGCCTGTCCGTCCGACCGCCTGGAGCGTTTGCGGATCGAGGGCGAAACGCTGGGTGTCCTTGCCCTGAAATTGAAAGACCGGTGGCTCCCCGGCCTGGAACAGGGCAATCGTGCGCCGCGGCAAAAAACCCGCCGACAGCGATGAATCCATACCTGACAGTCGCGCATAAGCGCTGTCCCCTAAGAGGTCATACAATTGCGCGCTATAGTTGGCCCTGCTTTTCAGGTGAGCCCGGAAGGCTTCCCGGCGCTCCAGGGCGAAAAGGTAATACACCGACGCGGCGAGCAGGGCGATGATCCCGCTCACCAGCAATACAAACAACAATTGTATTTTATACCTAATGGTCAAAGCAGATGGTCTTTGAGGATGTACCCTCTCCCCACCAGGGTATGGATCAATTTGGGGTTGAAATCCCGGTCGATCTTTTTACGCAGAAAGTTCACGTATACATCGATCACATTGGTCCTTGTTTCCCAGTCGATGTCCCAGACATCCCGGGCAATGTCCACCCGGGACACGATCTTGTTCTTATTCCGAACGAGGTATTCCAACAACTGGAATTCCTTGGCCGTAAGCGCAATCGCCAGGCCGTCCCGGGTCACTTCCTGTGTGTCCAGGTACATGGTCAGGTTGGCCGCGTGGAGATACCGCTTTTCAGCGACAAACGCCGGAGACCGTCTGAGCAAGACCCCGACACGCGCCACCAGCTCCTTGAAGTCGAAGGGTTTGACAATATAGTCGTCCGCACCCGCCTGGAAGCCGTTGAGCTTGTGTTCGGTCGTACCCAGGGCGGTCAGGAGGATGATTTTGGCGTGCTCGTCGGAAGCCCGGACGAGCCGGCAAAGCTCGTATCCGTCGAGGAGGGGGAGGTTGATGTCGATGATGTACAGGTCATAAGGGGTCTCCTGGGACCGTTTTTTACCCTCCAGGCCGTCCCGGGCGATATCCACCGAAAACTGTTGTTCACCCAGCCCCTGTTGCAGGGATTCCGCGATCTTTCTTTCGTCTTCCACCAGGAGAATGCGGGCGCTTTCCATGAGACAAAGATAGCTTCCGGCAGGGGGCGGTGCGCATTTTAATCCCCTTTTAATCACAGACGGTAAATCCTGTTAAACAACGCCCCGGATTTTCCGGAACGCCGCGTCCCTGTTTACTTTTGAATCAAATAACAGCATCATGAAAACACTATTTTTTCTACTCCTGATAGGGGCCGTGTCCCCCACCCTTGCGGCGTATAAACCGACAGGCACCGTCCCTGCCGCCGTGACTTCCTCTTTTGAAAAACGCTATCCCGACGCCCTGGTCAAAAAGTGGATGCCGGTGAGCCTCAATGACTATGCCGTCCGCTTCAAGCTCCATGACGTCAAGTATACCGCCGTTTTCCAAACCAATGGGAAATGGGAAAAAACCGTCCGGATCTACGCGCCGACCCACCGGATTCCCGATGGCGTCCGGCAGGGTTTCCGGCACAGCGGGTATGAGGGTTGTAACATCGACGGGATCAAAGAGGTTATTACACCCGAGGGAAGCACGTATGTCATCGCGGTGGATGATGGCAATTACTATGATTCCGATCACCACGACGTCTTTACAACAGATTACCTGCTGACCTTTACAGCGGATGGGAAAATGATCGGTGCGCACAGGGCGGAATTCCGCGACAGCGCGGGGTTGTAACTCAGGTCTTCGCCCCGGGCAGCTCGAAGCTAAACGCGGACCCATACCCCGGCTCGCTCCACACCCCGACGGTGCCCCCCTGGGCTTCGATAAATTCCTTGGAAATAGCCAGCCCCAGACCGCTGCCGGTCTGATCCCGGTTGCCGGGAACGCGAAAGTACCGGTCGAAGAGTTTCGGCAGGTACTTTGCATCTATACCGGGGCCCTGGTCACGGACGACAAAACCCACGGTCCCTTGGTCGTGTGCCTGTACGGTCACCGTGACGAGCCCATCCTCCCGGGAATAGCGGATGGCGTTGGTGAGGTAGTTGATCAGGACCCAGGACGACTTTTCCGCATCTGCATAGACCAGATAGTCTTCGTCCTGGACATCCGTGACGATCTGGATGCTTTTCTGGTGGGCCTGGAAGGACACCGCTCGGGTGGCCGTTTCTACGATCAGCGAGGGCGCCACGAGGTTGATCTGGAGCTGGATACGACCCGTCTCCGCCTGGGTGAGGTGGAGCAGTTCACCCGTGATGCGCAGGAGACGGTTGGCGTCGTCGGTGACCTGGCCGACCAATTCCTTCTGCTCCGCGTTCAGGGCACCGACCCGTTCGTCTTCCAGGAGGCGCCCGGCCATTTTTATGGAGGACAAGGGGGTTTTGAGCTCGTGGGAAATCGTGGCGATAAAATTGGTTTTGGCCTCGTTTTGCTCCTGGATGGGGCGGGACACCGCCTCGGGGAAGTTCAGGATAAAGAGCAGGGCGACCAGGGTCAGGGCCGCAACGATCAGGCTCATCCAGAGAATGGCCCGGTGGGCCGTATTGGTCGCCACCTGGCTTTTGCGCTGGATCGGCCGTTCGTTGACTTCGGAAATGCCATAAAGAAGTTGCCGGACACGGGGGTAAAGGGTGCTGTCGGCGGGGTGCTGTTTCAGGCTGTCGAAAGCGGCCCTCAGGGCTGAAGTAAGGGCGCCCTCTCCTGGTTCGGTAACGTTGTGCTCCTGGAGGACAAGGGCGCGTTCAAAAGCGGCGAAGCCAGAATCGCGCGTGTCCAGGCTTTCCAGCATGGTCCCGCAGTAAAGCACCGAATTCTGGTTGTCCCGCAGGACCGCCTCCGAATCGGCAGCGAGCCGGTGAACGGAATAAATACCCACTGCACCCAGGGCAAGGATGACCAGGAAGAGGAAAATCAGGCCCGCGGTGAGTTTGGTTTTGAGTTGCATGTCCCTGTTTTTACCGCCCTTCGTCCAGCTTATACTCGTCGATCTTCCGGTAGAGGGTCGTCAGCCCGATATTGAGCAGGCGCGCTGCTTCCGCCTTGTTCCATTTGGTATGGTTTAGGACGCGCTGGATGTGTAATTTTTCTACGCTCGCCAGGTCAAAGGCACTCAGGACGTGGGGCGCGCTGTGGGGAACGGACATCTGGATGTCGAGGGGGAGGTCTTCGGGGGAAAGCACACCGCCCTCCGCCAGGATAACGGCCCTTTCCAGGACGTTTTTGAGCTCCCGGATGTTGCCCTTCCATTCATGGGCCTCCAGGAGGCTCAGCGCTTGCGGATCGAGGGTAAGCCCCTTCCGGTTGGTTTTACTGGAAAAAACCTCCAGGTAATGGTTGGCCAGGGCCGGTATGTCGTCCTTTCTGGACCGCAGCGGAGGCAGTTCGATGGTAAACACGTTGAGCCGGTAGAGCAGGTCTTCCCGGAAGTGACCCGTCTTGACTTCTTCGGCGAGGTCGCGGTTGGTCGCCGCGATGATCCGGACATCCACCCGTAAGGTCTTGGTGTCCCCTACCTTTATAAACTCCTTGCTTTCCAGGACGCGGAGGAGTTTGGCCTGGAGCTCCATCGGCATTTCACCGATCTCGTCAAGAAAAAGCGTGCCCCCCTGGGCTTCTTCGATAAGTCCCTTTTTGTCCTTCGTTGCCCCGGTGAACGCCCCGGCCTTGTGGCCGAAGATCTCGCTTTCGAGCAGCTCTTTGGAAAAGGCGCTGCAATTGATGGCGACAAAAGGTTTGTTTTTACGGCTGCTTTCCTGGTGGATGGCTTGCGCAAATACTTCTTTTCCGGTACCCGTCTCTCCTGTCAGCAAAACGGTCGTCGGTGTATCCGCTACTTTTCGTGCCAGTGCAATGGCCTGGCGGAGGGAGGCTGACTTGCCGATGATGCTGTCCCAGGCGTATTGTTTGCCCACCCGGGCTTCAAGCTGGGTGATGCGTCGCTGCATCTGGACGCGTTCTTCCGCCCGGGCCACGAGCGGGATGATCTTGTCGTTGTCGTCGCCTTTAGTGATATAGTCAAAGGCGCCGTTTTTGATGGCCTTTACACTGTCGGGTATATTCCCATAAGCAGTGAGCAGGATGATCTCCGTCAGCGGCGACTTTTCCCGGATCTGCTGGACCGCCTCCACCCCGCTGCCGTCGGGGAGCTTTACATCACAGATGACAACGTCGATTTCCTGTTGTTGCAGCGATTGCAAACCCTGGCGGAGGTTGCCCGCCTGCAGGAGCTGATAGCCTTCGAGTTGGAGGATACGAGCCAGGAGCTGGCGCAGCTTCTCCTCGTCGTCGATGATCAGAATAGTGGAGGACATAATCTTACAAAAGTAACGACTGGCGCGGGAAAAATTGCGCAATCGATTGATGCATTTTTAGTTGGAAAAGATCCCGATATTCACGCCATGCATACCAGAAGAGACTTCGTCAAAAACGTATCCCTGGCGTCTGCCGGGCTATTTGCGGGATCCAATGTATTGGCCGGATCCCTGATACCGGGTTTGAACCTGGACGCCAAAGCGGTGCGCCTTGGCATTATTGGCGTGGGTTTCCGTGGGGAAAGCCACCTTGCGCTGGCACTCCGCCGCCCGGACGTGGAAGTCGTCGCCATCTGCGATGTGGATGACCAGATGCTCCAAAGGGCGCACAACATCATTGCCAAATCCGGCAAACCCGCGCCAAAGGTATTTACCGGGAGTGACTATGCCTACCGTGACCTGCTTGCCCTCCAGGGGTTGGACGGGGTCATCATCGCCACGCCCTGGGAATGGCACGCGCCCATGGTGCTCGACGCACTTGCGGCGGGGATCAAATACGTGGCGACGGAAGTCATCCTGGGGATCACCCTCCAGGACCATTGGGACGTGGTCAAGGCCGCGGAAAGCCGGAAGGCGCACGTGATGATGCTGGAAAACGTCTGTTATCGCCGGGATGTGATGGCAGTGCTGAATATGGTTCGACAGGGTGTTTTTGGAGAGCTGTTGCACCTCCAGGGAGGCTACCAGCACGACCTGAGGGGCGTGAAGTTCAACGACGGCCAGCCCCCCTACAACCACGGCGTGGAGTTTGGCCCCAAGGCCTTCTCCGAAGCCCGCTGGCGGACCAACCACTCGGTACACCGGAACGGCGACCTTTATCCTACACACGGCGTCGGTCCGCTGGCTATGATGACGGGGATCAACCGGGGGAACCGCTTTTTGTCGCTGTCCAGTTTTGCCACCAAGACCCGGGGGCTGCACAATTATATCGTGGCAAACGGCGGAGAAAACCATCCCAACGCCAAGGTGCGTTTCCGGTTGGGCGACATCGTGACCACACAGCTCCACTGTGCCAACGGAGAAACGATGCTTCTCCAGCACGATACCAATAACCCGCGCCCCTATTCCCTGGGCTTCCGGGTACAAGGCACCGAGGGGCTTTGGATGGACGTGGCGAATAGCGTCTATGTACAAGGTAAAAGCGCACACGAGGACGAGTGGGACGTGGCCACGGACTGGCTGAAGAAATACGACCACCCGCTTTGGCAACGCTGGAGCAAGGATACCGAGGGCGCCGGGCATGGAGGCATGGACTTTTTTGTACTCCATGGCTTCGTGGAAGCGATCAAGAGAGGTGTCGCCACGCCGATGGATGTCTACGACGCCGCCACCTGGAGCGTCATCACCCCTTTGAGCGAGTCGTCCATCGAGCTAGGATTCCAGACGGTGGATTTCCCCGATTTCACGAGCGGGCAGTGGATGTACCGCGCCAACGATTTTGCGGCGGGAGACGAGTTTTAGGAGGGCCTGCACGTACAGCGCCCCGAGCAACGGGATCCGCAAGGCGTTGAGCTTATTGAGCCGCCACGCCGCCATGGGGTCCAGGTGCAACACCGCGGACAACCCGCGGAGCGTCCCGCATCCATAACAAGGATGCCCGGTCATCAGCTTGAACAAACAAAATGAAAGGTCCCGGTCTCCTGCGTGATAGTCCACGCAAAAGACCAGGACGGGTGCCGCCAGGAGCGCAAGCGCCCAGACGGTGCGTTTACTTCCTGACCAACGGTCTGCCCAGGCCATCCCGGTAGCTGCCAACGATGATCATAATAAGGTCTACAAGCTGCCAGATACCACACCCGCCGAGGGTGAGGAGTTGGGCGATGCCGATGCCGGTCTTTTTGGTGTAAAAGCTGTGTACGCCTAACCAGCCGAGGAACCAGCAGAGGAGAAGCGCGGTAAGCCAGTCATAGCCGACGAGGTCTGGGTCGGCGACTTTGGATACGGGTACATTGCCTGTGAGAACGCCGCATTTGACGCAAACGACTGCGTTATCGTCGATCTGGGCGCCGCAGTTGGAACAATACATAAGCGGTTCTTTGTTTTTGTACGCCCAAGATAATGATTATTTGGAGGCCGGCGTTATTTTCGTATTCGACAGCGCGGATCCGTCCCGGATCTCTTCCGAAGCCGCCGTTACCAGTGTATCTCCTTCCTTTAGGTCTCCATACACCTCGATCCGCCCGCTGGCTTCCCGGCCGGTCTTTACGGTAATCCATTCGGCCTTGCCGTTGTTGGCCCGGATGACAAAAATCTTCTCAGTCGAATTGACGACGGCCGTGCGCGGTACCAGGAAGGTGCTGTCATTGGAGGGCAGGGGGACGCTGACCTCGGCGACCATACCGGGCAGCAGTTGATTCCGGGGGTTTTCGACGTCCATTTCTATGCGTTCAGAGCGGAGACGGTTGTCGATGGCCCCGGCAAGCCGGCGGACGCGGGCGGTAAAGGGCTGGTTGGGCAGGGCCTTGACCGTGAATTTGACAATGTCCTTGTCGCTAAGATAGCCGGTGTAGAGCTCCGGCACGGAGACGACCAGACGCAGCAGGCTTTGTTGCTGGAGGGTGAACATCGGCAGGTCCTGGCCCTTGCCCGAAGGACCGACATAAGCCCCCGGGTTGATGTTACGCGCGCTGATGACGCCGCTGAACGGCGCCTTGAGCACGAGGTAGTCCCGGGTATCCACCGCTTCCTTCAGGTTGGAGCGCGCCGCTTCGAGCTGGGCGGAGTCCGAATTCTTGCGGGCGGCCGCCTGGTCCAGGTCGTTCTGGGAGATCGTGCCCGGGGTCAGGCTGGTCTCGTACATGCGGTCGTAGTTGGCCTTGCTGGCGATAAATATGGATTCCTGCGCCTTGACGCGGGCGGAGGCGGCGTCGATCTGCGAGGTAATCTCCGGGGCCTCCATGGTGGCCAGGATCTGCCCGGTGGTCACTTCGGAGCCAATATCGACATACAGCTTTTTGACAAAGCTGTTGACCTTTGCATAGAGGTCTACCTGTTGATAGGCGATCAGCTCACCGGGAACGTTGAAATCGGTGGAAAGCTTTCCCTTTTGCAACGCGAACGTATTCGTGACCACGGGCGCAGCAGCGGTCGTGTCGTTGTCGGGTTTGGCGGAGGAACTGCCGCAGCTGTCCATGAGGAAACCGGAAGCCAGCAGGGCGCCGAGAATCAGGCGGCTATTGATGAGCGTCATGTTCATACAATGAAGGGATAAAGTGTTCACTTTCTTTGTCTTCGGGGTCCAGGGACACCGACTTCGTGGAGGTCTTGTTCTGTACCCACGAAAATACGAGGGGCAGGATGAAAAGGGCGGCAAAAGTAGAGGCTACGAGCCCGCCGATGACGGCGCGGCCCAGGGGAGCGACCTGTCCCCCGCCCTCGCTCAAACCGGAGGCCATGGGGACCATCCCGACCACCATCGCAACGGCGGTCATGATGATGGGCCGGATACGAAGACCGGCCGCTTCTTTGGCGGAAGCTACCGCGTCCCCATTCTTCATTCGCAGGGTTTCTGCGTTGGTGATCAGGAGGACGGAGTTGGAGATCGATACGCCCACCGACATGATGATCCCCATATAGCTCTGGAGGTTGAGGGTTTCTCCCATCGCCATGAGCAGCAGCAGGGATCCCAATATGACCGCGGGCACCGTAAACAGCACGACCATGGAGACCTGGAAGGACTGGAAGTTGGCCGCCAGCATCAGGAAGATGACGACGATGGCGACGATCAGTCCTGTCTGTAAACTGTCCAGGGTATCCGTCAGGGTCGGGCTGAGACCACGCACCTCCAGGGAAATGCCGCGGGGCGTGGGACCAAGCTCCTGGAGCGCCTTGTTGACGTCCCTGGTGGCGGTACCCTGGTCCGTATTATGAAGGTTGGCCGTCACCGATAGTTCCGAAATGGCGCCGATGTCGTCGGCCTCCCCATAAAGGGTGCCCTTGGTGATCGTCGCGACGTCCCCCAATACAGGGCGCGGCTGGTTCGACTGTAGCGGGATCTCTTTGATGTCGTCGATGCTCGTCATCTGGTTCTCCGGTACTTCGACCTGGACGAGGTAACCGAGACCCACTTTCGGATCCATCCAAACGTTTTTGTCGGTGAACCGGGAAGAGCTTGTCGCGGGAACCATGGCCCGGCCGATGCCGTTGACATCGACCCCCATCTGGGCAGCCCGGACACGGTCGATGTTGATGTTGATCGCCGGGTAGCGGATGGACTGGCCGATTTGCACGTCACGCATATAAGGGATCCCTTTGAGCTTGTCCACAATCTTGAAGGCCTCGGTCTCGTTTAATTCGTGGTTTTTGCCGGAGATCATGATTTCCACAGGTGTGGGCGATCCCTGCGAAAGGATCTTGTCGGTGAGCTCGATGGGTTCAAAGGAAACCCTGACCTCGGGTTGGGTTTCGGACATCGCTCTGCGGAAGCGCTCCTTCAGGTCTTCCAGGTTGACCTTATAGCCTTCCTTCAGGGCGACCTGGAGCACTCCGTCCTGGGGCCCGCTCATAAAGAGGTAGATGGGGTCCGTGGAGAAGGTGGAGGGGTGGTTTCCCACAAACGCGGAGGTGATCTCCACGTTGTCATGTCCCACCAGGCTGTCCAGGATGTGGAGGGTCCGGATCATCGTCATTTCCGTCCGCTCCAAACGGGTACCGTCCGGGTTGCGCAGACGCACTTGGAACTGGCTCCCGTTGGTCCGGGGCAAAACGTCCCGGCCGATCCGGCTCAGCAGAAAACCGGACACCAGCAGCGTGAGCACCACATACACGATGGTGATGATGGCCCGGTGCGGGAAAAACCGGTCCAGGAAACGCAGGTAGCGCGCCCGGAAGCGATCGAAAAGGGGCACCTTCCCGCTTTTAGTGCGGTGCTCGGCCACCACGGCGGTTTTGTCCGCCCAGCCTTTGTCCCGCCCCTCGGCATGCAGCGCCTTGAACTCCTCTTCGTCGGATTGTTTGCCTTTGTTGTGTCCCTTCATCAACCAGTTCCCCATGACCGGTACAAAGGTCTGGGCCATGAGGTAGGAGGTAATCATGGAAAAAGCAATGGCCAGCGAAAGCGGCATAAAAAGCGATCCCGGGATACCGCCCATGGTAAACGCGGGGGCAAAAACCGACAGGATACAAAACAGGATGAGGAGTTTTGGAAAAGCAATTTCCTTACAGGCATCCCAGATCGCCAGCGACTTGGGTTTGCCCATGTCCAGGTGTTGGTGGATGTTCTCGATCGTCACCGTCGATTCATCCACGAGGATACCGATGGCCAGGGACAGACCGCTCAGCGTCATGATGTTGATCGTCTGTCCAAATAAGTTGAGGAAAAGTACACCCGAAATGATACAGGTGGGGATGGTCAGGATGACGATCAAGGCACCCCGGACGTCCCCGAGGAAAAGAAGCACCATCAAACCGGTCAGGATGGCCCCGATCGCCCCTTCGCTCATCAGGCTTTTGACCGCATTGATGACATAGACGCTCTGGTCGAACTCATAGGACAGCTTTACGTCGGGGGGAAGGTTGTTTTGAAAACGGGGGATGGCCTTTTTGAGGTTTTGAACCACCTCCCAGGTGGAGGCGGCGGCGGACTTGGTGATCGGCAGGTAGACGGAGCGCTTCCCGTTGACCAGCGCATAGCTGGACGTAATGTCCGCACCGTCCTCCACCTTTGCCACGTCCTTCAGATAAAGGTTCTGCACCCCTTGTCCCACGTACAGGGGAATATTCTCGAAGTCCTTGACGGTGGGCTCTGTGGCATTACTGGGCGTAAGGTAGTTGATGTCCCCGATCCGGACGTTGCCCGCCGGGGTGTTTTGGTTGTTCCGGTCAAGGGCGGCGACCACCTGGTCGGCCGTCAGGTTATGTATCCTCAGCAGCTCGGGATCCACCTTGATGACGATCGTCCGGACGTTCCCCCCGAAAGGCGCGGGGGATACCAGCCCGGGAACGCTGGTGAACTGGGCGCGGACATACACGTTGGCCATGTCCATGAGCTCGTTGTTCGACCGGATCGGGCTGCTGAGGACAAGTTCTCCCACGGGCAGGGTCGATGCGTCGAACCGGAGGATAAAGGGGGGCTGGGAACCCGGTGGAAAGATCGCCTGGGCGCGGCCCGCGTAAGCGGTGACTTCCGCGGCCGCCTGGGCCATGTTCGTACCGGGATAAAAGGTCAGCTTGATCAGGGTAAGCCCCTGGATATTCTTTGTCTCGATGCTTTTCACACCGGAGACGTACAACAGCAGGTTGACGTATTGCTTTCCGAAGTAAGCCTCCATCTGGGCCGGGGTATACCCACCGTAAGGGTGCGACAGGTAAATGACCGGCAGGTCGAGCTGGGGGAAGATGTCGATCTTGATCGAGTTGACCGCCTTGATTCCAAAGAAAAACAACCCTGCTACCAGTACCAGTATCGAAATCGGTTTTCTAAGCGCAAATTTTATGATTCCCATGACCTTTCGCGGTTTTTAAAATGCAGTGATGAACAAATCCCAGTCCCCGGTGGCCGCGGCCTTGAGCAAAAGGGCCTGCCAGACGTTGTTATACGCGATGTCCCGGTCGATTTCCGCACGGTTCAGCACATACTGCGTCTGGGTAAGGTCGAGGATGTTGGCCAGCCCGTGGTTGTACAACACATTTTTCTGGTTGAAGGCGTCCTGGGCGGCCTTGACCTGCACGGGTGCTTCCCGGTAGTTGCTCAGGGCGTTGGTGATCCGGGTCTCCGCCAGCACGCGCTGGGCGGCGAGCCTTTGGTTGATCAGCTCGTACTCGTCCCCCAGCCCCAGGGAGGTAAACCGCTGCGCCGCTACCTGTTCGTGGATGCGCAAAGGGTTGGTCAGGTTCCAGGTCACCCCGATCCCGACCAGGTAGTTGATCCGTTGCACACCCACGCCCTGTCCGTAGGAATGTGTGTAGGCGTCAGGGTTAGCCGCGCTGTAGTTATAGTCGAACCCGGAGCCCCTGCCCTGTGTCAGACCGAATAACGAAAAAGTGGGGTAGTTATAGGTCTTCAGGTATTTGGTCTCTTCATCGCTCACCGCGATCCGGCTCTTATAGAATTTGAGCAAGGGGTGGTCCTGGGGGTTGACGGTGGAGGGCGTGATCATCGTCGAGGGGACCTGGGACAGGAACAAGGTGTCCAGGACAAATTCTCCCGCGGGTACGCCCATCAACTGGGCGAGCTCGTTGGCCCGTTGCTGTTCGGCGTCGACGGCGTTGGTCAGTTCGATCCGCGCCGCCGAAACCTCCGCGTTGGCCTGAGAAGAATCCACCCCCGGGTTGAGCTGCCCCTTTACCCGGGCCAGCACCACCCTTTGCACGGCCTGGGCACGCTCCAGGTTGCTTTCCTGGGTATGGATCAGCTGTTGGGCGGCCAGGAGGTTCAGGTACGCACCGGCCACCTCGATTTCCTCCTGGAAACGTTCCTGGTATAGGTCGCTGGTGTCCTCTTCCAGGACACGGCGGGCAACCGCTACTTTTTCCTTATACCGGCCAAACGCAAAGAAGTTCCAGTTGACATTCGCCAGGTATAGCGCGCCAAAGGCCGCGGCATTGTTTTGGTCGGGGAAAACAGGCCCGGAGGAAGCGGCCGTCAGCCCGGTAAAGCTGTACAGGGGTCCGTTCTGGCCGTTAACGGTCCCATAATCCTGCTGGGCGGATACCGTCAGGTCGGGGAGGTATTCCCTACCCGCTTCCTTGACTAAGGCCCTGGAAGACTGCACATAGTGCGCTTTGGCCTTTAACGTCGGGTAGTTGGCCAGGGCCGTTTGTACCGCCTGTTTGAGCGTAAGCACCTGGGCGGTGCCAGGAAAGACGCTACAAGTTGCCCCTACAACAAAAAGAAAGACGATTGGAAGTTTTAACATTATGCTAAAAGGATTAAGTCCTACGAGATCCCGGCAAGCTAGCGTCGCAAAGTAGTGAGGGTGCAAAGGTACAACGGCTAGCACTATGAGGGAAATGAATTAACTTTGTGTCTTCGATTAATTTTATTCATACATGAACATCGGTCTGCACCATTTTCGTCTGGTCGATGCCATCGTAAAGGAGGGCACCCTGACCCGCGCCGCGGACACCCTACACCTTACACAATCGGCTCTGAGTCACCAACTAAAGGAGCTGGAACACGAACTGGGTTTGTCTGTTTTTTTTCGCAACGGAAAGCGCCTCGAACTCACCCCCGAGGGTACCCGTTTTTTACACGCCGCCGAACGCGTATTAGCGGAACTCATTTCTTTGGAAGCGGATATGCGGCACATCAGGGACGGTGTCAGCGGCACCCTGCGCGTCACCACGCAGTGCTATACCGCCTATCATTGGTTGCCCGGCATCATCAAACAATATAAGCGTATTTCGCCAAGCGTCAATATACATGTCGTCTCCGCCGCCACTTATGTGCCGCTCGAATACCTGCTCCGCGGTGACGTGGATATCGCCATCGTCCGCAATAAGCTGGACAACCCGCGGATCAACTACGAACCCATCTTCGAAGACCAGGTATTCGCCATCCTTTCCAAAAACCATCCGCTAGCGGGCAAATCCCACTTCTGCACGGAGGACTTCGAAGGCCAGGAGCTTTTTCTCCCGTTCAACGACCCCGCTTCCGGGAACATACCGGTCATCGAGAACCTGATGAAGGCGCACCACGTAACACCGCACCATGTGCACCGCATCCACTATACCGACGCCATCATCGAAATGGTGGATGCCAACTTAGGCATCAGCACGCTGGCGGACTGGATCGTCCAGCCCTACCTGGAGAACCGGGATATCGTGGCCCTTCCCCTGCCCGCGGAAGTGGCGAACCGTACCTGGTGCGCCGCCACTTGCAAGGACACCCCCGCTATCCGGGAATTCCTCAGGTGCCTGAAGCTGCACTTCCAAAACATCCCCCTACCTTTATCGTCCGATGCGGTATGAAGCCATCACGATAAAGGACATCGCCAAAGCCCTGAACCTCTCGATATCCACGGTATCCAAAGCGCTCCGGGACAGCTACGAAATCAGTGAGGATACCAAGGACATGGTCAAGGCATACGCCCGGGACCATAACTACAAACCCAACCCCATTGCCCAAAGCCTGAAAAAAGGCCTGAGCAAATCGATCGGTGTGGTGGTGTGTAACATCGACAACCATTTTTTCTCCCAGGCCATCAACGGCATGGAAGTCGTGGCGGGCAGCCGCGGGTACAATGTCATCATCACGCAAACACACGAATCCTTTGAGCGGGAGGTGGCAAACGTCCGCCACCTCTCCTCCAGGTCCATAGACGGGTTGATCGTCTCGCTCTCGGCGGAGACTGAGGACATCGGCCACTTCAAACAGTTGCACGACCAGGGTCTGCCCATTGTCTTTTTCGACCGGGTGACCCCGGAGATCAAGACGCATACTGTTATTTCCGGGAATTTCAAGGGCGCCTACGACGCCACCCTCCACCTGGTCGCCCAGGGTTATACCCGGATCGCCCAGATCACCAGCGCCAACCAGTTGTCCATTACACTGGAACGCCTGGAAGGCTACCGCCAGGCGCTGGCCGACAGCGGCATTCCCCTCCGGGATGAATACGTCCGGTTTTGTCCGCACGGGGGCATGATCCAGGCCGAAACCGAACAGGCCATCCGCGGGCTGCTGGCCCTCGATCCACGACCCGAGGCCATCCTCACCGCCTCCGACCGGCTCAGCACGACCACCTTTAGCCTGCTGAAAGAAATGCAGGTGGCCATCCCCGGGGAAATGGCCATCGTGGGCTTTACCAACTCCGTTTCCGCCCACATATTCGACCCGCCTTTCAGCGCCATCATGCAACCGGCCTTTGATATGGGGAAGCAATCGATGGAGCTGCTGGTGCAGCTGATCGAGGCCAAGCGGCCGGTCACGGAATTTGAGCGAAGGGTGCTGGATGTGGAGTTGCGGATAAGGGCGTCGAGTCAGCGCGCGCGCTGACGCGGGTGGCGCGGCCGTGCGAAAATTTGTGGCTATTTTGCGAATAATTGTTAATATTACACTTAATATTCGCCGATTATGACGTCTACGCTCCGCACGATTGCTGTCTGCTTGTTGGCCTTTGGCGCCACCACGGCCTTTGGCCAGGCTACCCTGACCGTTACCGATACTTCCACCCAAACCATCAGCCGCTTTATTTACGGCCACTTCGCCGAAGACCTCGGCCGTTGCATCTATGACGGCTTTTGGGTGGACGACTCTATGAAGGTGCCCCGGAAAGACCGGATCCGCCTGGACGTGGTGGAAGCGCTAAAGCGCATCAAGGTGCCAGACCTGCGCTGGCCGGGCGGTTGTTTTGCGGACCAATACCACTGGAGCGACGGGATCGGTCCCCGCGCCCAGCGCCCCACCCGGGTGAATACCACCTGGGGGATGATCCCGGACGACAACAGCTTCGGTACCCACGAGTTCCTGGAGCTTTGCGGGCTGATCGGCTGCGAACCCTATATCGCGGGGAACGTTGGGTCGGGTACGCCCCAGGAAATGGAAAACTGGCTCGAATACCTCAACTATGGCGGTAAAAGCACTTTGTCCGCGCAGCGCGCCGCGAACGGGCATCCCGCACCTTACAAGGTGTCGCTATGGGGTGTAGGCAATGAAAGCTGGGGTTGCGGCGGAAGCATGACCCCCGAGTTCTATACCGATCAATTCAAACGCTACGGCGAATTCTGCAAGGACTACCCCGGCACCCACCTGAAGAAGATCGCTTCCGGTCCCAACTCCGACGACTACCATTGGACGGAGGTGTGTATGCAACGCATTCCCGCCTGGGATATGTACGCGCTTTCGATGCACTATTATACCGTCGTGGGGGACTGGGACCACAAAGGTTCCGCCACCCGCTTCGGGGAAGACGAATACTTTACCGGCATGCGCAAGTGTATGTTTATGGACACCCTGGTCCGCAAACACAGCGCCATCATGGACAAATACGACCCGGCCAAACGCGTGGCCCTCGCCGTCGACGAATGGGGGATCTGGACGGACGCCGAACCCGGCACCAATCCCGCGTTTCTTTACCAGCAAAACAGCCTGAGGGACGCCCTGATCGCCGCCACCACGCTAAACATCTTTAACAACCACTGCGACCGCGTACGCATGGCCAACCTCGCCCAGGCGATTAACGTCCTCCAGGCGTTGATCCTGACCAAGGGCGCCCGCATGGTACTCACGCCGACCTACTATGTCTTCGAGCTGTATAAGGTGCACCAGGACGCACGGTGGATACCCATTTCCCTGAACAGCCCGGACTATACCTATAACGGGCAAAGCATCCCTGCCGTAAACGCCTCGGCCTCCAGGGACCAACAAGGCCGGGTACACATTTCATTGGTGAACCTGGATCCCAACAAGGAGGTGACCGTTTCCGCAAACATCCAGGCGCTGCATGTCCGGTCCATGTCCCAAGAGGTGTTGACGTCCGCCCACTTTACGGACATCAACACCCTTGACGAACCGAATAAAATAAGGCCGCTGGCTTCTACTGCCGAGCCGCTTTCCGGGGACAGTTTGTCGGTCACGCTGCCGCCCGCGTCGATTGTGGTGGTGGAGCTTAGGCCTTAATACTGATCCGGACCATCTTCGGGCAAAGGAAGTGCATCAGGATCCACGCCAGCAGGTAGGCTACGGCGCAAATCGCAAAGATGATGTTGTAGCCCACACCCAGGTGGCCAAGCGCCTTGAAATGATCAAGGACAATTCCCGTGATGAGGGGGAAAACAACGCCCCCCAGGGACCCGGCCATGCCGCCGATACCCACGACGGAGGAGACTGCGCGTTTCGGGAACATATCGGAAGCCGTCGTAAAGATGTTGGCGCTCCAGGCCTGGTGGGCAGCGGCGGCGAGGCTGATGAGGCCCACGGCGACCCATACATGGTCGGTGAACCGGATCAGGATGATCGGGAAAACGCAACACGCAAAGATGAACATAGCGAGTTTCCGGGCTTTGTAGTCGGGAAAGCCCTTGTGATGGATGAGCCAGCCCGACAAATAACCGCCCAGGATGCTCCCGAAACTGGCGACTGTATAGATCACGGATACATAGACCCAGGACTTGGTGATGTCGAGGTGATAGGTGGCGTTGATGTAGCTGGGCACCCAGAAAAGGTAGAACCACCATACGGGGTCCGTGAGCAACTTGCCGACAAAAAAGGCCCAGGTTTGTTTGACGCCGAGGAGGGTTACCCAACTGATCCGTGTCTGTTGCGCGGCCGGGAGCTCGTCCTCATCATCGGAAAGAATATGGTCGTATTCCGGTTGTTGTACCCGTTTGCCCAGTAAACGCTGGGGTGTATCGTAGAAAGTCAGCCAGAACGCCAGCCACAAAAAACCCAGGGCGCCCGTGACGAGAAAGGCCGAACGAACACCCCAGACTGCGCCGCCGACGCTGAGCAGGAGGGCGATCAGGGCGGGCCCCAGGATAGCCGCGACGTTGGAGCCGCTGTTAAAGATCCCGGTCGCCAGGGCCCGTTCCCGTTTGGGGAACCACTCCGCCACGCTTTTGATGGCCGCGGGAAAGTTGCCGGACTCACCCAGCCCAAGGGCGGAACGGGCGATCCCAAAACCCAGCGTGGTTCTCATAAATGCGTGGGCCATGGCGGACAGGCTCCAGATGATGATCGACCATGTATACCCCAGCCTGGAACCGATGCGGTCGATGATGATTCCAAACACCAGTAACCCCAGGGCGTAAGAGGCGGTAAAGGCCATAACGATATGGCTATAGTCCTGTTCGGACCATTGGAGCATATTGGCCAGTCTGTCCTTGAGAAGACCGATCACCTGCCGGTCCATGTAGTTCACCGTCGTGGCAAAGAAGAGAAGCGTGACAATCGTCCACCTGTATTTTCCTATGGCTGTCTTGGGCATCGTGCGCACAATTTAACGATAAATCACTTCAACCCGGCAATCGGTACGGCGTCCATGTCCGTATAGGTGTAATTTTCCCCGGCCATGCCCCAGATAAATGCATAGTTGGCCGTGCCTGCGCCGGAGTGAATGGACCAGGGCGGCGAAAGAACGGCCTGGTGGTTGGCCACCAGAAGATGACGGGTCTCGGCGGGTTCGCCCATGAAGTGAAATACACGGTGCCCCTCGGGGATGTCGAAATAGAAATAGGCTTCCATCCGCCGGGTGTGGGTGTGCGCGGGCATCGTGTTCCAGACACTGCCGGGCTGTAGGATGGTCAGCCCCATGACCAGTTGGCTGGAGGAAATGCCCTTGTCGTGGATGTATTTGTAGATGACTCTTTTATTAGAGGTCAATGCGTCACCCGTTTCAACCGGCGATGCCTGCTCTTTGGTGTAACGGGTGTTCGGATAGGTTTGGTGGGCGGGAGAAGACAAAAGATAGAATACGGCCGGTTGGGTGGGATCGTCGCTGGCAAAGGACACTTCTTTAGTCCCCTTACCTAAGTATACACAATCCATACGGTCCGCCTCGAAGCGGGTGCCGTCAGCGTGTACTGAGCCCTTCCCGCCTACATTGATGATACCGATTTCCCGGCGCTGGAGGAAAAAGTCCGCCTTCAGTTCGGAGGGGTTGTCGAGAGCGACCGGTGTTTTACCGGGTATGGTGCCGCCGACGATGACGCGGTCGTAGTGCGAATACACCCACGTCAGTTGCCCCGGCTTCATCAGGTCTTCGATCAAAAAGTTGTCGCGCAGGTCCCGGGTACCCATGCCCGCGGTTTCTTTAGGGCTGTTTTGAAAACGTATCTGCATTGTTTTTTTTTATCGGCCCATCCAACCGCCGTCGACGGTCAGCAAGGTTCCTTGTACATAATCTGAGGCCGCGGAGGCGAGGTACACGGCCGCGCCCTTGAAGTCTTCGGGCTGTCCCCAGCGTCCCGCGGGAATCCGGGAGAGGATGGCCCGGCTGCGGTCGGGGTCGCCCCGCAGGGCTTCGGTATTGTCGGTGGCGATATAACCCGGGACGATGCCGTTCACGTTCACGTTTTGGGAAGCCCATTCATTGGCGAGGGCCTTGACCAGGCTGGCCAGTGCACCCTTGCTGGCCGCATAACCTGGCACGTTGATGCCCCCCTGGAAACTCAGCAGGGAACACGTAAAGACGATCTTGCCCCCACCTTTTTCCAGCATGTGCCGCCCGAACTCACGGGCCAGGATAAAAGGGGCGTCCAGGTTCAGGGACATGACCCGGTCCCAGTATTCGTCCGGATGCTCCGCGGCGGGTTTGCGGAGGATGGTGCCTGCGTTGTTGAAGAGGATATCGATGCGGGGATGGTGGTCCAGTACTTCCCGGATAAAGGCGTAGAGCGATTCCCTATCGGAAAGGTCGGCCTTGTAGGGTGTAAAAACGCGCCCCAACGCCGTCACTTCCTTCTGGATCTCGCTTCCCTGGCGCTCCAGGGAGCCCGCCACGCCGACGATGTCGGCACCGGCTTCGGCCAGCCCCAGCGTAATGGCACGCCCTATCCCCTTGTTGCAACCGGTCACCAGCGCAATCTTACCGGTGAGGTCGAATAATTGGTTCAGCTTCATTTAGTCGCTAAAAATAGGGGATGCCCGCGAGCCGCCCTTTTTTTTTCACGCAAACGTTGTCGTAACCCAGCGCACCGTGACCAGCAACTGGCCCGTGTGGCGCATGGTATGCTCCGCGGCGTGGAACAAAAGCCCCATCACCGTAGACGGTAGTTGTGCGCGACCTACGCCCCGGAAGTCGGTGAAGGTGGCAGGGTCGGTGCCCGCCAACTGGGCAAGCGATTTTTCGACCTGGCGGTCGAGACGATCGAGTAGGGTTTCTAACGATTCTTCCTTTAGCCCCTCTTCTTTCAGCGCACTTAGTTGCAGCAGCGCGGGCACGCCCTCTACGGGGCCGGAAAGCCAGTATTCTTTCATTTGAGGTATTGTTCCAGGTAATGATAGCCTACCCCGGCGATCAGCAAATAGCTTTCCAGGTTGTAGACCGCCCCGTGACCACCGGGCGGATAGATCCTCAGGTCGGCGTCCCTACCCGCGTTGGTCAGTGCCGTCAGGAGCTGCATCGTATGCGCGGGGTGCACATTGTCGTCGCTCATGGAATGGATCAGCAGGAGGTGTCCCTGCAGGTTGGCCGCATACGTTTCGCAGGCGCTCTTGCGGTAGCCGTCCTCATTGCCGGCGGGCAAACCCATGTAACGTTCGGTATAAATGTCGTCATACAGCCTCCAGTCGGTCACCGGGGAATTGGCGATACCGGCCTTGAAGACCCCCGGGTGCGTCAGCAGGGTGTAAACGGTACTATACCCGCCATAACTGGTCCCCATGATGGCCATACGGGTGCTGTCCACGAAGGGGAGGTTGCTTAGGAAGCGCGCGGTTTCGGCAAAGTCGTTGCTTTCCCAGCGGCCCAGTTGTTTGTAGACGATCTTTAGAAAGGCGCTCCCATACCCCGCGGAGCCCCGGTTGTTGACGTCCACCACGATGTACCCATTCTGGGCAAGCCATTGTCTCCATCCGTCGATCGCAAAACGGTTGTACACGTTGTGCGATTCGGGTCCTCCGTAGACGTCGAAGACAACGGGGTATCGTTTGGAGGAGTCGAAGTGAAAGGGTTTGATCATCGAAGCGTCCAGGGTTGTCCCGTCCGTCGCCGTCACCTTGAAATATTCCGTAGGCGCGTAAGCATATTGCTCCAGGAAAGCAGCCCCCGCGCTTCCATCGGCCAGGATCTTCAGGGTTTTCCCGTCCCGGTCCCGGAGTGCCACCTGTGTAGGTGTACCGGAGTTTGAATACGTATCCAGGTAAAAACGGGCATTGGGGCCCATGTCGATGTCGTGATAGCCTGCTTCCTGCGACAACCGCTGTTTCCCTGTCCCGTCAAAATGGATGCGGTACAACTGCTGTTCGAGGGGGCCGGCCTCCCCGGACAGGTAATACAGGGTTTCCGTGGCAGGGTCTATCCCCGTAACCTTGAGCACGTCCCAGTTCCCGCTGGTCACCGTCCCCAATGTCTTGCCGTCATAACCGTAACGATAAATGTGGCTGTAGCCGGAACGGTCGGACACCCAAAAGAATTCCTTTGTTTTTTCGGGGAAGTAGAACATATCGTCTACGCCCGTATAAAAATTGAAAATGGAAATCCAGGTCTGGTTTTTTTCTTCCAGGACGACGCGCCTTGCACCGGTCCGGACGTTAAAAAAGTACAGCTTCAGGTGGTTCTGCGCCCGGTTCAGCGTTACCAGCGCCACGACGTCAGGGTCGCTGGTCCAATACATCCGCGGTATATAAAAGTCTCCCTTTTCTTCAGGTTCCAGCCAGACGTTTTTATGGGTATGCACGTCCACCACCCCTATCCGGACCGAGGGGTTGGGGTCCCCCGGGTCGGGTATGGGTATTTGCTCATACTCCGGGTGGGTTCCTTCGAAATTGGTCATCTGGAAAACGGGGACCTTGCGCTCGTCGAAGTGCCAGTAGGCGATATAGCGGCTGTCCGGGGACCAGTTCCAGGCCTGGGCTTTGCCAAACTCTTCTTCGTACACCCAGTCATAAAAGCCGTTGAATTCGCCCACGCCGTCGTCGTGGGTCAGCTGTGCTTCCTTGCCTGCGCCCAGGTCGTCCACATACATATTTCCTTCCCGTACGATCCCCACCATCGATCCGTCCGGAGACAGACCCGCGCTACGGGCGTCTTTGGCGGCGAGCCGCAGCTCTCCCGCGCCAAGGTCGTACACATAAAAGTCCGACACCGTCGACCGGCGAAAGATCTGACGCGGATTGGACGTAAACACAAGGTGCTTCCCATCCGCAGCCCATTGAAAGGATTCATAGGAAAAAACTTTTCCGGACCCCGGAAACCGCAGGTTTTTGCCCTTCAGCACGGGATGTTCTTCCCCAGTAGCGGGGTCAAGCGTAAGGATGCCTTCGCTTTCCGTTTTATAGGAAAGCCGGTTCCCTCCTTCTATCCAGGTAACCTGGCTGGGGCCGGGGGATTCCCCGAAACGGTATGCGGTAAAAAGGGCGTCTTTGAGGTCGGTGTATTCCTTTTTGTCCTGCGCCTGTACGAACAGCGGGAGGACGAAGACCAGGGCGGCGATCCGGCGCATGCTGCGGGTTTTTAGTCAGGGCAATATAGCCCTTTTTGAAGCACCGCCCCTCGTCATATCTCAACAGCCACCGGCCGCCCAGGTGTCAGCCAAACCAACCGCGGTCCCAGGTCGGACATTGCGATGTGCTCATGGGTGAATTCGGCGCTTTCCTGAAAGTGCTCCCAGCCCTGCATGTGCGTCGGGATCACTTTATTTACCTTCAAGGCCCTGGCGGCCTGTATGGCTTCTTCTGTAGTAAAAGTAAGGTGTTCGTTCCCGATCTCCTTGGGGAAACCTGCGCGGCCGACGTGCAACAGGGCCGTATCGACCCGGAACCTGCGGCCCACTTCGAGTACCCCGTCAAAAAGAACGGTGTCCCCCGATATATACAAGACGCCATTAACCTGCCCTTCCCATTCGATCACAAAACCGATGACGTGACCGGCCATTTGGTGCAAGGCCTCGGTCGATCCGTGCCGGGCCGGGGTGGCGGTTACCTTTACATTCCCGGTAGTGAGGCTGTTCCATTCGGTGAGACCGGCGACGTTGTCCTGGCCAAGACGCTCTTTTGCCTCCGGCGTGGAGATTACCAGCGGTACCGTCCTGATAAACGCCCGGCCCGCATCGTCAAGGTTGTCTTTGTGCTGGTCGTGGCTCAACAGCACGAGGTCCACGCGGCCTATTGTAGCGGGGTCCAACGCGGGGCTCCCGGTCTTGTGCAGGATCCTGCCTGAACCGGACTGGTAGGTGCCACCTGCCTTGTCAAAAGCCGGGTCGGTCAGGATGACGAATCCGCCCAGGTCGATCCGCACACAGGCGGTGTCAATTTGCGTAAAGGTAACTTTCATAGCGCCACAAATGTACCTCCATTCCCCTACCTTGCCCTCTTATGATCGAATCTTTCCACAGAACCGAAGGGGATGTCAATTTTTCCCCCGCCCGCCAGGGATGGTATGCCCTGATCAGGAATGGCGAGACCGCGCGTTACCTGGAGGAGGACGAGCGTTTTTTCCTGCACCAGTCGATGTCAACCCCTTGCCTGGACGTGCTGGAGGCCTGTGAGGGTATTTACCTCACCGATCTCCAGGGCCGGCGATATATGGATTTCCACGGCAACAACGTCCACCAGGTCGGGTACCGGAACGCTTTTGTGATCGACCGGGTCAAGGCGCAGATGGACGTCCTTCCGTTTAGCCCCCGCCGGTATACCAATGCACCCGCCGTGGCCCTCGCATCCCGGCTGGCAGGGTTGATGCCCGAAGACCTGAACCGGGTGCTTTTTGCACCTGGCGGAACCAGCGCCGTTGGTATGGCCCTCAAACTCGCACGGCTGGTCACGGGGAAGCACAAGGTCATTTCCTACTGGGATTCTTTCCACGGGGCCTCGCTGGACGCCATCTCGGCGGGTGGGGAACGGGAATTCCGCAAGGGCATGGGCCCGCTGATGCCGGGGGTGGAACGCATCCCGCCCCCCGAAACCTACAGGGGTGTATTTGGTTCCGAACCGGCGTACGCCGATTACCTGGAATACGTCATAGAAAAAGAAGGAGACATCGGCGCCTTTATCGCCGAAACCGTCCGCAATACGGACGTACAGATCCCGTCGGCCGCCTATTGGCAGAGGGTGCGTGAGATTTGTACGCGCCACGGTGTACTCCTCATCCTGGACGAGATCCCCATCGCCTTTGGTCGCACCGGCCGCATGTTTGCCTTCGAGCACTACGGCATTACGCCCGACATCGTTTGCCTGGGGAAGGGGTTGGGCGCGGGCATCATCCCGATGGCCGCCATGGTTACACGGGATGCCTACAATATCGCGCCCGAAGTATCGCTCGGGCATTACACGTTTGAGAAAAACCCGTTGGGTTGCGCCGCCGCCCTGGCCATGCTCGACTTTATTGACGAGCAACGGTTATTGGACAAAGTCGCTTCGGACGAAGCGTTTATGCGCACCCGTTTGGAAGACCTGCGGCAGCGCTGCCCGCTCATAGGGGATGTCAGGGGCCTGGGGCTTCTTTGGGGCATAGAGCTCGTCCGCAACCGGGATACCCGGGTCAAGGCGGTCGCCGAAGCCGAACAAGTCATGTATGCCTGCCTGGAAGCAGGGCTTAGCTTCAAGGTATCTCAGGGGAATGTGCTGCAGCTGTCCCCGCCCCTCGTCATTACCCGCGAAGAGCTGGAGACAGCCTTGCACATCCTGGAGAAAGCGCTTCTTTACCGGAAGTAGATATCAACCTGTCCGCCCGGGGAAGCGTTGGATACCACGACCGCCTTTTGCGCGGAACCGGACACGGCCTGGGCGGTGCTCCAGCTCAGGGATGCATTGGTGCTACCCTGGAGGATCTGGATCGAGCTCATGGCCACGTCGCTGTTGGGCGGGTACATGGTACTGGGGGTTGTTACGCCGTAGGATTCGAGGGTTTCCGCGGCCCAAAAGGCTTCGGGCACGTTGTTCACCTGGAGGGCCGTGGAGGAGGGATAGCCCGTGAAGTAGCAATAATAGCTGTAATTCCCCCCGGAAGCGGCGGTTTCTTCCATGATACCCTGGAGCGAGGTGCCCGCGCTAACCGTGGCCAGTGAGCCATAAAACGCCTGGCTGCTGGACACATACCAGTTGGTGATGGCCCAGTATTTCCCTCCGCCGGCGGCAGACGGTCCCCATTGCAAAACCGGCTGGATAATGTAGGAGGTGGAGGTTAACCCGTCCTGCATACCGTTGAACAGGAAAATGGTTTGGCTGCCCTGGCGGGTCGGCGCGGAGGGCACAGTCCAGTTGGTCGTGAAATACGTGATCGGCTTCGACGTGTTTGGGTTCGACCAATACGAATACGCGATCCAACCGGAAGCCGCGGGTACCAGAGCGGATTTACCGGGGTTGTAACGGTCTTCCAGCGGTTTTACTTCCCCGAAGTCTTCCACCATCCGTCCCTCCCGGTCGACCTTTTGCAGACGGCCGTGGGAGACGCTGAGGGAAAAACCGTCGCCGATGAAGTGGACTTTGGACCGGTCCATATATCCTACGGGCGTGAGCACCTGGTCCGTAGGAGTCATCATCGTGTCTTTTTTACAGGCAGCAAGGGCGAACAGGGTGGCGATGGCCACGAGTTGAATTCTTTTGAAAGGAGTCATAACGATTAGATTTTGGCCGTAAATTTATCTAGCCGCTTGGACCGTTTCCGGAGAAAAAATGATGATTTTGGGAATTTCGAGCCCTTTTTAAAATTATCTTATCTTTAAGCGGTGACCGATTACTTGCTATTTATCGATACAGAGGCGACGGGGCTTCCCCTGAATTGGGAGCTACCCTATTCCACGCCGGGGAACTGGCCCCATGCGATCCAGGTGTCCTGGCTGGTTTACAGCCGGGAGGGAGTAAAGATCAAAGAGGAAGACCACTATATCCACGAGCCGGGGATCACCATCAGCCCGGACGCCGCGCGGATACACCGGCTCCGCCGGGACTTCCTCCAGATCAACGGCAAACGCCGGGCTTCGGTGTTGCAACTGCTGGAGGCGGACCTCGCCCGGTACGAGCCTTTGCTCGTGGGTCACTTTCTGAACCTGGACCTGCACGTTCTGCGGGCGGAGTACTTTAGGGAAGGGATGAGCGACCCCACCCGGCAGTTGCCGACGTATTGCACCATGCTGGGCAGCAAGCACCTCCAACCCAACCCATCGTTGCGGTACCTGAAGCTGGGGGATCTTTGCGAAACTCTTTTCGGACGGGCCCAGCAGCATCCCCACGATGCTTACTGGGACGCCAGGACGACGGCTGATTGCTATTTCGAGCTGGAAAGGAGAGGACAGATCCAAACATTATGACCAAACCCAAAAGGCGGCAAGAAGACTATACCGTATTTGACCAGCTCTACTCGCGCAAAATCGACGAGGTGGAGCAAAGAGCCATTGTTTCCTGCCCGGGGGACACCCCGGTGTATGTGGCGGCGCGCGTCATGGCGGAGCACAAGGTCAGTTGCCTGTTCATCACGGCGGCAGCTTCCCCGGAGGCGCTACGGCCGGGTTCCGTGCTCGGCTACGTGACCGACATCACCCTCCGCGACAAAGTCATCGCCCGCCAGGGAGACACCGCGCAGCCGGTGGAACAGGTCATGGATGCCCCTATCGTCACCATTTCATCTGACGCATACGTATATGAGGCCCTGCTCCTGATGTTCCGGACCAAGGCACGTTATCTTTTGGTGGACAAAGAAGGCGCGTTTACCGGTTTCCTTAGCCGTAATAAGCTTCTGACCGAGCAGGCACAATCTCCCCTGGTCTTTATCCAATCGGTCAAATCGGCGGTGTCGGACGAAGAGCTGAAGCGCAGGTGGGAAACCGTTCCCCGGATCGTGACCCAACTCCTGGACCGGGGTGTGCGCGCATCGATCGCCAACCAGGTCATCACGACGGTGACGGACACGATCGCGCTCAAAGTCATCGAAGGGGTGATCGAAACGATCGGGCCTCCACCCGCACGTTTTGTCTTTATGGTGCTGGGTAGCGAGGGCCGTAAGGAGCAAACGCTGAAAACCGACCAGGACAACGCCATCATTTACGAGGACAAGGCCAACGAACACCGGGAAGAGGTCAGGGCGTATTTCCTGGACTTTGCCGAACGCGTCTCCGAGCGGCTAAACGACATCGGTTTTGTCTATTGTACGGGCGATTACATGGCCAAGAACCCCAAGTGGACGCATTCGCTTTCGCACTGGAAACGCAACTACCTGACCTGGATGGAGGAATCGGTGCCCGAAAACGTCATCAAGTTTTCTACTTTTTTCGACTGCCGTTGTCTGTACGGGGACGAGGATATCCTCCGGGAACTCCAGTCCTTCTTAGACGCCGAGCTCCAGAAGCCCCACGAAAAACTTTTTGCGGCGATGGCGCAAAATGCGCTCCAATACCAGCCACCCCTGACCTGGCTGAAAAATATCCGCACCATTACCCAAGGCGAGCGGGAGGTATTTGACATCAAAAAAGCCATGACACCCATCGTCGACCTCGTCCGGGTATACGCCTTGCGCTACCGCGTCTTCGAGGTCAATACGGGGGAGCGCCTCCTGGCCTTGCGGGACAAGGGCGCCTTTACCGAAAACGAATACCAGGAATTGTCCCAGTCGTATTACCTGCTCATGGGAATGCGGTTGCGCAAACAGGCCCGGCAGATCCTACAGGACCACGTCAAACCCGACAACTTCATGGAGCTGGAGGGTCTGACACGCATAGAACAACGGACGCTCCGGGAAATATTCAAAACCATCGAACACTTTCAGGAGCGGATCCGGGTGGGTTTTACCAATAATTTATTTGGATAGGCGGGTGTCTTCCAGCGCCTTCAAACGCGCTTCAAGCCCGGCGATCTTCTTGTCCGCCTCCACCTGGTAAAGGGTCAGCTCTTCCACCTTGCGCATCAACACCGATTCCATGTTCCCCAAGTCCAGGCCTTTCGTTCGAATCTCCGAAGCCGCGGGTACCCCAGGCAGGTGACCGTGTTCCCGTATATAGGCTGATACAACTGCCAGGGAATCGAGGGGATAGTCCGGTGCGAAAACATAATCGGGCCAGTTGGCGTAGTTTTTCACGACCATCTTCGTGGCGATCGCGGAACCATTTACCGCCAGCGTATATCCGTCGTTGGTCGTGGTGCCGACACCGAGGGTTCCCGTCATGTAGGTATTGGAATTGACAAAATATTCGAAGGAAACGACGTAGGCTGTACCAGGGTCGGTCGTTTGCTGGTTGGTGGCGGTCCAGGAGCCGGTGGATGCCTGCACTGTATAAAAGGAGTTCCCCACGTAGTTATAACAATGCGCGTATACGGTATAGGCTGTGGCAGAAACGCCCGATGCGTTAGGGACGATCTTGATATTGTCCACCATAAGGGCCCGTTGGAAAGTGTTGGCCGTAGCATCAAAACCATAGCCATTAGGATCCAGGGAACCACCGTTACTGGTGCGAAGATGCAATTCCACAATTGCATTCTGGGATATCTGCGCATTATACCCCGAACCGCCAACGATACGGATAAATGCGTCATTTCCGCCTTGTGGCAGTGTCAGCGTACCCATATTTATCCAAGCCGGCGACCCACCGGTTTGGTTATTCAAGGTGCTGGATACGAAATAGGGTTGGGCCATAACGCCCGTACAGAGGAGTGCCAGGAGGCAAGCAAAAAGAAAGGATTTCATACGAAGTGCGTGTTTACACTAAATATATACTTTTCCTTAGCAGGATACCCATCTTTTTTCCCTGTTGCTCAGCGCCGCGGCTTCTATCACGCGCATCACGGCCAAACCTTCCTCCGCGGTGACCGGCAAGGGGCGGTTGCCTTCCAGCGTTTCCGCGAGCTCCCGGTAAAAATCTCCGTAGTCGCCTTTTAATGAGGGCACCGTCTGACGCCCCGCGTCGGTATGAAGAAGCCCCCACTCGCTTTCCGGGTCCTCTCCGGCAGACGGTTTCCCCGCCGTCAGGTCTGCTTCCTGTACGTCGCTCCGGCTCTTTAAGAAACTCCCGTTTGCCCCATGCATCACATACGCGGGCAGCGCCTCCCTTACGAGGTAGCCCGACTTCAAACGGACCGGGAACCCTCCGTAATCGAGGACGATTTCCATATAGTCTTCCACCCGGGAGGTGGGACGTTGTATCCGCAGGTCCGCCCAAACGGCCTCCGGCCATCCGAACAGTTGCAGCGCCTGATCGATAAGGTGGGGCCCCAGGTCGTAGTGGATGCCGGTACCCGGGCCCGGCACTTCCTTGTGTGTCTTCGGGCTGAGGACCCGGTTGTACCGGTCGAAGTGGATCTCCGCCTCCGCCATGTTGCCGAGGACACCGGAGTCGATGACCTGTTTGACCGTCCGGTAGTCGCTGTCGTAACGGCGGTTTTGAAAGACGGACAGATAGAGGCCATTTTGCTCTGCGATAACTTTGAGCTCTGCCGCCTCCGCCACCGTCGCGGTGAACGGCTTTTCGACGACGACGTGTTTGCCCGCCAGCAATGCTTGCTTTGTATAGGTATAGTGCGTGTAGTTGGGCGTATTGACCACCACCAGCGCTATGGCGGGGTCCTCCAGCAGGGCTTCCAGCGAGCGGTAGGTGCGGATATCCGGGTAGAGGGCTGTGGCGAGGTGCTTGTCCCTTTCCCAGACGGCATATAGGCGGTACTCCGGGAGTGCATGGAGAAAGGGCGCGTGGAAGACGCGACCGGACATTCCGAAGGAGAGAAGCGCAGTGTTGATGGGCATACGCTAAAATTACAACTATTCGACGACCCGGATGTCGTCAGGATGCTCCGGCTTTAGGGGCACCCCTTGTTCGGTCGTGATGCTGACGCGCCTGAGAAAAATGTCGCGGGCATCCTTAGTTGTGAGACCGGTCCTCGCCGAAATGCGCACCCTGTCAAAATAAATCCCGTGCACCGGCATTTCCGGCAACCCGGTGAGGGCGATGGCCTGGGCGGCGCCGCGGCAGTAGACGTTGCTGATGTGGAAGCCGGTAAAAATCGGTGTCTTCCCGGGTTTGGGCGCGGTGCGTTTGTTCGGGTCGGCGCCCGCGGGCATGTCTTCGTAGTACGTGTTAAAGGAAATGGCTTCGTGGACGATGTCGGTCATAAAGATGTTGTCCACGTATACTTCCCGGACGAGACCGCCGCGGCCGGCATTGCTTTTGACGCGGATACCGATGTCCGTTCCGACGTAGTCGCAGTCGGTCACGAAGATGCGGCGCATACCGCCGTCAGTATTGCTGCCGATGACAAAACCGCCATGGGCGTGGTAGACGTGGCAACCGGCGATGACGACGTTTTCGAGGGCAGCCGAGTCGGGGGCAGTCATCCAGTCTCCGCTGGACTTCATGCAGATCCCGTCGTCCCCGGCGCTCACGTTGCAGTGGTACAGCAGCACGTTTTTACAGGCGCTGATGTCGATGCCATCGCCATTTTGGGCGTAGTATTCGTTAAAGACGTTAATGCCGTCCAGGGTCAGGTCGGTACATTTGTTCGGATCTACGACGAATTTGGGTGAATTGCGAAAGGTAACGTCTTTGAAAAGGACACGGGTACAACCCACCAGGTTGATCATATAAGGCCGGTAGTCTTTGGCCTCGGTCCCGGGCCACCAGACGGTATTGTTGTTGCTGAGGGTCCCCCCCGAGGCCAGCATGGCCTTCCATTGGGCGTCGGTGACCTTTTCCTTTTTTACCGGTCTCCAGGCGTCTCCTCCCCCATCCAGGATGCCGCCGCCGGTGATGGCAACGTCGTGGAGGTTTTCGCCATAGACCAGGGGCGTCGGGTTAGACCCTTGCGGTGGATATTGAGTCCGGTCGCGGGTAAACTGGATCAGCGCGCCGCGCTGTACCTCCAGGTTGACATTGCTGGCCAGCCGGATCGGACCGGTGAGCCAAAGACCCGGGGGGACGATCACCCGGCCACCTCCCGCCTGGGTGCAGGCGGCGATGGCCTTGGAGAAGGCCGCGGTATTGAGCGCCTGGCCGTCACCGATAGCACCGAAGTCGGTGATCAGGAAGATGCCCTGGCGGAGCTCCGGCAAGGCCGGCAGTGCCATCGGGAAAGGCGCCGCGCGGACATAGTCCTGGGCGGAGCGGACATCGCCCGCCGTGGAGCGTGCCTCGGACTTGTCCTGGGCACGCGCGCCCGTCAGCAAAAAGCAGGCGAGGACGAAGCAAAGCGTTTTCATGACCAATTAAAATATTGCTTGGCGTTATAATAACAAATATCCTGAATGACCTTCCCCACCCAGGGGATATCCCCGGGGAGCTCGCCCTTTTCGATCTCCTCACCGAATATATTGCAAAGTGTCCTGCGGAAATACTCGTGCCGGGGAAAGGACAAAAAGCTCCGGGAATCCGTGAGCATACCTACGAAGTGGCTGAGCAGTCCCATGTTGGACAGGGCGTTGACCTGGCGGATGATGCCGTCTTTCTGATCGAGGAACCACCAGGCCGACCCAAACTGGATTTTGCCGGCCACGCTGCCGTCGTTGAAATTGCCGGCCATGGTGGCCATGAGTTCGTTATCGGCGGGGTTGAGGTTGTACAGGATGGTCCGCGCCAGGCGGTTGTCCCGGTCGAGCTTGTCCAGGAAGGTGGCCAGGGTTCTTGCCTGTGGAAAATCGCCGATAGAGTCCCAGCCGGTGTCGGGTCCAAGCTGGCGCATCATGCGGGCGTTATTGTTGCGCAGGGCGCCTAAGTGGTATTGCTGCACCCATCCTTTTTCCCAATCCCATTCGGCAAAATGGGTAAGCATCGCGGATTTGAATTTTCGTTGTTCGGTTTCCAACAGGGTCTTCCCGGAACGGATCTTGGCGAAAATCGTGTCGATCTCGGACCCGGTGAATTCTTCGGCATAGATCTCCTCCAGCCCGTGATCGGAGAGGCAACAACCCATGGAAGCAAAGAAGTCGTGCCGGTTTTGAAGGGCGAACAGGAAGTCGTCAAAGGACGAAATGGCGATGTCGGTCACGGATTCGAGCTTCCGCAGGTAGGTATTGAACCGGGCCGGGTCGGACACGTTCATAGCGTTGTCGGGCCGGAAAGCCGGGTACATTTTGACCGCGGCGCCGTCTTTCCGGAGCTCGTCATGATACCCCAGGGAGTCGACGGGGTCGTCGGTGGTACAGATGATCTCCACCTTCATTTTCTCTAAAAGATGACGGACCGAATGGTTCTCGCACCGGAGCAATTCGGAGCAATGGTCATAGATACGCCGGGCGGAGGAGGGGCTTAAGAGTTCCTCCACGCCAAAATACCGCAGCAGCTCCAGGTGGGTCCAGTGGTAAAGAGGGTTGCGCAAGGTGTAAGGGACCGTGGCAGCCCACTGTTCGAATTTTTCCCAGTCGGAGGCGTCTCCCGTGCAAAAGCGTTCTTCCACGCCATGGGTACGCATGGCCCTCCACTTATAGTGGTCGCCGTACAACCATGCCTGCGTGAGGTTTTCGAAGCGGCTGTCCCTGGCAATGGCCTGGGGCGGCAGGTGACAGTGATAGTCGATGACCGGGAGGTCCCGTGCAAACTCGTGATAAAGGCGCTCGGACGTGGCGTTAGACAGTAGGAAGTTGTCGCTTAGGAATGGTTTTATCATCTCTTTAAAATTCTATGGACTCCGGGTCCCACCGGGCACCAAACACCCAACCGGAACGGATGTCACCGGGCAAAGGCGCGTTTTGTGCAAGGTTGTCGGCAAACCAGGGGTAGTCACCACCCATGCGGTGACAGTTATAGTAATATATTCGTTGGCCCCACTGGAGCCGGTTGTTGGTTTTTATAAGGGTAATGGGCTCATTCGCCAGGTCAGTGGAGAACGAGCAGTTCACCAGGTAGAATTGGGCGTCCCGGTGGTAACGGCCCAGGTGAAACCCGGGATACCCTTCGAACGAACAATCCCGGAGCACGGTTTTCGCGTCCGGGTTGGCCGATCCATCGTGCCAGATGCTGGCAGGGCCCTCCAGCGCGATGAAATGACAATGTTCGGCATACGCCCAGCCGCGGGGACAATAAAAGTCGACGCCTCCTTCCATCGTGCAGTCCTTGAAATAAAACAACCCGTCCTGAACATTCCACGGGCTTACGGTGTCGCCCCCGAAGGACTTAAAAACGCAGTTTCGCGCGCGAAGGCGGGTCGTGGCAAAGGTCCGGAGCGCCATTTGGTGGCCGGTGCGGGTGACCTTGCGGTGGCCCGGCGCGGCCGGGGCGGCGGCACCGGATGAGCCCGGGGCGCGCGCAGCGCCGCCCGACGCGTGGGTGCCGGCTGTATCTAAGGCGCAAGCGATCACGGTATCCTGCGTATGATCGAAACCATAACTGTTCTCGATGGTAAGGTTCACCAAATCAACATCGCTGCCGGAGGCATTGACGGTAGCCACGCCCCAGTCATCCTTATGGTCGCAACGCCATATATCCCTGGCGATGGCCTGGGTGATCACGGTCGTGGCGGGATCTTCGCCCACAAGGGCCACGTGACTTTGGGTGAGCGACAATTTCTCCCGGTAGATCCCCGGCCGTATGTCGATCACACGCTCATGCCCCGCGTCGTCAGGAAGGCTGTTGAGCGCTGCCTGTATGGTGGTAAAATCGCCCTTCCCCGAAGGATCGACGACGACGTGCTGCACCCCGGTGGTATCGGTATGCAAAAACACTACACCATCGCCGATCAAGAGCGGGGCACCGACAAAGCGCAGGCTGTCGAAGGTAATGTCGCGGCTGCCGGTGGTCCGGATGACAGGCCCCGTCTTTGGATAGAGCTGTACATCGCGCAACAGGACGCCGGTGGCATACCGGCAGTCCATACCGGTGGTTGTCGTCAGGCTTAGGTGCTCCATCCGGACGTCCTGTACGGGCATCTCGGGCAGCCCGCGGATAAAGATGGCTTTGGAAGCGCCGTTGCACACGATGTGGTCCAGGAAGAAGTGACGGAACACGGGCGTGCCTTCGTCGACTGGCTTGACGGCGACGGCGGGCTCGGTCCTGGTTTCACCGGGTTTGGGAACGGGGTCCTGGGCCATATAGTACATGTCGAAGAGGATGGCCTCTCCGGCTATGTCCTTCATGTAGATGTCGTGTACGTGGATGTTCTCCACGACGCCTCCCCGGCCCCGGGCCGATTTGAAGCGCAAACCGACGTCCGTGCCTAAGAAGGCGCAGTCGTATACCTCCATGTCCCGGACACCGCCGCTCATCTCGCTACCGATCACAAAACCGCCATGGGCGTGATACACCGTGCACCGGCGGATGACCGCGTGTTGGGTAGGCGCGCCCCGGCGCCGCCCTTCCTCGTCCCGGCCGCTCTTGATACAGATCCCGTCGTCCCCGACGTCAAACCGGCTGTCTTCCACCAAGACGGTGTCGCACGACTCGATGTCGATGCCGTCGCCGTTTTGGGCATACGGTGGGTTTTGCGCAAATATTTTCCGGACGGTGAGGTCCCTGCACAACAAGGGATGGATACACCAGGCGGGGGAATTGCGAAACGTCACGCCTTCGAGGAGCACGTGCGTGCACCCATGGAGATAGATGAGGTTGGGTCTCAGGAAATCTTTGATATCCGCATAGTCTTGCACGGAAGCGCCTTCGTGCCATACGCCCGGGTCCTTTGTCTCCGACCCTTTGAGCGCGGAGGCGGAAGGCCACCAGGTTTTCCCACCCGGTGACAGGACGCCGGTCCGGATCTGCCGCGCCCATACATCAGCGGGGGCCTTTGATTGTTTGAGCGGCCGCCACGCGTCTCCGCCCCCATCGATCACGCCGTCCCCTGTGATGCTGATGTGGTCTGCACCGGTTGCGGAGATCGGGGATTGGTTGCGGACCGCTTCGCGGCCTTCCCAATTGCCCCTGACGAGAGGATAGGCGTCGAAGTCACGGGTGAACTGAAGGACGGCACCTTTGGCCAGGTGAAGGTCCACCCCGCTTTTCAACACCAGGGGCCCGGTTAACCACGTACCGGCGGGTACGAGGACAGCGCCCCCGCCCTGGCGGTTGCAGGCGTCAATGGCGGCTTGTATGCCAACGGTAGCGAGTTTGCCGGGTTGGGCGCCAAAGGTGACGATAGAGACGGTATCCCGATGGGATCCGTAAACGAGTAATGCCAGGAGCAATCGAATCATAGCCGTAATCTGCTAACGATGCTACGCAGATATTCCATAAGGATAAAGGGTTTCAGGACTTTTATTTACGCAAACGTTCCCGAGGGAGTTCGCCTGTTTTTTCGTAAACTTACAGCACGATTACGCCCAGCCACATGAAATTCGAAGCGGTCACCATCAAGGATATTGCGAAGGCGTTGGGACTATCGACCTCTACGGTCAGCAGGGCCCTCCGGGACAGTTACGAGATCAGTCCCGAGACCAAACAAGCCGTCCTGGAATACGCCCGCCAGATCAACTACCGGCCTAACCCGATCGCGCTGAGCCTGAAGGAAAAGCGCAGCCGGTCCATCGGCGTGGTGGTGTCTGAAATCGCCAACAGCTTCTTTTCCCAGGCCATCAACGGCATCGAGTCCATCGCTTATACAAAGGGATATCATGTAATCATCACCCAAAGCCTGGAGAGTTACGAAAGGGAGGTGATGAACATGCAATTCCTGAGCTCCCGGTCGGTGGACGGCTGTCTTATATCGGTCTCTTCCGAAACCAACGACTTTACCCATTTATCCGACCTCTACCAAAGAGGGCTCCCCATCGTTTGTTTCGACCGCGTGGTGGAAGACATCGCTTGTCACAAGGTCTCCGTGGATAACGTCCAGGGCGCCTATGACGCGACCAGCCACCTGATCCGGAGCGGGTTCCGGAGGATCGCCTTTGTCGCCAACGCCGAGGTGTTGTCCATCACCCGGGAAAGACAGGCGGGGTATCGTAAGGCCCTCGAAGACCATGGGCTTTCCTTTGACCCCTCTATTGTACAATATTGCACCCACGGCGGCATGCGGCTGGAAGAGGTGGAAACGGCGGTCCAGGGGCTGCTACAGCAACCCCTGCGCCCGGACGCTGTTTTTGCCTCCTCCGACAAGCTGACCACCAATTGCATGCGGTACTTCCGAAAGGAAAAGATCCGGGTCCCCGAGGACATGGGCGTCATTGGTTTTTCCAACCTGGATCTGACCGATCTCCTGGCGCCGCCCCTGTCGGTCGTGCGTCAACCCGCTTATGAAATGGGCCGTCTGGCGGCCGAGCTCCTGATCCGGGTCATCGAAAGCAAAAAGCCTGAAACGGCCTTTGAAAAACGCGTGCTGCCCGCGGAGCTCCTCGTCCGGGAATCATCCCTGAAGGGGAAAAGGTAAGTCGTTTTGCTCCCGCATACGTTCGTATTCTTCCTTGGGCATTTGCACCAATAGCGGATGCTTGCGGGCGCGTATCCAGTGCAACAGGTACAGGAGGTCGCTTTCCTGCATGGCCGTGCAGCCCGCCGTACCCTTCCCGGCGCTCCGCCAGATGTGGAGGAAAATACAGGATCCTTTTCCCGGAACGGGTTTGTCTGCATTGTAGTTGACAAAAAGTCCCCAACGGTAAAGGGTATCCTGCCGGTGCATGTATTCAAAGCTGTGGTAGTCGGTCGAGGCGGAATCCTTTAGCAATAGGGAGTTGTAGTACCTGGAATGAATGTCGTCCACGCACACGAGGGTGTCGGCCGCACACACATAGGGGTTTTTGATCCAGGACGCGCGGCGGGCGTAGCCGAAAGCAGTACCTATGCTGAAGATACCGGCGGGGGAACGGTTGTCTCCTTCCTGTTTGACGGGTGCCCCTTCGATAGGCAACGCTTCCCCGAGTCCCATACCGGCGCTGCCGACTACGACGGGATGATGAAAACATTCCTTCCAATGGCCTTTGTGCTTTTCAAAACCATACATCGTGCCGTCTACGCTGTTCCAACCGTCCGTCACGACAACGAGCACCTGTTGGGAGCGGGAAAGTTGCGCCCATGAAACGGAGGCCCATAAAAGACATGTAAGGCCCAGGATAGATTTTCTCATACCCTAAAATAGCGTTTTCCCGCCCAAAATTTTGTCTGGCGTATAGGCGGCGGCTTCCATCGGGTCGAGCTGGCGGCTCCACCCCACTCTCTTACCGGGAGCCGCGCCCGGTCCGGTGGAGCGGAACTCCGAAAACCGCGCCGTTTTCTCCCGGGCGGGGTTTTTCCAGTTGTTCCATCCTTCGGGCAGGATATGCGCGCCCATCGTGCAACGGATATACGCGGCAGCAGCGTGCGCCCTCCAGGGTCTCCCCAGGAAAACCTTGGTCACGCCCGGGTCTGCCGTCAGCCGGCAGTCCAGGAAGACGATCCCGTAGCGGCTGTCCGCCGGGGTAGAGGGCGCGGCGATATAGGAATCCCTCAAGCTATGGATCTCACAGTGGTCGAGGACTGCGGTGGCGGCGCCAAAAACAAAGTCCGTGGTGCCTTCGATATAACAGTCCTTATAGTATTGCAGCGTACCCGGTCCCTGGCAAAACAACACATCCTGGTTCCCCAGCAACCGGCAGTGGTCAAAGGACGCGCGCGACCCGCTGACCTCCAGGGCCACGGCCTGGCCGGCATTCAAAGGGGCGTCGTTGGCGATCGAGAGGTGTTCCGCATGAAAGGCATACCCCTCCACCCAACAGGTGGCGGAGACCCAGGTATTGACAGTATCCCCCGGCGCCAGGACGCTCCCGGTATGGAGGCCATAAGTAATGACGGTGCTGTCCTCGGACTCACCCACCAGGCTGATGTGGTCCCGGCCGGGGGCGATCAGCACGCGTTCGTGGTAGATACCCTTTTTGATAAAGATCGTATAGGTCGTGTCGCTCCCATAGGGGATGGCGTTTACGGCGGCTTGTATGGAGCGAAAGTCACCGGAACCGTCGGGGGCGACGGTTACACGGTGACCGATGGCGAGAGACAGCAAAACGCAAATAGGTAATGGGCTCAATATCCGGGATTTTGTGTCAGGTTATAGTTGGCATCCAGCGAGTGTTGCGGGATCGGAAACAGGTTCGTATGGAAAGATACGGAATCATAATACCCGGCAAACCCGATAAACCCGCCGCTGGTCGTCAGGAACGTATTGATGATGCTCCCCGTGGCGCCCCCGCCCAGCCAGTTGACCTTCGTGGTGTTCGCGGGTGCGGTGGAAGGTTGTTTGACAAAGAACGAGTTTGCCCATAAGGCGACGTTGTCTGCCGTAGACCCTTTGTAATAGTACATGGACGTCGGATAGTTGTTGTAAGGGGCCTCCCCGTAGCCCATCGCCACGAGGGTGTTGCGTGCCAGCTGGAGTTTTGTCCACAGGAGGTTCCAGCGGATAAGGTCGAAACGGCGGACGCCTTCGGCTCCGAATTCGCGGGAGCGTTCGTTCACCAGGGCATTCTTAAACCCGGCATAATCGGTCGGCGGCGTACCGGCCAGGGTGGTGTTTCCGCCGTAAGCCCTTGTCCGGACCTGCTGATAGGCCGCGGTGCCGGTGGCGGTAGGGCCGTTGTTGATCTCGTTTTCCACCTCGGCATACATCAGGAGGATATCGGAATACCGGAGGATCGGATAGTCGAGCCCGAAGTACTGGGCGGACGAGGTGCCCGGGGAAGGGCTGATCCAGTCCCGCCGGAACTTACCGTCCCGGATGGCCGAAGACTTCTGACCAACTTTTGTAAAGTCGGCGTTGGCGTCATAAGGGGCGATGGTCACGTCCCTGCGCAAATCCGTCGAATCGAACAGGTAGAAGTAAGAAGGAAGGATGGCAAAGCTGGAATTGCCAAGACTGGCAAACCGGGGACCGTTATAGTAGCCCAGCTTGCTGTCGGTGCTGGAAGTCCCCCCCGTCATCCCGACCTCGAACATGATTTCCCCATAAGTATTGTCGATCGTATGGGCGCAGATATAGTCGTGGAAAATGGACCGGAAGCTGGGATTCAGGGCGTGGTGCCCGGAGTTCATGATCGCCAGGCATTCGGTGTCGCAGATGTTGTAATAGACATTGGCGTTGCTGCCCTGGACCATCTGGCCGTTGCTCCGGAGCGAGTACCCCGCCCGGTACAAGGCGATGCGCGCCCGGAGCCCCTTGACCGCGCCCTTGGTAAGGCGTTCGTCCACGCTGGTGATGATGGGGTCTCCCCTCCAGGGTACCAGGGACTCCGCCTGCTGGAGGTCCGCCAGGAGCTGGTCGTAAATGCTGTCCCGGTCGGTCTTGTGGAGATAAAGGGTGGTGGCGAGGAAGGAAGGTACATAGCTGGCGGGTATATCCCCCCAGTTGCGGATCAGCTCGAAAAAAAACTGCGCCCTCAGGGTCAGCGCCTCTCCGTACATCCGATGGAGCTGGGCTTGCTGGGTGGCCGTCCCCTGGGTATACAGGGCCATCTTGGGGATATAATAGATACATTGGTTGGCCCTTTCTATACCGGAATACATTTGCTCAAAGGGCGATTCCAGTTGAGCGTTCTGAGCCGTCAGGTGGTAGTGGGCCATGCCCTTCCTGTCCTGGTCGTCCCCGGTGGGGCCCATGGTCTCGTCGTTGTCCGTCCAAAAGTACATGCCCACCACCTTCCCGTAGCCCTGGTCCCCGGTCAGCTCCTGGTACACGCCCAGGATGGCCTGCTGGGTGGTCGTCACATTGCTGAAGACCAGGCTGGGTACCTGCCCGGAGATAGGGCTCAGACCCAGGAATTTCTTACACGCACC
Source organism: Dinghuibacter silviterrae (assembly GCF_004366355.1). NCBI lineage: Bacteria > Pseudomonadati > Bacteroidota > Chitinophagia > Chitinophagales > Chitinophagaceae > Dinghuibacter > Dinghuibacter silviterrae. The sequence goes on along the minus strand of NZ_SODV01000002.1, from coordinate 913,189 downwards.
GAGGCAAAGGAGCGCCAGGACGGCGAAAAGTATATAACGAAGTTTCATATAATCAGATTAAAGAGTCAGGTTTACGCCAAATACATAATTCCGGCTGCGGGGATAAGCGGAATAGTCCACGCCCGGCGTTGTCGGCGTAGCCCTCCGGGTGTTGACTTCCGGGTCATACCCGCTGTAGTGCGTCCATACATACAGGTTGTTGCCGGTAACGTATATCCTCAAACGCGTGACCTTGGCGCGGCGCAGGAGGTTGGATTGTACCGTATAGCCGATCGAGACGTTGTTGAGCCGGATAAAGGAGCCGTCCTCCACGGCCCAGGATATGGGATTAAACACGGTGGAACTGCCGGATACCGAAGGCTGCCATATCGTGGCGTTTTTGTTGAGGGCGGCCAGGGCGACGGGGTCCTTGACGAGGTTGCCGTTGTCGTCTACGTTGCGCCAGCGGTTGTCGAAGACCGACAGGAGGTTGGCGCCAGGGGTGTACCCACTCGAAAACTCGATGCGGTTGGCGTCGAAAATCTTGTTCCCGTAGGAGAAGTTGACAAAAACGCTGGCGTCAAAGTTCTTCCAGATGAATTGCTGGTTGATCCCGCCAAAGAACTTGGGTTGGGCGTTCCCGATGATCGTCCGGTCGGCCGCGCTGATGGCCGAATCCCCGTTGAGTCCTTTCAGCTTCATGACCCCCGGTTGTGGTGCAGTGCCGGTGATGCCGACGTCATTGGCGACGCCTTTTTTAAGGGTATAGGTCTGTGTGGTGGCGTTATAGTTAAAGTCGCTGATCTGGTAAAAGCCGTCGGATAAGTATCCGTACATGGACCCCACCGGTTGTCCCTTCTGGATGATGTAGTCCGACGCGGTACCGAGCGCGCCCGAAGCAACGGGGATGGGCGGCAGACCGCCGATATTGGTGATGATGTTCTTGTTAAAGGAAATATTGAAGCTGACGTTCCAGCTGAAATTCTTGCGCTGGACCGGGAAACCGGAGAGTTGTTCTTCAACGCCCTTGTTGGACGTAGACCCGATGTTCTGGAACTGGTTGTTGTACCCCGAGCTGGTGGGAAGGCTCGGGTTATCGATGAGGAGCTTTTGGGTATTGTCCCAATAGACGTCTGTCGTCGACGTCAGGCGTCCCTCGAAAAGGGAGAGGTCCAACCCCAGGTTTTTGGTGTGGGTGACTTCCCATTGCAACAGGTTATTCCCCAGCGAGGATGGCGCAAACCCTGTATTGAGCTGGCCGTTCAGCCCATACCCCACCGGCGTCGTATTGGGCGCGGTGCCCGTGGCCGTCACGAACTGGGTCAGGTACAGGAAGTCGGGTATACGGTTGTTCCCCGCCGTTCCGTAGGTGGCGCGGATTTTCGCGTCATTGACAAATTTGAGTTTCTGGAAAAAGGGCTCATTGGAAATCCGCCAGGCCACGGACGTCGAGGGGAAATAGCCCCACATCCGCTGGGAGCTGAACTTCGAACTGCCATCCGCCCGGAGGGTGGCGGTGGCAAAAAAGGTCTTTTCATAATCATAGGTCACTTTTCCAAAAAACGAAGCAATCCGGCTCAACACATCCGAAGACGTGGGAAGGGGTTGTACCGATCCTACGGGCGGGGCCACCAGGTTCATATTGGCCAGTGCCGTGGCCGCACTGATACCCACCGGGAAGTATTTGGTGGTGATGCTGTACCCCTTGGTCTCGGTCTGGTAGATCTCCTGACCCGCCAGGACGCTGATGGTGTTGTGGCGTGCAAACCGGGAAGTACCCTGGGCATTCGTATAGGTCAGGACGTTGGAATTGTTGAGCGTGGACACCACGGTCGTGGTGATGCTGGCAATCGGCAGGCTGGCCCCGTTGAGCTTGGAATTGATGGTGAGGGTGTCGTCAAAGGCGTCCGCCCTCAGGTTGTTGTTGTCGTACCCAAAGGTGCTCCGGAACGATAACCAGGGGGTGAAAGTATAGTTGAGGTAGCCGCCCATATCCAGGACATTGGTGGTATTGCGCCGGTACTGGGCGGCGCTGAGCAGGATGGGGTTGATGAGGGAAAGGCTGTTCCCGGCAGAGACGTCCGTCCCGTCGATGAAATAGGCCCCGTTATAGGTTTGGGGATTCTGGCCAAAAATATACGGGGTGTAGCGAACGGTCTGCCGCAGGTTACTAAACGACTGTACGCTGGAGGTGGTCGTCGTTTCGCCGTTGGTCGTCCCCGCTCCATCCACCACCTGGTTGTTGTAGCGGAACGATATGCCCACTTTCAAACGGTCGGTCACCGTCTGGTCCAGCCGGAAGTTTGCCAGCTTTCGGCTAAATACGGAATTGAGCATGATCCCTTTTTGTTCGTTATCCGTAAGACTTACATTATACTGGGTCGACGCATTTCCCCCGTTCAGGCTTACATTGTGGGTCTCGAAAAAGGCATGCCGCCCGAAGACCAGGTGTTGCCAGTCGGTGGCCGGCTTGGTTTTATAGGAGGCTACGTCGGACCAGTTCTGGGCATACATCTGTATCACCGCCGAGTCCTGGGGGGACAGATAGTGGTCCCTTTCCCACTGGTACTCCACATAGTTGTAGGGATCCATGACGCCCAGTTCCTTGGGCAACTCGGAGAAACCCACCAGGCCGTTATAGGAGATGGACATCTTGCCGTTGGTGTTGCGCCCGCCCTTCGTCGTGATGATCATGACGCCGTTGGCACCCCGGGCGCCGTAGATGGCGGTGCTGGCAGCGTCCTTCAGAAAGTCGATGGAGGCGATATCCTGGGGCGCCAGGAAGGACAAAGCGTTGTCCACCTGTACCCCGTCGACGATGTATAGCGGGGAATTGTCCTGGGTGATGGACCCACCCCCCCGGGACTTGACGACAAAGTCGGAACCGGGCGCGCCCTGGTCGCTGGTCACCTCCACACCCGCCAGGCGGCCGGAAAGCGCGTCGGCGGCGGAGTTAATCGGAATATCCTTGAGTTGCCGGGCGGTCACGCTGGACACCGCCCCGGTCAGGTCCCGGCGCTGTACGCGCTGGTACCCGATCACAATCTCGTCTTCGGCCGACGCATGGGCCAGCCTGACCGAGAGGGGGGCATCCCCCTCGATCGCCACCTCCTGGGTGGTGAATCCCACATAGCTGACACTGATCCGGTGGCGGTGACCGTCTTTGGGTACACTAAGGGTAAAGGCCCCGTTGGGGTCGGTCTGCACCCCCTTTTTGGAACCCGCCAGGACGACGGAGGCGCCTTCGAGGGGATTCCCCGTATCATCCGTTATCCGCCCGTGGATGACGGTTACCCCGGGGGTCTGCGCAAGGAGGAGGGAAAAGCATGGCAAAAGCGCCAGGCATAGCAACAGCAATCGTTTCATATAGCGGTAGTTCTACCGTCAATTCTACTCCGATATTTCCTATACAACCCTACATATAATGAACTTTTTTTACGCAATCGTTCCCGAGAACGTTACTGGAGGAAAAGGGTGCTATAACGTTATAGGCGCCCGGGAATCCGCAATTACCTGCATAAACGCTGGGAATTCCCGGAAATGCTGTATCTTAGGCTGGCTTATCAGTCTCTAACCGCCTGTATGAAATACGGCCTGCGTATAATCCTTATCCTACTTCTGATTCCGGCGATGTCCCGGTCCCAGGAGTTAAACGCTTTACAGCAGGCGCTCCCCACCATTAAAGACAGCAACCAATACGTAGACGCCCTCAACAGGATCGCCCTCCTTTCCTATCAGCACAACATCGATTCCTGCCAGGAATACGCCCGGAAAGCCTTTGCCATCGCCGTACGGCGGCAATACGACAAGGGCAGGGCCGACGCCCTCAACAACATCGGGATCGTCTATGACCTGGCGAACAATCCCTCCCTGGCCTTCCGTTATTACAGCGACGCCCTGGACATCTATAAAAAGATCAAGGATTCAGCCCAGGCGGTGGAAGTGACGATGAACATCGCCCTCGTCCTCCAGGAGCGGGGGGAAGACGACAAGGGGCAATTGTATTTCAGGAACGCCATCGACTGGGGACGGCACCTGCGCAACGACTCGGTCATGGCCCTGCTGCTCGTCAACTACCTGTCCCTCTACCTGGACCATATCCCTCAGGATTCCTTCCAGATCTACCTGGACAAGGCCCGGTATATTGCCACGAGGGACCATGACCAGGACGCCATGGTGATGGTCACCCAGACAGAAGGGATGAACGACCTCCGGATCGGCAAACGATCCATAGGCGTGGCCCTGCTCAAGGAAGCGGCCACCACGGCGCTGGCCCACGACGCCAACTATGTCGTCCTGGACATCCTCCAGGCTTTGGGCGACTACTTTATAAAGGACGAACCCGATACAGGTCTGGCGTACTATCAGCAGGGTTTACAGATTGCGGAGACACAACACTACAATACCTACACCAAGTCTTTCTCCCGGATTCTCTACGACTACTACCACGCCAGGGGAAACCTGGCGGGTGCCCAGCCGTACGCGGAAAAGCTCATGACCATCTATTCCGGAGAGGACACCACCAATGTATTCTCCGGCGTCGACTATATCGACTATGCCGTGGCGACAAAGGAGCTGGAGAATGCCCGGACCCGTGACCAAAACCGGAAACTGGTGATCCTGATCCTAAGCATCTTTTCGATTTCGGTCGCCGCCATCGGTCTGGTCCTGTTCCAGCTCTACCGGCTCAAACAACAACACGCGGTCACCCTGGAAGCGCTCAACAATGTCGTCAACGAACGGAACAACCAGCTCCAGCAAAAACACGAATTCAACAACAAGCTGATCTCGCTCCTGGCCCATGACTTCCGTCAGCCCATCAATACCGCCAAGAACCTCACCCTTCTCCTCAAGGACCCGGATGCATTGTCCCGGGACGAAATGCAGCTCCTGGTCCAAACCATAGAAGTATCCTCGGACAACGCGATCGATATTTTCGAGAACATCCTTCAATGGATCAAACGCCAGCTCTCCGGATTTAGCTACGAACCCGTGCCCCTTTCCCTAAGGGAATTGGTGGACGAGGCCATGCGTCCCTTTTTACCCACCGGTGAACAACGCCATGTCGCGCTGGTCAATGCGGTGTCCGAAACCATCACTATCCACGCCGACCGGGAGCTCCTGCAGTTCATCAACCGGAACCTGATCCACAACGCGGTCAAGTTCACCCCGGACGGCAGCTTTATCACCGTTTCCGCGCATTTGACCAGGAATGAGGTCATCGTCTGTATCCAGGATGAAGGCAAAGGCATCAATCCTTCCAAGCTCCCGCAACTTTTTGGCGCCAAGAAGGAGCTCAAATATGACAGTGAAAAGGAGAAGGGCGCGGGGGTGGCGCTGATGATCTGCAAGGACTTTGTCGACCGGATGTTTGGGCGGATCTGGGCGGAAAATGGGAAGACCAAAGGCGCGATGTTCTACTATGCGCTGCCCATTCCAGGAAAGTAGCCGCTCATTTTGCTGTCCGCCGCTTTGCCGCGCCCGGGGCCGCGCGATGCCTAGTGCCGTACGAGATGCCCGTCGCTCAGCTCGATCACCCTGTCGCTGCGGTGAGCAAAATCGTCGTCATGGGTGACGGTGATGATCGTCTGTCCCCGTTCACTCGTGAGTTTCCGGAAGATATCGAAAACGATCTCCGAGTTCCGCGAATCGAGGTTCCCTGTCGGTTCGTCCCCCATGATGATAGAGGGGTTGTTGATCATCGCCCGGGCAATGGCGACCCGCTGCTGTTGACCGCCCGACAGCTTTGACGCCAGCTTGACTGCCTGATCGCGAAGGTCGAGGCTGGACAGCAACTCCAGTGCATCGGCTTCGACTTCCGCCCGGGGCTTGCGCTTCAGCTTCAGCCCGGGCAGCATGACGTTATGCAAGACGCTAAACTCCGGCAGGAGGTAGTGGAACTGGAAGACAAAGCCGATATGCGCGTTCCGGAAAGCGGCGAGCTCGTTTTGGGTCTTGCCCGTCAGGGTTTCTCCGTTGATGGACAGCGTTCCTTCATACCCCGTGTCCATTGTCGACAAGACATAGAGCAGCGTTGACTTTCCGGAGCCTGACTTGCCGACCAGGGAAAGGAATTCTCCTTTGTGTGCTTCGAAGCTGATGTCCTTCAGGACCTGGAAGCGCTCGGGCTGGTCAAAGTATTTGACGATATGTTCCGCCCTCAGGGCGATGGTTGCAGACATACTATCCTCTTATGATTTCTACCGGATCGATTCTGGAGGCCTTCCGGGCGGGCAGGTACCCCGCGACGAAGGTCGTGGCCAGGCCAAAAGCAAAGGCGTACAGGTAGTCCTGCCAGCGGTAAGCCATCGGCAGGTGCTCCAGGTTGGCGATCCGGAACGGTATATGGTTGACGGTGACCGAGACCGTATACCCCAGCCCCAGCCCGATCACGCCGCCCACGACGCCGATCACCATGGCCAGCGTCAGGAAGATCGTGGTGATGTCCCTCCCCGCAAAACCCATGGCCTTCAGGATGGCGATCTCCCGTATCTTCTCGTTGATGGTCATGTTCATGATGTTGTAGATGCCAAAACCCGCCACCAGGAGGATGGTCAGGGACACCGCTACCGCAATGATGTCCCGGAGCCGGGAACCCGCTTCCAACTGCTGGTTGGACTCCGACCAGGACTCGGTTTTATAAGGGAAGACCGGGGCGATCCGGTGGGCCACCGCGGTCGCCTGGTGAAAGTCGGCGATGTTCACCTGTATGTCGGTGACATAGTCTGCGTTTTTGGAGAGGAGCTGGCGGGTGGGTCCGATGGCGAGGTACGCCTTTGTTTTGTCGACGCTGGTCACGCCCGTCTCGAAGGTGCCGATGACCTTAAAGGTTTTGCTGACGCCATCCGGGGTGAGCACATTGACGTTGTCGTCGACCTTCAGACTGAGCGTTCTGGCCAGGCCCGTGCCCAGGAAAACCCCGTCGCTCCGGTATTTCAATTCCTTCCAGTTGCCTTCCTTCATATAGGTGGAAATGTGAAAGACCTTGTCTTCGTTTTCGACGTCCACCCCGGACAAAGTACCGTTGACGTGGTTGGCCCCGTTCCGGAAAAATACATTCACATTCACCTGGGGCGTGATCGCCGTTAGCTCCGGTTGCTGTCGGAGAAAAGCAAGGATCTCCCCGGAATGTTTGATGCCCTCGGTATACTGGATGATGCGGGCACTCCGGATAAAGGCGATCGTACCCGCCGGCCGGACCTTGCTCACCAGGTCGGTGTTGTCCGCCGGACCGTCGTTATACACCCGGATATGGGCCAGGGAGCTAAAGGCCAGGTCTGTCTGGATGTCGTTTACGCCCGTCATAAAGCTGTTCATGAACACATACATGGAAATACCGAAGGTGACGCCCAATACGGCAACAAGGGTCTGCTTCAGCTTTGACGTGAGGTAGACGGTGGCGATTTGTTGGTTGGTAGACCCGGCCATGGCTATTTCCGGTTGGGTAAGGTGATGTCGTCTTTTTCACTTAGCCCGCCCAAGACCTCGGTATAATCAAGATTGCGGATCCCCGTCTGGACAACGCTATCCTTGCCACCCAGGGAGACTTTATTCCCGGGTTCGAGGTAGACCGTGGGGATGACCAGGGCCGACTTTCGCTCGTTGATGATGATGTTCGACTGCAACTGGGTTCCGTCCTTAAGCTCCGGTGGTACTGTACCGGTAAACATCGCTTCGGCAATAAATGCCTGGTTGCTGTCGTCGAAAGACGGGTATATTTTGGTAAGGGTGGCATTATAGACCTTGTCTTTGTCGGTGTTGAGGGCAATCAGCACTGCCTGGCCCGGCCGGACTCTTTGGATGTCATCCTCCGCGATATACAGCTTCGCGTAAATTTTCCCCGCGGCCAGGGTCGCCAGGACGTCCCCTTTCCGGACCAGTTCCCCGGCCCGTTTGTTGACCGTCAGCACGACACCCGGATGGGCCGCCGGGACCAGGAAATAGTCGTTTGCCAATTCCTGTATCCGCAACTGTGCCCGGGCGTTGTCCACGCCTAAGGAAAGGTTGTGCTCCAGATCAGCTTTGTTTTTCCTGAGGACCTGGAGACTGGTGGCCGAATTCTGCATCGCCAGCAGGGCATTGTCATAGTCCACTTTTGCCACGGCCTGGGTGGGCAACAGGCGCTCGTAGCGCCGGAAATTGGTGGAATCGACCTTGTATTTTTCTTCTGCCTGTACGATCTGGAAGGTCAATTGTTCAAGCTGGGGCGATCCCGGTTCGTTGTTAACGCGGGCAAAACGATAATTATCGCCCGCGTTGGCCACCTGGGTCAGCTGGGTCCGGCCGTCGATACGGAAAAGAAGACGGCCCGAACCCACCGTATCCCCTTCGGTTACGTAAGCGGTGAGCAGGTAGCCGTCCGCGTTGGCGGTGACTTTGTATCCATCCTTGGTTTCGATGTCCCCGCTGGCAAATACAGCGTCCACGATGTCCCGGCGGACAGGATGGGTGGATTCCGTACGACGGCAGGAAACCAGAAGGACGAGGGCGGCCGCAAGTATTTTTTTCATACACTATTCTTAATTCCTGGCCAGGATGGACGCCTGGACGTTCAGGAGGTTGCTCATATTGTTGAGGTAGGTATTCTCCGCATTCAGGTAATCCTCAAACGTCTTCAGGTAGCTGTCTATCGCCAGAAGGCCTTCCGAAAATTTCGCCCGGGACAGTTCAAGGTTCTGCCCATACAACAGAAAGTTGTCCCTGGATACCTGGACCATGTCCAGGTAATCCGCGTACTGCCGGCGCAACAGGTCATCCGCCTGCAGGCTTTGCAAACGGGCGTCGTCGTATTGAAGGTTCGCCACGGCTTCCGACACCCGGGCGCTTTTCCAGTGTTCGAGGTTGTAAAAGCCGGTGAACAAAGGCACCGACAGGTTCAACCCGATATAGGAAAGGTTGTTCCAGGCGCCGGGTTTGAAGGACAGGGCGAATTCGTCCCGGAACTGCTGGACGCCGAGATAACCGTCCAACCCAAGCGTGGGATAAAACGCGGTTGCCCGTTCCCGTTTGGTCAGGATCGCGCCTTCGACTTGCGTGCGGTAGACGTCCAGGTTTTTGTCGGGGCCAAGGGTAAAGGCGGTGCCTGCGGTTAAGCCGGCGCCCGCGGCAACTTCCTGACGCAGGTCTAGCCGTTCGCTGATACTCAGACTATCCCCCGGTCCCATCCCCAGCAAAACGCGCAGGTTCTCCAGGGCCTGGTCGTGCAACAAACGGCTCTGGGCCAGGTTGGAACGAACGTTGCCCGCGTCGATCTTCGCCAGGTTGACCGCGCTGGCGTCCGTCAGTCCTTCCCGGAGACGCTGCCCGGTCATTTCCACGAGGCTGTCCGCCAGGAGGAGGTCCTGGCCTGCCACGAGCGACGCCGCATCGGACACAAGCAGGGTAAAGTAACCCCGGGCGGTCTGCTCCTTCAGGGTCTGCTCGAAATAGGCCGCCTGGGCCTGGTTCAATGCGATGGTGTTGGTGGCAATGCGGTTGTCCAGGACCGATGTCCAGTTGAATACGGTCTCGGTGGCCGTCAACCCTGTTCCATAAGTATAGTGCTTTCCGAACTGGACGTTATAGGTGGTGCCCGGACGGCCGACCAATTCCCCGGGAACGGGTGTCACGGCCAGCGACAGGTTGTCCTGACCATTAAAGGCGCCGCCGACGCTGGGGTATAAAAAACTCCGGGACGCCGCCCGGTCTATCCTGGCCTTTTGCACATTGAGCGCGTATACCCTTTGCGATGGGTTATCCCGGCGTACCTTTTCCCACAACACGGCAAATGAGGAAACGGAGGTCAAGCGGGTACTGTCCTGGGCCCGGGCCGGCAGAAACAGGCCGGTCAGGAGGACAACGATGAGGGTCTTCTCCATAACGGGGCAAATATGGGGAAAAGTAAGCATGGACCTTCTCTTAAACCCGGTGAACTGAACATTTAAAGGGGCGGATTGACAGATTTTTCGACCCACCGGAGAAATTCGCTCACCTTTAGCCGGCTGACGACCACCTCCTCTGCGGGCGAAACCTTTGTATGTACGCGGACTTTCCTGTTGACCAGGGGTTCTATGACCCGGATGGCCTCCCGGCTCAGGATCATCTGGCGGTTGATCCTGAAAAAACAGACCGGGTCCAGGGCTGCTTCCATTTCCTCCATGCCTTTGAAGAGCGGGTGTTTTTCCCCATCAAACGTATAGAGATAGGTGACTTCATTTTCGAGCGCCACCAAGGCGATGTCCCTGGCGGCTACGGGGTAGATCTTGTCCCGCACCTTTACGAGAAACTTGCGGGCAGCCTGGGCAACCGCTTCGGTGTCCGACGCCAGCACGCGACGGACCACGTCAAGACGGGCAAATACGCCGGCGATGTCGTTGTCTTTGAAAGGTTTCAGGATATAGGCAATCCCCCCGGAACGGAAGGCTTCGAGGGTGTATTCTTCGTAGGCCGTACAAAACACGACCGGCGATACGACCTCCGTTTGGTGAAAGATGTCGAAGCTGGTGCCGTCCGCCAGGTGAATATCCATGAAGATAAGACCGGGAGGGGCCGTCCGTTCCTCCAGCCAGCGTACGGTAGAACGGATGCTGTCGCAGATACCGACGACCTCCGCTGCCGGTTCGGCCTCCAGGAGCATGTCCCGGAGCAGGCGGGCGGTCTTTGGCTCGTCCTCTACGATGAGAATGGTCATGACGGGACAAAGGTAAGGGATACCTCAAAGGTATCGGCGGTCTCGGTGATCCGGACGCCGTTGTCGACGCCGAGCCATTCGTAGCGCTTGCGCAGATTAACGAGGCCCACGCCGCCTGTGGATAGGCCTGCGGTTGCGGCGCCTCCCGTGTTTGCGGCGGCCCAGGCCGCTGCCTCGGACGCCCACGTTGCGCCTTTCGGGCTCCGTCGGTTCGAAACGACGAGACGCCCGTCCCCGTCGACATGTATCTGTACGCGGAGTGGGTATTCCGCGGACACGACATTATGCTTGATACAATTCTCGACGAGCATTTGAAGGCAAAAGGACGGCACGCGACCATCGAGGCTCGCCTCCGGGACCTGGACGGATACGGTAAAGGCTCCTTCGAAACGGGCTTCCAGCATGTAGAGGTAGGAGTGTAAAAAGTCCAGCTCTTCCGACAGGGGCACCGTAACGCCTTCCTTACGGTTCAGCAATTGCCGGTATACGTCGGAAAGGTGCAGGATGAACTGCTCCGCGGCGGGGTTGTCCGGCCGCACCATCGACCGGAGCGTTCCCAGCGAATTGAACAGGAAGTGGGGGTTGACCTGTTCCCTGAGAGCATCCAGCCGGGCCTTCAGGTTTTCGTTGAGTAATTGCTGGTTGTGCAGGGCAAGGGCTTTTTCTTTCTCCCTCGCCTTCAGGGACGACTGGACGAGCAGGACGAGGATGACGGCCATCACGAGACGGACAGCAATAAACACCTGCGGGATTTCCCCTCCCACGCGGTAGGGACCCAGCCAGGCCAGCAAGGGCTGCATTCCCAGGACCAACACCGCGTTGACGGGAATGTATACCCAACCCTTCACCCCCCTGTCGCGAAGCACCTGGTTGACCATCCAAGTGAACAACAGGAGAATAAAACCGACCCCCCAGGAGAAAAGGACCTTCCGGTAGTCGATACCCTTGCGGATCACGTCATTGTTGACCAGGTTCAAGGCGGGCACCAACAACGAGAAAAGGAGGCCGAGGGGGAGTTGTTTGCGCATAGCGGACCGGTGTAAAATAGTTATTTTTTACCGGCTCGACCATTTACTGCGGCACTAGCGCCGCGGTTTTGGCCTGGACATAGGCCGCACCGGTGGCTTTGCTTTCTGCCGGGACAACACCGGGATGGGTTTCACCGGTTTTATCCTGAATTTGTTCAGGTACATGCGCATCTGGGAAGGGACAAACCGGACGCACTTTTGAGAGAGTTTAATGAATGGGATCCTCCTTTCACAGACCCACTTGTCGATGGCCTTGACACTTACGCCCAACACCTCGGCTATCTCTTTCTTATTCAATAGCTTTTCCATACTACAAGGTTCTAAAATATTGCTTTTATACACTTTATTGCAATAAAAATATAGCTTTGCAGGGAAACTTCATAATATTATATTGTCAAAAACAAGAAATGAGTATAAAAACGGATATTGAACGGGTGCTCAAGGACCTCAGACGATATGGCAAGGACCGGCGCACGATCGAGCAGGAACTCCGGTACTCACCGAATTATATCGATCAGATGTTGTCCAAAGGCGGCAACGCACGATTTTATACTGCTTTGAAGCGTTACCACGACATGCTCACCCAGCAGGCCCAGGAGGAAACGGTGGTGCGGGAAGACCCGGCTCCTTACGGAAATGCATTCTGGTCGTATATCCCCGAATACAGGCATTGCAATTACGCAACCACTGCCCACGGAAGCGCCATGCACCCCTTGATCCTCCACAACGCCATCGTGGGCGGTAAGCTGCTCTCCGACCCGGGATTCGTCGTCTACGGGGAAATATACATCATACGCACCCAGAACGGGATGGAGACGATCCGTTATGTCCAGCCGGGAGCCGGCGACAACCTTCTACTGGTAGCGCTAAAGGAAGGCGTCCCGGCCACGGAGTTGCGCAGGGAGGACATCGAGTACATGTATCATGCGCAGTTCGTCGTGAATCCGTTGTAGGATCAGTCGTTTTGTTTACCGGGAGGGGGTGGCAACGGCGGCGGTGCGTGCGAAACGACGCCGGACCGCGTCACCGTAGCGATCCGGATGTTCATTTTTGTAAACAGCGCGTCTTTGTGAAAGGACAAAAGCTATTTTTTTCATGGCAAACTTTGATAAACGACTTGTTCGAATTTGGCTGCCAGGTCTCCATGGCTGTTGGGGGTCTGCTGGGTCATGATGAGGCAGACCAGCTTTGCCTTGGGATCGGCCCAGTAGGTCGTCCCGAAAAACCCGCCCCACGAAAACGTACCCTCGTTGCGGGCTCCGCGGGCCGCTCCCTTGGCGCTGGTGATCTCGAAGCCCAGGCCGAAGTTATCGGTGCCGTTAAAAGGCGCGTCGAGCTGGCCGCTGGTCATCAATTCCACCGTGCGGGGGGCGAGGATGCGGGCGCCGTTGTAAATCCCTTTGTTGAGCATCATCTGGAGGAAGACGGCGTAGTCCCAGGCTGTGGAAGTCAACCCCGCGCCACCGGAGAAATAATGCTTGCGCACAAGTGGATAATCCGGGTCGATGTCATGTTCACCTTGTGCCCAGCGATGGATGTGATGCCCGTCGTCTTCAGTATACACCGCGCTGAGCCGGCCGGCCTTGGCCGCCGGGACGTTGAAATAAGTGTCCTTCATGCCCAGGGGGCGGAACAACCGCTCCCGCAAAAAGGTCTCCAGGTCCTGGCCGCTCATGACCTCGATGAGACAACCGATAAGGTCCACACTCAAACCATACTGCCACTTTTCTCCCGGCTGGTGAACCAGCGGTAACGCGGCCAGGGCGTTCATGCGTTCTTTCAGGTCCTTGTCAAAAACGCCCAAACCGGAAGGGATACCCGCCTTTGCATAGATGGCTTTCATCGCGTCGCTGCCGATCCCGGGATAGTCCAGACCGGATGTATGGGTCAACAGGTCACGGAAGGTAATTCCCCGTTTAGCCGGGACCGTGGTATAGGTGGTGTCCGTCTTATTAAACTGATCCAACACCGTCATCTGCGCGTAAGCAGGCAGAACGTCCGAAATGGGTTCGTCCAGGGTAAACCGCCCTTCTTCCCACAATGTCATCAGCCCGACGCTGACGATCGCCTTTGTCTGCGAAGCGATGCGGAACAATTCGTCCGGCATCATGGGCTTCTTCGCCTCGGCGTCGGCATATCCATAGCCCTTGTTTTGGATCAGCCGGTTGTCTTTGATGACCAGGGTGACGGCCCCCTTGATCCACCCGTTCCGGACGTATGTATTGACCAGGGTGTCGATACGCCCCAGGCGGGTATAATCGATGTCTGCCGCGGGGGAGGGGTGTTGCTGGATGACCTGGGCACCGGTGGTGCACCAGGCGAATACAGAGAGGAGAAGCAGGGCTTTCTTCATATGGACAATATAGGTCAATTTTGCCGCCTGGGGCCTACCTTTATGTAAAACCTTGCCCATGGTACGGTCTTGCTTCCTGGTTCTGTGCACCCTTGCCCTCGGCGTCTGCACTTCCGCCCAAACCGCCCCGGGGGGGCCACCCCGGGAGTTGCCTCCCAGGCAGGCGCCGCCGGAGACTCCGTAAAGGCCGTCGTGACGCAATTGTTCGATGCCATGCGCAAAAGCGACTCTGCCCTTATCCAGGCTTGTTTCGCGCCTGGCGCGCTCCTCCAGTCACTGGACGAAAAAAAGGAGCCCGTCACAGTGGTGACGGACCCCATTTCGCAGTTTGCCCACATTATTTCCGCGCTGCCCGTGGGGGCGGCCGACGAGCGGCCTCGTATCGACGCGGTCAGGGTCGACGGGAACCTGGCGACCGTATGGGCGCCTTACCAGTTCTATTACAAGGGTACCCTACACCATTGTGGGGTGGATTCCTTTCAACTGATCCGTTCCGGTGGCGTCTGGAAGATTCAGTACATTATCGATACGGAGCACCGCTGTCCATAAACTACGTATAAAAACGGATTTACAAAGTCCCCGGTTCTAACGATTTTTATGGAAACAAATACCATGAATAACAATTTGGGCAAGAAATTAACCCCTAAAGAGCTCCTCAACATCAGGGGTGGGAATGCATGTCTGAGCGGCAATTCGAGCTGCACAGTGGAACCCCTGCGGTGCTGTCCCGGCCTCGTCTGCAATGGCACTACCTGCGTGAAAGCTTAAGGGAGGGGACGCGCCCCGAATATCTCCGCCAGCTTCGCGTCCAACTGCGCTTCTGTGGGATTATATAACACGATGCGGCCTTCCGGATCGAGGAGGACATACATGGGGATGTACGCGCTCAGGTAGAGCTGCCCTACCCTTGCCGGCATCATCGGCTTGGGGAACTCGTCGCATACCTGCGTCCAGGGCATCTTTTCCTGATCCATTGCCTTGAACCGGCTATTCCAGTTGGAGTCATCTGAAACGCTGACGATGTCGAACACCTTGTCGGGGCAATGCTAACAGGGCTCCACCCAGCGGGGATGGCTTTCCCTCAGGGATAGCACAAGCTGTCCCTGAAGTCGATCATTTGGTATTACCGCTGATCGAAGACAGGATGAACCTGGAGCTGCCGCGCCGCATGACTGAGAAGTCCGGCACCACCTGGCCAGAATCCAGAGCCCTGCACATTGGTGGAAAATGCAGGAAAGCGCTGTTAATTTAGACAAATCCACAGTCCTCCGCCTTCATTGACGCAAGGCCCAATGCAACAGTCCTCGTTCATCTGACAGAGCTGTCCCTTTTCTTTGCAACGCCCGACTATGCACATACTGCCGGAGCAAATTGTCCCCGGGGGGCATGGCGGAAAGCCTGGACCACACGGTTGACCACCACCTACGATTCTTTTCATGTCGTCCTTTGAAAGTCTCTCGGCGATTTTTGATAACACATTTATTTTATCCATCATTTCTATGGTTTTACCCTATAAATTACTACAAAAAAGGAATTCTCCAAAGCTGTCATAGTCCCTCCTTTGCCTTCCTCAGGAAAATATCCCCGCTGATGGTCTCCAGGTCGATGGATTTGCCCCCACCCCCGTTCAGGGTCGTGACGACATTCCCCCCGACCTGGTGAAGGTAGTGTTTGTCCTGCACCTCCAGGTTGAGGTTGGAGTACATGTTGCCGCTGATGGTCCTGAACTTCAGGTCGGCCTTTTGAGCGGGGTTGACGGCCATGTCAACGAACCCGCTGATAGAGTGGGCGCGGACGGCGCCGGTCTGACCGGTGATGGTGATGTTGCCGTTGATGGTTTCGATCGAGACGTCGGTGCCGGCGGGCACGTATACCGTAAAGGCCGCCTGTACATTGTTACAGTTGCAATTGCAGCCTTTGTTCTCTTCGATCTTTTCCAGCCGCGTCTTTACCTCCACCTTGTCCGGCGATTTATCGAACGTCACGACATATTTGTCGTTCTCCTTGTTGTCGTTCACGTCGATGGATCCTTTGACCCAGACCTCGTTTTTGTCCCAGGTCACGACCTGGATGGAATCGACGATCTGGATGTCCAGCTTTACGTGGCCCCCCGCCCCCAGGGGGACGTGCTCGTCCACGAGCCGGGGCGTCTGGGCCCTTGCCGCGGCGCTGCCGGCGGTCAGGAGCAGTAGGGTGATCAATGTTTTCATGGTCTATCCTTTTCTTAAGTAGATGTTGCCGCTGATGTCGGTGATCTTGAAGTCGACCCCTCCTCCGTTAAGGTTGGCCTTGACACTGCCGCCCCCGACCTTTTGCATATCCTTGCTGGCCTGTTTCAGGTCGAAGTCGGTATACATCCCTCCAGACATCGTGCTCATCTCCAGGTTGATCGGCGCACTGGCGGGAAGGGTCACGTCGATTTCGCCGCTGATGGAAGCAATGGAAATGGGTTTGTCTTTGGACACCTGTGCAAAGGCAACCTTAATGTCGCCGGCGATGGTCGAGAGTACCAGCGGCCCGGTGACGTTTTTAAGGGTGATGTCGTGGCAGTTGTCGACGTCCACTTCATTGGTCATGTTGGAGATAATGACCGCCGAGGAACGCTCGCATCCCCTTTTGACCGTGAGCCGGAGGTTGGAGGGCACCTTGATCTTGTAGTTGGCGTCCCGGTTAAACGGAAGCACGCCATGGACAAAAATGTGTCCGCCGTCTTTCGTCACGCTGAGACCGATCCCGGTATTGTCGTCGCCACCGGGAAAAACGGCTTTGAGACCCTTGGCACGTTCGGGCGTTTCGCCCATGCCCTCGGTGGTAATGACGATTTCGTTCCCGCTGTAGCCTTCTATGGGCAGGTCGCCATTGATGTCTTCCAGGAAAAGCTGGGCGTCTTTGACCGACGATACGTCGATCTTGTATTCCTGTGCGTGCAGGGTACGGGAAGCCAGGAGCAAGGCGCCCAGCGCCAGCCCATAAGTCAGAATCTTCATAATATGTGTTTGGTTATAGTTTGTTCAGTTCTTTGCGGGCCATGTCTTTGACCTCTTTGAGCGTCTTTTGGTTGTCGAGCAGGTTCCGGATCGGCTGTATGGCCTTGGGTTCCCTTCTTTCGCCGAGGATATTGATGAGTACGATTTGTATGATGGGTTCGGTCTGCCGGCCCAGCGACGACACCAGGGAGTCCGTTACCGCCCGGTTGTCGTTGTACCGCGCCAGGGAATATAGTGCCGCCAGGCGTACGTTCACGCTCTTGTCGGTGTTCAAGGCCCCCACCAGGGCATTGATGACCCGCTGGTTCGGCGCCGGTATCTCCTCTGCATAGTTGACGGCCTTTATCCTTTCGCTGGCCGATTCGTTGCCCAGCATATTGATCATCAGCGTTTCCTTCACGTCCTTTACCGCATTTTTCAGGTCGGCTACCTCCTTGGAAGAGGCGGCTTCGGAGCCATTGTGTATCCGGTATCCGATACCGATCCCCAGGAGAAGGATCGCTGCCGCCACCGCCGTTTTCCCGAGGGCCGACCACCAACTCATAGCGACCAGCTTGCCGGCGTCCCGGCGCTTCGACGCCTCCATTGCCACCGTTTCCGCTTCCACCATCGCAAGGAAGTTATCCTTCAGCGCAATGGAGGGTCGAAGGGGCCGGTCGTTTTCCATGGCTTTAAAAAGTTCCCTGATCTCGCTCGACGCCTGGCTACATTCCGGGCAGGTCAGCAAGTGACGGTCCACGTCGGCCTTCAGGGAAAGGTCCAGCGTCTCGTCTATCAATTCCGGCAACATCGCCTGTACTTCTGCACAAGTCATGTGAAATAGTATTGTCTCAGTTCTTTGATGGCCCGGTGTATCCGGACCTTGATCGCGGGCACCGATATATCTTTGATCTGTGATATTTCGTCGTATTTCAACCCCTGGTAGCGGCTCATCACGATCAGCTCGCGTTGCTCCGGGTCCAGTTTTAACAGAGCCGCATCCAGTTGCACCAGGTGGTCCTCGTTATACCGCTCTCCCCCGTCCGCCAGCCGTTCCAGGTGCTCCTCCGCGTGTTTGTACCGGTCCGGGCGCTTTGCCTGTTCGTTGCAAAAATCCACATGGATATTCCTCGCCATCCTGTACACCCAGCTTTTAAAACTGCCCTGCTCGACATTAAAGGTCAACCGGTACTTCATCACCCTGTAAAAAAGCGTCTGCGTCAGGTCCTCGCTCGCCGGTTTGTCGAACGTCAGCTTCCAGAAGAAGTTGAACAGCTTCAAATGGTAACGGTCGAACAGCTCCGTCAGTTCCGACAGGTGGCCTTCTTTGACCCTCAACATTATTTTCTCATCGGACAGTTCGACCGGCAGCATTCGGCTATTTTGGGGGTTTACATCTATTTATACCCGGGGATGGGGAAAAGGTTACCGGAATTTCCGTATTTTTTCTTGTATGCGGTATATACTCTTATTATCGATCCTGTTTGGGCTGGCCGCGCCTATGCGGGGGCCGGAGCCCGTTGGGGGCCTTGAGCCCGCCGTCCGGGGACCTGAGCCCTTTATCCTCGAACATGAGCGCGACATTGCCCAGGTCCAGCCGGGGCCTCATAACGGTACGGGCACCACCATTGCGTATAGCTTTTTTGCCCATGCCCAGGGGCTTACCCTGGTTTTCCGCAAACGGGTCTTGCTGCCGGGGGCGTCCATTGGGTACCACCTTCAGGAGAAGGATGAGATCTACTATATTCTCAGCGGGTCCGGCACCATGCGGATGAATGACAGCTCCTTTACCGTTCGGGCGGGGGATGCGGTGTTGACCCGGCCGGGGAGTTCGCATGGGGTGTTCGCGGGGGCGGATACATTGGTGGTGTTAATCAATTACTTGCAGAAGTAATAGCTTGTTCTTTGTTCGCGAAATGCGAACAGTGTTTTAAATTATGATTTACATTTTGCAAATTGTAAATCGAAAATGTATCTTTGGGCATGCGAAGTCACAACGGCATGCGTCCTCAGGATATCGTCATCCTATTGAAGGTTATTATCTACGGAGAGCACCCCTGGCAAAACAAGGACCTGGCGAGTGAACTATTTCTTAGTCCCGCAGAAATTTCATTGTCCCTTCAGCGAAGTGCTGTTGCAGGATTGATTAACCCCGAAAAACGGAGGGTACACCGGCAAACACTGATGGAATTTATCGAATACGGGCTTCATGTTGTATTTCCTGTTATCCCCGGTGGCATTGTCAATGGACTTCCAACGGCGCATTCACATCCTTTTATCCAACAATTCATTAAGAGCGAACGAGCCTACGTGTGGCCAGACGCCATGGGGAAGGTAATAGGCGAGTCGATCCTTCCGCTTTACGATAATGTCACTCACGCCGCCGCAAAAGATGATGATCTTTACAAGATGCTTGCTTTGATCGATGTGATCAGGGTGGGCAAAACGCGGGAGCTTAAGATCGCGATTGAGGAATTACATCGGATAATATTGTAGCCGTATGAGCGATCACACAAATATTGTACGCATCAAGGCAGTGAATCAAGCGCTTGCCGGCCTCTTAGGGCAGAATTTTGTTTTCGTAGGGGGTGCTGTTTCGTCGTTGTATGCCGACCGTGAAACGAGAGAAATCCGACCTACAGATGACGTCGATGTCTTGGTTGAAATCTACACCAGGATGGCATTTGCGCAACTGGAGGAGCACCTTCGTTCATTGGGATTTAAAAATGATACCAGTGCAAAATTTGTCGGCCGGTTTCTCATGGACAACCTAATCGTTGATTTTATGCCTCTGGAGGAAAAAATACTGGGTTTCAACAATAAGTGGTATCTCGAAGGGTTTAAGAACTCCATATTGATAATACTGGACGAGCGGAATACCGTCAATATTTTTAAAGCGCCTTTTTTTCTAGCCGCCAAGTTTGAAGCATTCAAGAGCAGAGGGAAAAATGATGGACGTGTCAGCACTGATTTTGAAGATATTGTCTACGTCCTAAACAATAGAAGCAGTATATGGCAAGAGATGGCAGAGTCAGAAAGTGTGTTAAGGGAGTACTTAAAAACTGAGTTTGCCGATTTGCTTGCCAACCGAAACGTAGAAGAATGGCTGAATGCGCATATTAGCTTTTCAGCAGGGGCAGCGAACACCTATCTATTGCCCAACATTAGAAAATTCGTCACTGACTAACCAACGTCACAAAACTCCCCTCCTCCAACTTCAAAGCCACCTTCCCCCCCACGACCTTCAAAGGCGCCTCCACCTCCATCGACTTCGTCGCACTCGTCACATACACGCGAAGGGTCTTCACTGCCGCCGGCACCCCCTCGATGAAAGCCTCGCAGGTAGCCCCGTTGTTCACAATATGAATAGCAAAGCCCCCCTTGGGTGGATTGCCGAGGGCCGCGCATTCGATGTCGGAACGATCGCAGGATACGGGCAAAAAGTGCAGACCAAAAGGTGTCGCGGACAACTGCCGCAGGTTCCAAAACCGCTGTGTAGGACGGAACATGCCGTTGTCCCCGCAAAGGCCGTTACCGGCCAGCAGGGAATAGTCGCTGGTCAGTTGCCAGGGAAGAATGCTGGTAGGTTGACAGACACCCAGGATACGGGTATAAATCATGATCTCTTTCAAAGCATACGATGGATCCTGGAAAAGCACGGGGTACCTCCAGGCGCCTGCGTCTATGCCGCCCTCGGCAACAAGAAGGGGTACGCCCAGCTGGGTGGCCGCGGCCGACCAGGGGCTGAGGTGGGCGGTGTCCCAGCCCCTCCAGGCATGGAAGGACACGGCGCCGATATACGGGCGGGCGGCAGTGTCGGCCAACGCCGGTTGGATAAAGGCTGGATCGAGCGCGTCGCCGTTGTCGCCCAGCAGGAGTTTCGTATGAAGGCCGCGGGAAGCGAGATAGGCGCCCAGGGCTTTGATAAAGGCGTCGTGCTCCTCACCGGTCATGCGGACGTTGATACCGATGTTGGATTCGTTGAGGGAAAAATACCTGACCTCGGTGCCATAGTGGTCGTGCAAACAGGCGATATAGTCGGCGATGGACTTGCAAACGTCCGGAATACGGGTGGGGTCGAGGTGATTGTTTGTGGGTTGGTAGGTCCCTTGAACGGCCCAGTCCGGGGCGGACCAGGCGGACAAAACAATAGGGATACCCATTTTGGAAAGACGGGCGGCCATGTCCATGGCCTGCGTGATGACCGTGGGCAGGTGGCCAAAAGAATCCAGGGGATGGTCGTCCAGATGGGGTTGCCAAAACCGCCAGGGCAACTCCACCCTCCCCCACGCGACGCGAAGATGGCTGAGGTTGTAGTCGATGACCGGCGGATCGAGCCTCGGGTTTTGCAACCGGAAGTTGCCCCCGATTCCGTCGAACACGCGGCCGGGGTGGTCGGCATGGACCGTCAACTGTACAGGAGCGCGGTCGACCGGGCCGCTTACCCGGAGGTCGATCGTCGCTTTAAGGGTATCCCCCAACGAGACGTCGCCCTCATGGAGGGGGATGTTGGCCTGGGTGGGCGTGCCGGAGTAAAGGGCATGGCTGCCGGACGGCAGCGTATAGACGATCGTGTCGGGTGGCCCCGCTTCCACGGGCACCTGCAAGGAAAAATAAATGCCTTCCAGGTGTTGGTCGGCGGCGGCATAACAGGTAAGGTGCACCCTCGCGCGTCCTTCGCCCAGGTCTTCGACTTCTTCGGTGAAATAAAGGCTGTCGATACGGGTCGTCACCCATTGACGGTGGCCATCCCTTCCGTACCGGGGTTGTTGCTTATCCCTGGCGGTGCTGACGATTAGCGTCCCATCCCCGGAGACGACCCTCAGACTGGTCATGAACGGGATAAACCGCCCATGGAGCCGGATGCCGTTCAGGTTGCCCCAGGGCTCCAGCTCAACCTGGGCAAGGGTCGGGGCAAAGGGCAGGGTCGTGAGCAGCAGCAGGGAGAAAAACAGCTTCATGGTTTCTTGATGTCTATCGAATAGGTAAACTTGTCGGCACGATAGAAGCCTGTATTGTATTCGATGGGCCGGTCTCCCGGATCGTAGACAAACCGCTCCCGGAAAAGGACGGGCGCGTGAGGTTCCATCCGCAGTTTCCTGGACACAGGACCCGCCAGCCGGGCACTGATGTGTTCGCTGGACCGCACGACCACGACCCCGAATTTTTCTTCCAGGAGGTGGTACAATGGACCGGAAAAGTCTTCGTGTTCCGTCAACCCGATCCGGGGATGAAAAAAGCTTTCGAAGTACACAAAAGGTTCACCCGCCGTGCCCCTCAGCCGGGACAGTTTGACGACATTGCGGTGGAGGGGGATGTTAAAAAACTTGGCCACCTTTTCGTCCGCCTTTACCTTTTCCACCCGGACGTCAAGGTTTTCCACCTGGACACCTTGCTGGAGCATTTCTTCCGTAAAGCTGTACCAATGATCCAGACCGGTAGACAGGGCACGTTGGGCGACTTTTGTCCCTACACCCTTTTTGCGGACGAGGAGTCCTTCGTATTCCAGCTTATTGGTTGCCTGGCGGATCGTATTACGTGACACCCCCAGCCGGTTGGCCAACTCTACTTCCTTCGGGAGGAAATTCCCGCTTCGGAATTCAGGAGCGTCGATCAGTTTTCTGATCAGCTCCTCGACCTGGGTGTGGAGAGGGATCTTGCTTTGGTGGTTGATCTGCAGCTTCATGAAGGGTCAAACCTACACATTTTGTGGCAGAAGTCCCGCTGGGGAGGGAAAAAGTGCCCGCCGGGCGGCGACTTCCCGGGCGCAGGCGCCCTGTGGGGCGGGCCGGCCGGGGCCCGACTCACCGCGCCGCCGCGGCTCCGCCCAGCCACTGCAACGCGTGCACGATCAGGCTATCCTGAGGTGCACTATCGAAAGTGTGGGACAGCTCAACGTTTGTATGATGCTCATAGTCGATGTCGTTATGCCCCATATTCAGGTAGATCATCCGGAAACGCCGGTTGGTCCACACAACGGGATAATAGCCGCTGTGCCAGATCTCGGATGGCTTTGGCCCGGTCCCCAGCGGGAAGCTGGAGGGGTCTATCGACGCCAGGATGTCTATATCGGGGTTGGTGCGGAGGTCTTCGGACCAGCGATACCATTCGCTGGGGGCGGTGGTAAACCGGGCGGGCAACCCTTTGGTGGCCGGGTGGTTCGGGTCTTCGACGCGCAAAACAGCGGATACCGGTCTCCAGGTATTGCTGACATAGGAACCCGAACCGAGAAACGTGTGGTGATACCAGGGCCAGTTATCCGGGTAGTCTGATGGGGTCAGCGCAAAAGCAGCAAAGTGAAAACCCATCCATCCCCCGCCGCGCTCCATATACCGCTGAAAGGCCGCCCGCTGGGCCGGCGAATCGGGCCGGGTATCCAGGAAAAGCACGACCTGATACCGGGAGAGGACGCTGTCGTTGAGGTCATTCCAGTCCCGGGTGGAGTCGTAGGTGAAGTGGTAGCGGGCCGCCATCTCCGGGAACCAGCGGTTGGCCTCGTGGACAAAGCTGATGTGGGCCTGGTCGTTGCGGGCAGTATAAAAAGCCAGGACGTGGAAAAGGATAACGGTCGCTTTATTCATTACGTCGAGGGTTTAGAGATACCAGGCCTCACCGGGCGCGGGTGCCAGGTACACCTTGTCGCCCGCCGATACACCGGTTTCCCGGGTATTGACGGTAAGCGGTCCCGAACCGGTGGACACCGTGACGTCAAAGGAATCGCCTAAGTAGGCTACCCTCGTCACCGTTCCGGGGATACCCTGACCGTTGATCTGCAGATCGGCGGGCCGGAGAAAACGCCTTCTCCCGTCTGCATCGGGGATCAGGTTATAGTCCCCGAAAAGGCCGCCCACGTATTCGTTCGCCGGGCAACGGTACACCTCTTCCGGCGTCCCCGTTTGAACGATCACACCACCCCGCATCACGAGAATCCTGTCCGCCCAGGGAAGGGTGTCCATCGGGTCGTGGGACACCAGCAAAACGGTCAGCCCCAGTTGCTCCCCGATGTCCTGTACCACGGTCTTGAGGATACCCTTATGAATCAGGTCCAGGTTGGAATAGGGTTCGTCGAGCAGGAGAAGGCGCGGAGCGCCCACCAGAAGCCTGGCCAGGGCAATGCGTTGTTTTTCCCCCCCGGACACCTGGTGTGTCTTTCGCTTTAAGAACGGCGTAATCCGGCAGATGTCGAATATCTTTTGCGCCGCTTCATCCGGCAGTTGATTGGCGTAAGCCAGCACTTCCTCCACCCGGTAGTTGTTGCGCAACTCGAAGTGCTGGGACAGGTAGGCAATGCCCGGGTGCCCCATGATGAGTTGTTCGTCGGGCCCCAACACACGTTTGTCCAGAAAGAGGACCTGACCCGCGTCGGGCTGGGTATACCCCGCAATCATTTTCAAAAGGGTGCTTTTGCCGGAGCCGGACTCCCCCACGATGGCCAGGCGTTCGTGTTCCTGTTGGGAAAAACGAACGTCTTGGACGACCGTGAGGGAGCCTTCGGTTTTGCGGATGTCGGTTACGGTGAGAAATTTCATGCGCTCAAAGGCGCAAAGATACCGAACCCGCGACAAATACGCGCCGGGCCTGCGCGTCAATTGCACTTCGACAGGTAGTCGTTGTTGTCCTGCTCGCCCCAATACGGCTTCAGTATGGACGTCGTATCCTGGCGGGCAAAAAGCTCCTTTGCCTTTTCAAAATCCGGTTTTGCCTTATCGGGCCCGCCTCCCCAAACTTTGGGTTTGTGGAACAGGGGCACCCCTTCCAGGTAGTATATACGGGGATTCGAGGGGTTCACCTGTTTGGCCTTTGCCAGGCTCGCATTAAAGACCGGCAGACACGTTTTCCACCGGCTGGAAGGGTTTACCATCATACGGGCATAGGCCACATACGCGGTAAGCACCTGTCCTTCGTCCGAGTTGGGGTGGAGCGCGTTCATCTGCGCAACAAATTTGTCCGCCTCGTCCAGCAAGGCGTCTTTTTTCGCCGCTTCGTCGACCTTTTGGGAAATAAACGCTTTGGCGTAGGCCGCATAATAATTGGCGGCCCACTCCTGGCCCCAATGGGCGGCGATCAGGGAAAACCGGTTGCCCGCCTGCATCAGCGCACCTTCGTCCCGGGCGGACATCAATTTTGTGTAGGCGTCCCCGAGGGAACCGCTAAGGCTCTGGGCTCCTGCGCTACCTACCGTCAGGAGGGCCAGGGCAATGAACATCATTTTTTTCACAAATCATCTTTTTTGAAGGCAGTTAAAGAAAGGTATACACCAAAAAGAACCGACCTGTTCTGAGGCGGAAGCACCGGTACCTTCACCGCCCCGTCGGCGGAATACCGGTATCCGAGTACATTCCGGTAATTGGTCAGGTCGTCCACGTTTACATAAAAAGCAGCAAATACCCTGTGAAAGGTGGCGAGGTAGCTCACCTTGCCCGAAATATTCTGATAGGCAGAGGCCCGGTCGCCAAAAAAAGTGGCGGACGCCGGGTTATAGTAGGGCCGGCCGCTGGCATAGTTGTATCCCGCGGAGGCAAAGACGTGTCCATTTGCCGAGAGATACTTCAGGATCAGGTTGAGGTTGTGGGTGGACACGAAGTCAGGGGTGGCCTCTGCCAGGTAGTTCTGGTACAACCGCCGGGTGTCCACATAGCTATAGGTAATCCAGTAGTCGATGTAAGGAATACTGACCTTATCCCTCCAAAACACGTCAAACCCCCGGGCAAAGCCATACCCTGTATTGTCCACCGTACCAAAATCCGTACGATACGGATTGGGGGTGTACGGAACACCTTGCTCCCGGACCAGGTGGCGGTACCGTTTGTAGTAGGCTTCCAACCGGAAAGAACGGTTTTCGCGGATCCATTCGTAATTGACCAGATAGTGGATGGCCTCCTGGAACCCGGGCCGGTAGCCAAAAAGAAGGTAATTGGCGGACGCCTCCTCGTAGAACAAACCGGTGGCCGCCCCCAGTTGGCCGTGGATGCCGGTACGAACCGCCAGCGCCATCCGGGGCGACGCATCGGCATTGCCAAGAAGGGCGCTGTACTCCGCCCGGAATCCCGGTCTCACCGCGAGCCAGCGAACCGGTTTATACTCCGCTTCGGTGTACCCTGCCAGCAGGGTTTCGTCAAAGGTCCCCTTGAGCGTGTCATACTGTTCCCTGTACCCGAAATGCTGTACTTCGCTCCCATAAGTCAGCCGGAAATGGGACCGGTCCTGGTAGGTCGCCTCCACCCGGGCCTGTACACGATGGTCATAACGCAGAAAGGGCGTGTCGTTCCAAAGAATGTTGTCCTCGTTGTTGCTGTACCCAAGGTCGGTCAACAACCGCCAGCGCCCCGACAAAGGGCGGGCATAAGAATTATACAAGTCGAAATTCTCGTTATGAAGGTTATAGCTTACCAAGCGGCCATAGTCGTCCGGATCCGGTACATCCGCCCCCGTATGGCTGGTGCCGTAGGAAAAATTCACCTTATACAAACCCCCATCCGCCGCCTTCGACGCCCATTTTGTCGTCACGCCCGCATAGACCGGCTTTGCAAAAAACGCGTCGTTCGTTTTGGACAATCCATAGTACGGACCGAAGTCTGTATAATTCAGAAAATACTCCAGGCCGTCGTTTCCGTTGCGCAACGCCCCCGACAGGATCAACCCCGCCACGTTCGCCGAAAGGGAGACGCTGGTGGTGTCCGGGAGGTCCGTCGTTTGCAACGCCAGCACGGACGAAAGGGCTTGTCCATACCGGGCCGGATAGCCACCGGTACTAAAAGAGGTCCCCTTGAGCTGAAAAGGTGTAAACCGGCTCCGCTGCCCCACCCCCGGCACGTCGCTGAAAAAAGCGTTTTGCTGCGTGGCGCCGTCGACGACCACCACCGTTTCGCTCGCGTCGCCTCCCCGTACAAACAAACCCGTTTGGTCACCTCCGTTGCGCTGTACACCCGGCAGGTTTTGCACAGCACCCACGATGTCCCCCGTCGACCCCGCGTTTGACATAAGATCCACCGGTTTCAACACGGTCAGCAGGCGGTCGTCCGTGGCCTCAATGGTCCCGGCGGTGATGACCACCTCCCCCAGGTCCTTCGCCACCGATGTCATCCGGAGCTCTATAGTATCCGCCCCCGGTGTGACCGTCACCTCCAGGTCCTTGAATCCGATAGCCGTTACCACCAGGACCAGGGGCCCCTTTTGTTCCGTCTCCAGCGAAAAGTATCCCGCGGAATCCGTCGAAGCGCCCTCCAGTGTGTTCTTTATCGTTACGGACGCGAAGACGACCGGGTGGCCACGGCCGTCCGTGACACGGCCGCGCAGCGCAATTCGCGCATGCGCCGCGCCCAGGGCGCCTGTCGCGGCTGGCTGTGGCTGCGTCCCCCGGGCGCTGGCCACTGCGGCCAGGAGCAATATGATAGAGAAAAAAAAGGTTTTCATAACTAATGTAGTTTATATTATAAACTAAAAGAATCAAAAAAAACCGCGTGAGCGGGATCACAGGGCGCGGCGTGAGCCGCAGGCCACGGGCGAATTTTACAGGTGCAAGTACTTCTTTATATCCTTCACATACCGCTCAAACGCGCGCTTCCCCTCGGGGGTAAGCTTGCAAAGGGTATGAGGGTAATTATTTTGGTATTCCTTTATGATCTCGATGTACCCTGCCTCTTGCAGCTTTCTGATTTGTTGGCTGAGGTTGCCCTGGGTTGTGCCGGTGACCTCCAGCAGGTGGCTGAAGCCGGCCTGTTTCAGGGGAATCAGGGCGGAAACCACGGCCAGGCGGACAGGCGTATTCAAGACAGGATCCAATGAGCGATACATCACCAATACATTAAGAACCGGAACGCCGGAGCATATAGCCAGGTACGAGGTAGCCGGCGATAAATACCAATCCTTGTAACAATGCTTTATAGGGATCGGGGAGGAACACCGAGGCCATCGAAGCGAGCAGGAACAGGGCGCCCCCTGCCACGAGGGGCCGGAAACGCATGACGGCTCCCGTCGCAAATGTTCCGATCCCGCCCATCAACAATGTATAGGTAAAGGGCGTATTGCCCTGGAAAACATTGATGAGCACTACGAGGATAAACCCGATCCCCACGGCGAGCCAGAGCTTGGCCATGTAAAAGTCAAGATAACTCTGCACGGTCATGGCCCTTCGACGGAAATACAGGAAGGTCAAGACGATGCCCACCGCGGCCGCCACGGGAAAGGGCAGGAAGCTCAGCCGGAAACCGGTGAACTCCTGGAGGCCAAAAGACAGCAGGCTGGCCCCGGCCATCAGCCATCCCCAAAGCAGGAAACAATAACTGTGCTCCCGGATATTGTCCCGGGTCCTTGCGATCACCGAAGCGATCAGTTGCAGGCTCTCCGCGGGCTGGAGGGTGTCGTCGGTCGTATCCATACAAACAATTTACTTTATAAAAGTAATGTAGTTTATAATACAAACCAAATTTATTTTGCAGCCCGGAGCGCGAGAGGCGCCCGCCCGGAGCGCGCCGCCGCGGGGCGACGGCGACGCGGGGCGACGCAGCGGCGCGTTACCCTAGGGCCGCGGTATAAAGAGAATCTTACCCGTAAGGGTCTCCGGGACAATGAATTCCACGCCGTGGACGCAGAAATCGGCCGGGCCGGCAATAAAAGTGCGGGCAGCACCGGCGCCGCCGCCCAGCGGCACCTCGCTAACCGCGTGCGACCGCAGGTCCAACGCAAGAATCACCCCCTTTGAATCCTGCACACCTCTCCAGTCGGAGAAGTAAAGGGTATCCCCCACCCGGTCTACCCCATCGAGGAGACCACGGTAGTTGCAAAGGGGGGTGACGGAAAAGGAAGAAAGATCGATGGCGACAACACGGCCGTCGTTGCTGCCCCAGTGACCGACACCGACACAGTACAACAAATGATGCGCGCCATCGTAACAAAGGCCGTTGGCGCCGGTGACGGTATCGGACAGAGGCAGGGCACGGCAGGACAGCGAAGAGAGGTCTATCTCGTAGACCTTTCCGTTGTCGGTGGCGGAGGCGTAGAGTTTGCCGTCGCCGAGGGCGAGGTCGTTGAGGAAGTGGGTGCCGGGGATGGGGAGGTCGAGGACGCGACGGCGGGTAGGGATGTCGATGCCGACGATGTGGTCGATATCGGCGACGTATAGGGTCTGCCCGTAGAGCGCCATGCCTTTGGGGGCATCGAGGCTGTCGAAGAAGTGGGTGACCTTGTGGGTGGTGAGGTCGACGCAGCTGATGTAGCCGTCTCCGTCTTTGCCGGTGGCATCGAGGGTGCGGCCAATGTTGGAGACGTACAAAACGTTGCCGGAGGGAAGGACGCTTTCGGGGTGATCGAACCCGGAAATCAGGGACAGGACAATAAGAAGGAAGTACATATTTTTTTTCCTTCAAAACTACCCGCGCCGCAAGACAGCGGGTTTGGTCTATCGTCCAAAAAGTATCGCGGGCGGTTCAGGGGCGAGCTGGCGCTGTTTGGGCGTGATGCCGTAGCGTTCTTTGAAGGCATGTATGAAGTGGGCGAGGTTTTGGAAGCCTGTTTCGTAGCAGACTTCGGTGACATTATACCGGGCGTCGGTCAGGAGGAGGTGGGCTTCCTGGAGACGGCGTTGCTGGATCCAGCGGCGAGGGGGCATGCCGTAGACGGTTTCGAATTTGCGCTTGAAAGAGGACAGGCTTTGGCCAGCGAGAAAAGCCCATTGTTCGAGGGTAAGGGGTTCCTTGTAGTGGGCTTCCATGAGGGCATGGAGGGGATCGGAGGGGGCGGTGGGGCCTTTTCGCAAAAGGGTGCTGAAACCCTTATTGGCAGGGGCGGTGGCGAGTAAGGTAAGGAGCTCACGGATCTTTAATGGAAGAACCGTTTCGAGCCGGGGCTTTTCATAAAAGCGGTCGAAGTAATGGGAGAGCTGGGCGACGAGGTCATCGATGAGGGGGTCCTGCCGGAGCAGCATGACGGGGTCCAACGAAGCAGAGACAGGTTCAGAGGGAAGAAGGAGCGAAGCCAGAAACGCGTCGGAGCACCGGATGACGAGCGTCACATAACCGCCGGGGCCGTTTCCTCTTCTTTCAGTGCGGAGGTAGTTGCCGCGGGCGGCAAAAAAACCTTCGCCGGGGCCGATCTCTACTTTGCCACCGGTGTGGTAGAGGTGTTTGCGGCCTTTCAGGACGAGGGAAAGGATGCTGTGATCCAGGGACAGGCAGGCCCGTTCGGTGTCCTCGTATTGCACATAGCGGACCATCCGAAGGTCGTCACCGGCGGAAAGGACGTGTTGGGGGGCTGAAAAAATGTCCTGCATGACGTGGCTAAGTTAGCCAAATTGCATAAGTTTATCGCAATGCAGAACTATGGCTTCGTCCTGTTGATCTTAGCGGTCATGATCGGGTTGTCGGCGCTGGCGCAAAAGGCGCGCGTCCCTATGCCGGTATTGTTGATCACCGCGGGGATCGTATTGGGGTTTATTCCTTCTGTGCCAAAGGTGGAACTGGACCCGGATGTGATTTTCCTTATTTTCCTGCCGCCGCTTTTGTTTGATGCGGCTTTTAATATACCGGCGGCGGAATTCCGGGAGAACCTGCCGACGATCAGCACGCTGGCGATCACGCTGGTCTTTATCACGACGGCGGGGATCGCGGTGGCGGCGAAGTTCCTGATCCCGGGGATGACGTGGCCGCTGGCTTTTGTGTTGGGGGCTATCTTGTCGGCGACGGACGCGGTGGCGGCGCTGAGCATCACGAAGGGGCTGGGGCTTCCGCACAAAACGACGACGATCCTGGAGGGGGAGAGCCTGGTGAACGACGCCTCGTCGCTCGTGGCCTACAATTTTGCGGTGGGAGCGGTGACGGGACTGGCCTTTGTCTGGTGGAAGGCGGGGATCCAGTTTGCCATCCTGATGGCGGGTGGATTTCTGGTGGGCTTTGTGTCGGGCAAGGTGCTGTCGATCATCCTGACAAGGTTAAAGGAGAATTACGCGGTATCGGTGAGCTTTGTGTTCCTGGCGCCCTTTGTGACGTATCTGCTGGCGGAAGCGTTGCATGTATCGGGAATCATTGCGGTCGTGGTGTTGGGGATCGGCATCGGACAGTTTAGCAATAAGGTGCTGCCACCGCACCTGAAAAATCAGGCGAAGGCATTTTGGGAAATCATCATCTTCCTGCTCAACGGGCTCATATTTATCCTGATAGGGTTGGAATTTCCATTTGTGATGGCGCACATCGACCACAAGCGGATACTTCCCTACCTGGGATATGCGCTGGTCATCACCGTCGTGGCGCTGGCGCTGCGGATGTCGCGTATTTTCCTTCAACAGGCAGGGCTTCAACGGGCCTTCCAGTCGACGCGGAGACGCCGGAAGCCAAGCGAGGCAGCGCTTTTGGATACCCGGACGAGCCTGATCATCGGGTGGTCGGGTATGCGGGGGATTGTGTCCCTGGCGATTGCGATCGGTTTGCCGTATACTTTTCCAGAACGCGGCATGATCATCTTTATATCGGTGGCGGTGGTGCTTTTCACCATCTTCGGCCAGGGGCTGACGCTGCCGTGGCTGATCCGGAAACTGGAAAAGCGTCTGCCGATTTAGCGTACGCGTTCACCTAGTTGGCCGGAGAAAAAACAAAATGGCTATTACATTAGCCGTATGAGAACGCGACTGGCCTTGACGGTGCTGGTCTGCTGCTTTTTTGCCCTTCAAACCAACGCCCAGGCGAAGCTCAGGGGTTCCGTAAAAGGCGCAGTAGCGGACACCGCGGGCAAACAAAGCATGGAGGACGCTACGGTGTCCCTGACACCGGAACAAGACTCCACCAACATCCAGTTTGTCATCACGGACAAACATGGGGCTTTCCAGTTCAGAAGCCTGCCCGTGGGCCGGTACCGGCTGCTGATCACCTTTGAGGGATATATGCACATTGCCAAAGCGTTTACCGTAAGTGCTACGCACGCGGACTATGACTATGGCACCTTATATATGCAAAGGATCACGGACAAATTGCCGGACCTGGTGATCCAAAGTCCACCGATTACCATCAAAAAAGATACGGTCGAATACAACGCGGATATGTTTGCCACCAAGCCGAATGCGGTGGCGGAGGATCAGATCAAAAAGCTACCGGGGATACAGGTGGACGCGAGTGGCAACATCACTGCCCAGGGGGAGAAAGTGCAGCGGGTATTGGTGAACGGGCGGCGGTTTTTCGGGGACGACCCGAAACTCGCGACGCGCAACCTGCCGCCGGACATCATCGAGAAGTACCAGGTGTTTGACGACCTGGACGACCAGAGCAAGTTTTCGGGGTTTGATGATGGGAACAGGGTGAAGACGATCAATATCATTACCAAAAGGGACAAACGAAAGGGCTATTTCGGGCGGGCGATCGCGGGGCTGGGGACGGACGAGACGTATAACGAGAGCGCCAATTTCCACCGTTTTAACAACGACCAGCAGATCTCGCTGCTGGGAGAGGGCAACGACATCAACAAACAAAACTTTACAGTCCAGGACATCCTGGGGTCCTCGGGGAGCCGGAAGGGCAGCGGGGGCGGGCCGGCGGCGGCCACGTACCAGGGCGGATCGGGGATCACCACGGTCTGGGCAGGGGGCGCCAACTACAGGGACGACTGGGGGCCGAAGATGGATGTGGCCGGCAGTTATTTCTACAACTATAACCATGTCTCTACGAATACCCAAAGCCTGACCGAGCGCTTTTTTGACCAAAACCAGGATACCTCCAACACGACGCAGCGGACCTCGCCTGCCATCGCGCGGACCACGAACCAGCGCGCGAACTTTAACCTGGAGGACAGGATCGATTCAAACGACGCTTTGGTCGCCCGCCCCAATATCGCGTTCCAGACGACCAGCCCGAACTCCTCGTCCGTTTCCTCCACCGTGGACCAGAACGGGCGGCCCATCAACAGTTCCACGTCAAACGCCTATGGCACCACATCCGGCTTTAACATCAACGGCTCGAACCTGACGTACCGGCACAAATTTGGCAAGGCACACCGGACCCTGTCACTGGACCTTACCGGGACGGTGAACAACAACCAGGGGGACGGATACAACAACGCGGTCAATACCTTTTACAACCTGGATTCGACACAGACGCTCAGACAGTATTACAACGATACGCTGCGGTCGGCCACCCTGAGCCCTACCCTGTCGTATACGGAACCGGTGACACGGAACTCCATCTTCGAGCTGAACTACAACCATACCTATACCAAAAACGTCGCCACGAACAACACCTACGACTATGACAATGCGGTGAAAGGCTATACGAGCTTTGACAGCCTTTTCTCGAATTCCTACCGGTTCCTGTCAAACTCGGACCGGTTTACGCTGAACTACCGGGTTCAAAATCCCCGGTACAACTTAAGCGTCGGTTCGGGAGTCCAGTTTATCCATTTCAACAGCCTTAATACGACAAAGGACATAGACGTGGCGCACAGCTTTGTGAACCTGACGCCCACGGTCAATTTTACGTATTCGTTTTCCTCCTATCAGCGGCTGCGGTTCTATTACATGGGCCGGACGGGGACGCCGTCCGCCTCCCAGCTCCAACCCCTCACAACGACCAGCGACGACATCAACTATACAGTGGGCAACCCGAACCTGAAGCCGCAGTTTACACACAGCATCCGGATGCTGTACTCGTCCTTCAACCCCTCTAACCAAAACGTGCTGTTCGCGACACTGAACGCGAGCACGATCGTCAATGACATCCAAAGCGAAATCACACCCAACAACAAGGGCGGGCAAACGACGACGTCGGTGAACCTGAATGGGACGTACAATGTGGCGGGTTATTTCGAATATGGGTTTGCCCTTAAACATCCGAAGTCGAACCTCAATTTTATTACCAACATTAATTACAACCAGAGCCAGACGCTGGTAGACTCAGCCCATGACTATTCAAAAAATACTGGCCTCTCCGAAGAACTCTCCTGGACAACAAACATCAAAAAGAACTTTGACATGAACCTGAGCGCGAATTCCACCTATAACATCGCGCTCAATACGTTGCGGCCCAGCCAGGACTTTGACAACTTTTCGGAGGTTGTCACGGCGGAAATCACGGCCTATACCAACAGCGGCTGGCTGATCGCCACGGACTTTACCTACACGTATACCAACAACCGGACGCCGGGGTATAACGCCAGCGTGCCGCTCCTGAGCCCGTCCATCGCCAAGGAACTTTTTAAGAAAAAAAACGGGGAGCTCCGATTAAGCGTCTTCGACCTTTTGAACGAAAACACCTCGGTCAGCAAAACCGTGAGCCTGAACCAAGTCTCGGACAGCAGAACGACGACGCTCACGCGATACGTGATGCTTACTTTTACGTACAATCTAAACAACTTTGCCGGTTCCAAGCAACGGCGGATGCCCGGGGTCTTCCCGGGGAGGTTCAGGGATGGCGGCTTTGGCGGAGGAGGCGGTTTCCGGAAGGGAGGCTAATTTGCCGCTTTCTTCCAAAGTTGGTATCTTATCGGCGCCATGCCCCGTCCCTTATTCATATTGCTCATCTTTGTCTGCTGTGTCCGGCCGGCCATCGGCCAGGTCAGGATCATCACCGGTACCGTCGTGGATTCCGCCAGCGGTTCACCCCTTCCCAATGTAAGCGTGACCGTCAAGGGCGCGCGGGCAGGGCGAATCACGGACGCGCAGGGGCATTTTAGCATCGAAGTGACAGGGAGTGCCCGGCGGCTGGTGTTTACGGCCACGGGCTATAAGGCGCTGATGGTGACGGTTTCCGACACTACGCCTATAAAGGTGGCGTTGACAGTCGCCTATACCTCCATGGCGGAAGTGGTCGTCAAAAGCAAAAGACACTACCGGAATAAACACAACCCCGCGGTGGAACTGATCCGGGAGGTCATTGCCCACAAGTCCCGGAACGCACCTTCCTCCTACCCTTTCCTGACTTTTGACCAGTACGAAAAGCTGCGCCTTTTGTCGGACCAGCCGCCGCGTTTTCTCCGGGAGGGAAGCGTGCTCAGGAAATACAGCTTTATCCTTGATAACCCGGACACGACCCTGGTGCCGGGCAAACACCTCATTCCGCTGTATATGGAAGAAACCGCCTCCCGGAATTATTACCGGCTGTCACCCCTAAGGCGGAAACAGGTCATCCTCGGGCACAACCGGGTCAACTTAGGCGAATACGTGGACGCGGGCGGGATCGGCGCCATCATTGCCTGGATGTACAACGACTTTAGCGTGTACGACAACACCATGACGATTTTTACGATCCAGTTCATGGGGCCGCTGGCGGACCTGGCGCCACAGTTCTATATGTATTTTATCCGGGATACGTCGGTAGAAAACGGGACAAAAGTGGTACACGTTTCTTTTATGCCCCGCGACCCGGAGGACCTTCTTTTCCGGGGGGAATTATACATCGCCCTGGACAGCAGCTATGCCGTCCGGAGGGCGGACCTGCAAACGGGAAGCCACGCCAACCTGAACTGGGTCCGGTCGTTTAATGCCCACCAGGAATTCGAGAAGGGTCCGTCGGAACGGTACTATCGTTCCCTGGCGCGCGAGACAGCCTTTCTGAGTCCGTTTCCAAAAAGCAGGGGCTTTTTTGGAGAGCGGACGATGATCGTTCGCCAGGTGAATGATTCGACCTTACCCGACTCGGTTTTCCACGGGTTGCCGGTGGATACGACCCTGGCATCGGTTCCTTTGCCGGATACCTTTGCCCGCCCCGTGCCCCTGACCCAAAGCGAGGCGGAGACCTTTACGCGCATCGACAGCCTGGCCCGGATGCGGTCATACAGAAGAACCATGGATATCCTCACCCTGCTCTCGGTGGGGTACAAAACGCTGGGGCCCATCGACCTCGGCCGGGTGGGCAACTTTTATTCCTTTAATCAGCTGGAGGGGCAACGGTTCCAGGTTGGGGGCCGGACGAACACGCATTTCAGCACGCGCTATTTTGGAGATGGATACATCGCCTACGGGACAAAAGACAGACAGTGGAAGTACAACCTGACCGCTACCTATTCGATCAACCACAAATCGATTTATACCTATCCCTTTCATTTTATACAGGTCAATTACCAGCACGACGTAAAGAACCCGGGGCAGGAAACCGAATTCACCCAGAACAATAGTTTCCTGTCTTCCTTCAGCCGCGGCATTGGCGGCAAATGGCTGTACAGCGACGTGGCGAGCGTGTCCTATATCCGGGAGTTTGGAGACCACTTTTCCAGTACCCTCCAGGCGAAATACTGGCAACAAAGCCCGGCCCAGTCGCTGGTATACCTGTATGGCACCGATACCGTCCGCCACCTCACGACCACCCAATTGTCCTTTACGCTGGGCTGGGCGCCCCATCAGCAATTTTACCAGGGCAAACTGACCAGAAGGACGATCACCAATAAATACCCGGTCCTTTCGCTTCAATATTCCAGGGGCATCAAGGGGCTGGCGGGGGGCGAGTACAACTATGACGCCTTTCACCTGAACGTGTTCAAACGCTGGTATGTCGCACCCCTGGGTTTTACAGACATCACCCTGGACGCGGGGCTGATCACGGGCAATCTGCCTTTCCCGCTGCTCGTGATTCACCCGGCCAATACGGCGTATTTCTATAGTTTCAGCGCCTACAACCTGATGAACGTGGCCGAATTCGTCAGCGACCACTACGCGGGGTTGAACCTGGAGCATTATTTCAACGGCTTTTTCTTTAACAGGATCCCGTTACTCAAACGGCTACGCTTACGCGAAGTCGTCGCGGGAAAGATCCTGTTCGGGGGCGTCCGCAGCGAAAACGATCCCTTGCAAAACCCGGAGCAGATGAAGTTCCCGGCGCTCAATGGAACCAACACCATCTATACGCTGGGGAGTTCACCGTATATCGAGGCGAGTGTGGGGATTTACAACATCTTCAATATCCTGCGGCTGGATTATGTACAGCGGTTTACCTATCTGGGGCACCCGGGTATTTCCACCTCGGGGATACGCTTTAGTACCAGCTTGGATTTCTAAGATTTTCCCGATATTGGTCCCATGAAAATCGCCACCTATAACGTCAACGGCATCAATGCCCGTTTGCCGGTGCTTTTGCGCTGGCTCGACGAATCAAAACCCGACGTCGTCTGTCTCCAGGAGCTCAAGGCTACCCTGGATAAAATACCCGAACAAGCCATCAGGGAGGCCGGGTATGAAGCCCTTTGGCATGGGCAAAAAAGCTGGAACGGCGTAGCCATCCTGACCCGTGGGGCACAGGCCCACGAGATCCGCCGGGCGCTCCCCGGAGACGCGGAGGACATACAAAGCCGGTATATAGAGGCGGTGGTCGGGGACCTGACCATCGGCGGTTTGTACCTGCCCAACGGGAACCCCTACCCGGGTCCGAAGTTCGATTACAAGCTGAGCTGGTTCGAGCGGCTGAACACCCACGCGGCGGGACTGCTGGCTTCCGGCAAACCCGTCATCCTCACGGGTGACTACAACGTCATCCCCACCGGGATCGACGTGTATAAACCCGAGCGCTGGGTCAACGACGCCCTTTTCCGGACGGAAACGCGGGAAGCTTTTAATACCCTGGTCGGCCAGGGTTGGACGGACGCCATCCGTCATCTTTATCCAAGCGATGTAATTTATACGTTTTGGGATTTTTTCCGCGATGCATACGGGCGGAACGCAGGTTTGCGGATCGACCATTTCCTGCTGAGCCCTTCTGTTATAGGACGTTTAAAAGCCGCCGGTGTGGACAAACACGTCCGGGGTTGGGAAAAGTCAAGCGACCACGCGCCGGTGTGGATCGAACTTTCCTAGCGCATCAGCATCAACGTCCCTGTCCGGGTGATCTTACCGCAGGCCGTTTCCGCCCTGATGACAAAGACGTAGGCGCCCGGGGGCTCCGGTTGCCCGCCCACGGTGCCGTCCCAGCAGTCGGCGGGGTCTTTCGTTGAAAAAACCTTAGTGCCCCAGCGGTCGAAAATATCAAACTCATCAAGCGTCACCTGTCCCCAGGTGTGGATCCCAAAACAGTCGTTGTGTCCGTCTCCGTTCGGCGTGAACCCATTGGGGATCATAAACGCTCTTTTGACCGGCCCGGCATCCTTGATCGCCACTGTATCGCTGGCGGCGCACCCATCGGAGTCTATGACTTGGGCCACATACGTGATCGACCCGTCCAGTTCGGCCGTGGGATTGGCGACGGTGGCGTTGCTCAGCCCTGTGGCGGGTGTCCAGGTATAGGTCGCCCCACCTTTTGCTGCGGATACTTGTATGGGTACGCCCTCGCAACCCGTGATCATCACTTCCGCCTGAACGGGCGCCGGGTTGACGACAATCTGGTTGCTGTCGGCTGCCGTGCAACCATCGTTCGCGGTATAGCTATACAGGATCGTGTGTGTTCCCACTCCTGCGTCAGCCGGTGTGAAATTTCCGGCCGCATCCGTACCGGGTCCCGAGTACGCGCCGGAACCCGGCAGCCCTGTTGTTTCGGAGGCGGCGGTCAGCAGTTCCGGGGCGGCGTTGTAACATATCGAGCCCGGGCTGTTGAATTGTACAACTGGGTTGGGTCTGGGCGTCAGGGTGACTGACGGCGTGTCGAAGCCGCTGCGGCGCTCGCAGTACTTGTCAACGACCCAGAGCAGGTTAAAGGTGGTCTGTTGCGAGAGCGGGAGTGTAAGGGTTTGTCCCGGGTCGAGAAACGCGGTGCCGCCCGGAGAAAGTTGC
Organism: Dinghuibacter silviterrae; assembly: GCF_004366355.1. Lineage (NCBI taxonomy): Bacteria > Pseudomonadati > Bacteroidota > Chitinophagia > Chitinophagales > Chitinophagaceae > Dinghuibacter > Dinghuibacter silviterrae. Next base: position 874,530 of record NZ_SODV01000002.1, on the reverse strand, counting down.
AGGAAAAATGGTCCGGTCCCACTGCTGGCCGTAAACCAAAGCGTCGCGGAGTCCGATCCGCAGTTGGCGATACCGGCAATCCCACCCTGTGGTAAAGGCTTCATCGATACGTTGACCGTCTCTGTTGTATCGGTGCTACAGCCGTTGGAACCTGTAATGTTCGTAAGGGTATAGGTGCCCAGGGCCGGAACCGTGATGAGCGACTGATACACCCCTGGCAGCCCTCCCTGCGTATAGGTATGGGTCCCGTCCGTATAGCTGATCGTAAATGGAGCGGCCCCCTGGGTAGTGTTGTTGAACGTGTTGAACGATATACTGGGGCTATCGCCGGTGCAAACCGTATCCCCTATCAGCGTCCCCTGGGGCAAAGGCGCTACGTACACCTGCTGGCAATAGGAAGTTTGGGTCGGCAAACCCAGGTCGACCATTAGGTTTATATCGTATACGCCCGGGTTCGGATAGGTAACAGGCGCGGGGTTTTGAGCGGAAGACCCGGGAATGTCCGAGCAACCGGCGAAACGGAGCCGGGTCAGGGAGTTGCTATTGGCATTGGGGACGAAAGTATAAATGTCGTTCCCCACCCGAAAAAGGTCTGAAAGGGAATGCGGAAAGCTGAAATTGCCGATATTCCCCAGGTCTGTAGCCCCTGGTACGGTGGTAGGATCGTTGCCAAAATAAAGCTTAACCAGGTCATTGTTGTTCATACCGGTGACGAAACCGTATACCCCGCTGCAGGTTGTAAAAAGAACGATGTCCCTGGGGGTGTTCAGGACGCCGCCCGGGTTTCCTATGTTGACCCCGGTGGGGGTATTCAAAAGGGATGTCCCGAAGTCCAGGCGCGTCAGGCTGTTGCTGTTCATATTGGCTGTCAGGCAATACCAGTTGCCGGCATATTTCACAAACGTCAAACCACACGGATAGTCGAGGTTTCCGATATTGCCCATATTGATCCCCGTGGGCAGATTGGTGAAATCCGGTCCAAAACTTAGCCGGGTAATCGTATTGTCGATGACATTGGTCGTAAAGCCATAGTAGTTGCCCCCTTCGAACCCGATATAGAGTTTATGGGGCAGGTTAAGGCCCCCCACGTTACCCCAGTTGGTGGCGGTGCCTGGATTTGTCAGGGCATTGCCGAAATCGACCTTTACGACCCGAGGGGAGGAATTTGCGGACTGGTTGCCGCCTCCGACCATGATAGCGGTCCAATTCCCGTTGACTTTCAGCAATTGGATGCCCTCCAGTTGTTCGGGAATAACGCCGCCAAAAGTCCCCAGGTCTTCCGCCGTCGGATTATTCAGAAGGCTGTTGCCAAACCGCAACCGGATAAGGTGACCTTCGGCGTAACAAGTGACCAGTCCATAAAAATTCCCGTCTGCATCCTGGACATAACAACCGAATACCGGGTTGTTCACGACGCCGTTTGGATTACCCAGGTTCACGGCATCCGGGTTGGCGCTGAAATCCGCCGCGCAAAAGCTCCAGTAATAATTGGTCGCGCCCACGGAGGTATTGTTGACCGTGAGGGGGGTACCCGCGCAAACCGTGGCGGGGACGGTAAAGCTGGCCGTCACTTGCGCGGCAACAGGGCTATAGAGCAGGAACACCGTGGGCAGGAGTAGGCAGCAAGATCTATTCATGGCTAGGGTAAAAATATAAAGAAATTTCCGTCCCTTTGTCCTAATCAGATCCTCCCGGTTGTCTATACGGCATTAATCACCCAAAAAATCATGGTTATGAAAGAGTTCGCATTATTATTCCGTGTCAACGAAGACCGCGCCACCGTCAGCCCCGCCGAAATGCAGGAGAGGATGACGAACTGGATGAACTGGATGGGAGGGATCGCCGCCCGGGACCGGCTGGTCAGCAACGGCAACCGTCTGGGCGTTAAGGGGTCCAAAGTAGTGACACCTGATGGGTTGGTGTCCGACGGCCCGTATACCGAAGTCAAAGAATTCATCAACGGCTACATCGTGATCAAAGCCCCCACCGCCGAAGAAGCCGCCGAGATGGCCAAAGGCTGTCCCATTATCACTGGCGGGGGTGGCAGGGTCGAGGTCCGTCCCCTGGTAACCCCGGACAACCAGGAATAAGATGATCGCACAGCTCTACCGGGCGGAATACAGTAAGATGGTGTCCGTTCTTTGCAGTCGGTTTGGGATCGAACAGATCGACGCCGCCGAAGACATCGTCAGCGAGACCTTTTTGTCTGCCGCGGAGACCTGGGGGTTGAAGGGCGTGCCGGACAACCCGGTCGCGTGGCTGTACAAGGTGGCTAAAAACAACGCGCTCAACGGCCTGAAACACGACAGGGTCTTTCGCGAGCGCGTCCGGGGCGCGTTGATCCGTGAAGCAGCCGGCAGCCTGGACCCCGACCTGGATTTCACCCCCGAAGGCATCGCCGACAGCCAGCTACGGATGCTATTTGCGGTTTGCCATCCGGTCATTCCCCTGGAGGGACAGGTTTGCCTGTCCCTTCGGGTGCTTTGCAGCTTTGGCATCGACGAGATCGCCCGCGCGTTGCTGACCAACGCATCCACGGTCAACAAGCGATTGTACCGGGCCAAAGAAAAACTGCGGGCCGAACACATCCCCCTCGATGCCGTTTGCGGCCCCCGGCTGGATGCCGTGCTGATCACCCTTTATCTCTTGTTTAACGAAGGGTATTATTCCGCCAGTCCCGACCACGTCCTCCGAAAGGACCTTTGCCTGGAAGCCATGCGGTTGGCCTACCTCGTGGCCCAGCACCCGCGCCTGGTCCGCCCGGATGTCTATTCTCTCCTGGCCCTCTTCTGTTTCCAGGCGTCGCGTTTCGACGCCCGTCTGGGACCGTCGGGCGAACTTATCTTGTACGAAGACCAGGACAGGTCATGTTGGGACCGGGAGCTCATCGACCGGGGCAATTATTTTTTTGTGCAAGGCTGCAAGGCTGATACACCCGGCCGGTATCACCTGGAGGCGGCCATTGCCTGGTGGCATACCCACCCCGCAGAGGACGAGGAAAAGTGGTCTCAGATTCTGAGGTTGTATAACCGTTTACTCGTGGTACACTATACCCCTGTCGCCGCTTTGAACAGGGCGTATGCTTTTGCACGGGTATACGGGAATGCCAAGGCCATCCCGGAAGTGGAGAACCTCGACCTCGACGGAAATCTTTTTTACCATAGTCTGCTCGGGGAGCTCTATACAGGGGTGTCTTCGGACAAAGCCACGCAACATTTTGAAAGAGCTCTGGCGCTCGCCGACAGTGCGGCCGAAAAGGAAGTGATCGCGCAAAAACTTGCCCACCTACAGACTGCCTGACTTTGCGTATCTTGTAAGCCCTGTATGAAGCTCCTTCTTTTTTGCACGCTTGCCGCGCTCACCGCGTGTATGTCGGCGGGTAAACCCGGGCCGGGTTTTGCCGTCGTGGAGTTGTTCACCTCCGAAGGCTGTTCCAGTTGTCCTCCTGCCGACCGCCTCATAGCCCGGCTGGCCAAGGAATACGGCGATGAGCCGGTATACATCCTGGCCTATCACGTCGACTATTGGGATCATCAAGGTTGGAAAGACCGCTTCAGCAACCATGCGTTCACCGAACGGCAAGGCCGCTACGCTGAATGGCTGCGCCTGTCTACTGTATACACTCCCCAGGTGGTCGTCAACGGCGTCGCGGAAAATGTGGGATCCAATGAGGCGTTTCTCCGCCGGGTCATTGCTTCCGGTTTGGCGCAGCATCCGGAGGGTTCCCTCACACTTCATGCGGCGGCCGGCCGTTCCGCTGTTGCTGTCTCCTTTCAGACCACGGGTACCTTCCCGGGAGCCTCCCTGGTGCTCGCCCTTGTACAAAAGGACGCGCAAACGGACGTCAAAGCCGGGGAGAATGCGGGCAGAAATCTTTCGCACGTACAGATCGTGCGCGCGTTGGACACCGCCGATCTTCATAAAACGGCCGATACGTTGGCGCTTCCCGCCGATTATACCCCCGGAGGATGGGAAGTCATTGGGTTTGTGCAACGCGCCTCCGATGGGCAGATTCTTTGCGTCGCGCGTTGTAATATTGACGGGGAAAAATAAGCGCGTGTAGTTCTCTTTTCCGCGCTCAAAGCTTATCTTGGTTTTACTATGGGAGTGTTCGCCTCTTTCTCCGGCATCGTCGGCAAAAACTACCAGGAAGTCGTTAAAAGCCTTGTCCGCTTCGCACAAAACCGCGGCGGCGCCTTCGAACCGGCGCAGGTTAAAGGAAAACCCGATCATTTCTGTATACTACAACAACAGGGTGCGCACACGACGATTTCGTATCCGGACTATTTTGTAGAATGGGACGAATGCGCCGAATTCCTGTCCCAGGATTTGAACACCGCTGTTTTCTCCTTTCATGTCCACGACGGCCTCTTATGGCTGTATACGTTTTTTGTAAACGGGGAAACGGCGGACCAGTATAGCCCGATGCCCGACTTTTTCGAAAAGCTCACCGGGGAGGAGGTCCGGCGATGGGATGGCAATGTGCAGGTACTGGCTCAATATATACCCGGTCTCGATCCTGTCGCCACTGGAGAATACCTGGTGCGGTGGGAAGGGGTCAGGAAAGACGCCGTGGAGAAACTACGAGGCTTTATTGGTTTAATCGGGCTCCCTTACCCTTTTGACGAAAATGGTCGTCCGACGGGGCAGGCGTATCGGTTTTGGACGCATGCGTCGCCTTTGGAGGAAAAGGAGGAGCCGGCTTTCGAGGATCCGAAAAAGCCTTGGTGGAAATTCTGGTAGAGATTTTGCAGATCAACCACCGAAGATTTTTCGGTAGTTCTAAAATATTGATTATCAAATACTAGGCCGTGACTGAAGGAAAAGGGGAGATTATAATATACGAAGGTGACGCTCAAATCGAAGTAACCCTCCAGGATGACAACCTATGGCTCTCACAACGCCTTATGGCTGAGCTATTTGACAAAAACAGTGACACCATCGGGGTCCACATCAGGAATATCTTTGATGAAGGTGAGTTGCCGGAAGATTCAACTACCGAAAATTTCTCGGTCGTTCAGCAGGAAGGCAATCGCAAAGTCAAAAGGACGGTCAAATATTACAACCTCGACGTCATTCTATCCGTGGGCTACAGGGTGAGTTCCAAAAGAGGAACTGCCTTTCGCATTTGGGCCAACCGGATATTAAAAGATTATCTGGCAAAAGGCTACGCCTTAAACGAGAAAAAACTAAAAGAAAAGACCGAGCAATACGAGAAGCTGAAGCAAGCCATGAAACTGCTGAGCAATGTCATGGAGACCAAGGCCCTCAACTCCGACGAAGCCACAGGTCTTATAAAAGTGGTCACCGACTACGCCTATGCCCTGGACGTACTGGACCGTTATGATCACCAGCGTCTTGAAATAGACGCCACATCCACGCGAGACCTGTTTCGGATCACCTACCCTTCCGCCATTGATGCCATCAAAGGATTGAAGGATAAGTTTGGGGGAAGTGCGCTTTTCGGCAACGAAAAAGACGAATCCTTCCACGGTTCACTTGCCGCCATTTACCAGACCTTCGATGGAAAAGATCTCTACCCAAGTGTAGAGGAAAAAGCGGCGAACCTCGTGTATTTTATCGTAAAAAATCACTCGTTCTCCGACGGCAATAAACGGATCGCGGCGTTTCTTTTTGTCTGGTTCCTGGAAAAAAACGCCCTCCTCTACCGGCCGGACGGTTCCAAGAAAATCGCCGACAATGCATTGGTCGCCTTGACCCTCATGATTGCGGAAAGCAAGCCGGAGGAGAAGGATATGATGACGACGGTGGTCGTCAATCTAATTAATGCCAAAAATTAAGGCTATATTTGCCCCAATGAAAAAACAACTGTTATACTGTAATCCGCTCTGTTGCGTCCCGCAAGGACACAGGCGATCTATTGTATGACATAAGATATTTGCATACAAAAAGCCCGCCTGGTTCTTACCATGCGGGCTTTTTGTATTCCCCAGGAGCATGTACCCAATGTTGGCAGTGGGAATAGTCTGCAAAACTATTGAAACAGTGGTTCGATTCCGCTCGTGCTCTCCTATTCGTTAATAGCATATATGTACCCGACGCCGAGCTCACCATCGTCTAATTCAAACGGAGCCAGGAGCCTTTTGTACTCTTCTCCTTCGAATTCATCCAATCGCGGCCAGTGGTCCGCTAGCTCTTCTGAAGTCAGCACGAACACCGGGATTCGGTCGCCTTCATCAGCGGGGCGAAATCCCAAATAACCGAGGCCGGCGCCCCAGCCTCTGTCCTCAAGCTTGCCCAGGACAAAACCTTGCCGCCAGGTACCCGCGATGTACTCGACAATATGATGATTAGGTCTGCCGGGGGCGAGCGAGCCATAGACGATCAGAGACCGCTCCGGTAGGTAAGTTCGATTCATCCGTTTTACCACCATCACTTTGAGAAACAATTTTACTTCGTCGTTGGCGGCATTGTCATCGAGCTTTTTCTTGGCATTGCGTATCAGCTCGTCACCGGCACTGTCCCGCAATATCCAGGTAAAATCCTGAATCAAGTCTTCTATAATCTCCCAGTCCAAATAAGAATTGAGCGGTTTCCCAATACCCATCTTGGGAAGTTTGTGCCAGTCTCCGTCGACACATTCAAATTCTTCCAGTTTTTCCATGGTGAGCATACCCAAAAGTACCTCTTTACCTCATACATTTACCCCATGAACCTCACCCTGCTCGTCATCCGTTCGGCCATCCCGGAACAGTTGGCCGAATTTTATACGCTTTTCGGATTGACCTTCGATTACCATCGGCATGGGAATTCACCCTACCACTATTCTGCCCATATAGGACCTACCCTGTTGGAAATCTATCCTCTTTTAAAAGGTCAAGAGAAAGCCGACACCTCTATCCGCTTGGGGTTTGCCATCAACGAATTTGAACAGACAGTTGCGGATCTGACCCTGCTCGGCGCCACCATCCACCAGCCGGCCGTGGAAACGGAGTGGGGGCTTATGGCGATTGTCGGTGATCCCGAAGGGAGGAAAATAGAACTGTATAAGGAGACTAAAATTTAAAGCTCACCCCCACCTGCCCCAAAAACGCCCCCTGATTATAGGACACCTCCGCAACCCGCTTGTTCAAAGCCCCGAAGTTGTCAAACCCCACTGTCTGGTTGTTGTCAAACGTCCGCAATTTAGAGCTGACGGCGTAACCGGCGATGAGGTGCGTGCTCCAGCGTCTGTTGAAGGTGTGCTCGTACATCAGCCCGGTGCTGATCTGTTGCAGCTCCAGGTACTTCCCGATGCCACTGGGGTCGTTCAGGCGGTAGGCGGTGGTATAAAACCCCTGTGTCAGGGCCAGCGTTTCGGTCTTGTTGAGCTTGTATTTAAGCGACGTCCGGAACGGTAGGAAGCCCTCCAGTTCCCATTTCTTGCTGATCGTCCAATCGATATCGGGGAGGGGGATCAGAACATTGCCGCTGTAGGCGTGGGAATATAAAAGGGTTACGCCGAACTTGAAGTGGGTGGCCTGGCGGAAACCCCAGCGGATACCGGCGCTGTATATAATATCGGACGCGTCGACGTCTTTTCTGAAGTCGGAGGCGACGCCGGCTACACCGAGGGCGGTGATGTTGGTGTTTCTGGACAGCATGTAGGTGGCGCTGAATGTGGCGCTGACGGATTGGAAGTTGGACACGCCGATGGGGTCGCTGCCGGAGCCGGATAAAAACAAGCCCTGGTAGCGGGCGCCGCCTTTTATCAGCAAGGGGTGTTTCGTCTTCATGACTTTGTAGACGGGGCTGCTTTCATCTACGATCGCCTGTTGCAGGGTCTGAGACCCGCCCATGGGGGAGACGATGTAGCTGGTGTTGACCCCGCCGAGCAGGGGGGCATAGGTCGTGAGCGGCTGGCTGAGGGAATCGTTGCGAACGATGCGGCCCTGCGCGCAGAGGTGGAGGGCGGAGCCCATAGAAGCGAGTAAGAGGAGAACCGGGAGACCTTTCATGGGACGAAGGTCCGTTCTTGCCTGGGGGGCGGCTAGCCCGGCGACCGCGAAGCGGACAAATTGCCCGCGGAAGCGGGGCGCTGCGGGAGCCGGCGACCGGGAAGCCGCGGCTGGGAAGCGGGCGGCTGGGAAGCGGGCGGCCGGGAAACGGCCAGCTAGGAGCTGGCGAGCCAGTCCAGAAACTGGGTAATCTTCTCCCTGCTCACCGTCACGCTCTCGGGCGCCTGCACCGAAAGATGCACTGACAGCTTTCGGGCGAGGTGACTGGAGGCTTTGACGACCGCTTTCCGGTTGACGAGGAACTGGCGGTTGGTCCGGAAGAAAAGGGGCTCCGCCACCTTCCCGACTTCGTCGAGGCTTTTGTTGAGGGAAAAGGTTTTGTTTTCGAAGGTGGTCAGTGTTACGAGACCGTTCCTGAGGTAGAAAAAGGCGATCTGGCCAAGAGGGACCGGCAGGATCTGGTCCTGGTAATAAACCAGGACGGAGCCGGGTTCGGCGTCCCTGCGGACGGCAAACAGTTTTTCCAGCGATCCGTAGTCTATGGCGGCGCCTCCCTTGCCGGAGGTGAAGGAAAGATATTTGCGGATGGCCGCCGATACCGAATCCAGGGTAAACGGCTTTAAGATATAGTCGATCCCGTTTGCCTTGAAGGCGTTTAGCGCGTACTCGTCAAAGGCGGTGCAGAAAATGACGGGGATCTTCAGGTCGACCCTGGAGAAAATGTCGAAGCTCAGGCCGTCGCCCAGTTGTATGTCCGAAAAAATCAGGTCGGCGTCGCGATGGGCTTCCAAATAGGCCACGCTCTCCCGGACACTGTGCAAAACGGCTTCGATCCGGGCCTCGGGGTGGCGCTCCACGATGGTGTCCGCGAGGTCATCGGCGGTCAGCTCCTCATCCTCTATGATGATAATCTTCATACGACAATACTTTGATGCTTACGGAAAAAAGGCCGTTTTCGCGGCCGACGAGCACGCGCTCGTCTGAAATCAGGCGGTAACGCTCTTCCAGGTTGGCCAGGCCCTTCCGGCTGGGGACGTCGATGTAGGCCTTGGGACGGATGCTGTTCTCCGTGACGATCCAGCCGTCCTTGTAGTACACCTTGATCAGCAGGGGGGCGTAGGCGGTGATTTCGTTGTGTTTGATGGCGTTTTCGAGCAACAATTGCAACGCGAAAGAGGGGACGGCGCCCGTCTGCATCACTTCGTCCGGGACCTGTATGTCGCAATGCAGGGCGTTTCCGAAACGGATCTTTTGCATGACGATATAGTCGTTGCAAAGTTTGATTTCGTCCATTACGGTGGATACCTTTTGCTGGCTGTTCGTCAGCGATGCCCGTAGAAAATTGACGAGGTGGGCCAGGTAGGCCTCCCCGGCGGGCACGTCCCTTTTGTAAAGACTCTTGAGCATGCTCAGGGCGTTAAAGAGAAAGTGGGGATGCGTCTGCTGTCTCAACAACTGGTAGGCCGATTCCATACTGGCGGCCTTTAGCTCGGCGTTCTCCAGGAGTGTCTTTGATTTTTCGTAGTCCAATATCGTGACCTCGTGCGCAGCGGCAACCATCATGTAATTCAGGGAGGCTTGCAAAACGATGCTGGGAAATTCGTGATAGAAATGCCAATTGCCCGTACTACCACGAGACGTCCAGGTGAAAAAGACCCAGTCTGTCAAAATGGATAGGCAAAAACTGAGGACCGCGGTGGCCAGGTAGCGCAGCGTTCTTTTCTTGCGTTCGCTCCACCGGACGTATCGCTGGCAAAAAAGGAAGACGCCGATGTTGATCATGCCGATGATCGTCGTCCGCACCCCCACGATGATGGCGGACTGGACACCCGCGCCGCGGCCCAGCTTGAATACGGCCACAAAGGAAAGGGCATATGTAGCAAGCAGAAGCGCAAGTACCAGGGTCGCCAGGATCAACCTTCTTATAAGACGTTGCAAACTCACCCGGCAAAGGTACTGCGGGGGGGCATCATTTACCCCCCGCAGCGCCCAAAACGGACAAAACGCCCCTTGAACCGGTCATTCCTTTATAACCTCCGTGGCGTTTCCGTTAAAAACAACGAAATAAACACCCATGGGGAGCGCCCCCAACTCAAGGCTCGTCGCCGTTGTTCCGGCAGCTATATTCCTGGCAAGCCATATCCGGCCATCCACGCTCACCACTTTGACCAGCCCATTCCCGTCTGCTTTGGGGTAGGTTACAGTCACGGGTCCGGCGCCGGTGAACAGGCGGGGGTATACCGTATATAAAACGGCGCTGCTCACGGAGATCACTTGACTGTAATGGACTGTCCCGCCGGCTTCCACCATCTGCAACCGGTAGTAAACTACCCCCGAAGGCGGGTGCGCGTCCGTCGTTGCATAACTGTTCATCGTCCCGTTCTTGGCTGTTACCTCCCACAGGGGCGTAAAATTGATACCGTCCGTGCTTCGTTCCACGACATAGTAGGCCAGGTTCGTTTCGATGGCGCTTTGCCAGTTGAGTTGCACAACACCGCCGTTGTACTGACCGGTGAAGGTCAGCAACGACTCGGCCAGCACCGTGCAGAATTCCAGGCTCACGCTCGTGCTGCTGGTGCTGGTGCACCCGCCGATCACGCTGGTCAGGGATATCTGGTATGCACCCGTATCCGTGGCCGTCACCGGGTTGATCAAGAGCGAGTTCCCGGTACTCGTGCTGCCGTCGGGGTGTTGCCAGGTATAGCTGTAGAAGGGGCTGGCGGGGAGGGAAAAGGTCGCCGCCCCCCCTGCGCAGGTGCCGCCCGTGACCGTCACCACGGGCGGGGCCAGGGTATTGACGGACACATTGCTCGAATAACTGTTGCCACAGGCGTCGGACATTTCAAAAGTATAGGTCCCTGCCGTCAGGCCGTCGAATACCGGTGTCGACTGAACAGCAGACGCTGTCGGGGAAATCATCTGGAACGTGTAGGGTTGAACCCCGCTGGCGCTGTCGGGCAGCAAGGCCACGTTCCGTGTAGTGCCGCAGTTGGCAATGGCCGGCAGGGTGGAAAAACTGGGTTGTGTGTACGCGGGAATGTTGATCGTGTCCCGGAGAACGTCGCAACTGCCGTCCAGCCCGGGAAGATAAGTCCCGTTACTCCCAAAAAGGTTACTATAATTATAAGACAGATAATAGGTGCCGCCGGGCAGGCCACCGTCGGTGGAGGAATAGGAATAGCTGTTAATGTCTGCGTAGTGCGCCGAATTGACATAAATGGAAGCAGAATTAACGCCCCACTCACCGGCAGTTGACGTTACTTGCATCGTGATCTCATTGTTACCGCTGCAACCAGCTTTCATCGTAGCCAAAAAGGTATCATGGCGCAAATCGGAAGCCTGTACGGTCACGGTAATGCTGTCCTTCTCCCCGCAGGTGCTCACGGCATAGAATTTATAGGTGCCGACGGGAAATTCATCCAGGTACCCGGCATTGCTCATGTCGGTTGTAAGGGTATCCGGGTACGAAAAGGTATGCACCGTGCCATCGGCAAGTGTCATCGATGGCGCACCGGAAGCGATGATGATATAACTCAGATCCGCAATGTTCGTGGTTAAAATTATCGCCGCGGTCCCCTCCCTGCAGGTGCTGTATGACGCCACCTGAACGCCCGAAAAGTGAAACCCGGGCGGGGCTGCCCAATTAAATGATACGGTATCCGAACTACAACATTCCTGCCGGACGAGTTTATACCCGTTACCGGGCGGAAAGCCAGAAAACCAATTGCTTGTCTGGGTTGCCAGAACGGTACCCGACGGGCTGATCAGGGTATAGGTTGGTGTCCCGCAAAGAATAGGTGTACCGAATAAATACGAATATTGTCCCCCGCAGCCCACCGGTGGTACGGAGCTGACTCCAATGTCCAGGTATGTCTTCAAGTTTAAAGACGACCCTTGTTGGGAACCGCAATTATCGGTTATGCTATAGCTCACCAGCTCGTTATTGCCATAAATGTGGTGAAAATGGAAGTTAAAGGTAACGGTGCCCGGCGCGCCCGTGAACACCTGGGACAGCACCCGTCCATCGGGTAACGTGACCGAAACGGTATACGGCGGTCTACTACCAGGCACGCCCGTTAATATCTCAAGGGAAAATGAGTCACAGGATATGGCTGACAGAATTCCAAAAACAGACATAGACTCCGCGCTGGCGGCGGCAAGGGTGACGGTCCGGGTCTGAAAATTGCCGCAGGAGTCCGACACCCGGTAAGTATAACTGCCGGGCGCCAGATTGGTGAACACATTGCTTGTTTGCGGACCCGCGGTCACGGGAGATGGGCTGATCAACGAATAGGAAAACGGACCAACGCCACCGGTCACGGCGACCGTTAGCGATCCGTCACTGCCGCCCGGGCAGGTTGGCGATTGGGTGGTCGCCGCCGGCGACGGAATGGTATAGCTGCCCGTCACCGTAACGGAGACCGTATCGGAGGTATTGCAATTATCGGTCACCTTTACGGAATATGCACCCGGGACCAAAGACGAAAACACGTTGGACGATTGCGCCGGAGCTGTCGACGGTCCGGCAATGATCGTATAGGTATAAGGCGTCGCTCCTCCGGAGGCCAGTACGGTTATCGTACCGGAGGCCTGGCAACTGCTTTGAGTCGCCGTAATAGAATTAACGACCAGGCTGGAGGCGGCAGGACATTGCGCTTTTACCGAAAAGATACTTACGGTGACCAGAAGAAAGCAGAGTAGGATACGGATCATGACAGTGCAAGTTACCCTATGGGTTGCAATGGCCGTGTAGAGCCACGTCGACTTGGTGTCACGCAGTCGGCCGTATAAGCCCGTAGAAGTGTTTGTACAAAAACCCGTCTTTTTACGGGGGGTGGGGATAAGAAAGCACAGTAACTTAACCCCATGGACACCTTACAACTTGACGTCGCCGTCATCGGCGCGGGCTGTTCCGGCGCGTATAGCGCATGGAGGCTGCAGCACCAGTTTGGCAACAAACAACGCATCGCGCTCTTTGAATACAGCAACCGCATCGGCGGCCGTCTGTATACGGTAACCCTCCCGGGTTTACCCAACGTAAAGGCGGAAGTCGGCGGGATGCGGTATATCCCTTCCCAACACAAAATGGTGGCCGGACTCGTTGCCCACCTGGGTCTGGAGACAAAAGACTTCCCGATGGGCGCACCCAAACCCGTAGGCTCTAACTGTAACCTTTTTTACCTCCGCGGCAAACACCTTCGCCTCCATGAGCTGGCGGATCCCGAAAAGGTGCCCTATAACCTTTCTCATTTGGAACGAGGCCTGGGCCCGACCAATTTGCAGGTGCAGGTCATGAACTATCTCGCCCCCAATATGCAAAACCTCTCTCTTTGCCAGCAGATGCAGCTCAAGGTCTTTGGCAAAGAGCTCTGGCAATACGGGTTCTGGGACCTGATGTACCGCGTCCTGAGCGGTGAGGGGTATCGTTTTATGAAAGACGCGGGCGGGTACGACGCCAACGTGGCCAATGCCAACGCAGTCACACAACTGCCCGCCACCGAATACAGCGACGAGACGCAGTTCCTGACGCTAAAGGACGGCTACGACCAGTTGCCGATACGGCTGGCAGAGCAGTTCGAACAAATGCGCGGTGTCACCGAAAAAGAAGAACGGCTTTTCCTCAACCATGCCCTGACGGAAATCCAAACCAGCGACACCAACGGGTACAAATACAAGCTCGTTTTCCGGCTAACGGAGACGACCAACGGCAAAACAACGATGATACCTGGCACAACGCGCGTCGCTTATGCCAACAAAATCATCCTTGGGCTTCCCCGCCGTTCGCTGGAGCTCATCAAAAGCCCGCTCTTCGAAGACAAGCAGTTTAAGTCCAATCTCAAATCGGTTCTGATCCAAAGCGCCTTCAAGCTTTTCCTTGCGTATGAGCGGCCGTGGTGGCGCACCCTGGGACTCGTGGCGGGCCGGTCCGTCACCGACCTCCCGGTCAGACAGGTGTACTACTTCGGTACGGAATCGGAACAAAAGGGAGGCAAGCCCTGGCTGAATTCCCTCCTGATGGCGTCTTACAACGACATCAGCACCGTGCCATTCTGGAAAGGCCTCGAACGGGGGGAGCCCTTTACCGGGTACCGTCCCTCCTGCATAGAGGACAACGTAAAGTCGATGGTGTTGCCCCTTCCCCATCAGCCGACCGAAGAAATGGTCCTGATCGCCGGCAGGCAGCTTGCCGAAGTCCACGCGCAGCAGGAAGTCCCTCCGCCTTACGCGGCCGTTTACCACGACTGGAGCGACGACCCCTACGGCGGCGGCTGGCACGAATGGAAAGCCGGCTATCGCCTTGATGAGATCATGTGGCAAATGCTGAAACCCTTCGAAGGGAACGACGTTTTCGTGGTGGGAGAAGCCTATTCCATCGGACAAGGCTGGGTAGAGGGCGCCCTGGATACGGCGGAGACCATGCTCGAAACATACTTTGGCCTTGACCGGCCTTCCTGGCTGGACAAGGATTATGCGCTGATGCCGGTGCCCCAGGGCGGGTGCGGGGCCCTTGGAGGGTGTATACCCGCCACGGCGATGGGCGCCACCCTATCCTCGATGACACCCAATTGCCTTGACAAAATACAGGAGGGTTGACCATGAGCTATACCATTTCCAATTACATATTGGATCGCCTGAAAGAACTGCACATCCGCCACGTCTTTTCGGTCCCGGGGGACTATGCCTCTATTTTCCTGGAAACCCTGGTTGACGACAAAGACATCGAACTCATCCCCAACATCAACGAACTGGGGGTGGGCTATGCCACGGACGGCTATGGCCGTTTTAACGGGGCCGCTGCCTGTAGCGTCCAGTACGGCGTGGGCACGTTTAGTATCCTGAACTGTTTTGCGGGCGGCCTCGTCGAGCGGGTGCCCATGGTGCTCATCGGACCCACCCTCAGCACCACCTCCATGGAACTGGAACGCACGAAGGGGATCCTGTTCCACCACAGCACGGGAGACCTTTCGTCCAACTATGAGGCCATGAAGTACGCGACCATCATGGCCGTACAGGTAGAAGACAACGAAACGGGGCCGGCCAGGATCGATGAGGCGCTCACGGCAATGATCAGCTTTAAACGACCTGTATATATTGAAGTCCGCCAAAACGTATTTGGGGAACCTTGTACGCCGCCCACCCGTCCGTTGTCGGTCGATTCGTTTGACAGCAACCCCGGTAATATACAGGCCGCCGTCGATGCCGCCTGGGAAAAGATCAGCGCAGCGTCGGCGCCCGTCCTTTGGTACGGCATCGATATACAGCGGTTTTCCTTGCAATCCTCCGCCCAGGCATTGGTCGACGCCGGCCACCTGTTGTTCACGACCACCAGTCTTGGCAAAACCGTGTTGGATGAAACACAGCCCAACTTTATCGGCACGTATGCCGGCCCCGCCTCCCCCGATTATACAAGGATCGTCATGGCCGCCACCGACTGTCCCATCGCCCTCGGGGCCATCATTACGGACGACTACCTCGACATCATGCGCGACAAGTACGACCTGATGATCGAAGCGTCCGGAGACGAAGTCAGGGTGGGCCGGGAACATTTCTGGCATGTTCCGCTGGCCGCCTTCATGGAGGGTATTCTGGGGAAAATCAAGGCCGAGGGGCTGTCACCGTTAGCCTACCCCACCAGGCCGGCGGTGCCAGCGCCCGCGCCGCTCTCCCCGTCCGCCTCCCTGACCTACGAACTTTTTTACGCCGTCATGGACCGATGGCTCGTCGCCGAAGCACACATCAAGGAATCGATACTGATCCTTGGCGAAAGCTCCAGCCTGTATGTATTTGGAAACCTGATGGGCCTGCCCGCCAATTCCTTTGTCGCCCAGGCGGCCTGGGGCTCCCTGGGTCACGAAACCGGCTGTGCCCTCGGCATCGAGCTCGCCACCGGCAAGCGCCCCCTCGTCGTCGCCGGTGATGGCGGCTTTATGATGGTTTGCCAGGAAATCTCCAGCCTGGCCCGCCAACACTCCAACGCGGTGGTCTTCGTGATGTCCAATGCCAGTTATACCATCGAACAAGCCTTTGTCGATATAAAGGCATTCTCCCCCGGCGGACAATTCGCCCCCTTTGACTTACTACCCAAGTGGGACTACCTCTCCCTCGCCAAAGCCTTCGGCGCAGACGGGTACTCGGTGGGGACCGTGGGCGAACTGGCGGCGCTGCTCAACGAACTGTCGGCGCCTTCCGGGAAACCTTCGCTGGTGGAAGTGCGGATCCCGCAAAAGGATTTGCCGCCGCAGATCAGGCGGCTGGCGACGCCGGGGTCGCCGTTACAGGCCAGGCGCCACAGGGGAATGTAAACGGCCACCCGTTGATACGGGCGGCCGTTGGCTTACTTTTACTCAAAATTTAACGATGGTTATTGCTTGATCAACTGCCATTGTTGGTTATAGCTCGAACCGCTGTACCATTGCTGCATGGAGGAGCCATTGGTCGTCCCGCCACCGGTGTCCAGGCACTTACCGGTCGCGAGGTTCACGATCTTGTAATAGCCGCTGCCCACGGAAACCAGCGTCCATCGCTGCGTCGTGCTGTTGCTTAGGGTCAGTTGTTCGACATAGGAACCGTCGGTGGTATTACCGGCGACGTCGAGACAGTTCTGGCCGGTGGCGCAGGCCAGGGTATAGTACCCTGCTGTATAGCTTACGTTCCACTGCTGGTTGGAACTGGAGCTGCTGGCCCATTGTGCGACGACGGCGCTGTCGGCGGTGCTGCCAAGGTTGTCTAAGTAAAGACCGCTGGCACGGTTGAGCAGCTTATAGGTACCGTCTGCAATGGGGCCTTCCCATTTGGCCGGGACCGTTGTCTGCCATGCCCAGCGGAACATGTTGGCGCAACCGGGATTTACTTCTATGAGGTTCGTGTTCGACATGTACCACCGGTAGGTATCGGTATCGTTGACACCCGACCAGGCAATAGACCCCATCGAATTGTCTCGTGTATAGGCGAGACCGCCCGTGATGAAGGCCTGGTCGACATAGACGCCGGTATTCCATTGCCACCAAAAACTGATGTTCCGGAAGGTTTCCACGCCGATTTCGGTCATGACGGTCCGGGAGGCGTAGCTTCCCACATCTCCGGATACAATGTTATAATAGCTCGACCAGACATTGTAGGAACCGTAGAACCACCAGTAGCAGTGGATACCCAGGTATTGGCTCGTCAGGCGGCTGTCGGCCCCGACGGCGGTCACGTTGGCGGCATACCCGGTGCCGTCCAGGATACACTTCCAGGAGGGGGACGTGAGGGTGTCCAGGTAAGTCGCATACAGGTTGACGAGGTTGGCAGCGGAATAATCCACCGGCTCGTTGATGGGTTCATAATAGACGGAGGCGTTGTTGCGATACACCGCGTCGACCGTTTTCCACATCGTGTACCATTGGGTGGTGTCCGGTACATGGTGGACACTGATCGGCCAATAACAAAGGATCACATTACACCCGGCGGAAACAACCGCATTGATCGCCGCCTGGTAGACCGGCCAATACGTTGAATTGCTGGCGGTCAGCGGCGTGATCGGCATCCGGATCGTCGTCCCGCCGGCGGCGAGCAATGAATCGGCGATCCGTGTCCCGACGGCGGCCGCGGCGGTGGCCGTCATAGTCGAGGTAAGGCCGCTGGGGGTAACGACCCTGCCGCTCGCGTCGTTGCCATTGGGGTCCGCCCAGTTGATCCCCCTCAGGTTATTGGTGTTGGTGGGGGTACTCGCAAACGAGGCCTGCGCGGATAGCTTGGAGGTGGCCAGTTCTTTTTTGGCGCAGCCGGACAATAAGAGGCCCGTTCCTGCTGCCAGGAGAAAAATCAACCTTTTCATATAGCTGTGATTTAGTAGCCGGGATTATTCGGGAGCAGGTTTTTGTTGATGTCTATATCCGCCTGGGGGATCGGCCACAGCCAGCCTTTGGACGCGTCGAAGGTCCTGGTGTCCTGCTTGATCAGGGCGAAAGTCCAGGTCGACGGGCTGGACGGGTCGGACAACAACGCCTTGTTATAACCGTAGACGTCATGCACCAGCGACGTGTCCTTCCAGCGCAACATATCGGCGTAGCGTGTCCCTTCGTTGTAAAACTCTACCCTTCTTTCGTGGCGTACGATCGCCCGGAGCTGCGCCTGGGTCAAGCCGGTCCCTTCGACGGACTCGACGGTCGGCATATTTACCCTGGCCCTTACCTTGTCGATCAGTGTATAGATCTCCTGGCTGGTGCTGCCGGATTCGATCAACGCTTCCGCGCGCATCAGGTAGATGTCGGCATAGCGCATCAGGATGGTGTTGAGGGAGCAGTTGTTGACATTGGCGATACCGATGTCCGCATACTTGCGCGGTCGTGCCCCACAGGGTACCTGGTCGAGGGATGGAATAAAGGTGGACGTACCGAAGGATGACCCCGGCAGCACCACCGACGCTGCCAACCGGGGGTCCCGGTTAACATACGGGTTTTGTGCGTCGTAGCCCGAGGACGCGTTGGTGATCGGCAGCCCGTTCGTCATGTAATAGGAATTGATCAGGTCCGCGGACACGTTTGCAGTGGGCCAGCTGCTCAGCGACAAGGCAGAGGATGGCCAGGGTTGCGGTTCGGTCGTAGGGATGTATTGGATGTCGAAAATGACTTCGATATTGTCCTCGTGGGCCTCATCAAAGACGCTGGCGTAGTCGGGATAAAGGCCGTAGACACCCAGGTTCATGACGTCCAGGGCCGCCTGCGCCGCATCCGACCATTGCTGGTTGTACAACAATACTTTGGCCTTGTAGGCCAGGGCTGCGCCCTCCGTGGCGCGGCCTACGTCCGACCCCGAAAAGGAAGTGGGCAGCGCCGCCGCCGCACTGTCAAAGTCAGAAATAATCTGGGTAAGCACCTGGCTTTTCGGCGTCCTCGATACATAGGCGTCCGACAGGGCCAGTACTTTCGTGATCAACGGTACATCGCCGAAGTAACTGATCAGATCGGTGTACGCGTATCCCCTCAGAAACCTGGCTTCCGCAGCCATTTCAGCTTTGATGTCATCCGTCACGGTCGCGGTAGCGATATCCTGGATGAATTCATTGGCCCTGGAAATGATGGTATAATCTTGCGTCCACTTGGAATAGGGCGCCCAGCTCGACGAGTTGGTCAGCCACTCGCCCACCTCCCTCGACCCCTGCCAGGAATCCTGGCAGAAACCGTTGTCCGACTCGAAGTCGAACTGGTAAAAATGACCCGGCGTCGCATTGGGTGGCAAGGCGCTGTAAATGCCCATCAGCGCCATTTTGCATTGGGATTCGTCCTGGAAGAAGGTAGAAGGCGACAGGGTGTCCTTCGGTGTTTTATTCAGCAGGTCCTTGGAACAACCGGATAAAAGCAGTAGGGCGATAAAACTATATGTAATCTTCATAAACAATCGTTTAGAAATTAAGGTTTACACCCGCCGTCATGACGCGGACTTGCGGGAAGGCCTCGGCCCGGGTTTGATCCACGGTTTGCTCGGGGTCGAACCCTTTAAACTTCGTAATGGTGAAGGCGTTCTGGATGTTTCCATAGATGCGGAGGGAACTGATCCCTGCCCTGGAGAGGGCTTTGGGGCTAATGGAGTAGCCCAGTTCGATATTTTTCATCCGCAGGTAAGACGCATTCTCCACGTAGAACGAAGAGTGGATGTCGTTCCGGACGCCGTCCAGGGTCAGCCGGGGCAGCGTATTGGACGGGTTTTCCGGCGTCCACCGCCCGAGCCACCAGGAACCCATATTGGCAAACCCGCTGAACTGCGTGGCGATTTCGTAATAGGTATACCCTTGTATGCCTTGTACGCCCTGCACGAATGCACCCAGGTCAAAGCCTTTCCAGGACACGTTCAGGTTCACCCCGTAGGTCAGTTTCGGGAACTGGCTCCCGAGGATTTCCCGGTCGTGGTTCATATCCACGGTGCCATCACCGTTGAGGTCCTTGTACTTGATGTCGCCTGGCTGGGCCGTAAAATCGGAAGACGACACCACGCCGGGTTTCAGGGTATAGTTGCGGCTGGCATACGGTATCGTCGGGTCGCTGTTGTTTTGCCAGGTGAAGTCCGATATCTGGTAAATCCCGTTCATTTTGTAGCCGTAAAACGAGTTGATCGCCGCACCTACCTTGATCGCTTTGGGGGAGGTGAGCTGCTCCGCGACATTCATCTTCGTAATCCTGTTGACGATATGGGAAGCGTTGACGGTGACCCTGAATTTGATGCCGTTGGAAAACTGCGTGCGGTAGGTGACCGCGGCCTCGATGCCTTTATTCTGAACCTCCCCGGCGTTGGCATAGGGGGCGGATTCCGCCATCGTCAGCGGTATGGGCTGTATCAGCAAAAGATTTTTGGTCCGTTTGTCGAAAAAGTCGGCGGTGACGTCAAAACTGTTCGCCAACATCATATCCACCCCGAAGTCGAGTTGTTGCGCCGTTTCCCAGGTCAATTGTTTATTGGTCATCGTGGTGATCGCCACACCGGAATACAGCGTACCGCCGAGGGAGTAATTCTGCCCCGACGTCAGGAGGTCGCTCCCATTATAATAGGTGTTGATGTTCTGGTTCCCCAACTGGCCCCAGGAAGCCCGCACCTTTAACAGGTTCAGCCAGCCGATGTTCTTTAGGAAATTCTCCTTTGACATGACCCAGCCACCGGAAAAGGAAGGGAATGTCCCCCACTGGTGACCCGCGGCAAAACGGGATGACCCGTCTCTCCTGACGTTGGCCTCGAAAAGGTATTTACCTGCGAAGGCATAGTTCACGCGCCCGAAATAGGACCGCAACCCCAGGTCATAGCTACCCGCATTGTTGGTTTGCGTGGAGGCGTCCCCCAGGTCGAGCACCCGTTGCGTATTGTTGACAAAATTGGCGCGGTAGCCGCTTTGCCAGTCATACGTAAACTCTTCCTCGGAATAACCACCCAGCAAACCGATGTCGTGTTTCCCAAACGACCGGTTATACTTCAACAGCGACGTCAACATGGTCTGGACGTCCGTCTCGTTGGTCACCGTCAGATCGGACGCCAGGTCGGTCGTGGTTCCGCTTTGATTATATAAAGTCACATTCGCGTGGAACGCATTGGTATTTGTCGCTGTGACATTGTACCCATAGGTTACCTGGGCGCTCAGGCCGTCCAGGATCTTATACTCGGCCTCCGCCTGCCCGCTGAAATTGTAGCGCTTCGTCAACGCCGTGCTGCCTTCCTTGATCTCCCCATAGTAATTTCGCTCCCCGTTGACGGATACCCATTGGCCGGCGTCATTCTTCAAAGGGTGAATGGGCGCCAGCGTCGCATACCACTCGGCGTCCCAAAGATCCGTCGGTTCGTTTTTCACACCCAGGTTGCCCGCCAGCTTGCCCGAAATCCTTAGCCTTTTGTTCTTCAGGAAATAGGCGTCGATATTCGACCGGAAGTCTGATTTCTTATAGTTCGTCCCCACCAGCACTCCATTCTGGTCCAGGTGGCCGAGCATAAAGGCGTAGTTGATGTTGTCGCTTCCCCCGGTAATACTCAGACGGTGATTTTGCATCGACGCTTTTCCATAGTACACATCGAAATAGTCAATATCCGGGAACATGACGTTGTTGTGTGCGGCATACTTCTGGATGGTCGTGTCTGCATAGACCACGCTGCCCCCCGAATTGACCGACGCCTCGTTATACAAAGTCGTATACTGCACGGAATTCAGCACATGCGGCAACCTGGTGGGGCTTTGCGAACCAAAATAGCCGTTGTAGTTCACGTGCATGGTGCCCGAGCTTCCTCTTTTGGTCGTGATCAGTATGACGCCGTTGGCGGCCCGGCTCCCATAGATCGAAGAGGAGGCCGCATCTTTCAGGACGGAAATGGACGCGATGTCGACCGGGTTGACATCCGTCATATTGCCCGGGAAACCATCGATCAGTATCAGGGGGGTATTGTCCCCGAAGGTGCCCACCCCGCGGATGTCGATGACCGCCCCGTCGTCTCCGGGTTTGCCGGAGGCCTGCAGCGCGTATACGCCGGAAACGGTGCCCTGCAATGCCTGGCCCGAATTCGTCAGGGGCCGGGTTTCCATGTCATCCATCTTGACGACACCGACCGCCCCCGTCAGGTTGGTTTTCTTTTGCGTGCCGTACCCCACGACAACCACGTCGTTTAGCGCAATCTTCAGCTCATTCAGCACGACCGAAATACTGGTGGCGTTGGTGACGCGCACTTCGGCTTTTTTATAACCCACCGAGCTGATCTCCAGGACATCGCCTGGCCGGGCATCGATTTTGAAATTGCCGCCGGCGTCCGTGGTCGTACCCTTCCCGGTGCCCTTGATGACGATCACCGCTCCTTCTATCGGTTGGCCGCCTTTATCGACCACTTTTCCGCTTACACCCGTTTCGGTCACCACCAGTTTGGTTTCCGGCTCAGGACTCTTTTTGGGCGGTATTACGGTCACGACATTTTTGGACCATTCAAAAGAAGCACCGGATTGTTTGCTTATTTCGGAGAGCAGGTCCTTCAGCTCTATATTTTTGGCCGGGAGCGCTATGGGCTCGTTTACATTCAGCTCGCTGGCATCATACGCAAACCGAACGCTGGTTTGCGCTTCCACGGCCGAAAACAGCGACCCAAGCGATAGGGTCTTTTTATTCAACCTGATCTTCGAGGTGTTGGGGTCCTGGTTGCCTTCACCCCCTCCGGCTTTTGCTTGTTGGTACAGGAAAATCGTAAACATCAGGGCAAGTAGGGACAATACTCGCCCTCTGAGTAGACAGGGTTTACCCATGGCAGTCGCAGTTTTAACGTTAGAAATTTTAGTGGATGGTTATCACATTTCCATCGATTATATAGGAAAGGTTACTTGAAAGACAAATACGTTTTATGATGTCTTCGCCGGAGACATCGGAAAATGTTCCGTTGAATTTGAAGTGCGTCTTATGGCTTTTGTTGACCAGCCGGATATTGTATACCCTGTCCAGACGGTCCTCTATGTCGTTGAAATCCGCGTCCTTGAATACCACTACGCCTTGTCTCCAGCCCGTTTCCTCATCCGGGTCGAAATTCGTCCTCCGGAGCGACAAGTCATGTTTGTCGAAAACACCCATCTCCGTAGGTGTTAATACAAGCGCTTCGCCCATGATGTGTCTGGTCGCGATGTCGGTGATCCGGTCAAGCCGAACCTTACCCGTGACCAGCGCCACCTTTGTGTGGCTCTTTTCGGGATAACACTCCATATTGAAGGAAGTGCCCAGGACCGTGACCACCAGGTTAGACGTTATGACGTGAAAAGGATGTTGCTGGTCCTGTTTGACATTAAAAAAGGCCTCACCCGACAATTTCAATTCCCTTGCTTCGCCGGTAAATTTGGAAGGATAGGTCAACCGGCTGTCCGAATTCAGTGTTACCTCCGTGCCATCCGGGAGCGTGATATGGGCGCGCTCGCCTTTGGGGACGTACTTTTCCATCATGGCGACCTTTTCCTGCTCCCGGGCGCTTTTTTGTACGGCTACATAGGCTACCGCGGCAATGATGATGGCTACCGCCCCCCCGATAAGACGCCTCTTGCGGGTGCTTCTTCGTGGAGCCGCGTCCAGCGCGTCCAGGCTTTCGGTGAACCGCTGCTGCTCCCTGTGAAACTCCGCTTCGGAAAGCCGTACGGCGAAAGCATCGATATAGTTGTTCGCAGAGAGCACCACATCCAGCTTTTCGGGATGGCGCTGTATCCATTCCGTCCAAAACCGGATGTCTTCTTCATTTTCCCTGAAATAATACCTCAGGTAAGATTCGTCCGTGACAAAATCTTCAACGCCGTATAACAGATAGTCCTTCATTCCATCATAATGACGGAGAAGGTGGGCATTTTTACCGTAAAATTTTCAGATTTTTTTTAGGAAGTGTGCCGGACGGAGAAATAATGCCGGAGACGTTCCACTGCCTCATACACCCGGTTGTAGATGGTGCGGGGCGCACAGCCCTGTAACCGGGCTATTTCGTCGTAGTTCTTATTTTCAAAAAAACGAAGCCGGATGACCTCCTTTTGGGCATTTGTCAGGCGTCCCAGGGCATCCTGAAGCGTTTTCTTTGTCGCCTCCTGCTCCTGGAATGCAATAATAACCTCCTCATAGGAGAATTCGTGTCCCGGGTCTACACCCGTTACAATGTCCGGCTCCTGTCGCAACACATCGATCACTTTCCGGCGGACACAGGTATTCAGATACCCTCCCACGGAGGCCACCACCGGGAGCTTCTCCCTGTTGACCCAAATACCGATAAAAGCGTCATGAATACTGTCCTTTACGATGTCCGGACGCAGACAAAGAGCAAAATTAGCCGTAAAGAGGTCGTGATAATAGGCATTATACAACTCCTTCAAAGCCTCCGCATCCCCTGCACGCATGCAGTTCCAAAGCTCGTTAGTCCTGGATGTTTGCAATGTTAATGATATAGCAAGCCGGAAAAATAAGTGTCAAAATAGCAATTATTTTTTGTCCGCCAAATTTTCTTTTGTTCGCCTTGTTTTTACAAACATGTAGCCATTCGTGACTTTATCGTATTAAAATCTCCTAATATGAATTTTTTGTAATCGCTTTGTGGCGGTCCGTTTTTTGCGGAATTTTAGATGTATACGCTTACCTCCTTAATTGTTCATTAATCTCACTACTTTGCCACAGCTCCTCAACCTTGAAGAAGCCGTCAAAACCACTCCGCCAGTTCATTTCCCGGGTATCAGGGGCAGTGTTGTCATGGCCCAGCATCGCGACAAAACTTTACATGTCCTCCTCGATCAACAAGCGGAACGATGCCCGGACAAAGTTGCCTTTACATTTGAGGGAAATACGCTAACGTTCCGGGAAATCCGGGAACAATCGAACCAACTTGCACACTGGCTAAAGTCCCTGGGGATACAACCGGGTGACCGGGTCGGGGTTGCCCTGGATCGTTCCCTGGACCTGGTGATCGCCCTGATCGCCGTGTGGAAGACCGGGGCCGCGCATATTCCATTGGACCCCGAATTTCCGCGCGAACGCATCAGGTTCATGCTGGAGGACTCCTCGGCCGTTCTTTTGCTGACCTCCCGGCGATACGCGGGATATTTGGAGAGCCCGGTGCCTGAAGCCTTCCTGGAAGACCTCCCGGTTCAACCGACGGCAGACCTCGTATCCGACGTAGGCCCGGATGCCCTGGCCTACATCCTTTATACTTCCGGTTCCACCGGAAAGCCCAAGGGCGTGATGGTGGAACACCATAACCTGGTCAACCTGCTGTATGGCATGCTGGTCCTGCCCGGTCTTTCCGTATCGGACAAAGTCCTGGCCATCACCAGCGTGACCTTTGACATCGCTTTTGTAGAACTTTTCCTACCCTTTCTTATAGGGGCGGAAACCCTGATCGCCACGCGGGAAGTGGCCCGGGATGGTCGCGCCATGCTGGAGCTGATGAGGACCAAAGGGGTCACCTTCATGCAAGGCACGCCCGCCACCTGGAAAATGATCGTCAATGCGGGCTGGAATGAACGTCTTCCCATCCGGGTGATCTCCACCGGGGAAGCCATATCCAGACAATTGGCGGATCAATTGCTGGAGCGCAGCCTGGAGGTATACAACCTGTACGGGCCCACGGAGACCACCGTGTACGCCACGGGCAGACGGATATTTCCGGGCCAGGAAAGGATCACGATCGGCTGGCCGCTTTTGAACACCAGCGTGTACATTTTGGATGCCGCGCAAAACCCCATCCAGGCGGGAGAAACAGGAGAAATCATCGTAGGCGGAAAAGGCGTGGCCCGGGGTTACCTGAACCGTGACGTACTTACCGCGGAAAGATTCCTACCGGATCCATTTTCGCCCGGGAACTGGATGTACCGCACGGGAGACCTTGGCCAGTGGTCACAGCAGGGCGACATTGAATACCTCGGAAGGGCGGACCAGCAGGTCAAGATCCGGGGTTACCGGATCGAGCTGGGCGAAATTGAAGATCAGTTGCGCCAATTAGAAGGCGTAAAAGAAGCGGTGGTGGTCACCCGGGAAGATCAGCCGGGAGAGCCGCAGCTCGTTGCCTATCTCGTAACGGAATGGGAAGCCCTTTCGAAGGGCCAGGTCATTGCCTGGCAGCAAACGCTAAAAAAATCCCTGCCGTCTTACATGGTCCCTCCTTTCTATGTACCTATAAAAGAAATGCCCCTCTCCCCCAGCGGCAAGGTCGACCGCAACGCCTTGTTGAAAACGCCCAAGGGCAATGCCATAGGGCACAGCCACAAGCCCCCGCGTACGCGTCTTGAAAAAGAAGTGGCCGAGGTTTGGCAAACCGTTCTCGACATAGAGGAGATCGACGTAGACGATGATTTTTTTGACCTGGGTGGCCATTCCCTCATTGCTTTGGTGATGATGACCATGCTGGAAGAACGGCTTGGGAAAAAGTTGCCCATCGCCTCCCTCTTCAAGGCGCCCACGATCGGGCAACTCGCCCGGTTGCTGGAGTCGGAGGAAGGCGTGTATTGGGGTTCGTTGGTGCCCATCAAACCCACTGGTACCAAACCACCCCTGTATATCGTGCACGGGCTTGGCCTCGAAGTCATGATTTTCCATGGCCTGGCGCGGCAACTGGACCCGGAACAACCGGTGTTTGGGATACAGGCGCGGGGACTGAATGGGGAAGTAAAACCCCAGCGCACGATGGAAGAAATCGCGGCCTCATATATCGAGGAAATCCTTACCCACAATGCCACCGGTCCCTATTGCCTGGCGGGCTATTCCATGGGTGGACTGATCGTCTTCGAAATGGCCAGACAGCTCAGGGCCCTGGGGCGGGAGCTCAAATTGCTGGCAGTCTTTGATACGTATGTCGGAGACAAACACCCCGACGTCGGGCTGATGTACAAAATAATGCAGCAACCACGCAAGTTCCTTTTTTACCTGGGGGCATTTCTAAAAGATCCCCGCTCCGCTGTACAATTTCATTGGAAAACGAAACTGGGGTTTGCGCGCCGGGGAAAAACGGGTTCGAAAAACCCGGAGGGGGTGGTTGGGGAGATCGTTGCGGCCTTGAAGGAGGCCAATATCAACTATCGTCTGCAAGTCAATGAGACCGATGTTCTGGAACTCTTCCGGGCCAAAAAACGCGACGAATTTATTTACGACCCTGTCTACATGGGATGGAAGCCCTTCTTAAAAAAGGGCGTCCGTATTACGGAAGTGCCGGGTGACCATCATAACCTTCTGCAGTCGCCCAATGACGTGGAGGTAGCCCGGTTGCTACAGCGAATTCTTGATCAAAACGGCGCATCTAATTCCAGGCATTGAGCCGCCCATTGCAGCTCGATAGCAATAAGCCGTTTAAACACATTCTTTAACCAATCGGGCATCTGGCGATCGGCGGACAAACGATAAATATGCCCCGCACAACCCATGGCCGCTTCGCCCCCTCCATCAGGCATCACCAGATAGGGAGCAGGTCCACCTTCCAGATGAAGCGTGGGCAGTAAAGTGGCCAGGTCGTGCCGTCCGTAACCCCGTGACGCATGGCTCCAGTCGACAAAAACGATCTGCCCATCCAAAAAGCAAATATTATCGCTTCGGACATCTCCATGAACGAGCTGTTCGCCGGTTACATCGAGGCTGACTTCCGCTTTGATCAACGCATCGATCGATTGCTCCAGCCAGCTTTCCGGGCAAATCTTCAAGCGCAGCAATGCCTCAGGATCGCCCGCGATGCGAGACCAAATGGACGTTTTCCGGTTTTGTAATTCTTGCAGGCCCGGTGGCGCCGGTACAGAGGAGAGCACTTTTAGCCCATCCAGTAAAAGTTCCATATCGCCCGCCCGCCAGGTCGTTCCGCCATGGCTTGCGGGCCAATAAGCATGGCTAAGGTCCTGGCTGATCAGGACGGGAGGCGTATCGACCCACCCAATAACATGGGGTATAAACGATTCCCGAAGGGAGGATAGTACAAAATGTTCTGTCCGCAGCCATTCCTCCGTGTCATCGTCTGTCGCCGCTTTGACAAAAACCCGGCTGTTGTCTTCGAACTGCACGGAATATCTGAGTGCGGCGGAGAGGCCGCAGTCGGGGACGGTCCAGCGGGTGGATTTTTTACCGACCATATCTTCCACGATATCCAGGAGATACTGGGGTGGCAGCATTTCAGCATTGGTTTGCATGATTCTTCCTATAGCTTTCCGGCGAAACACCCACCTTTTCCTTAAAGAGCTTTGAAAAATACAAGGGGTGTTCGAAGCGAAGCTGGTACGCAATCCCTTTGATGGTATTGCCGGAATCGGCCAGCAGGGCTTTTGCCTTGTCCATTTTCAATTGGATCACATATTGCTGCGGCGCCAGGCCGGTGTATAGCTTAAACCACTTCCGGAACCAGGCATAGCTGACATTCAACTGCTCTGCGATTTCCCGGATGCTGACGTCTTCGTCGATCTTGCTTCGCAACAGCATAATCGCGTGCTCCATCTTATTTTTTATCCCATCCGTATCGCCAAACGATTGTTGCCTGGTCTGGGAAAAGACGTAACCAAGCAGGTGAAGCAGGATGCCGGCGGCATAAGGTTGATAGCCCGGCCGCTCCGTACGGGTTTGGTCGATGATCGCGGAAAACAGGTCCACGACCGCTGCGCTGTATCCAACAGGCAGCAACGCCATGGATGTGTCAAAAAATTTTCTTTTGACGAGGTTATCCGCCACTTCGCCCCTGAACCCCACCCAATATTCATCCCACCCCGTCCGCGTCGCAGGTTTGAAACGGTGCCATTCTCCAGGAAAAAGCAGGATCACCGTTCCCGGAGGGACAGCGGTTTCAGGAACGTGGGTAGACTCGAACGAACCTTCGCCCCCGGCAATATAAATGACCTGGTACTCCTGCAATACCCGTCCTTTATTCCAGGTGAAATAGTGATCACTGGGGTGCTGCCGGTAGGGATAGTCCCGGTGGGCGGGTATCCGCGTACTTCCGGCATTCAGGATGGACAGGCCCCAGTACTGATCGCCCTCGCTGATGGGGAGATAACGGTAATAATTGACCATGTCTAACACACTTTTATGATGTCCATGCCTATCAAGATAGCAAATTTTTCCAGCTTGGACCAAAGGTGTCCGACCCCGACCGCACAGTGGTGTGCCGGCCCATGGCTGTTCCAGCGTTGGACAAAATTCCGCGCCCCCGGTGGGAACCTGTACCGGCTGTTGGTATTTCCGATCTGTAAAACAGGGCCGTCCACCGATTCTCCTTCGGCCACCAGGAGGAATAAGCCTCCCCCCGTCTTTTCCACCACAGACAACAGGGTCACCGGGCCCTTCCGCACCGACATCTCCACCGAAAGCCCGCGGCTCACCTTACCGTGGTAAACCTGTAGCGGCCGGACGATCGTCCGGCTGCCGGCAATGGCCGGATGACCCGGTCCGTCGTGCCCCATCAGTACGACATCGGCATCGAAGTCGATGGCGTAATATTCCGTAAACGATCCCCCCGCCCCAAAACTGTCCAGGATCTTCATCGCCTGCACATTTTTGACCTCATATTCACCCGCCACCGGCACGCCGTTCGCCGTCAGCCAGGAGTTCCCCAGGATCATGGAAGCGATGGCCAGTTCATTATCCGGTTGGCCGGAACCCTTATAATAGTAGGCCAGCGACCCCAATTTATATTTTGCCACCATTTGCGCCAAGGCGATCGACGTCACCGCCGCCTGCTCCAGATCGGCCGGCGGGCATTCCGGCCGGACGTCAAACACTTCCCGGAACAGGCGTACCCGGTCGCCGGCGGCCGCCGGTGTCACGGTCTTACGCAAAGCGGAAAGCTCGTCCACTTCCAGCAGTTCGATATGCCCACCGAAAGAAGCATATTGCTGGGTCAGGTCGGTATACACATCCAGCATTCCGCTATAGTAATGCCCCATCAACCCCAGCCGGTTGTACCGCATGACGTGCGCCACCCGGGCCGCCGAAATCCATTCGCCGATCTCCGCCCAGCATTCCTTATCCCGCTCCAGCATACCGGTGACCTGGTGACACCGGATACCTACACGGCGGCATACATTCATGAGCTCCGGGACGGGGCAGGAGGAACAATAGGCCAGCCATTCCCCCGTCATTTGCGTCCGGTCCTGTAACGCATTAAAACGATCGTAGTCGATGGCGGCCGAAGGAGACAGGTTCAGGATCACCACCGGCACTTTCGCGGCCTGTACCACCGGAAGGACCGTCGAAGAAAGCGCATAGGTCGTTGCGTACAGAAAGATCAACTCGACATCCGCCGATCTGAAAAGCCGGCCCGCGGCAAAAGCCTTGTCCGTCGTATCCACCAATCCGGCGTTGACGACGTCCGGGTGTACTGCAGCCAGTTTTTCCTCCACGATCCCCAGATACGCCCTCAATCTGGCTTCCAATCCGTCGAATTGCGGCCAGTACGTATCCAACCCTATACCGAACAAACCGATCTTCATCACAGAAAGGTATTTCCTGAAACCGGGCCGTTTATGTCTTTTTTGAGATTACAAATATCCTTTTTGCGATTTCGTGCTCCGGCACTTGGCGATCCCGGGCCATTGTCGAACTTTAATGCAATGAAGACGCTCTTTTCTATTGTGTTGGCGCTTATAGTCATAACCGCCCGTTCCCAGGTGACCATTCAATGGGGGCAAACCCAGATGATCTCAAAAACCACGCTGACCCTTCAGGTAGTGGTCAATCCACCCATGCGCCGGGGAACGCCGATACACGACTCCATTTTTACGGCCTTGCAGGCACTGGGCTGCGACTACGTCCGCTTTGTCCCGTGGCTCCCCTATCCGCGGCTGGGCGTGGCCGAGCTGAAAGAGAATGTCTGGGACTTCAGCGTCATCGACCCCATTACCCTCGACTTCCTGGAGGCGACCAAAGGGCATTCCGTCATTCTGAACTTTAGTACGATCCCGGCTTGGATGTATAAAACGGCCCAGCCCGTTGCTTATCCCGATGATCCTTACGCCGTCTTTTGGGATTATACCCAGGGCAATGTGCCACGCGATACCACCTACGGCGAAATCGCCCGTTACTACGCCCGGTTGTACAGTTGGTATACAAAAGGAGGATTTACCGATGAAACGGGGGCAAGGCACGGGTCGGGCCATCACTATGCCGTTCCCTACTGGGAGGTACTCAACGAGGTGGATTTTGAACACGGCAACACCGCGCAAAGCTACACCCGGCTATACGATGCCGTGACCGGTGCAATCAAAAAAATATCACCCGGTACCAAATTCGTGGCAATGGCTCTCGCCGATCCGAACCGGCCCGAATGGTTCGAATATTTTCTCGATCGCAAGCACCACAAAGACGGCGTACCGCTCGATATGATCTCCTATCATTTCTATGCCACGGGTAACGCACATCAGGTCGGGGATGTCCTGCAGTATACCTTTTGGGAGCGTGCGGACGGCTTCCTAAATACCGTCAAATTTATCGAAAGCATCCGCAAAAGACTTTCCCCGGCGACAAAGACGACGATCGATGAGCTGGGCAGCATCCTGGACAACGACAACACCGTACCCGACAGGGATCCCATACCCGACGATTATTGGAACCTTTCGGGTGCGTTGTATGCCTATACCTACCTTGGCCTGGCGCACCAGGGCATCGACGTCGTAGGCGAATCCCAATTGGTCGGCTATCCCACGCAATACCCCAGCGTCAGCATGATCAACTGGAAGACGGGCCGGCCCAATGCCAGGTATTGGGTGCTCAAACTCCTGAAAGATAATTTTGGGCCGGGCGATACGTTTGTCAACAGCGCCGGCGCGCCGGATGCGATCACCCTACAGGCAGTAGCCACCGCGAAGGGGCGAAGGTTGCTCCTGATCAATAAACGGGACAAGCTGGTGAGGCTTGTATTGCCAAAAGAATTTGATGGAGGATGGCTCCACGTAGTGGATACTTCCACCGGTGACGAAAAACCCGCGGAAATCCCGATCACAGGGGCTGCCATCGAGCTTAAGCCATTTGCCGTGGCGGTGGCGGGGGCTCACTTCCTGGACACCTCCCGGAAAGCAATCGCCGGCATACCCGCCGCCTTTCGAAAGAAGCGGGAAAAATAGGCAGGATCTTCATAGCCCAAATCCTCTGCAATCTCTTTTACGCTCAGTTCGCTGTGGTACAATAGCCGCTTTGCTTCCATGAGCACCTCCTGTTTGATCCAATGACTGCAGGGCAAACCGGTCTCCCCCCTGATCGCTTCGTTCAGATAGGACGTCGATACGTGCAGAGAGGACGCATACGCCGAAGGGGTTTTGATCGTGCGGATATTTTCTGACAACAACAGCCTGAATTGCCGGCATAGCTCGGCCGGTCTGGACAAGGTCTTATGGGGCGATGTACTGTCGTCATAGGCATCAGCTGCCAGCCAAAGAAATGACTGCGCCAGCGAATGCGCCACCGGTGCGTAAAGGCGGGTTTTGTCCGTAGACCTCTTAACCAGGAGCCTAAGCAATTGAACGCATTCCTCCAAAGCCGCCGGGGTTAGGGAGCAGGGCGTTTGCAAGGTCAACCTCCCTTCCAATATATTCCGGCAGCCTTGGGGCACCAGCGATCTGTCGACACCCATAAACCAGCCTTCTGCGCAGTGGGCCCGTATGTGATCATGCACCTGGCCGGGAAGCACATAGAACAACTGTCGCGCTTCCATCCTGATCTCCTGCAAATCGACCATCATAACGCCGGAGCCTGACACTAACAACAGGAAGATATAGTGATCGTCCCGATGCGCCCCCATTGCCCGGGCCTTTTGTAGCGATCTGTTCTATTTGCGAGGCCGGGAGTGGGATATTACGCAAAAATTCGAGACCCATTTCGTTGGTGCTAAAGGGATAATCCACGGAGAACAGGATGTTGTCGATACCAAAGGTGTCTATGGCAATACGCAGTGGCGGCTGGGTAAAAATGCCGCTGGTGGTGATGAATACCTGTTGCCGGAAGGTTTCGATCAGCGTCCGTTGGTTCGCGCCTCCGTTTCCAGGGGCAAAAACCCGGGTCGCCCTCACCATCATCATGGGCAGCATTTCCCCCATATGACCGATAATGACGCGCAGCCCCGGATATTGATCAAAAACCCCGGCAAGCAGCAACCGTAACACGTGTATCGCCGTCTCCGAATGCCAGCCCCAGCCATAACAGGCAAGGGACTCCATCAGACCGGGATGATGGGGCAGGTCGCTGTAATAAGCATCGGCTACCGCTTTGGGTGGCATACCCGGATGGATATAGACCGGCACACCCAGTTTCTCCGCCATTTGTAGCAAGGGGGCGAAATCCGGATGATCCAGAAAACGGTCCTGGGACAGTCCTCGGATCATGGCCCCGCGAAAATGGTGTTGATGGACGGCTCGCTCCAGTTCATCCGCCGCGGCCATCGGAGCGGTAATGGGCAGGTGGGCAAATGCGGTAAACCGGTTGGGGTAATCCGCGATCTTTTCCGCAATAAGATCATTATACCGGCGGGCAAATGCAGGACCGGCTTCAGGGTTTAGTAGTTGCGCCCCCACGCCATCCACGGAAAGCACCTGCATGGCAATGCCATTCTCGTCCATCGAGCGCAACCGTTCCCCTGTGATGTCTGCCAGTTTCGGCTGAAGCCGTTGTATGGCGGGGGAAGCGTGGGGCCGTAACTCCGAGGGTAGTTGTTCGATCATCTCCGGCAAGGAAATGTGTTCTTCAAGAGACACGATACGCATATTGACTTTTTCTTGCAAAGGAACAACGCGGGGACATGAGGAGAAATGGCAAAAACGGGGGATGACATGGACAAAACGGGGTGAGCCACCCAGACAACTAAATTGAGCCATAAAAGAAAGCCGCCAGTTGGCCCACCCCCGACCTTTGTGTAATGACGACAATAAATCTGGGCAACAACGGCCCCCTCGTATCCAAACTCGGCCTTGGCTGCATGCGCATGTCCTCTGTCTGGGGCTCCCCGGCAAAAGATGAAAACGAAGGCATCGCCACCATCCGGATGGCCTTGGACAACGGCGTTAATTTCCTGAATACGGGAGACTTTTATGGTAGCGGGCATAACGAACTGCTGGTGGGCAAAGCCATCAAAGGCCGGAGAGACGATGCCTTCTTAAGTGTCAAGTTTGGCGCGATCATCTACGGCGGTCGGTTCATTGGTTTGGACTTGCGTCCTTTGTCCATAAAGAACTTCATCGACTACTCGTTAGTGCGCCTGGGTGTGGAAATCATCGATCTTTATCAGCCGTGCAGGCTCGACAATTCCGTTCCGGTGGAAGACGTGATCGGGACGGTCGCCGACCTGATCAAAGAAGGAAAGGTTCGTTACCTGGGGGTGTCCGAAATCAACGCGGAGCAACTGCGTAAGGCGCACAGCGTGTATCCTGTAACGGCACTGGAAATAGGCTATTCGCTGGCGGACCGAGAGATAGAACGGGACCTTCTTCCCACGGCGAAAGAACTGGGTATTGGCGTGGTGAGCTTTGCCAATACGGCCGAAGGTCTGCTCACGGGCGAATTGACAGCGCCCCTTGCCGCGGGAGACTATCGCCACCATTTTTCGCGTTTCCAGGGGGAAAACCTGGTCAGGAACCTTGCGAAAGTCGAGGTATTAAAGGCAATGGCAAAGGAAAAAGGATATACACCGGCACAACTGGCGATCGCCTGGGTAAACGCACAGGGAGATGACATCATGACCCTGGTGAGCATGAGCCGGCGGTCACGGCTTCCGGAAAACATACAAGCCCTCGGAATCACCTTTACATCGGAAGAGATGCAAACCCTGAACACCCATTTCGCACCCGGCGAAATCGCTGGTGGGACGTACTTGCATAGATAATATTTATCTTTAGGTCGTGACGAATGCCACCGAAATAGTACCGGGAGTAATCTTCTATTCTTTCCTTGCGGCCCTGCGGAAGGAGAAGGTGTGGTTCGTCGAGCACAATACCCTGGTATTACAGGTCTCCGGGCAATTTACATTGGAAACCTCCAGCCAAAAATTGTCGATGCGACGGGGCCAGATGACCCTGATCCGGAAGCACCAGCTGGCCCAACTGACCAAAACACCGCTGGACGGAGAGGATTATCAAACCATCGTCATTTTCCTGCTGGAAGACCAGCTCAGGAAGATGGCCCTGGAGGAGCATATAGACATCAGACAAAAATATACCGGTCCATCCAACATCCTTATACCCGGAAATGATTTTCTGCAGGGCTTTTTCCATTCTGTGATCCCCTATGTCCGCCATCCGGAGGAAAAGATGACGGCGGCCCTGGGCATGCTAAAAGTGAGGGAGGCGGTGCAATTGCTCCTGCTGACCATGCCGGAACTCAGGGAATTCCTATTCGACTTTTCCGAGCCCCATAAGATCGACCTGGAAAAATTCATGCTCCACAATTTTCATTTCAATGTCCCCGTTGAAAAGTTTGCACAACTCACGGGGAGAAGCCTGGCGGGGTTTAAGCGGGACTTCCAGAAAACATTCGGCATGTCGCCCCGCCAGTGGTTACAGGAAAAACGGCTGACCGAGGCCCGACACCTGATTGAGCAAAAGAATAAGAAGCCCTCGGCGATTTATCTCGACCTGGGGTTTGAAAGCCTTTCGCATTTCTCTCATTCTTTCAAGAAAAAGTTTGGCAAGGCGCCTTCCCGCTGAAGGGACTCCATGAATTCGTCGATAGATGTCTTACTGCAGCCAGGCATACAGATGATATGGCTCCATCCTCCTTCCGTTGCCAGTTGCCATTTCTGACGGATAAGAGGTCCGGGCGCCGGGAATACCACCGTAATGGCAGAAGGGTTTCGCCAGGCGGGGATGCCGATGGACTGGAATCTTTCCACGACATACGCGGCCATGGCCAGACAGTCGACGGCGCGTTGCCGCAGGCCTTCGACACCCAGTCGTTTTATTGCATACCAAAGGAAAAGCGGGCTGTGCCCATTCCGGCTGCCGGAAATGGTGGTATCCAGGGTGCCGATATAAGAAACGGCCTTCCCTATCCTGTCTTTGTAGTTCTTCTTCACGAGCACGACGCCACAGGGGATCGGCGAGCCGATGAACTTGTGTCCGCTGATCGCGATGCTGTCCGCTCCGAAACTGAAGTCGAAACCGGGCTCCAGTTCGAGCAGGGCGCTGTACACACCGGCCAGCGCAGCGTCACAATGGATATAGTGGTTCCTAATGGCCGAACGCTTAAAGACCTTCCGGATAGCCCCCAGGTCATCTTTGGCCTCGGTCATCGTCGTCCCGATGTTGGCCAGCACGATGACCGGTTTTTCCCGGTGTAGCTGGATCATTTGCTCCAGGTCGTCATAGTCCATCTCCCCCTGGTCGTTGGTCCGTATAACGATGCTGCGCAGGCCAAGCAACTGAATATTCTTTTGGACACTATAATGCGTCGCCTCCGAATAGTAGACGATCCCTTCCGGGTACAATTCCCGGGCGATATAAAGACTATAAAGGTTGCCTTCGGAACCCCCGTTGGTGACATATCCCCACCAGTTGTTCTCCGGCGCGCGGAAGATCGATGCGAAAAACTGCAATACCTCGACCTCGATGCTGCGGGAGTTGAGGTCGTAGGTCGACTCGACAAAGGGGTCGCCGACGTTGTTCAGCGGAAGCGACAGCAAAGGATACAACTCACTGTAGTCAAAGTCCGTGGCGATCGGGTAGCCGATAAAATGCTTTGCCCTCTCAAAGGCTTTCGCCATATAGTCTTCCAGACGCCGGTGATGGGCGACAGTCAAGGTATTCATACGGCGAAGTTGGAGAATGCCGCCCCTTTTTCCTACACATCGGCAGTTAGGCGGAAAATAAAACTAACTTTGGGGCCGACAACAGAAAAAATTTCAATTGTATGCTTGCCGATCTCGACGCTATTGACATCCAGATCCTCTCTGTCCTTCAGTACGATGCGCGCATGACGACCAAGGAGCTCTCGGCCAAGACGGGCAAGTCGGTGACTGCCGTCCATGAGCGGATCAGGCGCCTGGAAGAGCGGGGTGTAATCCGTTCGTATGTTGCGTTGCTGGACAGGAACTGCATCGGAAAGAAGCTGATTGGTTTTACCACGGTCAAGCTGAAAGAACATTCGGATACGATCCTCAGCCAGTTCGAAAAGGAGGTGGTCAAATTTCCCGAGGTGATGGAATGCTATCAGCTGACCGGCGTCGCCGATTTCCTGCTAAAGGTGGTGATCGCCGACATGGATGCGTATAACCATTTCCTAAAGAGTAAACTGGCGCCCCTGCCCCATGTCGGCAATTTGATGACGTCGTTTGTCCTTGTCGAGGCTAAAAGGACAACGGCCTATCAGATTACTCCTTAGGTTCAAACAATTCAATTTTGTTGCCTTCTATATCCAGAATGTGCACAAATTTTCCATAATCATACGATTCCACAGCGTCTAACACCGTCACGCCTTCCTCTTTTAGCGCTGCGACGAGCGCTTCGATGTTGTCGACCCGGTAATTGATCATAAAGTCCTTTGTGGAGGGTTCAAAGTATTTGGTCTTTTCAGAAAAAGGGCTCCATACCGTATATCCCTTCTTCGCAGTGTCCTCTTCCTGTCGCCAATCAAATTTTACGCCATAGGGACTTACGTCAAAACCGAGGTGGGTTTTGTACCACTCTTTCATTTTTTCCGGGTCCTGGCATTTGAAGAAAATACCCCCGATTCCTGTGACTCGTTTCATTTGTGGAAAATACAAATAATCTCCTTATTTCGTAAAGGCCTCGCCATTTTTCACGCTATTCAGCAACGACCCCGGCCCCGGGTTTCTTAACCCGTTGACCGGCCAAGGTTTATGTATTGGCATACCCATTGTCGCCCCGGTACTGATATGAGCTGCGCAAAAGAACTATTGTTGGAGTATCTGGCGGTATTCCGGGTCCCTGAAAAGGCGGCTTCTTTATTTGCGCCGGATGGCGTACTGGAGCTGCCTTACCTGGCAAGCCTGAATATGCCGACGCGGTTGACCGGACCCGTAGCGATCGTAAAATACATCGCCGGTTTGATGGCCATGATGCCGGATTTGGCATTTTCCAACCCCGTGATACGGATGGAGAGCGAATTCCAGGTGTTTGCCGAATACGAGGTCCACACGGTTGCCGTGCATACAAGCCGGCCTTTCCACCAGTTGTACTTTGGGTGGCTGATGTGTGATGAGGAGAGGAAAATCAAGGTGCTTAGGGAGGCCCTGAACACGATAGAGGTGGTCAGGGCGCTCCTGCGCGAGGGTTTTAATTAGTCGCCGCCTTCTCAATCACGGCGGCTACTTCTGCCGGATGGCTCACATAGACTGCATGACTTGCGTCGATCTCGGTAACCGTCGATCCCGCCCTTTTGGCCATCATGCGTTCGACATCCGGGGGTATCATCCGGTCTTTCTTGGATACGATATACCAGCTTTTCTTGGTCTTCCAGGCCGCCGTAGTAAGGTCGGTCGTAAAGGCTGCGACACCGACGGGTACCTGGGCGTCCGCCATAAATGCAGCCTTGCCGGCCGGAAGGTCTGCGCAAAAGTCCTCGTGAAATTTCGATTTGTCAAGCCAGATAAAACCGTCCTGCGGCGGAAGTATCGGCGTATTGGGATCCGCCGGCCCGGCCTGCTGCATTTTCAGCAGGGACTCTCCTGCGTCCGGAGCAAAAGCAGCGACATATACCAGCCCCGCCACTTTTGGGTCGTCACCGGCTTCAGTGATGATCGCGCCCCCATAGGAATGTCCTACAAGAATCGTCGGGCCGTCTTGCATGGCGAGGACCGCTTTCGTGATCTTGACGTCATCCGTGAGGCTCGTATTCGGGTTGGGCACGACTGTGACGTGATAACCTTTATCCTTTAAGATTTTATACACGCTTTCCCAACCCGAACCGTCGGCCCAGGCGCCATGCACCAACACGATGTTGTGCACTTTGCCGGCGCTGCCCGAGGGCCGGTCGCCAGGGCTTGGGTACCGCAGCAAAACGGATCCAAACAATGAAAACAGGCCTGCGGCCTTTACCAGTGTAAGACTTGTCATAGTGATGTTTTGGAGAAGCGAAACCAATGCTATGCCACCTCAATAACAACTCACAATCAAAGTCTTACAGGTGTGGATGGGGGACGCTCCTGCGAAATAGCGTAAGTCTCGTCAGAATTTACGAAATAGCGTTTGCCAGCTGACACGGATCACCGTTCCGTGGTGCCCGCTTATGTCGATGGTGGCTTCCAGGTCCTCTGCCATTCCTCTGATCAAGGTCATTCCAAAAGTGCCGGAACCGGCTGCATCAAAATCTTCCGGCAGCCCCCTACCGTTGTCCGCTACCCGCAAAATCGTTTTTTCACCCTCGGAAAACAGACGGATGGAAATTCTGTCATCTGCCCCATGAGGGAATGCATATTTAAAAGCGTTGGTGATCGCCTCATTTAGGATCAACCCGACCGGGATCGCTTTCGAAACGTCCAGTGATATTCTTTCGATGTCCAGGTCGAAGACGACCTTTTGCGACAGGACAAAACTATCCCTAAGGTAATCCACCAGTTCTCCGATATAGTCAGGCATGTCGATACTGCTCAGGTTCCGGGAGTTGTACAACTTCTGATGGATCAGAGACATCGCTTCGACCCGGTGCTGGCTTTCCAGGATGACGTTCACCGCATTTTTGTCCGTTAGAAATTCCGACTGTGACATCAGCAGACTGGTGATGATCTGCAGGTTGTTTTTTACCCTATGGTGTATTTCGCGGACGAGCCATTCCTTTTCTTCCAGCAGTACCGTCTGCTGGCGGTTCAGCGCCTGCAATTGCCTGTTGGTGCGCTTATTGTTACGGTAGCGGACATACACCATCACGATGACAAAGCCCAAAAAGACAAATCCAGCGATGTACAGTTGTTTTTGTGTCCGAAGCTCCTGGAGACGCTTTTCCTTTTGCAGCGTCTCATACTTTACGTTCATATCTATGAGTTGCCTGGCCTGCGCCTGAAAGTTCTCCTTATCCTCCAGGTCGCTGTATTGCACGAGCCAATGCGCCGCATCCTTGAAATCCCCACAGGCCGAATCGACCCTGTACATTCCATAATACGCATGGGAAAGGTCTTCCTGGTCAACCTTGCCGGCAAGCGCCGGTGAAAGCAACATCATCAAAAATTTTCGACTCCCCTCCCAATCTTCCAACGTCAGATTTATCCGACCCAACCTTCGGATCAGGTATGTATTCGTCATGCCGCCCCTTGTCTTCGATGCCTCCCCTTCCAGTTGCCAGGCCCGCATAAAGTATTCCCTTGCTTTTGGATAGTCCCGGGCACTTTCAAAGGCGCTGCCCAACGCTTCAAAGGCTAGTTGTGACTCATTTCTGCTCCCGGGAGGATATTGGGCGATCATATCTTCCACCGTATGTACAGCACCGGGCGACAGGTCAAGGCTGATATTCTTTGCGCCGAGGTTCTCCAATACCTCGTACAAGTCCTCATCTCTCCGTGTCCCTATGGCGGCCTTCAGCGCTTGTTTATACCAACCGGTGGCGGCCGTCACGTCCTCCAGTTGCTGCACGACGTCGGCCACCCGGAGATACGCATGAGCGCTGTATAACCGGTCATGCGTAGCCTCGGTTGCCTTTACACATTCCATCGCCAACGGCAGCGCTTCGCTATACTGGCTGGCAAAAATTTTCAGGAAGGCCAGCAGGTCATACGTATATTGGGTATATGGAAAACCCCAGGCCTTCTCTAAACTCAGGGCTTGCCTGGCTGCCTGTTGCGATCCCACGGGGTCTCCCCCCGCAAAGCGCAAATAGGCAATATCCATCAACGTGTTCACCTGATTGCCGGTATCTTTTAAGGCCTGGTAGCGCGACAGTGCTTCCGAAAGACATTGGAGCCGGAAACCCGTGGTCCCGGGACGAAACGGACAGAAAACACCCGCATATTTGCGGACTTTCGCCTGCAATGCCGCCAGGTTGCTAAATTCGGGATGGTGGAGGAAGGACAAATACCAGGCGTTGCCCCTGGCCGTGTCACCCAGCATGTAGTACGCCTTCATCAGCAGGCAATAGGCTTGGGCGGCCCATTCTATACCCTTCTCATGCTGAGCCATGGTCAGCTCCGTAATGGCCATGCGGTAGTGTTCAGCGCCGGGCTGGTACGCATACCAGGCCCCCAGCAGGATCCGTACTCGTGTCTGAATGTCCCCTCCAAGACCGGGCAATACCTTAATTATACTGTCGACGTTACCCGTACGGACCCAACCTGCATACCGTGCGCAAAAATCATCATCGAAGCCCTCGGTGATGACGGAGCTACGGCTTACTCCATGATATTGCGAGACGAGGATAAGGGTGCTATCCAATAGGACACGCCCCTGAGTGGTGACAGTGATCGCCGCAGCGCCCAATTCCAGCATCGTTCGTTGCCCGGCTTTTCCGTTGAGTTGCTGCCCGTTGACGGAGGGATACACCAACAACATGACCAGAACAAGAAGGCGTGCTAAAGTACTCATGATCAAGCCTTGGAAAGCGGCCACTTGATCCCCAGCCGCTTCATTTTCGAATTAAGGGTTGTCGGCGGCAGGCTCA
Source organism: Dinghuibacter silviterrae (assembly GCF_004366355.1). Taxonomy (NCBI): domain Bacteria; kingdom Pseudomonadati; phylum Bacteroidota; class Chitinophagia; order Chitinophagales; family Chitinophagaceae; genus Dinghuibacter; species Dinghuibacter silviterrae. Next base: position 833,081 of record NZ_SODV01000002.1, on the reverse strand, counting down.
GCAACTCCGCCGCCCCGCCTCTGCCCGAGATTTTCCCGTTGCACCGCTTGAGGGCGGTGATAATATGATCGCGGTCCATATCCGCGAACGATTTCAGCTCGCGCACGTCCTTTGACCAGTGTTGAAAAGGGATGGGCTCCGGCATGTCAAACCTATCGATGATACCCGTTCGGCACTGCAAGACATGCCGCTCGATCAAATGTTGCAGTTCCCGGATATTGCCCGGCCAGGAATAATTTTCCAGTTGCTGCATGGCCTCCGGTGTGATCGTCATCCTACCCCGGTTTATTTTGTCACCGTACAGTTGTAGAAAATGAGAGGCCAGGGCGTTAATATCTTCTCGCCGTTCCCTGAGGGGGGGCAGTTTAATCGGGAAAACATTGATGCGATAATACAAATCCAACCGGAAGCGACCCTCCGCTATTTCGAGGAGAAGATTCCGGTTTGTGGCGACCACGATCCGCACGTCCGTTCGAATGGTCGTCCGCCCGCCAACCCGCTCTATTTCCTTTTCCTGGATAGCCCGCAGGAGCTTACTTTGGATGTCTATGGGAAGCTCACCGATTTCATCAAGGAAAAGTGTTCCCCCGTGGGCCTGTTCGAATTTACCGATCCGCTGTTCGATGGCCCCGGTAAAGGCTCCTTTTTCATGCCCGAAAAGCTCGGATTCCACCAGGTTTGCCGGGATCGCCGCGCAGTTTACTTTTACCAGGGATTTGTCCTTCCTTGGTGATAGCTGATGAATGGCCTTTACCAATCCCTCCTTTCCCACACCCGTTTCTCCAAGGATTAACACCGTGTTATCAAACGGTGCGACCTGTGACACTTTATCCAATGCCTCCAGCAATTTCACGCTCTTCCCGATAATTCCACCCACCTTTGGCTGCAGCAGTTGATTGGGCGCCATGGACCGGTTACGTTTATGCCCGGGCCGTGATGCAGCGTTGGCGGTCTTTATATGTCCGACAACCTCCCCAAGAAGTTCCTGTACTGAGTTCATCAGTTGCAGGTGGTCAGCTGTATATTTTTCCTCGTTACAGCAATAAAAAGCAATGGACATTTCCACGTCCCAATGCTTTAACAGCGGAACCCACAACTTGGATTTAAATCCCTCTTTCCGGAGATCAGCTTCATCAAGGAAATAGGCGCTTCGATTTTCCCGGTTCGCTTTTCGGATGTCGTTGATCGTGTCTCCGTCATCATCAACCCTGATATATTCATCAAAGTCAACCCGCCGGTATCTAAAAAAAGCCCCGGCGGCCGAATCGCGCAAGTCAGTGTCGATCATGATGAAGTCAAAGGGAAGGAAAGACGTAAGCGCCCTTATGAGCGAGAGAACCATTTCGTCCTTCGTTTCATCGGTTGCGATAATATTCTTCAGGAGGCTTGTCAGCCATTTTTGTTGCCGGGATATAAACTCCTGGTGTTTTCGGTAACGATAGGCGGCTATGTTCAGCGCAATCAAAATTTGCCGTTCCTTGAATGGTTTTACTAAAAAGCCATAAGGTTTTGTGGCTACCGCTTCTTCTAACGTCGATGTATTGGAATTCGCGGATATATATATGAAGGGAATGTTTCTCCGGTCAAGTACCCGGGCGAGGTCTATCCCGTTCGCTTCCCCTTTCAGGAGAATGTCCACCAAGACGATTTCCGGCTTTTTTTTGTCCAGAATGAGCAGTGCTTGTTCTACCGATTTAGCTATACCCTCCACCGCATGCCCGCCGTTTTTCAGCATGGTACTCAGGCTCCTGGCCTCAAGGAATTGGTCTTCAACGATGAGAACCTTTAAACTCATGGGGATAAATAGGCAGCTTTTGAACCCTAATATCGCAAATTTTCGCAGGCCATGCAACATGCGGGGGCCTTTAGTGACTATATTGAATACCAAAAACAGGCCGGCATGTCCTTCCAATACCGTGCGTTCGCCCTCATCCTTCTTTTTTCCTCCTGCATCCCGTCCATGAAAGCCTGGGACAGGCAGCATGTGCGGCGCTATGCGAAACACGCCGATGACATACGGGCGTTGGGAAAATTCTCTGTTGACTATTCCAGCCACAATGCCTGGCGGGAATTTTTGATAGATACCATTCAGAACAAAACACTTAAAAAACGGTTTCACAGTGTAGGCATTTACGGGAGTGTCAGCGTAAACCTCCGCGACAGTACCGTGACCTTTAGCCGACTCTACCTAAGGGGATTGTTAGACCTTGTTTATGTTTGGGCAAAGGTCCCACCGGATTCTGCAAAGTACAAAGACTACACCCGGGTGGCCGATGGGCTTTATTACCTTCAGGGAGACTTTCCATTGATGTGATTTACGCAAATTTCGCATGGAGCCTGGTGTTGGCCGCGCTTGTCAACGGCCCACCATGGCCGAAAACGGCCATGTCGAAGTCGAACGCCGCAGCTTTCAGGATGCTTTGGCGGCCAAGCTCCCGGTCTTCGTAGACGGTGCGCCAATGGAGTCCGGCAGCGTTGGCGCATATATCCGCGGCAATGAGCACCCGGTCGGTCTGCAGGAGAAGGGCAAGATGGCCTGCACTATGACCGGGCGTATAGATGACCCTGACACCACCGGGAAGGACCTCTCCGTCGTTAAGCAGGCGGGTAATGGTAAACGGATCGATGGTGCTGCCTCCGCGGCGGATAAACAATTGGTATATGACTTGGTTCAGCAGACCGGGGCTTACGTGCAATGCCGCGTCACCAGGGAGACCCCGTTCCACAAGCCTGGCCGTATCGGCGTGGGCCCATACCGGAATATCAAGTTCCTTGCTGATGGCCGCGGCGCTCCCGGTATGGTCGGTATGGGCATGTGTAACGATAATACGGCGGATGTCACGAGGGTCTTTGCCGGCCTTTTCCATTTGGGCGAAGATTTTGGGGAGACTACCCGGGGTCCCGGTGTCGACGAGGGTTAGGCCTTGTTCATCGTCTTCAATAAGGAAGGCGTTGACGAAACCGAGGCTCAGCTGATAAAGATGGGAGGTAATCTTTTTCATAAATGAATATTTTTTCATTTTTTATGCAAAAAAAATTTACGCACGTACCGCATCCCATAGGAACCTGAAGGAGCTGTCCATAAAGGCTTTGGAGAGTTGTGCGGGCGTGTGATGAATACGGGCGGCAATCTGCTGGACAAAGCCAAAGAGCAGGCTTGGCACAAGGAGTTCTTCATCTGCTTTTAGCAATCCCTCCCTTTGCCCGCGTTCCAGCAGTTGGGCGAGAGGGGCCATCACCGGCCTGGCAAAGGCCACGGCCTGGTCTTCGCGTTTGTAGGGAGACGCCATGAATTGTTGCAGGAAAACCTGTTCGGGGAAGTTGGAGACTACGTAGCGGAGGCTGTTCTCCCAGACAACCCGTAAACCCTCTTCGACGGGGAGCTCAGGGCTAAATCCGATGAAAATGGTGGCACCAAAGCGATTTTTTACCTTTTTATACAGGGCAAGGATGAGGTCGTCCTTGTTCTTGAAATAGATGTACAGCGTTCCGGTGGCAACGCCCGACTGTTTTGCGATGAGGGGCATGGTCAGGCCTGCGAGACCGACCTTTCCAACAAGGCTAAGCGTGCTGGTAAAGAAAATGTCGATCTTTTGCTCATCTTTGAGGCGCATGGGGCAAAGATAGGGAATAATGAATTATTTTTCATTTTTCCTCAGAACACCATCCCACAAAGCCAACCGTGCTTCCAGTGCCGCACCCGCAGCCGATGTCGCCTCCTCCCATTTTTTCGCATCATCCCCGCAAAGCCCGGTTGTCATCTGGTAGGCCAGGTGCGAATGATGATCGCCATCCACTTCAATATGCCGCTCCAGGTAATATTTCAGGATGTCCACGCTTCCCGGGAACTGAATCGCAATTTCCCTGACCATTTCGATAAAGATGGCTGGTATAAGGTCCTCCCGTCCAAACGTGAAAACCGCCGCTATAATATGTGGCTTTCCGGTGGCGATAACACTAAACGTATGTTGTACAAATTGCTTGGCTGCTGCGGGAGCCTCCGCCTCGTCCAGTGCATCTTCGACGTTCCTACCCTTTTGCAACAATCCAATAAACCGGTTGATAGGCGTCACATCGGCCCCGGCCTGCCGCATGGCACGCAAATACAGCTCGAAGTGGCTGGCGCGGTTGCCGGATTCATCAAGATCGCTTTCCTCCCCCGTCACGATTTCATTGATCAGGTACCGTGTTTCAGCGTTGCCCACCGGCAGCCATGGCACGGTCGTACACGTGAGGGATTGAGATAACGCTTTAAGTAAGGACATAAAATCCCAAACCGCGAAACAGTGTATTTCCATGAATGCGCGCAAATACTCCAGCCTGTCGAGCGTACGATATAAAGGATGCCCGATCAACTTTTCCCGGGTGGGCGCCGTTGCCACCAATAGATCGCTAATATTCTTTTCCATTGCGCGGCAAATATAGGCCATTCTACAGCGCCTCTTTCAGCATCATTATTCCCTTAACGACCCGGTCGAAGTCAATTTCATTACCCATGGCGACCCGTATGCCCGGTCTGTGGGCAGTTTCATGAACGGCAAAGCTGCTTGAAGGAACAACAAGGACACCCCGTTTTAGTAAGGCATTACTTACATCTGCCGATTGTTTAGCGGAGGGCAATGATATCCAAAAATGCCAGCCATTCCTGTGGCCGGTAATGTCATAGTCGCTCAACAGCAGCCGGGCCTGTTGTTGCCTGAAGTTGCCTTCTTGTCTTTTTGCAGCAATAAGGGCACTTACGGCACCGGAAGCAATCAGTTTGTTTAGCGTAATGATGGATAAGGTGGCAGGCGTAGATCCGGTCAACCTGAAAGATTCGGTCACCTTTTCCGAATACCGGTCAGGGGCAAGGAGATAGCTGGTTTTGATCGCCCGGGCAAGCGGCTTTGAAAAACTATAAATGTAAAAAGACCGTTCGGGCGCTACATGAAAAAAATTCGGAATGATGGCGTCTTCAAGAAAACCATACGCGTCATCTTCAATAATGACCAGGTCCTTGTCCCGCGCCACCGCAATAATTTCCTCCCGCCGCCTCAACGGCATCACCGTACCCAGCGGGTTGTGGACAGTCGGCATCAAATAAACCGCCGCCACGCCGGCGGTCTCGCATGCTACAGCCAGCGCAGATGGGTCCATCCCATCGGCGTCCATAGGGCAAGGGATGAGCCTCAATCCAAATAGCTTTGCAATAGATTTAACATTCGAATAGGTCAGCTCATCGGTAGCGATGGCTTTGTTTGTAAGGCTGGCTGATAAAATCGCATTTATAAGCGCATTATGCCCTCCCGTTCCTATAAAAAGATTTTGGGACGACACCGTATATCCGGGCTGTGACAACCATTTCGCACCTACCTCTCTATCCGCCGGATTCCCGCCAGGTTCACAAATGGGGAGTATTTCATGGATTTCAGAAAGCGCCTGTGTCATGGCGCTCTTTAATTGTTTTTCCTGGCCCTCTAGTACGGGGTAGTTTAGTTGTAGATCGATTATGTCGTTCATGGCGATGGCTATATACAAATATAGTCAACGGACGATTTTAATCACCACCTTCCCCAAACGGTCCTTTGGTAATTTTCACTTTAATTCAGAAATTAATGTCCCATTAACCCCTGTATTAGTGCTTCATCCTTTTCTTACAGTATGATCCGACTTGCTATTTCTCTGCTGCTCCTCATCCCATTGTGGAGCCGGGCACAAAACTGCCGCTATCCCACGTATAAGGGCCTTGTCATGGCGGGCTACCAGGGCTGGTTTAACACCCCGGGTGACAGCACCGGCCGCCACTGGCACCACTACGAACACCGGGGGGTATTCGCACCCGGCAGTTCCGAGATCGATTTGTGGCCGGACACCCGGGAGTATGCGAAAACTTATCCCACACCCTTTCATTTCACCGATGGAAGCCCCGCCGCTGTTTTCAGCTCCTACGACGCCTCTACCGTCCGGCTGCATTTCAAATGGATGAAGGACTATGGCATCGACGGCGTCTTTATGCAGCGATTCGTAGCGGAGATTCGCAATCCCAGCGGGAAACGCCACTTCAACACCGTGCTGGACAACGCGATCAGCGCGGCCACGCAATATGACCGCGCTATTTGCATCATGTATGACCTCAGCGGTATGCAGCCGGGAGAAGAGCAAATGACACTGGCCGATCTCGACGAGCTGACCACCAAATATGACTTGCTACACGGCACGCGAAGCCCCACTTACCTGCACCATCATGGCAAGCCGCTGGTCGTCGTGTGGGGAGTAGGATTCAACGACCACCGCCGTTACGGTTTCCGGGAAGCGGAGACCCTTATCGACGGGATCAAGTCACGGGGTTTCAGCGTCATGCTGGGTGTCCCCACCTATTGGCGGACGCTGGGTCGGGATTGTCTCCAAGACTCGACCCTTCATCGCCTTATCCGGAAATGCGATATCGTAGCCCCCTGGTTCGTTGGACGCTATAACGAAAACAGCTACCCCGTCTTTAGCAGCCTTCTCAAAGACGATCTGGCCTGGTGCAATGAAAATGGCGTAGACTATGCCCCCTTGGCCTTTCCGGGTTTTTCCTGGAAGAACATGAACGGACCGCAATCGACCGCCGTTCCAAGAAACCGGGGCCATTTCTTCTGGGAACAGGTGGCGGCCGTCCGGGCGGCCGGTGCAGGCATGCTCTATATCGCCATGTTCGATGAAATGAACGAAGGGACCTCCATTTTCAAGTGCAATACGGTCGACCGGCTCCCGCAGAATGATGGCGGCAGCTTTGTCGGCATCGACACCGACCTGGGCAGTGACTACTATCTTTGGCTGGCGGGGCAGGCTGCGGCGTGGTGGCATGGGAAGAAAGAGTATAGTGCGGAATTGCCGCGGCGGGGGCGCTGAGGCGACGTGAAAAAATATTCCCGCCAAAGCAGGTGACTTTTTTAGGAGCCTTCCTCTCATCGAGGAAGGCTCCTGACCGAAATATGATTTATCTTGATAAAGGCGTTTCGGCATTCTTATCCATCTTGACACCTGCATAACCATCCAATCCCATTTCATGGAGGTCGAGACCGTACAGTTCAACTTCGGGGTTAACTCTGTTCCCAGCGATCTTATCCAGCAGTTTGAACAGGATCCAACCGGCCGCTGCAAACCACACAAAATTAACCACCCCGCCGATGAATTCCGCGACAAATTGCCCGCCGTCTCCGTAAAACAGGCCCCTTACTCCTCCTTTTACCCCATTCAGCCCATCGCCATACGTTCCGTCTGCAAAGAGGCCGAGCGCCAAAATCCCCCACAAACCGTTGGCTCCATGGACTGCCACGGCACCAACAGGGTCGTCGATCTTTAACTTTCTATCCACAACCAAGGTGACCTCGACGACGATCAATCCGGAAATTAGTCCGATGGCCACCGCTCCCAGCGGCGATACGAAGGCGCACGGCGCAGTGATAGCCACCAGCCCCGCCAGCAATCCATTCACCATCATCGTAACGTCTGGCCTATTTCCGCGTACGAACCATATCCACAATGTGGATGCCGCCGCACCCATGCAAGAGGCGATCAACGTATTGAATGCAACAACGGATAAACGAAGGTCAGTCCCTGCAAGGGTCGAACCTGCGTTAAAGCCAAACCATCCAAATGCAAGGACCAACGCGCCCAGGACGGCCATCGGAATATTATGACCGGGAATCGCGTTGATAGAGCCGTCTTTATTGTATTTCCCCAGCCGGGGGCCGATCATTTTTGCGCCAACCAGTGCCAGGACACCGCCGGCCATATGCACGACCGATGATCCCGCGAAATCGACATGGCCATGGCCTAACCCGAAATTGGCGCCCAGCTGAGAAAGCCATCCCCCTCCCCAGACCCAGTTACCGTAGATGGGGTAGATCAGTCCGCCGACAAATAATCCCGAAAGTGCGAACGATGCGAACTTCCATCTTTCAGCCATGGCGCCCGTAGGAATGGTGGCAGTGGCATCCATAAAAACCACCTGGAAGACGAAGAACCCCAGGACGCCAACATCATATACGCCATTCATGCAAAAGCCTTTTGCACCAAATAGGCCAAACGTGTGTCCAAAGAGGTTAACAGTCACTTCGTGGTTTAATCCATCAAACCCACCTAACGTGCCTAAGGCCCCCAAGCCGCCAAACATAATGGCAAAACCTGAAACAAAAAAGCCAACCACGCCTGCGGGATAAATAAACAAATTCATGGCCATCGTATGTGCAACGTTTTTTGCGCGGGTGAGGCCTGTTTCAACCAAGGCAAACCCCGCCTGCATAAAGAACACGAGAAAACCGCCCATCATAAGCCAGACAAAATTGATGGATATCTTGTTGTGGCCGTCCCCGTTGGCAAGCGTGCTCACTGCATTGGCCAGCTTGCTTACCGAGGCGCTAACGCCTGCCACCGTCGTGTCTTTTGCCTTCGCGACAGAGTCGATTATCTTGCCGGCCGTTGAGTCCAGATCTACTACCGTTCCGGTATTTCCGCCATTGGGGTCCGGGGCTTTTTGAGCATATACCGTCGATGATAACGCAGAGAGGGTGACAATAAGAATAAATAGTATTTTACGAAACATAATTATTTAGTTTGGGTTGATGGGTCAAAGTTTTTCGTCTCCGGGGCCGGCAGTTGAAGCATCGCCCCTGGCGCCGTTGCTTATCCTTACGGACTCCTCGATGTTATAAGTGAAGATCATACCATCCCCGATCTCTCCCGTATACGCGGCTTTTTCGATGCAATCGACCGTTTTCTGAACGTTTGCATCTTTTAGCACGATAGCAATGAAAATTCTGGAAATGTACTGGGTATCATAAATAGTACCCCTGTAAGTGTGATGCTCCCGAAGATGCTCATTCCCGATGCCGGCGGCCTCCCAATAGGAAAAAAAATCAATACCGATCTTCTTCAGCTCGCTTTTGACCTCCTCGAATTTGGAAGTTCTAATGATTGCTTCAATTTTTTTCATCATTTGCAGTTTTAGCGAATTGATTTCATTTAGAATTTATAAACTGGCCTTATAGGAATTTTGTGTTCATCATGATTGTTTAAGTTTTGAGTGTTTTTGCGCTTAAAAAGATGTACTTCATGACGGCAAAGCGGTTTTTTAGACGAAAAATGGGGGAAATGTATGTCCCCAATGGCAATTTTATAAATATAAACTTGTTTATTGATATAGCGTTCGCGTTGCCTGATGATTCGATTGCCGAGAGCTGAAAAGCGAATGACGAACGAACCTTTGTACGCTATAGCGAAAAAAGCCGCTGACAAACAGCGGCTTGAAGAACGGTGGAGGGGGCGAGCGTTCTATCGAACACCACGAAATTGCGCGGCCCCAAAAAACTGCGCTCAGTTGTAACCTTTTCGCACTTTTCAGGTACATCATTATACGATAACTGCAAACTTGTCCATATGCTCAAAAATCACATTACATCCGCCTTCCGCAATCTTTGGAAGAACAGGACATATACCATATTGAATATCATTGGCTTAACTATAGGAATCACCTGCGCTGCGTTTATTTTCCTCTGGGTGGAGGATGAAACTACCTTCAACTACAATTTCGTAAACCGCGATCATCTGTATCATATTATGCAGAACGAAAAGAGCAACCGCGGCATCTCCACCAGCGGCTCTACCCCCGGCCCGCTCTCGGACGCCGTTAAAGCCGAGATCCCCGGTATCAAAAATAGCGGGCGCCTTAGCTGGCCCATGGACGAACTCGCCATCGTAGGCGATAAATCGATTAAAATAAATGGCATTTATGCCGATCCCTCCATCCTTTCCATGTACACCCTGCCTTTTATCCAGGGCAACGCCAAAACCGCCTTCCAACAAGTACAGTCCGTCATCATCAGTGAATCGATGGCCAAGGAAATCTTTGGCGAAACGGACCCCATGGGTAAGACGATAAAAATGAACGGCAATGTAGGCTATGCAGCCGATGGTCTTTATTCCGTGACAGGAGTCTTCAGGGACCTGCCTGCCAACTGCAATTATCATTTTCAATGGATCTCACCCTTCAAGGCCTGGGAAATAGCCAATCCCTGGGTGAACCGCTGGGATAATCCCATGCCAGAGGTCATCGTCCAACTCGACCCCGCCGCCTCCCGCGACGCCGTCGACAATCAATTGACCCATTACCTCAGCAAAAAGGTCGACGGTCAGGAGAACACCCTTTTTCTTTGGAGCATGAACGACTGGCATCTCCGCGCCAATTTCGAAAATGGCATGCAAACCGGTGGCACCATCCGGTATGTTCATCTCTTCACCCTCATTGCCATTGCAATCCTGCTCATCGCCTGTATCAATTTTATGAACCTCGCCACCGCCCGCTCCGAACAACGGACCAAAGAAGTAGGCGTTCTAAAAGTCTTGGGCGCCGGCAGGGGTAGGCTCATCGGAAAATTCATCAGCGAAGCCGTCGCACTCTCTTTCTTAGCCGTCCTGTTATCCATCGGCCTGCTCTACCTTCTCTTACCCGCGTATAATACCCTGGTCGACAAACAGCTCTCCATACATCTCTTCCAATTCTTGCATTGGTCCAGCCTGCTGGCAGTCGCCATCGTAGCAGGTATCGTTGCCGGCAGTTACCCCGCCTTCTACCTATCCTCCTTCAACCCCATTTTCGTGTTGAAGGGGCTGAGAATAAAGAGCGGCGGCAGCGTAGTCTTCATCCGAAAGGGACTGGTCATCGCCCAGTTCACCGCCTCGGTTATTCTCATTATTTGCACGGTCATCATTTATCAGCAGGTGCAACATATCAAAAACCGCAACATCGGTTATACGATGGACAAACTCGTTTATTTGGATTTGCAGGGGAATATGAAAAAGAATTTCGAGGTCCTGAAGAACAGGCTCATCGCCACTGGTTATGTAGAAAACGCCGCTACGGCCCTGCATGACGCTCTGCATATATATAGCGCTGGAAACGACATGACGTGGCAAGGCAAAGACCTCAACATGAAGCTCCCCATTCATTATAACGCCGTCAGCCCTGACTATATTTCAACCATGCACCTGCAATTCCTTAGCGGCAGGGACTTTTATCCAACATTCGGCATGGACAGCCAGAGCGTGATCATCAATGAAAGCATGGCGAAACTAATGGGCAAAGAAGGAAAGACCGGCAGTATCCTGAGCAACGGCTCCTATCACGCACAAGTGATCGGCATCATAAGAGATTTTGTGTATAATGATATTTATGGTCCCGGCACTCCGCTGATCCTGTTTCCCGACCTTCGCGGCGCTACGGTTATGGCCCTCCGGTTTAAGCCAACCGCCGACCTGTCCAAAGCGCTGGCCGCCACCGAATCCGTGGTCACCACCGAAAATCCCGGTTATCCCTTTGAGTATCATTTTGCGGATGAGGCATTCGATGCCTTGTTCGCCGTTGAAACGCTTATCGGCAAGCTTGCCGGTGTCTTTGCCACCCTGGCGGTATTTATCTCCTGCCTGGGTCTGTTTGGCCTGGCCGCCTATACCGCAGAGCGTCGCGCGAAAGAGATGGGCATCCGAAAAGTATTAGGCGCCTCAACCCGCGGCCTGGCGGGTTTGTTATCAAAAGAGTTTCTTCAATTGGTTATCATCTCGTGTTTAATCGCCTTTCCTGTCGCCTGGTGGGCCATGAAGGGCTGGTTACAGGGGTACGAATATAGAACTACCATCCATTGGTGGGTCTTTGCCGTCGCTGGTGTGCTGGCCTTGGTCGTCGCCCTCCTCACCGTCAGCTTCAAGGCCATCCAAACCGCATGGGCAAATCCTATAAAGGCTTTGCGGAGCGAGTAAAATTCGAGCTCTCTTGGGTTGTAATAAAAAAGCCGCTGAAAATCAGCGGCTTGAAACCAATCGTGGAGGTGGCGAGACTCGAACTCGCGTCCAAACACTCTCTCCGTAAGCTTTCTACATGCTTATTTACTCATTGCTTGTCGGGGAAACGCAGGAGAGCAACACACCAACGTTTCCCTTATCCGCTATTGTTTTGCGCAAAAGCCACGGAGAACTAAGACGCTATCCCGTTATTGGTTTGGTTCGTCGGCATTAGCGGCAACGGGCAGCCCCCATCTGCGGACATAATGGATGCTAATCTATCGACTAGGCAGCCATGGCAAAGTTAGATTCGCCATTTGAGATTTGAGTATTCAGATTATCGTGCTAATTACACAACGCACGGCATGCTTACCTAAAAAGACCAATGCTGTCAAAACCTGTCACCCCCATGTGCGGCCCGGAGGGCGTCGCCCCTTGGGGGGCGGGCCGTTAAAGGACCTGCGGGTTGAGCCTGCAAATATACAATTTTTTGCGCGTTTGGCAAGGGTACTTACCTTCAGGGCTATGAAGGCAATGGATTATTACGCGCAAAAACTGGAAGCCACAGCCGGTCTACTGGCCCAAGCCCGCCGCAGGCGCTCCGCCCTGGCCTGGGCGAGGGCCATCGCGATCCTAACGGCGTTGGTCACGGGGTATATGGCCTACCAGTACCAGGAACCTTGGTGGGTGTTGGTCGTGGTGGCGGGGCTGGCGGCTTTTGGGCGGGCAATCATCCTGGATGTGAACAATAACGCGCGAATAAGGCGGCTGGAGGGGCTGGAGACCCTGGTGAAACAAGAGCAGGACGGCGTGACGGACCTGAGCGGGGACATGCCGTATGAGGAAGATCATCCGTATGCGTATGACCTGGACATCTTTGGGAAGGGGTCGCTGTACAAAATGGTGAACCGTTGTCATTCGGAGCCGGGGCGGCTGAAAATGGCGCATTGGCTACTACATCCAGCGGACCGGGAAACAATCAGAGCGCGGCAAGAGGCGGTAAAGGAATTAGGAACCGACCCGGACGGGATTTTCGACCTGGCGGCCTTATGCCGGGAGACGCCCCTGAAAATACAGACGGCGGAGCGCATATCGAGGTGGCTGAGAAGGGGCCACACTCCGTTTCAGGAGAAGTACTGGACGTGGGTGCGGTGGGGTTACCCGGTGGTGACGCTGGGGCTCCTGGGCTTTTATATAGGGGGGATGATCCCGGCGGCCGTGTTTGGGTTTTGTTGCGTGGTGTTCCTGGGGGTGTCGTCAAGCCTGAGCAAACGGGTGATTGAACCTTACATCGTCCTTTCGGGGATCGTGGGGGAGATCGGGAGCCTTTCGGAAGGTGTAAGTCTGATGGAGAAGCGGGCGGCAAAAACAATATTGACAAAACGCTTGCAAGAAAATCTAACCACCCCGAAGAGCGCCGCGCACGAAATCAAACAACTGGACCGCCTGCTGCACCGGTTCGACTACCGGCTGAGCCCTTTGATTTTCCTTCCCCTAAATGCCTTCCTGCTTTGGGACCTGTGGCAGATGCACGGGCTGAACCAATGGCGGGAGCGGAACCGGGAGGGGGTGGAACGGTGGGTGGAGACGCTGGCGGAAATGGAAGCGCTGGGGAGCCTGGCGTTGCTGCATTTCAACCACCCGGAGTGGTGTTTCCCGGAAATAGACGCGGAACAGAACGTGTTCGAGGCAACAGCCCTCGGTCATCCACTGATCCAAGCAGAAAAACGGGTAACAAACGACTTCAAAACACAAGGCGCGGGCCAGTTGGAGCTGATCACAGGCTCCAACATGGCCGGCAAAAGCACTTTCCTCCGGACCGTGGGCATCAATATGGTGATGGCGATGGCGGGTGGGCCGGTATGTGCAACACAAACCCGGGTGTCGACGGTGTTGGTGGTGAGCAGCATGCGGATCGCGGACAACCTGGAGGACAGTACGTCGACGTTTTATGCAGAGCTGAAGAAATTAAGAAGCATCATCGACCGGGTCAAAAGAAAAGAACAGGTCTTTATCCTGCTGGACGAGATCCTGAGGGGGACGAACTCACGGGACCGGCTGGCCGGGTCTAGGGCGCTGGTGCGCCAGCTGATCCGTGGCGGTGCGGCAGGGATCGTGGCGACGCACGACCTGGAGCTGGCGCAGATGGAAACGGAGCTGCCGGGGCATGTCCACAATTACTACTTTGACGTGCAATTCGAAGGAACCGAATTGCACTTCGACTATACGCTGCGCAAGGGGGTGTGCACCACGCGGAATGCGGAGGTGTTGATGCGGCGCATCGGGATCGAAATGTAGCGCGCCGCGGGCCAAAAGGCCGCGGCTAGTGTTTGAAGAACGCCCGGAACACATCCAACCCGAGGGCATACGCCATCAGCGCCACCAGGATAACCATCCCCGTGACCTGCGCATACTCCAGGAACTTATCCCCGGGTTTGCGGCCGGTGATCATTTCCACGAGCAGGAACAGGATATGCCCGCCGTCGAGGGCGGGAATGGGAAGGAAGTTCATAAAGCCCAGGATGACGCTGAGGAAAGCGGTGAGCCTCCAGGTGCTTTCCCAATCCCATTTGGTGCGGTAGGCCTTGGCCATGGTGAGCACGGAACCGAGGGAGTCCTGGGACTTGACGTGTTTATTGGTGAACAGGAGTTTGAGCTGGGCGATATAGTCCTGCATCACTTCAATGCTTTTGCGGACACCCGCGGGGAAAGAGGCAATGAAGTCATACTTGACGGTGGTCAGCCGCACGAGGGAATCGGGAGGGACGGGGATGAACCCGACGGCGCCGTTGGAATCCAGGACGGACTTGATGTGTACGGTGTCTGTACCACGGATCAGGCCAAGGTCAACGGTATCCTTTTTATAGTGGACACGGGTTGTCACAAAGGTCATGTAGTCCGGGGTGGGTATGCCCGCGAGCGAAATCACGCGGTCTCCCCTTTTCAGTTCGCCCGAAACGATATTTGTCTTTTTGACCGTATCGACGATGTTGGGGAAAGCCACCTCGGCGAAGCCGTCGAGCCTGTTGTGGCTGAGCTCGCCGATGAATTCGTCGGGGATGGAGAGGTTGATCATCTGGCCGTCGCGCTGGACCTGGATGCTTTTGGCGCTGTGGGTGAAGATATCGAGGACGACCTTTTCTTCGTTTTTGACGGGTTTGCCGTCGATGGACATGATCCGGTCACCGGTCTGGAGACCGATCTTGCGGCCAAGGGAGTCGGCGTACAGACCGTAGGTTGTACTTTGAGGCGGCAGGTAGGTGTCGCCCCATATCTGGAGAATGACGGCAAACAATACGAAGGCCAGCAGGAAGTTCATGATGACACCGCCGGACATGATGATGAGGCGTTGCCAGGCGGGTTTGCTCCGGAACTCGTAGGGCTTGGGCGGCAGCTTGAGCGCCTCCTTGTCCATGCTTTCGTCGATCATCCCGGAGATCTTGACGTAGCCACCGAGAGGGATCCAACCGAGACCGTAGACTGTTTCCCCTATTTTTTTCTTGAATAATGAAAAGCCGGCGTCAAAGAACAGCATGAATTTTTCGACACGGCATTTAAACCACTTGGCGGGTAGGAAGTGCCCCATTTCGTGGAGTACGATGATAACGGAAAGGGATAAAATGAATTGTCCGGCTTGGTTCAGAGGGCCTGACAAATCGGCCACGAGTAATACGGTCATGGGCGTAAGTTACAATTTTATAAGACTTGCGGCATAGTTCCGCGCTTCCCCGTCGCTTTCCAGGTATTCCTCCATGGTGGGCTGGGAAATAAACGGAAGTTTTTCGGCAGTCTTCTCGATGACCTCCGTCATGTCCAGGAAACCGATGCGGTTCCGCAAAAAGGCCCAGACGGCAATTTCGTTGGCGGCGTTGACGATACAAGGAAGGTTTCCCCCTTTATGAAGGGCCTCGGTGGCGAGCGCCAGGTTCCGGAACGTCTTTGTATCGGGGTCCTCGAAGGTGAGGGTGCTGATCTTTTTGAAGTCAAGCCGGGGAAAATCATTGGGAATGCGATGAGGGAAGCTCAGGGCATATTGTATCGGCACCTTCATATCGGGCACTCCCATCTGGGCCTTGATGCTCCCGTCCTCGAACTGGACCATGGAGTGGATGATGCTCTGGGGATGGATGACGGCCTGTATCTGGGACGGCGCGAGGTTGAACAACCACCTGGCCTCGATCATCTCCAAACCCTTGTTCATCAGGGTGGCGGAATCGACGCTGATCTTGGCGCCCATGTTCCAGTTGGGGTGCTGGAGGGCATGGTCGCGTTTGACATTGACCAGGAAATTGGGCTTTTTTCCCAGGAACGGGCCCCCGGAAGCGGTGAGGATGACCTTTTCGATTCGGTTGCGGGTCTCCCCGACCAGGCACTGGAAAATGGCCGAATGCTCGGAGTCCACGGGGATGATAGGTACCCGGTTCTCCAGGGCGCGGCGCATCACAATGTCCCCTGCGACCACAAGCGTTTCTTTGTTGGCCAGGGCGATGGCCTTGCCGTTTTCAATAGCCTGCATGACGGATTTAAGACCGGCAAAGCCGACGATGGCGGCGACCATGAGGTCGTAGGAATCGAAAGCGGCGGCTTCTTCAAGGGATTTTTCCCCGGCAAAAACCTTTATATCGGTGGAGGCAAGGGCCTGTTTTACCTTGCCGTACCTGGTCTCATCGCTGATGACGACGGCATTGGGATTGAACTGCAGGGCCTGTTCTACAAGGAGTTCATCGTTGGAATGGGCGGTCAGGAGCTCTACCTCGAAAAGATCGGGGTGCGCTGCGATGACCTGTAGTGTTTGCGTGCCTACAGAGCCGGTTGAACCGAATATGGCGATTCTTTTCTTCTGGTTAGTCATGAATGGGAATGGATTATGTAAGCATCTAAAGCATCTGCGATCTTCCGGTCGTTGCTCAGGCGGGGCACTTTATTCTGTCCGCCCAGCTTTCCGATGGATTTCATATAGTCGATAAACGCATTTTTCCGCAGGGGTAGTATTTGCAGCGGGCGCAAAATATTACCCGTGATCAGGTCATCGTAATAAATATTCTTTGCCCTAAGGTTGTCGTCCACCTTTTTTATAAAGGTGCCCAGGTCGTCGGGCGTTTGCTCAAACTCTACAAACCACTCGTGGAAGGACTTTCCCTGATCGTTGCTGATGTGCGGGGCCACCGTGAATTCGACGATGCGGACCCCGGCTTCATCGGCGGCACGGAGCAGGCTGTGCTCCACTTCTTCCCCGATGACGTGTTCGCCAAAAGCCGAGATGAAGTGTTTCGTCCTGCCGGTGACCACCAGCCGGTAGGGATTGGTGCTGACAAAACGGACGGTATCGCCGATGGAATACCCCCACAAGCCAGCATTATTGTTGATGATCAGGGCATAGTTCTCCCCTACCTTGACATCCTCCAGGCTAAGCCGGGTGGGCTTTTCCGCATAGATCTCGCCGGCGGGGACGAATTCGAAAAAGATGCCGGAATTGGTGTTCAGCAGGAGCCCTTCCGCATTTTGCGAGTCCTGGAAGGCGATAAAACCCTCGCTAGCGGGGAAGGTCTCGATGGTGTCGACCTTGCCACCGATGCTTTCAAACAGCTTTGCCTTGTAGGGTTCGAAATTAACGCCCCCGTGGACAAGGACCTTAAAATTCGGGAACAGGTCCTTGATTTGTTTGCCACTGACTTCCCTCAACCGGTCGAAATACATCTGTACCCAGGGCGGGATGCCACTGATCAGGGTCATATCCTGTTCTATGGTTTCCTTTACAATGGCGTCGAGCTTGGTCTCCCAGTCGTCGATACAATTGGTCTCGTATGAGGGTAATTGATTGGTCCTTAAATACTTGGGGACATGGTGATTGACGATCCCGCTGAGCCGGCCCGTAGGGACGCCACCGATGCGCTCCAGCTCGGGAGAACCGGAGAGAAAGATCATTTTCCCATCCGTAAAACCGGTGTTTCCCGTTTCTGCGATATAGCACAGGAGGGCGTTCCGGGCGGAATCGATGTGGTTGGAAATGGACTCCTTGGAGATGGGGATGTACTTGATCCCGCTGGTGGTCCCTGATGTTTTGGCAAAATACAGGGGCAGTCCCTTCCAGAGGATGTTGTGCTTCCCCTGTTTGACCTGTTCTATATAGGGCTTGTACTGTTCATAGTCCCGTATAGGGATAGCCGCCCGGAATTCCTCGTAGGTTTTGACCTTGTCCAGGCCGTGCTCCTTCCCAAACTGGGTTTTGGCCCCTACTTTCAACAACTCCTGCAGCACCGCCTTCTGGTCTTCCACCGCCGACTGCATATCCCGGCGGACCTTGGCATATATAAAATTGGCGAAAGGCCTCGCCAGCAATGACTTGATCTTCATTTGGATGAGGGTCTGTTATCCAGGCAGCAAACCTACACCAAAAACCCTCAATTTTGGGGTCAGTCGGTTTTTTTTGCCTGGAAGTTTCCGATTTTGAGGGATTTCACCTACTTTTGCACTCCTAATTTTGGACAGTTATGTTTGCAGTTGTTAAAATAGCCGGCCAGCAATTTAAGGTACAAAAGGACCAGAGCCTGTACGTACCTCAATTGACTGGGAATGTTGGCGATAAAGTTGAGTTCCCGGAAGTCCTTCTGGTCGACCTGGACGGTAAACTGAGCGTAGGCGGCGCCGTAAAGGCCACCGTCAAAGCCGAAATCCTCGGTCACGTACAAGGGGACAAGGTGATCGCCTTCAAAATGAAGCGTCGCAAGGGCTTCCGCAAGAAGATCGGGCACCGCACACATTATACACAAATCAGGATCAGCGACATTGCATAAATGTTGCCGGTTGAAAAACTAGTATATGGCACACAAAAAAGGGGAAGGTAGCGTAAAGAACGGCCGGGATTCGCAAAGCAAGCGTCTCGGTGTAAAAATATTCGGTGGTCAACCCGCCATCGCCGGTAACATCATCCTGCGTCAACGCGGCACGGTGTATCATCCTGGCAAGAATGTCGGTGTGGGCAAGGACTTCACGCTGTTCGCACTGACGGATGGTGTGGTTGAATTCCGCAAAAGCAAGGACCACAAAACGCTTGTTTCGGTCACTCCGTCTGAAGTGATCGCCTGACAAAAAAGGGTTGCCGATTGAATTTTTGGCAGTTTTATTTGGCAAAAAAAAATATGTTTTATATTTTTAGGCCATAATTACTAACCATTTAAATTCTAAAAGTTATGGCAACCGCTAAAAAAGCTGCTAAAAAGCCAGCTAAGAAAGCCGTAAAGAAGGCTGCTCCCAAAAAAGCAGTAAAGAAAGCCGCTAAGAAAGCTGCTCCTAAAAAAGCTGCTAAGAAAGCCGTAAAAAAGGCCGCTCCTAAGAAAGCTGTAAAAAAGGCCGCTAAGAAAGCCGCTCCCAAAAAAGCTGCTAAGAAAGCTGCCCCGAAGAAAGCCGCTAAGAAAGCTGCCCCGAAGAAAAAGAAGTCCGCTCCCAAGCCCGCTTCTCCTTCTCCGATGCCCCCGGCTCTCTAAATTAGAAGGAATCAGCCAGATGATAGTAAGTCCCGTATTCTACGGGACTTTTTTTTTGCCCGCCCGTCTGGGGCGCCCGCCCCTGCCCTATCTTTAACGCATGACCAACGACGCGATCGCCGACGCATTCTCACTTCTCTCGAAGCTCATGGATATCCATGGCGAAAACAGTTTTAAGGCCAAAGGCTACTCTATTGCCGCATACAATATCGAGCGGCTCCCCGGCGAGCTGACGGAGATGGAGCAGGCGGAGATCTTTGCCATCAAGGGTATCGGGGACGCGATCGGGAAAAAGATCCTGGAGCTGAACCAGACGGGAGAAATGAAGGTCCTGAAGGACCTGATCGAGCGGACACCATCGGGCGTGTTGGACATGATGCAGATCAAGGGGCTGGGTCCGAAAAAGGTGGCGACACTCTGGAAGGAGCTGGGGATTGAGTCCCTGGGAGAGTTGCTGTATGCGTGTGACGAGAACCGTTTGACATTGTACAAGGGCTTTGGCGCGAAGACACAGGCCAATATCAAGGAAAGCATCGAGTTTGTCCTCCAGAACCAGGACCGTACGTTGTACGCACATATAGAACCGTATGCGCTCGAAGTGGAGCGGTTGGTGCAGGCGAAGTTTCCCGATGCGAAAACCGCGCTGACCGGGGCTTTCCGGCGGCAGATGGAGATCATAGACGAACTGGAGTTCGTGACGACCGTGCCCCTGGAGGAACTGGCGGACTACCTGGAGAACGAAGGCTTCGTTTTGGAAGAAGCCCCTTCGGGTGCGCTGGTGGCGCGCGGTGGACGGAATTTACCATTGGTGTGGCATCCCGCGGGTGAGGATGACTTTGGAACGCAGCTTTTCCAGACGAGCGCGTCGGAGGAATTTTTAAAAGCCTGGGGTGTGATCGGCAGGGCGTCCACGGAGGAGGCACTGTTCGAAAACAAAGGCGTCCCGTTCATCATCGCTGCCCGTAGGGAACGGGCGGAGCCATCGCGCAACGCGGTCCTGCAACCCGAAGACATCAAAGGCATCATCCACTCCCACAGCGACTGGAGCGACGGAGCCCACACCCTGGAAAAGATGGCGTCGACCGCCAAAGCACAGGGTTTGGAGTACCTGGTGATCAGCGACCATTCCAAGTCTGCGTTCTACGCCAACGGCCTCAGCGAGGAACGGATCAAAGCCCAGCACGAGCAGATCGCGGCACTCAACGAGCGGCTGGCGCCCTTTAAGATCTTCAAGAGCATCGAATCGGATATTTTAAACGACGGCAGGTTGGACTACAGCGACCAGGTCCTGGCGACCTTCGACCTGGTGATCGCGTCGGTCCACTCCAACCTGAATATGCCAAAGGAAAAGGCCATGCTGCGGGTTCTAACGGCCATCCGCAACCCTTTTACGACGATCCTGGGTCACCCGACCGGAAGGCTCTTATTGAGCCGCAAGGGCTACCCTGTGGACCACCTGGAGCTTTTGGATGTCTGTGCCGCTTCGGGGGTGGTCATGGAACTTAATGCCCATCCCCGCCGGCTGGACATGGACTGGCGCTGGCTGGAGGATGCCCTTGCCCGGGGTGTACTGACGTCGATCGACCCGGATGCGCACGCGGTCGAGGGTTTTGCCGATACCCGGTATGGGGTGTTGGTGGCCCAGAAGACGGGGGTTGGGCCAAAGCAGAATTTGAGCAGCTTTTCGAGGGCGGAGCTGGAAGCGTGGTTGGCCGCCCGCAAAAGCGCGAAGGGCATTTAGTCGTGTATCAGCGGTATCTCCACGTAAAACGTCGTCCCCTTCCCCAGCTCGGTGTCGAACCAGATGGTCCCGTTCATTTGCTCCGCAATCCCCTTGCACATGGCCAGCCCCAAGCCGGTCCCGGATGACTTCGTCGTGAAATTGGGTATAAAAATCCTGTCCCGGACCTCCGCGGGTATCCCCGTACCGTTATCGTGCACCGTCACGACGACCTTCCGGGCTTCTTCCCAGATCGCATAACGGAGCTGGATAACGCCTCCGGGCTCGTCCTCGGGGATGGCATCCATCGCATTCCGGATAAGGTTGGTAAACAACCGGTTGAGGTGTGTTTTGTCCGCCAGGACGAAGATCGGGGAGACCGTCTTTTCAAAATGCAGGCGCACCTTGGCGTCCATGCTGAAGAGCTTGACGACCGATTCGAGGACTTCCACCAGGTCGACCTCCTCCTTTTTGGGGTGGGCGATGTTGGCAAAGCTGGAGAAATCCGTGGCGATGTTGGACAGGTAGTCGATCTGCTCGACCAGGGTCTTGGCCACCCCCGCGGCCAGGGCCTTCGAGTTGGGATGGTTGTTGTTGATGGCACGCTGGAGGTACTGGATCGAGAGCTTCATGGGCGTCAGCGGGTTCTTGATCTCATGGGCCACCTGCCGGGCCATTTCCCTCCAGGCGCCTTCGCGTTCGCTTTTGGCCAGCAAGGTGGCGCTTTCTTCCAACTGCCGGACCATCTTGTTGTATTCCTTGACCAGCTCGCCCAGCTCGTTGTTGCGGTGCCAGACGATCTCTTCGTTCTGGCCGCCCAGCTTGATGGCCTTCATTTTCTCCCCGATCAGGGCAAACGAATCGGTGATGCGGTTGGTGATGAGCAGGGCGATCATCCCGGCCACGACGAAAATAAAGGCATTCAGGTTGATCAGCGTGACCAGGAAGTTGGAGATCTCCAGGTTGAGCTCGTCCTGGGTGGCAAAATAAGGAATGTTCAAAAAGGCGTAGGCTTTCCCGTTCTCGTCCCGGACCGGGACGTAAATGCTCATAAACGTCTTGGAGCCGATTTTCTCGTTCTGGATCACCTGCACCTGGTGTTCGCCCGCCAGCTGGTAGAAGGCGGAGGGGTCCATCTTTTCGCTCAGGAGTCCCCTGCCCTTTGAATAGTATTGGGGCTGGGACGTATACAGCAGCGTGCCGGAAAGGTCATACAGGTTGACCGCGACGCTGTGCACGGCCGCAATGCTCCCCAGCGTCTCGTCCATTTTACGGGTGGCGATGGAGTCCTGGTAAGAAGCGGCGTTGAAAAAGCCCTCTTCCCCCACCTGGCCCTGTACCTCCCCGACCATGATCTGGATGGTCTTGGACAGCTTGTCCTCGTTGTTGTGCGTATACCGGTTCCGCAGGAAGACAAAGGTGCTGACACCGATGATGATAAACGAAAACAGGCTGATGAAGGTAATGGTCAGGTGGACCTGGGTCCGGATATTGACCTCCCAAAGCTCGCGGATGTTGCGCCAGCGGAACCGCGCCCGTATGAGAAAACCGGCCAGCCGCATGGTCCCCGAAAGAATGAGGAACAAACAAAACAGGTAGGCAAAAAGCGTGATCGCTTCTATAAAGTACTGGGACTTGAGGACCACCACGATCACCTTTGTCCCGGATTTATACCAAAGCTCCTCGTACCCGTTCCGGGAGCGCGTCTCGTACTCCGACAACGGCACATCCTTTTCGGGCAACGGGGTGGCAAAATTATAGTCGGCGTTGTGTTTAATAAGTTCCCGGTTGTCGTAGATCGCATAAGCATAGTCCGGTGTGCTGCTGGCGTCCTCCGAAGGGGCGCCGATCAGCTGGGGATAAAACACCTCGCTTTCAAATTTCTTGGGGCGGGCCAGCAGAAAGACATACCCCAGCCTGGACTGGTGGGCGGAGTCTTCCACCACCCTGCGAACGATATAGGTGAACTTGTCAAAGGCCTCCCGGTGGTACAACAGGTCCTTGACCTCGGTGGGGTTGGACTGCCCCGTATAAATGTTGCTCAGGGTATAATAGCCGGTCGTGTCGGGGTTGTTGATCGGGTTGTCGAAAACGTCGTAGACATAGACGCGGGTATCGTAGTTGTTGCGGTATTCCCGGAACACCTCCCCCAACAGGCTATCCTTGAAAAACTGGGCGTTTTCCGGGTCGCTCAGTCGGTTGAAGTGCTGGTACAGGAAGGAAGCGTCAAAATTGCTGAGGTTAAAATCCTCTGACGCCTGGCTGTACGGGTCCGCCTCCAGCGACCGTCTTTCCGCAAACCAGCGACGCTGCTGGAGTTCTTTGTTGTTGTTTTCCCTGATGATCAACAGCGCGACCGAAGCCGAGAAAAAGAACAACCAGAAGATGATGTTTCCCGCCCCGAGCCCCTCGGCCATGTGCCAGCGCCGGGCGTTCCCCAACAGGACGAGGAAAAGCAGCAGCCATCCCAGCAGGATCAACTGATAGGACACCGAGTGCTCCGTCATCTGCAAGCTCAGGAGCAACAACCCCAGCACGCTCAGGATCAGGAACTGAATGTCCTTTCGCTCCCCGGTGAGGATCACGTAGTACCGGAAGAGGATCTGGATGCTGATGAAGTACCCCAATGCGATCCCGCAAAAACAGATAAACCCGTACAGGCTGTATACGTTCAGGATGCTAAAGAAGTTCGTTACGTTAAAGGAGATCTGCGAGTCCGCCACCAGGCTCCGGATGATGTTCCCCGAGGCCAGGGTGACCAGGAAAATCAGCATGGCCAGGAAACCCGCGAGGATCCACCGCAGGTATTTGTCCCTGAGGATACGGTCGTGCACCCGGAAGGACAAATGGTCCAGGGCAAAAACGGCCAGCCAGAAAAACAGCAGGGTATTGATCAGCACATCCCCCAGCGAACGCAGGATGGGGCCCGAGCTATAGATCCCCGGGTCGAAAATGCTGAATTGCCGCAGATCCAGGGGTTCCGCCAGCCAGTAGGTAAGGATGCGCGCCAGGACCACGATGGTGATCAGGCTCAGGATGCCCCATACCCTCCCCCTTCTCCGGGCGACCCAAAGGGCGAAGCTGTGGACGAAAAATAGTAGGAAAAAGATACAGGCGACCCTGAAAAACAAGGCCCACCCGCTGTGCTGGGCAACGGCAGGCCCCGGCTTTTTCTCCAGGTAGAACAGGCGCGTCCCGTCCATACTGCTGACCGCGTTGTCATTGGGGTTGACCGTGATCTGGTAATTCCGCTCGATCCCCGGTTTGCCCATGAACGAATTCTGAGGGGCGTTCATCCGGATGTTCCATTGGACCTGGATAAGCGCGATCAACAAGGCGGCACGGCCGTCCTTGAAGATGATCTCCTTTTTTATGCTCACGTAGCGCCCGTTCGGCAGTTCCACGTAGTTGGTGCCATAGTGACCCGCCACGATTTTCTCGTCCGGGATGACGATGTTGGTGCTCCAGAAGACCGGCTGGGCCGCATTTGCCGAAAAGATGGGGTAAAGAAAAAGAAAATAAGGCGCCGATTTGAACGTTTCCAGGTCTTCCTTGCTATATGCCCCCGAATACAACCTGTCCAACAGCGCCCTGTCGGTGGACAGCCCTTCGACCGTCTGCTCGCTGCTTTGAATATAGGACTCCAGGGACCGCGTTACCGCCCGCTCCGAGGATGTATACGACCAATAGTTGCTGATGACAAAAGACAGGGTGAACAACCAGGCCGAAGTTATAAGGAGGTAGCCGTGTTGATAAATAAACTGCCTGAAGGTGCCTTCTTTCATCACTGTTTTTAGGGCTTTTCGTCCCGGTGCTCTTTCTTCGCCTGGTTCCAGAGGTCGTCCATAGCGGTAAGACTCAGGTCGGACAGGGTCTGTCCCTGCTCCGCCGCCAAAGCCTCCATGCGCGTAAAGCGCCGGATGAACTTCTTGTTCGTCCTCTCCAGGGCGTTTTCCGCATCTACCTTCAAAAATCGTGCATAATTTACCATGGAGAACAAGAGATCCCCCCACTCTTCCTCTATTTGGCTCTGATCCCCTTCCGCGACCGCCTCTTTTAATTCCCGGGTTTCCTCCTCTACTTTGTCCCACACCTGGGCTGCGTTTTCCCACTCGAAACCCACCTGTTTGGCCTTTTCCTGGAGCCGCATGGCCTTGACCAGGGCCGGAAGGCCCCCGGGAACACCCGCCAGGACCGACTTTTTCCCCTCCTTTAGCTTTAGCTTTTCCCAGTTCCGTTTGACGTCCTCCTCATCCCTGACCTCCACCTCCCCGTAAATATGCGGGTGACGGGCCACCAGCTTGTCGCTGATCCCCTCCAGCACCTCGTCCAGGGTAAACCGGCCCTGCTCCGTCCCGATCTTCGCGTAAAAGACCAGGTGGAGGAAAAGGTCCCCCAGCTCCTCCTTGATCCCCTTCCAATCCTCTTCCGTGATGGCATCCGCCAGCTCATACAGCTCCTCTATCGACAGCTGCCGAAGGGTTTGGATCGTCTGTTTCCGGTCCCATGGGCATTTTTCCCTCAGGTCATCCATGATCCGGACCAGCCTCAAAAATGATTCCGCTACTTTTTCCATATACGCTAAATTGACATCACCGCCCAGACCGAAAAGACCGCCGTCAGGAGGCCGAGGAGGATCGCTGCCGCCGTGTTCAGCAGACAGAATTTTACGAATGTCTTGAACCAACCCTGTTTGTAAAACCGCAACATGGCGATATACTCATAGACAAAGACCGAAAGAACCAGGATGGTCATGACCGCCGCAAGCCACCCTATGTTGTAATTGTCCTTGAGCTTTTGCAAAGGCAGTATGACCAGCATGACGATAAAAGTCGCCACATACAGGTGGATCGTAAATATCCCATGGTCCACATAGAAGAATTGTTTCCGGCGCCGTTTGCTGACATTCAACAACCGCAGGAAAAGCGCAAACAACGGCAATGACACGAAAAGGATTTTGGGAAAAGTATGAAGTATGCTCTCCTTGGTCTCCTCCTTAAACCGTTCCGGATCCCGGTGTCTCTTCTCGGTCATCGCCACCAACCGCCGGTTGACATAGCGTACGAAGGCCGAATGTTGCCCGGTGGGCGGCAGCGCGGTTTCCATAGAGTCGTAAGCCGACACCCGGTCCGGTAAGTGTTCCCCCGCCAGCCCCAAATTGTAGTTGGTGGAATCGTTGTCGTCGGTGATCATCACGATCTCTCCAGGGTGACGCTTGACGTCGGCCACCAACGAGTCGAAGGTATACTGACCACCCGCCGCCGCCAGCCCCGCGGTATCACCCGCAATACTTTGACCACTGGCGGCCTTCTTTGCCAGGGCCAGCCCTTGTTTGACAATCTTTTTTTGCGTGGACGTGATGTTTTCCTGGTCATCGCTCCGGTCGCCCGCGTTCGTTTCCGCCGCCAATTCCTTTTGCAGCTTACCCAGTTTGGTGTTCAGCTGAACAAAGGCCGGCCCTTCGTCTTTGATATCTACCGTGTTCGCCCCGTTCAATGAGAAAAATACCAGGAAAAAGATCGCCGACGTAAACACATACAACCGGATCGGGTGCAGGTAGCTCATCCGTCGCCCCCGGATATATTCCTCCGACAGGAACCCCGGTTTGAAAAGAAGGTACTTCAGGGTGGAAAAAAACTTTCCGTCAAAGTGTGTAATGTCGTTTACAAAATGCGTCACCAGGTGTAGTACCGTTTCCTTGGGTTCCAAGTTCTCCTGCCCGCAAACATGGCAATACCGGCCAATGACCTCCGTTCCGCAGTTCAGACAATTTTTTTCCGTACGTTCCGTTAAATGAGACACAAAGGGATTTTTGGCTAAAATAAATGATCTTTGTTTATAAATCGTAAATATCCATCATGAGACCCTTAAAGGCCATCACTCTTGTTTTCATCCTTGTTTCCACCCGACTTTCCGCTCAATTTTACTATAAGGACATCCTCAGTACCCAGGAAACAGGCTCCCGCCAGCAACTCTACAGGACCAACCACGTCCGCAAAGTCACCGTCCGCAACTACAATCCCGATGGCAGCGAGGTCAAGGACTTCGTTTGCCAGCAGGACATCGACCCGTCTTTTGCATCCATGGTAACGCTTACCTCGGCTGCGTCCACCGCCCCGTCTACGCTTACGTCCTTTTTTGGGGACGGTTTACGCCTCGCGCGTTCCACCGACAGCAGCGCCGACGCTGTCACCACCACGTTGTATACCTATTCTCCCTCCGGCAATCTTTTAAGCATCCGGAGTGAAAGCCGCGGCGCCCTCTCCGATACCGTCCACCACTCTTCTTCCGTCGAGGTCCACAACTGGGAATACAGCCCCACCGGCCAGCCCACCGGCATGCTAGACATCAAAAACGGCACCGACACCACCTGGGTCAGCATCAAGACCGACGACCAGGGCACCGTCACCGACGAGCTCACCTACCGCGCCGGCAGCCCCCAACAACACTATTTCTACTATTACGACGACGCCCACCACCTCACCGATATCGTCCGCTACAACGCGCAGCTCCAACGCATGGTCCCCGACTATATGTTCGAATACGACGAAACCGGCAAGCTCGACCAGATGATGATCGTGCAGATGACCGACAACAACTACCTCGTCTGGCGGTATCAGTATGATGCCAATGGACTGAGGGACAAAGAATTATGTTACGATAAGACAAAGCAGTTGCTCGGGAGCATTGGATACGAGTACACCCGATAAAAATTTTGCTGTTTTCAAAAAAAGCCTATTTTTGCACTCCCAACAACGGGAAGCTCTTTATAACACAAGCGGAAGTAGCTCATTTGGTAGAGCACGACCTTGCCAAGGTCGGGGTGGCCGGTTCGAGCCCGGTCTTCCGCTCACAATAAAAAAAGGTGTGAAGGTTTCACACCTTTTTTTTTATCTTTTATGTCGCCTGCCCTGATGGTGGAACTGGTAGACACGCAAGACTTAAAATCTTGTTCGCCGCAAGGCGAGTGCGGGTTCAACTCCCGCTTGGGGCACAACATTCAGCCGATCAGTTTTGATCGGTTTTTTTGTTTAAAGAAACGCCACGTCCGGTTCCGGACACTTTGATATTTCGCCTCAAAATCGGACAGCGTCCGGACCGAATCCGGACACAACGGAAAATATGGATAACCCGAAATCTGCTGATTATCAATCAATAATACCTTTGGAACGCCTTTGGATGACTTCGTGGCAAATCATATTGTTTCCATGATAAAGCCCGCACTCCGAACATTGACGATCGCAGCCGCCCTGACAGGGCCTATCTGCTTTTCCCTCCAAGCCCAACAACCGGACCTGAAGCGTGAGATAGAACGCGAAGTGGCGGGCTTTCAGCAAGCCTACCACGTTCCAGGACTTTCGGTCGCTGTCGTCCAGGCAAACCATATCGTCCTTTGTGAAGGATTCGGGCTTTCCAACCCCGGGAAGAAAATCCCCTTCGATCAACATACCGTCGGTCGGCTGGCCTCTGCCACCAAGTTCTTTACTTGCCTGGGTATGCTTGTCGCCCAGCAAAAGGGGCTGATCGACTTAAATGCGCCGCTAGGTTCTTACATCGACGGCGTGCCCACCGACTGGCGCGCGATTCCCCTCTGGCAGTTGCTCAACCTGACGTCCGGCATTCCCGGTACGGAGAAAACCCCGTTCGATACATTGCCCGTTCCACAGCAACGCCTGGTCTCTGAGCACCAACTTTTCGATATGCTCCGCGTCCTGCCACTGGACTACCCTCCCGGCTCCAAATGGAGTTACCGCCAAACCGGCTATATGACCGCAGCGATGATCGTCGAGGACAAGACGGGCAAATCCTGGCCACAATTCCTGGAAGAAAATATCCTTGCACCCAATGGCATGACCGGAACCGCCCATAATGACATCGCCATCTATTCCGAAGACCAGGCACCCGCGAACTACGTCTACAACGACAGCGGGCAGTTCGTCAATGCACCATTCTTCTTCCCGGTCGTCCTGGCAACCGGCGGCGGCTACAATACAACCGCTGCCGATATGGCCCAACTGTTCCTGGCAATCAATGGGGGCAAAACGCTGTCGCCCGGTATTCTCCGAGACCAGGTTTTCAATCGTGAAAGAATGTTCCTCTTAGGTGACAGCGACTTTTATAGTATCGCCAGTGAAATAAAAAAGTTTGGCCCCTATTTGACGCTCGGGCATACCGGAGGACCCGATCTGGCCAGCATCCGGTATTGTCCCGACAAAGAAATCGGTGTTGCTATACTCGCCGACCGCAATACCACCGGTATAGCCGCTCTGTTGACCAGCAGGATTCTAAAAAGAATGCTGCTGGACAGCCCCTTTAGCAAGCAATTAAAGCCCATCGCCTTTGCCATTCGCCAACAAGCCGCGCACACCAGTTACGAACAGCTTTTGCAGCTTTACGTAAAGGCCAAGGAGGGAAATGCATATTCCTTTGACAATGAGGAGGACGACCTCAACAACGCAGGCTATGAATTCCTTAACCAGCACAACTACCCGGCAGCTTTGCATATATTTCAGCTGATCGTCCACGAGCACCCCACATCGGCCAATGCTTTTGACAGCCTGGGAGAGGCCTTTCTGAAGGCTGGAGACAAAAAAAACGCGCTCGAAAACTATAAAAAATCCCTGGCGCTCAATCCTGCAAACGACAATGCAAAAAAAATCATTCAGCAATTGCAGTAACATCGCCTGGCTATGGAGCCGCGACATACGTGGATCCTGACCAAACCAACTGCCGGTATTTTCCCCCAAACCCTTCCTCTTCCGTTGCCACCGGCACCAATATCCGCCGTCCCCCCTCCCGAACCTTTATCGTTGGAATCCGATCCTCTTCGCCAAACTGATGTGTATCGAATTCGACAAATACGGTCGATTTCCGGTCCGGGAAAAAGGCGGGCTCGACAAGGTCACTCCCTTTTAGCGCAAGCACCCTTACCTCCTGCCAGGGAAGCGCCGTCGATCCTTGTCCAAAGCCCTGGGCCAGGTAGAACGTCTTGTCGCCGTCCCGAACCGTGTATACGGTGTCATAATGCATCGTCGAGTTATCACCTTCATCCGTGGTATCGGATACTACTTTGGAAAATATCGATCCGTCAGTCCCCTTAAATAAAGCCAACGTCTCGTATATAACCTCCGTGCCACCCCTTCGGGTATCCCAGGAGACCAGGCACAACCTGTCATCAGCCGATTTTGCGATGTAGAGCCAGTCAAAATCGAGGCTATCGGCCATTTTAAAGATGTTCTCCTTGTAGCGTGCCAGTGCTTCTGCAAGGCGCGCATTTTCATTTTCCAAAGTGTCCGGGTCAATCAACCGCGAAGAATCCAGCATAGAAAGGCGGTACTGCACCGCCTTGAAAAAAACCGAATCGGGGGTAGTCGCCAATTCCGAGGAATGAATTCGCGCTCCGCAGGCCGCAAGGCTAAGCCAGAGGGATAAAAGCAAAAAGGGCCGGTCCATGAGGGTGAATGTAAGCAATCTTTAGCGCATGAACACCACCGTCCCTCCCTAGAGGACACTCCTAAGAAAATCCTTTGCGAACTTTTCAAGAGAACTAGTAAATAGTTAAAATGCTTTTATTCGTTAGGAACTCCCCACCCCGTTCCGTATTTTTCTAATATATGAAACAACCGCTACTCCTCTGTCTTGCCGCCCTTTTTACCGCCTACCACAGCACTGCCCAAACCAAAGGCTCGCTCAGCCTGTCACTGGGCCCGGCGATCCCCGTAGGCGCATTCGCCAGCAAAAACGACCACAGTGCCAACACCGGCCTGGCCAACGTCGGCCCCCTGGCAGACCTCACATACCAGCACCCCATCGGGAGCAAAAGTTTCGGTTGGATGGCATCCTTACGGGGGCGTTTTAATGGCGTGGACAGAGCGGCCACGCTGCAATCCCCTGAGGATTTTTTCCCTGGCTACGAATGGACGTTGAACCGTAGCCGCTGGACCGTCGTGGAGGTCGTGGCGGGTAGTTATTTTCAGCGCCCTTTAACCAAAAGGCTCCACCTTTTCGCCAACATCGAACTCGGCGTGGCGGAAGCCTGGTCGCCCAGGGAGTCCATCCTCGGTGTACGCGATTCCGTGGGGTATGGCTACACGGATATGGTCGTGGCACATCTTAGCCCTGCTTCCAGGACAACTTTTACCGGCCTTGCCGGTGTGGGCGTTTGCTACCGCTGGCGTGGTCGCTGGTCTTTGTTGGGACGGGTGGACTTCACTTATCTGGAACCTACCTTTAAGAACGTCCAATCGACCCTCGCCATTGGAGATCACCTGGCGATCCCCTCGATTATATCGCTGTCAAACGCACAGGAAGTCTCGTTGTATAGTTATTCAAATACCAACAAGCAGCCGATGAACAGCGTCGATGTGTCGGCAGGCTTAGCCCTGGCCCTGAAATAATCTTAGTTACCTGAAGTATTGTCTCCTCCACGCACATACAACCGGTTCATCCAACCGGCTGCGGTGATTTCCTGGTTGTTGATGTCGAGCGTGTCGCCGCGGAACGAGTGGTTGTAGGAGGTATCCCCACCCCCGGACGGGGCAAAGAAGAGCGAGCTGATCGGCCCATCGAGCGAGATCAAGGTATCAATGCCCCAGCGCCCGGAACTTCCCGTTCCGTTGCTACGGCTTAAGGTATAGGTTTGGTTGGCGTTGAGGGTAAGGGTTTCCTGGTACCCCATGTTTGCGGGTGTCAGCGCATAGTTCGCGATGTCGGCAGGGTTACCGTTCGTAACGGCCTGGCTTCCATAAGTCACCACCCACTGCCAGGTCCCTACGAGGGGCGCATCCGCCGGGTTCGTGGTCGTGTTGTGCGATTTTTTGCAGGAAAATAAAAAGAGCCCTGTAAGGAGGAGGAAAGCGCAGCGCATAAAGGGGGTTTTCCGCATGACAGAACCGTGCGGCAAAACGTTGCAAAGGGCCGGCTAAAAAAAAGGCCGGCCAAAAGAGCCGGCCCTTTTTTGAAAATTATTACTGCACCACCACCTTCACAAACTTACTCGCTGTCTCCCCCTGCACCACCAGGAAATACATCCCCCGGGACGTCCCGGAACGTAAGTAAATCGTATGATTCAAGGCGCCGGCGTCCACCCCTACCCTTTCCCGGTATACACACGAACCCATGGCGTCATAAAGCAACAGGTTCACGAACCGGTCCGGGCAGTTGCTCATACTCATGTTGACACAGGAATGAAACGGATTGGGGAAGGCCCGGACGTTCCAGCGGCCCCCGTCGTACAAATGCGCCAGCGCTTGCCAGGTCGAGTCAGATTCAGCAATTGAAGAATCGATCAACGCCAGCGGCACGCGTAACCCACGCGGGCGATAGTAGTCGGGGTCCGCACCGTTGTTGATGCAAAAGGGCTCGCAGTTACCATAGCCATTGATGTCATAAGTGATGAGGATCTCGTTATGACTGTTGATGTACTCGGGGTGGAGCTGCGGCCCATAAAAGAAGGGCGTGTTGCCCAGAACGTTGTCCGTGATGGTATAAAGCGGCTTCAGGGCGGAAAAGGGGCCCGTAATGCTGTCGCTTGTCGAGGAGTAGATGATCGTTCCCGCGTTACAGCCCACGGTGAATTGGGTGCTCAGGAAAACGTATTTGTTCCGCACCTTGGCGATATAGGCGCCGTTTGAGGCGGCGGTCGCAATGACGGCGGCCTTGGCCGCGGAAGTATCCCAGGAGGAGCCGTTCCAGAAGTTCCAGGGGCCGCCGGGGTTGTTCCGGGCAAAGCGGGCCACATACATATTGCCGGTAATAAAGCCGCTGCCCTTCACGCCCCAGGTATAGATATAATTCCCGCGCTCCGCTGTATCGAAGCCGATCCCGAAGCTAATGCCGTTGAAGTTTTGCAAGGTATCGAAACCGACAACGGTTAACGAGGGGAAGGATATTTTGGCGAGGAAATCGTTTCCTCCGCTGGCAAAGCCGAGCCCGCCGCTGGCGGCCATGATGTTCATGCCATAGACATACACGGTGTCCCCGCGTTGGTAGCCTGCATTGGGCCAGATGTAGTAGTTGTTGTTCGAGTTGTTCTTCAGGTAGCTGGGGACGCTGGCACTGTCGCCGAGGAGGGTCGGGGTGTTGACCCAGTTCCAGTTGTTGTAAGGTTGTGCGAGCACGTCGTTGTGTACCTGGAAAAGACAGGGCATGGTACCGCCCAACGTATCGAAGTTGTTGATATAGCTGTCGTCCATCGCCCAAAGGATCCTTCCGTCTGAGAGCGGTATGGTGGCGGCGCCGTCGCTGGCAATCCAACCGCTGTCCCGGTTGAAAAAGGCCGTTACGTTGGGATCGAGGTAAATGCCCGCGTTCCCCGGGATATCAGGCGCGGGCCGGATCATCATGTCGGGGAGGGGGCTCACGTAGTTAAAGCCGTCCGTGGTACCGGTGTAGGTCATGCGAAACTGGTAGAGCGAATCGGGAGAATACGTGCCCGTGGGCTTGATACACCATTCGTATTCTTTTTTCGTACCCGCGTTGAGGGTATCCGTCCAGGAAAAGGTGCTCACCAGCACCCGTCCCCCTTCAAAGGTACCCGCCCCGGGGTCGTTGACCTGCATGGTCACGGGTTCTCCGTCCGTGACATACGGACTGGAACCGGACATCACGAAGTCATGGGCACTAACGGTGTTGGACACGTTGATCCAGGTACCGGTGGTATCCATGCGGTACTGAAGACCCACGGTTCCCATTTCGTTGTTTCCCGTGCCGTTGTACACCTCGATGCGGAGCCGGATACCCGCCGAATCCATGATGGTGCCCGGAAAGTCTTGTGAGGCCCTCCAGGTGGCCCCGGCCTGCGGGCCGTTGTCCTTCCGCCAGCGCCAATGCGCTTCGCTGAAGACGGCAAAAACCCTCCCGCCGGTCAGGAGCAGTAGAACGATGATGGCAATGTGTTTCATTTGAGTTTCTCATTTAAGCGTTTTATAATATGGAAGCAATAGAAGAACAAAAGAAAGAGACCGCACAGGGCCACGGGCAACCAGGGCACGCGCACGGCAAGGGTTTCCCCATCGTGTGGATACACCCGTACGATCGACACATAAGGATCATCGCTCCGGCGCGCTTCCTGTATGCGTCCCGAGGCGCTGACAAGACCCGTGATCCCGTTGTTGCTGTTGACCGCGATGTCGCGACGCGTCTCCACCGCCCGAAGCCGCACGTTGGTGAAGTGTTGATCGACGAGGTAGGTATCGCTAAACCAGCCGTCGTTGCTGAGGTTGAGCAGGAACCGGGCGCCGCCGCGGACCGCCGACGCCGCGCAGGCAGGCACCGCTGATTCGTTACAGATCAGGATGCCCGCCGCGCCAAAGGGTGTTTCTAGCGGCGCCGCATAGGGTCCCTTCCGCACCTCGTACCCATTGGAAGAAAAGAAGGGGATCAGCCACCCCCGCCAGCGTTGTTCTATCCCCAGCAAAAGCACTTGCTTGTCATACCGCCCCGGGGGCAACCCTTGCCGGAAACAATAGGCTGAGTTGTACACAACACCCTCCGCACAAGCTGTATTCATGCCCAAAATATGGATCACGCCCGGAGACTGCCGGAGGATCTCCCCGACCAGGTCATCACCTTCCTTATAGGTCCAGGGAATCGCCGACTCCGACCAAAGCGCCATATCCGGTTTCTGTGCGGCCGCCGCCCGGTCCAGGTCCAGCAAGCGTCCCACCAGCTGGCCCCCGCTGTTGCTGTCCCATTGTACGTCCGGCGTAATCTGTTCCGATAATAGGGCCAGGGAAAAATAAGGACCCCGAGGCTCCTGCCGTGTTTCCAAAATGCCCCACCCTATGCCCATGTAGACAGCGATGGCGGCTGCGGGCATCCAAAGGCCTTTCCAGTCTCGTTTTGCAACACAGCGTCCGATCACAGCGTTGACGGCCACCACCACAAAGGTGGCCCCGTGGATGCCCGTCCAGGAAATGGGCTGTATGGCGTAAAGGTTTCCGGCCAGGGCATTGCCTGAATGAAAAAGGAACCAGGGCATTCCTTTTGCCAGCCATTGCAAGCCTGCTTCCGCACAGACCCACAGCGCGGCCGCCGCCAGCACACCGCGGCTACACGCCGCGAGAATCGCCCAATAGAGGGAGAGGAGTAGCGTACATACCGCAAATACCGCCACGCCGTACCAGATACTGCTGCCCGTGAAAGTCTGCGCTCCGGGGATCATCCAATAAAATGCGCAAAGCGATAGCGTGAGACCGGTGACAAATCCTAGCTTGGCCGCATCGCCGCGGCGCGCGCCCTCCAGCGCCGCAAAAAGCGGCACCATGCAGACCCAGGCCAGCGCGAATACCGTGTGCAGGACGGCAAAGAAGATCCCCACCCCGGCAAGAGACGCCGCCAGGTAAAGACGAAACCTGTATGTGCGCATTTCGGTGAGTTTGAACTCAGGGTAGTTCTCTCAATTCCACGCTATGAGTCACCGGCCGGTTGATGGTATAGATATCGTCGATTATGGTGTTCATTTGTTTGAGCCAGCCCTGGCGGACGGCGGGGTACCGGGCGGCCCGGTAGTTGTCGCGCTTGGACGCTACGTCCCAGCGTTTGGCCGCGGCCGTGTTTACGGAATCCATGGCCGCCGCGTCGTCCTTGTACATCATGTTCAGGTCCCGGAAGTAATCGAACTGAAGCCAGTAGTAGGCCCTGATCTTCGATTCCACAGCCATCCGTTCTTCATTCAGCAGCAATACGGACATGGCCTGTTCGTATTCCGGGGTATTGGTTTGCATGGCCAGGTTGATCCCCTCGCCCAGTTGGGCGCCGGTCCATTGGCCAATAGGCTTCCCATCCATTCGTAATTCATACGTCTTATCCCCCAGCCCGTTCACCCGCAACATTTCCCGGTTGAACTCGGTATAAAAAGGGAGGAGGCTGACGGCCCCGGATTGCGGGCGGGGGTTCCCCCACAAACGGGGTACCGTGTCGACAGGGTACGGCAAGGAGGCGGCGAGATAGTTGAAATGGAGGTCTGCCGGGCTGCCGGTAAGACCGGTGATGCTGCAATTGTCTTGCTTCTGAACCTGGTGGGTACGGGCGTCGAGGGATATGTCCGCTACTACCCGCCCTCCCAATCCTTGAGCCTTTAGAAACAGGTAAGCCATGACGAAATGACCCGCATTGCCCGGGTGGATACGGTCGTCCCCGGTTAAAGTAAACGCGGAGTCCTTTTGTTGTTCTCTAAGCGTGATGGCCGTCATAGGGTGAAAAAAATCCACAAAGCCCCAGTGATTTTCGTTTGCCGCCGCCTCCTGGAATTGGGTGATCTGTTCCATGGCCAGGCTCTTTTTAGGGAAATAGTTCTTTGGGTTTTTCATGGTCTCGTCGTACGGTGAGGACGAGATTAATATTTTCCGGGCGCCGCTGAGCGCCTTCAACTTCGGTTCCAGCAGTTCGAAAAAATGACGGGATGTCGCCACCCGGGCCCGCGCCCCGGAGTCGGGGTTCGGCCCAAGGAATTCAAAATAACCGGAGTCGTTCATCCCGAAAGTGAGGCAAACAACGGTCGGCCGTTTGGAAAGGACGTCGTCGTCAAAACGCTTGTACATATTTTCCGCCCTATCACCCCCGATGCCCACGTTAAATACGGTGATGCGTTTCTCCGGGAAGTGGAGCATGTAATACAACCAGATATAAGATTCATAGTAGCCGGCCTCGGTGATGCTGTTCCCCATAAATGCGACCCGGTCTCCTGTTTGAAAAGGCGCGGGGGCATGGAGCTGGGCCGTGGCACGGCCGCAAACAATAAGGAATACAATAGCGAAAACTTTTTTCATTGCAACGATGGTTTGGAAACGTGTATAAATTTCAGCGTCCGGATGCCAAAACGGGGCATGGCCAGCGCGATAGAAGTATGGTCTTTCCCCGGCGTGAGCGTTCGGATGATGTGGCCGTCCAGGGCGATCAGTTGTACCTCCCCCGAGGAAAACCCGGTGTAGACGCGGTGGACGTTATCATCCCCCGACGCGTTGAAGATACGCACCTCAAGGTCTCCGCCGGACATCAGCAGGGTCGTGACCTGCCAGCCTTTGGCGTCGGTGTGAAGGAGCGACGCGGCGCCCGGGCCCGCGGCCAGGCTCACACGCAGCGGCTCCTCCCACTTCATCTCCTCCGATGCAACATCAGCCTGATCCCAGGTTCCCTCGTGGGGTACGAGCGCGTAGCCGAGTTCGGAAGGGCCCGTCAGCGTATAGTTCCGGCCAAAGAGGCCATCCCCGGAATACTGTACTGTCAGCCCCAATGGATCATGAGGACCATGTGCATACGAGGTCGTATGGTCGGACAACACCGCCATGCCATATTGCCCCGTTCCGTCGGTCACATCCACCCAGTGCAACAGGACAACGTTCTTGATACTGTCCCAGCTATTGAAAAAAGTATTCGTCAACCGGCTCCTCAATACGTCAAAGGGCGCATCTTTATATACTTTCTGACCGGACAGCGCCAGGGGGAATACTGCCTGTAGCTTGAAACTGTCGTTGTAAAAAGCCTTTTGCAACAGATGTCCCTTTACACTGTCGGGCGACTCCCCAATGCCCATATTGTCCGTCCAGTCGATGTGCAAGCGTACGTCGATCCGGCGCTGGCCCTGCGCCAACGTAAGATACTGGGTAAAGGGGACGCCGGCGATCTGCCCTTGCACCTCCACTTTTACCCTGAGCGGGCCGTTCTCCAGGATATGAATGCCGGCCGGCGTTTCCGTGCTGGAGTGGAATCCGCCCAGGTGGTAAAAGTTCCCCCGGAGCGCTCCCAGCGGGCCCGCCGTGAATGTCTTGTTGTGGAGCCGCTTTGCCGCCAGGCTTTTGATAGCGCCGCCTTTGGCCGGGTCCAGGACGAGGCTATAGAGATCGGTTTCGATGCGGCAGGTGCCGTCTTTCTGAAAAAATGCCTGGGCGCCTTTTCCGGCGGGTGTGGGACCCTTCGCCCCGGGGGTGGCGCCCTTTTGAGAAGGGGTGGCGCCTTTTTGAGAAGGGCCGGTGCCCTCCTTCAGGAAGTACGTGGCATATCCCAGCGAGGGCACACGCGCGCGGAAAAGCCACCCCGTCGTGTCTGCGGCCTGCGAGGGGACGACATAATGGTGTTCGTCGAGTATCGTCGCGCCTTTCCAACCCGCCGGTAACGGAAAGGCTACACATTCCTCCCGCGCCGTGGCGGTGCTGTTGAAAACGCGCACGGCCTGCTCACGGGGCGCCTCGTGTGGCGCGCCTGCGCCAGAGGCGGCGGGCGGCGTGGTGGCGCCAGATGGCACGGGCGGTGTGGTGGCGCTAGGCGGCACTGGCGGCGCGCCCGACAGCGCGTCCATAGACCGCTCCAGGATGCTGTCGCACCTCCGATCAGTATTCCCCGTCCACTGCGTCACGTGGTCCGCCCAAGTGAGGCCCCCGCGCTCGTTGTAAGGGACAATCCAGCAATCGTGGTGCTGGGACAACAAAAGGGTGCGCCAGGCCTCATCCAGGGAGAGGCCCGGCCAGGGTTCGTCCCCGAAGACAGCCGCCATGGCGGCCAGCTTTTCGGTGGCAACGATCTTGTTTTCCGATGCGCGTACCTGGCGGGCAATCCGCTGAAGTACCTGGCCGCCCCAAACGAGGCTTACGAGGACATCTTCCTGGGAGAAGCGCCAGTCGTCTTGTGTGCGCCCGGACGTCCGGCGGTCGATATAGCCCCTCCAGGTCTCGAAGACCGTGGGCATGTAGGGCGTCGCCACGTCGGCGGTAGCGATTGCGCCGGCGGTGCCGGCCGCGGCGGCGCCCGGCTTTATCCACGGCCCGTTATTCCACCCCGCATCCTGCAGACACATCCCCACAGGATGCGCTATGCCCGCCGCAAAGGCGCGCGTGATGTAAGCCACGGAGTTGTTACAGGCGATCGTTTCCCAGGTAGACCGTGGTTTTAGCGCCTCGACGGCGTAACGGGGAACGGCGAGGATCCGGCTTCCATCGGGCCCTATCCAATTCACCAGCTCGCCCCCATAAGCCCTCGTATAGCCACCCCAACACGTATTGGGGTTTTTCAGGGAGGCGTATTTGAATCCGTAAGAGGATAAGATTTGTGGCAGTGCGCTGGTGAAACAAGGTTCTTCGGAAGAGTAGGTGGTGAAAACAGCCCCGGGGAAGTGGGCCCGCAATTTCCGGATGCCGTAGTAAAACTGGCGGATGATGCTTTCACCGGAAATATTGTACAGGTAGCTCTGTCCGTAGGCGGGGTTGATGTATTCGATCCTGCCATCGGAGGACTGGTCCGCGAACATCTTTTCGAAATCGGCATAAGCGGCGGGGTCCTTTTCTTCGATCGTATCCCAGGACTCGGGTTCGAGCTCCAGGTTGATCTTCCACCAGGGATGGGCGTTCAACTGGTCTACCATGAAACGGGTCTGCCAGGGCGGGAGGTGTCCGTAGATGCCACCGTGATAGCCGTCGATGAAATAGGCGGCCCGAGCCGCGGCGTCCGGCGCGGGGCGGGCCGTGGTGCGCGGGGCGAGGCAGGCCCCGGCGCTATCCTGCGCCCGCACCCCCGCGCCCGCGGTCAAAAGTAAGCTCCATATCGTCAGTAAGTACTTCATTTTTCCACCCAGTCATCGGTTCTAAAGGGCACCGCAGGCCATCCCGCCCCGTTTTCAAGGTTGGTCACCGGATAATTGGTAAACGCATACCGCGCCGCCAGGGGTTTCCTGACTTTGTCCGAATGCAATACCACGTGGTCACCCTCGATCGTAGCCACCGCGGGGTAAAACACCTTATCCGCTCCAGCCATGGTAAAAAACAAGGGCGCCCCGCCATCGATGGTCTTCAGCCCTCCGCTGAGGGTGCCTGGTTCGAAATGAATAACAACATCCCGACCCCGGACTTCCATACATTGGTAGTGGGGGCCGCTGTGCACGATCCCTTCGAGACCGTAAGTGCCGGCGAGGGCGGTAGCGGCAAGACGCTCGCCCACGGGTTTTTTGTTGATGGGGTGCAGGTTTTTGGATTCTCCCACGTCCATGGTGACGACCATCGCGGTATGGTCGAGGTCGGAAATGCGTTCCTGGGCTTCCCGGAAAAAAGCATAGTCCGCCAAAGTGGGATCTTCTTTGTCATAAAAGTAAGGGGCCACTTGTACATAGTAGAAGGGCAGGTCCCCCTGTGCAAAGCCGGTTCTCCAACACCGGACAAGGGTTTGGGTCAGGCGGGTATAGCTGTCCCTTTCCATACGGTTGGATTCTCCCTGGTACCAGCAGATGCCGCGTATCGACAAGTGACGGAAGGGATGGATCAATGCATTGTATAAGAGAAAAGGACGCGTGACCTTTTCAAAGCTAAAGCCACCGTCGATGACCTCCTTGGAGCGGGGACTGGACAGGTAGGGTTGCAGGTAGACCCGGTTGAGCTGGGTATCGGCGGCCAGGGCCTCTTCGGGCACATACGCCTGGGCAGCGGAAGCGCCGATCCCCGAAAAAATAAGCCCCACGGGCACGTTCAGGGTTTCCTGGAGTTTCCGGCCAAAGTAGTAAGCCACGGCGCTAAAACCCTTTACGGTTTCGGGAGAGCAAGGCACCCATTTCCCTTTTACATTCTCCAGGGGATGGTCGCTAAAGTTGAGGGCCGTGTTAAAAAGGCGTATCGACGGATGGTCGGCCGCGGCGATTTCCGAAGTGGAATCCAGCACGGTGATCATGCTGAACTGCATATTCGACTGACCGCTGCAAAACCAGACTTCGCCTA
Source organism: Dinghuibacter silviterrae (assembly GCF_004366355.1). Taxonomy (NCBI): domain Bacteria; kingdom Pseudomonadati; phylum Bacteroidota; class Chitinophagia; order Chitinophagales; family Chitinophagaceae; genus Dinghuibacter; species Dinghuibacter silviterrae. The sequence goes on along the minus strand of NZ_SODV01000002.1, from coordinate 792,384 downwards.
CGAGCACATTGTGCAGCGTGATGACCGACGCGCCCGCCCGCACGGTGAGCGTGTGGGGCTTGTAGTCGCCGGGAGCCACGCGAGGAACATCGATGATACCCAGGAAGGTATCCGAACGGTCAGCTATTACCGTGACGGGGTTGGACATCCAGTCCGCCTGGATCTCCACGGTGGTGCCGGCCGGAGCGGCGCCCCACACTTTGAAGGGCTTGTTTTGCTGGATCACCATGTTGTCCTGGAGGACGATGGCCAGCGTCAGGGTCACCGCGGGCCGGAGGCCGTCCGCCCGCCGCGTGGCCGGCTGCGAGCCCCGTGCGGCCGCCGCAGGGCCGTGAGGCCCCCGCGGCGGGGCCAGCTCGCCCCTCCGCGGGGGCCTCACGGCCCCCGGCAGAACGGGGCTGATCATCAACAATGCAAGTATCGGGAAAAGAATCTTTTTCATTGCGGATGGTTGTATGGTTCAACAATCAGCTTATAGCCATCGCTCCCCAGCAAGGTAGGATCGAATTCGATACCGACTTTCCTGGACTCCCCCGGCAGGAGGGTGAAATAGTTGTCGTCTTGCAACGCCGGCAAAATCCGGTCTCCGGTGGCGGCCCGCACGGCCTGTAGGCGAACGGCAAATGCCACGACGGCGGTGGGGTTGGTGACCGTTGCCTCGATCGTGTCGGACGCGGCCCCCCGGAGGAAACGGGAGGTCACGCGGAGCCGGACGGGGCGCAGCTTGTTCAACGCCGTATAGTCCGAAAGCTGGTTGCCACGCCAGTAAAAGTTATCCGACAACAACCGGCCGCTGTCGTCTTTTAGCAAAAGCCGGATAAAATGGAGGGGCGAGGTTGCCGCGCGTTTGCGTCCATAGACTTCGAAGTCGTAGAGGGAATATCCGAAGGCGGTTGCCCGGCGGATACCCAGCATCCGCACATACTGGGCCGTCACCGGGGCAAAAGTAACAGGATCGATCCCGCCCTTTCCATCCCCGGTGGCATACACGTCTTTCCAGGTGACGGCGTCTCCGGAGACTTGTATCTTGTAGGCTTTTCCGTAAGCGGCCTCCCAGTGGAGGGTAACGGCCCCGATCTCCCGGGGTTCGCCCAGGTCTACATAGATCCATTCGTCGTCCCGGTAGGCGCTGCTCCAGCGGGAACCGGCATTGCCGTCGGTCACGGCGCCGGCATCGGGTGCCTCGGTGGCGCCGGAAGAGGCAACGGCCGTTTTTTGCCGCGCCAGGTCGTCTATGCCAAAATCCAGGGAAAAACAGGCTGTCGCGGTGTCTGAAGGCGCGTCCACAACGGCGGTCCGGCCATAGGCAGGGAGGGGCCTGCCGTCGAGGTCATAGACGATGGCCTGGGCGTGCAAACCATGTAAGTCGTCCAAGGTCGTATTAATCACCTTTACAGAATTGTCCGCGTAGCTCCATTGAATGTGAATGGGCTCGCAGGCCTTGCGGACGCCCCAATAGGCACCGGTGAGGTCGTAATAGTAGTCGTACGTCTGCCATACCATCGACGGATAGGCAGACTGGCTCATCCAGGTCATGACACCGGAGGCGTCGTCCCATATATGGTGTTGCCACCCTTCATAGAGGGCTTTGTTGGTCTCTATATTCAACAACTGGGCCTTGCGGCAGAAGTCCTTGATGCCTTCCGCTTTCCCGTAACTGGCATCGATCGTGGCCATATAGCTGTCGGGGCCCGCGTTGGCGGCCGACGGCCCAAAGAAATGTTTGTCCCACATGGGGTTCCTGGGCCACCAGGTACTGTCGGGCATAAACCGGGAAAAACTCTCATAAGTAGGAAAGACCGCCGTTCCAATCTCCGTCCGGAAACCCCAGCCAGGGCTCCCCCCAAACCCACCCGGATAGCGGGTGAAGTACCAGGTGGGGTGGGCGTTGGTCCAGGGTCCGCTCCCCGTAAGGGCTCCTAAATGGGAGTTGGGCTGGTACCAGCGGTCTCCCCCGTCGAAAGCGCTAACGTCTTCCCGGAGCCAGCCGTTCAATGGGGGAAGGGGCGTACCCTCGTTGTCTCCGCACCAGACGGCGATGGAAGGGTGGTTCCGGAACCGTTTGATTTTTTCCACGGCATTGGCGTTAAAGGCAAATACGTCGTCCGGCAGGTTGGGATGAGAGTTGAGCCAGAAGTCATCCCACACCATGATCCCATATTTGTCACAGGCATCATAAAAGGCCTCGTCGGTCGTAGACCCGATCCAGTTGCGGATCATGTTGAGGTGCATCTCCCGGTGAAGCCTGACTTTCACATCATATTCCGCGCCCCTGCACCGGAGCAGGTATTCGCTCATGCCCCAGTTGCCGCCCCGTACAAAGATCCGCTCGCCGTTGACCTTGATGTGGAGCACCCCCCCGGTGGTATCGTAGCCGTACTGGCGAATACCAAAGGTCACACGGCGGCTGTCGGACACCTGACCGTCTACCGTAAATGTAACATCACAGGTATATAAATTCGGGGCACCGTATCCATTCGGCCACCAAAGGGCAGGGTCCTGCACCCGCACCCGATCGAAGGAAACGTCCTGAGGCCCGCGACCAAGGGTCACCTTGCGCGAAAGAACAATATTTCCGGGCTGGATGACCGCCTTTAGCACCCCTTCCTCGGTTTGCCCCGAATGGTTGTCAAGCCCCACCCTTACCGCAATGGATGCTTCTTTGCGTGAAGGCACTTCCGTACGGATCCAGGGATCGACGATCGTCACCCGGCCGGTCTCGGTGAGGTATACCTCGTCCGTAATCCCATTCAGCAACCCCGGAACCGAGGGCATCCAGTCCCAGCCGTCGCTGGATATATACGTCGGGCTGGCATGGTTGGGGATGGGCAGGCCGGGCCAGTGCACGAGCACCGCCAGGACGTTCCTGCCGCCCGGCGCGACCAACCCGGTAATATCGTAGTCGCCCCGTTGCATAAAGCCATCCAGGAGACCGAGACGGACACCGTTGAGAAAGACTTCGCCCTTGCGGTTGACGCCGCGGAAGTGGAGCCAAAGGTGCGCGGCCGCGCCAACCGCCGCCGGCGTGGCACCCACGTTGGCTCCAGGCGCGCCAAGCGCGCCACCCGCTAAGCCCACCGGTGTGGCAAACTCCGTTCGGTACCAAAAATTACGATCGTATTTTGACTTATCTACGTGGTAGATATTATCCGCATAATTGGGATCCTTTTCCAACCCCGCCCGAACGTATGCGTCGAACACCACACCCGGGACGACACCGGGTACCCAGTCTCGCGTATCATACCCCAACTGAACCATCTTTACACTATCCACTTCCGCTTGCGGCTTGATCCGCCATTGCACAGCGGGATTGTCGCTGCCAAGGGAAATCCGGGTCTGCGCCCATAAAAGTCCGGGCCGACAAAACGCCAACCATAGAACCGTGACCGTCTTTACAATTCGTGCCATTCTTATTTGCATTTGGACAGCGAGAAGGGTTTGTCTTCTTCCGCCGTGCCTCTTTTAAGATTGGGTTTGTTGCTCATTTGCAATCGTAACACCCCGCCCCGGGCGATGTCCCCATACGTGATCCAGTTGTGCGTATAGGGTACGCCGTTGAGGGTAGCGGCGTCGATGTATACGTTGTCTTTGCTGTTCCCATCGGCTTCGATGATGAATTGCCTGCCGTCCTCCATCGTCAGGGTGATTTTATTAAACACAGGGCTGCCCAGGACGTATTGATCGGTGCCGGGGCAGACGCTGTAGATCCCCATGGCGCTAAGGACGTACCAGGAGGACATGCCACCCTGGTCCTCGTCCCCGGGGTATCCGTTTTCGGTGGCGTTGTAGAGCTTGTCCATGACCTGGCGGATGTGGAACTGGGTTTTCCAGGGTTGACCCGCGTAGCTGTACAAGTAGATCATGTGTTGGATGGGCTGGTTCCCGTGGGCGTATTGTCCCATGTCCTCGATGACCATTTCCTTCATCTCGTGGATCATGGCGCCGTACGTGCCGTAGTGGACGGTGTTGGATACGGTAAAAACGGAATCCAGTTTCAAAATAAAGGGCGCGTCGCCCCCCATGAGGTTGATCAACCCCTGGACGTCATGGAAGACGGACCAGTTGTAGTGCCAGGCATTGCCCTCGGTATAGGGGCCGCCCCATTCATAAGGATCGAAATGAGGGACCCAACTGCCGTCAGCCTGACGGCCGCGCATGAACCCGGTAACGGTATCGAAAACGTTCCGGTAGTTGTACATCTGCCGGCCAAAAACGTGCGCATAAAACTCGTTCCCTGTGAGCCTTGCCAGGTGGTAGGCGCAAAAGTCGTCATAGGCGTATTCCTGGGTCTGCGCAGTCGAGCCCTGGGATTCAGGGTACGGTACATAGCCGAGCTCGAAATATTCCTTCCAGCCGGCCCGGCCGTTGGCGCCGCCCCAGGGCCCTTTGTTCATGGACTCGTGGGCGTAGGCCTTCAGCGCGGAATCGGGACTAAAGGTCCGGATGCCCTTTACCCAGGCGTCGGTAAGTAAAGATATGGCGTGGTTGCCCAGCATGCCCCCCGTTTCGGAGGGTGCCGACCAGGCGGGCAGCCAGCCGCACTGGTGCCAGGCGTCCAGGAGCGCCTGCATATAACGACCCTGTTGCGTCGGCTGGAGAATGTTGCTTAGCGGGAACTGTGAGCGGAAGGTATCCCAGAAGCCGTTGTCCGTATACATATACCCGTCGTGGATCTGGGCGTCGTACGGACTGTAGTAATAAGGGTGGCCATCTTTCCCGTATTCGAAGAAAGTATGGGAGAAAAGGCTGGCGCGGAAGAGACAACTATAAAATGTGGCCTTGTCGGCCTCAGTCCCGCCTTCCACGAGGACGCGGTGGAAAAGATCGTTCCAGACCTTGTCGGCGGCTTTATGAGTGGCGTCGAAGGTGGGAGCGACCTCACGGTCCAGGGTAACCGACGCCTGGTCGGGACTGATGTAAGAGGAGGCGATGCGTGCCTCAACAACGGCACCGGGTTTGAAGCGCAAGAAGGCCGCGACCGGACGGTCGCCTTCACCGGAAGTATCGCCCGTGGCGGCATAACCGGTGAACGGCGTATTGAATGCAATCACGAAGTAGTTGCGGAAGCCCCGGGGCACCCAGCGCCCGTTGTCGACCCACCCGGAAATACTGCGGTGGTCGGGCGAAACAAGCAGGTGGCAGTGTTTGATGTACCCGTCGAACACGACAAAGGCGTCGTGGCCTTTTGGGAAAGTAAAGCGCATCGCGGCCCCGCGCTCGGTGGGGGCGATTTCGGCGCGGATGCCATTGTCCAACCGGACACTGTAGTAGCTTGGTTGGGCGATCTCATTGCGATGGGAGAACGCCGATGCGCGTTGATCGGCGCTGGTATCGAGCACGGGCATCAGCGAGAAAACACCGTAGTCGCCAACCCAGGGGCTACACTGGTGGGTTTCGCCGAAGGCTCGAATCGAACCGGACTGATATTGGTATTTCCAACCATCCCCGTCGCGGCCGGTCTGCGGGGACCAGGCGTTCATGGGGAATGGCAGCGCGGTGGAGGGGTAGGTGTTGCCGTAGCTAAGGCCGAAATCGGAATTCGTGCCTTGTAACGTGTTGGCATAGTGTACAAGGTCCTGCGCCTGCGCGTAAGCGCAAAAAAGGCAACCGGCGAGGTATAATAGCGATTTCATTTGCCCCATTTTTTATTGGGGCTGGGCCCCATTTGTAATTCCAGCACGCCGCCCGCGAGGAGTTGCGCGTGGTCGATATGGCAATACGGATAAGGTTGTCCGTTGAGGGTGGCGCTTTGAATGTACACGTTCTTGGCAGCGTTGTTCCGGGCCACGATGGTGAAGGTCGCACCGCCCGCGAGTGTAAAAACGATGCGGGAGAACACGGGACTCGTGATTTCATACCGCGTATCGCCGGGGCATACGGGGTGAATCCCGCTGGCGGCCAGGACATACCAGGCGGACATTTGTCCCACGTCTTCGTTTCCGACGAGGCCTTCCACGTCGTCGTGGTAAGCGCGGGCGCAGACCTGGCGGCTCCAGTATTGCGTCAGCCAGGGAGCACCGAGACGATTGAAAAGGAAGGGTACGTGGTGGACCGGTTCGTTGGCCTGATTGAAATAGTCGTTCCACAACATGCCGTCGGGTGTATGCCGGAAGAGATACAGCAAGTCGGCAATGACCTTGGACCGCCCGCCCATGAGTTGCACCATACCGGGTATGTCGTGGGGAACAAACCAGCCTTGCTGATAGGGGTTGCTTTCCACCGTTCCGTAGAATTGGGTCAGCCGCCCGGTGGCAGGCCAGGCCTCCCAGGAACCGTCGGCCTTTCGGGGGCGGAACCAGTGAACGGTGGTGTCCCAGATGTGGCGATAGCTCTGAGACCGGGCGGCGTAGCGGGCCGAATCATCGGTATGCCCCAGCGCCGAGGCGAGGCGCGAAAGGCACCATTCCGAAAAGGCGTCTTCCAGCGTATTGGAGATCACGAAAGGAGAAGATGCATAAGACGTCCCGCTATGGTCGTCGGGGTCGCAGATATATGCCCAGCCGCGATCACCGTTGCCAAAACGTTCGCAACTGTTTACAGCATACGTATACGCTTTGGAGACGTCAAAGTTCCGGATGCCCTTGGCGTAAGCGTCGGCGATCATGATGACCGCCGGGTTTCCGATCATGCAACCGGTATAGGCATTCATCAGCTCCCAGCGTTCGAGGTAGTGTTTGCCGCTTTGATCGGCCAGCTCTACAAGAGAGTTGATCATGTCGCTCACGACGGTGGGGTTGATCAGGGCCTGCAGGGGCATCTGGCTCCGGAAAACGTCCCAACCGCTAAAGACGGTCCGCTTGGAAAAAGTCGGCGAATGGTGTATTTGACCGTCTCCGCCGGGATAGCTTCCGTCTGCATCGGAGAGTACCCGGGGATCGATGAGGCTGTGGTAAAGGGCGGTGTAGAAGACGGCCTTTTCAGCGGAAGTTCCCCCGCTGACGCGGATCTTGTCCAAGGCCCGGCTCCACAACAAGCGGGCTTGCGCATGAACGCGGTCAAAATCCCAGTCCGGGATTTCGGTCGTCAAATTGGCGCGGGCGCCTGCCACCCCAACGAAGGATATGCCCACCTTTAACAGCACCTGTTCCCCCGGCTTTGCGGCAAACTCGGTGAAAAATCCGAGGTGCTTGCCCTGTTTTTCCCCCACCCCACGCAACACTTCGGCTTCACCGACACGTTCCTGGTAAAGGTTGCTTTCGATGGATTCGCGTTTGCGGGACCAGTTGTCGGGTATATCGGCGGACCATATTCCATAATGAAGAAGGGGCTTGCTGAATTCGGCGTGGAAATACACCGTGTAATACACATGTCCCGCACCGTCACCCCAGCCGCCGCCGTCCGGCGTGCATTGCATCCAGCCTTCTATGCTGTGGTCGTCCGTTACGTGTACGTATTGCAGCGTGGAGGTCCCACCCACCCGCCTGGCCAGGTCGATTTGTATACGGGAAGGGCCGCCGGCATTGTAGGTAAAGCGCAGCATGCCGCTGTGGGGTGCGGCCGTCATTTCGGCGCGGACCCGGTAGCGTGTCAACAAGACGGAGTAATAACCCGCGCTGGCCTGCTCCGTTGTCTTTGCATAACCGGAGCGATAGCCTTCCGGGATATGATCCGGCCGCCCGGCCCTTGTTTTCAGGGGGCCCGTCGCCGGCATCACCAGGAAGTTCCCCAGGTCACCGTACCATCCTACCCCGCTGAGCTGAGTAAAAGCAAAACCTTCGATACTCTTGTGTTCATAACTGTACCCCGAGCCGTTGTCCCCACCGGTGATGGTGTTGGGGCTGACCTGTACCAGGCCGAAAGGGGTGGTGGCGCCGGGGAATGTTTTTCCAAGGCCATGAACGGCCCCGGCCTTTTCAGCACTGGCGCTCGCACCGATAAAAGGGTTTACATAGTCGACGGGCTGTTTCGACTGGGCAAGGCCCGCCAATGGGGTTAGCCATAAGAGTACGTGTAGCCATCTCATAATCCAATCTGTATACCGATGTTTAATACTTTTTGTGTCAGGTAGGCGTCCCCCGCGGTATTGGACTGTACTTCGGGGTCCTGCTGGTATTTTTTGGAGACGTTGCTCCAGGTGAGGAGGTTATAAGCGCTGAGGTAGAGCCGGGCGTTGTTCAGGCGGAAGGGCAGGTCCTTTTTGGGGAACTGGTAGGAGATATCCACCGTTTTCATCCGGATATAGTGCGCGTTGATCAGCCAGAAGTTCGACATATAGTTGGACGGGCTGTTGATCGTCGTGGCGTCGGTCGTGAGCCGGGGGAACTCCGCGGCGCTGGCGGTAGCCGGTGTCCAGGCCGTTTGGTGTATGGGCTGCCACTGGCTCTGGAAGGGTTCGATGGCGATACCGGAAAGGCCCAGGCTGTACTGGAAGGCGCCTTGGAACAGGATACTTACGTTCAGGCCTTTATAGCCCAATTTAATGGGCAGCCCGACGGTGGTATTGGGTATGTTCGGCCGCCCGATCGCCGTTTCGTCGTTCTGGTCGATGACGCCGTCGCCATTGAGGTCTTTGTACTTGATGTCCCCGGCCACCACGGGCGCGGCGGTGTTGGGTTTGGCCACCTTGGCGTTGTTGATGTCGGCCTGGGTATAGAAGCCCTGGAAGACATAGCCAAACGGCTGGTTGATCTGGTGACCGGTTGCGGCCAGCCAGGGAAAGCGGGGCGCGGCCTCGGCCTCATAGATGATTTTGTTGCGGTTGTGCGAATAGACGACGCCGATGCTGTAAAAGACCTTACCGGCGGTCGCGCTCCAGGTAAGGGTTTCTTCCCAGCCCTGGTTGGTCGTGACACCGACGTTGGTGGGCGAGAGCCCGATCCCTAATATAAGGGGCGTGTTTCCGGGTGTCACCAACTGGTTGAAGCGATACTCATGGAAGTAATCCGTCGTCGAGCTGAGCCTGTCGCCAAAGAGGTTCAGGTCCAGGCCCACGTCGGCCTTCCGGGATTTTTCCCAGGTCACGTTGTTGTTCCCGAGCGGTCCTTCGTACACCGTGGCCTGGCCCTGGGGTTGGGCGCCAAAGCTGTAGTTGGACCCGGTATAGTATATCTGCTGGTAGAGGTATTGATTGCCCAGGGCGACGTCGGAACCGACGACGCCGTACGTGGCCCGGAGCTTGAACAGGTTGATCTTTGGGAACAGGTCGCCGAAGAATTTCTCCTTGGCGACGTTCCAACCCGCGCCGGCGGCGGGGAAGAACCCGTAGCGGTGGCTGGCGTGGAAGCGGTCCGAACCGTTGTAGGCGGCGTTGAAATCAAGCAGGTACTTCTGTTTAAAGTCGTACCCGACCTTTAGCGAATATCCCTGGAATTTCGAAGGCACCGTGGCCACCTGGGCGGTCGCGGCATCGTCATCCACCCGGTTCGTCTGCTCGTGCCACAACAGCAGGGAGTTGAAGTGGTGGGCGTGGCTGAAAGTCCGGTCATACGAAAAATAAACCTGGGCGTCGACGTTCTGGATGTCCAGGTCGGGATACCCGGAGCTGGACCAGGTGCTTTCCACATAGCCGCCGCCGTTGGGGCCCGTGTTCAGGGTATAGGACCCGTCGGTGGGGTTGTAATGATAACTGGGCGGGTTCGCAAACGCGTGGTTGAGCGTCAGTACACTTTCCTGCTGGCTGGAATAGGCCAGTCTGCCGGTAAGGGATAAGCCTTCGGTGATGTCGCCCAGCTTCTCGTCGAAACCCAGGAGCGTATTGAAGTCCGTCCGGCGGTCGCGGGTGTAGCCGCCGGAAGCCAGCAGCGCGTTTAGCGTGGGCAACTGGCTCTGTGTGTCGTAGGCATACGCAAAGCTGCCGTTGGGGTTGATAAAGGGCGCGGAAAAGGGATGGAAGTCGTTATAGTTATAAATATCGGTGACCACGCCTACGTTCGAGGGTTGGTTGATGTCCATATACCGGGTGGTGAGGTCGAGCCGGAGCGAGAGGTTTTTGGTGGCCTGGATGTCCAGGTTGCTCCGGACGTTATACCGGTTGTAGAAATAGTTGTTGTTGACACCGGCAGAGTTGATGCCGGCTTGCTCGGTACCAAAGTTGCGCACCGTCCCATTCTGGGTAAAGACCCCCCCGGTGATGAAATACCTTACGTTGTGCGTGCCGCCGGAGACGTCCAGGTCGGCATTGGCCTGTTCGGAATGGGGACGCATGATGGCCTTGTACCAGTTGACGTTCGGGTGGCCGTAGGGATCGTCGCCGGTCTTGAAGTGCTGGAGGTCGGAAGCGGTGAACTGGGGCGAGAGGCCGTCATTGGCATAAGCCTCATTGACCAATAAAGCCGAGTGGTAAGCATCCAGGAACTTAGGGACAAGGACAGGCGATTGGGCACCCGCCTCTCCCCGGACATTGAACTTGGGGCGTCCCGCGAGACCGCGCTTGGTCGTGACCAACAGCACCCCATTGGCGCCCTTGATCCCGTAGATGGCCGTGGAGGAAGCGTCTTTCAGGATGGTGATGCTTTCGATTTCATTGACGTTGATCTGCGCCAGCTGGTCGTAGGTGTATTCGATGTCGTCCACCAGGATGAGCGGCTGGTTACCGTTCGGGTTGAGGGAGGAGACCCCGCGGATGTAAAAGTCGGAGGCGTCCCGGCCGGGCTGGCCTGACCGCTGCACGGTGACGAGGCCGGGCAACCGTCCGGCCAGTGCATTCTGTACGCTGGAAGTGGGGACGTCCTCGATCTCCTTGGCGTTGATCGCGCTCACGGCGCCGGTCATCGTCGTGCGGGGCTTGGCCGCGCCAAAACCCACGACGGTGACCTCGTCCATGCTGGACGTATTTTGTTCGAGTTTGACCTCGACGTCGTTTGTGCCTTGTTTGACCGTGATCGTCTGTTTGACGTAGTTCACGTAGGTGATGATCAGCTTCCCGACGTTCTCCCTGAGGACAATCCGGAATTCCCCCTTGTTGTCCGTGGGGACGGAATTTCGGGTCCCGGCCTCGGTTACCGTTGCACCCGACAGCGGCCCGTACTGGTCCCGGACGATACCGGTGATGATCCGGCCCTGGGCCAGGACGTCCCCGGCGTCCAGGAGGAGCGCCAGGACAAAGACATATAGCAGCAGCTTTTTCATTACCAGTTGGGGTTTTGTTTCATTTGAGGATTTTTGACCACTTCACCATAGGGGATGGGGTAGAAATACATTTGCGGGTCCTTAAAGGCCGTTGTCAAGACATTGATCCGGTTGTACACCAGCCCGGAGGCTGTCTGCTGGATGTCCATGCCCTGGAGCGGTGCCGCATTGTAGGCCTGGGCGGCGGTCTTCCAGCGGCGGATGTCCCAGAAATGGTGTTCCTCGAACGCCATCTCGATCCGCCGTTCGTTGTGTATGGCCGCGCGCATGGAGTCCTGGTCCATACCCGCCGTCAGACCGTACAGGTTATTCGTGCCCGGTGCGATACCGGCGCGCTGCCGGAGCGACGTCAGGACGTTATACACCGCAGCCGAAGGACCGGAGTATTCGTTGGTCGCTTCGGCAAAATCCAGCAGGATTTCCGCGTAACGGCAATAGATAAAGTCGTGGATCGTGTTGGAATATTCCGCAGGACTGCTGTTGACGGTCTCGAAGGGCCCCATGAACTTGCGCATGTAATAACCGGTCTTGGTCTCGGCAGACGTGCCGCCGGGTTTATCAAGCCCCCCGTCAAAGGTTTCCACGTTGCGGTTCAGCCAAAGGTGGCCGTTGTAGAAGATCGTGGCGTTCAGCCGGGGATCGCGGTTGCTGTAGGGATCCAATGGATTGTAGCCGGAAGCCGGGTCGGTGATCGCCAGGCCGTTGTTCATCGGGTAAGCATCCACCAACCCCTGGCTGGGACTGGTTTCCCCACCGCCCCCCGCGGACCCGTAACCGACAGGAGAATTGGTGGTCTCCACCGCCGTGGTCGGCCCGATCTGGACCCAGAAAATGGTTTCGGTATTGGTGCCAATGGGGTATGCCTGGGTGGTAAAGACGTTCTCGAAGGAAGGCACGAGGCTATAGAAGCCAAGGTTCATGACGTCCTGTGCCGCCTGAGCGGCTGTCTGCCAGCGGGTCGCGTCATAGCTGGGATAGCCGGTGAGGGGGTCGGCACCGTCGATGTTGCCGCCGTTGAAGAGGGGGCTTGCCGCCGTCAGCAACACCTGTGCTTTCAGCGCCATGGCCATGCCTGACGTGATGCGGCCGTAGTTGTTGGCGTCGAGCTCCTGGGGCGTGCGGAGACTGTCCTTGATGTTGTCGCACTCCGAAACAATATAGTTGACGCAGTCGGCAAAGGAATTCCGGGGGAGCTGGACGTTGTCGGTGATGGAAAACACCGTATCACCCACCAGGGGTACGCCCCCGTACCGTTCGATCAGCTGGTAATACAACCACGCCCTCAGGAACCGGGCCTCGGAGCGCAACGCGCCGATGGCCTTCCGCCCGTCCGGCAGCAGCAGGATGAGCGGCACCCGGTAAATGTTGTTGATAAATACGTTGCAGTCCCGTATGGCGTTGTAGTTTCTGGACCACTCATCGTCGGCGTTCGGAGAAGCCGCCGTATATGCCCCGGTGGCAATCATCTGGACATCCGACACCGTAAGCGAGCTGGAGACGGCGTCGTCCGAGGCGGCGTCCAGGTAGTCCCCGCCGACCCGGTTATGCCCGTTGGGCAGCGTCACCAGGTAACAGTTGGACAGGTAAAGGATCGCCTGCTGGCCGGACGAGTCCTGCGTATTGAATACGTCGTTTATGGTCGCTTGCTGACCCAGGGGCACCGATTCGTAGTTCTTCTGGCAGGCAGAAAGCCCCCACACGCACAGACCAAGGAAAAGACAATAGTTGCGCATCGTCGTTAGAATTTAAGGTTGATCCCCAGGTTCAGCACCCGTTGCAGGGGATAGTTTGGTAAGGACACTTCGGGATCGATCCCCTTGAAGGCTTCGTGGGTGAACAAGTTCTGGGCGCTGCCAAAAATCTTAATCCCGCCGATCTTCGCCCGCCTGAGTACGCGGTACGGCAGGTTGTAGCCGACGCTCAGGGTTTTCAGCCGCCAGAAGTCGCCGTTGTGTAAGAAATAAGACGAGTAGACGTTATTGGGGCTGTAGTTATAGTTATTGCCGCCGGCCGTCAGCCTCGGGGAAGTCGCGACGGCCGCGTTTTCCGGTATCCACCGTCCCAGGACTTGCTGATAGGCCTGGGAGTATTGGTTGTTTTGGGCGATAAAGCCTTCGTAGATATAGGGGTTTGCTTCGTATTCCTCCCGGTTGGTCACGCCCTGGAACAAGGCGCTGCATTCGATCCCCAGCACACTGAAGCCCAGCGTCAGCCCGTAGTAGATCAACGGGCGGCCCTTGCCAAGCGGGGCCTCGTCGAACTGGTTGATGATTCCGTCGCCGTTCAGGTCCGCGTACCGGAGGTCGCCGGCCTTGGGCGTATACCCCGGGATGCTGGGGCCGGTGGCCGCCGCCTGGCCCGTCTGGTAAAGGCCATTGACGATATAACCGAAGAGCTGGCCCACCGGCCGGCCCGTACGGACGTTCCAGGCGTTCTGCTCGTATTGCTCCTGCATGTACAGGACCTTGGTCTGTTGAACCGAGGCGTTACCGGTCGCGAAATAGTTGACGTTACCCACGTGGTTCTGGTAGGTCAGGGAGACCTCCGCGCCCTGGTACAGGTCTTTGCCGATGTTCTCGTTTGGATAACTGATCCCTATCAGCGCGATGTTGTCGCCCCGTTGCTGCATGACGTCGAAGTAGCGCTCGTGGTAATAGTCTCCCGTGAACAAAAGCGTATTGTGCAGGAACGACAAGTCCACGCCCCCGTCGAATTTGTCCGCCTTTTCCCAGGTGGCGTTGCTGTTGGGCAACACCTGGCTGTTGTTGGTGCCGTCTTCCGCCCAGGCGTTGACCTGGCCGCTGCTATAGGAGCTTCCGATCGCATAGGTCCCGGCCACATTCTGGTAGTGTTCCCGCCAGATATAATATCCATAATAATCTACGTTGGCGTTGCCGGTAAGGCCATAGGTGGCGCGCATCTTGAAATGATCGACCCAGGGGAAGAGGCGTTGGAAGAAGGGTTCCTTCGTGACATCCCAGCCCAGCCCGCCGGCGTAGAAAAACCCGTACTGATGTCCCGGGGCATAGCGGTTGTACCCGCTGACACTCGCGGCACCTTCGACAAAGTATTTTTGTTTGTAGTTATAGGCCACCTTGCCGTTGAAGTTGGTCAGTTGGGAAGGCAGGTCGTAGTTGAGCAGCGTGCGCTTCTGGTCGGCCATGATTTCCGCGCTAATGCCATTGTCGCCGAAGGTCCGGTCGTACCCGGCCGCCAGGCGAAAATACCGGTACCTGGCCCAGGCCGTCTGGCTGTAGAGGTTGCTTTGGGCCACCGATTTGCCGAAGCCGAGGTAGGTGGTGTCCACCCCCGCTGTGCCCTTCATCTGGTATACCTGGGTCTGGAGGCTTCGGTTGATCAGGGTTTGGGACTCCACGGAGACGTTTCCGCTGCCTTCCACCCAAAGCCCTTTGGTTACCTGGTCCAGTTTATACTTCAGGTCCAAGTTCGTCAATACGTCGTGGAGGTGGCTTTGTTCGTAACCCGAGCCCACGACTTCGGCCATGAGGTTCTGGGTGTAGTATTGGTTGCCCCCGAAGGAGCCGTCAGGATTATACACCGGGTAAGCGTTGTTGGGCGTGCTGAGGAGCCCCGCAAGGATGCTCGGGACGCCGCCGCCGGCGGCCGGGCTGGCATTGCCGTTGCTGCCGCCGGGCTGGTTCCCGTCCTGGAGACGGCCAAAGAGTTGCAACCTGACCTCGAAATTCTTATTCACGTTGACGTCGATCTTGGAGTCGATGATGTACCGCTGGAGGTCCAGGTTGGTGTTGTATGGATTGGCCGGGGACGTGACGAACATCCCCTGTTGATCCATATAGCTGACGTTAATGACATACCGCGCCACGTTTGAACCACCGGAAGCGTTCAGGTTGATCCGGCTGAGCAGTGGGTTTTTCCGGATAATGGTATTGTACCAGTTCACGTCCGGGTGGCCGTAGGGATCGGTATGGTTCCGGTAGGCGTTGAAGTCCGCCTGTGTATAGGCAACGGGTTTACCGTCGTTCAGGAGCGCCTCGTTGAGGAGGTAGGCGTATTGATAGGCAGGCAGCGGTACGGGCAGGCCCAGCGACGTCTGGGCGCCGGATTCCGCAGTGATGTCCAGGTGCGTGGGACCGGACTGCGGCTGCCTGGTCGTGATGATCAGCGCCCCCCGGGAGCTGTTCTGGCCCAGGAAAAGGTTGGACAAGGGATCCTTGAGTATAGAGATCGATTCTATCGTCCGCGGATCGATGGAATACAGTTCGCGTTGCACGCCGTCGACGATGGCGATGGGGTTCTGTCCCATGCTCTCTCCGTGTCCCCGGAGTGTGACGTTGAACTCCGAATTGTCGGTCGGGCCGGCCCCGCTGTTATTGTTCGGCACAAACGTACCCAGGAAAATGTTTTGGGAGGTGAGCGCGGATGTACTGAAGCTGGAAAAACCGGCGGTCTGATTCACATCCAGACCGGCCAGCCGTCCCGGCAGTGCGTACAAGATAGACGGGGCCGGCGTCTCCCCCACTTCGTGGGCGCCTATGGTCGAGATGGAGCCGAGGAAGGATTCGCTGGAGGTCTGGCCGTAGAGGACGTCTATTTTACCGGATGCGCTCGCCGGAAGTTCCACGGTGTCCGCTTTTTCGGCTGCCCGGCCCGGTGATTGTTGTGTCGTCAGAAAACGCTCGTTGAGCCGGACGACGACGTTTGCAGCCCCCACCCGTACCTGGGTAAAGTCAAACCGGGGGTGTTGAAAGGTGAGGGTCGACCCGGGGCCCGCGTCGATGTGGAACGCGCCGTCCTCGCCGGATACCGTAGCTGTTTTTTGTCCCTTGACGCTAACAAGCACACCTGCCAGCGGATGGCCATAGCTGTCTGTTACGATACCGCTCACCGCGGGTTTGCCGCCACCCGCCAGGACGGCCTGGCACGACAGCAAAAGGATCAGCAAGCATATTGGGAATCTGGGTGAGCGCATATCATTGGCAGTTGAAGGTGAAAGTAAAAGGAGACGAGCCCCCCGCGTATCCAACCTTGGTGGCGCCGGTGGCGTCGGTAAAGAAGTAGTGCAGGCTGTCTATGGTTTGCCCGGCGGGGACGTTGAAGAAACCCCTCGGCCATATATCGATCTGCCAGTTCCCGGTGCCATTCGGTTGCAACTGGGTCTTGCTGGTCTGCTGGCAGACCGTAATGCTGTCACCGTTGCTGGTATAGCCGGTCGCGCAGAGGTATACGCTGGTAGCGCTCGTGAGCCCGTTGTTGACGAGGCCCGCGTTGAACGGGAGCGCGATGATGTCGTTGTCCAGGGCGGTGGAGGGTGTCACGACCGAGAGCTGGGGGTGGATGAAGTCCACCAGCGTGCCTTGTCCAAATACCCGCAGGGGGGTGGTAGGGATAAAGGCGCTGTAGTACGACGTAGGCGGCCAGTTGGCGAATACGGTACTGTGCAACCCGTCGTTGCTTTCCGCGACGACATATTCCATGTTGAAAAGAAGGTTCGACTCCCCGACGGGTACCTGGATGTTGACCGTGACGGTGTACGTACTGTTGTCCGAGGTGGGGTACTGCTGGTCTGAATAGAAGGCCACCCATTCATATTCCGGGATCAGGTTGCCCGCGTGCCCGATCGTATTCATCAGGTCCGTTTGCCAGCTCAGACCGTTCCCGTTGGGTGCGGGCGTCGTCGTGGGTATGGGCGACATGCCCTGCGGTCCGTTGGAGATGTTGCTGGTAAAGGTCAACTTCGCGTTCGCGGCGGCGTTCCAGACCTTGGGCGCCAGGAAGGCCACCATCAGGTTGGCGGTGGGATTGGAGTTGGTGATGATGGTGGCGTTAAGGGTGACGTTCAGGACGCCGCCCCCGTTGACGCTGGCGGGCTGGGTTACGCTGTCGATCGTGACGGAACAGGCGACGATGACGAGGACGGCTACCGTACCGCCTATCTTCCACAAAAGGTTCCAGCGCTTTCGGCTAAGCTTGAGTGTCATGGTGAAGCGGTTTATTGGGTGACCGGTTGAAGGGTGTATTGATACGAATTCTTGTTGCAGCCCGGGCTGAACGTAAGGATCATGTTCCGGACGCCGCCTACCACGGGGAAGCTCAGCGGAGAAACAACCGCGGCGCTGTCCGTGGGCGTAAGCGTGATCGAAAACGGATATTGAGGGTCGTCGACCTTCCACTTCCCGTTCGCGGAGACCATGAAGGGCAGCAGGCTGTCGAGCGTATAGGTACTGTCCGCAAAAGTGATCCGGAATTTGGTGAAATCGAACCACTGCATCAGGTCCGTCCCGTTCTCGGTCGCATCCACGATCTGCCAGGTACCGGTGATTTTCTTGACCGGTTCCACCGGCGCCTTGAGGTTGCTCTCGACCTTACAGGCGGCCGCCATCATGACGAGCAGGGCGGCTTTGAGGATTTTGTTCATATCGGCAAGTTGAGCGCTTAGTAAAGGGGGTTTTGTTGCAACTGGGGCAGTTTTGCGATCTCCGACAGGGGGAGCGGCCAGAGGTACATGGCCTTGGAAAAGTGGTGCTGACGGACGTTGAATTCCTTGTACACCGTACCCGAACTGCTGCGGTCTATTTCCATGCCGTGCATCATCTGGTTGTCGGTCGAGTCGGCGATCATCCACCTCCGGACGTCGAAGAACCGGTTACCCTCGAAAGCCAGTTCGATCCGGCGCTCGTTCTGGATGGCCTTGCGCATGTCCGCCTGGCTGAGGTTCGTGGGGAGTTGATACGGCCTGAGCCCCGCCCGCTGACGGATGGCTTCCACCGCCTGGTAGACCGTGGTCACCGGGCCCTGGGACTCATTGGTCGCCTCGGCATAGTTGAGCAGGATCTCCGCATAACGGATCAGCGGCAGGACGCGGCTGGATGTCGGGATGTTGATTTGGATCACCCCCGTATCGATCATCTTGTTGATATAGTAACCGGTGGGTGTTCCCTGGTAGACGGCGTCCTGGCTGGACGCCACCGGCGGGCTGACGTTGGCGTTGAGGTATATCTCCAGGGGAGACGGTGCGTTGGTGCCCACCTGGGGGCGGAGCGTACTGTCGTGCATGTAGGTGTACCCCATCCGCGGATCGCGGTTCTGGTAAGGCTGGCTCGGATCGTAACCCGAATTCGGGTCGGTGATGGCCAGGCCGTTGCTCATAGGAAAGGCATCCAGCAGTTCCTGGTAGGGATGCGGACCACCCGAACCGCCCCGCGAGGGAGCGTCCCAAAGGTGCTCCAGGTAGCGGTTGGGATCCATCATGTGCGCCAGGATATACTCGGTGTTGTAGCGTTGCAGGAAGATGGACATAAACCCATACCCCAGCTTCCCGGGGATACTGTCCACGAAAAGGCTATAGGCGCCCGTAGTGATCACCGCCTGGGCTGCGTTTGCCGCCAGTACCCAACGGCTGGGGTCGGCATCCGGGTAGGCAACGATCGAGTCTAACGCCGTCCCCTGACCGATACCGCCGTTTTGGAACAGCGGGCTGGCAGCGTACAGGTACAACCGCGACTTGAGCGCCAGGCAGGCGCCCTTGCTGGCCCGGCCATAATTCGAGCCCGATTGCGTGAGCGGCAGCGCCACCGCGGCAGAATCGCACTCGGAGGCGATATAGTTGACACAGGCCCTGAAGCTGCTCCGTACCGCGCTGATCTGGGTGGCGTCGGCGTAAACGGTGTCCCCGATCAAGGGTATGCCGCCATAGTGTTCGAGCAGGATAAAATAATACCATGCCCTCAGGAAGCGGGCTTCCCCTTTGGTTTCCGCTTTCAGTTGGGCATTGAAGGGGATGATGCCCAGGTGCCGCAGGTATTGGTTGGCCGCGCGGATCATCCCGTAGGAGGTGCCCCAGGCATCGGTGGGTACCACCGTGGGCGTGACCGTCCCGAGGGCGAACATCGTAAAGCCGTTGGAGCTGGAAGCATTCGGACCCTCCGCCTCATCACAGGCAGACTCCAGTCCGGCCGCATAAGAGCCGCCGTTGAAGCGCATGGGGTCGGTGGCGAAACCGATGTTGACATAAAGATTGTTGAGGAACTCCATCGCGTAGGTACTGTCCTGGAAGACCGCGTTGGAATCCAGGTTGGAGGTCACCGTGGAGCTCAGGTAGCCGTTCTTTTTACAGGCCCCCATAGAAATGCACACAGCAAGCACCGCAGGAAGTGCAATATTTTTTCTCATAGAAAAAAAGGTTCTGTTCCGGCCGGGCAGTTCTTGCCGTCGTACCGGTCAATAGATAAAAGGTCAGAGAGGGAGGAACTATGCAGACGAATGAGGCTGGAAAAATCCCTTCATATATGCAGCAATTGTTTTAGTGTACAAGCAAACTAACCGGGATAAAAGTAGGATTAAAAATCGTTTAAGCAAACAAATTTTGTACTTTTTTGACAATTTATCTTTTAAATTTAGCAAAATAGTGCTATTCACTAGTCCTTATTTGCTCCATCCGGCCATTTCATTACATCAAAACCCTCAGTATGAAAAAAACCATCTATCTATTGCTGGGCCTCTTTTTGCTGGCCCCGGCATTCGCCCGATCTTCTGCCAAAGCCGACACCTATGAATACGTGTTCGCTTATACAGCCGTAGCCACCGGTACCCCCGACTATTATGACGTCACCGTCGGCTTCTGGCAAATGGACCTCAACACCGGTGTCGCCACGAACATCCCTGCGCCGGTCGCCTGTACCATCACCGTCACCGGCGGACCGCTTCAAGGCGATGTGCTCGACTGGCCGGCGGGTACGCTCAACGAATCCCTCGGAACGATATACTATACGGGGTCGACCAGCGCCATTATCCCGGCGAGTATATCCCCGACCACCATTTACCAAGGCATTGTTCCCCTGACGCAGCTTTAAGCTGTTTAACAACCGGATGGAGCAAATTTGGTCTTATATTGGCTCGTATGTATCCCACGCTCTCCTACCTGATCCATGACCTGACGGGCCTCGACGTCAACTTACCGGTGCCCACGTTCGGGTTTGTGGTGGCCCTCTCCTTTTGGGCGGCCTACTGGGTATTTACGCGGGAATTCAAGCGGAAAATGGCCATGGGCGGAATTCCCCCGCTTTCCGTGCACCGTCTTATGGATACCCTGCTCCTTTGTTGCGGGGTCCTCGGTTTCGCGGGAGCCGTGTTGCTGGCCATGATCGAAGACCCGCACGGGTTCCACTACAATGGGTTGAACTATTACGGCGGGCTGATCTTCGGCTCCCTGACGTACCTTGTCATCACGCGTTTCAAGGGTATCCCTTTCGCCGTTGCCGCCGACATAGGCAGCCCCGGGATGATGCTGGCCTATGGTTTGGGAAGGATCGGGTGTCACTTGTCGGGAGACGGAGACTGGGGAACCGTTCATACCGCACCCGCTCCGTACTGGCTGCCTGCCTGGGCCTGGGGCTGCCGTTACCCCCACAATGTGATCCACGAAGGGGCGTATATACCCGGATGCGGCGGCGCCTATTGTACGGAGCTGGTCGAACCGGTGTACCCTACCTCGCTTTACGAGGCGATTGCATGCCTGCTGCTTTTTGCATGGCTGTGGTTTTTGCGGCGCCGGATCACCCGGCCCGGGCTCCTCTTCGCGCTTTTTGCTTTCCTCGTGGGGACGGAACGGTTCCTCATTGAATTCATCCGCGTAACCCCCCGTTATGCTTTCTTAGGTTTGAGCCAGGCACAATACATATCATTGTTATATATTGGACTATCAATTTTTATGTACTTTTATGCTTTGAAGTCCGGCTCTAATGCCAAAATAGTGCCGATTAAGACGTGAAGTGAGTATGTCAAGACCTATACTGAAAGAAAGCCCTCCCCTGACGAAGGCCGATTGTTTTTCCATCTTTTCCAGGTATAAGACGGAATTCAATTTCCCGGTGCACTACCATGAGGAATTCGAACTGAACTTTATCGAAAGCGCCCCCGGCGTGCGAAGGATCGTGGGCAGCAGCATGGAAGAAATCAACGACCTGGAGCTCGTCCTGGTCGGGCCCAACATCCCCCATGCCTGGTTCACCCACAAATGCACCAGCGAACAGATCCTGGAGATCACCATCCAATTCCACAGGGACCTCTTCCACGAAACCTTCCTGAAGCGGAACCAACTGAATTTCGTCCGGATGATGTTCGAGCGTTCCCTGAAAGGGATCTCCTTTTCCCGGAGAACCATCGAACGGCTCGCACCCAGGCTCAAAACGCTGCCCGGTAAGGAAGGGTTTGATTCCGTCATGGAGCTCATGGGCATCCTCCACGAACTCTCCATCTCCCCCGATTCCAGGACCCTGTCGGACGACGTTAATTACAATTCAGACATGATCTATGCGGACGTACAGCGGGTGGAAAAGGTCGTGGACTTTATCAACGAACACTTTGGCCGGACGGTCCGCCTTGCTGAGGCCGCCGACCTTGTAGATATGTCCGAGACCGCCTTTAGCCGGTTCTTCAAGGCCAAGACCGGTATCACCTTCGTGGACTACCTCAACGACATCCGCATCGGTCATGCCTCCATGATGCTCATCGACACGACCACCTCCATCTCCGAAGTGGCCGCGGGCTGCGGTTTTACCAGCATCACCAACTTCAACCGGATCTTCAAAAAACGGAAAGGGATCGTACCGACGGAGTTTAGGGAGAAGCATGGGACGCCGAATAGGCGGATTTTTGTGTGATTTTACCGGCGTCACGCTTTTTTTCCGCCTCGAACTGGTGTTTCCCCGCCAGTTGATCTTCCAGGAAAGACAGGGTAAAACCTATAATAACCGGATAAGGATCCTCCGTCCCGCAATGTTGCCCCGAGGCCTTTACCACAAAGGGCAGGCATCCAAAATTCTCATGCCGGGAAGAATCGACGGCAAATATCCGGATGAGACCGGACAGTTTTTCTTTGAAATCATACACCGAGTCAAAGGGTTCGGGTTTGTCGTCCTCGTCCGGGAGGGTACTTTCCAGCCGGAGATAGGGTACAGCCAGCTTCATTCCTGCAAAATCAGCGTGATACCTTATACTGTCGAAATTCCTGTTTTCTTCCTTCGCCGGGCCATAATGGTGGAACTCCGATCCATCAAAGGATACGACGCACTTTGCAGCGGACAGCTTACCGGCCAGGATGGTCCCGGCAAGGCCGCCCCAGCTATACCCCACGACGCCAATACGGGTGGGATCGACTTCCGGGTTTTGTTTCAGTACATCGATAGCGTTAAGGGCATCCTGTACCTGCGCCATCAAGTCCACCCTGCGCATCGTCATTTCCCCGGGATATTTCGCCCCGATGGAGCTCACCGCCACGACCACCAAGCCATGCTGCGCCAACGCCTCGAAAAAAGGGAAGTTCTCATAGCTCATCCCGTTAAAGGCGGAGAGATAGACCACCAAAGGGAATCTGCCGGTCGCAGGCGCGGCACCGGCAAAACTGCGGGTCTTGGCATTCAACACCCTTGCCGAATCGGAGCAGTGCAAATGGTCGCAGAAAAGCTGGGCGATCTGCCCCCCGAGGCCATTACCAAACTTGGTGCCGGTGTAATAGTTGGCCCTTTCTTCCAACAGCCGGAAGACGTTCCGGACCGACATGGAAGTGTCCGCGGAGTTTGCTTTTGCCGGGTACCAGATGTCTATATCGATCGGCCGGAAATGCAATTCACTCCCTCTGTCCGAATTCGTGCTGTAAATCCTGGTGGTGTCTCTTAGCCGGAGCGTTTTGAAACCGGCGGTATATGCTCCGGTATCTCCGCCCGTTTGGCCGGCAGGTGTGCATACGGCGCCCGCGGGTCCGCATAAGGTCAATAGTGAGAAGGCAGCAAGGACAATATTCATCAGGCATCATTTTGATAACGCCCAAAATAGAGAACCCTTTGTTAGGGTTATCTTAAAGTCTTGTGATGCTCATTATCGGCACCGTTGGATACAACGACTGCCCGTTCTCCGGATCGCTATAGATGGCCTTTACCACGTCCATCCCCTTGACGACTTTGCCGAAGGCGGTGTACCCCAGGCTATCGGGACTGTTTTCTCCCCCATAGTCATACCCCGGCTGGTTGCCCAGGCAAATAAAGAACTCCGTGGTCGCCGTACCGGGCCCGGTGCGCGCCAGGGAGATCACCCCGTCTGTGTGCAGGATATGTGTCTGCCGTGTCGGTTCATCCGGCAACCCGGGAAGCGATACGGCCTTCGCGTGATTGGTCAGCCAGATGCCCCCTTGGATCATCTTGACAGCGCCCGAACCCGACGGCTGGTTATCCTCGCTGAGTACGCGATAGAATGACCCATTCTTATACAGCCCCGAATCGACATAGGACAGGAACGCCTTGACGGTTTTCGGCGCCTGGAGGGGATAGAGCTCGACCTCGATGTCCCCCGCCTGGGTCTGGATCAGGATATGGGGCTTGTTAGGATCGGAAGACCGGCAGGACAGGAGTCCGCAAAGAAAAAGACCACAAAGAAGAATACGCATAAAATGTCTAAATGACAGTAATTTAAAGTGAGGAGTCGAGTTTATACTACAGTGTGTCTTGTTCCATACTATCCAAATATCAAACAATATCCTATTCCACGGATCCCGGGGACAACGCATATTTGTATCGCTACAGGAATCCAATACCCTCATGATGACATTTAAGAATCCGTATCCTAGTCAAGCCCATTGGTAGGCTTTATTCCAAGGAAGGTTAAGGTAAACGGAGAAATCGTGGTGCAATCGATTTCTCCGTTTTTTTATGCCTGTTTCAGCGCCCAGCTCGGTCGTATGTAGTGACAGGTATACCCGTTCGGGTACTTCTGCAGGTAATCCTGGTGATATTCTTCCGCCACCCAAAAGTCCGTCGCGGGAACGACCTCGGTCACGATGGGGCCGGGATACATACGCGCCGCGTTGAGTTCGGCAATCAGCTTTTCCGCAATGTCCTTTTGCTGCGCATTTTCATAAAAAATGGCCGAACGATAAGAGGTCCCCACGTCGTTACCCTGGCGGTTCACGGTAGTGGGGTCGTGTATCTGGAAAAAGAATTCAAGCAACTTTCGATAGGTGATTTTCGCAGGATCGAATAGGATCTCGATGGCCTCGGCATGGGTACCATGGTTGCGGTAAGTGGCGTTGGGCACGTCCCCACCCGTATAGCCTACCGTGGTGGAGATCACGCCCGGAAGCTGACGGATGAGCTCTTCCACTCCCCAAAAACAACCGCCTGCGAGAATAGCTTTTTCGGTGGTCATTGTTTTTGCCCCAAAGGTACGAATTATCAAGGTTGCAGCTTCTTCAGGTGCTCCGCTGCATTGGTGTTGTTCGGGTTAAGCTCCAGCGACCGTTTGTAAAATTTGATGGCATTGGCCGTGTCCCCGGTGTCCTCGTACCCTTCCGCCTCACTGTCATAGTCATTCCAGCTATCCGGGTGCAGGGAAGTATTGAGCTTGAAAATCTCCAGGGACTCCTTCAGCTTCCCCTTTTGCAGCAACGAATACGCCCAGTTATTGAGCTCGTTGTCGTCCAGGGCAAAACCCGGGTGGCTTTTGGAAAGGTCGCGGGCAACGTCTATCGCGCTGGCGAAACCCCGTTTTTGCAGCCCCTTTAGCAAGAGGTTGATGGAGGACGAGAAACCAAAGCCGTCCGAGGCTCGTTCGGCCGCGGTGTAAAAGCTCTCGTTGTATATTTTATCCGCCATCCCATACAACATCCCCTGACTGGTATGGCCCATTTCGTTCGCCATGATGACCACGCCGAAGTGCCGTTCGGGATACAATATGGAACAACTGGTAAAACCAAAGGTGGTTCCGTCATGGCTCACCTTTCTTTGGCCGTCGAAATTGGTATTTAAGATCCAATTCAACCCCACCGCAAGCTGTTGGATGTTCCCCCAGGCCACCTGGTGGGAGAGGCGGACCACCGCCTCTTTTTCTTCGAGCTGGTACGCCATATAACGCGTCATGTCCTCTATGCAAGACTTTATCCCCGCAGCCGGACCCGAGTTGAGTGCGATGTACGGCATGGGTGTGCCGTTATCGTTATAACATTTTGCCAGAAGCCCCGCCTGGTCGGCAGGTATGTCGACATAGGTATGCGTCATCTGCAGCGGGTTCAGTATGTATTTTTCCACCAGGTGCTCATAGGAGTCCCCATAGATATTTTCCAGGATAAAACCCATCAACTGCGCCGCCGCGTTGGAGTGCTGCGGAATCAACCCCGGAAAGGTGTCCAGCTGCACCTGGTGGAGGTCCCTCAGGAAATCTTCCCGGCCATAGCCTTCATTGATTTTTATGACCGCATAGTACATAGAGTCGGGCGGCACTTTTTTTACCGCCTCCGTAAAGTCCGGTATATTGTTCGGAAGGTGGGAAGTGAGGTTGGCCAGATGGATCAACTGGATCGGTTGCCCTTTGTATTCCAGGTTGGGGTATTTTTCTTTCAGGTAAAGCCGGATATCGTCCGTCAGCTTTATCTTTTTGTCAACGACGGCTTGCGCCAGCAAAAGCGAGGTAA
This sequence comes from Dinghuibacter silviterrae, assembly GCF_004366355.1. Classification (NCBI taxonomy): domain Bacteria; kingdom Pseudomonadati; phylum Bacteroidota; class Chitinophagia; order Chitinophagales; family Chitinophagaceae; genus Dinghuibacter; species Dinghuibacter silviterrae. The sequence goes on along the minus strand of NZ_SODV01000002.1, from coordinate 766,880 downwards.
AAGTCTTGGTGATGGAACCGAGCTCGTAAAGGGTAGTCCCCGTCGCGCCATAGTTGTAGGTATGTACTTGTCCGTCCTTGATCACGCCGATCGAAAGGCTCGCCCACGGCTTTTGCGCATAGTCGGCGGCGGCGTGTTGGACGATCGTGTCCATGGGGGTGACCTGGGCGGTTGCGACGGTCGCAATGATACTTAGCAGAAGAAGGCTATACTTTAGCATTAGGGGGTGATTTTGATCGATATAACCCCCTAAGGGTGTGCCAGTTATTTAAGTTCCGGAGGATCAACTAATTGATTAGGAGTTTGGGTGTAGCGGTGTACGGTTTTGATACGGTGGGTGTTCGGGTTTGGAAATTTCATCGGAAGTCGTATTTTTGCAACTGGAATGTAGTTGCAAAGTGCTCGCAACACTCTGCAACGTAAATTCCTCCTAAAATACTCGCACTATGTATCGCTATTTGAACCCAAACACGGCAAGAGTATGTCACAAGCGGAGAAATTGGTACACCGACTGCTATCTCTTCCCAAGGACTTCACCTGGGACGAACTCATTAAAGTCTTAGCCTATTATGGCTATGTCGAACTCAAAAAAGGCAAAACCGGCGGCTCCAGGCGCAAATTTGTGGATGGCCAAAAAAACGTCATTATCCTCCACAAGCCGCACCCCGGCAATATCGTTAAAGAATACGCGTTAAAACAGGTGATCGAACACTTGCAAGAAAAGAAGAAAAATGAATGACATTTTACAATACGAAGGTTACTACGCATCTGTGCACTTCAGTTCGGAAGACGAGGTGTTCTACGGAAAGATCCTTGGTATTGACGACCTCGTAAACTTTGAAGGAGCTTCGGTAAAAGAACTCAAAAAGGCTTTTCACGAGGCGGTAGACGACTATATAGAAACCTGCAAGGAATTGGGGAAAGAACCCAATAAAACTTATAAGGGCACCTTTAACGTCCGGATCTCAACGGAGCTGCATAAGGCGGCAGCGGTGTATGCCGCGCATAACAATGTTTCCCTGAACGACTTCGTCAAGACCGCCATCCATTTCGCGTTAATGCACCAGGAGGACCTGGGCAAAGGGTTGTACGGCCGCTAATTTATTGCGCCACCAGCCGCATCTCCTTCACAATATTACTCTCCATAATTCCCCCTGCCTGCATAGTCATGAGCCCATCGTAGGAAAGCCAGCGTCCCCGGTTGACGGAAAATTCGGCCTGGGCCTTGTGGGTCATGCGCATGAAGGTCGGGGTGCTGCTGTTGGCGGAAAAGGGGGATTCGAAGCCGCCTGATACGTATTCAACCAGGTCGTATTGGATAACGGCAATGGTGTCGTCCCCCGACTTTTTCAGGTCAACCAGGGTGACCTTGTTTTTTCTAAAGGAGGAATCGCAACTGAAATTCTGGTCCATGGAGATGAGGTGTACGTCCAGGGGCCAACTGTCCCCTACCTGTATGGGTTTACCGGGCAGTTCGAATAAAAGGGCAATCAGGTTCCGCTGGTCGTTTTTGACATAAAAACTTTGGATGGTCCCGTCCTCGTTGATGGCCCCGCGGAGCATCACGCCACGGCCCATCATTTGCAGGAGGCTTGTGGTATCCTCTGTTTGCTTTTTCAAATCGAACTTCATGGCGATACCGATCAGGCCGCTCTTTTTTTCCGAGAGGTTGACGATCAGCCCTGCGTTGACCACTTCTTTTTGCAGGTTCTTTAAAACGGTGTCAAAGAGATATCTGGTGCCTCCGCTGTCTTTGCCAAATAAGATCCTGCCAAAATTTGCCCGGGCCTGGTTGGTGTCGAGCTCTTTCATATCGGCCTTATACGTGAGCACCTCCCCTGGCTGGAGCTTCCACCGGAGAGAAACTTGGGAAAGCGCGGGTACGGCCGCGAACAAAAGGAGCATCAGGAAGGAAGGTCGCATAGGGTATTTTTTTATTGCACCGTAATCTGAGAAGGGTCCGTAACCACGATCTCCGGCCGGCCCTTGTACATTTCCTGTTTGCCGGTGACGCAGATCTGTTTTCCCATATAAAACGTTTCGGGGGCGTCCTTGAACTTGGAGCGGTCCTCCCCGCGGATGACGACGGTCATCTTTTGGTTGGGATATTCGCCGCCGAGGTTGAGGAGGGTCATACCGGAGTTGTCGAAGTAGCGGCCGCCGTAGACTTTGTCGCAATAGGGGCCGGAAGCGGCCGACACGACGGCGGGGGCAGTGGCCGAAGCGGCCGAGGCAGGAGCGGCGGCGGGCGCCGCAACAGATACCGCCGGCACTGCCGGCGCCACAAAGTGCCCGCTAAAGATTTGATTGAGCAACCCCGCCAGGCGGATCCCCGCCATCTGTATCCTTTCCTTGACGATGGGTATATGGGCGTCGTAGTAGGCGTCGGGGACGGTGCGGTTTTTCATCTGGTCGACCTCGGTATACAGACGCGCGGTGATCTGGTAGCTTTCCCACATCCATTGGATCATGGAGGCGTGTTGCCATTCCTTGATGGTGGCGGAGGGGATATGGTCGTATTGGGCGGCGAGTTGTTCGTCGTTGAGCCCGCCGTGGTCGATGAGTTTGGAGTCCCAGAGGGCGTGGAGGTTTGTCCCCTGGCCGTCGTAGTTGAGCTGGATGGTGTTGCCACCCTTGTCTTCGGCGCGGCTGACGTGCATGGGCTGGTGGAGGTCTTCGACGATGTGGATGATGTATTTGAGGGCCACGGCCTTTTGTTCAATGGAGGTATGGGGGGAAACAAGGTCGTTTTCCAGTTTGCACACGGCCCAGTAGGCGTTGGGCTGGGTCATGCCCTTGACCTGGGTGGAAAAGTCGTCAAAGCTCAACCCCAGGGGCAGGTCGATGTAGTGCCAGGGGCCGTTGTTTTTGAACTCGGGCACGGAACGGACCTCGTCGGCCCAGGTGCTGGCGTCGGCGATGGACTCGTCACCTAAGATGTCATGGATGGCGGCCCGGGCGGCGGGGGTCAGGTGGTTCTCGGCGATGCGGCCGCACGTACGGTGACCGGTGACGCCCCAGGACAACAGCGCGCAGGAAAGCGCCAGAATGAAAATGGCTTTTTTCATGTCGATGGATGAAGTGGGGCAAATATAGGATAGGGTTTTCAGTTGTTGACGAGCTTCATAGCCCCTTCTCCATACCGATTACCGGTATTGGGATAAGCGGCGAGGAGGTCGTCGACGGCCTTGAGGTCTGCCGGGCTGAGCACGAGGTCTGCGGAGGCGGCATTTTCTTCCAGGTATTTGCGGCGCTTTGTGCCGGGTATAGGGATGATGTCTTCCCCCTGGGCAAGTACCCAGGCCAGCGCCAGTTGGGCGGCGGTACAGCCTCTGGCGGCGGCCAGCCCGGCAAAACCCTTGGCCAGGTTTTCGTTGTTGACGCGGACCTCCTCCTGGAAGCGGGGCAGGGTTTTGCGGAAGTCGCCCTCGCCCAGACCGCTGACGTCCAGGGTGTTGGTGATCAGACCCCGGGACAGGGGGCTAAAGGGGACGAGGCTGATCCCCAGTTCCCGGCAAGCAGGCAGGATATCGGCTTCGAGGTCCCGGGTCAGGATCGAATATTCGGACTGCAGGGCGGCGATGGGATGGACAGCGCATGCTTTGCGCAGCGAGGCCGCGGACGCCTCGGACAATCCGAGGTAGCGGACCTTGCCTTCCCGCACGAGGTCGGCCATGGCCCCCACCATCTCTTCGATGGGAACGTTTGGATCGACGCGGTGGGCATAATAAAGATCGATCACGTCGACGCGTAACCGCTTCAGGTTGGCCTCAACGGCTGTTTTCATATAAGCGGGTGACCCGTCGAAGATGGTGCCCGGCTGGCCGGGAAAAGATTTGTCACCGGCCACGATCTTGCGAAATCCAAACTTGGTCGCGATAAAGATCTTGTCCCGGTTGGGCACCAGGACCTTGGAGACGAGCTCCTCGTTGGCGCCGTCGGCGTAGATGTCGGCGGTATCCCAGAAATTGATGCCGAGTTCGAGGGCGCGGTGAAGGGTGGCGATGGACTCCTTTTCGTCGGCAACGCCATAGCCGTGGTTCATACCCATGCAACCGAGGCCGAGGGCGGAAAGCTTTTCTCCTGTTTTTCCCAGAGTTCTATACTTCATAACGGAACGATTTGGTAGGGCAAAGATACGGGGCGGCGCGCCGGGGCGCTTTGTCCATTTCAAACGAAACCTTGCGCAAATCAAACAGCGAGGTCCCCGTCAAACAGCACGCGCCCCCAGCTCCGACAGCGCCGCGACGAGCACATCGAGCTCCGACGGCAGCGTGAATACGTTGGGTGTGATCCGGCAACCGTGGACCCCCGCCCCATCAATAGCGACCGTGTAAATCTTATACCGCTTCATCAGCGTATCGGCCAGGTCCGCGGGTTTCATCCCCTTGATCCCCACGTTGGCGATGCCGCACGCGCGGGCGGGGTCGGCGGGCGTATTCACCTCGACCCCGGGGAGGTTTCTCACCTTAACCGTCCAGTATTGCTGGAGATAACGCAGCCGGGCTTCTTTCCGGTCGGCGCCGAGCCGGAGATAGTAGTCAATGGCTGCTCCGACAGAAAGGTCCGTATATACCGGCAAGGTACCGGTATGGTTCAGGGTACCGATGCCCGTGATCGTGGGGTCAGGTTCGGGTAACAGGGGCCAGACGCCGGGGATACGGTCCTTCCGGACATATAACAAACCGGTTCCCAGGGGAGCGGCCAGCCATTTGTGCAGGCTGCTCCCGAAATAGTCACAACCGAGGTCCGGTATGGCGAATTTCAGGTGGGCGACCGTGTGGGCCCCGTCCACCATGACCGCTACGCCCCTGGCCCTGGCCATGTCGCAGATCTTGCGTACCGGCAGGATCTGGCCGGTGATGTTGATCATGTGGGAGACCATGAGGAGGCGGGTCTTTGGGGTTAGGGCGTTTGCATACAGCGACACGATTTCGTCGTCCGAAGCCGGAAGGTTTGGCACGGACACGATCTTGTTCACGACGCCGTAACGATCGGCGACCTGGCGGAACATCCGGAGCATGGAACCATAGTCCTGCTCGGCCATAACGGCCTCATCCCCTGCCTGCCAGTGGATACCCCCGATGATCATATCCAGGGATTCGGTCGTATTGCGGGTGATCACGAGCTCCTCGGGTGAACAGCCGGTCAGGTTCGCCACCCGTTCGGCCATGGCCCGTTTGTTGTCGAACTGGACGGTCCGCATATAGTGCGACCCCTGGTAGTTGATGTCCCGGATGTGGCGGACGAGCGCTTCGAGTGTTTCCTCCGGGATGATATTGTAGTACCCGTTTTCCAGGTTGATATAATCGGGGGTCAGCCGGTAGTCTACCCGGATCCCCTTCCAGAAGTCTTCTTCGGAGGCCAGGGCCTCGGGCGTCCGGTGCTCGAAACGGGAGACCCAGCGGCTCAAAGCGTCGCCGGTGAGGGGCAGTCCCAGTGCCATGCCTTTTACAAAGGTCCGTTTGTGCATATCAGTAGTAAAGTACTGTATCTTTCTGGAAAAATAAATGCCCGCCGGTTACTCCAACACGCCCCTCCTCAAAAAACTCGGTCTGAAGGAAGGTTTTCAGGTCCGGCTCTTCCATCCTCCGGCGTTCTATAAGGCGCTGATGCCGCAGGAGGCGCCCCGCGACGCCATCGAACTTGATTTTATCCACCTGTTCACGAATGCCCGCACAGAATTGGAAGAGCTATTGCCCGTCTGCAAAAAGGCCCTCGCCATGAACGGGATGCTTTGGATCTCCTGGTATAAAAAGGCCGCGGGCAAACCCACGGAGCTGAACGAGACGCTCGTCCGCGAAGCGGGGCTGGGCATAGGGCTGGTGGACGTCAAGGTCTGCGCGGTCGATGAGGATTGGTCGGGGCTGAAGTTTGTGTTCCGGCTGAAGGACCGCGTAAGCTAAAGCGCGCAGGCGCTGCGGACCGCGCGGGCTAAAGCCCGCTGGCGGCGGATGGCCCGGCGCGAAAAAGCCCGGTACCACGTGGGCACCGGGCGCGTATTTTTCATGGCATAATACGTTCGGGGCTACGTATGGCTCAAAGGATCCGGGGTCGCCACGGGCATGAGGATTTTAAGACGGAAGCTCGCGCCATAGTGGTCCTCCTCTTTGAGGAACTCATGTTTCTTTTTGCTGATCCAGTAAGTTTCGGTGTAGTGCATATCCTTGACGTGACCCTCGGTCACGAGCTTCCAGCAGTCGACCTCGGCGCCGCCGAGGGTTTGGATGACTTCGCTTCCCTTGACGCTGTATACGACATATTGGGGTGGGTCGAGGCCGGCGTCGTAGAAGTTGATGGCAAAGGCTCGCCCTTCGGCCAGCGGAAGCATTTCAAAGGTCTCGATGTCGAGGTTCCAGTTAAGGTTCGGCCGGGTGAAGGCCAGGGAAAAATCGTGAGCGGTGTTGCCCCATACGGTATCGGCGCCCTTGATCCCCTGATCGTCCCAGTTATAGGCAAAGACCTTTCCCCTTTTGATCTCTTCGTGATAGACGGGGGCAAAGTCAGCAACCTTGTTCACAGAGTATACCTCACGGTACATGGCCGTGTCCTGGCCGTACCAGTGCTGACTGATATGGAAAACGGGCACCCCGTCCCTGGTTTCCAGGTCGACGCGGCGGAGCCAGTACCAGAATACGAGGGTCTTTTTGCTGGCGGTATCCTGCATATAGATGAAGTACTGCCGGAGACCAGGCTTCAAATAAGCGGTAGACAGGTGTTTAACGGTGTCGACGTGCTGTGCGCGCGCCGCGGCCGGCGCCGCAACGAGGAGCACCATGGCCAACGGGCGAAGTTTTGCAAGAAGCGTCATAGCACAAAGTTGGCGCGCGCGTAGCCCCCCGGCAACACGATTCAATGGCCGGCGGGAAATTTTAAACCGGGCAAAGCGTTGAAAGATTACGGTCAGCCGTTGAAGGGCTCTATGGACGCTGTTATCCAAAGCCCAAAAAGGATTGTACTTTTAGGTCGATGAAACCTTTTTTTGAACGGGCCTCTACGAGAACGCTGCAATGGCTGATATGGATCTTCGTTTGCCTGATCATTTTCGTCACCTATGTCTCTGAAGACGGCTGGCGGCAGTCGGGTACCTACGCGGTACTGCACTGTCTGTTTTATGCCACCCTGATCTATACCAACATCCTTGTCCTTTTCCCCCGGTTATACGTCACCGGTAGGAGGACCTGGTATTTCATCTGCGTCGCGGCCCTTATCCTCGGCCTGGGGGTCATCCGGGGTTTTGTATACTGGTGGGTGTACAACACTTATTTTGCCGTCCAGCATGACGAGATGCTGATGAATACAATCTACAGCTGTATCCTTTCCAATATTTTTATTTACATCCTCAGCCTGGTTTTCCGGATCGCGCTGGCTTATTTCGGTTTGAAAAAACAAGCCCAGGAGATCCTGCTGCAAAAAAGCCAGGCAGAGCTCAACCTGTTGAAATCCCAGGTACAACCGCACTTCCTTTTCAACACGCTCAACAACATTTATTATGAATCTTACCGGGAGTCGCCCCGGACCGCGCTACTCATCGAACGCTTGTCGGAGATCATGCGGTATTTCGTGGACGAAAGCCCCAAACAATACGTCCAGTTGTCCACGGAAATCCGTTTCCTGGAAAATTATATGGCCCTGGAACAAATCCGCATCCGCTACGGGGTGCACATCCGGTTCACCAAAGAGTGCGACCCGGAAACGAGGGTACCCCCGATGTTGCTGATGACCTTTGTCGAGAATATTTTTAAACACGGGATCGACAAAACGAGCCCGCTCAATTCGGTGGACCTGGTCTTGTCGGGCGACCAAAACCGTCTCCGCTTCCGGACCCGGAATAAGCTCCACCGGCCACCGGGTACGGCCCCCGGCAGCGGCTTTGGCATCAAGAACCTGAGGGAGCGCCTGCGGATTTTGTTCGGGGAGGATTTCGAATTGGACACACACGTAGAAGGGCTTTATTTTGTAGCTTTCTTATCGATACCTGTACCATGCAACTAAGCTGTATCATTATCGACGACGAACCCAACGCGGTGGACCTCCTGGAGATGTTTATCCGCCAGGCCACGGGATGGACCCTTTGCCACAAATGCTATGACGCCCTGGAAGCCATGACGGTCCTGAAACAGCAACACGCGGACTTCGTTTTCCTTGACATCAATATGCCCCAGCTCAGCGGGATGGAGCTGGCGGCGCTGTTGCCGCCGGACACCCGGATCGTTTTTACGACCGCCTATTCGGAATACGCCCTGGACAGTTACAATTTCCCCACCATCGACTACCTGCTCAAACCCATTACGCTCAAACGCTTCCTGGCGGCCCAGCAAAAGGTGGAAGAGTATTTCACCACCCACCGGCCGGGGGAAACCGTGGCCACGGGCGGAACACCCACACCGGGTGACTATTTCTTTGTCAAGTCGGGGAAGGAACTGCGCAGGATTTTGCTGGACGACATCCTGTACTTCGAGGGAGAAAAGGAGTACGTGCGCCTGGTGACCGGAAAGGAGCAAATGCTCATCTACCGGCGGTTGAAGGATATCGACGACCAACTGTCGCTGCCCTTCGTACGGGTACACAATTCTTTTATCATAAACCTGCGTCAGCTACAGAAGATACAGGACAACCACGTCTATATCGGCACCAAACAGATCCCGATCAGCGAGAAGTACCGGGACGCCTTCATGGGGGTGATACAGAACAAGCTGTTTTAGGGCTTGTGCATTTTGCTGCCCATCGCCCGGTCTGCCAGGGTAAGGACATAAAAAAGAACGAGAAATACGCCCAAAAGAACGGCGCTGTTCCCGAGAACCATGGCATACCCGAGGTCGCCGGCGTTCAAAAAGGGATAGGGATACCAGCCAAGAAGTGCCCCCCTGCCAAGGGTATAGAGCAGGTATACCAGGGGATACAACAGCCAGGGCAAAGGAGCGCTTAACCCCAGGTTACCCTTGGGAACGAAGAGGATCCAATACACCAGGTAAAAGAGCGGGAGCACGGTATGCAGGAGGACGTCGGCCGCCCACTGGCTCCCGTGGGGGTTCCAAAGTTTGGCTAAGACGAGATGATAAACACCCCCCACGACCAGCATACAACCGGCGATCGCGGTTTGCACGGAAGCCCTGGAGAAAAATGCACCCATGCCCGACCGGGTATAAAAGAGGGCTACGCTCAGGCTAAAGGCTACGAGAAGGTTGGTGAGTATGGTAAAATAGCTAAAAAAGTTGCCCGTGGTCATGCCCAGCGTCTGACCCATCGCTTCTCCGGCCGAACGGATCAGGAAGAATTGAAGGATCAGTGTCACCCAACCTGCGATCGCGAGCAGGATCCGGCAGAGGACGGCAGGCAACGAATAGGATTCAAGCATAGCTGAAAGTAAGAAAAATTACTCACTCTTCCAGGATACGTAGCTGGCGCTCATAGTCGTATTGCAGGTCCTCGTGGAGCCCTTCCAGGGCCTTGCGGATCTTTTTGAGCTGCTGCGCAAAAAGGTTGACCATCTGGGTGCTCCGGTGGATCGGAATTTTGTCAGCCCTGATTTGTTTGCAAAAGAAAAGCAGCAACTCGACCTCAACCTCTTTACTGGCGGCATACCGGATGTGCTTGTTGGTCGTCCGCAACACCTTTCTCAAGGTCTTTTTCATCAGGTAGGGTTGTGTGTTGACTTCCTTGAGCTGTTCCCTGATCTCCACCTTTGCGCCCTCCATATAGCCCGTGAGGTCGTGTGCCTCGAACAACAGGAAGGTGAGTAACTCTTTATTCTCCTTTTTGTATTTGGCAAGCCGGAGACAAGCCTCCACCAATTCGGCCGGGGGCAAGGTCGCCAGCTCTTTTTTCAGATCGTGAATCGTCGCCGCATTCATTTTATTGTTTTAACAATTATATGTATCTTATTGAGATACCAAATCTATACGTATGAGGATACTTCGGGATTATCTCACATTGTTATTTTTAACTATCTATTTCAGCGCTAACGCTCAGACACATGTTATCAAAGGTAAGGTGACGGACGCCACCACCGGCCAACCGGTGGACGGGGCGGCGATCCGTCTCAAAAGTACGGGCCGGGGTACCACCACCAACGCGGACGGTTTTTTTAGCCTCTCGGCCCCGGCGGGGGCTGTGCTCCAGGTCAGCAGTGTAGGGTATGCCGCCGTCGAGGTCCCCGTTGCCGAGGGACTGATGGAGATCCGGCTGACCCCTTCCGTTTCGGAGGTTGCCCAGGTTGTCATGGTCGGTTCGAGACGGCCGCGGGTCAGCACGGAATCAAGCACGCCCGTGGACGTCATCAACATTGGGTCCGTGGCGAGCACAACGGCCAAACCGGACATGACGTCGCAACTCAATATGTCGGTGCCTTCCTTCAACTACAATAAGCAAAGCGGCGGAGACGGGGCGGATGCCATCGACCTGGCCACGCTCCGGGGCCTGGGGCCGGACCAAACGCTGGTCCTCATCAACGGCAAGCGGAGACACCAGACCGCTTTCGTGGCGCTTTTCGGCACGCGCGGCCGGGGCAATTCGGGAACGGACCTGAACGCCATCCCCACGGCAGCCATCGACCGGGTGGAGATCCTGAGGGACGGGGCCTCCGCACAGTACGGTTCGGACGCCATCGCCGGGGTGATCAACATCATCCTCAAACGGGACGTGGGCAAGTTTACCGCTTCGGCGGGCTGGTCGGGGTATTACGATCACCAGTTCAACGCCCTCCACGCGATCCAGCCCAGCCAGTATGTGACGGGCAAATGGGTCGACGGACAGACGGGTACGGTCGGCCTGCACTATGGTATTCCCCTTGGTAAGAACGGCGGCTTCCTGGACATGTCGGGTAACCTGATGATCCAGGGCAAGACCTTCCGCCAGGTGCGGGATACCAACGTCTGGACCAACCCGAAAGCCCTTACGATCAACACCGGGCGACGCGCCAACGGAGACGGCTCCGTCACCTCGGGCGGCGTGATGCTGAATTCGGAAGTGCCGCTCGGACCCAGCAAGAAATCCACCTTCTATGCGTTTGGTGGTTACAACTATAAATACTCCAACGTCTACGCCTATAGCCGGAACTTCTCCGGCAGCCCGGGCCGCTTTCCTACGGATGCGAACGGCGACCTGATCTATGTGCCGGGTATCATGCGCCTGGTGGACCCCAGCGCCCCGGTGGATACAAACCCCAACACCATCACCTCTGCCAACGACGTGTACTTCAATCCCCAGGAAGGCGTACACATCACCGACGGCTCCCTGGCCGTTGGCGTTAGGGGTACGTTCCCGGGCGGCATGGACTGGGATTTCAGCAACAACACCGGTGGCAACAATTTCCACTATCACGGTATAAAGACCTTCAACGCTTCCTTAGGCGCTGCGGGAGCCAACCGGAACACTTTTAACGACGGTGGCTTTTACCTCTTGCAGAACACGACCAACGCCGACTTTTCCAAAACTTATGCCCACGTAGCCTCCGGTTTGACGTTTAGCTTCGGAGCGGAATACCGCTATGAACAATACAGCATCTATAAAGGCGAAGAGGCGTCCTATACCAGCTATGCCGCGGGCAAGGCCGCCGGTTCCCAGGGCTTCCCGGGTTTCCAACCCGCCGACGTGGTAAAAGCCAACCGGTCGAACATTGCGGGCTATGCGGAAGCGGAGCTGGATGTAACAAAAAAATGGCTGTTGGATGGCGCCGTGCGGCTGGAGAACTATAACGATTTCGGATTCGTTAATACGTATAAACTCTCCTCGCGGTACAAGATCACGCCGACTTTCAATGTAAGGGGATCGGTGTCCACCGGTTTCCGCGCGCCTTCCCTGCAACAGATTTATTTCAGCAATACGGAGACCAACGTCCAGGCGGGTTCCATCAGCGTCGTCAAGATCTGTCCCAACGACAACCCCATCACCGAGGCCGCGGGTATTCCCAAACTCAAACAGGAAAAGTCCTTTAACGCCAGTCTTGGTTTTTCCTGGAAGGCCATGCCCGGCCTGACATTCACCGTAGACGGCTACGTCGTCAAGATCATGAACCGGGTGGTGCTCACCGGAGAGTTCGACACGTCCATCCACGCCATTGCAGCGGCCCTCAACGCCTTGGGGGTCAACGACGCCCAGTTCTTTGCCAACGCGGTCAACACGACCAACTTCGGCCTGGACGTGGTGGCAGACTATACGTTGCGCCTCAACCGGCGTGAGAACATCAAGGTCCTTTTTGCGGGGAACGTGAACCACCTGAACATCGACAAGATCAACATCCCCGCCGCCCTGGCCATCGATTACAACCACGAACAGACCTTTTTCAGCGACCGCGAACAGGATTTCGTCAAGGCCTCCGCTCCTCCCGAAAAACTGGACCTCAACCTGGAGTACAATTGCAATAAATTCAGCGTAGGCACGCACCTTACCTACTTCGGCAAGATCGTCCTGCTGGGCTACGGGTATTCCAACCAATCCGGCACCTTCCCACCCACGGTCAGCCTGGACAAAGACCCCAACACCAATGTGCTGGAGCAGTTCAACTACAACGGCAAGCTGGTCACGGACCTGTATCTCGGCTACCGGTTCACCAAACACATCAATGCCAACATCGGCGTGGATAACCTCTTCAACGTGCACCCGGATCTTGGTGCCGTACCAGGGGCCCACTACTCCGGGTATGACGGGGAGACCGGCGGCCCCTGGGACGCCGTGCAAATGGGCTTTGACGGGCTGAGGATGTTTGGGAAGGTCGGCTTTAGCTTCTAGGCAGTTTTCCTATCTTCGTCCCCCATGACGAAGTATCTCTTTTTTATCGCCTACGGCAAACGGGACATTTTCCATGAGTGCAAATACGCCTTACTCCGCCTGATTGCCGTATACGATGCTGTAAAAACCGCTCCCCCGGAGGTGATCATCTATACCGACACCCCGGGGGAGTTTGTTTTATTCCAGGACCGGTTGACACTCCATATACACCCCATCACCACCGAACAGGTCCGTGCCTGGAGGGGGGAAATCGACTTTGTTTTCCGGCCAAAAATTGAAATGCTCCTGGACCTGACCATCCGTTACTCGGGGAAGCTGCTGTACCTGGATTGCGACACGTATTGTCTGCAGCCCCTCGACGGCCTGTTCGACACGCTCACCTCTTCCGGGGTGGTCATGCACAACTGCGAAGGGTCCATCGGTTCGCTGACGAATGTACACATCAAGAAATGGCGGGCTTTTTTAAAACGCATGCCCGGTATGTTGGATGCCCTGACCATGGATATGTGGAACGCGGGTACGATCGGTTTTGATACGGTGTTCGCCCCGCTGCTGGAAGAAGTATTGTCGCTGACGGACAAGCTCCACCCAAAGTTCCGCCGCCACACCGTCGAACAATTTGCTTTTGGATATACCTTTCAGAAACACGGATTGCACATCCACCCCGCCACCCCCTTCCTGTTCCACTACTGGAACCTGAAAGAATACCGCGTGATCCTGGATCACTTCTTTACCAAGTATGCGTCCGCGTCGCTTGCGGTCCTGCTGGAGAAAAGCGCGCTGATCCTGCCGGAGATCATTCACCCGGACAAGATGGCGTATGAGCGGATCTCTTCCTTACAACGCCGGTTTATGAAATGGAGGGGGAAGGACTGGAGGATTCAGCCTTACCTGCGGCTCCTGGATGAGTAGCGCCGCCGGAGTGGCCCTGATGCGCGCCGTTCGCGTGACCCTGGTTCGCGCCGCCCGCGTGCTGGCCCTGTGGCCGGGGTCCGCCGCCCTGGCCGTTGTGCTGGGGCTTGCCGCCACGATGCTGGCCGTTGCCGCCGTGGCCTTGCGGACGACCGCCGCCGTGACCACTCTGCTGGCCTTGGGGACGACCGCTGTGCTGCCCCTGGGGTTTGCCGCCGCCATGGCCCTGGGGCCGGCCGCCCTTGCGTCCCCCGCCTTTGCCGCCTTTTCCACGGCCCGCGCCGCCACTGCCCCCGCGGCTCTTCGGATTGTAGGCCGGCGTGGCCCCGAATTCCTCCGGTACCACCGCCTTGGTCACTTCTTTGCCGAGCAGTTGCTCGATGCGCGCAAACTTCCTTTGTTCCTGTTCGGTCACAAAAGTATAGGCGGTGCCGTCTGCGGCCGCCCTGGCGGTACGCCCGATCCGGTGGACATAGTCCTCACCGTCGTTGGGGACGTCATAGTTGATGACGAGGTCGATGTCGTCTATGTCGATGCCGCGGCTCAGGATGTCCGTGGCCACGAGGATCTTGATGCGTTTGGCCCTGAACTGGGAGAGGGATTCCTCCCGCTGGCTTTGTTCGAGTTCGGAGTGGATTTCCCCGACTGAAAAATTGGCGCGTTTGAGTTCGCGGTACAACGCCTTGACGTTCTGGATACGGGAGCAAAACACCAAAACGCTGTTGAATTCCTTTAGCCGCAGGACGTGCTTGACCAGCGGCGCCTTTTGGGCCTCGTAGACCACAAAGGCTTCCTGGACGATCTTTTCCGGCGGTTTGGAGATCGCGATATTGACCTCCAGCGGATCGTGGAGGATCCTCCGGGCCAGGTCCCTGATCTTCGGAGGCATGGTCGCAGAGAAAAGAAGGTTCTGACGCTGCTCGGGCAGGTAAGAAATGATCTGGACGATGTCTTCGTGAAAACCCATGTCCAGCATACGGTCTGCCTCGTCCAGGACAAGGTATTTGACACCGGCTGTTTTGACGTATCCCATCTTGAGGTGGGTCAGCATACGGCCGGGTGTACAGATCAGGATGTCTACCCCGGTGGACAGGGCCTTTTTCTCGATGCTGAAAAGGTTCCCGTCGCTGCCGCCATAGACGGCAATGGAGGAGATGTCGGTATAATACAGGATGCCTTCAAGGATCTGGGCAATCTGGATGGCGAGCTCCCGCGTGGGCACAATCACCATGGCGTTTACCTGGTGCGGATCGTGCGGGAGGGTCAGTAGCTTATGAACGATAGGCAAAAGAAAGGCGGCGGTCTTACCGGTCCCCGTCTGGGCGGAAGCGATGATGTCCCTGCCATCAAGAATGGGCGGGATGACTTGCTCCTGCACAGGGGTGGCTGTTACGTATCCCATCGAATCAATCCCATCCATCAAATCATCGTCAAAGCCAAAATCTATAAACTCCAAAGTATAGGTCGTTAAATGATAAAATTGATGCAAAGATACGCCGTATCTGCCAAATTGGCTCTTTTCTTATATTCGCGGGGTATGCGACACCTATCGATGGTTACTTTGCTGACCGGCGTCTTCGCGGTTGCGTCGGGGGCGGCGCGGGCTCAGACGACGGCTATCGCCCTTCCGGCGCGGCCGAACATCATCTTCATCCTGGCGGACGACCTGGGATACGGCGACACGGGCCCTTACGGCCAGCGGCTGATCCGCACCCCGAGCATCGACGCCCTGGCCGCCTCCGGCAGGGTCTTTACCCAGATGTACGCCGGGACATCTGTCTGCGCGCCCTCCCGGTGCTCCCTGATGACCGGTTTGCATACCGGTCACGCCTATATCCGGGGGAACAAGGAGGTGAAACCCGAGGGACAGGAACCCCTCCCCGGTTCGGCGGTCACCCTGGCTGCAGTGCTGAAAAAGGCCGGGTATACCACCGGGGCGTTTGGCAAGTGGGGGTTGGGACCGGTGGGAAGTACCGGCGATCCCCTGCGGCAGGGCTTCGACGTCTTCTACGGCTACAACTCCCAGTTGGAATCACACCGTTACTATCCAACACACCTTTGGGACAACGACCGCCGGGTGCCCCTGGAGGGTGTCTATGCGCCGGACCTTATCCAAAAGCGTTTGCTGTCGTTTATCGACAGGCAGGCGGGCGGGGGCGATCACGCCGGAGGGCGGCCTTTTTTCCTTTACGCGGCGTATACCCTCCCCCACGCGGAACTCGTCGTGCCGGACGACAGCATTTTCGAGTCCTACGTAGGACGGTTCCCTGAAAAACCGTATAAGGGCGATGACTCCACGGTGGGCGGGTATTCTTCCCAACCCTACCCACACGCCACGTACGCGGCCATGGTCACCCGCCTGGACCGGTATGTAGGGCAGATCATGGTGAAATTGAGGGAAAAAGGGTTGGATTCGAATACCCTCGTCATCTTTACCAGCGACAACGGTCCCCATGTAGAGGGCGGGAACGACCCTGCCTTCTTCAATAGCGCGGGTGGCCTCCGCGGGGTCAAACGAGACCTGTATGAAGGGGGCATCCGGGAACCTTTTATCGCCCGCTGGCCGGGACAGATCCCGGCCGCCAGCCGGAGTACCTTTATCGGCGCCTTTTGGGATATGCAGCCCACGTTCGCCGCGCTGGCGGGAGCGCCCGGCCTGCCGGGCCCGGATGGCCTATCGATCGTGCCCGCGCTGACCGGTAGCGGCACGCAACCCGAGCATCCCTGGCTTTACTGGGAGTTCCACGAAGATGGCGGACACCAGGCCGTGCGTCAGGGACGCTGGAAGGCCGTGCGGCTGCACGTGGACAAGGGGCCTGGCGGGCCGGTAGAACTCTATGATCTGGAAAAGGATCCGTCGGAACAACATAACGTGGCAGCCGGCCATCCCGATGTCGCGCGGACGTTGGCCGCCATCATGGACAGCGCGCACATCCCCTCTTCTCTTTTCCCCTTCGGATATGAGCATTAATACAACCAATATGACCCGTTTACTTTTATCCACCCTCCTCGCCTGCCTGTGCTTAGGGGCCAGGGGCCAGGGCAAGCACCCAAACATCGTCATCATCTTTATGGACGACATGGGATACGGAGACCCCGAATGTTACAACGGCCTCCTGTACCACACGCCCAACATCAACCGTCTTGCGGCGGAAGGGATGCGGTTTACAAACTTCTATGCCGCCCAGGCGGTGTGCACGGCCTCGCGGGCGGCCCTTCTGACGGGTTGCTATCCCAACCGCCTGGGGATTTCCGGGGCCTTTGGACCCTGGACCCGCATCGCCCTCAATCCAAAAGAAGAGACGCTCGCCTCCATGCTCAAATCGGCGGGGTATCATACGGGTATGATCGGGAAGTGGCACCTCGGCAGCAAAGCGCCCTTTTTCCCCATCCATTACGGCTTTGACGAATACCTCGGACTTCCCTACTCCAACGACATGTGGCCCGTAGATTATAATGGGAAACCCATGACGGACACGGCGGACTGGCGGTACAAATGCCCGCCCCTTCCCCTGATCGAAGGAGACTCGACCATCCGGTATATCCGGAACCTTGACGACCAGGGCGAACTAACGGGGATCTATACCCGAAGAGCGTGCCGGTTTATCCGGGACAACAAAGACCACCCCTTCTTCCTCTACCTGGCCCATTCGATGGTCCACGTACCGATCGCGGCGTCCGCGGCCTTCCGGGGCAAGAGCGGCCAGGGTCTTTTTGCGGACGTGATGCTGGAAGTGGACTGGTCGGTCGGTGAGATCATGCGCACCCTGAAAGAGGCGGGCGTGGACCGGAATACGCTGGTCATTTTCACCAGCGATAACGGACCCTGGCTGGCTTATGGGAACCACGCCGGCAACACCGGGGGTTTGCGCGAAGGAAAGGGTACCAGTTGGGAAGGTGGTCAGCGCGAACCTTGCCTCATGCGCTGGCCGGACGTCATCCCCGCGGGAACCGTCTGTAACCGGATAGCCGCTACCCTGGATGTGTTGCCGACGCTGGCGCGCATCGCCGGTTGCTCATTGCCGGCGAACCGTATCGACGGCGTAGATATCTACGCACTGCTCAAAGGTGACCCCACGGCCCACCCCAGGGATGAGCTCGTGTATTATTACCACACGAACAGCCTGGAAGGCGTCCGCCAAGGGCAGTGGAAACTCGTGGTCCCCCACCGGAGCCGGACCTATAAACTGAACATGCCCGGCCGCGACGGGTATCCCGGTAAACAGCCGGACATAGACGTCCCCATGGCGTTGTACGACCTCAGCACCGACCCGGGGGAAACCCTCGACGTACAGTCGGAGCATCCCGATATCGTCCGGGAGCTCCAGGCGCTGGTCGATAAATACCGCGCGGACTTAGGGGACGACCTGACCCACACGCCGTGCAGCGGTTGCCGGGCGCCGGCGACGATTCCGTAAATTTTTTCGCATATTTGCGCTATGGATCAGTCTACCAAATTACTAGGGTTATTGACACTCGCCCTTTGGGGTTGCCAGGGGGCGCCCACGAGTGGGGCCGCGGCGCGCGCGGGTGACACCGCTGTGCGGGCCGCCCAGGGCAAGGCGCTTTCGTGCGCGAGCAACTTGCCGGCGCGGCCGGTGGCAACCACTGCGGTGGCTGCGACAATGCAAGTGGAGCCGCCCGGCCATGTCTCCCACACCGGCATGCTCCTCATCCCCGCCGGTACCTACCTCATGGGCGCAGCCGACCAGGACGGCCGCCCCGACGAATACCCGGCACACGCGGTGCGGCTCGATAGCTTTTGGATAGACGCCACGGAGGTCACCAATGCCGAGTTTAGAAAATTCGTGGAGGCCACGCACTATGTGACCACGGCGGAGATCAAACCGGACTGGAATGAACTCCAAAAACAAGTCCCGCCGGGTACGCCAAAACCACCGGACAGCGTGCTGGTGGCGGGGTCGTTGGTGTTTACGCCACCGGATCACGCGGTGCCTTTGGACGACGTCAGCCAGTGGTGGACGTGGACAAAGGGCGCGAACTGGAAACATCCCGGTGGGCCGCGTACGGACATCAAAGGCAAGGACAACTATCCCGTCGTCCAGGTCAGTTGGGAGGACGCCGCCGCCTACGCGCGCTGGGCGGGGAAGCGTTTGCCCACGGAAGCGGAATGGGAATACGCGGCAAGGGGTGGGTTAAAAGGACAACCTTTTCCGTGGGGGCGAGAAGACGTCAGCACAGGGAAGCCGAAAGCCAATACCTGGCAAGGACATTTTCCCAACCTCAATACACGATGGGATGGCTTTTACGGTTTGTCACCCGTGGGCAGATTCGCACCCAACGGGTACGGCCTTTTCGACATGGTGGGTAATGTGTGGGAGTGGTGCAGCGACTGGTATGACGAAGGAACCTACGCCGCGGAGGCGGGCAGCATTGTCGTCAATCCTCGGGGACCCGCTACAGGCAACGATCCCATGGAACCGGGTGTACCGAAGAAGGTCGTGCGCGGGGGGTCCTTTCTTTGCAACGCAACCTATTGTAAAGGATACCGGGTATCCTCCCGGATGAAAACCTCTCCGGACACGGGATTGGAACACACCGGGTTCAGGTGTGTATCGTCGAGGTAGCTTATTCAGCAACGGCAACAGCTACCACCGGCTCTACATCGAACTCGAACAAGTCGCGGGGATGAACCTGGAGGGCGTCTGACAACTCAAACAGTGTGTTGAGTGTGATGTTCATTCTACCCTTTTCGATCTTCCCGATCTTGCTGTGGTCCAGATTACAACGGTAGGATAGCTCACGAAGCGCTAGTTTTTGGCTTTCCCTTAGTTGTTGCAATCGAGCCCCCAATTTCTTTTGCAGTATGAGTTTCTGTTCTTTATCCATAGAAGGCTGGCTTACAAGCCTGAGCATTAAAGTCTACATTTTCAGAATATATTGTGTGGCCGATGGAAACCACATACGGAAAATAGTTCAAAAAATTTAGTTTTCGCTCAAAAAAGTGGCTATCAGGGGATTTCACATGGGGCAAAAACTTATTTAGTCACCTTGAAACAATCTAGTCGGCGGCTCACCTCCAGCAGGGCACGGCTGTTGTGGTAGGGGCATTTCCAAAGGCCTGCTTTGTCTTCTCCCTGCATCAGGCTATTGTCCTCGTGCAGCCCCCACACCCATTCTCCACCCTCGTGATCGATGATGCGGCGATCGATAAAATTCCAGACGCGTTCGAAGCGCTCCAGGTAGACGGCGTCACCGCTGATCTGCCACGCATGGACAAGACCGGCCATGGCTTCCGCCTGGACCCACCAGTGTTTTTCCTTGCGCCAATGCCCGCGGGAGGGTTCATATTCGTAATAGAGCGCACCGTCGGGGGCCAGGCCTTTGCAGGCGGCGTCTACCATGTCCAGGGCGGCCCTTCGCAAAAAGGCATCGTTGCTCCCGATCACCTCCGCCGCTTCCAGCAACAACCAGGAGGCTTCGATGTCGTGCCCGAAGGAAATGGTATCCGACCGCGGTGTCCAGTCCTCGTCCAGAAAAAGCACCAGGTGATGGGTGCGCGGGTTGATCATGTAGTGAAGAAAGTCCGTGATCAGGCGGCCGGTCTGTACCCGGAGCCCGTCGTCCTTCCACACCCTATACAGGTTCGTGTACGCTTCCAGGATGTGGAGGTGGGTATTCATCGTCTTTTTTTCGTTGGCGTCCTTGGCGCTGAGCCGCATATCACCCAACGCCGACCAGTCTCGGGCAAAGGCCTCCAGGTAGCCGCCCCTGGTCGGATCGAAACTGTGCGTCTCTATATCCCGGTACAAACGGATCGCCTCGTCCAGCGCTTCTTTTGAACCCGTGGCGGCCGCGTATTCCGTCAGACCGTATATCGTAAAGGCTAAGGCGTAGACCTGTTTTTTGGTATCAAGGGGTTTTCCTTTCGCATCCACCGTCCAGTAGACACCGCCGTATTCGCGGTCGATGAAGTGCGCCCGTATGTAGTCAAAAGCCCGGGTGGCGGTTTGAAGGTAGGCGGTTTGGGGGTCCTGCTTATATGCCGCGGCAAAAGTCCAGAGAATGCGTGCGTTCAACACAGACCCCTTGGGGGCCCCCGGCTCCACCTCATTGTTGGCATGTATTTGCCCGTAAAAACCGCCGGCCGGGTCGATCGTATGGTCCATCCAGAAGTCCAGGATGTTCATCAGCGCCTTTGAAAAATCGAGGATATTGGTCATTACCCAAAACTAAGTACCTATACCCATTCTGACCAATACTATTTTAACACTTTATAGCGACCATACTAATAATTGTCAGAAGAACACTTTTAGAAGGTCCAATGGATTTGGACTTCGGAGGAGTAGTCCAATAGTACTTTTTTAACTATTTTCAACCCAAATTTGACACTTCCCCTTGGGAAAATGCCTGGAAGTCCGTAATTTAAATGCATGAATGCGAACATCATCAGGGAAATCACCCCCCTGACCCAGAACGATTGCTTTATGATTTTTTCCAGGGTGAAGACACGTTTTGATTTTCCCTTGCACTACCACGAAGAATACGAGCTTAACCTGATTCTCAACGCAAAGGGCGCCAAAAGGATTGTCGGAGATCATATTGAGGTCATAGACGACCTGGAACTGGTTCTGGTGGGCCCCAACCTCTCCCACGCCTGGTTCACCCACCAAAGCGAAGGCAAAGAAATCACCGAAGTCACCATCCAGTTTCACAAGGACCTGTTGGACGACCGTTTCCTCCGGAAGAACCAGCTCAGCTTTATCCGGACCATGCTCGAACACGGACAAAGGGGCGTACTTTTTGCCCGCGACACCATCGAACGGCTCAAAGACCGCATCCTGGGGTTAAACCGGAAGGCGGGGTTCGATTCTGTGCTGGAGCTTTTTTCCATCCTCCACGACCTGTCTACTTCCCGGAACATACGCACGCTTTCGGACGCCTCTTTCAACAGCGGCACCCTTCACTTCAACAGCCGGCGGATCGAAAAGGTCTTCCAGTACATGAACGACAACTACAGCAAACCCATCACGCTGGCGGATGTGGCCAAGATCGCCAATATGCCGGAAGCCTCCTTCAGCCGTTTTGTCAAAAAGCGTACAGGGAGTACATTTATCAACAGCCTCAACGAAATCCGCCTGGGGAA
The DNA here is from genome assembly GCF_004366355.1 of Dinghuibacter silviterrae. Classification (NCBI taxonomy): domain Bacteria; kingdom Pseudomonadati; phylum Bacteroidota; class Chitinophagia; order Chitinophagales; family Chitinophagaceae; genus Dinghuibacter; species Dinghuibacter silviterrae. The sequence goes on along the minus strand of NZ_SODV01000002.1, from coordinate 745,132 downwards.
TGCGTCGCGGATGCTCATCGAGAGTACCCACAGTATTGCGGAGATCGCTTATGACTGCGGATTTAACAATATCTCCAACTTCAATAGGATCTTCAAGAAAAAGAAGTCTTGCACACCGAAGGAGTTTCGGGAGAATTTCTCCGGGAGCCGGATATTCATTTAGTCTTCGAGCTTGTCGTACCAGGTTTTCTTCAGGATAAGCGCGATCACGATCAATATGCCGACGGTAATCGCGAGCGGTCCCTTCATCATCAGCACAATGTACATCGGCAGGATCGTCAGACACAACTGTCCGACAATCCCGAGTGCCACGTTGAACATGTCCATGCCAAAGCGCTTGTTGGCTTTGAAGTCCGGGTCCTCCGCCACGACCAGCTGGTGGATGGGACCCCATATACCCCACGGCCTGACGGTCTTGTAGAATGTCTTGAGGGTTTCGGTTTCCGTGGGCGGGGTCAGGAGCGTCCCGGCAATACAGCCGCCTAAGGAAAGGAGGAAAAGGAGGGGAAAATAATACAGGCTGACCGTATCCGGGAAAATATACGGCAGGATCAACGCGGGGATGATGCCCGCCAGCATACCCCAAAAGAAGCCGCTGGCGTTGAACCGCCACCAGTGCCACTTCAGGACGTTGGCCGCGACATAGCCCCCATACAGGGCCGACACGATCCATTGGAGGATGCTGTTGACGTCTTGTACAAAAAGCCCCAGGATGATGCCCGTCAGCGCAACGACCAGCCCGCTGGCGTAGTTCATCCGGCTGATGGTTTTGTTGCTGGCGTCCGGCTCCACGTATTTCAGGTAGATGTCGTTGACGATATAGGCCTGGGCCGCGTTGAGGGTTCCGGCAAAAGTACCCATGAACGCCGCCAGGAGCCCGGCCAGCAGCAACCCCATAAGACCCACCGGTACGAAGTTCATGATGGCGGAGGGGAGGATCTTCTCGAAGTCGATGCCCGCAGCCGAATGAAGGTCCAGTTGGTTGTAGTGCAACAAGGCCAGGACCACAAAGCCGATGATCATGGCATACCGGATCGGCAACAGCAACACGGAAACGAGGCCGCTCATTTTGGCGGCGTCCTTCGGAGACCGGGTGGACAAAATCTTTTGCATATCGTAATTGGGTGCCGGCCCCGCCAGGCTGGCGAGTATGCCCTTAAACAACATGAGGGAAAAGAAAATCCCAAACAGGGAGTACCCGTCGCTTTTGATCTTGGCGTTGACCTCGGCAATTTTCCCCGTCCAGTCGAGGTCGTCAAGGTGTGTATGGAAAAAGGGGTTGAACCAGCCCTCGGGCACGTTCAGGACATGACCCGCCAGGTTCTTCATCGCGATGACCGCGATAACGATCGCGGCCACCCCCATGATGACGTATTTGAGGACGTCTCCGATGACGATGCTGGTCATCCCCCCGAGGATGGCGTAAAAGACAGCAAAAGAAGTAAAGACGATACCGTAAAAGTGCGGCACATACGCCGGTGGCACACGGAAAGGCACGTAAGGCGCGATGACCTTGAAGGGGATAAAGATCTCGACAAATTTCCCCAAACCGACAAAACCATAAGCCATAAACCCAAGACAGCTCAGCAACGCAAACACCACCACGATCGTATGGGAAGAGCGAACACCCCTTCCCATGCCGAACCGCGTACCGATCCATTCCGCGCCCGTCGTTACTCCCGAACGGCGCAGCCAGACCGACAAATACATCATAAGGAATATCTGATTAAAAACGGGCCATAACCAAGGGATCCAGATGCTTTTGAGCCCGTACACGAAGGAAAGGGTCACCATCCACATGGTCCCGGAAATATCGAACATGTCAGAGGCATTGGACATGCCCAGCATATACCAGGGGAGCTTTTTCCCGGCCAGCATATACGCTGTTTTGCTCGTCCGCGCTCTTTTTCTTAGGATCAGACCAAGAAGGATAACCGCAGTCAGGTACACCAGGATGATCAGAACGTCCACCAGTTGCAATCTCATATAAGCAGGCAATTCTTTGTCAAATCTAGCGGAGGGCCCCGCTCTCAACTAATAGTTTTTTACCCTTTTGTGAAAAAATAAAAGCCCGGAGGTTCACTCCGGGCCTATTGTATCGATGTGCACGATGTTGCTTATTTGTATACAGGATTGTACAGGGTGTTGCCCGGGATTTCTACTTCCGGCTTACCGGCATAAGCGTGGGTATACAACGCATAACTGCCGCCAAGGACAAGGGCGAGGATAAGGGCGACCTGGACATAGAACAAAAAGCGGGAAGAGCTTACCCAACTGTAGGCGAAGTCTTTCTGCTTGGTTTCGATAACTTCAGTAACGTGTTCCTGTGACATATTTTTACTGGCTTTTGCTGGGCGAAGATAGGTCTTTTTCCATAATCTCATCAAAGGTTTTGACCCCCCGGACAAAGTACTCCCAAACCACGCTCCCGGCGTACATCCCGTCGGGGGGCATGATCCTTTTTGGGGGCCAGGCGCCGGGTTTGGAACGGGAGAAAAGCCAACACCAGACCTGGGCGTGGGCCTGGAGAATGGCCTTCCAGTAGACCACGTTGCCGTGGGCGAGCTCCCGGTAAGCCGCCACGATGTCCAACAGGTAGCGCAGCGGGAAAACCCAGCAAAGACGGCCGTAAGGCATGTTCTTCAGGAGCAGGAGCAGGTTGTTGCGGTAGTTGAGCATGACCTTCCGCCGGTTGCCCTTGGGCAGGGTCCCTCCGCCTACATGGTACACAACCGAGGCCGGGCAGGCAAACAACCGGTACCCCGCGGCCTGAAGCCTCCAGCATAGGTCGATCTCTTCCTGGTGGGCAAAAAAATACGGATCCAGCCCCCCCGTTTCGTGAAAAACCCTGGCACGGATGAACAGGGCCGCGCCCGACGCCCAGGAAATGGGCGCCACGCTGTCGTACTGCCCGTGGTCGATTTCGCAGGTTTCAAAGATGCGCCCCCGCGCAAAGGGGTATCCCAACACGTCCATCCAGCCCCCCGCCGCCCCGGCATACTCAAAGCTTTGCCGGTCGTGGTAAGCCAGGATTTTGGGTTGGCAGGCGCCGATGCCCGGGTCCCCGTCCATCAGTGCTTTCAGGGGCTCCAGCCATCCGGGGGTCACTTCCACGTCCGAGTTCAGGAGGACGTAGTAGTCGGCGGACACCTTTGCCAGGGCTTCGTTATAGCCGAGGGCATAGCCGCCGTTGGTGCTGTTGCGGATAACCTTGACCGTGGGGAAGGTTTTTTCTACGAAGGAGACGGAATCGTCCGTGGAGGCGTTGTCCGCCAGGATCACCTCTACCGCGGCCCCGGCTGACGCCAGGACGCCCGGCAGAAACTGTTCAAGGTACGATCGGCCGTTCCAGTTGAGGATCACTATTGCGATGGTGGACATGGGGGGCAAAAATACAGGATGCTTCGCTATTTTTATGCCCATGATAAGGGCTTTATTCAACTGGCGAACCCTCCTTAGCGTCATTGCCATCGGTATCGTCACCGGCAGCATCATCTATTCCGACTACCTGAGCCGGAAGCTGGCGGAGGCGGAAAAGCAAAAGGTCGAACAATGGGTGGAGGCCAACCGTGTCCTGGCCGCCACCAACGAACGCGAGGCGCTCAACCTGGCCAGCAGCATTTCCTCCCATAACATTGACATCCCCCTCATCGCCACCGACGAGCAGGACTCGATCGTGGACTGGCGCAACCTCGACAGCACCCGGGTCCTCCAGGACAAAGGCTTTCTGAAAAAGGAACTGAAGCTGTTCAAAACCCAGCACGACCCCATCATCTGGGAACAAAGTAAAAAGCCCTATATCTACAACAAGGTGTACTACGGCGAATCCCTCCTCCAAAAGGAGATCCGCTACTACCCCATCGTCCAGCTGACCATCATCGCGCTTTTCCTCATCGTCATCATCACGGCGATGAATACCCGCTACAAATCCACCCAAAACCAGGTATGGGCGGGCATGGCCAAGGAAACCGCCCACCAGCTCGGCACCCCGGTGTCCTCGCTGGAAGCCTGGGTAGAGCTGCTCAAAGAAGGACACGACAACGCTTCTATCCTACCCGACCTGGAGCGGGACGTCGCCCGGCTCCGGCTTGTGTCCGACCGTTTTAGTAAGATCGGGAGTGCCCCCAAGTTAGAACAACGCGACCTGCTGGCCCAGGTCCAGCAGATGATCGAATACATGCGCAAACGCGCCAGCGGGAAGGTCCAGTTCCACCTCAATGTCCACGGCGCCCAGCCCGTGCTGATCGACCTCTCCGGCCCCCTGTTCGACTGGGTCATGGAAAACCTCATGAAAAACGCGCTCGACGCCATGGAAGGCAAGGGCCTGATCGTCATCGACGTCCACAACCATCCCACCTACGTCACCGTCGACGTCACCGACAGCGGCAAAGGCATCCAGGGGAAAAACCTCCAAAAGGTTTTCAAACCGGGGTTCACCACCAAAAAACGCGGCTGGGGGCTGGGGTTGTCGCTTTCGCGCCGGATCATCGAACAATACCATCACGGTACGCTCAATGTCAAGTGGAGCGAACCGGGGAAGGGGACGGCGTTCCGCATTGTGCTGAAGCGCTAGCGCGCGGCGGCGGCGCGGTCCGGCGCCGCCTTTTGCGGCCGCCAGCCCAAGCGCCGGAAGCCCCAGAAGTTGAGTATCCCCACCCCCACGAGTATCCCCCACAACCACTGGAACCCCCAGAGACCGGCGATTTGCGCGCCCAGCGAGGGGCCGACGACCTGGGCGGCGGAAAAAGCCATCCCGTAAAACGCGGCGTATTGTCCGCGGCTTTGGGGGGTGGAGCGGCTGATCCAGTAAGCATTCATAAAGGGCATCGACATCATTTCCCCGACCGTAAACAGGAGCATGGAGGCCACGGCCACCCAGCCGTAGGGGCCGCACACGCCTAAAACGACAAAGGCCGAGGCGTTGAGCAGGGCGCCATAGCCAATGTATACAGTGTCAGGCCGGCGGTTTTCGAGGCGGTAGACCAGGACCATCTCGACAAGGGCGATGATCAGGCCGTTCATCGACAACACCAGGCCGATCTGGCTGCTCGTGAGGTGAAGGTTGCGCTGGTAGTATAACGGAATGACGGAAAAAAGTTGGAAAAAAGAGAGCGCAAAGACCCAGACGTAAAATACGAAACGGACAAACGTCTTGTCCCTGTAGGGGGACTGCACGGGGCCATCCGTGGCTTTTTCTTTTGTTGGCCCTTTACCTTCCGCGGGTTTTAGTGACCAGCGGAGCGCCAGGGCCGCCGCGATACAGGTCAACCCGTCGGTCCAAAACAGCCAGGTATAGCTGATTCCCGCGAGCAGACCGCCCACGGCGGGACCGACGGCAAAACCCAGGTTGACCGCGAGCCTGTTGAGCGAGTAAGAACGGGTCCGGTTGTCGGCCTTGCTGTAATAAGCGGTGGCCGCGGCATTGGCGGGCCTAAAGGACTCGCCGATCGTCGCCAGCAGGAACACGCACCCGCAAATCGTCCAGAAACCGCGGAGGTAACAAAGCCCCAGGAACAAAAGCCCGTTGGAAAAAAGGCTCCAGAACTGGACGGGGAAAAAGCCGATCGAATCGGTAAGCTTTCCGCCCAGATAGACACCCAAGATGGCACCCGCTCCAAAAACGGAGAGGACGATCCCGGCCTGGGGGATGGTAAAGTGAAGGGCGCTCGTCAGGTAGACGGTCAGAAAAGGGATGACCATCGTCCCGCTCCGGTTGATGAGCATGATCGTGGCCTGGATCCAGATGGGACGCGAGAGGCCGCTGTAGGCGTTTTGGTATTGACGTAAGATTTGGCGGAACATGGCTTGTGGGCCCGTTTATGGGACCTCCTCCCAGTAGAACTCGGGGGACTTGGGGAAGTACTGGTACAATTCCAATATCTCTTGGGGCGGCACCGCCAGCTTTCGTTTGACGGTATCCAACCAGGCTCCGTCCACGGTGACCACGGCCGACAGGGTGTCCCCGTTTTTGATGACCTCGTGGCGGATCGACCAGCGGGAGGCGTCGCGGCGGCTACGCGTCAACTGGACGCTCAGCGTGACCTGGTCCCCAAAGACGATCTCCCGCTTGAACACGCATTCTTCCCGGAAAAGGATGGGGCCTATGTTGTGTTCAAGCAGGAAGAGAGGGGTGATCCCCGACGTGCCCAGGTAGGAAAGACGCGCGTAAGCGCCCCAGTCGTAATATACCGAGTGGCGAAGGTGAAAATTCGGATCGAGATCGGACCATCGGACTTCCACCGGTTGGATATAACTGTCCATAGCGCGGTTTGTGGCCCGGGGGGCCGGTTATGCATAGAGTTTCTCGTAGTACTCGTGGGCCATGCGGCTCGCGTCAAACTGGAAACGCACGTCGTTCATCCCGTTTTTGATGATCTGGCGCCAGGTGTCCTTTTGCTCGTAGTAGAGCGGGAGGATCTGCTGCTCCAGGATCTGGTACAGTTGTTCCAGGTCGTATTCGTCCTGGTCGTGTACGTTCATATTGGTGTAGTCCGCGGGAGGGACGACAAACCCGTTGTTGCCGGAATTGATAAACTCAGGTATCCAGCCGTCGTTCGTCGACAGGTTGACGGCGCCGTTCATGGCCGCGGTCATGCCGCTGGTGCCGGACGCTTCCCGGGGGACGCGCGGGTTGTTGAGCCAGATGTCGGCGGCTTGTTTAAGACGCTTGCTCACCGTCAGCTCGTACCCGATGCATACGGCCATGTTTTTGTATTGCTTGCTGAGATGGACGAGGTTATTGAAGTCGCTGATGGCGGGATAGTCCACCGGGTAGGGCTTTCCAGCCCAGATAAACTGGACGGGGTGCTTGGGGTGGTTCATCATCGCCTCGAAACGCCTCAGGTCCCTGGTCAGCAATTCGGCGCGTTTGTACCCTGCAAAACGGCGGGCCCATACGATGGTCAGCGCGTCCGGGTTAAACCACTTGCCGGTCTGGTCGGCGACAAGTTCGAACGCGCGTTTTTTCAGGTGGCGTTTGCGGTCGTCGAAACGGTCGTCGGCGCCTTCATCCGAAAAACGATAGAGCTGTTTGTCGGCCCAATACCGCCAGCTTTGGGCGTTGGTGATGGCAATGATCGGGCAGATGCCTTGGTACTTGCTCCACATGTGCCGCGCGACTTCCCCGTGCAGTTGGGACACCCCGTTGGCCAGGTGTGCGAAACGCAGGGCCACCAGGGAATGGTTGAACGGTTCGTCCCCCTGGATGCCGCAAAGCGTGCGGACCTCGTCCAGGGGCAGGCCGTTGAAATAGGTCATTTTATAACAAAGCTGGAGGTCGTGTTTTTCGTTCCCGGCTTCTTCGGGGGTATGGGTCGTGAACACAAGACGCTTCCGGACTTCTTCCTTGCTTCCGAACTTCTTATAGAGATAGAACACGGAGGATACCCCATGGGCTTCGTTCAGGTGATACAGGTCTGGATTAAAACCCAGCTCGTCGATCAACTTGGCGCCGCCGATCCCCAACAGGATAAACTGGGCGACCTTGGTGGCTACATTGGCGTCGTACAGCCGGTGGGTGATGGTCTGGGAAACATAGTCGTTTTCGGGAACGTCGGTGCTCAACAGGAAAAGCGGGGCCGACTGAAAGGTTTCCGGGTTGAGGTACCACACCTTTACCCAAACAGGGGCGTCATGGATGAGGATCTGGAATTTGATCCCCGTGTCCTCCAGGAAACTGTACAATTTTTCGTTCCACTGCACCTGCAGCGTCTGGTCCTGGTTACGAGCCTGGTCATAATATCCATACTTCCACAAGATCCCGACGGCAATCATGTTCTGACGCAGGTCATAAGCTGCGCGCAGATGAGAGCCTGCCAGGAAACCCAAACCACCGCTATAAATCTTCAGGGGCTGGTGAACAGCAAACTCCATGGAAAAATAGGCGATCTTCTTACTGTAGCGTTCATCGATGGAATAAGGCACCCTGAAATTCGAAAAACTCATAATGCGAAAACTTTTTAGACTATTGCTGCAATATAACGGTTATTTTTTCTTTTTAGATTTAGGTGACTTTTTCTTAATGTAGTTTCCTTCAAAGAAACAACTCACGTCCCGGTAGGCGCCACACCCTCCTACTTCCCTGATGGAGAGCTCATTTCCATCGATGTGGAACTCGATCCCGCAGGGGCCGCCACGGTCCGAATATTTCAGCTTGTTGTCCCCTGTGACTTCGGCTATCCCCTTCAGTTCACCCTTGCAGGGGGTCTCCCCTTCTTCGTTGATAAAGTGTATAAAAAACCTATATTCCCTGGGCGTCACACCATCCCGGAGGGACACGATGTTGTTCTTGCCGGCCCCGTAGTCCCCGGAGAGGCGGAAACGCCGCGGCAGCGTATCGATCGGGTTGTACACTTTCCGGTCGGCCGATTCCTCGTTGGAATTGGTCATGACAAGGGCGAAGCCCCCTTCGTCGGACAGCCCGTAGATGCTTTCGCGAACCGCCGTAAAGCCGCCTGGTTTGCGGGTTTCCATGACCAGGGCGACATTCATGCGGTTGTCCAGTTTGCCATACGAACGCGTGTGTGTATCGTCGTCCGCTTCAACCAGGCGCATCCCGCCCCCGAACTTGTTGGCCTTGTCAAAATAAAAAAGATAACCGGTACGCCCCTGGCCGCTGATGGCCTTGACCAGTACATAGGTCCTGCGTTCCTTGTCCTGTATCTTGCCCACGGCATACAACCGGAGACCGGTTTGTCCCCCGAAGTTTTCGTCATAGACACTGTCGGGGATGAGCTGTTTCCAGGAGGACACACGCAGCCTCAGGGAATCGGGGGATCGCCTGACCAGGGTGGAATCGCTAAATATGTAGGGCACTTTTATCTGGGGAAAGGGCTTCAGGAAGTCCTCCACCGTCACGGGGACTTCCCCGGGCGCCAACTTCTTTTTGCCGCCACCACATCCGGCCATCACTAACAGAGCCACCAGGCAAACAAGGGATCGAACGCGCATAGTTGGTTTATTGGGGGCACTAAGATAAGCAGATTCTAAAAAAAGGCCTGTAGTACAAATAAGGGGTTATTTTTGTATGTCAAATAAATTTTTTAGATTCGTCTAAATTATTTGTTGACTATGACCCTATCCAAAGCGGAAGAAGACTACCTCAAGTCCATATTCAGGCTCCAGCAGGAGACGGGGCAGGTCAACACCAATGCGGTGGCCCAGGACTTGCGGACGAAGCCGGCGTCGGTGACGGACATGCTGAAGAAGCTGAAACAGAAAAAACTCCTGCACTATGAGCCTTACCAGGAATTCAAGCTGAGCGCGGAAGGCCGGAAAACGGCGTTGGGCATCGTCCGGAGACACCGGTTGTGGGAGTATTTCCTGGTGGAAAAATTAGGAATGGGCTGGAACGAGGTCCATGACATCGCCGAGCAACTGGAGCACGTGTCCGACCAGCGGCTCATTGAACGGCTGGACACCTACCTCGGGTTTCCGGACACCGATCCGCACGGGGACCCGATCCCGGATGCCCAGGGACGGATGAAGGTGCAGCCAAAAATCAGCCTCGCCCTCCTACCCCTAAACATGCCCGCCGAGGTCTGTAGCGTGGGCAACCAATCCTCCGAAATGCTGGAAATGCTGGAACACCTGCACATCCGGCTGGGGACCCGCCTGGAAGTAAAACGCCGTTTCGACTTCGACGGGTCTGCCGAAGTCAAAATCCGTAATAAACCCTTGTTCGTCATTAGCCGTACCATGGCGCAAAACCTGTTTGTTGTTTATGATCAATAAAATACACGAGGATAGCTCATTGGGGAACGTACATGCCAGTGTTTCCGTCAAGCGGATTTTCGCCTTCTTTGGGCCGGCCTACCTGGTCAGTGTAGGCTATATGGACCCGGGGAACTGGGCCACGGACCTGGCGGGGGGTAGTAAGTTCGGCTACACGCTGATCTGGGTTCTCCTGTTGAGCAACATCATCGCCCTCCTGCTGCAGGCCCTCAGCGCGCGTCTGGGGGTTGTCCGGGGGCGTGACCTTGCCCAGGCCAACCGGGAACTGTATCCCCGCACGGTCAACTTCATCCTGTATATCCTGGCGGAAGTCGCCATCGCCGCCTGTGACCTCGCAGAGGTGTTGGGGATGGCCATCGGTATCAACCTCCTGACCGGTCTGCCCCTCCTGGGCGGGGTCGGGCTAACGGTCCTGGATACCTTTCTTTTCCTGCTGCTGCAACGGCTCGGAATGCGTAAGCTGGAAGCCTTTATCCTGGCGCTGATCGCAATCATCGGTGCGTCTTTTCTCATCGAGATCCTGATGGTTCGTCCGCACCTGGGTGAGGTGGTGAGCGGTTTTGTCCCCCGCCTGCCGAATACCGAAGCCTTGTACATCGCGGTCGGCATCATCGGCGCCACTGTCATGCCCCACAACCTTTACTTACATTCGGCGCTCGTCCAGACACGGAAGTTCCCACGGGACCTGGGCGGCATCAAACAGGCGCTGCGGTGGAACAACTGGGACAGCGCCATCGCGCTCAACCTTGCGTTCCTTGTCAATGCCGCCATCCTGGTGCTGGCCGCCACCGCCTTTTTCAAAACCGGGCGGACCGACGTGGGAGAGATACAGACGGCCTATAAGTTGCTCAACCCCCTTTTGGGTAACCGGCTGGCGCCCCTGCTTTTTGCCATTGCCCTGATTTGCTCCGGTCAAAGCTCCACCATCACGGGTACCCTGGCCGGACAGATCGTCATGGAAGGCTACCTCCGGCTCCGGATCAACCCCTGGCTGAGACGGCTGCTGACGCGGCTGCTGGCCATCATACCCGCCCTGATTGTGCTCTGGATCTACGGGGATCAGGAAGTTAACCAGTTGATCGTCCTGAGCCAGGTGATCCTTAGCCTTCAACTGGGGTTTGCGGTGATACCGCTGATCCACTTCGTCAGCGACAAAAAAACCATGGGGACCTTTGCCATTCGGCGCCGTACCCAGGTCCTCGCGTGGGCGGTTGCCGGCATACTTTTATACCTGAACCTCGACATGGTCTTCGGGCTCGTCCGGGACTACTTCCAGCAGGGGGCATCCCCGGTCTGGAAAGCCTTGATCATCGCAGGGATCGCGGGATATATCGGCCTGCTGGCGTATACTTTTTACCTGCCCCTCCGGCTGCGCTATAAAAAGCTGGCCCCGCCGCGCATCCACGGGGACATCCAAACGGAGCTCCGGCTGGACATTCCGCACTACAAAACCATTGCCATCGCGCTGGAATTCAGTTCGTCCGACCTCCGGATCATCAACCACGCCCTGGGACAGGCTTCGGCGGGTACGGAGTTTGTCCTCATTCATATCGTCGAAAGCGCGTCTGCCCGCATGCTGGGGTCGCACACCTTCGACGAGGAAAGCAAAGAGGACGAACGCCGGTTAGCCGTATACGTAGACTTCCTGCAGGAAAAGGGTTTCCAGGCAAAAGGGTTGCTGGGCTATCGCAACCGCATCCGGGAGATCCTGCGCCTGGTGCGCGAGAATAAGGCCGACATGTTGGTGATGGGCGCCCACCGGCATACCGGGTTGCAGGATTTTATCCATGGGGAGACCATCGATTCGGTCCGGCACGGGCTGTCTATTCCGGTTTTTGTGGTGAATGTGTGATCACCACAACTTGACCAAAGCCCGGGCCCAAAGGGCCATTTCCTTACCGGAATAGTGCAATCCGTCCGGCGCAAAAAGCGAGCTGTCGCCCTTCGCCTGGCGGGTATACCCCGTGATGTCCAGGTATTGCACACCGTACTGCGTGCTGATCTGCAAGTTCGCCGCGTTGAAGGTGTCGATCGCTGCCGAAATAGCCGCCGGATCGGGCTGGGATTGTCCGTAAAAAGAGTCCCCGTAGTCGGGGATCGAAAGGACGATGACGTGTTTGGGATTGTCTCCTGCCCAATGGATGGATTTTTGCAAAAGCGCTGCAAACTGGGTTTGATACTCCGACAGCGAGCGGCCCTGGTATTGATTGTTCACGCCGATGAGCAATGTTACATGCCCGTAGCCGGGGCGTTTCGGGGGATAGCCCGCCAGGTCGTTTAATAAGTCTCCCGTGGTCCAACCCGTCGTCGCAATGATCTCCGGGGCAGCGATGGTGTCTCCCATTGTCGCCAGGAGCGCCGCTGCCTGATTGGGATAACGGTCCTGGATGCCCACCGACTGTCCGATCGTATAAGAGTCGCCCAGGGCGAGGTAGGTACTGTCGGAAGTCTTGGGGCGCGCTGCCGTGTCCCCGGGCTGGGTTTGCGCCGCCGTGTCCGCGGGCGGCACGGGCACCCACCCTGTCGCATACCCCGGGTTCTTGCCGCAGGCCATGACAAGCTGGCCGCCCAGCAAAAGGACGGCCAAGCCAACTTTTCTAATTCCTTTATGCCCCATATTCGTTAATTTAGCTGCCCGATTACAAGTAAATACGTACAGAATTAAAATCTAGTTTAACACTATGGCAAAAAAAATCACAGTAAAGAACCCCGTCGTTGAACTGGATGGGGACGAAATGACCCGCATCATTTGGAAATCGATCAAAGACAAGCTGATCCTCCCATATCTGGATATCGATATCAAGTACTTTGACCTGGGCATGGAATACCGTGACGAGACGAACGACCAGGTCACCGTGGACGCTGCCAATGCCATCAAACAATACGGCGTGGGCATCAAATGCGCCACCATCACCCCCGACGAGGCCCGTGTAAAGGAATTCAACCTGAAGCAAATGTGGAAAAGCCCCAACGGCACCATCCGCAACATCCTCGACGGTACCGTTTTCCGCGAACCCATCGTCATCAACAACATCCCCCGGCTCGTCCCCAACTGGACCGCGCCCATCTGTATCGGCCGTCATGCCTTCGGGGACCAATACCGCGCCACCGACTTCCTCACCAAGGGCAAGGGCAAGCTCACCGTTACCTTCACTCCCGAAGACGGCAGCGCGCCCCAGTCCTACGAAGTCTTTAACTTCAAGGGAGATGGCGTCGCCCTTACCATGTACAACACCGAGGAATCCATCCGCGGTTTTGCACACGCCTGTTTCAACATGGCCCTCCAGAAGAAATGGCCGCTGTACTTCAGCACCAAGAATACCATCCTCAAAAAATACGACGGCCGTTTCAAAGACATCTTTGAAGAGATCTATGAAAAGGAATTCAAGGCCGAATTCGAAAAGCACGGCCTCACCTACGAGCACCGGCTCATCGACGACATGGTCGCCAGCGCGCTGAAATGGCATGGCAATTTCGTATGGGCTTGTAAAAACTACGACGGGGACGTACAAAGCGACACCGTTGCCCAGGGCTTTGGCTCGCTCGGTCTGATGACCTCGGTGTTGATCACTCCGGACGGCAGCACGATGGAAGCCGAGGCCGCCCACGGCACCGTGACCCGTCACTACCGCGACCACCAAAAAGGGAAACCGACGTCCACCAACCCCATCGCCTCCATCTACGCCTGGACGCGTGGCCTGGCCTTCCGTGGCAAGCTCGACGGCAACCAGAACCTCATCCACTTCGCCGAAGCGCTGGAAGCCGTGTGCGTGGAAACCGTGGAGAGCGGGAAGATGACCAAAGACCTCGCGGTTTGTATCCATGGGAACAAGGTCGAGCACGGGACACACTACCTCTATACCGAGGAGTTCCTCGATGCGCTGGATCAGAACCTGAAAAAGAAACTGAAATAAAACCCCGGCAGGCGGAGGGGCCGGCTACACGCCAATGCTCCTCCGCCTCGCCAATACGGGCCATACGTCCACTTCCTCCCCGTCCACGATGATAATGGCCTCGTCATGCAGGGCCACCGACGGACAAACGTGATACGGCAGCCCATACAAAACGGCGCCGATTTCCGGCTCCCGCCCCTCGGGAACCCTGATCACCAGGTGTTCTTCGCTTTGAGACACCACCTCATATCCTTCGAGGTTTAGAAAAAAGATCCTCTTGTCGATCGGGTTTTCCGCCGCCACTGACTTATGCCCCAGGTCCGTCGTGACCAAACCGGGTCCCGGCCGGGACACTACCCGCGTCATCAAAACCACGGCGGGTTGAAAATGCTGCTCCTTTAACTGAGACCCATACCCATGGTCCGAAAACACACAGGTCCCCGGGCTGCACCAAAGGTCTTTGTGTTTGGCGTGCACCGTAAACGTGGGCGTCCCGCCGGCAATGATCAGGGGCTCGTCAAACCCTTCGGCTGTCATTTTTCTGGCCAGCTCGCGTACAGGGCGCATGGCGGCTTCCGCCCGCTCCGTGCGTGTCGCGAAGTCTGTGTCCCTTATATGGCCGTCGTAAGCGTGCAACCCCAGCAGACGCAGGTTTTTTATACTTTTTATGTCCCGGGCGAGTTCCAGTGCGTCCTCCGGCGGGATCCCCGTACGGTGCATTCCGCTGTCTATATCCAGGAAGACCGAAGCGTGTACATTTCTTTGTTGCGCTTTTCCCGCCAGCGCCCGTGCCGAGTCGATATTGTCCACGATGGACGACCAGACGATCCGCGGATATTTGCCCACCAGCTCCAGGTAACGGTCGATTTTCGGTCCGTTCAACTGGTACGCCACCAGGACCGCAGAAGCGCCCGCCAGGGCCAGCATTTCCGCCTCCGCAATGGTGGCACACTTGAATCGCCGGATGCCCTTGTCCAGTTGCATCTCGACCACCTCCCGCATCTTGTGCGTCTTGACATGCGGGATCAGCCGGGACGCATCCCCCGCCGTTTTAACCATCAGGTCAATGTTCCGGGCTACCCGGTCCCGGTAGACCAATAAGGCCGGCGTGTCGATCTTGTCCGGGTGCGCCAGCACAAACCAGTTTTCCATAGACTTTGCAAATTTTGGGCCTTCGGCCCGCTATGCCAATTCAAAAATTGCTTCGATCTCCACCGTAATGTTATCCGGTAAGGACCCCATCCCAACCGCGCTCCGTACCCCTACGCCAAGGTCCGGTCCCCAGACCTCCGCGAACAGCTCGCTACAACCGTTGACCACATAAGGGTGATGTTGGAAATGCGGCACCGCGTTCACCATCCCCAACACCTTGACCACACGCTTGATTTTGTCCAGCGAGCCAAGGTGAGCGATAAGGGTCGACAAGATCGTCAGCCCGACCTGTCTTGCCGCCAGCTTTGCTTCATCCTTGTCCAGTTCCGCACCTGCTTTTCCGATGATCAACGAACCGTCTTCCCGGTCGGGGCCATGCCCCGATACATACACCAGCCGGTCCACGACCAGCAAGGGTTTATACACTCCCGCGGGTTTTGGTGCCGGCGGCAATACCCATCCTTTCTTGGTAAAACTTTCCTGAGGCGTCATAAATTCATCCTATAATTTGGTTAAGAATCAAAACCATCCCGAGCCCCACCAGCGATACGATCGTTTCCATCACCGACCAGGTGAGGAACGTTTCCCGTACGCTTAGATTAAAATATTGTTTGAACAGCCAAAAGCCACCGTCATTCACGTGCGAACAAAAAAGGCTCCCTGCGCCGATCGACAAAACCATCAATTCCGGGTGCAACTCCGGGTGTTGCCCCATCAAAGGTAAGATGATCGCCGCTGCCGTCAGCCCCGCCACCGTTGCCGACCCCACACTGACCCGGATCATCGCCGCTATCCCCCAGCCCAACACCAGCGGGGACAAGGGCGCATGGCTCAGAACCCCCGCGATATAGTCGTCCGCGCCCCCCTCCTTCATCACTTCCGCAAACACCCCAGACCCCGCGATCACCATCAACACCGGCGCCACGCCCTTAAAGGCGTCTTCCAGGGACTTCATCACCTCCGTCATCCGTTTACCGCGACGGAGCCCCAGGACGTAAACCGCCACCAATACGCTGATCAGCATGGCGATGTTCGGATCGCCGATAAAGGTTATTATATCCTTTATGGTCCCCTCCTGTTTCGGCGCCACCGCCTCCAACACCGTCGTGGCCGTGAGCAACACCAACGGCAACAAGGCCGTCAGCAAACTCACCCCCAACCCCGGCAGCTCCTCTTTGGGCAATACCCTCGACCGGAGCAAGGCCGGATCCGGCCGGGCCGTATACTTTTTAAGCGTCTGCGCAAACAAAGGCCCCGCAATCACGATCGCCGGGACGGCCGCCATCAATCCATATAACAGTGTCCGGCCCAGGTCCGCGTGTAACATGTGCGTGATCGCCGTGGGAGAAGGATGCGGCGGCAGAAACCCATGCGCCACCGACAAGGCCGACAACATCGGCATACCCACATGCACCAACGGGAGCCCCGTCGACGCCCCCACCGCTGCGATCAGCGGCATCACCACCACAAACCCCGCCGTATAGAATAAGGGAATACCGATCACCAACCCTGCCAGCGCCATCGCCCACAAAAGCCCTTTCCGTCCCGACACCCGGATCATCGAATCCATGATCTGCTGCGCCGCCCCGCTGTCCGCCACCAACCGCCCCAACATCGCCCCAAAGCCCAAGATGATCACCAGCGTGCCCAGGATACTTCCGATCCCTTTTTGGATCGCCCCCGCGATTCCCTTAATGTCCAATCCGTACGCCAACCCCAGCCCCACGCTCACTACGATAAACGAGATAAATGCGTCCAGTTTACACCAAACCATCAGCAGAATCAGGCACAAAATGCCTATGACACAAAGGATTAAGGGCATACCTTGAAAGCTACAATAATTTTCGCCAATATCATTTTTGTTTTATACCTTTTCCCCATTTTACGCTTACCGCTTACCCCATGATCCGAAGGATATTGGCAACAGAAGAGACTGGTTCCGTCTTGTTTATCCGCTTGATGGTCGGAGGCATCTACCTTTCCGAAGGCATCCAGAAATTTGTCTACCCCGCAGACCTCGGCGGGGGGCATTTTCATTCGATTGGGTTTCCACTTCCCTACTTTTCTGCGGGTCTTGATGCGGTCTTGCAGATCGTTTGCGCGATCCTTATTCTCGCGGGTCTTTTCACCCGCCTGGCGGTAGTGCCTTTACTTATTATCACCATTTTCTCTCTGGTCGCCATACAAATGCCCATCTTGATCTCCCACGGTCTCTGGGCCATGCTCCACGCCGCCCGGACTGACTGGTGTATGCTCCTCGGCACCTGCTATTTGCTGCTGAAAGGCGGTGGCCGGTGGTCTTTTGACAGAAAATGGTTTTCGTAAAAATAAATTTCCTATATTTGCAGCCCCTTGCGGAGGTGGCGAAACTGGTAGACGCACTACTTTGAGGTGGTAGCGCCGTAACTGGCGTGTGAGTTCGAATCTCATCTTCCGCACAGGACTCAAGTCCCTGCCCCGAGCCAAAGGCTCGGGGTTTTGTCGTTTATGGAGCGGGAGCGAGCTTGCTCGCGGACGCGCAATAAATGACAAAACTTAGGCCGCGCAGCGGCCGGGCAGGGACGGGGACTGTAAGCCTCCCCTTCGGAGATCACCGGAGGCACCGAAGGTGCCGGAGGTAATCTCATCTTCCGCGCCTAATTGTTCCTGCCCGGGGCAATTTCATTAACTTGAGACATACCAGCAACCTTATGCCATCCACATCACTATGCTTATCCGGCGGCGGCGCCCGGGGAATGGCCCACCTGGGCGTCCTGCAATACCTGTATGAAAAAGGGTATAAAATTGAGGCGATCAGCGGCACCAGCGCAGGCGCCATCATCGGGGCTTTTATCGCAGACGGGTTTCATCCGGCGGAAATAGGAGAACTGATCCTTACGCATATCAAAAGGTTGCCGGTGAACAGACACCATCTAAAACAACAAGGGCTTGTCAACGTCAACTTCCTGAAGGACCTGGTCAGGAACAACCTCCGCACCAAACGAATCGAAGAGCTGCCCACCCCTTTTTTCGCAAACGCCACCAATTATGCAACCGGCCGGGGAGCCACCTTCACGACCGGCCCTATCCTGGATGTGGTAATCGCGTCGGCTTCCATACCCATCGTCTTTCCTCCGATGATGATTGAAGGTATCCCCTACGTGGATGGCGGGCTCTCTTGTAATTTTAATGTAGAACCGCTGAAGAAATATGCTTTCCCCATCATAGGGGTTTTCGTCAACCCACTGGTCCCGTACGACCCTGCCGCTTCTGTTATCGCTCAAAGTGATAGAGCGATTCACCTGACGTTAAGGGAAATGATCCTGGAGACTATCCCTCTGTGCGACGTATTCCTGGAACCGCCGGATCTGAAAGATTTTACCGTCCTGAATGTAAAATCACTACCCGTCATTCGGGATATTGGCTACCAATTTGCAAAGCAAATGCTGGAAGCGAATGAACAAAGCTAAAGCCCGCAGCTTTTACCGCGGGCTATGTTTACAACGGCATATATGGCACTTAATTGAATGAATTCCTATATTCCAAAGGCGAGGTCTTCGTAAGGTTCTTAAACAGCCTATGAAACGACTGCGGGTAATCAAACCCCAAGGCATAAGCAATTTCACTGACGGATAGATCCGTTGTCGACAGCATCTCTTTCGCCCGTTCAATGACCCTGCTTTGGATATGTTGCTGTGTGCTCTGCCCGGTAAGCGCGCGCAACATATCGCTCAGATAGTTGGGGGACACGTTCAATTGCGAAGCCAGATACTGGACGGTAGGCAACCCTCTTTTCTCATTGAAATAGGCATTCAACTGATCCTCCAGCTTTATCAACAAATCGTCATTCACCACCTTCCGGGTGATAAACTGCCGGTGATAAAACCGGTTGCAATATTTCAATAACAGGTCAATGTGCGAGACAATCAGGTCCTGGGTAAAGGCATCAATGGAGGAAACGATCTCCCGATGTATATTGGTCATCATATTGGTGATCAACTGCTCCTCAACTTCGGACAAGTGCAAGGCCTCATTGGTCGCATAAGAGAAAAACCCATAGGACCTGATCGTTGTCGCCAGTGGATAATTCTTAAAGAAATCGGGGTGTACGATCAGCATCTGGCCTTCCACCTGTGGCAGCGTAGATACATCGAAATGCATGACCTGCTGGGGCGCAATAAATACCATTACGCCTTCATCAAAATCATAGTATTGTTGCCCGTAGCGCAATTTCCCCTCAAAATTCTTCTTGATGGCAATGGAATAAAAATTATATGCCAATGATTGTTCAATCTTTTCCGCACGGCCATATACTTCCCGAAGGTCGATGACGCTTACCAGGGGATGCGTCGGCTTTTTCAAATCCATCATTTGATGCAAGGCCGAAATGGACACAATCGTAGGCGATGGCGACTTCTTTTTCATCACTTAAAATTAATCAACCTGCTGCATTCCCGCTTCACCATAACGGGCGCCCGTTTGGGCCCCCAGTGGAATGATGCTTTCCAGGTGGTCCATGTCTTTGGGCGTCAACTCAATTTTCGTAGCAGCAATATTGCTTTCTACGTATTTTACGCGTTTGGTGCCGGGGATAGGTACTGCCCCCTTGGCCATTACCCAGGCAAGAGCGAGTTGGGTGCTGGTAATACCCTTTTCAGCAGCCATGGCTTCGATTTCTTTTAGCAATTCAAGGTTTTTGTAAAACTGGTCGCCCGAGGTCTTGGGTATATGTCGCCTGAAATCACTTGCGGAATAATCATCCGGGGACCTGAACTGACCCGACAAAAAGCCCCTCCCCAATGGAGAATACGCCACGAGTCCAATGCCAAGTTGGTTCAGCGTATCGTAGATTCCGTCTTCCTCAAGGCTTCTTTCAAACAGCGAATACTCGGTCTGCACTGCCGTCAAGGGGTGGACTTTATGCGCCTTTCGGATGGTGGCAGAAGATACTTCCGAAAGACCGATGTACCTTACCTTTCCCTCTTTCACCAGCTCAGCCAGGGCGGCAACTGTTTCCTCTACCGGAGTGGTTTTGTCCAAACGGTGCAGGTAATACAAGTCGATGTAGTCGGTCTGCAGATTTTTCAGCGATCTTTCTACTGCCTTTCGTACGTAATTCGCTTTACCGTTGACCAAACCGGTGTATGCACCCTCATCATTCACTTCGATACCGAATTTGGTGGCTATGATGTATTGGCTACGGTTGCCACCCATCGCTTTCGCAATCAACTGCTCATTGAGAAAGGGCCCATACGCATCGGCCGTGTCCAAAAAGTTGCCGCCTAATTCGAGCGAACGGTGAATGGTGGCGATCGCTTCTTTTTCATCCGTCTTTCCGTAAAGTTCTTCGAATCCGAAGCCCGGGGTCATGCCCATACAGCCCAGGCCGATGGCCGGGACGACGAGGCCTTCGCTGCCAAGGCGTGTTTGTTTTAATTTGTCCATAACTTATTGGGTTTAAATTATGGGACAAAGGTCTTTAGGGCTGGAGGAATAAAAGTAACAGAATCACTTGGCCATGTAACAAAATCTCTGTTTGGCAAGGATTCAGTTGAATCTCCTTCACACCTTCGACAAACCTGCTAACTATTTCCTCTGAATTTTGCTTGAAGCACTTCCAATCCCTCCATCAACTCCTCAAATGACACCGAATTTCCATAGATCATTTGATCCTGCATCTTTGCGTAATCTTCCTGGTATACCTTCCACAACGCCCCAGGCGGACAAAAAGAAATAGTAGCCCGCTCCAAGGTCTCATACCGGACATGCTTCAGTCTGCTGTATTGCTTTCTATGTTCGATAATAGCCGCATATAATTCATTATCGGCCAACGCTTTATCTGATACCCCCGATCGATCCAACCGGTACAAATCATACAGATGCCTGGACATTCGCTCGATCCGGATTTTATTCAAATCCGGCTTCATAAACTCCTCATGCAATAGGAAGGCTTTTTCAAGGCAAGTCTTTCTCGGATCCACCACGGCAATCTCCAGCGGGATTTCCGCATATACCTCATTCGGGAACCAGGTATATAAAATAGATTGAATGCCTCTTTGCGTATAAGGTTCCTTCAATGACCGGACACTGACCTCTACTCGTACTTCATCCCTCAAATAAGGGTTCGCCTCGTACAAAGGTGGATACCCTACCATCAATACCTGTGGGTCCTTATCCGGCATCTTTTCATTGACCTCTGCAGCCGTAATGCTTATCATGCCTTCCGGTACGCCCATTTTCGTCAATTGTCCCTCTAACGCGGCTTTTAACTCCATACTGGTGAAAGCGCAGCCCCTGCGCTTTAGCCTTTCAATATCACCTTTCGTCGGAGCCGCTTTGTGCTCCATATCGAATGCCTTCGCATCCAGGGCGATATCTATATCCTCCGAGAATCGCTCGATCAGGTTCCAGCTCTTACTTAATGACGTGCCGCCCTTAAATATCATGTACTTCCTATACGGTCCTTCAAACAAAGCCTTTAACGCCAGCGTAACCCACCAGTCTTTCTCGATCGCTTTAGGACCAATCCCGCTTTTACGCCACGCTTGCTCCAAGGTTGCCCGTCTCTGCTCATTTGAAAGTGCAAGCCAGCCCGTCATATCTATTTTTCCTTTAACAGTTTAACAATATAATTATATACCCGTACCGGCGCCAGCCCAAGGTCATGTTTCAACTTCTTAGCATCTTCCATTAACAACAGCTTCTTTATCCGGGCCGCCGTATCAACGTCAATATGGTTTATATCCAACTCTTCCAATGCCTGAATCACTAGCGCGCTGATCTGTCCGATGGTAGCTAACTTTTTGTGCGATGTTGCCTTGAACCTGATCTTCATCTTACCTATATTCAGCTGGCGGGGAGGCCCATCCGTTATAAATACCAGTCGGGTGGGTACCTGTGTACTCAGTCCGAGCTTATTCAATGCATACGCGCCTGCAGGTCGAATCCGTATCTTCTCCTTCTTCGCCAACATAGTCGCTATCTCTTCCGCTCCAGGATGTAGTTCCCCCAGGACCGGATCTATTTTGGGCTTATAATAAATCCCATGCGCCGCCCTTTTCAGTATCCCCTGCACCGTCAAACGTGAGAGCGCCTTTTTAATAGCCGCTTCACTACCCATGCCTCTAAAATCAGAGGGAAATATCAAACTCCCATTCTTTTTCTTTGATAATGAATATTTTATATTTTTTTGTACATTCTCCATTGTCACCAATTTACAAAAATAAGTGACAATTTAAATCAATATTTGTTACCTTTTTTTATAAAATAAGTGACCAAAATAGTCAACAACCCGACATGCTATTTCATGTCTATAAAAACAATTTTCATTTAAGAAATAACCTATCGTTCACCAACAAAAGAGCTCGGGCAGCCCGAAAAAATAGTTTTTCGAAACCGATTGGTTACCCATATATTTGAAACCTATCCGTTTACCACAAAACAACACCAATGAAACGTATCATCCTTTTTATCCTTTGCCTGCTGGCAGGCCTGATGTTTATCAACGCCGGCCTGGACAAGTTCTTCCACTACATGCCGGTGCCAAAACAAGTGCCCGAAAAAGTGGCGAAAACGGTGGCGGCATTTATGGAGATTGGCTGGCTGATGCCGCTGACAGGTACCATAGAAATTCTTGGCGGTTTACTGTTGATCTTCCCCAGGACCAGGGCGCTGGGCGCCATCGTGATCCTGCCGGTGTTGGCAGGTATTCTACTGGCGAACATCAACATGAACCCTTCAAGCTTGCCCATCGTATTGGTACTGATCGCCATCGTTTTCTGGGCAATCTTCGACAATAGGGCCAAGTACCTGCCGATGATCGCAAAATGAGAAGGGGCCTGTAGAAACAGGCCCCGTTGGTTCAAAGTCACATGAGAAACCTGTCCGTCTAATCTTGCTTTGGATTTAAAACTTTCTTGATCACTGCGATCTGGCTCTCCAGGTGGGCCTTGTCAAGGCCGGAATATTGTTGCAAATGAGCCGTCATCTCGTTCTGCGCGCGTTGCAGGTCGGCCCTGACGAGGCCATAGGCTTCTGTCTCCGTGACACCGGGGTCGAGGGAAGACAGGATGTCGGCGAGGGCTCCGATGTATGTTTTTTGCAGATTGCGCCGGTAGAGGTCCATGGGTTTGCCGGTGGGCAAACCGCCCAGGATGTCGTGGTGGATGTCGGAGAGGAACTCTTCGGTGGGATAGGACGCAGCTGTTCCAAACCGGGCGGTGTTGGCCGCGAGCTTGGCAAACATGGCGCTGTCCAGCAACGTATTCATTACCCGGTCTTGCAGGTCTATGACAAAATTTGCCTCCAGCGGGTTCGTCACCTTCCTGGTTACCGTGGGATCGAGCAGCCAATACGGGGTGGTAAAGAGCTGGTTGTTGAGGAACGCCAGGGCCTGTTTCTGTTTGGCGCGCGCCACGGGTGCGTATACGTCGCCGCCGGAATCCTCGCTTTGGTAGGTACGTTCTACCCCCCCGATGTTGGTCAGGACATGGCCCACATAGCGTTTGAACTGGCCGGTCAGGGCCTTATAGGCCTCGCCGAGGTTGTCGTACAGGCCGCCTTCTTCCTTACACCAGGCCGGGAGGTTGGGGAGAATGCGTTTAAGGTTATTAATCCCGTAGGTACCCGCGGTCATGTTGTTATCGCCCAGGTCTTCGGTCTGACAACGGGGGTCGTCCGGGCGTGCGCCTGCTTCTTTCTTTTCCCCTTCCTGGCTGCCGAACCAGAGCCGTGGATTGGCGGCGAGCCTTTGGCTGATCCACTGGCGGGTGATCTTCTTGTCCTCTTCCACCGTCTGGGCGCCGGAATATTTATACCCCCATTCGATGGCCCAGCGGTCGTACTCGCCAATATGCGGCCAAAGGCATTCTTCGGGGATATTGTCTTCGGGCTGGGCTACATAATTGAAGCGGGCGTAGTCCATGATAGAGGCGGTGTGGCCGTGTTGTTTGAGCCATTCCTTGTCGCGAAGCTTTTCCACAGGGGTCATGCTGCTGGAGCCGAAGTTGTGCCTAAGGCCGAGCGTGTGTCCTACCTCGTGAGAGGAGACAAAACGGATCAACTGCCCCATCAGCTCGTCGTCGAATTTGGCGTGGCGGGCGCGGGGGTCGGTCGCCCCTGCCTGCACCAGGTACCAATCGTGCAGCAGGGTCATCACATTGTGGTACCAGCCGATATGGGTTTGGATGATCTCGCCGCTGCGCAGGTCGTGTACATTCGGGCCGTAGGCGTTGATCACATCGGACGGCAGGTAACAGACGAAGGAGTAACGGGCGTCGTCGAGGTTGGCGCTGTCTCCGTACGGCCATTCCTTCCCCATGATGGCGTTTTTGAAGCCTGCCTGCTCGAATGCTTGTTGCCAGTCGTTGATACCCATGATAAGGTATTTGACCCATTGCTTGGGCGTATGCGGATCGATATAAATAACGATGGGGTTTGCGGGCTCCACCAGCTCACCCCGCTGCCAGCGCTCCCGGTCTTCGGGCTTGGGTTCCAGGCGCCAGCGGTTGATAAACTCCCTTTTCTCCACCTGGTGTTGTTCATCGGAGAAATAAAACACGTCATCGGCAAAGTAACCCACCCGGCGGTCGTACAACCGCTGCTGCATCGGCACCCTTGGCAGCACGACAAAGGAGGTGTTGGTCACCACCGGGGCACCGCTGGAAGTCCGGTAGATACCGATTTCCACATTGATGGGATAAGCATGCACGTACTCCACATGAATGGCGGTCGCCGTAGCTTTCCCGATATTGGTCAACTGGCCCGGGATTTTCAAAAATGCCGTGGCATCCACCAGGATGGAAGACTTGTTCTTTCCCAAAGCCACGATCTGGAAGGTTTGTACGATGGGATCGGTATTGGCGTTGGCTACGGCTCCGGCGATCCTGCTTCCGGGTTCGGCCTGGTCGGCTTGCAGATCGGACAAAAGGTTGATCGCGGAATCTGGTGCCGTCTTGAAGTACACGTTTTTCTCGTCCAGGCTTTCCCCGGGATATTTGCTGCCCCCGAGTGCGTCGGACGAGCTTACGGAACCTTTTACCACGCGCGTGATCATGACCATATCACGGCCCAGCAACGTATCCGGGATTTCTATGAAGAATGAGTCCCGAACGGCATACACCGAAAATAGGCCGTTGTACGCCACCGCATCCCTTGTAATGACCGACTCGTAGGGTCGTGTCTTGTATTTTTTCTTATTTAGCAGCGACAGCAGGGAATCCAGCCTGTCCTTGCTCGATTCTTCCTTCTTTGTGTCCCCCCCGGGCAAAGGGAACGGGAGCTGTGCCCAGAGCGCATGGGAGGCAAATAGTACAAAGAATATCAACATTAACTTCTTCATCGCAGTATTAAGCTTTTAAAGGTTTTTGCATTCTATGGTCGTAAGGCTTTGCAGCAATTGCGTATAAAAGCCGGCGCGTTGCCCGGAGGCATCGTCCCAAAGCAGGACCAGGGGCACCGGGCTGTCCAAACCGGGCGCGGAGAGCTGAAAGGTGGTCCTCCCCGTAGCCTTTCCGGAGGACAGGTCGATGACCAGGCCTTGCCTGCCCGTTTGCGACCAGCTTTTTAACCAGCCGGGGAACCAGGCCTCGTAGTTTTTGGCGCCGAGCAACAAGAAGTCGACATCGGCCGAAGGCATGCGTAACAACACATAGGGCTCCATACCGGCGCGCCCTTGCAACAAGGTATCACTCATGGCAAAGGGCAGCGACGGCGCAACCATGGCGTTGGGCAGACGGGAACCTGGTGATGTGAGGCTATTGCCCTCCCAAAGACCATCCGTTTCATCGAGCGTAAACATTTTTTTACGCGGCGCACGGGAAGGTCCAGCGGGAGAAGGCAGACAACCTGGCGACAGGCTGATGCACACGAGCAAAAGCACCACGAATTTGGCTGTATCAAAAGAGAGGGCTTGTATGTGTTTCATACTTTTTATTTTAAAAGTTTTAGTGGACATGGAGGCGATGGATCTGTTGCAACACGTTTTGCAAGTGGGCCTGATCGGCTTCGGAGGTATATTTCGGCAAAGCAGCCTTTACCTCACGGTCGATTTGCGCCAGGTCGGCCCGTGCCACCGACCAGGTATCGGTCTCGCTGATATCGGGGTCATGGCCTGCGACCAGCGCTGCCATGGCATCGATATAGCTTTTCTGCAAGTTGCGCCGGCAATCATCCATCTTCTTTCCGGCAGACAACCCACCCCAGATATAGCGGTGCAGGTCGGCCACGTATTCTTGCACGGGGTAAGAAAGGCTGTCGCCAAACTGGCTGCTGGCCGCCAGCAGGTTGGCAAGTTTGTCAGCCCCCAGGAGGGTCTTTAATGTCTTTCGCTGTAGTACGCCGATTGCATCCCCCGGAACCACGATCTTGTTGACGACCCCGGGATCGAGCAACCATTCCGGTGTGGTAAAAAGTTGCTCATTCAGAAACGCCAGGGCTTGTTGCTGCTGTTCCTTGGGAACAGGCGCATATACATCACCACCCGAGTCTTCGCTGCGGTAGGTCCGCTCCGCCCCCCCGATATGGTTGACAACATGACCCACAAAACGCTTGTATTCATCCAGCAGCGCCTTGTAAGCACCGTCGAGGTTGTCGTACAGGCCTCCCTGTTCTTTGGTCCAGGCCGGCAGGTTAGGCAGGACGCGTCGTAGGTTCTTGATGCCGTAGGCATTGGCGATCATGTCATTGTCCCCCAGGTCTTCCGTCTGGCAACGGGGATCGTCCGGTGGGTCGGTCTGGAGCAACTTTTCCGCTTCCTGGCTGCCAAACCAAAGCCTCGGGTTGGCGGCCAGGCTGTCGGAGGCCAGGCGGTACAATACTTTCTTGTCTTCTTCAGCGTTCAAGCCGGTATACTTGTATCCCCATTGGATGGCCCACCGGTCGTATTCGCCGATATGCGGCCAGAGACAATCCTGCGGAACGCTGTCTTCCGGTTGGGCGACATAGTTAAACCGGGCGTAGTCCATGATGGAGGCTGTATGGCCGTGTTCCTTCAACCAGTTCTTATCCCGCATTTTTTCCACCGGGGTCCTGCTGCTGGAGCCGAAATTGTGCCTGAGCCCCAGCGTATGCCCTACCTCGTGGGACGACACAAACCGGATGAGCTGCCCCATCAGCTCCTCGTCAAACACGGGACGGCGGGCGGCAGGGTCGGTAGCGCCCACCTGGCTTCTATACCAGTAATCCACGAGCGTCATCACATTGTGGTACCAGCCGATATGGGATTGGATGATCTCGCCGCTGCGCGGGTCGTGGGTATTGGGCCCATAGGCATTCATGACTTCCGAGGGCAGGTAGCAGAGAAAGGAATAACGGGCATCGTCCAGACTGACGCTGTCCCCATAGGGCCATTCCTTGGCCATGATGGCATTTTTGAACCCTGCCTGTTCGAAGGCTTTCTGCCAGTCGTTAACGCCAAGGATCAGGTATTTTACCCACTGCTTCGGGGTATGGGGATCGATATAGTATACGATCGGTTTGGCCGGTTCCACCAGCTCGCCCCGCTCCCACCGCTCCCTGTCTTCGGGCCGGGGCTCCATTCGCCAACGGTCGATAAAGTCGCGTTTTTCGACCGCCTGCTGGTTGTCGGCAAAATAGAAGGTTTCATTGTTGAAAAAACCGACGCGACGATCGAATATCCGTTGCTGCATAGGCGTTTTGGGAAGCGCGATGAAGGAGGTATTCATCACATAAATTTCCCCCATGCCGGTCTCCTGGTACATACCGATCTCTACATTGACCGGGTAGCCATGCACATACTCCAGGCGACTACGCCCTCTGCCGGTCCAGTCTTTAGCGCTCATTACCGGGGAGGATTTCAGGAAACTGCTGACACTGATCACAAAACCCTTTCCTGACGGACCCATGGCTACTATGGGGAAGGTGGCCACCACCTGATCCGCTGTGGACTGCCGGACGGCGGCGGACAGCCTGCCTTCCGGTTCCGCCTGTTTTCTTAGGAGATCCGTGCAAAGGTTGATCGAAGAATCCCTTCCCAGCATAAAATAGCAAGGCGTTTCACCGTTTTCCTCACCGGGATACTTGCGGGGCATCAAAAAACTTTTTGCATACGGCATTTGCACAAAGCGGTTGATCACGAGCATGTCCCGGTTCAACAAGCTGTCGGGGACTTCGAAATAGACGGAATCCCCCACCTGGTACACAGTGAAAAGTCCTCGCCAGGCAACGGCATCCTTTGGGATCACTTTGTCGAAAGGCTTCAGGCCACGGGCAGACTGCCCCCGGGCGTTGCCGATGGCAACGCTTAAAGCGATAAGAACAAGATATTTCATAATTAGATGGCTAGTATCCCGGGTTTTGTACGAGCGTGGGATTGTAAAGAAGATCGTTATAAGGGATGGGGTATAAAGCCGCGTGGCCGTCGGCGGGCCACCAGGGCTTTTCGCGTCCCAGCACGGCATTGATGGAGTCGGTCCGCTTCAAATCGAACCAGCGGTGGCCCCATTCCGTAAAGAGCTCCGTTTGTCGTTCATGCAGAATCACCCCCATGGCCTGTTGCAGGTTGCTGACCGTCGTGTCGCCCAGACCGGCCCGGTTGCGGATCACGTCGATGTCCTGCATGGCGCCGGTGTAGTTACCTTGCTGCGCCCGGGCTTCGGCCCTGATGAGGTAAATCTCCGCCAGGCGGAAGACCATCAGGTCTTCGGTCGTGTTGTGGGGGTTGGAAAAGAGGCTGTTTTTATATTTGTAGGGATAAGGATAGGTGGTCGCGCCTACTTTTGACGTGCCCGTCCAATGGGCCTGGCGCAAATCACCGGGTTCAAAGGCCTGTAGGACAAAAGGCGACAGGGAATACGTAGGTGCCAAAAAACTAAATATGGGCGTGAAGGGTGTCCCGGATGCCGGAGCTATTTTTGGATAGTAGGTGGAATTGTTACCTATCTGCCAGATCGCTTCCTGGCTTTGGTCCAGGAAAACATTGTCGAGATTAGCCACCAGCGCATACATACCGCTGTTCAGGATGGAGTCGCACCGGGTCTCTGCATTGCTCCATTGCTGGTTGTACAGGTAGACGCGCGCCAGCAGGGCATCGGCCGTATAGCGGTTCGGGCGTAGTTTGCCCGCGGAAGGATACGCCGGCCGCATTTGCTGGCGGGCCGCCAGCAAATCCTGCTCCATGGAATTGTAAATGGCGCTGGCAGGAGTGGCGGGCAGCCGTTGGTTCACCATATAATTGGTGGACGTCACATAGGGCACATTGCCGAACCTGTTCACCAGGTAGAAATAATAGAACGCCCGCATGAAGGTACACTCACCCTCCAACTGGTTGCGATAGGAAGTGGACAAGAGGCTGTCGGTCGCCAACGCTTCCAGTGCGGCATTGGCAAGGTAAATAGCTGTGCTGTTGTAATAGTTGTCGTAGAAACTAGTGCTGGTCGACGCGATGGTGGGGGCGCCTGCATAAAGCGAATCCCGGTAATAGGCCAGGTTCGTGGTATTGGTCAGGGAATTGCACAACAGCTCGTCTGCCCCGAGGCCTCCGTAAATGTCGGGGTACCAGTTATCCCAAAGAGTGGAGGAATACATGCCGAGAACGCCCCCGGTCGCGTTGAGGCTATCGGAAAATACCTGGGTGGTAACGATCTGCCCTGCGACATTATCGGGAACAGTCAAGAGTTTATTACAGGAGGACAACAGCGTCATTCCCATGCCTGCACAAAATATAACGTACTTTCTCATAGCCGATGTATTAAAAAGTTAGGTTAACCCCACCGCTGAAAACCCGCTGGAGAGGAATATTGTAAATGCTTTGCGTGGCCGGGTCACCCACTTTGTAGGGTGTGATGGTGAACAAATTATGACCCGTCAGGTTGATCACGCAATTGGTCATCCCCAGCTTGCGCATCCACCGGGCAGGTACCTGGTAGCTGATGGCAAGGTTGTCGAAGCGTAGATAGGAAGCATCCGTGATCACCCCGGTAGAGTATTGAAAAACCTGCCCCGATGAGGTAAGGTTGGAAGAAAACTTCTGAATGGTCGCATGGTCGCCCGGTTGCCGCCATTCTTTGCCCAATATGAGGGCCGGCATATTGCTGGAGGGATAGCCCGGGCTCATCAGGGAACCGTTAAAGGCATATAGGCCCCTGAGGTAGCTCATTCCCTTTTGTTTCACGAAAAGCCCGTGGAAGTTCACTGAAAAACCTTTCCAGGAAAAACCGTCCGAGAACCCGAAGTTGACCGTAGGCACCAGGCTGATCATCTGGTTGGCATCACCACCGTATTGATACGTGGAGAGTTGGTTGGGCAGGTTGGTAACGGTTTTGCCGTCCGCTTTCAGGTAGTCGAACAACCCGGTTGCCGAATCCACGCCAATGTATTTTACAAAAGGGGCGGCGGAGCCCGGAAACCCCTTGCGATACACGGCGGCATACGTGGAATTGGGGTCGACCCGGGTGACCTTGTTATAATTCCGGGCGATATTGAAAGAGGGTGCAAACCAGATGAACTTGTTGCGGTCGCTGCCCTGTAGGTGCGTATTACCAGCCGTTATCGTCACTTCCCAACCCGAGTTCTGCAAGGTAAAGGGTGCATTTTGCGTTACGGCGGCAAAACCGGCCTGTGCAGGCAAGGGTGAAGGCAACAATTGGTCGCCCGTCCAATTCAGGTAGCTGCCCACGTTTATCAACAGCCAATTATTGAAAAAGCCCAGCGTCAAATTACCGCTAATGTCGTGCTTGGTGGCCCAATGGAAGTTGGGATCATACAAGTTATTGGGGGTATAGACCATCGAACCCTGGTACGTGATCAACGACCCATACGCGGTCCAGTTGGGTTGGTATGCATAAGGCGTTACGTTGTTGGACCCGGTGATACCGTAGTCGGCCGTCAGCTTGCCAAAGCTCAGCCAGGGCATTGTCCTTTTACTCCATTGCTCTTCGGTGAAGATCCAACCCGCGCCCGCCGAACCGAATTCACCAAAGCGGTGGCCGGGCCCGAACAAAGAAGACCCGTCGATATTGCCGGTCAGGTTCAGGATATAACGGCTGTTCCACACCAGGTTGGCGCGGCCAAACCCGGCCACATATTTATCCACGAGACCACTCGATATAATCTCGAATGAAGAGGCGCCGGACAGCGAATTCAATAAGGCGTCATTGGTATAATTACCCCCACTGATATACTGCGCGCCGGTGATATCTTTTTCATAGGTGCCACCCGCGAGCACATCTAGCTTGGCCCTTCCAAACGTGCGGTTGTACCTGAGCTGTGGTTCGATGTCGATCGATTCTTTGGTGTCGTTCTGGAAATTGGCGGTCCCGTATACCGTTCCGTAGGCCGGTGTCTGGGCGGCAATCGGTGTCGCGCTGTACCCTTTCGACTCCAACCTGCTGTAACCGGCGGTCGTTTCGAAACTGAGCCCTTTAAACAAGGAATAATTCAAACGCAACGACTGGTTCAACATATAATCCTGAGACTGGAACGGCTGCCGCAGTTGCGCATAATAATTATTGCTTTTGTTGCCCGACAGTTCATTAAGTGTATAGCCCTGGTAATACCACACCAGGTTACCCTTGCTATCGACCATATCCGGGAAATTGGGCGGCAGGTTGATCAAACCGGACGTGCCGATACCGCTGCTGTTCTTGTTATCGTCATAGCTCAGCCCGGAGACAATATCCAGGGTCAGCTTGTTGTTGGTCGACCGGATCGTCACATCGCTGTTGAGGCTGTACCGCTGGTCGGAGAAGTTGCCGGGGTAATTAAACCCGGACTTGGTGTACCCCGCCCCTACACTATAGGTGACGGTGCCGATACCGCCGGACAGGCCGACATGCACATCCGTATGCTGTGCCGTTTCTCCCAGGAGCTGTTTATACCAGTTGGTGTTTTTGGTGCTGTCGAACAGCAACAGGTCGAAATCCAGGTTGTTGAGGGATGCGGCCCGGCCGTCGTTTTTCAACGCTTCCCTGCGCATTTGCAGGTATTGCTGCGTATTCATCATGGTCACATTGGTCCCGGCTTTCGTAGGGCCCGTATTGATGGATACGTTGAGCGACGTTTTTCCCATTTTGCCTTTCTTGGTATTGATCAGGATAACGCCGTTGGCGCCCCTTGACCCGTAGATGGCCGTGGCATCGGCATCCTTTAACACCGAAATGCTTTCAATGTCCATCGGGTTGATGCTGTTCAAGGGGCTGAGACCACCATAAGGATTATTGAAGAACACTGAACTCGGTCCCGCAGACGTGCTTTGCAAAAAGCCCGCCACGTTGTTGTTTTGGGCGGCGTACGGGATCCCATCGATGATATAGAGCGGCTGGTTAAAGGTACCCTGGGTGATATACCCATTCACCAGGGTGGGCAGGGTATTCTGGCCCCGGATCTGCGTCATCGTCATGCTGCCCGGGGCGCCGCTGGTGGAGATCACCTGCAAACCGGCCACCCTTCCGGCCAGCGCATCCAGCGGATTCATCACCGGTTGCGACTCGATGTCCTGGGAGCTCACGGTCGCGATCGAGCCGACCGTATAACGCTGGGTAGTCGTGCCATAGGCAACGATCTGCAACTCGTCCAGCGTGTTGACGGCCAACTTCATGCTGATATACATCAATCCATTGACCGCCTGTCTTGTAGGGACTTCCATCGTCTGATACCCTATGAAACTGGCGACCAGCGTATCTCCTTCGGGTAAGCCGTTCAGTTCGAAGTTGCCCAGGTCATCGGTACTGATTCCTTTATGTGTCTTCCGGCTTTCGACCGACGCGCCCTTCAGCGGGGCGCTTTCGCCAAAGATGCGTCCTTTGATCTGCCCCGGCGGCGAAAGGTTTGCGGCGTTGTCCGCTACATGGGTTTCTTTAGGCTTCACCACCACCGTCTTCTCGATAATGGTGTACGTAAACGGCTGGTTGCCGAAACAGAGTGTAAGCGCCTGTTCAAGGGTGACATTCTTACACTCGACGGTGACCGGGTTTGCCTTTTTGAGCATACTCTCGGTATAGGCAAACGTATAACCGGTTTGCCTTTTGATCTCCTGGAATGCCTTTTCGAGTGGGACATTTTTCAGAGAAAGGCTGACATGCTGCGCCGCGGCGCGGTGACCCCAAAGGAGGGCCGCCATAAGCAGAAAAATGGTGACAAAATGAGCCTTTAAATGCATAACTTTGCATTGTTTGGGTGAACAATAAGCAGTCTGAAAGGGATTGTATAAATGGGCAACCCGGACATCCGCCGGAAGTATCGCAACTACTTCCGGTTTTTTTATGGGGTGACCCGTATCTTTTTACCGTTGATTTTGAAATGTACGCCGCCCGTCGTTTCCAATATCCTGAAGACGTTGGAAACATTGGTATTCCGGCTGATCTCCAAGTGAAATTTTTCCTTTATGTCTCCTTCAAAGGTTATGTCCACGTCGTACCACCGGGAGATTTGCCTCATGATGGTATTTATATCGGTCCCGTTGAAAGTAAATAACCCGTTCTTCCACGCCATCGTTTGTTCAATGTCCGGATCGGGTACGAGCCTCATAACGCCCGCCGGCTCCAGTTCGGCCTGCTGGCCGGGTTTGAGTACGGCTGTTGCAGCGTCCTTCGATACCTTTACGGCGCCTTCAAGGAGCGTGGTCCGCACGGCGGGTTCATCATCGTAGGCGTTCACATTGAAACGGGTCCCCAAAACATACACCTCTTCTTTTGAACCCACCTTTACGCTAAAGGGCTTGCTTGCATCTTCGGCGATCTCGAAATAAGCCTCTCCCGTAATCTCCACCTGTCTATCCGCTCCTGAAAACACCGTTGGGTACCGGATAGAGGACGCTGCATTGAGCCATACTTTGCTTCCGTCGGGCAACATCAGCTGGTACTGCCCTCCCCGGGGCGTAGCCAGCGTGTTGTAGAATATTTCCGTCGGTTTTTCATTTGTCGTGTGGTATGCCAATTGGCCACTGTCCGTTTTGAGCACTTTTGCGCCCCCCTGCTGTGCCAGTACACCGTTTGCCGCGCTGTCAAGAAGGATGGTCGCGCCGTTTGCCAGTGTCAGTGTCGCTTTGTTGCCACCCGGCGGTACATCATTCCTGAGGATCGCCGCCGTGGGCCTGGGTTGTCTGTGACCAAAAAAGAAATAAGCCCCAACGCCCGCAAGGATAAGGATGCTGGCCGCCACTGCCACCCACCGGCGATAAGACATCCGGCGCACCGGCGTTTCCTCCACTTCCAGGCGCTTCCCCGTTTCCAACACCTCCTGCAGCGCCGACCTCCAATACGCCATATCATACGGCATCGGAGCCATGCCCTCCACGTCATGAAAAGCATTCACGCTACGGACGATAACACCTGTATCATCCGCATCGATCAGCCCTATCAATTCTTCCACGTCCTCCGCACTGGCCTGGGAGGCCCTGATCTTCTCCAATAAAAAGGTTAGTCTGTCTGTAGTGGCCATATCACGTGACATTAAATTAACAGCCGCTTCATCATTTCTTCATCCCCTTTCTATATACGTTCGCCGAAAAGGCAAAAAGTACTCACGGGAAATAAAAAAAATGATGTGTGAGCAGCACCAACGGGACAACGATGCCCTTTTTGGCGAGGTAACCCCTCATAAACTGGCCCGACCTGTACAGAGAGTTTTTGACGCTTTGCGGGGTGATATTCAAAGCGGCCGCGATGTCCGAAGTTTTGATTCCTTTTTCCCGGCTTAAAATATAGATGTTGCGCGCCTGCTCCGGCAGCGCCTGCACGGCCTGCCGGATCGCCTTTACCGTTTCTGCAAATGCCAGGCTTTCTTCCGTATCATTGGGCGCAGTGTCCTCCAGCCGCCGGTGAAGGACCTCGTTTGCTTTCCGGGCCACCAACTGGCGCTTGAGGTACCGGTAGGCGCGGTTATAGGCGATCCGGAAGATCCAGTTCCGGGGTTCTTCGATGTCCGCCAGCTTGTGCCGGTCAAGCCAAAGGCTCAGAAATACTTCCTGAATGATGTCTTTTGCCGCAATGTCGGACCCGACCACCTTTTCGATCACCGGGTGCAAACGGGGCACGTAAGCATGGAACAGCCGCTCAAAGGCGGCTTCATCACCCGCTGCAATCAGCCTTAACAGTTCATTCTCATTATGTGATGCCACTTCCGGCACGTCTATAAGCAGAAATTTTGTGATACCCGACAAAACTAATAAAAAACCCCAACTATTGTTGGGGTTTACTATCGGGCATGCGCGGTGCTACGCCGTCACACCCGCGAGTTCCACGGCTAATTCCGCCAACCTGTTGGATATGCCCACTTCATTGTCATACCAGGCAACGACTTTTACCAGGTTACCGATGCTGCGGGTCAATGTCCCGTCGACGATGGACGAATGTGTATTCCCCAATATATCCGCAGAGACAAGCGGCTCCTCGGTATATTCCAAAACCGGGGAAGCATGATCACGGAACAGTGCATTGATGTCCGCGGCGGAAGCCTTTTTGACCAGGTTAATGGACATATCGGCTATGGACCCGTCGATCACCGGTACCCGGTAAGAGAACCCGTCCAGCTTACCTTTCAAAATCGGCAATACATCTCCGATGGCGCGCGCCGCGCCGGTGGTGGTGGGTATGATGGACTGAGTGGCGGCGCGGGCCCTTCTAAAATCCTTGTGGGGGCCGTCCTGGAGCATCTGGTCCATGGTAAAAGCGTGGATGGTGCTCATAAAGCCGGAGGCAATGCCGTATTCTTTTTCCAAAAGGTATAAAAGAGGAGCGATACAGTTCGTCGTGCAGGAAGCAGTAGACAGGATCTGGTCGTCCTCTGTTATCCAATCATTGTTGACACCGGACACGATCGTCTTTACGCCACCGGTAGCAGGGGCAGTGATGAGCACCCTCGAAGCGCCGGCATCCAGGTGCAGTTGTGCTTTGGCCCTGTCTGTAAACCGGCCGGTAGATTCAATGACGACGTCTATGCCCAGATCGGCCCAGGGCAGTTTTTCGGGGTCTTTTTCACTCAGGAGGATGATCGGATGTCCGTCGACAACGATGGTGTTGTCTTGTTGAACGACTGTCCCCTGGAATTTCCCGTGGGAAGTGTCGTATTTGAAAAGATGGGTAAGGAGCCCTTTGTCCGAGAGATCGTTGATGGCGGCTACCTGTACTTCCTTTTTATCCAACAGGGCGCGCAGGGTCATCCGGCCTATCCGGCCGAATCCATTGATGGCTACTTTCATGGTGTTATATTTCTAAAGTGTGAAGTGACGTTCTGAAGGACCGGCGATAATCACTGGGGGATATATCTATATGCCGCATGAACGTGCGGCGCATGGATACGAGGCCACCGAGACCACATTTTTCGGCGATCTGATCCATGGTGAGGTCGCTGTCTTCAAGGTATTTCCGGGCGACTTCGATGCGAAGTTTTTCCACGAATTTGGCGGGCGTCAGACCTGTTTCTTTCTGAAATACACGGTTAAAATTGCGCACGCTCATGTTGCAGCGTTCGGCGAGTTGTTCGACGCTGAGCGCTTCGGCGAGGTGCCGGATCAGCCAGGGATGAAGCCTGCCGGCGATCGAGTTTTCAAGGCTGTGGACCTGGAGCAACGTGCTGAACTGGGACTGGAATCCCGGTCGTTTTAGCGGCAGCACCAGTTTCCGGGCCGCGCTCAGGGCGACCTCACGCCCATAGTCTTCTTCCACAAGGGCCAGCGCCAGGTCGATGCCGGACGATACCCCACCGGAGGTGTATACATTCCCGTCACGCGTATAAAAAGGGTTTGTGTCTACCTTGATGGCGGGATACCGGTACTGGAACTCCTGGCTGAATTCCCAGTGGGTCGTGGCATTTTTGCCGTCCAAAATACCCGCTTCCGCCAGGGCTATCGTCCCTATGCAAACAGATCCGATGCGACGTACTTTCGGATAAGTCTTTTTCAGCCAGTGGAAAAAAGGGTGTCCGCTTTGGAAGCGCATCCTGGAAAAACCGGCGACGATCAGGGTATCTATAGGGCGGTCGATCTCCGATACCAGCGCGGGGCATCCGATTTCGACGCCGCTTTTGGTCACCACTTTTTTGGTATCGACCGGGGAGGCCAGTAAAAGTTCATACCCTCCTGCCCCCATCCCGGGATTTTCATTCAGAACCCTGTTCGCCGACATAAACACATCGCAGGGACCCGCTATATCCAGGAGGAAAATGTCGGGCATTGGGATGACTACGATCAGCTTTGGGGCTTCCTTTGACATGGCCGCTAATAATTACAGCAAAGGTAGGGCCTTGCCAGGATGGCACAAATGACATATTTTATACAATTTCGGCCATCACCGGTTATTGGCCGGCCGGTCCTTGGCCTCTTTGATGTTCAGCGGATTCGTGGCCAGTACTTTCCCCTGCAACGCCGCCATGGCCTGCTTTGCCTGGTCATCCCGCTTCATTTCTACCATTCCTTTACCGGAATTATTACCTGTAATGGGGTCAATAAAAATTTTGGCGTAGTCGACCCAACCGTAAGGGCCAAACAGTCGCTGAAGGTCATACTTGTCAAAGTCGCGCGGCAGTCCGGAAATTGTCATTCGCATTAGGCAAATATAACATTTTAGAGCACTATCAAGCCCTTTTGGGGAATATTCCATCTTTTCGGTTGAATCTGCCATTGCCGGCGCACGCTATTCGCCAGAGTTTAGCGCCTACACTAATGCATGCCAGATATGAAAATGACATTTGTACTTCTTTTTACCGTAATCTTCGCTTCTGCCCAACAGCATCGATTCTCCCTGGAGGGTACCCTTAAAGGAAAAAACGATGGGTTTATCTACATGCGGTATGCCGGCGGGAAAGGGGAATACAGAAATGATAGCGCCCTCATAACCGACGGCCACTTTCGCTTTACGGGACGTACCGGCGGGCCCGCCATCGCTTTCCTGACGACCGTGGAAAAGTCGCTGCCGGACGATGATAAAAGGATCACCAAGGCAGACGGGAAAAATGCCGTCCTTTTCTTTTTAGAGCCCGGTGCTATGGAGGTCGTATTGGATACGTCCGATTTTAAGGACGGCCGGTTTACCGGCTCCAAGACCCAAATGGACTTTGCCGCGTTCCGCGAGCAAAATGCCCTTCCCCGTTTTGTGGAGCAATACCCCAATTCCTACGCAAGTGCCTACCTCCTCTCTTTTCACCATTTTCCCCTGGATACCCTAAAGTACCTCTACAACAGCCTGACGGCAACCGTCCAGAAATGTACCTATGGGAAAATTGTCCTGAAAAATATCGAAAGGAAAGAACGGGTAGCCGTGGGCAAATACGCCCCCTCTTTCCGGCAGAAAGACCGGAACGGAAACCCGGTATCCTTAAAAGACTTTAGCGGCCATTATGTCCTGCTGGAATTCTGGAGCTCGTGGAACAGCGCCAGCCAAAAGGAAAACCAGGAACTATTAAAAACCTATCATCAGTATAGAAATCTCACGATCATCGGCATTTCGCTGGACGGGCAAAAAACCAGGCAAACCTGGCAGACCGCGGTGGACAACCTTCCCTGGCTGCAACTGGCTCCCTTAAAACTCGCGGACAATCCTGTAGCCGTCAAATACGACGTAGAAACGTCGCCCACGAATTTCCTGATCGACCCGAAAGGGAGGATTGTTGCCAGCGATGTGAATGGGGCGGAGCTTGAAAAGGCATTAGATGGATCCAATGACACGCTCTATCGCCCATAAATAGCATCTATCAACACCGTAACAAAAGTTCAATACTTTTGATGAGCACAAAACAAAACCATTATGGAAAATAACACCCATGGGCACCCGGCCGGTGCCGAGGCCAAGTGCCCCTTTCCCCACGGACAACTCAAACAAAGTGCAGGCGGCGGAACAAGGAACCGTGACTGGTGGCCGAACCAGTTGCCACTACATATCCTGAGGCAGAATTCTTCGTTGTCGGACCCGATGGACAAGGGGTTCGATTATGCCGCAGCGTTTAAAACGCTGGACCTGAAGGAAGTTAAAAAAGACATCATTAAGGTATTGACGACCTCGCAGGATTGGTGGCCGGCGGACTTTGGTCACTATGGGCCGTTTATGATCCGGATGGCGTGGCATAGCGCGGGTACGTACCGTATCGGTGACGGCCGCGGCGGTGCGACCGGGGGGTTGCAGCGTTTTGCACCCTTGAACAGCTGGCCGGACAATGGCAACCTGGACAAGGCACGGCGGCTGCTTTGGCCCATCAAGCAAAAATATGGGAAGAAGCTCTCCTGGGCGGACCTGATCATCCTCACGGGGAATTGTGCGCTGGAGTCGATGGGTTTTAAAACCTTTGGGTTTGGCGGCGGCCGGCCGGATGTGTGGGAAGCGGCGGAAGACGTGTATTGGGGCGCGGAAACCACCTGGCTGGGCAACAAAAGATATGAAGGGGACCGCCAGTTGGAAAACCCGCTGGGCGCGGTCCAAATGGGGTTGATCTACGTCAACCCGGAGGGACCGGATGGCAAACCGGATCCGCTGGCGGCGGCCCGGGACATCCGCGAGACCTTTGGCCGGATGGCGATGAACGACGAGGAAACCGTGGCGCTGATCGCGGGCGGGCATAGTTTTGGTAAAACACATGGCGCCGCGGACGCAGGGAAGCATGTAGGCAAAGAACCGGCTGCGGCCTCGATCGAAGAACAGGGGCTGGGTTGGAAAAACAGCTATGGCAGCGGCACCGGGAGCCACGCCATTACGAGCGGTCTGGAAGGGATCTGGACCGTAACGCCGACAAAATGGAGCAACAATTTCTTTGAGAATTTGTTCAGCTTCGAATGGGAACTGTCCAAAAGCCCTGCGGGCGCCTATCAATGGGTGCCAAAGGACGGAGCCGGCGCGGACCTGGTACCGGACGCGTTCGATGCAAAAATACGCCACGTGCCGACGATGCTGACGACGGACCTTGCCCTGAGGGTTGACCCCGCCTACGAGGTCATTTCAAGGCGTTTTTATGAACACCCGGACCAGTTTGCCGATGCGTTTGCCCGGGCTTGGTTCAAGCTGACACACCGCGACATGGGTCCGCGTGTCCGTTACCTCGGTTCGGAAGTTCCAGCGGAAGAACTGATTTGGCAGGATCCCATCCCGGCGGTGAAGCCGTCAAAAATCGACGAAAAAGCGCTAAAGGAGCAGATCCTGGCATCCGGATTGTCGGTCGCCCAACTGGTGACGACCGCCTGGGCTTCGGCTTCTACTTTCCGCGGCTCCGATAAACGCGGCGGGGCAAATGGCGCGCGTATCCGGCTGGCGCCGCAGAAGGATTGGGAGGTGAACAACCCGGCAGAGCTGGCCAAAGTGTTGAGCAAACTGGAAGATATCCAAAAGACCGCGAAAATTTCCCTGGCCGACCTGATCGTCCTGGGCGGTTCCGTGGGCATCGAGCAGGCGGCAAAAAACGCCGGCTACAATATTACCGTTCCTTTTACACCCGGTCGCGGGGACGCTACCCAGGCACAGACCGACGCGGCCTCCTTTGAGGCGCTTGAACCGGTCGCAGACGGGTTCCGCAACTATGCGAGGAAGGAGTTTGCCGCCAAAGCGGAGGTGTTGTTGATCGACAAGGCACAATTGCTGACACTGACCGTACCGGAATTGACGGTGCTGTTGGGCGGTATGCGGGTGCTGAATACCAACTTCGACCATTCGAAAGACGGAGTGTTCACCCAAAAGCCCGAGACCCTGACCAACGACTTTTTCCTCAACCTGTTGGACATGGGTACGGTGTGGAATGCCACCTCGGAGACGGGCGAACATTTCGAGGGTCGTGACCGAACCACCGGTAAAGTCAAATGGACGGCCACCCGGACGGACCTGATCTTTGGTTCGAATTCCGAACTCCGCGCGGTAGCCGAAGTGTACGCCTGCGCGGACGCAAAAGAAAAATTTGTACAGGATTTCGTGTCGGCCTGGACCAAGGTGATGAACCTTGACCGGTTTGAACTGGCCTGATCGTTTGGACATGGGTTGGATATATTAAGGTGGGCCACAGTGCCCACCTTTTCTATTTTACCCCCTGTTTTTCGCCGATTTACCCCCTATGGCCCCCCACCCCACAGCGTATTTTGGGCCAACCAAAAAACCCAAATAAGTATATGAAACGATTGCTTTGCCCGGCAGCGGGTATGGGAGGCCTATGCCTGCTGGCCTCCATCTTATTTTTTTCCTGCCAAAAAAATGCCCTTACCAAAAGCACGCCGCTCCAAAACACCGGCACCTTTGCCTCCGCTGCGTCCGGTTACAAAGGATTGAACTGGGCGGACCCCAACGACAACTTTTCGACCGGAAATGTAGTCCCCACCGGGCTGACGTCGACGGACAGCTACGCCACCACCCAATCGAAGGCGAATACCATCCTCGCGGCTTTCCAGCAACAGGGGGCCAATACGATCCGCATCCCCATCAATACCTATACGGTCCTGAGCGGCTGGTGGAGCGCCTATACGGGCGCCATCGACGCCGCGGTGTCCAAGGGTATGAACGTCGTCCTGGGGTATTGGGATGTCCCCAGCGGCACCGGTACCGTGGCCAACACGACCGACTTCTGGAACATGTGGCAGACCGTGGTGAATAAATACGGGAGCACCTCCGCCGTGTATTTCGAGGTATTCAACGAGCCGCACGGGTATTCGGTGTCCAACCTGACCAATTTGTACGCGACCTTTTTGTCCAACTATTCCTCAATCCCCGCGGGCCGGGTCTTGTGTGACGGTGCCGGCTATGCGACCGACGTCAATGACGTCGGTGCCGATTCCAGGCTGACCGGTTGTCTGTTATCCTATCATAACTATACCTGGTTTAACAACAGTCTGACCACGTCCGCCGACTGGGAAAACTCGCTCCAGGGCATCAGCTACCCCACACGGACGATCATGACCGAGTTTGGCGCCCCCATGAACACCGGGGACAATTTTCTCGGGTCACCGGGTACCAACAGGGACATCGCCTACCTGCAAGGGGTCACCAACCAGCTCAGGGCAAGCGGTATGGGGGGCATTTACTGGCCGGGCCTGCGCTCGGGTGATTCCTACAGCCTGCTGACGCTTTCCGGGAGCACGGTGTCCGTCAGCAATAGCAGCGGGCTGAGCCGTATCCAATACGCCTGGGGCAATACCAGCATTACGCAACCGTACGGCTCTTTTACGTCGGGCACGTACTATGAGATCCTCAACCGCAACAGCGGTGATGCGCTGGAAATCTATAACCAGTCCACGACCGCGGGGGCCATCGCCGACCAATGGTCGTATTGGGGCGGCAACAACCAGCAATGGTCGTTCACCAGCCAGGGTAGCGGCTATTTCAACCTTGTCAATCATAACAGTTCGCTGTTGCTGGACGTCAACGGCGCCTCGACCACCAACGGTGCCTCCATTATTCAATGGTCATCCAACGGTGGCTCGAATCAAAAATGGCAGGTCATCGACATCGGCTTCGGTTACTACAAGCTGATCAACGAGAACAGCGGCCAGGTGGTGGACGTCAGCGGCGCCTCCACGGCAAACGGCGCGGACATTATTCAATGGCCAAGCAACGGGGGGAGGAATCAGCAGTGGCAGATCACCGCGCTGTAGGTTTATTTTTGCCGGAAATGGTGGGGGGTCTCCCCCACCATTTTTTTAAAGAAAATAGAAAAATTCGTCGCGTGCGCAAACCCCAGGCAGTAGCCGATTTCCGCCACATCCCACGTCGTGTGCTGCAAAAGTGCCTTGGCTTCTTTGACGATGTGCTCCACGATCCATTCGGTGGTCGTTTTGCCGGTCACGGCTTTGACCGATTTGTTGAGGTGGTTGACGTGAACGGACAGTTGTTCTGCAAAACCGGCGGCCGTTTTGATCCGGATCCGGTCGTGCGTGGAGGCGATGGGGAACTGGCGCGCCAGCAGCGTCAGAAACACCTCGGTGATCCGGTCGGCGGAGGTGGTCGGTGTGTACGCGTCGACCGGGGGCGTCATTTTATGGGCCTCGTGGATCAGCAACTGGACGTGGCTTCGCAACACGTCATACTTGTACGCGTAGACACCCTCCACTTCCTGTAACATCATCCCGAAGACAGCGGCGATCCTTTCCGCGGCTAATGGATCGGGGAAAAGGACGTGGTCGCCCTGTGCCCTGAAAAAAGACGACCCGGCGGGGCTTTCATTCCTGACCTGGTTGTTCAGAAAGGCCTCGGTAAACAGGCAAAAGTAGCCGGTCTGTTTTTCAGACACGCGTTGCCAGGCATAAGGGATCATCGGGTTGCTAAAGATCAGCGCCGCGCCCTTTATCGGGATGGTCCGGTCCGCAAAGGCAATGACGGCCGCCCCTTCCAGCAACAACGAAATCTTATAATAGTCCCTGCGCATCAGCGGAGAGCGGTCGCTCACAGGCGTATCGTCCAGCCGGTATACGTGAAAGCCGGAGGCCTTGTCCTGGGCCTTGCCCCACCGTTCCAGAAACCGGTCGACGCGCTCACGGGTTTGCATGACCCGAAGTTATGCATTTCAAACGGGGTAGCGGACGCCCGTTGCCGCTTCGCTGAACCGCCAAAGGGCCGCTGCTTTAACCGGATCGATCGCATAAGGGCGGACGCCCAGGGGCTCGGGGGAATCTTCCGGGACCACCGCCG
Source organism: Dinghuibacter silviterrae (assembly GCF_004366355.1). NCBI lineage: Bacteria > Pseudomonadati > Bacteroidota > Chitinophagia > Chitinophagales > Chitinophagaceae > Dinghuibacter > Dinghuibacter silviterrae. The sequence continues at coordinate 701,835 of NZ_SODV01000002.1, read as the reverse complement.
CGATGCGGCAGTCCTGGCAATAGACGCCGCCTTTGCCTTGTAAGGCTTCGCTGATGGCGCACCATACGGACGTCGCAGCGCCCTGCTCTAACGTCTTAAACGGCGTAGGCGAGCTCATGACCCGCTCGTTCCAGTTTTGTTTTTCCTCCTCCGTCATAAAGCGAAAGATGTCCGTTTGTATGCCCCCCGGATGCAGGGCAAAGGCCCTTACCCCATCCGCTTGTCCGGCCCTGTCCAGTTCGACGGCAAAAAGCACGTTGGCCGTTTTGGACTGGCCATACGCCGCCCATTTATCATAGGGCTTTTTGTCAAAGTTGGCGTCGTCCAGGTCTACATCCATACGCCGGTGCCCGATGGAGGAAACGGCCACGACCCTGGCGCCACCGGCGTTTTTTAACGCGGGCCACAGCCGCCCCGTCAGCTGAAAATGCCCCAGGTGGTTGACGCCAAACTGGAGCTCATAACCGCGTTTGTCCTTTTGCAAGTCCGGCACCAGGAAAAGGCCGGCGTTGTTGACCAGGATATGCAACCGGTCGTATACCGACTGGTACTTCTTTGCAAAGGCGTCGACGGACACCGGGTCCGCCAGGTCTAGCGGGATAAAGGATACATTTTTCAACCCGCTGAGCCGGTCGTCCGCCTTGGTTATGTCCCTGGCGCCCACGACGACTTGTGCGCCTATTTCCGCCAGCGTTTTGACCGTCTCGAAGCCGATACCCGAATTGCCGCCCGTGACGACGGCGATCTTTCCTGTCAGATCGTGGCCTGCAGCCGCCTCGGCGGCCGTGGTGCTGAAGCTGAAACCTGTTTGTGCTGTTTTCATACAGGGGCAAAATTAAGACAGGGGTGGCGGCAAAAGTTATGCGAATCAATCCAATGATGATGCCAAAAGAAAAGCGCTTACATTTCCATCATGAAGCGGTGCGTTTTATATTGCATGGCCATCGCCTGGATCGGGTGCACCACCAAGGTGTCCAAGATCACCGACATCTGCCGGGACACCCTGACGATGAATACCTTCCTGCACCAGGATATTGGCGGCGACAAGGTCATCTCCTACAATTCTTATGACAACGGCCGGGTCAACCGGTATCACTTCGTACGAAAGGACGGCCGGTGTATCCTAACGGAGCACGCCCTTCAATACAAGCCGGATTCCACCCGCGACGGAGACGACGGGATCACACGATACGTCGATACGCTGCTCCACCGGATGGACCGGATGGGTATCCGGGCAATAAAGGCGGACACCACCGGTTCCGGCATCGATCTGACGATCTACCCGATGGATGCGGATGGGCTTTTGTTTTACGTCAAAGACCCGCAAAAGGTAACCGCCCCGTCTTGGGTAAAGTACCTCCGGTCGATCGAAAAGATCGATGAGCATTGGTATTATGATAAAAAGGCATAGGTCCTTTTCGCGTATATTGCTCCCATGAAACGATTCGCCGTTTGGGTCCTTACCCTCCTCCCCCTTGCTCCCGCCGCACAGCCACTGCGGCTTTGGTATGACAGCCCTGCCACTTACTGGGAAGCCACGGTACCCTTGGGCAATGGCCGTCTCGGTGCGATGCCGGACGGGGGCGTAAAAAACGAAACGGTCGTTCTTAACGACATTACGCTTTGGTCCGGGGGTCCACAGGACGCGGACATACCGGATGCCTGGCAACACCTCCCCGCGATACAGCAGTTGTTGGCGACGGGCAAAAATGTCGAGGCGGAGCAACTGATGGCCAGGTATTTTGTCTGCAAGGGGCAGGGCTCCGGATTCGGAAGCGGCGCCAAGGTTCCTTATGGTTGCTACCAGGTCCTGGCCAACCTCGGCATTCACTATGACTACGGGGACGATAGTATCGCCACGGGTTATTACAGGGACCTGAACCTGGACAGCGCGCTGGCGACGACGACGTTTACCCTCGGCGGTACACAATACCGGCGGGAATACTTTACGAGTTTTAACAGCGATGTGATCGTCATAAGGCTTAGCGCCAGCCAAAGAGGGAAAGTCAATGTCGATCTTGGTGTGACCCGGCCGGAAAGCAACAGTCCCGCCACCATCAATGACGGGGTATGGGCATTGAACGGCCGCCTGACCAACGGCACCGACGGCAAGGGAATGCGGTACACGGTTCGCGTCGCTATCAGGACGGAAGGCGGCGAGCGTGTCGGCACGGGTGTCCGGCATGCCGACGCGGCGGTGATCTATATTTCCGCGGGCACGGATTTCCATAACCCCGGCTACATACAAACCGCGCAACAGCGGCTGGCGCAAGCCATGGCGCATTCTTACGCGGAGGAAAAGGCCGCGCATATCCGTCGCTTCCGCCGGCTTTTTGCCCGCGCCACCCTCACGCTGGGCGGACCATCGGGCGACAGTCTTCCCCCGGACCGCAGACTGGCAGCCTTTGCCGGCGGCGGGCAGGACAATGGTCTCGCGCCTCTTTATTATCAGTTCGGACGCTACCTGCTGATCTGCAGCGACCGGCCGGGTTTGCTTCCCCCCAACCTCCAGGGTTTGTGGGCCCATTCGATTCAAACGCCGTGGAACGGGGACTACCACCTTAATATCAACATCCAGATGAACCACTGGCTCCTGGAGGAAGCCAACCTCGGGGAGCTGAACCAGCCCTTTCTGAAGCTGGTGGAGGGGCTTGTCGAACCGGGCGAAAAGACGGCCTGGGCCTACTATCACGCCAAGGGATGGGTGGCGCACACCATCACGAATGTCTGGGGATATACGTCACCGGGAGAAGGATATTCGTGGGGCTCCTTCAACACCGGGTCTGCCTGGTTGTGTATGATGCTGTGGGAGCACTACCTGTTTACAAAAGACGAGGCATACCTGAAACGGTTGTTCCCCTTGCTCAAAGGCTCCGCGGACTTTTACCTGGGCTCCCTGGTGCGGTCACACGGCTGGCTGGTCACGTCGCCGTCCAACTCTCCCGAAAATGCGTTCCGTCTCCCGGACGGGCAGACGGCCAATGTGTGCGAAGGGCCGACGATAGACAACCAGATCCTCCGGGCGCTTTTCGGGGCCACCATCGTGGCTTGCCGGAAACTGGGTCACGACTCTTTGCGCATGGCCTGTGAAAAAGCCATGGCCTTGTTACCGCCCACGCGCATCGCACCGGATGGCCGCATCATGGAGTGGTTGGAAAATTATACGGAGACGGAACCCCACCACCGCCATGTGTCGCCCCTTTGGGGCCTCTACCCCGGGAACGAGATCGGGCAGGGCGATACGGCGCTGGAAAAAGCAGCGATGGCTACCCTGGAAGCCCGGGGCGATGCAGGCACGGGCTGGTCGCTGGCCTGGAAGGTCAACTTTTGGGCGAGGCTGCACGACGGCGACAGGGCCTATCGCCTGTTGCAGGACCTGTTGAAGCCGATATACGCCACGGGGGTCAATATGCGTAACGGCGGCGGGACATACGCCAACCTTTTCTGCGGCCATCCGCCCTTCCAGATCGATGGGAATTTCGGGGGCGCTGCCGGGATTGCGGAAATGTTGTTACAAAGCCAGAACGGGTATATCGAATTGCTGCCCGCGCTGCCCAAAGCGTGGCGGGACGGGTCCTTTAGCGGCTGGAGGGCCCGGGGAGGCGTGGAAGTTTCTCTACAATGGAAGGATGCGAAACCCGTGAGGGCAGTCATCACGTCTATGGTGGGAGGGCGATATACCCTAAAAATACCGGGGGGTACGAGAACGCTGGCGCTTAAGAAGGGGGTGCCTACTAAAATTGATTTTGAATAATTCGACTATCTTGCCGGCATGAGCCCCGAGGAAGAGAAAGTCTGGCAATCCATACAACGAAAGGAAAGCCGTGTCTTTGAAGCCTATTACAAGGAGCACTTTCGTTTTTTCCTGCTGGCGTCGAACAAATACCTCCAGGACCCGGGACGGGCGCAGGAAATCGTCAATGACGTCTTTCTCAAACTTTGGGAAGACGCGGCCTCGATCACCATACAATCCACGCTGACGTTTTATATCCACCGGGCGGTGGTCAACCGCAGCCTCAATGCGCTGGACAAGGAGAAAAGGGAGCGGATGCGCCGGCAGGCGTTTGATCATGGACCGGAGGAAACCGCCGAGACACGGGAAATGGAATACGACGAGCTGAAGATCCGCTTATACCGGGCCATCGACCAGCTCCCCGATCAATGCCGGAAGGTTTTTACCATGAGCCGTTTCGAAGAAATGAAACAGCAGGAGATCGCGGATCGGTTGGGGATTTCCATCAAAACCGTAAAAAACCACATCACCCACGCATTGAAAGAACTAAACAAAATGAACAAGACACTAGGTCCTTGGGTGATTTTTTTTGTCTTATACCTGAACCATGGATTCCCGCGATACATATAATGACTTTCCCTGGGAGCTGATCGTATCGGCCCTGGAGGGTTCGTTGACGCCCGAAGACGAGCTGCGGTTCAGCCAGTGGCTGGCCTCTTCCGAAGCGAACCGGGAGAAGTACAGGGAGCTGTCGCGTCTTTGGAAGGAGGGGGTGACGGACTATCCCGTGTATGCCGCGGCGGATGAAGTCCAGGCTTGGGAAGCCCTGCAAGGGAAAATGCCCCGCACGATCCCCGCAGACCGCACCATCACGGCGGGCCGTGTCCTCCCCGTAGGCCGGTGGTTGGCGGTGGCAGCCCTGCTGATCGTGGCTGTGGGCGCCGGGTGGTGGTATTTTGCGGGGAAGGGCACTTACCAAACCGCCGCAGGCGAGCACAAGGACATTACGCTGCCGGATGGCTCTTCCGTTGTCTTGCAACCCCGGACGCGGCTCGAACAGGTAAACGCAAGAACGGTTCGACTGGTCAGCGGCGAGGCGCGCTTTATGGTGATCCACCATGCGGAACAGCCTTTCAAGGTGGACATGGACGCGGCGATCGTCGAGGATATTGGAACCACCTTCACCATTGATAAAACCGCGGACAGCATAGCAGTAACAGTGTCTTCGGGCAAGATCGCCTTCTTTCAGAAAAAGACCGGGGAGACCCGGGACATCGGCGAAGGCGGTCACTTTTGTTTGTACACCAACCCCCTGAGGTTTGACAATGCACCGCTGTCACAGGTGCTCGCCGCCCTTGAACAACGTACCGGCCGGACAATCCGGATGGACGATACGTCGTACTTGCAAAAAAAGCTCACAGTCAACCTGGAAGGAGAAACCCTGGCAAACGCGTTACAGGTGATCTGTGTATCGCTCAACCTCGATTATACCGAAAAGGACGGGGTCATTATCCTCAGCCCAAAGAAATGAGTACTTTAGCGGTATAAATGACCCGGTTGACTGCATATATCGTGTCGGCTCTGTTTTTTTCCGCCCTATTTCAGACTGTCGCCGCCCAGGACAGGCCTGAGCTCCAGGTCACGGTCACCCTCATCAACACGCCGCTGCCCGAAGCATTGGCGGTCATCGAATCCAAGGTTCCCATTCGTTTTGCTTACCCGACGGAGCTCCTCCGCGGACAGAAAAATGTGTCGGTCACCGCCACCCGCATGCCCCTGCACGCGTTCCTCGATACCCTTTTCCGGCAAACGACCCTCACCTACCGGGTCATCGGGGACCAGGTCGTTTTGCAAGCGTCTACCCAACCGGCAAAGGTCACCTTCGACGGGTTTGTCCGGGATGCGGGGACGGGGGAGTCGCTCATCGGCGCCAGTGTCTATATACCGGCAACCGGGATCGGCGTAACCACCAATAACTACGGTTTCTTTTCCCTCACCATTCCAGGGGCGGATAGCGTCGGGCTGGAGGTTTCCTATGTCGGCTACAAGATCCTCCGGCAACAAGTGTCCGCGCATAGCAGCCTTGAAGTCTCCTTCGATCTTCCCGTCAATATGGAAAACATCCCATTAACCGTTGTCCACGACAGAAGGGAAGACTTTGTCAAAAAGAACCAGATGGCCAGGATTGACCTGTCCTCTGATATGATCGTCGCCGCGCCCTCGGTCAGCGGCGGCGGAGACCTTTTATCCAGCGTGGAGATGTTGCCCGGGGTACAGGCCGGCATCGACGGTACGCCGGGTTTCTTTGTACGGGGTGGGAACACCGGGCAGAACCTCATTTTGCTGGACGACGCCACCTTGTATAACCCCAGCCACATCTTCGGGCTGGTCAGCGTATTCAACCCCTCCACCATCAAACACGCCAGCCTGATGAAAGGGGGATTTCCCGCCACTTATGGCGATCACGTCTCCTCCGTGTTGGACGTGGCGATGAAAGACGGCAGCAACCAGCAATACGGCGGCACCGTAGAAATGGGCACCGTCTCCACCGGCGCCACGGTGTATGGCCCTCTGCAAACCGGCAAATCGTCCTTCCTGGTATCGGCCAGGAGGAGCACGACCGACTGGCTGTTGCATCCTTTTCTAAAGAACAACTACTTCAGCAAATATTATTTCTACGACGTGAACGCCAAGCTCAACTTCCAGGTCTCCCCGAAAGACCGGGTCCTGTTGAGCTTCTATAGCGGACGGGACAACAATACCTACACCAGCGATTCCACCGATACCACGGGCCTCAACTACGCCATGCATTTCGGCAACACGGCCGTCACCGCGCGCTGGAACCACCAGTATTCGGGCAAACTCTTTTCCAATACCTCGGTGGAGTATAACCATTATCACCAGTTCCTATCGGCTACCCAGGAAGGTTATTTTGCGCAGTTGTATTCCGGGATCAAGGACATAGACGCCAAAACCAACCTTACCTGGTATCTCTCCCCTGCGCATAAGTGGAACGCCGGCGTCGATTACCTCTATCAAACGTTATATCCGGCCACTTTTACCGGGAAAATTGCGCCGCCGGATTCTTCCCAGTCAATCATTCCCTCGGGGATACCGCCCAAATTCTCGAACCGCCTGGCGGCCTATCTAAGCGATGACATGACCTTCGGCAGCCGGTGGCAGGCATCCGTAGGAGTCCGCGTCCCTTATTTCTTTAAGACAGACGCCCATTACCTGGACGTCGAACCGAGGGTGTCCTTGTTATACCTGATCGATCCGGCGACCAGCGTCAAGCTGTCCTTTACCACCATGCACCAGTATATCCACCTGGTCCAAAGCTACAACGCCAGTTTCCCCGCCGAGATCTGGATCGGCAGCAGCAGTCTTGTCCGGCCGCAAACCGCCCAGGAAATATCGGCGGGCCTGTTCCGGAATTTCTCCTCAAACACGTTTCAAACCAGCCTGGAAGTCTATTACAAACACCTGTCGCACCAATTGTTATTCGGGGGAGACTCGACGGCGGCCATCGACAACAATATCGAAAATCAACTGATCTTCGGGAGAGCATGGGATTACGGGGCCGAACTGTTTATCCGGAAGAACAGGGGCAAATGGACGGGCTGGCTCGCCTATACTTTTGCTTACGCCTATCAGCAATTTGATTCGTTAAATAAAAGCCAGACCTTTCCCTTCGCCTACGACAGGAGACATATGCTGGACCTCTCCATGGCGTATGCCCCGGTCCGCCATTGGAAAGTAGCCGCTAATTTCCTGCTGGCAAGCGGCCGGGCGTTCTCGTTAAGCCCGGATTCTACCTGGGTCCCGGGTAGTAATCCACTATACCACGGCAATGGCAAGGGCAAGGGCAACGGCAACGGAAATGGAAACGGGAATGGAAACGGCGGGGGACAAAGCGGGAATCCCCACCGGGGTTCCTGGGACATCATCACCAATAATTACCGCTTAAGTCCTTATGACCGGCTCGACCTGAGCGTACATTACGCGAAAAACAAAGCCGAATGGATCTTCTCCGTTTATAACGTGTACGCCCGGCCCAATAACTCCTTTGTCTATCGCACAATCGATCCAACCACGGGAAAAGTGATCGCCCGTCAGCTTCCATTGATCCCCGTAATACCAAGTATTACATACACCTACAGTTTTTAAGTCAGAAATCGCTGCTTCCGCTAGGACCAAGAGCGGCCGTGTACTGTCTTATCTATATGAAAATGACTTTTGTATCGCTGACAGCGGGCTTTCTTCTTTTTGCAGCTTGTCAGAAAAGCAACAACAGCAGCGGAAACAGCCAGTTGGAAGTACGGCTGACCGACGGTCCGGCAAACTACCAGGCCGTGTACATCGACGTCGAGAAAGTAGAGGTCAATGTTTCTTCCGATACCGGTACGACCTCGGGTTGGCAGACATTACCGCTGTTACACCCCGGTGTCTATAACCTTCTGGATTTCAGAAATGGCATCGATACCGTGCTGGCGTCCGTAAGCCTTCCCGCGGGAACACTGTCCCAGATGCGCCTGGTCCTTGGGAGCAACAATTCCGTGGTCATCGACGGTCAAAGCTACCCTTTGAAAACACCTTCGGCCCAACAATCGGGTCTGAAGTTCAATATCCACAGTACCCTGACCCCTGGTATCGTCTATCGTCTTTGGATCGACTTCGACGCCAGCCATTCCATCGTTGCCACCGGTAACGGCAAGTATATCCTCAAACCGGTGATCCGCACTTATTCCGAAGCGCTGGGCGGCAGTATCAAAGGATATGCCCTTCCGGCCGCGGCCAAACCGGAGGTTTGGGCCATCCAGGGTACGGATAGCCTGCTCGCGTTGCCCGATACGGCCACCGGGTACTTTTTCTTCGGAGGGGTACCCTCAGGTTCCTGGAACCTTTTCTTCCACGCCCAGGACTCTGCGTACAGGGATACGACGATCGCCGTAAACGTGAGCGACGGTGTGGTCACCAATGCGGATACCGTCACGTTGCGTCCATAAAAAAAGTTTCCCGTTCACTAGGACCATGGGAAAGCTCGTTCTGTCTTACTCTATGAAATCTATACTCAATGAAAAAGACAAACAAACTGCTCCTGTTTCTGGCACCGCTGGCCGCGGGTACCCTGATTTTTGCCGCGTGCCAAAAGAGTACCAGCAACAGCGCTACCTCTGGCTCCGGCCACCTGACCATACACCTGACGGACGATATCGCCCCCCGGCCCACGACGGCGGTGTACATCGATGTAGAGTCGGTATGGGTTCACGCAGCCCCCGACAGTTCTTTGAATGGCTGGGTAGAAGTACCCCTGTTGCGCCGCGGGATCTACAACCTGCTAAATTTCCGCAACGGATTGGATACCGTGCTGGCGGGGGTCGACCTCCCTTCCGGTATCATTTCGCAGATCCGCCTGGTTCTCGGGGACAGTAACTCTTTTGTACTTAACGGCATCCCATATCCTCTTAAAACTCCGTCGGCCCAGCAATCCGGGCTGAAGTTCAATGTCCACGCACCCATGACTCCAGGCATCGACTACGCGCTCTGGATCGATTTTATGGTTTCTCAGTCCATTGTTGACATGGGCAACGGCACGTATATGCTTAAGCCCGTGATCCGTACTTATTCCAAAGGCCTCGGCGGCAGCATCCAGGGCTTTGCCCTGCCTTCCGTTGCCCTTCCGGATGTCTGGGCCATCCAGGGCACGGATAGCCTGCTTGCCCGGCCGGACTCCGCTACCGGGTATTATTTCTTTGGCGGTGTAACCGCGGGGACCTGGAACATCTATGTCCATCCCGAGGATTCACTGTACAAGGACACGACGTTCTCTGTGACGGTAGCCGATGGTGTCGTCACCAACGCCGATACGGTCACCTTGCATAAATGAATGTGGGTTAAGGTTCGTGGATAGGATAACGCTCATCACCCAGCAGGTTTTGGAGCGACAAAGGCCCGGCAACTGCCGAGGCCTTTGTGTTTTATACAAACTCCAGCTTCTCCTCTTCCAAATCGAGATAGCGCAAATATTTGCGGATGAGCTCTTCGTTCAGCAACTTCTCGTGCCTGTTCTTGGCACGAAGCCAGCTCCTTTGGTGGTGCAGGATGTCGCGGTAGGCCTCCTTACCGGCGGCAGTCATCATGGCGCCGTCGGAGACCGCGCTACTGTTCGTCCATTTGACGGCCATTTGCTGGAGCGTGGGATCGCTTTGCAGCAATTCGCCGTATTTGTGTTCCAGGTGATGCAAGGCATAATCCGCCAATTGCTTCCGGAGGAGGGCTTCGACCTCTTCTTCCGGCGCAACCGCGTCGGGGTCCGGGAGCCGCATGTTGCGGATGATGAAAGGAAGCGTCAGTCCTTGCACCACCAACGTACACAAGATCACGACGAATGTAATGAAGAGGATCAGGTCCCGCTGCGGAAAGTCCGCTGGTATCGATAAAGCCGCCGCCAGGGACACGACGCCCCGCATGCCCGTCCAACCGATCACCAGCGGCGCTTTGAGGCCGGGGCTTCTCGCATCCGCCACCGTGATAAAATTGCGCATGATGAGGGTGACGATGACGGCCCCGTAGGCGGCCAGTATCCGGCCCACGATCAGTACGGCGGAGATCAGCAACCCGTAACCGATGGCGGCGGACAGGCTGACGCTGCCCAGTCCGTTGACGATTTCGGGCAGGTCCAGGCCAATAAACATAAAGACCAGGCCGTTGAGCACAAAGGTCAGGTTTTCCCAAAAGTTAAAGCCCCTCAACCGGGACGTACTGCTGAGAAAAAGGTGGCTGTTATTCGCCAGGAACAAACCGCCGGCAACCACGGCCAGCACACCGGAGCTGTGTGCTACCTCCGCCGCCGTGTACATCACGTAAGGCGTGACGATCGTCAACACGATGTCGGTGTTGGCGTCGCTGTGGAGAAACCTGTGGACCTTCATAAAAATCCAGCCCACCAGCAACCCCACACCGATCCCGCCGACGACCATCCAGGAAAAGCTCAGGGCAGCCTGGTACCAGATAAACTGCCCGGTCGCCACCGCGATCAGGGCAAACCGGAAAATGATCAGCGAAGACGCGTCGTTTAACAGGCTCTCCCCTTCCAGGATCGACGCCATACGCATCGGTACCTTTACAAACCGCATGATGGCCCCGGCGCTGACCGCATCCGGGGGCGATACAATACCCCCCAGCAAAAAACCCATCGCCAGCGAAAACCCGGGTATGTAATAGTTGGCCACGAGTGCCACCGAAAGCGCCGTCAGGAAAACCACGACAAACGCAAAACTGCCGATGATGCGCCTCCACCGCCACAGCTCCTTCCACGAGATGGACCAGGCCGCCTCGTACAACAAGGGCGGTAGGAAAATAACAAAAATGAGGTGGGGGTCGATGTGAAGGACCGGGAGGCCCGGTATAAAACTGATGGCCAGGCCACCGATGACCAGCAATACGGGGTAGGCGACCTGCAGCCTTTTGGCCAGCAGGATCAGTAGGACGATGACGACAACGAGGCCGACGTAAAAGGGGAAATTTTCCAGCACGGTTGCAATATCGTAACTTCCGGGCATGTCCTTGCCAAAACGTCTATTCGTACTCGTCGCTTTTTTAATCGCCGCCGGCGCCCCTGTGCACGCCCAAAAGCTGGCCCCCCTACCCAACTTCCAGGAAGACTGGGTCCGGGACCAGGAACCCTTCCGGATCGCCGGCAACCTGTATTATGTCGGGTCTTATGACCTGGCCTGCTACCTCATCACGACACGGGTGGGGCATATCCTCATCAATACAGGTCTCCCGGGTTCGGATACGATGATCCGGCGCCACGTGGAGGCCCTGGGCTTCCGGTGGAGGGACATCCGGATCCTGCTCGCGACCCACGCCCATTTTGATCACGTGGGTGCCATGGCGGCCGTTCAAAAACAAACGGGCGCGCGATTGATGATCGAGGAGGCGGATGCCCCGCTCTTGGCCGACGGAGGAAACTCCGACTTTAATTTTGGAGGAAAAGGGCCCATTTTTGAACCCGCTCGCGTGGATCGCCTGCTCTATGACAGGGACAAGGTTGCCCTGGGAGAGATGATCCTCACGGTCCTGCACCATCCCGGTCATACCAAAGGCGCCTGCAGCTACCTTTTTACCGTCCGGGATTCCGCGCGCGCTTACCGCGTGCTGATCGCCAATATGCCAAGCATCCTGGACGAAACAAAGTTCCCCGGCATGCCTGCGTATCCGAACGTCCAAAAGGACTATGCGCATACCTTTCGGGTAATGCCAGGCATTTCCTTCGATATATGGCTGTCTTCTCATGCTGGACAGTTCGACCTGCACTCCAAATGGAAGGAGGGCTATCATCCCGACGCATTTATTGACCGGAAAGGGTACGATGCGGCGCTGGCCAAACTGAAAACGGCGTATGACAAAAAGTGTCAAAGCGGCGGGAATCCTGGCGTAGGAAAAATTCGGTGAAACCGCTGGTTCTCAGCACTTACGGCCCGATTTTTGCGGCAAAAAGGTCAATCCGTCCATACTATGTGGAAAACCTTACAACCCGGCGATAATATAGCCGTAGGCGATACCGTCCGGTATCAGACAAGCGATTACAGCCGCGTCCCCAGGGACGAAGTCTACCAGGTCGTCAAGCGGGACCAACACTATTTCGAAATCCGACTACAGCCCGCCGCCGAGGACAGCCGGCGCAAAGCCATCCGTTATATCGATGTAGGGTACACCCTCCGCCTGGAGAAATGGTGCGACGGCTGACAAGTCGGCAGAACTCCCCTCTAAATAGTTCAGAATCTACAGATTTGGTCGTACGCCAATTAATGGCACTATAGTTGATTTATTACAATTGGTTTTTCATAGGATATTGGATTTTAAGACGGGCCAGGATTTCTATCCAGGCCTTTTTTTTGTGCCTCCATTTCAAGTGTCACGAACACACTTCTTGTTTTCTAATCGTTAATTACCTGTCTTAATCATATCAAATAAAAAAATTAAACGAGTTTTACCGGGTCCAGTTTTGTTTACCATCCACAACCCGGTATGAAGACTCTGATCCGTATTACGCTGCTTACCTCGTATGCCCTGTATGGCACGGGCGTTTCCGCACAAAGCTATTACCCTGGCGGGCTTGGCAACGCCAACCTGATCCTCTGGCTGAATGCCTCCAAATCTTCCTCCATTACCATGAGTTCGAACCAGGTTAGTCAATGGAATGACCTGAGCGGGAACGGGTACAATTTTACCCAGGGGACGTCCGGCAACCAACCGGTGTATAGTGCCACGGCGGGGAACGGCAACCGCCCGGCGGTGACCTTCACCTCCACCAGCTCGCAATACCTGTCCACGCCGACCCTGCCGGCTTCCCTCAGCTTTACAAAGGGCCTTAGCACCTTTACGATGGCCACGTACAATGCACCCCAGACCCCCCAGGGCTGGCAAAGGATCTTCGATTTCGGCAACGGCCAGCAAAACAACAATTTCATGACCGGGCGGTACGGGAGTACCAACCAGGTCTATGCCGAGGGCTGGAACGGGGGTACCGGGGATCAGACATGGACCACGACGACGCCTATCGTCAATGGAACCGCCAATATGTTCGAAACCGTCCAGGCAGCCGGGGCTGCGAGCACCACGACTGCCGTCACTTTTTATATCGCAGGCACGTCCCAGGCCAGCAGCGGCGCCGCCGGGAGCGTTACGTATATCCCCAAATCCATCGCCCGTGCCTCCAACTTCATAGGGCGCAGCAACTGGAACGTCGACAATTATTTTTCGGGCAACATTTCCGAGTTGATCATCCTCGACACAGCCGTCAGCACCACCGAGCAAATCATCCTGGAGAATTATATGTGGGCGGGCTGGGGTAAGGCAGTGGCCAACACCAAGTATACCATGACGGGCACGACTTATGGGACCAACCTTGTCGGGATCGGGTATACCAGCCTGGCCGACAATTTCCTGGCCAATCCGGCCGGGTCGACGGATGGCCTCGGTCTGTCCAGCGCCAGCACAGGCTTTCTGAGCAGCGCCGGTTACCTGATGGCGGCCCACAACGGCCAGGCCAATACGGTCATCACGAATGCGACGATCCCCGGTTTTAGCAGCACCAGCTCCATCAGCAAGTGGAACCGCAGTTGGTATGTCCAGCATACGGGGGGGAACACAGCGGCGACCGCCAACCTGAACTTTACTTTCCCGGACTATAACGGGACGACACCCGGTGCCGCCAATTATTATTTATTGTACAATGCCAACGATGGCAGTTTCGCCACCGGCACCAACCAGATCGTCACCACCAACACCACGTCGGTCTCCGGGACTACGGTTTCCTTTAACGTGACCGTGTCGAACCTCGCAGCAGGGTATTACACCATCATCTACAGCACGACGCCGATCACCCTGCCGGTCACCCTGATTTCCTTTACGGGTCAAAAAGACAATACCGCAAGCCTTCTTCAATGGACGACCGCGGGTAAGGACGGCACCGGGGACTTTGTCATCGAAAGAAGCACGGATGGGCAGCACTTCGACTCCCTTGCCCTGGTCACCAATCCCCTCGATATTTCCACGGAATACAGCTACCAGTATAAAGACCAGACGCCTTTCGCGGGCCGCAATTACTACCGGTTGAAAATGATCGATCCTTTCGGTGACGTCTCCTATTCCAACATCGTCCTGGTCGGGTTTGATTCCGAAAATAAAACCGGTATCACCTGTTATCCCAACCCGGTGCAAGACGTCTTACACGTGTCCCTGCCGGTCGCTTCCGAGGTAACGGTAAGGATCTTCGACCTCCGCGGACGGGAAGTCGGTGTCTACAAGGACGACAACACCAACCAGCTCAGTCTGCCGGTGCAGACTTTGAGTACGGGGATGTATGTCGCGACGATCGAACAAGATGGGGAACGATATACCCAAAAAGTGGTCAAACACTAAATACAAATTCGTTGAGCGTGGCGTCGTACCGGTAATCACTCCCCCACTGCGCATGGTAGGTCGCGGTCATCTCCACGGCGTCGAGGATGTAGTCCACTTCCGCGTCGCTCATGATGGGATGAAAAGACAAGCGGACCCATCCGGGTTTGGCGCTGAGGTCGCCCTTTTCCAGCGCCGTGCGGATTTGATAGGACCGGGTTTTATCAATCCCCAGCAGTACATGCCCGTAGGTCCCCGCGCAGCTGCACCCGCCCCGGGCCTGAACGCCAAACCGGTCGTTCAACAGCTTTACAAAAAGGTTGTAATGGACGTACGGGGTAAGAAAGGACACGATACCCAGCCGGTTGCGTTGGCCGCCGGCCAGCAACGTCACTCCGGGCACACCCGACAGGCGATCGAAGACGGTTTGCAGGATCTCCTTTTCCCGGGCCAGCATGCGCGTCATCCCCATCTCCTCCTTCAGTTGGACACAGAACCCGGCTTTGATCGCCTGCAGGATGGGTGGCGTTCCGCCGTCCTCCCGTTGTTCGATATCGTTCACGTATAACCGCCCGCCCCAAGGGTTGGTGTAGAACACCGTCCCTCCACCCGGCTGGTCGGGGACGGGGTTTACGCACAGCCGTTTATTAAAGACGAGTACGCCGGGGGTGCCGGGGCCGCCCAAAAACTTGTGGACCGAAAAGTAGATGGCGTCAAGATCGCCAGATCCCGGGTGCATATCGATCGGCACGTACGGCGCCGCGGCAGCGAAATCCACCACGCAAATCCCCCCATGGGCGTGCATCAGCGCAGCGATCTCGTGGATGGGTGTCCGGATCCCGGTTACGTTCGAACAGGCGGTAATGGCGGCGATCTTCAGCGGCCGGCCTCTATAGCGATGAAGTAATTCCCGGACATGCCCGAGGTCGACGTTTCCGTCTTCGTCCGGCCGGATGACTTCCACCGTCGCGCCCGTTTCCAGCCAGCTAAGGTGGTTGCTGTGGTGTTCCATGTGGGTCACCAGTACCAGCGGGGTGATGGCAGCGGTCTTTAGCCCTATCATCCGTTGGAGCTTGTTTACCGCAGACGTGGTCCCGCTCCCGCAAAAAAGCAGGGCGTCCTCTTCCCCGGCGTGGACGTGCGCCTTGATACGGTGCCTTGACTGTTCATACGCCCCGGTCATGCGGCCGCCGGTGACGGTCGATCCGGTATGGGTGTTCCCGAAGAACGGCAGGACCTCCTCCTGGAGCCGGTATTCGATCGGGCGGTAGGCGCGGCCGGAAGCCGTCCAGTCGGCATACACGATCCGCTGCGGGCCAAAGGGGGATTCGAAGGTCTGGAGGTGGCCGATGACCTGGTCGCCGTAGGGGGAGAACCAGCGTTCGAGCGCGTCCCCACCTTGGGGCAGGGCGCTATTTGGTCGGAGTGTTGATGCCAAAGAGGTCATACGGCTGTCTGTTATAGTACCCGTTAAAAAAGTAAACCAGTGCCACGATCCCCAATATGAAAGCGGCCATGACCAACCATTGGGCGGCAGTAATCTTCTGCCGGGTCTTGACGTCACACACCTCGCCGGGGCAATACTGTGCCTTTTTCCGGAAAAAGAGGGTGTACATTTTACACGCGATACAGATGCCAAAGACAGACTCGAAATACAAAAAGACCAGGCACGCCATGCACGCGAGCCCCGTGATAGGGCTATAGGCGTTGACCACCACCAGGAACACGAATATCGTTGCCGACAAGGCCAGACCGACGGCCCAGGCAAATCGTTTTTGGCGGGCGCCGACATACTCCGGAACCTGCCGGCTCACGATCCACCTGCCCAGGATAAGGGTGGGCGCGAACCGGGGGCTTATAAATACCCTGATGATAAAGTCCAGGAAAAAAAGGGTAACGACGTATTTGACCGGTCTGAAATTCCCCTGGAAAAATATCAACATGATGGATGTAAAGGTGGCGAGGAAAAGAATACCCGCCGCGGCCCTGATCTCGCGTTCGTTCAGGACCCGGATTTGATAACCGGGGACATCTTCGCCAAATTGGATGGGTTTGCTCATAAAGGTTTATTTTTCCATAATACTACCTAACACGCTAAATATCTGCAAGTTGCATCAATAGACGACCGATCACCGTCTACGAAAGTGCTTTTGCCGTCAACGAGCAAATCACGGGACAAAACGGTCGAAAGAATTCCCGATATTTAAGACAGGATGAAGGACCTTTTGGACATAAAACGTTTCATGCTGTATGCCTGGGTAGGGCTGGCCATCGTCGTCATGTGCACCATCCAGGAGGTATACCACCACGCGACGTTTGGGATGGCGCTGCTCGAATGCATCTGGCTGACGATTTACCTCACCCTGGTGAACTATGTGTTGTTCGAGTATACCGTTCCCCGCCTCCGTGTGCGGAAGTTTTATATAGGAATCCTTCTTTTTGTTCTTTACATTTTTTTATTCACCGCTCTCTTTCACCATTGGGCGCAGTTGGGGCATCTTTTGCACCTAAACGACGACTATATCGATCCGCCCGGCAAACACCACGACCTGGGGGAAGAAGCGAGCTTTAGCATCCCCTCGGCCTTTATATTCGGGATCGTCAGCCATTTGTACAAACACGCCCAGCTCCGGCAAACGGCGCAACAACTGCGGATCGAAAAACAGACGGCGGAACTGAACTACCTCAAGTCGCAAACCAACCCCCACTTCCTGTTCAACACCCTGAACAACATCTATTCGCTGGCCAGGGACAAGTCCGACCAGGCGCCGGAGACCATCCTCCGGTTGTCGAAGATCCTGCGCTATATGCTGTATGAGGCGGGCGGATCGTTTGTCGCCGTCGAACAGGAACTGAAGGTCATCGGGGACTATATATCGCTGGAGAAGCTCCGCTATGACGAATCGCTCCGGATCAACTTCAACTACGACGTCGAAGACATGAAACAGGCGGTGCCGCCCTTGCTGTTGATGCCGATGGTCGAGAATGCCTTTAAACACGGCGCCTCCGAAACAAGGATTCATCCCTTTGTGGATATACACCTATCCATCGCCCAGCGGAAACTGGCCTTTTACGTCCGGAATTCGACGGAAGAACACAACGGTAACGGACAGGTCAGGGAAAATATAGGGCTATCCAACCTTCGCCGCCAATTGGAGTTGTTGTACACGGACTATGAAGTCTCGGTGGAGCAGAAACAATCGGAATTTTCCGCCACGCTAAAGATCAACCTCGCCAGCCATGTCTAAAATAAGATGCATCATCATCGAAGACGAGCCCCTGGCGGTAAAGATCCTGTCGGACTATATTGCGCAAACGCCTTTTTTGCAACTGGACGCGACGTTCAGGGACGCCCTCTTAGCCACCGATCATCTTCGCCGTGCCGGTACCGATCTTATATTTTTGGACATCCACCTGCCCAAACTCAAGGGTATGGCCTTTCTCAAAACGCTGTCCGATCCGCCCGCCGTTATTGTCACCACGGCCTACCACCAGTATGCCGTGGAGGGGTTTAGCCTGAACGTGACCGACTACCTGCTCAAACCGTTTGACTTCGAACGCTTCCTGGTAGCGGTGAACAAGGTGAGAAAACCCGTGGAACAGCGGGACTACATTTTTATCAATGTCCAAAAGAAAAAAGTAAAGGTCCTTTTCGAGGACATCCTTTATGTTGAAAGCCAGCGCGAGTACGTGAAGATCACCACGACGCAAAATATTTTTGTAACCAAAATGAGCACGCATGAAATCGAGGCGGTGCTGCCCGCCCATTTATTCAAACGGGTGCACCGGTCCTTTATCGTGTCCATCCGCAGGATCGAATCCTATACCGCGGAGATGATCGAGGTGGGTGGTGTGTCTATCCCGATCGGAAAAGGATACCGGGAAGGCATGGACGACCTCTGACGACAACGTTTTCGTGCATGGATTTGAAAAAAGTACGGACAAGGTGTACATTTATCCGCTGCGACGATTGCTACTATATTTCTTTTTGTGGACCTGCGCCTGCCCGGTCCTTGCCCAGCTCCGGACACCGGTCACGTTCCTGGACGCGGAACACGGTTTGTCCAACAACAACGTCCGTTGTATCACCAAGGATCACAATGGTTTTATGTGGATCGGCACCCGGGACGGCCTGGACCGGTATGACGGGAACACCTTCACCGTCTGGCGTCACCAATTCAAGGATACCAACTCACTCATCTGCAATTTCGTGCTGACGCTGGCGGTGGACCACGCGGGTCTGCTGTGGATCGGCACCCGGGAAGGGCTGGACGTGTACAACAGCCTTACCGGGCGGTTCTCGGTCGTTACCTGGGGGCACGGTCAACCCCTGACCGGTCTTATCAAAGAATTGAAAGAGGATGGCAAGGGCAATATGCTGATCGGTGTCCAGGGTCTTGGCTTATTGATCAAACGGCCGGGTGCATCGCCGGCCCTCCAGGTGCCGCTGGACGGCTCGTATCTCTACGGGGTGCAGTCTATCCAGGCCGGGGAGGACGGGCGTATATGGGTGCAGGTACAGAACAAAGGGCTTTGTCTGTTTGATGAACCGGCGGGCCGGCTACACCTGGTCAATACACAGTTGCCCCTTGCCTCCGCCCTGGAGCAGGTGGGGGGGACCCTCTGGCTTGCCAGTGGGGAAAGCCTGTATACCTATTCGAACGGCGCCTGTATCAAAAAATGGACCTTACCGGCGGGCGGTTCCGCCCCCGATGAGATCTGGAGCTTTGCGCGGGGAAAAAACGGACACTTCCTGCTGGGCACGCGCCAGGGGCGGCTGCTGGAGTGGGATGCGTTGTCGGGAGAGCTGTTCTCCCAGGACCTTCACTACGGGACCATCTATGGGCTTTTTGCGGACGACGTCGCCTGGCTGGGCACGGCCAAGGGCGGGCTCGGTTTGATCGACCCGGGGCGCAGCCGTTTTCATACGGAGGTGCCCGTCCCCGCTAGCGCCGGACGTCCCCCCGCCTTTGTCACCTCGCTCGTAGAAACCGGGAATGGAAACCTGGTGGTGGCGACGGAAAGCGACGGCGTCCTGCTTTTCGACCGGCGGACCGAACGCTTTACGTCCTACCGGGGTCCGACGTCCATATCCGATATGACGGGGGACGCAGCCGGTCAGGTGTGGATCGCCGCCAACTACGGCGGCGTGGACCGTTTCGATCCGGTCACCCACCAGTTCCGCCGGTACCGTTGTACCCCCGAGGCCGGGGGGATCGATAACTTCGTGTGGACGGTGTACGAGGACAAACAGCGCAACCTCTGGGCGGCCACGCTAAGACAAGGATCGATCATGGGCGCCCTTTTTCGCTTCGACCGGGCGGCGGACCGGTTTGTCCTTTTCGACAGCAGCCTGTCCGACCTGTTTACCTTATATGAAGACAGGGAAGGTGTGCTTTGGGCGGGCAACCTCAACCAGCTCGTCGACATCGACCGGGTCCACCACCGTCATCGTTTTTACACGATCAACAGCGCGCTAAGGGCGATATGGGAAGATAAAAACGGAGACCTGTGGCTGGGCACCGAAGGCGGCGGCCTCCTGCGTTTCGACCGGCAGACCCACAAAATCGTCCGCCGGTATACGACCGACGACGGGCTTTGCCACAACTCGGTCCTGAACATCCTGGAGGACAAGGAGGGCGGTCTTTGGCTGAGCACAGGCGGCGGTCTTTCCCGGTTCAGCCCGTCCAGCGGAAATTTCCGCAACTATTACCAAAGCGACGGTTTGCAAAGCAACGAGTTCCTGTTTAATTCCGCGCTCCGCCTCAGGTCAGGCGAACTTGCCTTTGGCGGTATCAAGGGCTTCAACATCTTTGACCCGGCCGCCATACTGGAAACAGGCCAGATGCCCCCGCTCCGGCTGACCGGCATTACCGTCAACGGGACAGCAGTAGAAAAAAACCCGGGCCTTGTGTCGCGATGGGGCGCCAACCAGGTGGAAGCCATCAGGGTTCCCTTTGACAAAGCCTTTTTCTCCTTTGACTTCACGACCCTCGATTATTCAACCCCCCAGTCCATCACCTACGCGTACTACATGGAGGGATGGGATGGGAAATGGACCGAGGCGGGTACGCAACGCAAAGCCACCTATACCCACCTCAACGAGGGATCCTACACGTTCCGGGTCCGGAGCACCAACACCGAGGGCAAGTGGAACCCCCAGGAGATCGCCCTTTCGATCGTCGTCCTTCCACCCTGGTACCGCACCTGGTGGGCCTATTGCTTTTACGGGCTCATCCTCCTGTCCCTTGCCCGTTTGTATTGGATCTACCGCGAACGCCAGACGAAGCTCAAATACCAGGTGGCCCTGGAAAGACAAAAGGCCGACGAGCAACGTTCCTTTTTCACCAATATTTCCCACGAGTTCCGGACGCCGCTCACGTTGATCATCAACCCCGTCAAAGACCTGCTTACCCAGACGGAGCGCCGGGCTCCGGATTTCTCGTCGCCGGAGGAGGCCGCCTTTGAACGGGCCGAACTCCAGGTGATCCACCGCAACGCCCGCCGGATGCTGAGCCTGGTCGACCAGCTTCTTCTTTTTGGAAAAGCGGACAGCGATCGGCTCACGACCGCCGCGCTCAACCTCCGGGACGTCTGTCACGAAGTATACCTCAGTTTTTCCCAACAAGCCAGGGCAAAAAATATACACTATACCTTCTCCGATGAAGGGGACATGGAGGTGTATGCGGACCGGGAAAAGGTGGAGATCATCTTGTTCAACCTGGTGTCCAATGCCCTGAAATACACCCCCCCTGACGGTTTCGTATCCATGCGGCTCCGCCGCGGTCCCGCGGGGATCACGGTGGAGGTGGCGGATAGCGGGTCCGGTATCCCGGCCGAAGCCGGCGAGCGCATTTTCGAACGCTTTTACCAGGCCGCCGGCGCCGCGACCAAACCCGGTTTTGGGATCGGGCTCTTTCTGGCGCGGCAGTTTACGCTTGCGCATAAAGGGGCGCTCTCCTATCGGAGCGAAGAGGGAAAGGGGACCGTTTTTACGTTGTGCCTGCCGGTGGGCCACGTACCGATGGGTTCCGCGCCGGTGGGCGCCGCAACGGCCGGCGAACCGATGGGCGCCGCGCCCGCCGAACGGCAGCCCGTCCGCCTGTTCCAGGAGCTGCTGGTGGAAGAAGCGCCCGCCGCCGAGGCCCCCCTGGAGGCCCCCCCTCCCCTGGTGGAAGAGCGCAAATCCATCCTGGTCGTGGACGACGATACCCAGCTCCGTCAGTACATCGTGTCCAGCTTCCGCGAGCGCTTTACCGTACACGAGGCCACCGGCGGGGAAGAAGGTATGCGGCTCGCGCTCGAACACTACCCCGACATCGTGATCAGCGACATCTGTATGGAGGGCAAGAGCGGGATCGATCTTTGTAAAACGCTCAAAGGCAACCCCGCTACCGCCCACATCCCTGTCATCCTGCTGACCGGCACCCTGGCAGCCGCCTCCCGGCTGGAAGGGATCGAAGGGGGCGCCGACGACTATATCACCAAGCCTTTTGACATGGAGCTGCTCCAGGCCCGGGTCGCCAACCTGTTGCAAAGCCGCAGCCAGCTCCGGCAGTCCATTTTCAACGAGATTACCCATAACGAGGCCCCCCGGAAGATCTCTGCCACGGACAAAGCCTTCCTCGACCGGTGTACCGCCGTTATCGAAAGCCACCTCCTGGAGGAAGATTTTTCTATCGCACAATTGTCCGTCGAGATGGGGATCAGCCATTCCAGCCTGTATAAAAAAGTAAAAGCACTGTCCGGGCAGTCCCTCAACGGTTTCATCCGCCTGGTCCGGTTGCGCAACGCCGCCATTCTTTGCATCAATTCGGACTACAACGTCAACGAGATCGCCACGATGATCGGCATCATCGACCGGACCCACTTCCGGGAGCAGTTCCAAAAAGTATACGGAATGACGGCGGCGGAATACATCCGGAAATACCGGAAGCCGCTGGCCTCGCAGTACACCGTAAAGAAGCCCAAATAACCGGTTTGCCCTCTTTTTATGAGAATGCCCCCCTGACGCCCGGTAGGAGCGCGGCTAGTTTTGTATCATGCAGAGATACAGACTTTTCGCCCTCCTGTTGTGCGCCCTGACGCACGGTCGGGCGCAACAGATTTACCCCGCCACCGACGCGCTTCCGCGCAGCACCGATTTTTCAGTCCGGGTCCGCACCTCCGGCGGCCCCTGGAAAGACCTGCCCGTGTACGGGGTAAAGGTCGCCGACGGCAATACCGGGTTGTTTCACCCCGAGGTGACGAACATGGCGTACTTTGACTTTACGGACAGCGTCGAGGTGGCGGTTACCCCACGTCGTGCCTTTTCTAACGTCCGCATCCGGCCTGCACTGGCGCCTCGCTTCGAGGGTCGGACGATCCGTTTTACCCTTTCGGGCCCCCGGAACCTTTCCATCGAGTTGGACGGGGACATTTTTCACAACCTTCAGCTTTTTGCGGGTGCGCCTGAAACCGCCGCGCCGGACTCGAACACGCTCTACTACGCCCCCGGCGTCCACATCGCGGGCACCGTCCACCTGACCAGCGGTCAACACGTCTACCTGGCCGGTGGCGCCGTAGTGGAAGGCCAGTTCCTCATCGACCACCAACACGACGTCCGCATCTCGGGCCGCGGGATCCTTTTTCAACCAGGTACCCCGGGCGGGCGTGACGGCCGGCACGACGCCCTTCTCGTTCAATATTCCCAAAACGTGGACATCAGCGGGATCATCGTGCTCCCTGCCACCTATACCGTACTTATGGGCAACAGCCGGCACGTCACGATCCGCGGCATCAAATCCTTTAGCGCCGGGGGGAACAACGACGGCATCGACATCTTTTGCAGCGAGGACGTTCTCGTCGACAGCGTCTTTATGCGAAACTCCGACGACTGTATCGCGATTTACGGCCACCGCTGGGATTTTTATGGCAATGTACGGGACATCACCGTCAGCCATTCCTGTCTGTGGGCGGACGTCGCCCACCCTATCTTAGTCGGCACCCACGGCGACCCCGCCCACCCCGACACCCTGGAGGGGCTGCACTTCCTCGACCTCGACATCCTCGACCACCACGAAAATCAAATCGACTACCAGGGTTGTATGAGCCTGAATGCCGGAGACAGCAACCTCATCCGCCATGTCCGTTTTGAGGACATCCGCGTCTCCGATTTCCGCAAGGGCCAATTGGTCAACCTGCGCATCATGTTCAACCACAAATACAATACCGCCCCCGGCAGGGGCATCTCCGATGTGCTGTTCAAAAACGTCAGCTATACGGGCAGCCATGCCAACCTGTCGATCATCGCAGGCTATGACGATAACCACCTCATCCGAAACGTCACCTTTCAGAACCTCCGCATCAACGGAAAGGTTATTTCAGACAATATGCCGGGTAAACCCGCCTGGTACAAGACCTCTGATTTTGCCGGCTTCTTTGTTGGTGAACACGTGGACGGGCTCAAATTCGAAGCCCAATAAAAAAGGCCGGCAAAATTGCCGGCCTTTTTATTAACTATTGCCTCTTTTCAGCTTATCCAAAATACTTTTCAATTTAGACATACAAGATGTCTTTTTCTACAAAGGGGAGATACGCAGATTTAATGGAGCGTTTGGGTACAACATCAACCTTTACGCCAAATAGGTTCTCTATCTCGTCGGCCATAGCCACGAAATCGAGTCCCATTGGTCCATTGAGCTCAACAGCTACATCAATGTCACTGTTCTCTGTAGCTTCGCCACGTGCGTAAGAACCAAATATACCCAATCGGCTTATTGGGTATTTCCGTTGAAGTTCCGGCTTGTATGCACGAAGCTTTTCCACGATGGTTTCTAACGTATACATTTCCTGCAATTTACAGAAATTTTTCTAAAGCAGGAAGGCGGGGCGTCTCCTAGAGACGCCCCGCCTTATTTAGTACCCGGGATTCTGCAAAAGCTTTGGATTCAGGTTGATCTGATCCTGCGGAATCGACGTCAGGTAATTCTTTTTGGTCATGGGGACCTTCGGTGGAAGGTAAAGGATAAGCGCCCCGTTCGCGGGGTCCACCCCGTAGCTGTAGGTCGCCTGGCTGTAGATCGCTTTACCGGAATTGGGGTTGATGGCGGTGGCGTATTCTGTGGGCTGGCCCTCGTATTGGATCACGACGCCTTCCGCGGGGGTGTTCAGCTCCTGTTCGGCGGTGCCCCAGCGGTAGAGGTCGGTGAAGCGGGTGTTCTCATCCAATAGTTCGATGGTGCGCTCGCGGCGGATTTCTCCGAGCATGGTCAGGCTGGGATAGGGGGCGATGAGTGCGTTGGTGAGGGGGGCGACGCCGGCACGAGACCGGAGCAGGTTGACGGAGATGTTCAGGTCGTTGTCCGAAATCGTTCCGCCGTTGAGTTCGCAGGTGGCCTCGGCGTAAGTGAGGTAGACTTCGGCGAGGCGGATCTGCGGGTAGTCGTAGGATTCCTGGTAGTCGTTCCGGTTGGGGTTTTCGCAGGCCCACTTCCGGTTGGCATAGCCTGAATTGGAGGCGCTGACCGTGAGGTCGGGGTAGAACGGCTTGATGTAGGAGGGCCAGTTGAAGAGGTTGATGTAATTAGCGAGGGTATAGTTGGACCCCATGCCGTTGCCGCCATAGCCCCAGTAGCGCTGGCCGGGGATCCTCATATTGCTGCGCATCCGCCAGTCGCGGTTGGTGAACTCGTCCATCATGTGGGCGTAGCCCTTGAAGGTGGGCGAGACGGAAGGCGGCAACCCATCGCGGCAATCGTACATATCCATCAGCTTCCGCGTGGGCCCGCCCGCGCCGGTATGGGTCAGGTTGGCATCTCCCTGGAGGAGGGTATAGTCGTACTTGCTGGCAAGGATGAATTCCTTGTTGGCCGTTTTGGTCAGGCCCAGCGGGTTGGAGGAGGCGTCTTCAAGGACGAACTCGTAATAATAGCTGAGCGAATCCACCCCGCCAAACGTAAAGAGCTGGTAGTCCGGGTAGGTCATCACCTGGGCCGACAGGGTTTTGGCCATGGTCAGGTAGGTGGTGATGTTGGCGGCATTGGCGCCCTTGCTCCCGGCGCCGGCGCTGGCCCCGTCTCCGTCCGTGGCGTTGCCGACGTATTTCTCGTATGTGCCTTCGTAGAGACATACGCGGGCCTTGAAGGCCATGGCCGCCTGCTGGCTGACCTGTCCCTTATCCGCGGCGGCAATATTGGCTTCCAGGGGGAGACCGGCAATGGCGCTGTCGAGGTCGGCGAGGATCTGTTGGGTTACTTCGTAGCGGCTGTTGCGGGGAGCATAGAGCATCGGGCTGCTGACGTCCGCCACGATGGTGTCGAGGGGCACGCCTCCAAAGCGCTTCAGGAGGAAGAAGTGCTGCCAGGCCCTGAAGAAATACGCCGCGGCGCAGTACTGACGGATGTCGCTGTAGGCACCGGGATAGCTGCGCGCGTGCATCAAAAGCACATTGTTGGCGCGGATATAAGAATAGGGGTTGTTCCAGTAAATGTCGGAGGGGTTGTTGGTGACGGGCCAGCCATACCCGCCGTTGAGGATGTCGCTGCCCCAGTCTTCCCAGTTGTAAATGCTGCTGCCGTTGATGGGTTTAAAACCGATCATCTTGTTGTAAAAGTCGTTGGCCGCCGCTTTGAACTGGTCGGGTGTTTTGAAATACACGGCCACCGTGGCCTGGTCGAGCGGGTTGAGGTCCAGAAAGGTCTTTTGACAAGCTGCGCAAAAGAACAATATGATTAAAAAAGATTTTTTCATAACGATGTAAGTTTAGAAGCCGAGGTCCAGGCCAAAGGATTTTGTCCGCATAAAAGGATAACTGCTGTCCGAGCTGTTGCCGCGCTCGGGGTCGAAACCGTCCTTGACGGACGTGATTTCCCAGAGGTCATTGGCGGAAAAATAGAACCGGATACGGGTGGCCTTTATCCGCGCCGCCCACGAGACCGGGAGGGTGTACCCGAGCACCAGCGTCTTCAATCGCGCGTAACGGAGGTGTTGGATGTTGACGTCATTGTATTGCCAGTTCCAGTTATTGATGCTGTTGTCAAACGACAACCTCGGATAAGGGGCATTGGGATTCTGGGCGGTATAGGTCTTGCCGATATAGGTCGTATTGACGTTGAGATAATTCCGGAAAAAAGGGGCACGCGCGTTCCCCGTCCGGAGGATGTTCCACTTCGCGACACCCTGGATAAAGGTCGAAAAGTCAAAGCCCTTCCAGGAAGCGCCGAGGTTCAGGCCAAAGCTATAGTGCGGGTCGGCGTCGCCATAATAGTACACATCGCCGCTCCCCTTCTGACCCGTGCCGTTGGCCGTGATCTTTCCATCCCCATCGAGGTCCACCACTTTGAGGTCACCCGGGTGAAAGGTGTTGGTCGCGCCGTCATATCCCGCGGCGTTCCCGGAGGCGCCGTACTTGGCAAAATAAGCGTCTGCTTCCGCCTGTGTCTTGAAGTACCCGTCGGTCTTATACACATAAAGCTGGTTCAATGGATACCCGACACGGGGCGTGGTATAATTGCCCGCTGCCCAGGTATTCGCGCCGGCATAAGACGTGACGACGTTGTGCGCATCGCTCAGTACAAAACCGACGTTGTAGGTGACAGGACCCGCCTTGTCCTTCCACGCCAGGGCCAGCTCCC
Source organism: Dinghuibacter silviterrae (assembly GCF_004366355.1). Classification (NCBI taxonomy): domain Bacteria; kingdom Pseudomonadati; phylum Bacteroidota; class Chitinophagia; order Chitinophagales; family Chitinophagaceae; genus Dinghuibacter; species Dinghuibacter silviterrae. The sequence continues at coordinate 674,580 of NZ_SODV01000002.1, read as the reverse complement.
AGCCACGGGTCCGGAGGGTGCCGCTGTTCGTGGTCGGGGCGGTACCCCCTAAGATGGAAGGGTACACCAGCGAGATCAGCATCCCGATGTTTTGCTTTTCAAAAAAATCAAGCGACCCCGTCAACCGGTTTTGCAACACACCGAAGTCGATCCCCAGGTTCTTATTGCGCATCCGCTCCCAGGTGCGCTGGTCGGTGACGATGGCGTTGGCGTTGGAGGAGGTTTCCATCCCGGGGGTCGATCCGAAAAGCGCCGTACCCAGGCTGACCACGGCCAGGTAGTCGTAGTTGCCGATGTTGGCCTGGCCACCCGTTTCCCCATAGTCCGCACGAACCTTCAGCTCGTTCACATAAGGCGTGAGCGCGTGGAGAAAGGGCTCCTGTAAAAGCCGCCAGCCCACCGATACGTCATAAAAGTTGGACCAGCGGTTGGACACGTCGAATTTGGAGGACCCGTCCCGGCGCCCCAGCACTTCGAGCAGGTATTTCTTTTTATAGTCGTAGTTGAACCGGCCGATATAGGAGATGAACCCCCAATGGCTGTCTCCGCCAGAATTTTCGGAGCTGTAGGATACCGTGGTGGGCGAAATCGCCGTATTCAGATCGTACAGACCGGGGAACTGTAATTGAGAGCGGGTGGCGCTGACCGTTTTGGTTTGATAGAGTTCCGCGGTATTGCCCACCATGAGGGAGATGTTGTGTTTACCGGCGATCGTTTTGTTATAGTCCACCTGGCCGCCATACGTCTGGTACAATGCATCGTTGACCGTCTCCGTAATGGACGGGTTGTTCGGGGGACCGTACTGGGTGTTTGTGATCATCGTCCCGAGCCAGTTGTAGAAATTGAACGTCTGGTTGTAGGCCGTCATCCAGCCGTCGTTTTTGGTGACCGCGGCGGTGGCCGACAACTTGAGTCCGCTGATGATTTCCGCCGACAGCGTACCGTTCAACCGGAAGATCCCCTGGCTGTTTTTCGTGGTGCCGCCCGACGTCGTAAAGGCCACGGGGTTCCGGTAGCCATAGTCGTCGTAGTATTGGCCCAGTTTATTATAGACGGGGAAAATAGGGGCGTCGAAATAGCCGGTCCCTACCCCGTTCCTCGGGCTTTGAACGACGCGATCATCATAGGAGACACCCGTCTGGAACTTGATGCGGTCCGTAATATTATAGTCATAGTTGAACCGGATGTTGTATTTTTTTTCCCCGTCATACGCCGTCTTGAGCACCGACTGGTTGTTGGAATACCCCGCCGACAGCATATACGCGGTCTTGCCGGAGGAGCCGCTGATACTGACATTCTGTTGCTCGGACCAGGAAGGAGCATACAACGCGCTTTGCCAGTTGTTGTCTGCATAGTGGTGGACAAGCCCGTTGGGGTCGGTATAGTCAAAGGAAGAGTCTTTGGCCATGGCCTCCAGGTTGGCATTTGTCCATTGGGGCAGCCACTGGACCGGGTTGCCGCTGGCGTCCCGCTTGTCGCTATAGGAGGTCTGAAGATAAAGGGCGGCCCATTGGTTCATGTGTGCCCAGGGAACATGTATGCCGATGGTGTTCAGGTCCGCGTTGCTCCGGAAGTTGACCGACATCCGGCCCTTCCCGCGTTTGGTGGTCACCAGGATGACGCCTCCCTGGGCGCGGGCCCCGTAAATCGCGGCGGAAGCATCCTTGAGAACGGTCACGCTTTCGATATCGTTCGGGTTGAGCTGGCTGATCTCCCAGGTGCCCAGCGTCGGGACGCCGTCGACGATGATCAGCGGGTCCGTGGCCACGACGGAAGAAGCACCCCTGAGCACAATCGCCAGCCCCTCGTTCCCCGGCCGGGTCGACGTCCGGGTGATCAACAATCCCGGGATTTCCCCCTGGAGGGCCTGCTCTACATTGGGTACGGGCCGGTCCTTAAACACCTCGGGGCCCACCTGGTAGATGGCGCCTGTCAGCGTTTCTTTTTTCTTCACCCCATACCCGACTACGATTACGTCGTTCATCGACACGCCGACGGGGATCAGGCGTATCAACTGGGCAGAACCGATGGCCACTTCCCGCTCTTTGAACCCGACGCTGGTAATCACCAGTGTCGTGACCGTGGCAGGTACCTGGAAGGAAAATGTCCCGGAGGACCCTGTGGTGGCCCCGGCTCCGGTGCCTTTGGCCTCGACACTCGCGCCCATGACCGGCTCCCCTGTGGAGTCGTTGATGACCCGACCGGTGACGGTCTTCATATAAGTGACGGGGTAAACTTTGACCTGGGCGTGAATAAGGAGGGGGGTGAATAAGGTAAATAGCAGCAAGCCTCGAATTTTTCTCATAAACGGCAAGTTTTAATACAAAATAACCGTTTCGAGGCGCAAACCCTGATGGGGGCATTCTCATAAGAATAGGGCAAATTCGTAAATTAAAGGGATGGATAACCAGCCTTCGCGCCCGTCTTACTGGCTCACCCGGTTTGTGATCCTTCGCCTCCTCGGGGCCGTCTATGCGGTGGCCTTCCTGGTGGCGATCAACCAACTCGTCCCCCTGGTGGGCGCGCACGGGCTGCTGCCCGCGGGACTGTTCCTGCAGGAGGTGCGATCGGCCGGCGAAGGTTTTGTCCAGTTGCCGACCCTTTTTTGGTGGGGCCACAGCGACACGGCGCTGCTCACCGTGTCCTGGACCGGTTTCCTTCTCTCCATGATCGTGGTGGCGGGTTTTGCCAACGCCCCCCTGCTGGGGGTCCTTTGGTTCCTTTATATGTCGATTGTCAATATCGGCCAGGACTGGTATGGATATGGCTGGGAAATCCAGATGCTGGAGACGGGTTTTCTCGCGATCTTTCTTTGTCCCCTGGTGGAGGCGCGTCCCTTTCCCCGGCGGGAACCGCCGTTCCAGGTCATCGTTCTTTTCCGGTGGCTGATTTTGCGGATCATGCTGGGCTCCGGTCTGATCAAGCTCCGGGGAGACAAAGTGTGGACCCACTGGACGGCGCTCTACTACCACTTCGAGACCCAACCCATTCCCGGTCCCCTCAGCCGGTGGTTCCACTTTCTGCCGCGGCTGGTCCTCCGGATAGGCGTCTGGTACAACTTCTTAGCAGAACTTGTCGCGCCCTGGTTCGTTTTTTTCCCCCGTCCCTGGCGGCACAGTGCGGGGGTGATCATCGTCCTGTTACAAATCGTCCTGATCTTTAGCGGTAACCTGTCCTTTCTCAACTGGCTGACCATCATCCCCGCGCTGGCGTGTTTTGACGACAGCTTCTGGGCGAGGCTCCTGCCCCGTGCCCTTGTCCGGAAGGCCGAAGCCGCCCGGGACGCCGCCCAGCCTTCCCGGGCCATGCAGGTCACGGCCTGGGTCCTGACGGTGGTCATTGCCCTTTTCAGCATACAACCGGTCCTCAACCTCCTGTCCAACGAGCAGGTCATGAACGCATCTTTTGACCCCCTCGACCTGGTCAATACCTACGGGGCGTTCGGGTCGGTGGGTCAGGAGCGGTTCAATGTCGTCTTCGAGGGGAGCCGGGATTCCGTCACCTGGACACCCTACCCCTACAAGGGTTTGCCGGTGGCCCCGGACAAACGGCCTCCCCAGATTGCGCCCTACCAGTTGCGCCTGGACTGGCAGATGTGGTTTGCCGCCATGGCCACACCCGACGAATACCCCTGGACCTATACTTTGGTATCCCGGCTTTTGCGGGGCGACCCGGGTGCCGTAAGTTTGTTTGCCGGAAACCCTTTCCCCGGCCAGCCCCCGCGGTATATACGGGCCATCTTGTATCGATACCGGTTCGCCCCACCCGGGGACTCGCTTTGGTGGAGAAGGGACCGGCTGGGGATATGGATACCCGCAACCTCACTTCATGAATAAACACGACATCCTCCGCGCACACGTTGCCCGGTTTGTCCCGCTCACAGACGAACAAGCCGACTACTTCGTGTCTCATTTCCGGGAGCACTCCTTTAAAAAGGGACAAACCGTCCTTGGCGAAGGCGAGCGCGTCGATAAGGAATACTTCGTGCTCAGTGGGTGTCTGAAGGCGTTTTTTATCAACGATGACGCGCGGATGTTCATCCTGCAGTTCGCCCTGCCCACCTGGTGGACGTCTGACTATGGTGCGCTCTACAACGAAGCTCGGGCGTCGATATGCGTCGACTGTATCACGGACGCTGTCGTATTGTCCCTCACCAATACGGACCGCGAGCAAATGTGTAAGGAAGTCCACGCCATCGAGCACTTTTTCCGCTGGAGGACCAACCGGGGGTATGTCGCCGCCCAAAAGCGGCTTCTGTCCCTGATGAACAACGACGCCCGGGCCCGGTACGAGGAGCTGATGCAACAATACCCGGAGTTGTACAACCTGGTCCCCAAACAATGGATCGCGGCTTACCTGGGGGTGTCCCGGGAGACCCTCAGCCGGCTGTACCAGAATGTGAGGTAGGTCACATGACTTTGGGCGGCGGCTGTCGACCTTTGAGGTATGATACACACCTATCTTTTCCTCATATTATTCGCCATGAACCGCTCCGATTCCGCCGCCATCGCGCACGTCCTGACGGACGCCTATTTCCCCGGCATCTATGAAGGGAACGTGCCCCTTCTTTCCGGCACATTTTATCCCGGCACCCTCCTCTTCGGAGACGCCGCCGGCAAACCCTACTTCAAAACGCTCGCCCAATACCTGGACGGCGTGGCGCACCGCCAAAGCCCCAAGGATTCGGGGAAGCCCTTCAAGGGAGAGATCGTCTCCATCGACGTCATTCAGTCCATCGCCGTGGCCAAGGTACACGTACAGATGTACGACTTCAATTACTATGAGCTGCTGTCCTTCCACGAGCTGGACGGTAAGTGGGTCATCGTCAACAAAATGATCGCCGACGTCAAACCCTGAATCCTATGTGGTACAACACAAGCGCGACGAAGGTGATGGGTACTGCCTACCCTATCCTTCAGGGCCCCTTTGGAGGGAAACTCTCCACGGTGCAACTGGTGGCAGCCGTTTCCAACAACGGGGGCCTCGGGGGATATGGCGCTTACACGCTGACCCCGGACGAGATCGTCCGGCTCGATGCCGATCTACGCCGCGCGACCGATAAGCCTTATAATATCAATCTTTGGGTGTCGAATACGGATATGCCTTTACAAGGCGTTACCGCCGCAGCGTATGCGACAGCGGCGGCGGCCTTGAAGCCATTCTTTGACGAACTCAACCTGGATCTTCCCGCACCGCCTTCGGCTTTCATGCCCCGCTTCGAAGACCAGGCACAGGTTATCCTCGACGTTTGTCCCCCCGTTTTCAGCTTTGTCTTTGGCATCCCATCGGCAGACATCCTGGAACAATGCCGGCGCAAGGGGATCGTCACTGCCGGTGGCGCCACGACCCTGGACGAAGCACTTTCATTGGAAGCCGCAGGGGTAGACCTGATCGTGGCTTCCGGCTTTGAAGGCGGTGGACACCGGCCCTCTTTCCTCGCCCCTTCAGAGGCATCGCTCACCGGTACATTTGTCCTGATACAACAGGTCCGGGAAAAGGTCCGCACGCCCGTCATTGCCGCGGGTGGGATCGCCACCGGAAAAGGCATCGCCGCGGCGCTAACACTGGGGGCGGACGGTGTACAGGTGGGCACCGCATTTTTAGCCTGCGAGGAATCGGGGGCGCCGGCCATGCACCGGGAGCTATTATTCTCGGAAGCGGGTAAATACACCGTGCTCACCCGATCCTTTACCGGGCGGCTGGCGCGAGGCCTCGCGAACCATATCGCCCCCCGGTGGACGAACGGCGCGGCGACGCTGCCTTTCCCCCTGCAAAGCCGCCTGGTCGGCGCCCTGCGCCAGGCCGCGATCGACCAGGGCAAATGGGACCTGATCACCCTTTGGGGCGGCCAGGTCGCCCCCCTGCTGACCCACACCCGGGCGGAAGCGCTCATGACCGCCCTGATCAAGGACACAACAAAAATTTTTAACCATGAATAAGATCTGGTACGTGACCGGGGCCTCCCAGGGTTTTGGGCTGGCCCTCGTCCAACAACTGCTGGCGAAGGGTTACCGCGTGGCCGCCACCAGCCGCTCGGCCGCATCGCTTCCAAAGGCCGACGGCTTACTGGCATTGGAAGTCGACCTGACCAAACCCGCGTCCATCCGCAAATCGATCGAACAAACCGTCGCCACCTTTGGTGGTCTCGACGTCGTCGTTAACAACGCGGGGTACGGCATGGAAGGCACCGTGGAAGAACTCGAAGAAGAAAAGCTGCGCGCCATCTTCGAGATCAACGTCTTTGCCACGATCCACGTCACCCAGTTCGCCCTCCCTTATTTGCGCGCGCAGCGCTCCGGGCACATCATCAACATGGCGTCCGTGGCGGGTTTTGCAGGCGCGCCGGGCTGGTCGGTTTACTCCGCCACCAAATCGGCGGTGATCGCGTTTTCGGAGGTACTGGCCCTCGACGTCCGGGAACTCGGGATCAAAGTGACGGTCGTCGGCCCCTCCGGTTTCCGCACCGGGTTCCTCACCAAGGGGTCTCTTGTCACTACTGAAAGCAAGATCGCGGATTACCAGGCCGTCAAAAAAACACAATCCCAATACGCCGCCATGGACGGCCAACAGGAAGGCGACCCGGAAAAGGCAGCCGATCTTTTTATCGAACTGGGCGAAATGCCCGAGCCACCCCTGCATTTATGGTTGGGTGCCAACGCGGTGGACCGGGCCGGGGCAAAGATCGACGCCCTGGCGAGAGAGCTTACAACATGGAAGACGCTGTCTGTAGCGGCGGATTACGCCTCCGCCGAAGGAGCAATGCCGACAGCAGGGAAATGACGATCGTTACAGGGAGCACCTCCATATAGGTCATCAGGATCACCCAAACCGGACTTTTATACATGTCCTTCATATTGTCAAGCTCCGCCGTTTTCCGGGCCAGGGCCTCGGCCGACACCCCGCTCTTCTTTGCTTCTTCCAGGATATGGGCGGAATACTTGTCCATAAAGTCGGGCATGAATACATAAAAGTCGACCAGCCAGAACAGCACATACAACGTCGCCCCTATCAGGGAGATACCCAGGCCGACCTTTAGCCCCTGGGCAAAGGTGAGCCGGCCGTCGTTAAACCGGTCCCTGTAATTGCGGACACCGACATATATAAAGGCGAAGGCGACGACCATCACGGCGTACCCCAGCCATACATTTTCGGTATGCATCCAGATGGTAATGTTGGAGAGAACACCGACGAGAAGGCCGGAGATCAACCCGAAGACGAGAATGCTTTTTCTCATAGACAATTTTTTAGGCCTCAAAAATGGGAAGTGCCTGCGGTTTTGGGGTCATCCTTTCGGGTGATTTTTGATACCCAGCTGTCTTGCCTTGGCAATGGCCTGCGTCCGGCTGCGTACGTCGAGCTTGGAAAAGATACTGGCTGCGTGCGTCTTGACGGTATTCAGCGAAACAAAAAGGCGCACGGCGATCTCCTGGTTGGTCAACCCCTCCCCCATCAGTTGCAGGACCTCCAGTTCCCGGGCGCTCAGACCCCACCGGGCAGCGGCGGTCTCATCCACGACCGGGGGCGCCACCACCACCGTTCGCACCTTTGGCTTTGCCAGCCGGAGCGCCAGCCATATCCCCAGGCCGGTAAACACCACCGCCAGGGCACCGCTGTACAGTTCCAGGGTGTGATCCATGACAATAAACTTCCATTCCAGCCATTTGAGCAGGAAGATGAGCAATGCCAGTGCGAGGCCGTAAATGACTAAAGCGCGATAACGCGGTTGCATCCTCTTCAATATAGCGAAAATTCAGATTTCCTCCAGACTTAGCCCGCATTTTGCATGGAATATTCAACCCATGCGTATTCTGATTGTCGAGGACGAAGTAGAGCTCTGCCGAAGCATTGTCACCTACCTGAAAAGAGAAAACTATGTGTGCGATACCGCGGACAAAGTGAGTACCGGCCTCGACATGATCGATGCCTTTGACTACGACTGTATCATCCTCGATATTTCACTACCCGACGGCACCGGCTTCCGTATCCTCAAGGAACTCAAGATCAACCACCGCACGGATGGCGTCATCGTCATCTCCGCCAAGGATTCCCTGGACGACCGGGTGACCGGGCTGAACCTGGGGGCGGACGACTACCTCCCCAAGCCCTTCCACCTTTCCGAGCTCAATGCCCGTATCTCGGCGCTCATCCGCAGGCGGTGGTTTCAGGGGAACAAATTCATCACGGTCAACGAACTCACGATCGACCTCATCGGCAAAATGGTGATCGTCGAAGACAAAACGGTGGAACTGACCAGAAAGGAATTCGACCTCCTGTTGTACCTGGTGTCCAACAAAAACCGCGTGGTGTCCAAAAATGCCCTGGCCGAGAATATTTGGGGAGAAGGGGGAGAACTTTTTGATAACTTTGACTTCCTGTATTCCCACATGAAAAACCTAAAAAAGAAACTGGCCCAGGCCGGATGCAGGGACTACATAAAGTCCGTTTACGGCCTCGGGTATAAATTCGTGGATTAAGTGCGTCTGCTCCAAAAAACGATCCGCAGCTATATTGCCTATTCCGTGGTCGTCCTGCTGGTGGCCATCCCCGTCTTTTATTTTTCGATCAAAAGCCTGGTATCCGAAGATGCGGACGAACACCTCCAGACGATAGAGGCGTCGGTCCGGCAGAAGATCGTGCAGGCGGTGCAAACCCGCACGCTGACCCAACTGGCGTTTGCCGACCAGGACGTCACGCTTTCCCCCGGCAACGGGTCTCTCGCTTTCGACACCCTGACAGACGAAGACATTTATGATTCCGTCGTACACGAACACGTTCCCTATCGCGTCCTCACCAGCCAATTTATGGTGGGCGGGACGCCTTACCTGCTCCGGATCCGGAGTTCGATGCTGGATAGCCAGGACCTCATCGAGAACATTGTGTATGTCCAGGTGGTGTTGCTGCTTATTTTGTTGTGTGGTCTATTGCTCATCAACCGGCGCTTGTCCAAACGGCTTTGGAAGCCCTTTTATTCCACCCTGGAAAGGCTCCGGCAATACGCCGTCGAACAGGGCGAAAGCCTGCCGCTGGCCCCTACCGAAGTCATCGAATTCCGGGACCTCAACCGGTCCCTGAAAGAACTGACCCTGCGGGCACACGCGGCCTACAAGGCACAAAAAGAATTTACGGAGAATGCGGCGCACGAGGTCCAGACACCCCTGGCGGTGTTGCAGTCCAAGCTGGAGCTCCTGATGCAAACCCGCCCCCTGACCGAAGAACAGGCGGGGCTTATCGGCGACCTGGCCAACGCCATCCAACGCCTCAGCAGGCTCAACAAAAGCCTGGTCCTCCTCACCCGCATCGAAAACCACCAGATCAAGGATACCGAGCTGATCCTTGTGGGCGGCATCCTGGAAAAAAGCCTGGCCAACCTCCAGGGCCCCGCGGGCGGCCACCAGATCGATGTTACCAAGGACATCCAGGGCGACCCGGTGGTGGAAGCCAACCGTTCGCTCCTGGAAGTCCTGGTGGGAAATTTATTGAGCAATGCTTTCCGGCACAATAAAGCGCAGGGGGCCATCTACATCACGCTGACCAAAAACCAACTGAAGGTCCGCAATACGGGCAGACCCGCCGCCCTCGACCCCCAGCGCATCTTCCAGCGCTTCTATAAAGAAAGCCAGGACCGCAACAGCATCGGGCTGGGTTTACAGATCGTCTTTCAGATCGCCGCTTTTTACGGCTGGGCGCTGGAATACGGTTACCAGGAAGGCCTGCACACGTTTATTATTTCTTTTGCGTAAACACCAGCACCTTGAAGGTGTCGGGTACCCGGGTCTTTTTATCCTGCTGGAAGTCGTAGCAGCTAAAATATACATTCTTCGTAGCGGGGTCCAGCGCCATCGTCTTGGCCCGGAATTGCGTCGTAAGCGTCTGCACGACAGCGTAATCATCCGCGGATTTCTGTTGAATGATGGTAGCCGTGCCGTCGCCGTTGGAGCAATACACCAAGCCAGTCGCCGGATCATAGACCACGGCGTCCACACCCGCTCCGATAGGAACGGTGGTGATCACCCGCCCGGTGGCCGCGTCGAGCACGCTCATGCCCTTGTTTTTACGGCAAACCGTAAACAACCGCTGGTGTGTTCTGTCCAGCGCAAGACCCGTGGGTCCGCCGCAGGGCGACAAGGGATAGGTTTTTAACACCTTCAGCCCCTTCGCGTCGATGACGTTCATCAGGTTTTCGTCTTCGAGGTTATTATAGATAAGCCCTTTCCCATCGGATACGGCAAACTCGGGTCCGCCGCCCAACGCCACCGTGCCCACCTGTTCCAGGGTTTTGGCGTCGATCACCGAAGCGTCTTTACTGTCCCCGCCAAAGGCAAAAACCCGTTGGGTATAGTCGTCATAAATGATGCAATCCGGGTCCTTGCCCGTGATGGCGATCGTTTTTAGTGTCTTTAAGGTAGCCAGGTCGAACACCACAACGGCGTTGCCCTTGCCGTCGCTGATAAACCCTTTGTGCAAAGCGGTGGCCACGGCGATCCCGTGTACCCCCTGCATCCCGTCCACCGAACCAACGAGCGTCCCGGTGTGCGCGTCCAGGACGTCCACCTTCGTGCCATGGGATACATACAAACGCCCGGCGGCGGCATCAAAATACAGATAGTCATATCCACCATTCCCGGCGAGCGGAATCGTTTTGTCCATGACATAAGGGGTGTAGGTCTGTGCAGACACGGCCAGGCCGGCAAGACAACATAAACTTAAGAGGAGGGTTCTCATCCGAGTAATTTTTGCGCCAAGCTAGGATCTGATTTTGGGGAAAAACTGAAAAAAAAATGCCGTCCCAAAGAATTGGGACGGCTCGAACCCTATATCCAATGTAGCCTTATTCGCGTGTTTACATATATAAAACGGATGCCCCACGCGAAAGACACCATGTTTTTCCGAATTTTGTTCTATATTTTTCTACTACCATGATTTACAACCTTTTAAACACCCTTGTACTGTTGGGATCCCTGCAAGGTTTTATCCTCGGTATCCTGCTGATCCGGCGTAAAAACGCCCGCTTACCCAACCGGTTGTTGGGCGCGTTGCTTGGCCTGATCGCCTTGGCAAGTCTTAATGTATATTTAAACACACAGACCTGGTATAACACCCTATACTTTTGTAAATATTTTGATGCGCTTTTCCCTTTTATGCTCCCGATGACCTTCGGGCCCCTTCTTTTTTTATATACCCGGGCCACCCTCGACCCTGGTTTTGCGGTCACCCGGCGGGACCGGTTGCATGTTGTCCCGGTGCTTATCGACCTGATTCCCTATGGTTTTGCGTGGTGCGTCGTGTTGGGGTTCATCCCTTCTCATCATGGATCGGCGGGGCGTTTTATAGACACATACAATGTATACGCCGATATACCCCGATGGCTGTCGATTACCTTTTATGTCTTTCTGTCAATGCGTTATGCCCGTTTGTACCGGACGGCTCCCGGGTATTCCTGGATCCGGGAGTGCCTGTGGGTTTTTGCGGGTTTCCAGGCGATATGGCTGGTGTACCTGGTGCCCTACATCCTCCCGAAATATACCTATTGGATGCTCGATCACCTGGCCTGGTACCCGCTCTTCCTCCCGCTGGGGGTCCTCACTTACTGGCTGGGCCTGAAAGGATACACCATGGTCTATCCGCGGACCTCATCCGTTTCGGGGCACCTGGCGTCCCTTTTAATAAAAGCGGTCGAAGACGGTCGTCTTTTTTTGAACCCGCAGCTCAACCTCGACCAATTGGCGGCGGGGGTCGGTCTTTCCCCAAAAATGGTGTCCGCGGTGCTCAACCAACACCTCCGGAAGAACTTTACGGAGTTTATCAACGAATACAGGGTCCGTGCTTTCCAGGAACGGATCCAAACAGGGCATGACAACCACCTGACCATCGCCGGTATCGCATCGGAATGCGGGTTCAATTCCCAGGCGACCTTTCAGCGGATCTTTAAACAATATACCGGGCTGACGCCCTCGGCCTTCCGGAAGACCACTCAAATCCGGAAATGAGCAGTCCCCCGCTTGATTTTTGCGTGGGCATGACGGACTTTTGAGGTCATGCATACACTACTTTATCTCCTGTTGGATAGCCTGATCTCCCTCCACTTCCAGGGCAACGTACCGGGCATGGCCGTCCTGGTGGCGCAAAAAGGGCAAGTACTTTTTGAAAAAGCCTACGGAAGCGCCAATATAGAACTGGAGACACCCCTGGAACCATCCATGGCTTTCAAGATCGGCTCCGTGACCAAACAATTTACGGCGGTGGGTATCCTCCGGCTGGTGGACCAAGGCAGGGTTCACTTGTCCGACACGATACAACAATATATAAAGGGCTTTCCTTCCAAGGGGTACCCCATCACCATCGAAAACCTCCTCACGCATACCTCGGGGATCGTGGACTATATGTCTCTCGACGACCCTGATCCTTATATCGAACGCAGGGATTTTACCCCGGAGCAGATTATTCATTATTTTCAGGACCGGCCTCTTTTATTCCGGCCCGGCTTCACCTTTAGCTATTCCAATTCCAATTATACCCTGCTGGGGTATATTATTCAAAAGGTCACCGGTATGCCCTATCATCTTTATATGACGGATAGCGTGCTCAAACCGGCCGGGCTGACCCATACCGGTTTCGCCACCGAACAGGATGTCCTCCCCGGCCGGGTAGAGGGATACTCCCGGGACAAAGGGTATTACCAGAATGCAGACTACCAAAGCATGACCCTGGCCTACGCCGCGGGCGATCTATATTCCACGGTCGAAGACCTGTACCGTTGGAATTGCGCCTTGCTGGAAGGAAAGCTCCTTCCCCCGTCCCTGCTCCAAAAGGCATGGACCGCTCACCGCCTGGCGGATAGCAGTTCCACACACTACGGCTATGGATGGTATGACAACCTCCTCTATGGGGTACGCTGTATCCACCATGAAGGTCAGATCAACGGTTTTATCGCGGAGGTTAAATATTTTCCCGGCGAAGACCTTTACGTTTGCACCCTCACCAACCTCCGCTCAGGGGAAGACCGGACCACCTTCAGCGAAGGCCGGTTTCGATTGATGGAGAACATCGCCCTTGCCGCCCTGGGGAAACTGGGACCGCCGCCGGCGTCCCTGCCCAGCGGTGCGATCGATCGGTTCATCGGATCGTACCGGTGTGTTGAAAAACCCAAACTGGTCCTTAAGATTTATAAGGAGAACGGCCGGTTATACGCCGACCTCTCCAACGGCACCGGGCGGCACATGGTCCTTGAGCCGGAGACCGCCACCCGTTTCGTACTACCGGATGTGCTCAATGTCCGGACGACCATCGAGTTTACACCGGACGGAGGGCTGATCGCCACACAGGACAAGCCGTATGTGTTTAAAAAGTTCTGACGTATCTTATGTCCATGAAGTCAATCCCCTTCTGGACAATGATCGTACCGTTGGCAGCCCTGTCGGCGCTGATGGTGACGCCGCTTTTCGGTTCCCCACTGCTCACCCTTATCCCGGGCGCCCTGCTGATCGCCACGGTCATCGCCTCCGTCCATCACGCGGAAGTAATCGCCCACCGTACCGGCGAGCCCTACGGCACCATCATCCTGGCGGTAGCCGTGACCGTGATCGAAGTGTCCCTGATCCTGTCGCTGATGCTGGTGGGCGGGCCCGGGTCGGAGGTGTTGGCGAGGGATACCGTTTTTGCCGCGGTCATGATCATCCTGACGGGTATCATAGGGCTTTGCCTGCTGATCGGCGGGTACCGGCACCGGGAACAACGCTTTGTCCTCCAGGGTGCGAATGCCGCGTTGATCACATTGACCGCGATCACAGCCCTGACACTCATCCTGCCCAATTATACCACGACGGTACCCGGGCCGGCCTATAGCCGCACCCAGCTGGTGTTCGTGGCCATCGTCTCCCTGGTGCTGTATGGCACCTTCTTAGCGGTGCAGACCGTACGGCACCGGGATTATTTTCTGAGCGATGACGCCGCTGAAACCCACGCGGCGTCCCCGGGGAACACAAAGGTGGTGCTGAGTTTGTTCTTCTTGTTGGTGGGCCTCACCGCCGTTGTCTTGCTGGCCAAAAAACTGTCCCCTACGATAGAATCGGGTGTCGAGAACCTGGGCGCGCCCAAGTCGCTGGTGGGCGTGATCGTTGCCACGGTCATCCTGTTACCGGAAGGGCTGGCCGCCGTCAAGGCCGCCCGTAAAAATCATCTGCAAACGAGTCTGAACCTTGCGTTGGGGTCCGCGCTGGCCAGCATCGGGCTGACCATACCTGCGGTGGCCTTTGCCTCCATCGCTGCAGGGCTGGACGTTACGCTGGGGCTGGACGGCAAGTCCATGATCCTCCTCGTGCTGTCTCTTTTTACGGTGACCCTTTCCCTGGGCACGGGCAGGACGACCATCCTCCAGGGGACGGTGCTGCTGGTGTTGTTTGCGGTGTATTTGTTTACGACGATTTTCCCTTAGACAATTTGCAGCACGATCTTCCCTTGTACATGCCCCGTTTCGCTCAGTTCCTGCGCTGCTGCCGCCTGTTCCAGCGGAAAGACCCGGGCGATCACCGGGTGGACCTTGCCCTCGTCGATCAGGCGGGCGATCGTTTCCAATTGCTCCGTATTGGCCAGGGTTGTAAAAGCCTCTACTGCCTGATCTTCCGGAGCCAGGGTCGTAACGATCCTGCCCCCCTTTCTGATCACGGACAGGGAGCGCTTTTGCGTATCGCCCCCGAGGGTGTCGAGGACCAGGTCCGCGTCGTGGACGACGTCTTCAAAACGCTGCTTCGTATAATCGATCACCACATCGGCCCCGAGCCCCTGTACAAAATCGATTTTGGGCGTAGAGGTCGTACCATACACCCGGGCCCCCACCCAGCGCGCGAATTGTACCGCGTATATCCCCACCCCACCCGAGGCGGCCTGGATGAGGACCGTCTGGCCTCGTTCCAGGTGACCGTGGTCGAAGAGTCCCTGCCAGGCCGTCATACCCGCCAGCGGAACCGCCGCCGCGTGGACATGGTCGATCGTCTTTGGTTTTAGGCCGATCTGGTCGGCCTTCACCGCCACATACTCGGCATAAGTACCGTTTCGCGTGGGGTCGGGCCGGCCGTATACCTCGTCTCCCGGGCGCCATTGGTGGACGCCGCTCCCCACTTCTTCCACAACGCCGGACATGTCCCAGCCCAGCGTTAGGGGGAAATCGGTGGGGTACTTTTTTGCCCGGAGCCCCTTGCGGATCTTCCAGTCAAGGGGGTTCACCCCGGAGGCATACACCTTTACAAGCACCTCACCGGGAGCAGGCATGGGACGGGGTACCTCTTCCAGTTGGAGGACCTCGGGTCCTCCGAAGGCATGGATCCGGACGGCTTTCATATTGAAGTTTTGCTTTCCGCCACAGGAATCGTGCCTATCGCAAGGGGATTCTTATAATGTTGAAAGAATAAGGTTCCATGGCCAGGGAGATGGTCTTGCCGGTTTGCAGCGTCGTTGTGTGCGGTGCCACCTGCCGTGGTTGATCAAAGGTATTGACCGCGCCGAGGTCGTTGTTTTGGAGAACCGTCAAGGTGCCGGTTTTACCAAGCTTACGGCCCTCCACTGCGATTGTTTTAACGGCGGGTTGGCCCGACGCATTCACCACCTTGATGATCAGGTCATGCGTTGCATCGTCCACACAAGCCGTTGCATACAGGCTGTCCTGACCCGCCACGGTGTGCCCGTCCAGGGTCAGGGGCACCACCCCGGTCCCTTTGTTAAGCGAAAAAAGCTGCTGGACATAATAGTCAGGAGTCCCGTAAGATTGCAGGTTATTCACCCAAATCAGGTCCGGGGTCCACTGCCAGGCGTCGGCATTCGCAAAAAGCGGGGCGTAAGACGCCATGCTGACCACATCGGCGTTCCGCTCCAGCCCCGTCATAAAGGCGGCTTCGGAAAGTGCCGTCAGCCAGCAGTTTTTGTTTTCGGGGCTGACCGTATGGTCGCTTTGGGCGGCGTATTCCCCGGCAAAAATGTGGCTGCTCCCCCTTGGATAGCCGTCATACCGCCGTGCGTTGGCAAAAAACCATTCGGGATTCCGGTAATAGTGTTCGTCGATGAGGTCGGCGTGCATCGACCGTAGTTCGCCGTTGAGGTAGTCGAAGCGCGCGCCGTCGGGATCGGTGCCTGAGCTGTTGACCAGCTTCAGATCGGGATAACGGGCTTTGATGGCTTTCGTAAATTCCTGGAGCCGTTCGACATACTGCGGCCCCCAGTTTTCGTTCCCCACACCCATCATCTGCAGGTGGAAGGACGCCGGGTGCCCCATGGAGGCCCGGAGTTTTCCCCAACGCGTCGTGGTATCCCCATTGGCAAATTCAACCAGGTCCAGGGCGTCCTGGATATACGGATCTTCCTGGTCCAGGGGCACCAGCTCCGCGGTATTGAACTGGCAGGCCATGCCGCAGTTCAGGATCGGGAGCGGCTGCGCGCCTATATCCTCCGCCAGTTGAAAGTATTCGAAGAAGCCCAGGCCATGGCTTTGAAAATAATCCGGTGTCGACCGGCGGGGAAATTCGACGTTCCATCGGTTGATCTCAAACTGCCGGTCTTCCACAGGACCTACCGTTTTTTTCCACTGGTAGCGGTTGTTCAGGTCCATGCCTTCCACGATACACCCACCGGGAAAACGGATAAATCCCGGCTTCATATCCGCCAGCCATTGCACCATATCCGCCCTAAGCCCCCCGGGCCGGTTTCGCCAGGTGTCACCGGGGAAAAGGGAGATCATATCGACATCGATCCGGCCGTCGCCTTCAAAACCGAGGGTCATCGAGGCCTTTGGTTCCGTAGCCGTGGCGGTAATTGTCGCGGTCGCCTTATGCCATTGTTCTCCTGTTTCCGTGGGTACCAGCACCGTATCTCCAAGGCTGTTGCCTTTGGCGTCCTTTAAACCGATGTGCAGCGTTATACCCGTTTGCGGTTGCCGGTATAGGATGGAAAAAAAGTAACGGACGCCCTTCTTGATCCCCATCCCCCTAAAACCTTCATTGACGAGCCCCAGGTCTCCGGGTCCCTCGTGGTCCGCGGTCACGCGGAGAAAACGCGGGTTATTCGGATCTTCCGCCTTCCGGTTCAGGATGAGCATACTCCCCTCCACCACCTTGTGGCCCTCTTTTGTCCACCCCATCAAAGGTTTTGTAAATTCAAAGGAACGGTTCTTCACCAGCTCCGCGTATAATCCGCCGTCGGCTCCGAAATTGATGTCTTCGAAAAAGATGCCCCACATCGTGGGTTGAATAGTGGCGGTGACCTTGTCGGCCTGGACTTTGAGGATGCCCTGCTGAGCGCGGGCATTTAGTCCTGTTGCTATGAAGCAGGCAAGCGCGAATCGTCTTACTATTGTCATATTGACACTTATTTCAGGCGTCAATATACGCAAAATTTTACACGTTCATCACCCCGGCGACCGCCCCCGACCAGCCCGGGAACAGTACCTTTTCCCCCGCTATCCGCAGGTGCCGGTCCGCGACCTCGCTAAACACCGACCGGAAGTCCGTCGTCACCGGCAGGTCGCGCCCATCCTCCAGGTTTTCCACCGTGAGCGGCTTGATGCTCCCGTGGACAATCCCACCCGCCGTATCGTTCCCCAGAATAAAGTTGCAGGAGCCCCGCCCGTGGTCCGTTCCACCCGTCCCGTTCTGGTGGACCGTCCGGCCAAATTCCGTCATGGTCATGACGGTCACCTCGTCCTGGTAGGTCCCGAGGTCGGTCCAGAAGGCCATGACGGCCTGGGAAAGGTCGGTGGCGCTGCGGGCAAAAACCCCGTTGGTCGTGCCCTGGCCATAGTGCGTGTCCCAGCCGCCACATTCGGTGAAGGCGATTTCCATCCCCACGTCCATCTTGATGAGCTGCGCGATTTGTTTAAGGGCGTTGCCTAATGGAGAGTTGGGATATTGGGCGCCACCAGCCGGTTTGTAGTTCTTGGTATCCGTCTTTTGCAGCATTTTCATCGCCTCGAAACTTTCCTGCCCGGCCTCCTTCAAAAGACCCGGGCTTGTCTGGTCATACAAATCTTCAAAGCTTTTTGCCGTGAGGTTGACCGCCGCGGGATTACCCCGCATCTGGATGGTAAAATCCTGGAGGTTGGCGATGGCCACGGCGGGGTTGTCCCCATACAACGACCGCGGCATGGCGGACGTCAGGCTGACCGCCGCAAAAGGCGTCAGGGCGTCGTGCCCCAGCAAACCCACCGCCCGGTTCAGCCAGCCGCTGGGCGTGGCCTTGTCAAACGGGGTACCCGATTCCATATAGTCCTGGGCGTCGAAATGGGAACGCGTATTATTGGGTGAGCCTATACCGTGTACGATGGCCAGCCGTTTGTCCCTAAACACCGGTTCAAACGCCTGAAGGGCAGGGTGCAAACCAAACCGCCCGTCCAGGTCGATCAGCGGGGACGTGTTGCCGGTTTTGGCAGGGGTCATAAAGAGCGTGGGCCGGGCCGTCTGCAGATAGGGATCGGCATAAGGCGTCACCGCCATCAGCCCATCCATGGCACCCCGCTGGAAAATGCAGACAAGGATCTTGTTCTTCTTGTACAGCCGGAACACCTTTTCCCGGGCCGCCGCCTCTGCAATAAAAGGAGGGATGCCGCCTAAAAGGCCTACACCAAAGAGGGCGAGGCCCCCGTTTTTTAAGAATGCTCTTCTTGTGACCATATAGAAATGTTTTACCGTCTTTGAAATTCGGGCGAACCTATGATGACGCCCACCACTTGCGACAGCATTGCGGGCGAAGGCGGGGCCTCCGTCATCGCCACAGGCTGCGCGATGCCTGGGGCCGCTTCCTCCCCTTGCGCAGGATTCTTTTTACTGGCCGCCTGTACTTTTCCCGCCAATGCCGGATCATTCACCATCGGCGTCAGCCGCCGTATCGTCTCGTCTACCTTTCGTTCCGGCAGGATCAGGTGCGCATACGTTTCCAGCGCAGCCTCCGCACTCTCCGGCTCGTGGTGGTTGTTCAGCGCCGCCAGGTCTACGCGCACCCCGGGTATCCGCCCGGAGGCGATCGCCAGGCCAAAATTCATCCGGTTGAGCAGGGATCCCGTATTGATCCAGTACTGCCCCCTGTCCGGGAAACCCGTCGGGGCCTGATAGGAATAAAGCCGTTCTCCCATCCTGGAAACCCAGTTGTACACCTGGAAGGGTTGATCAACCGTGGCGTGAAGACTGCGTATGGAGCTGATCGCCAGCTCAAACGGGGATTTTATTTTTTCCCGAACCGCGTCCGGCCCCCAGAACTCGGGGGAAGACACCATCGTCAGCAGGACCTGGCGAATGTCCCCGTTTTTGGCCAAAAACGTTTTGGCCATGCGATCGACCAACGCCTCGGAGGGGGTGTCGCAGACAAACCGGGTCGCCAGTTCCTTACATAAAAAGTGAGCGGTCGACGGATGGTGGGCCAGTATGTCCAGCAGACGTACCCCTTCGTCATACCCCTCGTCCGGTCCAAACGTCTTCCCCAGCACGGTTTTCTCGCCCTTGTCGTGGCGGTTGGGGATAAAGACAAAGTCGCCGTCGTGTACAAAACCCTGTTTAGCCATCTCGGCCGGGGGCATGGCCTCCAGGCGCTGCACCATCGGATTCTGTTCCTGGCCCATCGGGAAAACGGTCCAGCCCGTCAGGACACGGGCCGCCTGGGTGACGTCCGATTGCGTATAGCCGCCGTCCACCCCCATCGTATGCAGTTCCATCACTTCCCGGGCGTAGTTCTCGTTGATCCCGCCGGACCTGCGGGGGGGATTTTTTCCATTCGGCTGGTCCACGGGTGCCGTGCTGCTGAAATTATCCAGGTAGTACAACATCGCCGGGGACTTGGCCGTGGCCAGGAGCAAGTCTCCAAAGTGTCCCAAAGCGTTGGGCCGGATCACGTCCCGCTCATACGCCGGAATAAATTCGGCGCAATCCCCTTTGGTCACCGATACGTTGAAGTGGTTAAACCAAAAATCCGTCATGACTTCCAGGACCTGGTTGTTCGTATAGATCGCCCGAAGCACCTTCTGGCAATAAAATTGCCGGTACAATTCCTGGATGGGTTTAAAACCCTTTTGGTCCATATAGGTTTTCAGGAGGTCTTTGTATACCTTAGGGTCGGCCATGGCGGAGTCGGACGAAATCGTCCCGTCCTTGCGCATCATGCGCAATACCTCCCCCTGCCGGGGAAAGGTCTGGCGGACCTGGGCATTGGTCAGTTGAAGGGCGTCATACCCGCCCAGAAGGCGGTTCAGCGAATCCTCCGGAAGATCGGCTTCCAATTGCTTTGAAAACCAACGCTCCAGCCCCTCATGAACCACCTCGTCGATCTGACCCGGGGTCGGGCCGTAGGTAAAGCGGCTCAGCAAATGGGCGGCCGCCTGGCGCTCGGTAAGACCGGCTTGTTTGTAAGGGAAATGCGTACGCTTGGCCGCCGGGGGCGTACCCGAGCCGGGCGCTGGGGTCGTACCCGGGCCGTGCGCCGGGCGCGAGCCAGGCCCCGTGGACGCCAGCAGTCCCGGCCCTGTGCACAAGGAACAAAGGGCAAGCCCCAGCACGACAATCGAAAATGGTCTTCGCATGGAATTTAAGACACCGTCATCCACTTAAAGTTTAACATCATAAAAATTGCACCTATGACCACGCAACAAATTGCAGACCGTTTGGTCACGCACTGCAAGGCAGGCGAATGGGGCAAGGCCCACAAAGAGTTGTACGCCAACGACGCGCTCAGTATCGAGCCTTATGCCACGCCCGCGTTTGAAAAGGAAGTCAAGGGGCTGGACGCCATCACAAAAAAAGGTAAGGACTTCGACGCGATGGTAGAGTCCCTGCACGGCGTTGCCATTTCCACCCCCCTGGTGACCGGGAACTCGATCGCCTTTGTACTTGACATGGATGTCACGATGAAGGGGCGGCCGCGGGAACGCATGTCGGAACTGTGTGTGTACACCGTCAAGGACGGGAAGATTACGGCGGAGCAGTTCTTCATGTGACTCACGCCAGGAACATCCGCCAAAGGATGAACAGCGAGCTCCCTACCCCCAGCACGAGTATCAACCCGAGCTGCAGCCGCGCGTACCTGACCTCCCTGGTCGTTTTCCCCCGGTACAACCGGAAAGACCAGACCAGGAAGGGGCTATAATAGGCGGTGGCCAGGCAATAGTATACGAAAAAGTACACCGGCCCCATGGCCCCGCCGTTCTGTTCATAGTCCTTATTAAAATGGATAAGACAGGCCAGCCCGAAAAGACCCAGAAGGAAAAAATAGATCACCAGGGCCCCGGAGAGCATTTTGACGTATTTAGGCATAGCAAAAGTTATCCTAAAATACGAAAATTATCGCTAGGCCCGCGCCGTCTCGCTGCACGGGCCTTAACGCCTTACAACGCCGGGTTTGCCGCATAATCCGCCCACAACTGGTCCACGTCCTTCCCGGTAAGCTGTATCCAGGTCCCGTCCGTGTAGGTCGCGGTCCGCATGATGCCATCCAGTTTTTTGATGACACCCGCATAGCCATGCGCTTCGAGCCATGCAAAAAAACGCGCCGTCACCCGGTAAGCGTTGCGATAGCTTTGCTGGGGCGCATAATCCGGCAGGTGCCAGTTCGCCCCGGCATTGTCCACGCCCAGGGTATAGCGCACATAGTCCGCGATGCCCTCGGTGATCCAGCCCGGCCCGGCGCCGTTGGGATAGGCCTGGACGATGTGCATCACTTCATGGGTGACGACGTCGACGTCCCCGGGATGTTTTTTAAACCATTGGGGATTAAAACGGGTTACGCCCCCACCCGTCTCGGCCACGCCATTATAGCTAGGATCGACGACAAAGGTCACCCGGGTAAGGGTCTGCGGATTATACAACGCCGCTTCCTTTGGATAAACGGTGAAAAAGGTGCTGATCAGCCGGGCCTTGACCGCCGGATCAAAGGCCGTATCCTGGTTGACAAAGATGAGGGTATAACCGGAACGGGTCACGGTGTCGCGGGTTTCAGCGCGAACGCCCACCTGTACGAGCAGGCAAAGGGCAAGAAAACATGTCATGTGTTGCTTTTTTTATGGGTCTAAAGGATCGATGGCATCCATTTGAAGGGAAGCAGGGTCAATGCGGTAAGACACGCCAAACGCGTCCTCTGCGTGGAGGTCCGTAAACGGGACATAGCCCATTTCCATACGGCAGCGGGCGGCAAAGAATGGTGCTTCGATGTACGCCGTCTGGCCCGCCGTCGACATACACAACACCCGTTTATCCGGGGGAAAACCCTTCCGCAGCAGGATCCGGTTGGCGTTACGGATGTTGGTTGTCGTATGCCGGGCGTGCGGCTCCAGGATCACCGCTTCGGCCGGTACGCCCAACACATGGATCAGGTACTCTTTCATTTCCTCCGCCTCGCAATATGGGGTTTGGAAAGGATGGACAAACCCGCCCGACACGATGAGGAAAGGTGCCTTCCCCGCCCGGTAGGCCTCCGCGCCCAGTTGGCAGCGGTATTTGCCCATGGGGCTCATCGGCCATTCATTTTCCGGCCCTTCTCCGGGGATCAGGATGGCCGAGTAGGGAAAGTTTTTCCACACGGTCCCGGTTACACGCGTGTAGGCCGGACGGTTGGTGCTGTCCAACGGTTCAAAACGGCCCGCCTCGTCCCGGTTGTTGATAAAGAGGATATTCAGGGCCGTTTCCAGCGACGGC
Organism: Dinghuibacter silviterrae; assembly: GCF_004366355.1. Classification (NCBI taxonomy): domain Bacteria; kingdom Pseudomonadati; phylum Bacteroidota; class Chitinophagia; order Chitinophagales; family Chitinophagaceae; genus Dinghuibacter; species Dinghuibacter silviterrae. Next base: position 651,928 of record NZ_SODV01000002.1, on the reverse strand, counting down.
TGAAAAAAGGCAGACATCTTATCCTTGCCATGCCAAAGCATCATCAGCATTTCTCCCAGCATTTCCCTGGCAATAGGGCTCCCCGGTCCAAACGTCGCCGAGTCTATCGCCGCATAGCGGAAGCCCTTGTTCGTTGTATAGTTCGTGATGACCCGGTTTTCTTTAAGCGCTGCGTCTTCCCACGCCTTCCGCACCAATGCGGAGTCGTTAAGGGACGCGTCCCTGATCCAACACCCGGAGCGGCGCATCTCCGCCGCCAGGACGCCCATCACTTTTGGCGATTTTGCACACACCAGGCACAAGGCGCTGTCCACTGAAGTAATCTCTTCCGGTGTCCAGACAAAAGCCTTGATAAATTCCTGGGGTGACTTTCCACGTGCATGCACGATCGAACCCAAGAGGCTGTCCTTCGATGTCAACAGATTGGCGAAAAAAGGTTCGTTTTGCACCGCGGTTTTTACCGCCGTCCCTTCCATCAAGGTAAACAGGTAAAAGTCCTTGTCCTGTATCCACGAGCCGCTTCGAACAGGCGTATAATGCGGATCCCAGGCGGTTTGTGCGTGTACGGATATCGTGAGCAAGGTCAGAAAAGACACTCCCATGGACAGGCGCATGTCGTTTGATTTGATGGACGCTAAAGATCTGTAAAAAATGACATAAACCTACGTACTTTGCAAAAAAAGAGGATGGCAACAGATATCAAATGCCCGAATTGTGGTCACCGGTTTCCCATGGAAGAGGCTGTTTCCGAAGAATTCAAGAATGACCTCAGAGAAAAGATGCTCGAATATAAGCGGCAGCGCGATGATGAATTTATACGCAAGGAAGCCGAGCTTCAACGCCAGGCCAAGGACCGCGAAACGCTTTTGACCCGGCAGGCGCAGGAGAAAGAGGCCGACCTCCAGCGCCAGGCCAAGGAGCGCGAAGCGCTGCTGACGCGGCAGGTACAAGAGGAACGCGAACAACTTCGCCGCACCGTCGCCGCCGACTACGAGAACCAGCTACAACTTTTGCAACACGCCAACCGCGAGGGCGAAGAAAAGCTAAAGGAAGCCCGGCGGAAGGAAATGGAATACCTCCAGAAGGAACAAGACCTCACTACCAAGGAACAGGAGCTCGAACTAACCCTCCAAAGACGCCTGCTCGAAGAACGCACCGCGCTCACCGAAAAGATCCGGAAGGAAGAACTCGACAAGGTTGCCTTGAAAGAAACCGAACACCAGCTCCGTGTCCGCGAGCTCGAAAAACAACTCGAAGACCAGAAAAAGCTCGCCGAGGAAATGAAGCGCAAAGCCGAGCAAGGCTCCACGCAGCTCCAGGGCGAGATCCAGGAGCTCGCCCTCGAAGAAATGCTCCGGACCGCCTTCCCCTTCGACCTCGTCGAAGAAGTCGGCAAGGGTATCCGCGGCGCCGACTGTATCCAAACCGTCCGCAACAGCTTCGGACAGGTCTGCGGCAAAATCATCTACGAAAGCAAGCGCACCAAAGAATTTTCCAAGGACTGGCCCGAAAAGCTCAAGGCCGACATGCGCCACCTCTCTGCCGACCTCGCCATCCTCGTCACCCAGACCATGCCCCGGGATATGGACCGCTTCGGCGAACGCGACGGCGTCTGGATCTGCACCTTTAGCGAGGTCGGAGCCCTGGCCCACGTCCTCCGTGACGGCCTCCTCAAAGTATACAACGCCAGCCGTTCCCAGGAAAACCAAGGCGAGAAAATGGTCATGCTCTACCGCTACCTCACCTCAAACGAGTTCGCCGAACAATGGAAAGCCATCCGCGAAGGCTTTGCGTCCATGCGCCAGTCCATCCAGCGCGAACGCGACGCCATGGAAAAGCTGTGGAAGGCCCGGGAAAAACAATTGGAGAAAGTGCTGCTGAACGCCGCCCACATCAAGGGCTCGATCGAGGGGATCGCGGGGTCGGATTCGGTGGATTTGCGGCTGACCGACGAGGAGGACGAGGCGTCCGATCTCCTGTTGAATTAGGGCAGCGCCCGCCGACGCTGCACACGGCGCTAGCCGCGGCTGGGCCTTCGGCCGGCGCGGCCTCGCCAGGCTCTTAGGGCTCCGTCACCAGGTGCACCATCGCCATGTCCCTCCAGGTTTTAAACCGCATCGGCAGGATGCGCGGGGGCTCCTGTTTTGAAAAACGGCATGCCAGCGCGCCCTCTGATCCATAGGTAAATGGTTCCAGCGGCATGTCCCGCATAAAGTCCATCTCCCCGATGCCATACCATTTATAGACCGCCTCCTTCGCGCCCCAGCACACGATCGCGTGCTGCAAGGGTGCACGAGGGTCCAGAAAAGCCTGCTCGGCCGGGCTTAGGAATTTATGGATGATCTTCTCCACCTTGGGGGTAAACGCCTCGATGTCTATACCCACACGATAGTGGCGGCTCACGATGGCCGCCGCGAAATTTCCGCAGTGCGAAATGGAAAAATGGAAGGACTCCCCCGGGACATACGGCTTCCGGGTATTCGCTATAAGGATGTCTTTGTATGGGAAATCGGGGTAAAGGTAGCGGAGCAGGAAGCGTCCGGCCAGGTGCTGCAACCGTTTGTGGGGGTGTGAGATTTCCCGCTGCAAGGGGACCGATTTCAGGAAAAAGTCGGCCGGCTCTGCGATCTGCCAAACCCCCAGGCGCGTACATTCGTTTATATCTTGTTGAAAAAAAAGTCCCATCTTCGCACCCTGATTTTCAAAACCTCCTCAATTTACGGCAATGATACTGTCCGACAAGCGCATCCTGGAAGAAATGGACAAAGGCACGATCAAGATAGTTCCTTTCCAACCCGACTGCCTTGGAAGCAACTCCTACGACGTACACCTGGGCAAACACCTGGCGACCTACGTCGATGACACGCTGGACGCCCGCAAACACAACACCATCACGCACTTCGAAATCCCCGAAGAAGGCATCGTGCTCCTCCCCCACAAGTTCTACTTAGGCGTCACCCAGGAATACACCGAAACCCACGCCCACGTCCCCTTTCTGGAAGGCAAATCCTCCACCGGCCGCTTGGGCATCGACATCCACGCCACCGCCGGCAAGGGCGACGTTGGCTTTTGCGGCAACTGGACCCTCGAAATCTCCGTCAAACAACCCGTCCGCGTCTACGCCGGTATGCCCGTCGGCCAGCTCATCTACTTCCCCGTCGACGGCGAAGTGGCCGTCAAATACAACAGCAAGGCTGGCGCCAAGTACAGCGGGCAGCCGGACAAGCCGGTCGAAAGTATGATGTGGAAAAATAAGTTCTAGCTCCGCCCGCGCGGATTGCGCCGCGCGCGTTCAGAGCAGCGCCGCTGCGCGCGGGCCGCGCCCCCTGCGGGACGCTCAGAGCCGCCCGTATTTTTGCCTGTAGGCAATCAGCCACGCTGTCACCTCGCTATAGCTTTCGATCCCCTTTTCCTGGTGGTGCGCCTTCAGATACCCGTCATACATCCTGTTCAACACTGGCTCCAGCGGATTTCTATGCGCCCTTAAAAAGTTGATCAGCGTGTGATAATCCGCGCGAACCAGCGTATCCAGCGCGTGATAGTTCCGCCGCGCCGCCGCCGAATCCCGGAGGAAGAGCTCCCGGTTGGCGTAACTGAAAAGGTCGAAATAGGCCGAGTAGCGGAACCACGGATCGGTAGAGTGCACCGCCGCAAGATACCCCACGAAGTTGGCCTCGCTTTCGCTGGCATACCCCAGTTGGTGCGCCATTTCGTGACAGGCGGTATACGGCAGCGTAAAGGCCGGAACGGTACAATTCACCTGGGCTTCTCCCGTAAAGGGATTGTAGTAGCCCAGAAAGCCCATATAGTTTCCCCATTCCCCATACATCGAGGGTTTGATCGACTTATACGTATAGTGGATAAAGGCCAGGCTCGTATCCCCCTCGATGCCCCGGTATGCTTCCCGCGCCTCCCGGAGGATCACCCCGGCATCCGGCAGGGGTGCCACCGCCGCCCGTCTTTCGTCATTGACGCGAATGAGCAGAGAGTCGATCAGGTTTTGCAACGTATCCCGGCCGTAGGGACGGGGATCCAACCTCAGTTGGTAAGCGATCCCCAGCCGGTTATAGTTGAGCGCCCACGCCAGGTTGAACACCAGGATGATGACCAGGCACCATTCCACAAAACGCCTCCCCCACCCCAACCACTGCCGGAAACTCCATTCCCTTTTCAACAGGCGGGCCACCAGGATAACCGCCCACGTGAGCAACAGGACTCCCGCGGCAAAATAAAATACGTCCCCCGCGCTAAAGGGTACCCAACCCCAAAGTCCCCTCAGGAGCGCCGCCAGGTGCGGATATATGCCCGTGCTGTACGCCCGTTCCACCCATTCCGGATACATCCCGAACCAGGCCACCGCAAGAAATAAGACGACGAGGATCAACAGCCTTTTATATTTTGCCATAGCAATAAAAATAAGATGAACCCGTCATTTTTCGACCGCGTCCTACAAATGCTTCGCGAGGGGGCCCCCGACGTAGGCGCCGCAAGCGCGCCGGGCGCAGGGGACGCAAGCGCAACGGGCGTGGGCGCCGCGGGCGCAACGCGCCGCGTTGGCGGCGGCACGGTGACGCATATCTCCCGTGTCTCCGGCGGAGACATCAGTGACGCCTATGTGCTGGAGACCGGCGGCGGCCGGTTCTTTTGCAAGGTGCAGGACGCCACCCGCGGACAGGCAATGTTCGAGGCCGAGGTTCGCGGGTTGGAGGCGCTGCGGCCGCACTTTCCGCGGGTACCCGCGGTGGTCGGCACCGGTACCCTGGAGGGGAAGGCCTTCCTGGTGCTGGAATGGCTGCAGGAGGGGAAGCCCCGCCCGGATCGCTGGGAGCGCCTGGGCGAGGCGCTTGCGCGGCTGCATCGGGGCGCGGGCGTGGCCGCAGCGAGTGGCGCGGCAGCGGGTGGCGCGGCAGCGAGTGGCGCGGCAGCGAGTGGCGCGGCAGCGGGTGGCGCGGCGGCGAGTGGCGCAGCGGCGAGTGGCGCGGCAGCGAGTGGCGCGGCAGCGGGGCCTGCGGCCCCAAGCGCAGCGCTGACCTTCGGCCTGGAGGCCGACAACTTCATCGCCACGCTCCCGCAAGACAACCACCCCGAGCCCACCTGGCCCGCCTTCTACACAAAAAGACGGCTGCTGCCCCTGTGGAAACAGGGCATAGCCCGTGGGCTATTCAGTGTCAAGACGTTAGGACAGGTAGAAGCGCTCGAAGCGCGCATGAACCAATTTTTCCCCAAAAATTTGCCCTCCCTCCTTCACGGAGACCTTTGGTCCGGAAACACCAAAACGGGCCCGGACGGGGACATCTGGATCTTCGACCCGGCGGTGTACCGCGGGCACCGGGAAATGGACCTGGCCATGACGCGGCTTTTTGGGGGTTTCCCGCCCGAGTTTTATGAAGCGTACGGCCCGCTGGACGCGGGTTGGGAGGAACGGGTGGCGATTTGCCAGCTGTACCCGCTCCTGGTGCATGCGCTTTTGTTCGGGGGCGGATATGTACAGGAATGTATGGGGATCGTGGCCACATACGCCGGGGGATGAGGCATTTATCCCTACCTTTGTGAAAGCCGCATTCTTTCAAGAAAAATTCGGCGATTCCCCCGTTTTTCTCTACCTTTGCAAACCTTTTAAAAACTTCCGATGAGTAGTCGCCGGGCTTTTGAAATCGCGTTCGTGGGTTTGAAACCGGGTATGCATGAATACCGGTATGAGATCGATGATGCGTTTTTCGAGGAGTACGGACACCAGGATTTCAAGGGTGTAAAGGCGGAAGTAAAGTTGACCCTGGACAAAAAGGCGTCTTTTTTGATCCTGAAGTTCGAGGTCGGCGGCAAAGTGGATGTATCGTGTGATCGCTGCGGGAATGACCTCCCCCTGGACCTTTGGGATGAATTCAACATCCTGGTCAAGATGGTGGACAACCCGGATGAGATGAATGAAGAAGAATCGGACCCGGACGTATTTTATATTTCCAGGACCGAAAGCCACATCGACGTGAAGGGCTGGATCTACGAGTTTATCAGCCTGAGCGTACCGATGCAGCGGATGTGTGCGGAGAATGAGATCGGCGGTCCGTATTGTAACAAAGAAGTGCTGGCCCGTCTGGCCGGTATGAAGCCTTCCGATGGGGAAGGCGGTAAAAAAACGACCAATTCCCTTTGGAAGGGATTAGATAAATTTAAAAAACAATAAAAGAGTAGCGCAATGCCCAATCCTAAACGCAGACATTCCCAGCAACGCAGCGCCAAGAGGAGGACCCACTATACCGCCGAAACGGTGACCCTGAGCAAGGACAGCACTACCGGTGAACTGCACGTTCGCCACCGCGCCCATGAGAGCGAAGGCAAGCTGTACTACAAAGGCAAACTGGTCGCCGAAAAGGCCCCCCGGAAGGCATAACCATTACCCTGCTGTTGATGCGCATCGGAATCGACATGATGGGAGGCGACTACGCTCCACAGGAAGCTGTGAAGGGTGTAGTGCAGTATCTTCAGTCATCTTCGGCTATCGATGTGACCCTGATCGGGGACGAGCAGCAGGTGAAGTCATTGCTGACCGACGCTCCCCCGACGGTCCGGTTCGTACACGCACCGGACGTCATCGGGATGCAGGAGCACCCGACCAAGGCCCTCAAGGAAAAAACGAACTCATCCATCGCCATAGGCTTCAAGCTGCTGGCGACCGGTGAGATCGATGCATTTATCAGCGCCGGCAACACCGGCGCCATGATGGTGGGCACCTTCTACAGCATCAAGTCGATCGAAGGCGTTCTCCGACCCACGATTTCGACCATCATCCCCAAGCTCGACGGAAGCTTTTCCCTGCTCTTAGACGTCGGTCTGAACGCCGACTGTAAGGCGGAAAACCTGCTGCAGTTTGCCATTCTGGGCAGCCTTTACGCCCAGCACATCCTCAAGATCGACGACCCGAAGGTCGGCCTGGTCAATGTCGGCGAGGAAGAAGGCAAGGGCAACCTCCTGGCACAGGCGGCCTATCCCCTGCTCAAGGCCAGCGAACAAATCAACTTCCTGGGGAACATCGAAGGACGGGACATCCTGCAAGGAAAGGCCGACGTCATGGTCTGCGAAGGTTTTACGGGCAACGTCATCCTGAAAATGGCCGAGTCCCTGTATGACGTGGCCGTCCACCGCGGTTTGAAGGACGATGAATATTTCCACCGCTTTCACTACGAGAATTACGGGGGTACGCCCATCTTAGGCGTTTCCAAGCCGGTCATCATCGGACACGGCATCTCCGAAGCCCCCGCTTTCAAGAATATGATCATTCTTGCCCAAAAGATGCTGGAAAGCGATCTCCTGGGCAAGATGAAGTCCTGTTTTGTTGCCTAACTTATTTGATGGTCGAAGACTGCAGTTGTTCCGTAAACTGGAACCCGTACAGCTGGGCATTCACGTCTACTTCGATGACGCCTATCCCCTTTGCAAAATAATACGTTCCCACGATCGCCAGGGTGCTGGTGGGTATGCCGGCCTGGGCCGCCAGTGCCGTCAGACCCGACGGTACCGCGCTGACCGTTTCCGTAGTGACATCGATATAGCTCTTCCCGTTGACGGTTTTCGAGCCGCCGGTGCCGGTAATGGTAATGGTATAGGTCGTCGTGTCTGACGCCGCCGCATCGATGACGGTTTGTACCCAGCTCGCGTTGGCCACCGTATCCTTCAGGTAAAGGATGGGAGACGACGTCGCCAGACCACCCACGCCGGACAGCTGGAATTCAGGGATGATGCCGATTCCATAATAGTTGGTGCCTTGTTGTGCAACAACTACGTCTTGCGTCACGGTATCACCGGTCAGGACAGAGAATGTAAGCCCGCCGATAACGGTGTCCTTGCCCGAGGCCGTGATCGTAGACGTCCATGTCGTGTCGATCGCTTTAAAGGTGGTGTGCAACTGGTTTTCCGCCTCGACCAGGAGAATGGAACTGGAGGGATTAAAAACCTCAGATACACTGTACGTCCAGGTAGAGGCGCTCTCCGTGGGTTGGTAACTGTTGTCCGAAGAGTTGGACGTGGGGGTATTGGATGATTTTTTGCTGCAGGAGGTCAGCGCCATGCCCGCGCATACACATAATGCAAGAAAACGTTTCATAAGAATAGGGGTTGCTTGGTTTATCGAATATTGGAGTTAACAAGACTCGCGTTTACGGTAATGCCTAAGAATGGGTTGCTAAGATCTTCTTCGATTAATCCCACGTTTTCTGCATAATAATACTCCGTCGTCGTGTTCAGGTTCACTCCCTGTATACTTAAGAGAACGGTGAAGCTTTGCAGCGCGCTGGGTATCGTGGTCGACTCTACCTGGATCACATTAGGATAATTGATGCCATTGACCACCTTGGTCAGTCCCCTCGCCTTTATGGTAAAAGCATAGGAGGTCGTGTCTTCAAAGCCAAGCCCATCCTGTATGACCGTCGTTTGAGACCAGGAGGTTCCCACCGGTTTGTCTTCGAGGTAGGTCAATGTATCGTCGTTGAGCGAAAAACCGCCAAAGCTGCTTCCCCCTATCCACATCAGTCCCCACACCTGGTCCACGCCCGTGTATACCCCCTGGGACAGGGCGATCGCCGGACTGTATATTCCCCCGCCATAATCATTCGAATACTGTTGGAAGGTCAAGCCGCCTGCCTGGGCGGTCGTGTTCAGGGCGGCCACGTGATAAACGATCGTCGTATCCATCTTAAACGCTGAAAAGACACTCGCCTCCTGCGGAAAGAGCTGGCCGATGGTCGACTGGCCGATGTTAAAGACCTGGTGCACCTGGTAGGTCCACGTAGATCCGGATGAATCAGGTTGATAATTATTGGTGACCGGCCCTTTATAGGTGGAATCTGCGGGCGGTGTGGTTGTGGTCGTATCCGTCGCTGCCGGCCCAACAGGCTTAATCAACCCGTTTTCCCTCGTACAGGCAGCAAAAAGAAGCAGTGTTATAGCGGCAAAACCCGTCTGGAGCTTTGTTTTCATGGATCGAGGCGCTTAAGGCCGTACCCTAAATTAGCCAAAAACCGCGACTTTACTCAAAATAAATCCTGACAGTCTGGTAAAACAGCCGGTTCGCCAGGTAGGTATTTCCGGGATTGCTTTTTTCCGCAAACCCTTGCAAGCCCAGCAAACCCGCGGCATTCCCCTTATTGATGGCGATCTCCAGGTAGCCGGCGGCGTTAAACAACGCCAGCTTCTCCCCTTCCCCCGCGTCCGCATACGTCTCGCTGATCTTGTCGATCACCTCGTCGCGTTTAAAAACGATCTTAAAACTCCGTCCCTTCCGCTGTTCCTCGAACTCTTCCCGGCTGATGTTCACCACCACGTTTTCGAAGTGATCGATAAAGATCACCTGCCCTTCCATCCAGTTGTTGCCTAACTGCGGCCTGAGCGGGTTCTTGACGTTGATCTCCACCCCTGCATCGCCCAGCTCCTCCGGCCGTTTGCCGTTTTCAATGTCCCGGATCGCCTTCCCGAACACCTGGGCAAAATACAGCGTATCCTTATGCGCCCCCTTCGAAATGGGCAGCCCCACCACCAACTCCGGCACTTCTTCCAGGATCATCGTAATCAACCCATTGTCCGCCACCAGGAAGTACTGCCCATGGTGCCTGATCAACAACAAATGATCCGGCCGCACGTCGAAAAGGTTCACCAGCAACAGGTGATACGTCCCCAGCGGAAACTGCCGGAACGCTCCCCGGCACACATAGGCCGCCTGAGGGTAATTAAAAGGCGATAAAGCATGGGTTATATCCACCAGTTGAAACCCGGGATCAATGCCCAGCAACTGGCCCCTAACGGCGCCCACCAGGTAATCCTGGTGTCCAATATCGGATGTCAGGGTAACAAGCGCCATCGGGCTATTTGACGAGTTCTCCTTTTTTGAAGAAAAATTTATGGACCAGCTTGTCCGCCAGCCCCGGCAATAATTTGTTCAGCCAGACCGTCTCGTTCCCCTGGAAGGTCATCACCAGGGTTCTTTTGCGGTGCCCTATCGCCTTCACGATTTGTTTGGCACACTCCTCCGCACTCATCAGCTTCCCTTCCTCCAAGGGCGATTCCCCCTGGGGGGCTCCCTTTTTGTTCAAGGCCACATTCCGTATGTTCGACGTCGTAAAGCCCGGGCACACCCACATGACGTGTACACCTGACGGTAATAATTCGGTTTTTAGGGCCTCCAGCCAGCCATTCACCGCGAACTTGCTTGCCGAATACCCGCTCCGGCCCGGCAGCCCCCGGTATCCTGCGATGGAAGACACCCCTACGATCACCCCCTTATTCGCAATAATGCTGTCCAGGGCGAACTTCGTGCAATACACCGTCCCCCAGAAATTCACATCCATGACCGTCCGTAGCGTATCCAGCTCCGTTTCCTGCACCAACGCCCGCATCGAGATGCCCGCATTGTTCACCAACACGTCCACCCCACCGAATTCCCGGATCGCCGACTCGATAAACCGCCGGCAATCCTCCTCCTTCCGCACATCCACCACCATCGTATGCAGGAACTTGTTGCTATGCCTCACCTGCAGCTGGTACAGCTTGTCCGCACTCCGTCCGCAGGTCGCCACATACGCGCCCGCCTCCAGGAAGCGCTCCACCAGCGCCTTGCCGATCCCGTCGCTCCCACCCGTGACAATAACTCTTTTGCCTTGAAAATCATCCATAGCTGTGCATTTTCCCAAAATGCAAAAATAGGCTAGTTGCACATGCCCTGTATCTAAAAAACAACGCAAAAAAATTTGTATGGAACGGTTTTTCAGCTATTTTTGCACTCCCAAAAGAAAGGGCGTTCCCCTTTTTTGATTCCGTAGCTCAGTTGGTAGAGCAATACACTTTTAATGTATGGGTCCTGGGTTCGAGTCCCAGCGGGATCACAAGATCATCTATAAACCGTCAAGTCCTTGTATTTGACGGTTTTTCTATTTAAAAACGTCAGATTCCGAACCACCGTGCTTTACGGCTTGTGCCGAAATTTACTTTATCGCGGGTAAGATCGGCAGAGGCGTCGTAATGGATGCCTACAGGCTTTGGACCGGAGAAGAAATCGACATCTACGCGAGCCACCGTTCCCTTTCCAAACTCGATATAGCAGGAGCCGCTGCCGGTGTACGGGGCAGGGTCATCGCTGCCGTTGAATGCGGCGATAATGGACGCCGCGGCGATCTTTGCGGCGCCCTCGGCGAAGACACCTGCTTTTGGCGTGCCCACACTCGTTACATCGCCTATGGCATAGACGTTGGGATATTTTGTGCGGAGACGGGTTCGGTCCACGGGTATCCAGCCATTTTCGGCGAGACCGCTTTGAAGGACCACGTCAGGGGCGACGTGCTGAGGGATCCCGAGGAAGAGATCACAGGGTAGCTGCGTGCCGTCATCGAGGACTGCTAGTTTTGTGGTTCCCGCCGCGGAGGTCAGTTTTCGGATCGAGCTGACTTTCCGTTGAGGGATGAACCGGATGTTCCTTTCTTCAAACGCCTTTAACAAGGCCTTTGAGGAGTCGGGGGACGGGGGAATGGGCGATCCGAAAGGGATGACCAGCGTGATGGTGCACGCATCGCGGACACCCCGGCTGACAAGGTAGTCATGGAGCATCAGGGCGCCCTCGCTGGGTGCAGGAGGACATTTGAACGGTGCGTTGCAGACCCCGACAACGGCGTGCCCTTTTGTGAAGCCCGGGAGAATGTCGCGCAGCTTTTCGGCGCCGGAGAAGCTGTAGTATTCATTTCCCCATTCAGCGAGACCCGGCGTTGCAGCGATATCGTAGTCGGCGCCCAGGGCTACGACCAGGACGTCGGCTTCGTACCTGTTGCATTGTGTGGTGACTGTCCTGGTGACCGGATCGATGGCGGTGACGGTTTCCCGGTGAAATGTGAGCCCAGGCTTGAGGAGGGTGCTATAGGGGATTTTCACCGCATCCGCTGGTTTGCGGCCAAAAAGGACATCCAGTTTGGAGAAACCAAAGAAGAAGGCGTCATTTTGGTCGATGAGGGTGAGTTCAAGGCGATCACCCAGCGCTTCGGAAAGAAGGGTACTGAGCTCCAGGCCGCCGAAGCCGGCGCCCAGTACCGTTACACGTAGTTTCATATTGTTGGTTGTGAAACGATCCGGAGGTAGGGCTTGAGCGTTTTCCAGCCCTGGGGATATTTTTCCTTTGCCTCGGCATCTGATACGGCCGGGACGATGATGACGTCTTCCCCTTCCTGCCAGTTGACGGGCGTAGCGACTTTGTGCGCGGCAGTCAATTGCATCGAGTCGAGTACCCGAAGGATCTCGTTGAAGTTGCGGCCCGTGGTCATTGGATAGGTGAGTTGCAATTTTATCTTTTTGTCGGGGCCAATGACAAAGACGGAGCGGACGGTTTGGTTGGTGGCCGCTGTACGGCCTTCGGAGGTGGCAGGTTCTTCGGCGGGAAGCATGTCGTAGAGTTTGGCAATAGCCAGGGTCGGATCGCCGATCATAGGGTAATTGACGGAGGCGCCCTGCGTTTCTTCGATGTCTTTTTCCCAACGAAGATGGCTTTCCACCGGGTCAACGCTTAGGCCGATGATCTTGCAATTGCGTTTGGCAAACTCGGGTTCGATACGGGCCATAAAGCCGAGTTCTGTCGTGCACACAGGGGTGAAGTCCTTTGGATGGGAGAAGAGAATTGCCCAGTTGTCTCCGATCCACTCGTGGAAGCGGACGGTCCCTTTGGTGGTTTCGGCAGTAAAATCCGGGGCGATACTGTTTAAACGTAAGCTCATGACATTTGCAGTTTTGGGGGTGTATGTTTTAATGACACTGCAAATATGCGCAGCACCGGGAAGGATACCGGTAACAACGGTTACAAGCTGCTGTAACAAATGTTACAAATCCCGGAGGAGCTTGATCTGTTTGTTATAAATGAGGAGTTTTTTGTCGTTTTCCATTTTCTTGAGCAGGCGGGAGATAACGACGCGGTTGGTCCCCAATTCGTCTCCAATTTGTTGATGTGTGAGGTGGAGGACAGAGGAGCCGGTTACCCTCGATTTCTCTTTGAGGTAGTTCAGGAGCCGTTCGTCCATTTTTTTGAAGGCAACCTCATCAATGGATTTTATCAGCTCGGTAAAGCGGCCGAGTATGGTGGACATGACGTATTTCTTCCAGGACGGATATTTGACCATCCATTCTTCCATCAGTTGGGCGGGAATGCAGACCAGCACGCTATCCTCCTCCGCCGCGCCTTTGATCACGCTTTGCCTGGCAAGCATGCAGCAGTTGAAGGTCATGGCACAGCTTTCGCCTTCTTTTACATAGTATAGTAATAACTCCTGGCCGTCATCCGTGATGCGGCTTACTTTGACGACGCCGCTTACCAAAAGTGGTACGGCCCTGATGGTTTGCCCAACGTTGAGAAGCGTGTCGCCGCTTTTCACCTCCATGATCATGGACTTTTGCTCGATTTCGGCGAGCAACGCGGGCTCAAAGAGCCCGGAAAATATTTGCAGGTGATTCAGGGGTTGACCGATCATAATTGTGGCTTTAGAGGTAACAGTGAAGGTACAAATTTATGTACCAAAAGGTCACTGAATCTCAAACCCATCTCGCATTGCCGCCTCCAGTACGTCGATATTTATATCCTTTAACGCTTTGAACTTAATGCAATACCCGGTGATGCTGGCCTTGCCCAGTTTCACCCCATAAGTCTCGGCCAGGTATTTCTTATCCTCTATACCCATGATATAGACGGAGATTCCGGTTGTGTTGGCACTCAACCCAATTTGATAAAACTCCCTGGTTGTTCCATCCGCATATTTTATGGTGTGAGACCCATAACCTATATTAGGATTGGAGACAATTTTACCTTCGCTGTTTTTACCATCCAGGAACCACAATTTACATGCAGGCATTACTTGAAGTGCAAGGAGGTGCAACGCTTGCATGTCACTTCGTTTGGGTTCAGGTTGGCTGGCAATATACCCGCCGATTTGTTCCTTTACGTTCATAGCGCCTATTTTTCCGCCGCCGAAAGCGCCACCGCCGCCTCCGTCGTCAGCAGCCGGAAGGTGAAACTTTCCTGCAGATAAAGCCTGACGGTGGTCTCGGAATGACTAAGGTAACCGATGGAGATGTCCTGGCCAAGGTCCAATTCGAAATCACCTCCGCGGGTGGACAACACGAAACCGCCCCTGATGGCCGGAGCCCAGATGACGTCTCCATCGATCAGTCGCTTGATATGTTGCAAAACGGGGTAGCCTTCGTCGCTGCCGCCGCTGACAGACGTATATGGATCGGAGCCGAGGACGAGTGCATAAGGACCGTTGACCCCTGCAAGTCGTAATTGACTCACTGCCTGTGCCACGACATCCGGGTAACTTCGCACACTGGAAGGAAGCGTCAGTATCGGGTTACAGTTTCCACGACGGATACCCAGTATTCCCGCGGCCTCGTATCCTTCGAAGACGGAATTGTCTTCGGCAAATGCGATCTTCCGCGCGGCCTCTTTCACGGATGACCAGTCCGAATCCGTCGCGCCGCGTTCCACATCGTCCACCGCCTGGCGCGTGAGCTCGAACGGCACCCGAAGTTCCACCAACGCCTTTACCTCGCGTTGAATGGCCTGGATCCCTTCGCCGGGCGACGGGATTCCCTGGGTATGTCCCGTGCCGACCGCTGAGAAGTCAACACCTTTTGGACCTTCCACATCCACGACACGGCGTGCCGCCAGGTGCCGCTTGAGGGTTCGACGGGCCTCTTCTTCTATTTCCGCCCAGGCTGCGCTTGAAATAGGGGCGAGCTCCCGAAAAAGGTTATTCATATCCTGCCTCTTTTTTTAGTGATCCGATAGATAATGAGCTGCTGCCGGGAGCCGGCGCTCCCGAAGCGATATTTTTCAAAAAGGAAGCCGAAGGAACAAAGAACAGGCTTCCCGTCTTTGGCGTGCTGAAATCGAGTAACCGATCGTAATTCCCTTCCGGCGAACCAATAAACATATTATCCAGCATTTTCTTTACGGTGCTGAACGTACGCGCATAAGCGATGAAATAAGTCCCCATCTCATTGGTCGACATATTGCCAAAAGGCATATTGTCCCGGACGATCTTGAGCTCGTCACCGACGTTGGCCAGCGCAATATGGGCATTGGAAGGCTTTACGTCATCCGGCATTTCAATGTCATTCTCCTTTGATCTTCCAATGACCTTTTCCTGCTCCCCGACAGGCAGTGCCTTAAATGCCTTCAGGTCATGTATATATTTTTGAACAAAAAGGTAGCTCCCCCCTTGATAAACGGGGTCCTCGTCTCCGATCAAACCAAAAAAAGCGCGCTTTTCCCCTTTCGGATTTTCGGTACCATCGACAAATCCAATAATAGACCGGCCATCCCAATACCGGAACCCATGAACCTCTTCCACAGGGACCGCCACGGGGTCAAGGACTTCAGCGAGCGCGGCGGCCATGTCGTAGCAAATACTGCTGGCGCTCCCCCTGAGGTGAAAATGCAGATCGCCCCGGGTAGCCACCGCCGTGTGTTTCTCACCGGAAATGGGATTGAAATTCTCCAACTCCTTTGGGAGCGGAACCGGAAGACCAAGCCGCAACCACGCTTCATAGCCAATGCCCATCACGCAAGACGCCCCGGCGCCGGGAAAACGTGTCCCGCCTGAGTTGTTGAGGTTGATCACCAGCGCACAAATCCTTTGAAAAACGCTCCCTGGCTCCTGGTCCTTTTTAAAATTCCAGACCAGGAAGATCGTATTGTCACCACTGTAATCCAGTACGTTTTGCGGCTCTGGGTTCATATTTTGCTAATGTACGAAAAGAAAGGGGATGTCTGTAAAACATCCCCTTTCCTTGTAACCGATGCAGCGTTATTTTACTGACCGCTAGTCAGCAATAGACAACCAGGTATTTTGTGCATCCGTTATCTGGACATTATCCCAGCTACAAAAAAATTCGCCGGGCCAGTCTGCCGATTGTGTGGTGCCATTGAAAGTAACGCTAAAAAGGCCATCGTTGGCCGTATTGTTCACATCGACCAGTACGTCATAGTTACCCGTCGGAATCGTCACCTGGAAACCACTCGATCCCTCGGCGAAATAATACGTGTTGTCGGCAAACGTGTCCTGATTGACAAGCTCGACGCTGCCATGTTTGTCATAGGGAGAATTAATAGAAACCGTAAAGGTTATGTTGTCGGCGACCGCCTTGAAGGAGGATAGACCACCTAAGATCACAAGGCATAAAAGTGTTAATAAATGTTTCATAAAAAGTTAACTTTTTTGGAGATTAAATAATTAGCATCGTTACCTTTTCAATGTAGAAGGCGGCGATTAAAAATTGCTTAATTTTAGCTTAAGACAGACGTATGAGCAAACCCCTCCTCCTGTGGATAGGATTAATTTTCCTATTCGCTCTCGAAATCCTGCGTGTATACTTCATCATGCCCTTCCCCGGGAGCCAAAAGCATGATACCGTTGCCTTCGCCTATTTCCTGGACAGAAATATTTTCTGGCTTCGGATCGCCGCGCTGGTCCTGTTTATCTGGCCGCTGTTGTACTATCTGCGCTCGGGAAAAGCCTGGCAGAAGATCACGCTCATCGTGGTCTTGCTGGTGTATGGCGGGATTTTCTATTTGTTCAATTTTAAGTTCCTCGCCGATAAAATGTTCTATCCGCCCAAGGTAAAGCAATTCGCCACGACCGGTGCCAGCAATGATCAACTGGTCATTGGCGTTGCCTTACACGGCGAAGCCAGGGCCTATCCCATCGAAGTGATCGGTTATCACCACCAGGTCATGGACACGGTGGGCGGTCAGCCGGTCCTGGTCACTTACTGCACGGTCTGCCGGACCGGCCGGGTATACAGCCCGTTTGTGCGGGGTAAGTTGGTGACTTTCCGCCTGGTGGGGATGGACCATTTCAACGCGATGTTTGAAGACGCAGATACCCGCAGTTGGTGGCAGCAAGCCACGGGAAAAGCGATTACCGGCCCCTTAAAAGGACAACAGTTGCAGGAAATTCCGTCCGCCCAGATGACGCTTGTTGACTGGCAGATGTTACATCCTAACAGCCTGACCATGCAACCCGATCCGAATTTTGCCAGCAGGTATGACAGCCTGAAAGGCTATGATGAAGGCACGATCAAAAGCAGCCTGGAGAAAAGAGACACGGGTTCCTGGCAATTTAAATCCTGGGTGATCGGCGTAGAATCGGATGGGAGAAGCAAGGCTTATGATTGGAATAACCTGGTAAGAGAGAGGATTATTACGGACACGCTTGGCGGGTTGCACCTCTTACTGACCATCGAACCCAATAACAAGACCTTTTACGCTTTCTCTTACAACGACAGCCTGCGTTTCCAATATGAAAAGACGCTCCGGGATATCAATACCCGGAGCACCTGGCAGCCAAACGGTGTCTGTACGGACGGGCCGCTGAAGGGCGCGCGGTTACAGCCGGTGCAGGCCTACCAGGAATTCTGGCATTCCTGGCGGACCTTTCATCCGGCGACAGCTATGGTAAAGTAGTCCCGCTCACCTGAGCGCTATTCACACTTTCCCCTCCATTGATATACCCGGCGGAAACCACATAGTAATAGGTCGTACCCGCCGTCAAACCGTTGTCCGTATACGTCCCCCCCGTAATCCCGGCGGCGACCGTCGTATAAGGTCCCCCGCTGGCGGTGGATCGTTTGAGATTATAACAAGGCGCATCGGTGACCGCCGACCAGTCGATCTTTATGGAACTGGAAGAAAGCACGTGCGGCGTAAGGCTCGATGGTGCGGACAAAACAGGAGGGGTAGGCAGCGTCGTGGTATAGGCGGTCTGTCCCTTCACCATGGCCGCGCCGTCTTTGGTCAGCCTGAGGTAAAAGTCGGAAGAGCAATGTACACCATCGGCGTCGAGGGTTAAAAAATACTGGCCCGCAGGAATGGAGGAGGCGTCCTCGGCGCAGTTCAGGATGCCGGTCGCTTCGTTTTCTTCGTCAAACATAGAAATGTATACGCTGGGCACCCCGGCGGCCCGGACTGCGGCGAACTGGGACCACATAAAAAGACCGTGGTTTCGCGGGATCTGGTTTTTGGGGGATGTTGCCCCGCCGTTGGTATTGTAAAAGGCGGTTCCCGGATATACGTCCGCCTGAAAATCGATCCCATGCGCGGTGCAATAGGCCATGTCGGCAGCATAGTCTGCTTCAAAGTTGGTCGCGGCTGTTTTGCCCACCATCCAGGGCATGATCATATTACAGAGGTTATAGGCGGGCTGGTTGGGGGTATCCTTGGCAAAGCCTTCCAGGGGGCCGCCGATCACATAGCAGCCTTGGTTTTTGAACCAGTTGATCGTATTCTCCCAGTCGGTAACGGCGCCGCGGCCCGATTTCCCCACGCCCCAGAGGGCGACGACGGGCTTCCCGTTCTGATGGGCGTAGGCAGGGGAAGAAGTGATATGCTGGGCGGCCACGATCGTATTGGTCCAGTCGGATTCAACCGGGTCGGTCGCGCTGCAATCGTACATGATAAAAAATTTACGGCCGTAGGTTTGGGCGGCTTTCATCATTTTTTCATCCACGGAATCGTGAAAGTTTTTTATCGAACCGGGGCTGGTATAGCTTCCGAACCGTTGCAGGGCAATACAATCGATGCCGTTTTGTTGCATCCAAAGACAATGCACATTGGCGACCTGCTGATCGTCAGCGCTGTACATCTTTGCGGGCTGGCCATTGCCCAGTTTACCCGTAAACCCGGGTTGTTGCACGCCATCCTGATAAAACGGATCGCCGGAATACGTCTGGGCATACTGGCGTATGTCGGGCCAGGTTTCCATATTGGTGTGGCCCCAGGAATTCAGCGGGGACCCGTCCCCGGCCGCGGAGAACCATCCCTGGTAACCCACGGTAATTTTCCCTACTACGTCGCCGGAAGCGGAAAGGGCGAACGACGTGGATGGAAGCGAATCTGATTTGTTGTTTTTTGCACAACTAACGGTCGACAGGACGACCAGCGTGAAGGGGAGTACACGGCAAAGCATATCGATTTGGTTTGTTTGCCGGTAAAGTAGCAGGCGGGTATAAAAAATACATTAATATTTTACAAATGTCCTAAGTTTAGCCAATGAATCAAGCAAATCCCAAAAGCCGTATCCTCCTGGCCAGCCTGGTCGGCACCACGATTGAGTTTTTTGATTTTTATATTTATGCGACCGCGGCCGTACTGGTTTTTCCAAAATTATTTTTCCCTGCCACCGATCCCACGTCGGCGACGTTGCAGTCTTTGGCGACGTTTGCCCTGGCTTTTTTTGCCCGGCCTTTGGGCGCCGCCTTATTCGGGCACTTTGGCGACCGGAAAGGCCGCAAAGCGACCCTGGTCGCGGCGTTGATGACGATGGGCCCCTCGACGGTGGCGATTGGCCTTTTACCCACCTACCATTCCATCGGTATTGCGGCCCCCCTCCTGCTGGCACTGTTCCGTTTTGGACAAGGACTGGGACTGGGCGGCGAGTGGGGTGGCGCCGTCCTGCTGGCCACGGAAAATGCACCGGAAGGCAAAAGGGCATGGTACGGGATGTATCCGCAGTTGGGAGCGCCTGTCGGGTTTATCCTTTCCAGCGGCACCTTTCTTATCCTTGGCAAATGCCTGAGCGATCAGCAATTCCTTGATTTTGGCTGGCGCATTCCCTTTATCGCCAGCGCCATCCTTGTTTGGGTGGGCCTTTATGTCCGGTTAAAGCTCACCGAGACACCCGACTTTCTAAAGGTGATGGAAAAAAACGAACGCGTAAAGGTCCCCGTGGCGGACGTTTTCGTCAAGCACACCCGCGCCATCCTATTGGGTACGGCGGCTTCCATCACGACCTTTTTGTTGTTTTACCTGATGACGGTTTTTACGTTAAGCTGGGGGACCTCCGTATTACACTACCCCAAGACCAGTTTCCTGATCGCCCAGATCATCTCCATGGTGTCTTTTGCGGTGGGTATTCCACTTTCGGCAGTCCTGGCCGACCGTTATAGCCGGGGCGGCGTCTTGATGCTCGCCACCGCGGGCATCTTTATCTTCGGGTTGTTCTTTTCACCCTTCTTCAGCACCGGTAGCCTGGGCATCACCATTCTTTTCCAGGTGACAGGCATGTTCCTGATGGGGCTGACGTATGGCCCCCTGGGAACGGCCCTGGCAGAGATCTTTCCGGCGGCGGTGCGGTATACCGGTTCCTCACTGGCGTTTACGCTCGCCGGGATCATCGGGGCTTCGCTGACACCCTACCTGGCCACCACGCTGGCCAAAAACTATGGACTTCCTGCGGTGGGGTATTATCTGTGCACTGCCGCTGTGGTCACCTTTGTGGCGTTGGCCGCGGCGCAAAAGAGCACCAAGTTTACAAATTAATAATCTTAACCACCGGTTTTTAGCTTTACATTGGTTAAAACTAAAAACGATGGCAAACGCTATTAACTGGTTTGAAATTCCTGCAAAAGATTTTGCAAGGGCAAAGTCTTTTTATGAGACGGTATTGGGCGTTGAAATTATGGAAATGCCCCACCCTACCATGAAGTATGGGATGTTCCCGGCGGATATGGCAAGCGGGCAGGTAGGCGGAGGACTAGCCCAAGCCGAAGGCTATGAGCCCTCTGCAACCGGTACGTTGGTTTATTTGAACGGCGGAGACGACCTGTCGGTTCCTTTAGCCAGAGTCGAGGCCGCCGGCGGCAAAGTCGTTTTGCCCAAAACCTCGATCGGCGAAAACGGGTTTATGGCACATTTTATAGATAGCGAGGGCAACAGGGTGGCGTTTCATTCCATGCAGTAACATTATTATTGGCAAAGCCGGCCGGGCATATCCGGCCGGCTTTTTTCACACCGAAAGTTTACTGCAGCAAACTTGAACTAAGCATTTTTTGAAGCCTATCCTGAATGATGCTGTCACCACCATCATTGGACATCCTGGAGACCGTTAAAAGAAGTTCGGTGACTTTTATGGTAAAATTTTTAATATCCTTTTGATTCTGACCATCAAATATTGACGATTTCAACAAGTCAAAAAGGAGCATGACATTAACCAAGTTGATATAATAAAATACAGTTATTTGATCTTTATTTGCATTGTGAGATAAATATCCATCTTTAAAGAAATGTCCAACCACTCTTATATCCGGGTGAATAAAATTTGATAAATATCCATATAAAGTAAAGTATAAATGCGTGTTTTCGTGCCGAAAATCTTTATCTAGCATAGCTCGCTGTTTGTTAGATATAATTTTCGTTTTGCTCCCACTCGAAACATCAATTATACAGTCATATTCCTGTTTATGCGTACCTAAATAAAGACCAACTTTCGCATCGAGCTCCTTTTGCATCTGCACTGGATAGTGAACGATCGTGGATATCTGTAGATAATTCTCATACATGGTTCTGATTAAGCTAAAAGTGTCTTCGTTAAAATAATGACTAGTGAGAGGTCTAGTCGCTTTCATTGTCTTTAAGTGCTTTGTAAGACAAAAAAGAGTATAACTCTTCATGTTTAGTTCCTCATAGAAATGGGTAGACTTAAACTCAGCTTCGGATTTGTACAAGATTAATGCATATAAATGAATCAACTTAATAACCCAATTCTCAAGATGGTTCTGAAACTCAGTATATAAATCCACCTCCTCCCGTATCTTTCCTGAGAAAAGATCGAAATATTCTTTCCTTGCCTCGTCCCACGCTAGTAGGTCTTTGTCAGGTACATTTTTTCTATTTCCTTTTTTTACTATAAATCCTAACTTTCGAAATGCATAGAGATCTTCGTCTGGAACGCCATAGGCATACTTTAAAGCCTCCTCAGACTTTTCCATTATCTCCTCTTCAGAGTATAGAGTCATCTCCAAAAAAAGCGGGTCATCATCAACGGCTTCCCTGTCAAAAATCTCCTGATATGAACCAATTGCGCCTAATGCTGCTTCCCTCGTTTCAGAATCCATTTTAACCGTTCTCGCGACGTTACCCTCCCTATCATAGGTATACTCGATACCTTTTTCCAAACAACAACTCCCATATTTTTTTCCCGATTCGCATGGACAAAGGCTATCCTTCCGGACCCTTCTCCTGCTTTTCTGATTTGCTAACAAAGACAACCCTAGGCTCATTTTAAATATCTAATTAAATTTTTTACATTCGACCTTTTCAAATTCAAACACTATAAAGAGCTTCCACTCGTTCTTTCATGAATGACGGATAATTTGGAAAATCCTTTTCAACCTGACCGAATATTTTGATTAGATGCGGTGCTGTCGTTTGCGTAAATCTATCGATATCAAGAATAGAGGTATTATCAATACCGTTCAAATTCTTAATCTCATTCAAAATCAATAAATTAAAAAAACTGATGTATAAAATAGATTCGGAGGAAAAATTACGCTTCTGATAATTAAACCCATTTTCATCTACGTAGCAGGATAATGTCACCAGATCTGGGTGTGTAAAGCCGGAAAGAAAATCATAGAGATAGTTGTATATCTCAATATCCATTTTTCCATACAATGGATGAAGCAAGGCTAGTTGATGATTTTTGGTAAATTTCAATCTAGCTTCTTTGCCAGTTGCAACTTCGACAACCTTCTCCGCTCCTTTTCTTATATACTTATGTGTCCCTAAAAGTAAGCCAATCTTGATCTTAATGTCATTAATAAAATCATTGTTTCTAATAGACATCGCGACATGAAGATAGTTCTCGAAAATGGACCTAATCAGATTCAACGCGTCTTCTCCAAAATTTCCCTCAATTAGATTTAAAGCTGCCCGCAACGTCTTCAAATTCTTTGTCAAGCAGAACAGTATATATTCAACCTCAGTTATGTTCTCGTCAAATCTCTTTTGCCTTTGGATGTCATTTTGCTTAAAGATGATAAGCCCAAGCAAATATTGGCAAAAATTCAACCGCTCAGATAGCGACTCTATCCTGTCGAGTATTTCTGGTCGGTTAATTTTCTTCTTCCCTTTTTCTATGTCTCTGTATTCCTTTATAGCCGCATCCCACCTAAGCATATCTGAAGTTGGTATCAGGTGTTCATTCATCTCAGATACGGCCATACCGGTTTTCCTATGTGCATACGCGATTTCTTTTGGTATGCCTACCTTGTCAAAAATTTCCTGAATACCCTCCATGTAATCATCATCAGACATCAGTAGCGTATGAAATAAGACTGGCTCGTTTGGCTGGGGTTCTCTGCCAAACAATTCGCTAAATTCCCTTTTATTCTTCTCTACGATTTCCACAGCTTTTGGATGCAGTTCTACACGCCTTACCACATGGCCATTATCGTCAAGCTTAAATATATTCTTCTCTTTACAGCAACGTTTATACTTCCGTCCGCTACCACACGGGCAAAGCACATTAGAAGGTATGTCTTTCATACAATATCTATTTGCTATATACCTTAATGTCCGAAAGCTCTTTACCGATACAATGTATCGCTTCTTCTATTTTCTTGGCCTGTGATTTAGACGCATGTTTCTTTCCGGTCACGTATTGTCGTAGAAGGCTAGCATTCATTCCTGCGATCTTTGCTACATTTGAAATCTTCAAATAGTCAAACTTTTCGAACAAGGCAGATAGATCATATTTATGTTCAAAATATACACTTCCAAGTTCTAACTCGTAAAAATCGCGGAGAATCTTTTTAATCCCCACATCTAATTTCGCGAGGGTCTCAGCTTCTTCAATAATCAAATCATCCTTATAGGAAACCCGACCTAGAAAACCGTCGTCGGTCTTTTCAATAATCAAAGACACCTTTTTCACCCTTACTTATTCATTTGATAAAATCATCTTTAGATGCTATTTGCATGCAGGGCTAATGATTCAGCCCTGCATGCTTCCAAATAGCTTTTAATGTGCCGGGCGCAAGATCACTTTTCCCATGCTTCGGAATTGTAATTTTACCTGGCTTCGAGGGATGAATCATATGTACATGACTCCCCTTTTGATCTTTAATAATCCAACCGGCCTGCTTTAAGCAAAGCACAACTTCGGCAAAGCGCATTTGATTTAATTAGAACGTGTGAGAAATGTTTGTTATCAGCTTAACAACTCTATTCTCTGTCCTAAATGCGTTTATCATAAAGACCAGAGCAAAGGTAACTAAAAAGTTACCAAAACGTCAAAATAATGGTACCTTAACAAAACACTCATTTATATTATATTTTTGCAATATAAAAACTCTTAGAATGTCCATCCATCCATTAGAAGAAGCCGGTTTTAATATATCAACACCTATAACCAGGATTGAAACGCAGGAAGACGATGATATCTTTTATTACCTTACAGACCCCTTTTCACCAACATCAAATGAAGAAAAGGTGGATTTTGTCTTCACCAGACTAAATGTGTTGACAAAACTAATAGGCAATGACAAGAAAAACGGTATACAAAACCCCATCGCCATAGGATATTCGTTCGCTGAAAGCAGAAAAGTTAGAATAATAGATAACAATCCAACGATAGGCGAAGTATGGGGCGATCTGGTGAACGACGGCCTAATCCCTGGTCTTGCCAAACTTAAAAAAGATAAAATCGAGTCCTTCGTTCAGGACATCGCTTACGGCTACTCACTATATCCTAAAGTACAATCTTTAAAAAGGTATAAGGAGATACTAGACCAATGCCGAGACTATTTTATACATAGCAAAGCTAGTAGCTACATTAGTTTCGATAGACATATCTACTTATTAGAAATATTTTTCGATCTCGGTTTTTCTATTGGGGACAGGATAAGGGACGTGGTAGACAAAAACAACCTCATTGAAAAAATGAGGCTTGACTTTGAAAAAATAACAACTCCGGATATAAAACGAACGATCGAGGCCAGGCTTGAAA
Organism: Dinghuibacter silviterrae; assembly: GCF_004366355.1. Classification (NCBI taxonomy): domain Bacteria; kingdom Pseudomonadati; phylum Bacteroidota; class Chitinophagia; order Chitinophagales; family Chitinophagaceae; genus Dinghuibacter; species Dinghuibacter silviterrae. Next base: position 627,128 of record NZ_SODV01000002.1, on the reverse strand, counting down.
ATATCAATGCCCACTTTGGGAAGCAAAAAAGACTAAAATCCAGCAAATTTGATAATCCTTATTATCAAGGAAATCTAATTGCGCTTAGGGATCAGAATCCATTACTCATAGAATTAGCAGAGACAAACTCACCTATAGTGTTTTCAAGCGAAATTTTGAATACGTATGAGGGATTTAACCACACCCCCGAAAATAATATCAAAGAGTTGATCAAACAAATTTCCGAAGGATATGCCTATACGCACCATATTGTTTACCTGGAAAAGAAACTTTCAAATATAACTAACAAACTGTCTGTTAAAAGGCAAACTGCCCCGGAACCTGAAGTGAAAAAGCTGAAATGGAAAGGTCAGAAAAACCAGCTTTATTATGTACTCCGATTGCTCAAGAATAAAGACCTTATCGCCAACAGCTATGAAGAACTTTCCGTATTTCTACAAACCAACGTAGATGTATTTAAGGATACAAGCCTATCTACGATTACAAAGCAATTAGCTAGGCCTCAGAAACTTCCGAAAGCAAGGCGAATTGATCTTGATGAGTAAAAAAACACTACGGCGAATATTACGGCGTAATTGTTTCATAACCCTGGTTTTTCTCCCTTTGTACCGAAAATCTCAACTTTATGCGGTTCAAAGGCAAATTGACAATTACCATCGAAAAAGCTGAAATGCATATCTCTATCTATTTCATAGCTATCCTACTCGCAACCATTTCTCAAAACAGCCGCTTCTCCTTACAGGAAGCGCCCCAGGATGACGCCTTAACCGGCACTTGGATGGGCACCTCCATCTGTCAGGTAAAAAACTCCCCCTGCAAAAACGAAACCGTCGTTTTTCATTTCTACCAAGCGGCCGAAACCTACACAGTCACAGCTGACAAAATCGTAAACGGCCAACCGATCAACATGGGCAAGCTCAACTTTACCCTAAACAAATCCACGCTCACCTGCGTACAACCGACTGGCACCTGGGTGCTCAAAGTAAACAACAACCACATCGACGGCACGCTTATCACCGCCGACAAAGTTTTGTACAGAAAACTGTCGCTGACGAAAACGCCAGCTCAAGCCAGCGTCCTTACAAACTGATCAAGACTCTCCTCCTTCCCCAACCCCAGCTTCTGCTTTATCCGGTACCGCGCCATGCGGATGCTCTTGGCCTCGATGCCGAGGCGTACGCCGACCTCTTTATTGGAGAGCCCCATGAGGATGTACGTGCAGTATTTGAGGTCGATCCGGGTGAGGCTGCCGGAGGCTTTTTGCTGGAGCTTTTCGATGAATTCGGGGTGGATATGGGCAAAATCCTGTTTGAGGGATTCGAAGTCTTCGTCGAGCCGGGTGCGCTCGGTAATCAGGCGGCCCACCTTTTTCAGGCGCGGGTCGCTGATCTCCGTGATCTTTTGCTGGAGGGATTGCAGCAAACCGTCTTTTTCCTCCAGGGCGAGGGAACCGGCAAGTAATTCTTTTTGCAAATATTCTTTGCGGGCTTCGAGCAATTGTTGTTCGGCAAGGAGCCGCGCGCTTTCCTCCTTGTGCAGGCGAATATGGAGGTGATAGGAGCGGAACAAAAATAGTAACCCTGTCAGGCTGGCCGCGAACAGGATGATATACACGATTTTGAGCTTCCGGTTGTTGGCGGCTTGTTGCTGGGCTACCAAAAGGTCGCGTTCCGTTTTTCCGAACTGGTATTGGGCGTCGAGCTTTTGGGCGGCGGTGACCTGTGCGGCGTCGAAGTAGGCTTTGTAATAGTCGATGTATTGTTTATAGAAGTCGAGGGCGGCGGCCTTGTCTCCTCTTTTCTCCGCGAGGTCGGCGAGGTTGTGGATGATGTGGAGGCGGAGGGGGCTGTTGACTTCTTTTTGGGAATTGACCACGGCGAGGGCCTCCAGTAAGTAGGTTTCCGCCCTCCGGTTGTCGCCGGCGTCCTGCGCATAGTCGCTGAGCCGGCCGAAACAACTGGCCACGACGCTTTTTTGCTTGGTTTCCTGACCCAGGTCAAGGGCCAGAGAAAGGTAGTGCATGGCGCTGTCCTTATAGCGCGCGGGATAAAACTCCGCGTAGAGGTTGGACATATTGAGGGTGATCACCGCGAGGATGCTGGGTGCCAGCAACCGGTCCTTGTTTTGCACACCGAGGATGCAGGCAACGCGGTTGTAGTACATACAGGAATCCCGCAGGGTAGCGTCCGAGGTGTCCTTGCGGTAGCGAAACTCAAAGCTGCTGGCGAGGGCCTGGTAACCGTTGCAAAGGTTGTCAGGCAGCCCGCTCGCCAGGGCCGTCTGTGCACAAAAACGGGCATACCTGGCCTGACCTGCCAGGTCGCCCTCGCTCCCGTAAGTCCCGGCCATGATATAATATATACCGGCTTCGGTGGCGTACTCCTTTTGCCCTTCTAAAAAACCCAGGGCGGTGATAAAGCTGCGCATGGATTCTTCGACCTTGTCGAGGTAGTCTTCCACCAGGCCCTTCCGGTACCAGACCATCCCCTTTACCGTCTTGTCCTCGGTACGCCCGGCAAAAAAAAGGGCGCTGTCTATGGCCCTGGACGCAGGTACGAGACTGTCTACGGCGATATATAGTTGGGAAAAATAGGAATATACAAGGGCCATACGCGCGGGATCACCCGTGTCGCGGGCCAGATCCAGGGCTTCCTGCTCCAGAGCCAGTCCCTCCTGGGGGTTGGAGGCGCTGAGCGCCTTACCCAACTGGCCGAGGGTTCGGATCCGGCCGTCTACAGAAAGGCGGCCACCCGCCAGCACCTGCCGGAGCGAGTCAATGATCTTGTTCTGCGCTTTTACCGGGCGCCCCCAACCGATCCCTATAATTAGGAACAATAAAAATCCGTGTCGATACATTGGAGGGTCAAAACTACGCCATTTCTGATGAGTAGCACTCCTGTAGACGTTTTGTAGACGCCCTTCAAGGAAGTGGTAGACGGTCCGTAGGGGGGTAAAATGCGGTCATTGGGTACCCGGCACCGTAGATTTGCACCACCAAATCACTCGACAATGCAAAACAAAACAATCGCCGCTATCGCCTATGTCACGCTCATCGGATGGATCATCGCCCTGGTGAAATTCAAAAACAGCCCCGACAAAAGCCCCCTGGTCCGCTACCACCTGGGTCAGGCCCTGGGCTTGATCCTTATCTCCATCCTCCTGAGCATCGCCCTGATGGTCGTCATCCGGATCGTACCCGCCCTTGGCCTGGTGCTTACATTCGTCTCGTTTATCCCTATGATTCTGATGATATTAGGCATTATTGCCGCGCTCAATGAAACAGCCAAACCCCTGCCCATCATCGGGAAGCTGTTCGAGGAAAAATTTAAGTTTTTGAATGCGTAAGCCCTGCTTAGTTTATTGAAGGCCCGTTTGTTAAGGCCCTTGCACCTATTGAAAGCACCCGTAAAAAGGCCCGGTTTGTTCCGGGCCCTTTTTTTCATGGCTATACCCTCAATTCTTCGTCATATCCATCTCCACGTTGAAATAGTGGCTGTACGCCTGGAGCCTTTTGACCAGGTCTTTGCCGTCCTCCATGATCTTGGCCGTAGTGGCTTTGTCGGCCGGCATGATGAAATACCCTTCCGGTCCCTTACCATCCCCCAGCACCGTGTTGCCCGAATTAATCAGCCAGGGCCCCGATGGAGAATTGCTGTCAAAACCGACATCGGCCACCGTGATATAGGGTGCGTAAAACATAAAGTGCGGCATGCTCATCGTCATAACACTTTTATCCCCCGGCTTGCCGGTATACACCCTCATGACGGGGGCCAGCATATAGGAAAGACCCGCTTTTGCAGGCGGCGCATAAAAGCCCCGGACGATCCGGCCGGCGATCGTATCCCTGACCTGTTCGGCGATATACATCCCCGTGGCCCTCATGGCCGCCGCATCCCTATACAACGGGAAGATCGTCCGGGCGCCCTCGGGATCGTAGCCCATGGGCGTGTACAGGTCCTGTCTGTATTCTGCCCATTCCCAGTTGGTCCGCGTCACAAAACAGATAAAACCGCTGGTCCCCTGTTTGCCCACATAATAGCCCTTGGCCGGGTCCAGCAGGTACACCGTGGCGTCTGCCCTCAGGTTCGGGGGCAAGGCGTGCAACGCCAGGTCGGTTTCCAGGTCGGCAGGCATTTTGTCGAGTTGCCATTGCTGGGCAAAGCCGCCGGTAACCATCAACAGAAGGGCCAGGGTCAGCAAGAGACCCCGGCCGTTGTTTTTTAATCTCTGTGCCATAAAAAAAAGATATTTGCTCATGCTGATCCAAAATACGGCGGTCATTTAAGGGTATGGGGGTGCAAAAACGCCATATAGAGGGCTTAATTGGGACATTCTTGACACGACTCCCTTTTGCCCTGGTCCTCCTCCGCCTCCTCCTGGCGCCCGTCATGCTGTGTTGGGCCTACCAAACCCACCGGACGGGTTGGTTCCTAGTCGCCTGTCTGTGGGCCGGCCTGGTGTCCGACATCTTCGACGGCATCATCGCCCGGCGCCTCGGCGTGGCAACGGACGCGCTGCGGAAATGGGACGCCTGGGTGGACCTGGTGTTTTGGCTGGCGGCGGGGGTTTGTATATGGATGTTGAATGGAAGACTTTTACAGACGCACGTGGCCTGGATTGTCCTGTTGTTCGTTTTGGAGCCTGTGTCGGACCTGATCAACTTTATAAAGTTCCGGAAAAGCGGTTGCGCACACAACTGGCTCTCCAAATTGTGGGGGATCCTGCTGCTGATCACCTTTACCATTCTTTTGGCCGGTGGAGCGCCTGTCCTGTTGTTCCGTATATGTCTGGGACTGGGCGTGGCGTCGATGCTGGACAGGATCCTGATCTCTTCCCTGTTGCCCAAACCCGAGTGCGATATTCCGTCTTTTTACCAGGCGTATTTAAGACGCAAGGGCAAAACGTTCAAACGATACAAGATGTTCAACTAAGCACCCTGCATTCCTTCGATGATCTTACTCACCTCTCCCTCGGCCGATCGGAGCTTTTCCTGGCAAAAAGCAATTAATTCGGCCGCCCGTTTTACTTGTTGTGCCAGGACGTCGATGGAGACGCTTTCGGATTCGATCTCTTTCGAGATGGCGGTTAGTTCTTTAAATGCCGCATCATAAGTCATATTATCTTCCATTGCGATCGGTTTTTGATTCAACGATGGCGGAAACCGTTTTGTCGTGAAAAATCATGTCCACGGCGTCCCCTTTGTCGAGGGCCTCGCCGCTGGGGATGATCCGGTCGCCCGACTTGACGAGAACAAAACCGCGCTTGAGCGTATTTTCGGGCGATACCAGTTTGATGACGGAGGCAAAATGGTTAAGGGACCCGGCCTCTTTCTTAAGATTCAGGCCCGCGACGAGCCCCAGCCTTTCTTTGGAAAGCCGGAGGTCGGTTTTCCGATGGTCAAAAAGGATCCTCAGCGCAGACCCCAGCCCTGACGCGGCCGTCAGCACCTTCCGCCGGCCATTGAAAATGACCTCCTTGGAATGACTGATGATATCCGCATTGATCTGGAGCAGCATTCTGTCCCTTCCTGCCAGCAGTTGCTGGGCATACACGACGATATTCTTTTGCTTACGGGCCAATTCCTCTTCAAAATCCCGGTTGCGTTGCAAAATAAATTCCGCTGCCTCCGTGGGCGTTTTTCTGGGCGTATTGGCCATCAGGTCGGTGATGGTCTCGTTTTTCTGGTGCCCGATGCCGGTGATAATGGGTATGGGATAAGTCGCCACGGCCAAACCAAGATCATGGTCGTCAAAAATCAGGAAATCCGTTTGTGCCCCCCCACCCCGGACGATGACCACACAGTCGTAGGGTTTCCGGCTTTCCAGGATCCCGGCCAGGCGGGCCAATACCTGCGCCGCGTTGTGTTCCCCCTGTACCACTGTAAAATAATCGTCGATCAGGAACCGGTACCCGGATAGATTGGTTTCCAGCGTGTGTCTGAAGTCTTCCCTTCCCGCCGATGTTTCCGAGGACACCAGGGCGATCCGCTGCAAGACACGGTTCATAGCGACCTGCTTGTTGGCGGTCACATACCTGTCCCCGATCTTCCATATAGACTCGGGGTTTTCCCGGACAAGCCGGTCGAGGACGGCCTGCCGCTGTCTTTCCAGGGCACCAAGCGTATACGCGCCGTCTACCGAAAGGACGGTCAGTTGCAAACCATAGACCTCATGGAATTCCACCCGGACCTGCAACAATACATCGATATTGTTTGTAAACCGTTGGCGCGTCTCCTGCTGAAAGCGGTCGATGGCCAGGGAACCCTCTCCCCACGCGCTGGCCCGCATTTTGGCCTTGATCCGGTTGGTCAGGGGATCCTTTTCGACGAGTTCGAAATAATGGTAGCGTTTATCGGGTTTGAAGGTATGACTGGTCACCTCGCCCTTTACCCAAAAGGTGCTCGGGCCAAAGTGTTGCGACAGCGAATCTTTGATCGCCGACGTCAATTGTGAAAGCGTCAATGGGGCAGAAGACAATGCCATGGCCAAAAATAAATATTTTGCGTTAACTTGTTAGGATGCCGGTAAAAGTAGCGTTGAATGACGGGCAAAAAAAAGCATTCAAGGCGTTGCAGGAATTCATACAGCATCCCGAAGCAGACACCTTTGTGCTCAAGGGATACGCCGGAACGGGCAAGACTTTCCTGATGCAACACCTTGCCCGGTGGCTGGAGGAAAAACAGTACAAGTTTTCCCTGCTGGCGTCCACCGGCCGGGCGGCCGCCGTGTTGAGGGGGAAGACGGGGCTGATGACAAAAACCGTGCACAGCCATTTGTATCAATTCCTGGAGGTCATCGAAGACCTCCCGAAAGAGGCCTCCGTGCAGCTCACACTGAAGTTTGACCCCAGGCCGCCTGAATCCGGCAAACGTGTCTATATCGTCGATGAATCCTCGATGCTCTCAGACGATCCGCCCGGGGAAACGGAGCTGATGACTTTTGGCAGCGGTCATCTGTTGAGCGATTTTTTTACACACACCGGCAGCAACAAGGTCATCTTCGTAGGCGACCCCGGACAACTGCCCCCGGTCAGGCAAACGTACAGTCCGGCGCTCGACCTCAACTGGCTTTTCAAACAAAACCGCACGGCCACTTCGGAGACGCTTGAAAAAATAGAGCGGACGGAGAACGACCTCCTCCTCCTGGCATCGGCCATCCGGGATATGGAAAATAAAGTACTGGGCCTCCGTCCAAAATTACCCGCGACGGGTTGCAAAAACGTCGAATTTTTCCCAAACGACGAACAACTGCTTCAAAGCTACACGCACCGCTTCAAAGAATTGGGCCCCCACCAAACGATCGCCATCGCCAGGAGCAACAAAACGGTAGGTCATATCAACGAATACGTAAGAGCGGACGCGTTTCACCAATCCAACAAGAATCTTCAAACGGACGAGATCCTGCTGGTGACGTACAACAATCCGCCGGTCCGCCTCACCAACGGGGATTTTGTGACCGTCCTGCAGCTCGGTACGATCCGGGTCCACCAAGGCCTGCATTTCCAGGAAGTCCGGATCAAAGCGCACCTGTCCGGTGAAGAAAGCGACCTGCTCCTCTCTCTCGATATCCTATATGGGGACGCCCAAAATTTTTCAAAAGACGACCAACAAAAGCTGCTCAGGGATTTCCATCGCCGGATGAAGAACATCGGCATATCCTCCAACACCGAGCTTTTCCGGGAAAAGATGCGCGAAGACCGTTTTCTCAACTGCCTGCGGGCCAAATATGGATACGCGGTAACCTGTCACAAGGCACAGGGGGGCGAATGGGATCATGTATACCTGTTCCTGGAGGAGACCATGTACCAAATGAAGTACCCGGAGTTGCTCAAGTGGTGGTATACCGCGGTGACCCGGGCCAAAAAGAAGCTGTACCTAGTTCGGGAGAAGTGGATCCAATAAGGGAGACAGGATAAACGCCAACCGCTTGCGATTCGCGGCATTCCAATAAGCTCCGGGCGCGATCCGGTCTCCGCCGCTTACCCGCGGATAGAAATAATTCCCGATCATCCAGAACCGGCCGGCGCTGTCTTTTATGGGCCGCGTATACACCTGGGGATTGGTGGGTAAAAGAGCGGTGTCTATCCGTTCCGCCTCATTAAAGCCGTGCCGCTTCAAGGGTTCCCGGGTCTTTACGATGACCATGTGAAAACAGCCCCCGGCGCTATCCACAGGCGTCAGGCACCCGCTGCCGCCCTGGCTGGACATGGCGAAAACCGACTTGTCATGGACCCAAAGGGCGCGGATGTCGACGGTCTGGTTGGCCGACGGGTCGTTGGGGTCGGGCGCCCAGACTTCGGTGGTGGCGGGTTCGTCGGTGGTGTGGACGAGGCCGCCGGCGTGTTGCAAAACAGCCGGTGCCGCCCCGCGGACCGAAACCCCGCTGTCCGAGGCGGCCAGCTCCGCCCCGCGGACCGCGATCCTCAGAAACTGCCCGTTGCGGATCGTAATGTCCGACCAGTACAGATACAGGCGGTCCCGATACACCAACAACTCAGGCACAGCGGCGACATCAATCAGCCCACCGGTACCCCGGATGGCGCCGATGATCACCACCGTCCGGCTCATGTCCAGCGTTTGCGTAACGGGATCGTATACGCTAAGCCCAATGGAGGTGCCTTGCACACCGTAGGCGGCCCCGTTCGCCAGTGTGCACTCAAAAACGACGATATACGCGCCCTTGTAAACGACGACATCGGCGTCATAAGCGGACTGTATGATCGCCCCCCGCATCGGCCCCTCGGTGATGATGGCGCGGGAATGCCCGGTGGTGGTATCGACAGAGGTATTCAGCAAGGCTTTTACAAGAGAGAACTTCCCGGTCCGCCAGTCCAGCCGGTCGATTACCAGGCCTAACCGGTTGATTCGCCCACCGCTACAATCGTTCGGGCCATCGACACCGGCGAGCTGCCCCCGGTCGGTGAGCAACCGGCGGTTGATAAAAAGATCAGCGCTGCCGGGTATTTGAACTGGGGAGACGGCGTTACAGCCGGGCGCAGCCAAACGGATATAGTTGCTGCTGCCGATAAACCCCGGCTGGGCAAACGCGCCCATGGGTAGTAGGAGTACGATCAGGAGCCTTGCATAGTTCATAATACTAAATTTAGGCATAAATTACCTATATGAAATACCTATGGTTGATCGCACTCCTACCGGCCCTGACGGCGAGCGCGCAGGAGCGCCGCGACTTCCCCAGCGTCTTCGAAGCCTGGAACCCCGCCCAAAACCTAAACGAAGGCCCGTCCGGCCCCACCGTCCCCCTGACCGGAACCAAGTTTGAGATCATGGCGCGCCACGACCTCGTATTCCTGGGCTGGCAGGGGCTCTGGTTGCACACCAACGATTCATCGATTACGCTCGCCAGCCACTTTACGCCCCAGAGCATCCAAATGGCGCTAAAGGTACGGGCTTCACTGCTGGCCCTCAACCCCCATATCATCCTCCTTGCCCAGGTCGACTACCGGTCGTCGAACGACAAGCTCCTGCGGTTGCCGCCCGGCTCTCCGGTCTGGAAACACGACGCCTCGGGTAACCGCATCCCCACGGGTGAACCCGCGGAATACGGGGTCAATTACTTCCTCGATTTTGGGAGCCCTTTGGTGCAGCACATGGCCGCCGAGCAATGCGCGGCCCTGGTGAAATCGGGTGTTTTCGACGGCTGTATGCTGGACTGGTGGCACGACAAAGCATCGGATGACCCGGACGGAAGCGCCCGCGTGGGGCTCATCAAGGCCATACGCGCCGCGGCCGGACCGGACGCCCTCATCCTGGGGAATGTCAACGGCTCCCTGCCCACCAAGACCGCCGCCGACCTGAACGGCATGTACATGGAAGGATTTGGCAGTCCGTTCTTCCCCGACTGGCACACCGCCGCGACAAATTTGATCTGGGGGGAAACACACCTGCGCAAACCCGGCTTTACCGCCCTGGAGGGTTGGTGGAAAAACAGCCGGAACGACTATGCGCTGATGCGCATGGTGACTACGCTGGCGCTGGTGTTCTCGAACGGCTATGTCCTGTTCTCCGATCCCAATGCGCTCCCGACGCCCGATCACCTCCACGATTGGTATCCTTTTTGGGACAAGTCCCTGGGTAGACCAATGGGTCCGCTCGCCGACCCCGGCAAACCCAATCTTTCCGGGGCATTTATGAGGGCGTATGAAAAGGGAGAGGTGGTGTTCAATCCTTCCACCAACAAGGTGGTAACGGTCCGGTTCGACGAACCGCATACCAGCGTCGCCACACACCAAACGAATCGCTCCTTCACCGTGCAGGCGGGTGACGGCGATATTTTTTTAAAAAAACAGTGACGCGATGAACAAACTCTTGTGGCAACAATTCGGCGCAGCAATAGACATGCTGGCGTTCCTGGAGGAAGGGCGCGCCAAATTGCACCGGCAGTTGTCGGGTACGGACGACTTGCTGACCAAGCGCTTTGTCAGCGAATACAAGGATTATAGCCTTTTCGAGTTATTGTTGTACAATATGCGCCATGTGCAGCACCATGCGGCGCAGTTGAATTTGTTGCTGCGGCAGGCCGGGCAAACCCCTCCGGATTGGGTGTCTAGAACGAAAAAATCTTTTTCTCCCCTGTCTTAAGATCGATCCGCGTCACCTCGTTCAACTGATCGCCGTTCCCGCCTCGGGTATTCCCCGCGACATAAAGCGCATCCCCGGCCTGGTCATGGAACCGGAATGGGATGGCGGCATAACCGGTATTCACCTGCCAAAGGGTGCCGCCGGAGGATGAAATACCGGTGAGCAGCAAAGTGGCATCGGGTTCAATGGACGACTTGTGGAGGAGGACAAAACCACCGGAAGCCGTGCGAAGGGGTGCAGCGGCATCCACCAGGAATCCGCCAAAGAGAAATACCGAACCATTCAGGCGTGTCGTGTCGGACGCGCAACTGTACAGGGTCCTCCGTACCGGTTCCCGGATGACCATACAATGAGGCCCGTCATTGGTCGTGGAAGCAATATGGTCCTCATAATTGTTTCCAAATTGGAATGGGTTCTTGAAATAGCCGTCGGGATCCGGTATGTCGATCGTGCCCGTCTTGAGGCTGGTTCCGTCAATGGTATAGAAAAGACCGTCGGTCCCTTTGACGACAAGCGCCTGTAGGGAATCGTCATAGGCATACCCGGCGTCGCCCTCATAGTCCCCCACCGGCTGGCTGGACATCTTGTCCCGGATGGCAGGGAAGTCCTCGTTGCGGGCCACCACCTTCTCCTCCTGTTTATCGACGACATACAGCCCGTCGTTGTAAAAGAAAAGGTACCGGGCGGACTGACCCAACAAACGAACACCGCCATTTCCGTGGAAGTTGACCTTCCACAACCGCTTGCCGGTTTCCAGGTCCATCCCTTCGGCATAACAATTGGTGCTGCCAAAGGTGCCGGCGTTGCTCACCTCGCTAGCCTGGAAATGAGTGACCGCGGTCGCCAGGACGGGTTTGCCCTCCAGGACGTACACCAGCGCGTCCGGTTGCGCATACGTATTGCTATGGCTTTCCATCACCCTGTTGATGATATAGATAATCCCGACAACCAAACTCAATGGCAGGATCAGGAACAACAGCCAGCCCAGGGCCCGGCAGCCGGTTCTCCGCGGGGGCGGCTCGGGCAACGTAAAAAGACCCGCGGGTACCATCATGCCCGGGTACCGGTCATGGGTGTAGACCGACTGTTTCGGTATCGTATAGACGCTGATCACGTAAGGATTAAAGGTCTTTATCTGCACTGGCGTCCCGTTGCGTTCCAGGGAAATGACCTGCTGGGGCGCGCCATTCAACTTGATGGCATAGTTGTTGGACTGCTCCTTGAACACGAGCCGCTCCTCCTGTCCGTTTTCGTATATGAATAACGCGCGGGCGATCCTGCGTTTTATGCGGAAGCCACGAAGGAGCAGCAACAGCAAGGTGACAACGGTTCCTGTCGCCAGACCATAGTAGATATTCCAAAACGGGCCCAACAGACCAAGGCCCAACGTAATGGGTAGAAAAACCGCGAGATAGACGCCCACCTGGGAAGTGGGGGTGTAAAAATAAACGAGGGCTTTTTTCCGGTTAGGGTCGAGGGTGCGCATCATAGGGCCCCAAAATACGGAAAAATATGTTGATAACCAGATACTTATGAGTGTTAATTTTGTGTGAATCATTTTGCATCAAAAATCATTACATTTAAATAATTAACTAACCCATCTAAAAGCCCACCTGTTATGGCAAAGACTGTCAAAAAAGCGGCAGCAAAAAAGGCCGCACCCAAGGCCGCAAAGAAAGCCGTAAAGAAGGCCGCTCCGAAAAAAGCAGCAAAAAAAGCAGCCCCGAAAAAAGCGGCAAAGAAGGCCGCACCCAAAAAAGCAGCGAAGAAAGCCGCTAAAAAGGCGCCCGCGAAAAAACGGACTCCTAACGCCGCGTTTATGGTCGAGCTGAAACCCAGCCCGACGCTGGCCGCGGTGATTGGCGACAAACCCGCTCCCCGCACGGAGATGATCAAAAAGATCTGGGACTACATCAAGAAGAACGGTCTCCAGGACAAGACCAACAAGCGGATGATCAACGCCGATGACAAATTGAGAGCGCTGTTTGCCGGCAAGGGACAGGTCTCCATGTTTGACCTCGCGAAGATCGTGAGCCAGCACGTAAGCTGATTTTGTCGCAAATTGCGCCCCCGATTGTCGCAATCTCACCGCGCCCCGGTGCAGGGGTGAATGTACATTTGTCTTATAAAAAACCAAGACTATGTACAAACGCGCCTTCAGGGCCGGTTGGATATTGACCGGTCTGTGTCTGCTGTTCCTTTTTTTCGACGCGGCGATGAAGATCGTCCGCGAGATCCACACGATCCAGGCTTCCGCAAAAATCGGCTGGCCGGCCGACCTGACCCAGGGGCTGGGAGTGATCTTGTTGCTGTGCACGCTGATCTATGCCTACCCGCGGACGGCCGTGCTGGGCGCCCTGCTGGTCACTGCTTACTTAGGCGGAGCCGTGGCGATCATGGTGCGCGTGGGCGAAAACTTTGTTTTCCCCCTCATTTTTGCGGCCCTGATGTGGACGGGACTCTATCTAAGGGATCCCCGCCTGCGCTCGCTCTTCCCATGGACAAAGGCATAACGCAACCCATCGGGTTTCCTTATCGTTTATAAAATGATACGGAAACCCGATGTTGTTTAATTCCCTGCAATTCCTCGTTTTCTTTATGGTCGTGACGTTGAGTTACTACCAGCTTACCCGCCAAAAAACGAGGATTCTTCTGCTCCTGGTCGCCGGCTGTTATTTTTACATGACGTTTGTCCCCTGGTACATCCTGATCCTGGGGGGGATGATCGTGATCGACTTCCTGGCCGCGCTACAAATAGGCCGGAGTCGGGGTTACACCCGGCGTGCCTGGCTGACGGCCAGCATTGCCGCCAATGTCGGGTTGCTGGTGGTGTTCAAATACGCCCATTTTCTTCACCTCCCCTTCCCCTACCTGATCCTGCCGATCGGATTGTCGTTTCATACGTTCCAGGCCATGAGCTATACGATCGAGGTCTACCGCGGACGCCAGGAACCGGAGCAGGACTTCTCCGTGTACGCGCTGTATGTGCTCTTTTACCCGCAGCTCGTCGCGGGGCCGATCGAGCGCCCCCAACACCTGTTGCCGCAGCTCCGCGAATACAGGGAATACCGTTGGGACAATGTAAAGGAAGGGCTGGCGCGGATGTTTTGGGGTTTCTTTAAAAAGGTCGTCATCGCCGACCGGTTGGGCATGGCCGTGGATTATTCTTATGACCACCTGCACACACAGGGGTCCCTGCACCTGTTCACGAGCGCCCTGTTGTATTCTTTCCAGATATACGCCGACTTCTCGGGGTATTGCGATATTGGGATCGGCGCTGCGCGGGTGATGGGGATCGGGTTGATGGAGAATTTCGACGAACCCTATACAGCAGGGAGCATCGCATCGTTCTGGACGCGTTGGCATATTTCCTTATCCACCTGGTTCCGGGACTATGTGTACATACCGCTCGGCGGTAAGCACCAGCGGAAGCGGAATGTGATGATCACCTTTTTGCTCAGCGGTCTCTGGCATGGAGCCAACTGGACCTTCGTCCTTTGGGGCGGTCTGCACGGCCTGCTGGCCCTGCTGGGCCGGAAGCGGATCGGTATGATCCTGACCTTCCTGGCCACCACGTTTCTTTGGGTGTTCTTCCGTGCCCGGGGGATCCGCCAGGCAGGGGCTTACCTGGCCGGTATCTTCTCTTTTCGCAGCGGCGCCCCCGGCTATGGACTAAACCCGGTGGAACTGGGGCTGTCCTTTGTGCTGATCGCGATCATGCTCTTCCGGGAACACCGGTGGAAAAGCCATTTTATCCGGAGCGATACCCGGTTTGCCCTTTTTGCGGGCAGCATGACCCTGGTCTGTTACTACCTGGGAGTTTTTAACGAAAACCAATTCATTTATTTTCAATTCTGATCACCATGCAAAAGGTCCTGGCGTACGTTGGCATTTTTCTCGGGCTGGGGCTCCTGGTCCTGTCGACCTCCCGGCCGGCCATGCAATGGTTATCCGACAAGCGCTATGCGATGAACGGCTTTTGGGGCGTACACCATGCCCCGGCCGGGGGCGACCTGGTTACTATGGCCTACCTCGACAACCAACCCCGGTTTTGCGAACCATTCGGGTATACGTTTACAAAACCCCCGGACACCGGGGCAAAAAACGTCGACCTGTATGTATACGGCGACAGCTATGTCATGTATGTCCCGGACTCGGCGTTTGGTCCTATCCGGCGTTATCATTTCGGGCGAAGGGATTATACAGACCTGGACGATACCCTGGACCGTCATCAGCGAAATATACTGATCATCGAAAACAGCGAAAGGTTTATGCGGCTGGTGTACCGGAACCTCGCGATCTTCGACCATGTACGAGCCGCATACGCCGGGATTGATGTGCGGTTGTTCAACCCCGTGATCAACCAGAACCTGGAATTCAACCTGTTTAGCTATACAGGTCTTGCGCCCCTGCGCACGTTTAAAGCCGACCTGACGTATACCCTTTTCCACCGCGCATCGGGGGACGTCACCCTCTCCGATAACGGGAGGTACCTCTTCCTCACGCGCACCGTCCTGGCGCAAGACGACCTCAGCAGCTACGCCCCCGTCCCCACACCGGAGCTGACCCTCCTCGAAGCCAATATGGATAGCACTTACAGGCATTACAAAAGAGCGGGTTTCGACGAGGTCTATTTCTCCATCATCCCCAATCCGGTCACCATCCTGCAACCCCGGGACTACAACGGCCTCATCCCTGCCCTTCATCAATACGCCGCCGCCCATGGAATCCCGGTCATCGACGTCTATACGCCATTTACCAAGGCGAAAGATCCGGCCCGCCTGTACAGGATAGGCGATACCCATTGGAACAACAAAGGCTTGCAGGTTTGGCTGGCAACGGTTAATCATTTATTGGAAACGCAAGCGGCTTATCCTTCAAAATAAATTCCCCTTTGGTTAGCCAGGAAATACCAAAGGAGACGAGCGCGATCGTCTCCAGGATAAGCGTCGGTTTTAGAAAACCGATGCGCGCGTGTATCACGCCGATCTCGTCTATGGGAATCAATACCACGGAAACCGCCATCAGGATCCCGCAGACGCGGTAGACGCGGTTCCTTTTTATTTTTTGTTCCGTTTTGTGCCCGGCGCTTTTTGTAAAAAGGGCGATGGACATAAACGCCAGCAGCGCAAAAAAGATCCCCGAAGTCGTGTAGTGGAGGATGCTCAACAGGTCGGTTTTGCTGGATGTATCAGACGTTGGCAGAAAGGCGATCCCCAGCGCAAAAAAACCCGCCAGCTTGCTGATCACCGAATCCAGCGTGGAATACCCGTGGTAACACATCAGGAAAAGCGCGATGCCGCAGATGATCCCCTCCATTTCGTCCCGCATGCCGGTGTAATAATACGCGCTGACCGAAACCTGGATAACGGGGGGATGATCCAGGAGAAGGGAGCCTATGACAACGACCGGGACAAGGCCTATCCCCAGGAACCCCACGACTTTGTGGAGCGTTGCATAAGAAAGGACGGCGTCATTCATACGATCAATCGCTCCAGCCAGGCATTCCGGAACTTTCCCCCCGGGTCATACGACCGCACGAGCTCGCGGAAATCCTTCATTTTTGGATATAAGGCTTCCAACTTCGTCTTGTCCATGGCAAAGAGCTTTCCCCAGTGGGGTCTGGCGTGGAAGGGTGCGAGTTGCGCCTCGATCAACGGCAGGAGCTGTCGCACTGCTTCCCATTCGGGTTTCCAGGTAAAGTGAATAGTGGTACTGGGCCTCCTAAAGCACGGGCTCATCCAAAAGTCATCCGCCGCGATGCAGCGGATTTCACTGATCAGCAGGTGCGGCGACACCTGTTCGTGCAATTGTTCCACCGCCTTGATGGCCTCGTAGGCGTGTTCGAGGGGCACAAAGTATTCCGTCTGGAGCTCTTTCCCGCTGCTGGGTGTAAAACCCATCTTGAAGTGCGGCAGGCGTTCGTGCCAGGGCCCCGGTACCCCCATCTGCGGAGTGCAATTGTCGGCCGAAATGTCGTGGATGGGGTGCAGGTTGCGTGTGGCAGCCGTTGCACCGAAAAATTCGGGGGGCGCCGCAAAGGCATCCCTGCATTTGATCCACACCTCGTTAATGTTCCGGTTCTTCCAATCGGTAAAAAGACTGACGCTATACCCGGCCGTCATGATTTCCCCGAAGTGTTGCTCCAGGGCGCTCATCGGCATATTCTCGTAGACATACTGGCGGACCTGATAAGTGGGTTGTATCGCCAGCGTGAGGTGGGTCACCACCCCCAGCGCACCCAAATGGACCGTCGCCGCCTGGAGTTCTTCACCGGACAATTGCCGGAGGTCGCCCGAAGCCGTGAGCAACTCCATCCCAGCCACCGCGCTGGAAAGATTGGCGTTGTGCACCCCTGAACCGTGGGTGGCCGTGGCACATCCACCCGCCACCGAAATATGGGGAAGCGACGCCAGGTTGTGCAGGGCAAACCCACGGTCGTTCAGGTACACCGCCAGCTCACCATAGCGGATACCGGCTTCGACGGTAACGGTATTCGCGTGTAAAGCGACCACCTTTCGCATCGGTTCCAGGGACAGGAATTCATCCCTGGAGTCCGCGATGTCGTTAAAACAGTGGCGGGTGCCGAGTACTTTGAAACGGGTTTGCGCCTTTATCCAGGGTCGTGCTTCCTCCACGGAGGATACCCTTTTCAACCGCGAAGTTCCATACGCAAGGTTTCCGGCCCAGTTGGTCAAGTCTTGCTGTGCCCAGTCGATCAACGGTGAAAACAGGGAGCCTGCGGCCATAAGGGAGGATAGTTTTATGAAGGTTCGTTTTTTCATATAGCGTGTTCATGGATCTGCCTTCTGAAAGCCGACGGGCTCATCCCCCTATACTTTTTAAAAAGCCGGTTGAGGTGGCTTTCATCTGTAAAACCCAGTTCGGAAACGATCTCGTTTATACGGAGGTCGCTATACTGCAGACGGGTTTCCACCAGCTTGAGCTTGTAGCGGGTGATGTATTGCTGGAGGCTTTCGCCGGTTTGTTTCTTGAAGTACTCGCTGATGTAGTTCAGCGAAATATGGAAGTGGGCCGCCAGGGCGCCGGCCTTGAGCCGTTCCGGGTCGTAGATGTGCTGGTGGATATAGCCCACCAGGTCCTGGCCGCGACCCTGGCGTTCTTCCTGTCCCAGCAGGGAAATGTTCCGGGCAACAATTGTCAGGAGCGTATTGATCAGTTGTTGCAGGACCTCCCGGTGTAGGGACCTGTCCTCCGCCGATTCCCGGCGGATGGCTTCCAGCAGAGCTCTGACCAGGGGTTTGTCGGCCTGTTCCCGGAGGATGCAGCCCGGGAGGTGCGGCGTGTTGTGAAAGATATACTCCATCTTGGCCGCCCAGTCCCCTAAGCCGCCCCGGTCGTCCCGGGGTTTCTGGGATGTCAGGTAGACCTCGTTAAAACGGATAAAAAGGAAGCCCGTCTTTTCGGTACAGATAAAATGTTGAACGTCCTGGGGGAACAACAGGAACATATTATCGGGATAATAGTTCAGGGTCTGCTGGTTGACGTGTTGGACACCCTTCCCGAAAAACGTATAGATCAGTTCGAAAAAGGTGTGCCGGTGTTCGTTGACGGGGCACGTCTCTATTTCGAGGTATTCGATCTCGAATGGCTTGTACAAATTATGGACGAGCATACCCCTAAATGTACAAATTATACCCCGGACCGTACAAGGACCGGGGGAAGGCACCGGCGTAGCTTTGTGTCATGAAAGCCATCATTCTTACCGAACCGGGAGGAGTGGACAAACTCAAAGTCGCGGAGATACCCGCGCCGGTTCCGGGGGACCACGAGGTCCTTATCCAAAACAAAGCCATTAGTATCAATCCTGTAGATACTTTCGTCCGGAGCAGACAGCAGTACGTCGATTATGTCCTGGGAGAGGGGGCTAAAGAAAAGCCCATCATCCTGGGCTGGGACGTCTCGGGGGTCGTCGTGGACACCGGCAAAGCGGTGACCCGGTTCAAAAAGGGCGACGAAGTCTTTGGCATGGTCAAATTCAAGGGTCACGGCAAGGCCTACGCCGAATACACCACCGCGCCCGAAGACCACCTGGCGCTCAAACCAGCCAACACCACGCACGAAGAAGCCGCCGCCGCTACCCTTACGGCCCTGACCGCCTGGCAGGCGCTGGTCACGTATGCCAGGATCCAAAAAGGCGACAAGGTCCTCATCCATGCTGCCGCCGGGGGTGTCGGGCACTATGCCGTACAAATCGCCAAACACTTTGGCGCCTTTGTGATCGGTACGGGCTCCCCAAAAAATAAGGAATTTGTTCTCGGGTTGGGTGCCGATCAATTCATCGACTACACCACCGAACGATTTGAAGTAGTCGTTACGGATGCAGACATCGTATTGGATTCCCTCGACGAGCCCGGCCGCTCGCTGGCAGCACTCAAAAAGGGTGGCCGGCTGATCAGCATCCTTACACAATTCGACGACGCACTCCTCGAACAGGCCAGGGCGAAGGACGTGTACACCTACCGGATGAGCGTCTACTCCGACGGGGAGCAGATGAAGGCCATCGCCGGATTGCTCGCGGGCGGGGAACTCCGCAGCCATGTGTCGGAAACGTACACGTTTGACCAGATCGCGGCGGCCCATCAAAGTGTGGAATCGGGCCGGACACGGGGGAAAATCATCCTGAAACCCTAACGGAAGTGAAAGCGCTTTAAAAATTCCTCCCTATACGTCCGCCCGATCGGCAGCACCGTTTTCCCCACGGTCACCTCTTGTTCGTTAAAAGCGTGGAGGACGTCGATGTTGACGGCATAAGAACGGTGGATGCGGACCAGGGGCTTGTAATCGATCTTTTCCAGGAGCTGGGCGAACGACAGGCGCAACAGGAATTTCCGTTCGGCGGTGACCAGTTGGACGTAATTGTTTTCGGCCTCCACATAGTGGATGTCGGCAAGCCGGATCCGGACAAACGTATATTGATGCTTGACAAAAATATAGTCGTCCAGCCGGAGGATGGTCTCTTTGTCGGAAGCCTCGGCAGGGGAATGCTTTTCCAGGGAAATCACCTTCCCGGTGGCGCTCCCCTGCCGGGTGACGGCGAAGTTGTGCATGGCCATCTCGATCGCGATCCGCACATTGGTCAGGGTGTAGGGCTTGGCCAGGTAAGCGGACGGCTGGGTCGCCTTTGCCCTTTCGAGGGTTCGCGGGTCGGTAAAGGCCGTCAGGTAGATCAGCGGAACGCTTCGGTGTTTCAGGAGTTCCGTGGCCGTGTCGATCCCATCCTTGTCGCCGATGATGTTGACGTCGACCAGCAGGATATCGACCGCTCCGGCCCGGAACAGCTCCACCGCCTCACGGGCGTTGTCGGCGATACCCGTGACCTGGTAGCCGTCTTTTTCCAGCCCCTTGGCCAGGTCCATGGCGACCAGCGCCTCGTCTTCGATAATCATCACGCGGGTGGGTTCCATCAGGCGGCTTGTTTGGGTATGGTCAGCGTAAATGCGGTTCCCCCGTCGACTACCAGGGTTTGTTCCGCCCTTAGTTGTTTGCAAAGGGCGGTGATGAGCTGTTTGCCAAAAGAGCTCGTCTTTTGTTTCCAGCGATCGAGGTCTATGCCCACGCCGTTGTCCCGGACCTGGCAAACCAGGCGCAGGGGCTCTTCGGTGATCCGGATCTGCAGCGAAGGCCGGGCAATGCCGGGATAGGCGTATTTCAAGGCGTTGGTCACCATTTCGTTTATGATCAGCCCGATAGGCAACGCCTTGTCCACATCCAACCATTCCGGGTGGACGCTGACATCCAGGTCAAAGGTGTCTCGCTCGAATCCATAAGAGGCCAGGAGCGACTCGGCCAGGTCGGAAAGGTATTCCTGCAAGTTAACCGTCGTCAGGGCGTCCCGGTTGTACAACCGCTGGTGGATGAGGCTCATGGCCTCCACGCGCTGGCGGCTTTCCCTGAGCGCGGCCGAAGCACGCTCGTCCTGGACGTCATAGCTTTGCAGGCTGAGCAGGCTGGAGACCACCTGGAGGTTGTTTTTGACCCGGTGGTGGAGCTCCTTCATCATGACCTCCAGACGGGTGGACTGCTCGGCGATCTGCCGGCCCTGTTTGCGGACCCGGTTGTACAACGTGATCATCCAGGCGGCGAGACCACCCAGCAAAAGGGCCGTGGCTATGAGGGAAACGATCTCTTTGTTTTGTGCGCTCCGCTCCGTGCGAAGGCGGCCGATTTCCGCCTCCTTTTTCGCAGTTTCGTACTTCGTCTGGAGTTCCGATACCTGCCGCGTCTTGGCAATGTTGGTGAGCGAGTCGTTGAGCTGGTTGGCGGATATATAGTAGGTCAAGGCAGAGTCGGACCGGCCGGCGTCCCTGAACACTTCATACATTTCGAAAAGGCCGTTCAATTCCCGTTCGGGCTGCCGCAGGCCCCGGGCGGTGCCGAGCATTTTCCGCGCATACACCAAGGCCTGCCGGTAGTCGTGTTTGTTCCGGTATACATGAGCGATGTTCCCGTAATTGTAGGTCAGCCCGAGGGGATACTTTTGTGCCTCGTTGGCCTTGACCGCCATAAACAGGTACGCCAGGGCCGAGTCGAGGTTGTTTTTATGCTCCAGGTAGACCTGGCTGATGTTGTTGTACAGCTTGGCGCGGCTGTCGACGCCCTTACCCGACAGGTCGATCAACCGAAGGGCCTGCAGGTACTCGTCGAAGGCCGTGTCGTAGTACCAATCGTGGTTAAAATTCCTGGCCTTGTCCCGGAACAGCACGCCCATCTGATTAAGGCTGCTGATCAGGCCCGACGTATCGCGGGTCCCATCGAAATAGGCGTACGCCATCCGGCAGTAGCTGATCCCCTTGTCTACATAGACTTCCGTCCTGCCCTCCCCTTCCATTTCCTGGTACACATTGGCAATATTCACCCAGCACATGCCCATAAGGTGGTCGGGGCGCAAGGACGCCATGATTTTTTCTGCCTGCAGGCAACGGTCCAACCCCTGGGCATAGTCGCCCTTTGCCCGGAAAGCATTGCTTTCCCGCAGGAGCGCCCGCGCCCGGGCCGTATCGCTTCGGAAGACGGTGTCGGTTTGGGCTTTTAAGAACAACGGAAGGATAAGGCAACTATATACAAACCTGGAATACACGCGTTAAAAATAGCCTATTACCGCCATTGGCACAAACCAACCCCCAAAATGGCACGTTCACACAGGCACAATGCGCGCACCCGCGCGTAGGTTTGGGTCATTAAATTAATCATTATGAAACACGTGACGACTTTCCTTTGGTTCAATGATGCCGCGCTGGATGCCGCCCGCTTCTACACTTCCATCATCAAGAATTCCCGCATCCTTGGGGTCGCGAACAACCACGATGGAGACAAACCCATGGTGGTTCATTTCGAGCTCGACGGTCAACAGTTTATGGCCCTCAACGGCGGCCCGCTGTTCCCCTTTACCGAAGCCATTTCTTTGTATGTAAATTGTGAGACCCAGGAAGAAATCGACTATTATTGGGACAAGTTATCCGAAGGCGGCGCCCACCAACAATGCGGCTGGCTAAAGGACAAATGGGGTCTTTCCTGGCAGGTCGTGCCCGCCGCACTCACCAAACTGCTGGAAGGAGGAGACCCCGCCAAGGCCGGGCGCGTCATGAACGTGGTCATGCGGAGTGTAAAACTCAACGTCCGGGAACTCGAAGAAGCCTAAATAAAACGCTATGATACACCCAGTTCGCACCTTCAGCAGCTTTTCCGTCGACGACCTCGACAAGGCCCAGGCCTTTTATGGCAAGACCCTGGGGCTCCCGGTGAACCGTAACCAGATGGGGTTGAACATACAACTCCCGGACAACGACATCTTTGTCTATGTCAAGCCCAACCACGAGCCTGCCACCTTCACCGTCCTCAACTTCCGGGTGAAAGACCTGGAAGCGACGGTGGACGCCCTAACCGCCCTGGGCGTGCCTTTCCAGCACTATACCGGGCCACTGCAAACGAATGCAAAAGGCATTCATTCAGGCGGCGAGGACCCCACCATCGCCTGGTTTGCCGATCCCAGCGGAAATATCCTGTCCGTCATCCAGGACAACGGCGCGTAAGGGTTTGCTGTTTTTTCCTATATTGTATAGGAAACCAGTGCTGCCCTAGTGATGAGACTTGCCACTATCCTATTTTGCTTGGCTGTATGCGTCTGTACAATATCTCATGGTCAACCCGCTCACATTGGGTCCGATGAGGGCATCCTGCGTAATAAGGAAAAGAACCCGGATGTCGAAAAAGACACCGGTTATATAAACCGTATGGTCGTGCTGTCCAGTGACTTTTACGGCACAAGCGCGGATAGTCTTTTGTTCTATGCCCAGAAGGCCTTTGCCCTCTCGGCTAAAATCAACTATATACGCGGGGAAGCATTGGCCATGCGTTCGAAGGGCGACTATTACACGCTCGTCGGGGACCTTTCGGAAATGCTGTCTTCCTACCAGCAGGCGTTGACGCTGGCGGAACGGGCCGGGGATACTTTCCTGTCCGCCAAGGTCCACCGGAACCTGGGACAATACTACCTGAACGGCAACAGGACCGACGACGCCCTGGCGCAATTCCTCAAGGCCTTCCAGCTCGTCGAACACTACCCCGACAGCAACTTCAAGGCGTACCTCGAAGTGGACATGGCCGCGATTTATATTTTGCGCGACCAATACGACAGCGCCATGCTGAGGTACCAAAAGGCCATGGACCTGGCCAACGACCCCAATGGGTATATCGCGGCATTCGTGCGGAACGATATGGGGTATACGCTTGTCCTCATGAAGCAATACGAAAAGGCGAGGGAGTACCACCTCGTCTCGCTGGATTACTATAAACACACGTCGGACCGGCTGGGCCAGATGAATACGCTGTTGATGCTGGGGGACGCCTGTGCCGGTCTTGGCCAGACGCAGCAAGCGATTGCCTACAACCTGCAGGGACTCGCCCTGGCCAAAACGCTTCAAAACAAACAATCCATCACGGACGCCAGCGAACAGTTGTCCGCCTGGTATGCAAAGGAAGGGGACTACAAAAGCAGTCTCCAATACCTGAAGATGAACAAGCTTTACGCGGACAGCCTGTCCAACGAAAGCACCCGGGAAAAGGAATACGAACTCGAAACAAAATTTGCCTATACGCGCAAAGAGGACTCGGCCAAAATCGTCCGCGCCAGGGAGTCGCTGATCGCGGAGCAAAAGATTGAACGACTGAAGTTGCAGGCCGGCGTCGCCGTGCTCGTCAGCGTCCTGTTGGGTATCCTCGTGTTGGTGCTGTTCTACAACCGGAAGGTGAAACAGGAAAGCAACCGGATCCTGGCCACCAAGAACCAGGAAATTTCTTTGCAAAAGGCCGCCATAGAAGATCACGCGGAACGGCTCCGGCTTTCCAACAGGGACAAGGACCGCCTTTTCTCCATCATCGCGCACGACCTCAACGGTCCCCTTGGATCCCTGAAGTCGCTGCTCGACCTGCTGAAAGAAAACGAACTCACGGAGGAGGAAGCCGCTGACATCCTCCGGCACCTGTCCGTAGACGTCAACAGCACGTCGGAGCTGGTGCAAAACCTGCTCTACTGGGCGCGGAGCCAGCTCGGCGGTATCGTGGTCAAGCCAAGGGTGTTCGAGATGACGGAAGTCCTGGAGGAGATCGTCCACCTGTTCACCCGCCAGGCCTCCGCCAAGGGCATCCACCTGGTCAGCGACATCAAGGGTTCGTTCCCGGTATACGCAGACTCCAACATGATGCAGGTCGTCTTCCGCAACCTGGTGAGCAATGCCCTCAAGTTTTGCCACAAGGGAGACACGATCACGATCACCGCGCGACGCAAAAGCGCAACCATCGATGAATTTTGTGTAACGGATACCGGTACCGGCATGACCGCCGATGTGCTCGCCAAGGTCCGCAACGGAGAAAGCGTCACAACCTTTGGTACCGCTTCGGAAAAAGGAACGGGGCTTGGCCTGCTGCTGTGTTGGGATTTTATCGAGAAAAACGCCGGTACCATGCACATCGACAGCGAAGAAGGGAAAGGCAGCTGTTTTTGCGTATCGCTAAACCACGGCACCCCCTTGGATGCCTGATTATTTCAACCGGCTCAGCAAGGCGGCGTCGATCACCTTATCCGGCATCCACTTCCGCAAGGTCAGCACCGTCCCGGCCATATACCCCCCATGATACCGCGTCCGTGGTTTTTTCACCAAAAGGACCCGGGCGATCAGCTTTGCGATGACCGATGGCGGCGCTGCTTTCGCCTCGATCCCCGGCATGATCGCCAACACCCGGTCCACAAGGCCTTTGTAGGCACCCTGTCCCGACACCTTGACCAGGTTTGCCATGGCGATATCACCCCACTCCGTTTGTACACCCCCCGGCTCGATCACAATCACGTCCACGCCGAAGGGTTTCAACTCCATCCGCAGGGCATCGCTGAGGGCTTCGACCGCAAATTTGCTCGCGTGGTACCAGGCTCCGAAAGGCGTGACGACCTTGCCCCCTATCGAAGTGATGTTGACGATCTTCCCCGACCCCTGGGCCCGCAGGTGCGGGATCACCAGCTGGCAAAGCCTCGCCAGGCCAAACACGTTCACTTCCATCTGGTACCGGGCGTCGGCCATGGGCACGTCCTCTACGGTCCCATAGGAGCCAAAGCCCGCGTTGTTAATGAGAACGTCGATCCGACCCTCTTTTTTCAGCATTTCTTCCACCCCCCGGACCATGTCGTCATCGTCGGTGACGTCCATCCGGAGCACCTTGCCCCCCAGTTTTTGGACGTCTTCCATGCGCTCCACGCGCCGGGCGGCGCCATACACGGTATATCCTTGTTGTAACAACAATTTCGCGGTTTCTTTGCCCATGCCGGAAGAGGCCCCGGTGATGAGTACGACCTTTTTCATGGTAGTTTTATTTACAACAAAGGTCGTCCGCGCGACGCAAACTACTTTTGGCCGGCAGCTCAAAGATGGTTTGGTCAGCGGGTCAGGCTCGACGGATTGTACCCAAACTGTTGTTTGAAGGTCGTGGAAAAGTGAGAGAGGTTTTCAAAACCCACTTCCATACAAGCTTCCGATGGCTTTAGCTTCCTCTCGGTGATCAGGAAATGGGCTTGTCTCAGGCGACGCTCCAGTAGCCACTTTTGCGGAGGCGTTTGAAAGGTCTTCCGAAAATCCCGTTTAAAGGTCGCCAGGCTCCGCCCCGTCAGGTAGGCGAATTTTTCCAGGCTGATGTTGAAGGCAAAATTTTTCTCCATGAAATCCGCCAGGTCGATCTTACCCGGTTCCGAAAAATCCGATAAAAGACCATCTACTGCCGGATCCAGGGGCCTTAGGATAGTGACGGCCTCGGTCAGCTTCAGCCCCACCAATTCCTCCGGTAGCGCGCCGTTCAACTCCTCGTACGGCAAAAGAGAGGTAAAAAAGCTATCCAATAAAGGCGTGGGCGGGAAACACAGGACATCCTTCATCCGCACCGCATCCCTGCGGACCGTGTGCGCCGCATAGTATTGTGCAAGGAACGTTTGTCTGAAAAAAACCGTAATCATCCGGAAGGTGCCGTCGCCCAGCGGGTTTTTGACAAACCTTGCCAACCGGTTTCTGCTAAACAGCACCGTTTGACCCGGCGACAGGATATAGCTCCGGTCCGCCTCCGACACCTGCATTTCCCCGGAAATGATACGCGCCAGCCCGTGTTCGGACGCGAAGTGTTCGCCGCTGTACTCGGCAACGTCCGTACACGAAAAAAAGATATCCTGTATGCTAAAGACGCTCATTTGCCCAATGCGATAATGTCCTTCCCGGACAATATTTTTTTGTCATACCCTTCCTCCGCCAGGTGGATCATCGCCCGGCCAAGCTCGGTCAGCGTACAAAAACCCGAAGGATACAGGGCCCTTCCCAGGGGAAAAAGCCAGTTGATGTAGTTGTAAAACGAATGCGCGTTTTGCAGCCCCGGTATGGGTTTTATAAACCCCGGCCGCAAGGCAAAGGCGCGGCGGAAGGGGAGTTGCAAAAGGTCATTTTCCGTTTTGCCCTTGACCCTCGCCCACATGCTCCGGCCCTTTTCGCTGCTGTCGGTACCCGCCCCCGATATGTAACAAAAGGTCATGTCCGGGTTGAGCCGTACGAGCGAGGTCGCCACGTTCAGGGTCAGGGTATGGGTAACCCTGTAATAGTCCGGCTCTTTCATCCCGACGGAGGAAACGCCCAGACAAAAGAAACAGGCATTGTACCCTCTTAGCAACGACTCGATCGCCGACAGGTCGAAAAAGTCTGCATGGATGACCTCCCTGAGCTTTGGGTGTTGTATGCCCAGCGGTTTGCGGTTGATGACCAGCACGGCGCTGACCCTCGGGTCCTGGAGGCAGACGTGCAGTACGCCTTCGCCCACCATCCCCGTGGCGCCCGTGATGATTGCTTTGATGTCCGTCATGTTCCTATGAAGGTAGACAGCGGGCGTTGAATAAAAAAGGGGAACGATTGAAGGGCTTTCTTTTTCCTCTGTAAACGCGGCAGCTTCGCCTTCATGAAGACCATCTTTGTCCTTCTTTTGACCGCCTGCTCCCCGGCCGTTTTTGCGCAAACCGCCGTGGTCGATTCCACCGCCCTGCCCCAGGTCTTTGCCCCCGGGGTCGTTTCCACCCCTTACGAGGAATGGGCCACGTCTTTTAGTCCCGACGGGCGGACCGTATATTGGTCTGCCGGTGGCGTCTACTGGACGATCTGCGCGTCCGAACGCGTGGGCGACGCCTGGTCCAAACCATGGGTCCTTCCGTTTTCCGGGGCCTGGAACGACACCGATCCCTTTATCACCCCTGATGGCCAAAGGCTCTTTTTTATATCCAACCGGCCGCTTGTCAAAGGCGCGGGTCAAGCCCCACGCAAGAACTTCCACATTTGGTTCGTAGACCGGCTCCCTTCCGGTGGCTGGTCCGAACCCCGCCACCTCGACGCCCCCGTTAACGAAGAGGGCGTCAGCAATTTCGCCCCCTGCGTCACACGCTCGGGCGACCTCTATTTCTGTTCCCGCGACAGGGACGGACACAACGGCATGAACGGCTTCTACGCCCGTTGGACGGGGAGCGGGTACGAGACGCCCCGGCTCATTTTGCCTGCCGGTGTAGACGGTCTCCAGGATCCTTTTGTATCGGCCGACAGCCGGTACATGGTCTTTATCAATGGGAACGATCTTTATGTATCCTACCGGCAGGGCGACACCTGGTCCGCCGCCCAAAAGCTCGGCCCCCAGGTCAACGACGGAGCGGGAAACTCATCCCCCTACGTCAGCCCCGACGGCAGCCGGTTGTACTATTCAAGCAACCGCGTTCGGGGGCTTTACAAACGCGACCGGGACCATACCCTGGATTATGACGGCCTGACCCGGGAGCTGCAAAGCCCCCTCAACGGGTCGGGGAATATCCTCGTGATACCGGTGCATTTGCCAGCGGCCACTTAAGCACGGTTTTTGCTATCTTAGGGCACGCAAATCCATGCCCCCATGACAAAAACCGTTTGCTTCCTGGCCACATTGGCGATCCTGGTTTCTTGCGCCAAAAAAAGCGCCACCCCCGTCACCACCGGCGGGTCCACCGACACGACCGGGTCGACGACCAGTACAACTCATTCCGCCAAAAAAGGGGGCTGTTTCAGCACCAACACGACCAACGGCACCTGGCAAGGCGACCTCGTCTCGCTCAATGCGC
This sequence comes from Dinghuibacter silviterrae, assembly GCF_004366355.1. Taxonomy (NCBI): domain Bacteria; kingdom Pseudomonadati; phylum Bacteroidota; class Chitinophagia; order Chitinophagales; family Chitinophagaceae; genus Dinghuibacter; species Dinghuibacter silviterrae. The sequence goes on along the minus strand of NZ_SODV01000002.1, from coordinate 598,857 downwards.
AATGGTTCTATACGTGGGGCACACCCCTCCCCCCTTCGCCCCCAAAGGGTATGGAATTCGTACCGATGTTTTGGGGGGCCGGTAATGTGACCGCGGCCAACATCACCCTCGTCCAACAGATGAAGACACAGGGCACCGCAAAATATGTCCTGGGTTTTAACGAACCCGACCAGTCCGGTCAGTCTAACATGACCGTCTCCCAGGCGCTGGCACTTTGGCCCCAGCTCGAAAGCATCGGCCTGCCCCTGGGCAGCCCCGCCGTTTCCTACCCCACCGTGACTTGGTTTACGGAATTCATGGACTCGGTGGCCGCCGAACACCTCCGCGTCGACTTTATCTGTGTGCACATGTATGTCGGCCTGGATGCCAATAATTTCGTACAGGTGCTCCAAACCCTCTACAACCAATACCATTTACCCATCTGGGTCACCGAATTCGCCAGCGCCGACTGGAATGCCACCAGCCCCACCAACAATGTGTACAACGCCGGTCAGGTGCTGGGCTTTATGCAAAGCCTTTTGCCAAAGCTGGACAGCCTTTCCTTCGTCCAACGGTACTCCTGGTTCTCGGGCGACCCCAACAGCGCGGCCCTCTGGCCCTCTGCCATGGTCGACGCGAACGGGCAGTTGACCACCCTGGGCAGTTGGTATGCCGGGCACTAGTGCAGCAGCTTTGCCAGCAATAGGGCGTGGTTTTGCGTCTCCTCCCGGGAGGCATACAAAAGGGTGACGTGCGGATGCTTTTTTACCAGGGCCTTTAACTCCGCCAGCGCGGCCGAGCCGTACAGCTCAGCGTCATAACGCCTGGAAAAAGTCTCCCATTGGTCCATGTGGGCGTGGAACCACTGGCGCAGTTCGGTGGAAGGCGCGACTTCCTTCAACCATAAGTCGATGTGCGCCTTCTCCTTGCTGACCCCGCGGGGCCAAAGACGATCCACCAGCACCCGGTACCCATCCGTGTTGGCGGGTGGATCGTAAATACGCTTCACCGTGATCGTTGCCATATACTAGTCGTTTTCTTCCAACGAGAAAATGTCCTCCACCTTCTTCCCGAAAGTCCGCGCGATCTTGAGCGCCAGGATGGTCGAGGGGACATACCGGTTGCTTTCGATCGCATTCACCGTCTGCCGCGACACCTTTATCCGCTCCGCCAGTTGCGCCTGTGTGATGTCCAGGATCGCGCGCTCCACCTTTATAGTGTTTTTCATACCGCCTCGGATTTAAGGTGTTGGCGTTCCGAAAACATTACCCAATGGTACCGCCCGATAAAGATCACCAGGGTCGACACCATGTTATAGACCATCACCGCGAGGAACATCGTCCCATAACACAAAATAATGGCCAGCAAGACCAGGGCCGAATTCACATAAAACGCCCACAACAATGATTCCAGCCGCAACCGTATGGTCCGTTCGTCTTCCACCCGCTCCCTGGAAAAAGCCACCATCAATAAACCCACCATTAGCAGGATCAGTGCGATGTCCCCCGTGAAGTTATGGTACGTCAGGTTAAACAGGAAGTACGCGTCCTGGAACCCCGGGTTCCAGGGCCCCGACGTATAATACAAAAACGGGAATCCGAAGTCGTGGTAAAAAGCCAGGATCGCCAGCGCAGCCGACGGCAGGGCCAATATCCAACCGATCAACCGGTACCGGTGCGGGAAAAGGAATTTCATCTCCATAGTACATTTTTTTTGTCTAAATGTAACTCACAGTTTCCAAATTGGAAAGCATACTTTACATATTATAACAATTTATTAGTAAATGCATACCGCACCAACCCCGGCGCATTTTGCGTCCTCGTCTTCTGGAGCAGGTTCTTCCTGTAGGTCTCCGCCGTCCGCCGGCCAATCGACAGCTCCACGCTGATCTGGGGCGTGGTCATGCCCGAGGCGATCAGGCGAAGTACCTGGAGCTCCCGGTTCGACAGTTTCGCCTCTGCCTTCATGCGGGTTTCGTAATCCATCCGCTCGTCCTCCAAAAGACGGTTGGCCACCGAAGAAGAATAATAGACGTTGCCGTTATACGTCTTCCAGATGGCCTCCAGTAGATCCTGGTGGGTAAGGTTCTTGTGCAGGTAACCTAATGCACCGGCTTCCTGTGCCGCCTTGACATGGTTGGACAACGGAAGGTCCGCCATGACGAGGATGCGAAGGTCGGGGTAGACCTTCAGCATTTCCTTGATGAGCAAGGGGGTGCCCCCGATTTGTACATTGTCCCCCATCAGCACGATGTCGACCGGGTTCCGCGTCAGCTTGCGGATCGCCTCCGAAGCGTCCTGGGCAAGCAATACCCGGTAACGGTACACCGGTTCGTTCTGGGACTCCAGGATTTGTTTGACCCCCGACCGGATCAACGCCCATAGTTCCACAATCAATACAGTACAAGGCCTTTCCATTGAAAACAGCTCTTCCATACGTCTTTGTTTAAGGATGATCAAAACCGGGCGATGATATAAGACGCTCATGGGTGCATTTTTCCATAAACAAAACCTAACTTTTTTTTCGACCTCCGGGAAAATACGGATGGACTCCTTCCTTCATAATGCACAGCATACTGTAAAGCAGCGGTCTATTATTAAATAGCGCTGCCACCTCGTCCTTCATCGCGCCTCTGCCGGATAGTTTTGTATCCTAAATAATTTTTATGGTCAAAATAGTTGCCGCCGCCATCGTGCTACTCGCGGGCATCAACCCCTGTACGGGACAAAACCTGGACACCTTTTCCCGCGTCCCTTCCGGACCGTCTACCCGGTATACCGTGGAGCTGCTCGTGTCCATACCCGACACGGCCCACCCCCGGGCGTTGTTCACCTGGCCGCGGGGCCGGCTGGGTCACGTTTTCCTCGGTTTATCCAAAACCACCGACACCACCCGGGTCGTCGAATACCTGGGTTTTTACGCACGGTCCCCTTTCCTGGCATTTACCACCGGGCTGCCCGTAAAGTCCCGTCTGGCCGACAACCACGGTCATGTCTATAACGCGGGCATCCGCCTGCGGCTGACGGCTGGTGCCTGGGATACGCTCCTGGTCCGCCTTCGCGAGGATGCCGGCCGGCGGTATTCTATCCTAAGTTTCAATTGTGTACACTATGCCCTGGATGTGGTCAACTCGGTGCGGAGGAAGCCCCTGAGTCCGCCGCTGGCGCGGGTACCCGGGAGGGCTTCCGGGGGGTACCTTACCCCCAATGGGGTGTATATACTGTTGTGTACCATGCGGTCGGGGCCCGAAGGGAAGGACATAATCGTGCGCCGGGGGTGGGCGGACCCGGAGAAGGACATTCTGCTTGCGTCGGATACGACGGCCGGGGACCGGGACTCGACGGCAGGGGCAGCCGCGTTCGGCCGGCGGCGGGGATAATGCGTATCTTTAGGCACGCATGGAACCCCTCGAAGTACACTCCGACAACGGCGCCATCCGCTCGACCATCTGGAACTGCGACGGCATCCGCCTGGGGCACGCCGTGTCGCGTGCTACCGGTGAGCGCCCTTCCAGGCCCCCGGGCCCGGGACCCGACGTGGTACGCCTGCACTTCGGGCTGAGGGGAAACTACAGCTTCACCTACCGGCAACTGGACCGCACCTTCGACCTGATCGGTGGGCACCACAACCTGATGTATTCGAGGGAATTCAATATCGAGGTCACCCCGCACAGCCCCGAGCTCGAAACTTTCGGGGTCCAGTTTCCGCGAGACAAGTTCATCCAATTTACAACCGGGGCCAGCGACGCCTTGCAACGCTTTGCGGAAAGCGTGCTCGAAGGAAAGAACATCCTTTTTTCGGAGCACTGGGGCGCCATCGATCCGGGTATGGAACAGGTGATCCGGCAGATCATCCATTGTTCCTACGGGGGCGACCTCAAACGGCTTTTTCTTTTGTCCAAAAGCATAGAGCTCCTCGTCCTGTCGGCGGACGCCTGCAGCGCGCCGCCCGAACCCGTTTTTTTAAAAACCCGTTCTGACAAGGAACGGATCATTGCGGCCCGGGACTTTGTCAATGAACGCGTCGACAACCCACCCAACCTCTCCGAAATCGCCAGAACGGTCGGGCTCAATGAATACAAACTCAAACGCGGATTTAAGGAAACCTTCCGGACAACGGTTTTCGGTTACCTGTCCGAACAGCGGCTCCAGCTCGCCTTCGAGCACCTGCGGAACAGCGAAAAGACCGCGGCCGAGATTTCGGCCGAGCTGGGGTATGCCTCCCCGCAACACTTCAACAATGCGTTTAAGAAAAAGTTTGGGCGGACACCGCAATCTGTTAGAAATAATCCTTAAAATATTACCCGGTCTTTAAGCGGCGGCGTAATCTTGCATCAAAATACACACGATGAGTCTGATCGTTCGCAACAACATTACCATCGACGCCCCCGCCGCCACGGTATGGGACGCATTGACCAACCCGGAACAAACCGCAAAGTATATGTTCGGATGCGCCGCCCTGTCCGACTGGACGGTCGGCAGTCCCCTGGTGTGGAAGGGGAATTTCAACGGCGTGGAGCTGATCGCCGTAAAGGGCACGGTCACCGGTATCCGTCCGGGGCAATTCCTTGCCTATACCACCATAGATCCTAACTCCACCATACCGGATGTCCCGGAGAATTATGTAACGGTGACCTATACCCTTACGGAAACCAACGGCCAGACCCTCCTGGAGGTGACCCAGGGCGACTTTGCCGGGGTGACCGACGGAGAGCGGCGTTATAAAGAAACCTACAACAACGGCGACGGCTGGATGCCCATCCTCGTCCAGATCAAGCAGCTCGTCGAGGCCTCCTAGTGATCCGACAACACCACCGCCGGCGTCCCCCGTCTCCGCGCGCGTGTCAGCAACAACAGCGGCAGCGCCGCCATGAAAACGATCCCCAGCAGGAGAAATCCGTCGAGATAACTCATCAGCAAAGATTGCTGATCCACCGAGAAGTTCAGCACGCCCAGGGCCCGGGCCCCCGCTTCCTGGGCGTCGCTGCCCTTCGCCTGAAAGTAACCGGTGTACTGCCGGAGCCGTTCGTTATACGCGGGGTCGTACGCGGTGACCTTTTCCAATAAAATGCTCCGGTGCTGCGCGAACTTCCGCGCCAGGAACGTATTCACCAGCGCGATACCGAAGGACCCACCCAACTGCCGCATCATATTGTTGAGCGCCGCCCCTTGCGCAAAATCCTTTGGTTCCAGGGTGGACACCGCGAGTGTCGTGAGCGGGACGGTCACGATCGCCAAACCCACCCCGCGAAAGATCAGCGGCACCGACATGTCCGTCGCACCGGCGCCCAGGTTCAGCACCGACATCCGGTAACTGAACAACACAAACAACAACATACCGGTCGCCACCATCACCACGGGGGATACCCCCCTTTGCAGCAACCGCGCGGAGACGATCAAACCCCCGATCGCCAGGATGGCGCCAGGTAACAACAAAAGCCCCGTTTGCGTCGGCGTAAAACCAAGGATCCGTTGGGCCAGGACTGGGGTCAGGTATACCGAACTGAAGATCCCCATTCCAGAGACAAAAGTCAGCGCCGCCGCGATGCTCAGGTTCTTGCTCCTGAGTACGTGCAAATTCACCACCGGGTGTTTGACCCGCAGCTCCCACCAGATAAACAGCGTCAGCCCCAACACCGCCGCCGCCGTCAAACACACGATATACCCTGCATTAAACCAGTCGTCGGTCTCACCCCTCTCCAGGACTGTTTGCAGAGAGCCCACGCCCACCGCCAAAAGAAAGATCCCCGTCCAGTCAATCCGACCCGCCACCGGTTTTATCGCCGGTTCTCCCAGGCGGGAAAGACAAACCAGCGTCACCACCAGTCCTATCGGCACGTTGATGTAAAAGATCCAGGGCCATTCGAAATTCTCCGTGATAAAGCCGCCGAGGGTGGGGCCGATCGTCGGTCCCACGAAAACGCCAATCCCGAAAAGCGCGCTGGCGATGTTTTGTTTTTCCCTTGGGAAAAGCTCGAAGACGATCGCCTGCGACACCGACAACAGCGCCCCACCGCCAATGCCCTGGAAAAACCGGCAGGCCACGAGGGTCCAGATATTGGTCGCCTGCCCGCACAAAAGGGAAAAAACGCTAAACATAATGATCGACCCGATATAATAGTTGCGCCGCCCCAGTTTTGCCACCAGGAAACTCGTGATCGGGATGATGATCACATTCGCGATGGCATAAGCCGTGATCACCCAGCTTGTATCCTCCAGGGTCGCGCCCAGGTTCCCGCTCATTTGCGAAAGCGCCACATTCACGATCGAAGTATCGATCAGTTCCATGACTGCAGCCGCGATGACCGCGATCATCAGCACGGGGTTTTTCATAACCGGGCGGCGTTTATGGCATGCAGCGCATTTTCAGGGGAAGACAGGTAAAGGCGGTACACATCGGCGGTGCCGGCCACATGGATTTCATAGGTATCGTTTTCCAACGCTTTCAGCAAATGGTCCGCCACCACGCCGGGGGCAATACCCTTGTCACCTCCGATCATCTTGGAGAAGTCCGTATTCACCAGCGGCGGCATCAATTCAAATACTTTTACCGTGCTGTTGCGCAGCGTCAGCCGCAGGGCCTGCGTAAAAGAATGCAGTGCCGCCTTTGAAGCCGAGTAGGTAGGTATCGTCAGGGAGGGCGTAAACGCCAGCACCGACGTGACATTCACTACCGCCGCCTCCGGCTGCTGCTTCAGGAGGGGAAGCAGGTACTCCGTCAGTTCGATCACCGAAAGGTAATTGGTTTGCATTTCCTCCCCTGCATTTTCCGCCCCTTTTGCGGGGTCATATACATAGGCCGTGCCGGCATTGTTGACCAGGACGTTCAAGCCCGGGAAATCCTTGCGCATGCGTTCCGCCAGGTTTTGCAAATCGCTGTGCCGGCTCACATCACTCACGATCGTGGTCACCCTTCCGCCCAACCGCCGCTTTGCTTCCGCGAGCCGTTCCGCGTCCCGTCCGGTGATGATCACTTCATTGTCTGCCGCCAGAAATGCTTCGGCGATGCTAAGCCCGATACCGGCGCTCCCGCCTGTAATCAATACAGTGTTTTTTGTCGTTTTCATTGCGTGTTTATTTATATACCGATCGGTATATTTTTTAGTAAAAAAAAGGATCAGAATTTCCTGATCATTTCTTCGATGGATCGCGTGACGAGCTTAAGGTCATGGACGCGACTCTTTAGCCTTGACAACATGACAAACCCCTCGATCGTCGCGATCAGCGTCAGCGCCGCCTGTTCCGCGTGCAGATCCTGCCTGAACTCACCCCGGCGCTTGCCTTCCTCGATCAGCCCGGTCAACCGGTCTTTCATCCCCTGGACCACACCCGCCACCCGCGTCTTCAGCTCCGGATGCGTATCGTCCGCGTCCACCGTCGTATTCAGCAACGGGCACCCCCCCTGGGGAAAAGGAAACTTCTCGAAGTTCTCATACACGTGTATATACACCAGGAGCTTTTCCCGGATCGTATCGTGCTTGTCCATTTCCCGGCGCATCACCTCCTGTACCTTCCGCGCATTATAATCAAACGCCGCCAGGGCCACCGCGTCCTTGTCCTCGAAGTTCCCGTAGATGCTGCCCTTCGTCAGCCCCGTCGCTTCCGTCATGTCCGACAACGAAGTCCCTGCGTACCCCTTCATATTGAAGATGGGGGCGGTTTTTTCGATGATGAACTGACGTGTTTGTTCTGCCTTTTTCACTTTTGTTCTGCCTTTTTCACTCCCCAAAGTTATACCGATCGGTATTATTTTCCAAATTATTATTTCTTTTCCAGCCGCGACCACTGCCAAAGCAACCCCGACACCTCCGCCGGCAGCGGATACCCCAGTTGCCGGGCCGCCATCGTCAGCTGTCCCCGGTGGTGCGCCTCGTGTTCGATCATATAGTGCAGGAACTGGACCGCACCCGGACCAAAACCGGGCAGGACGTTCCCGTTGTCAAGACCCTTCCGGAACAGCTCCTCCATCGACCGGGCGCTTTTGTGCAAAGCGGCGATCAACCCCTTTGTCGTGACCGTTTTGTTATCCACCACCTCCGGTACCGGTAATTGCCACTTCCGGCCCAGGTGCCGGAGGTGGCTGCACCGGCAATTGTGGATATGCGCGCCGATCATCCGGACCGTCTTTTGTGCATACCCAGGGATCTTTTCCGTCCAGATCTGCGGTGGCAACGCTTCCAACAAGGCGATGTCCACCAGGTTGTTGATCGTCCACCCACGCAGGATCTCATCGGACAGTTCGTATGTCATAACAAAAAGTTGCTGATCGGAAACGTATGCACCCCTTCTACCAGCCTGTAAGAATCCGTTGTATAGATTTTGTCTATCCCGTCGATCACCGGTCCTTTGCTGAAGATACCGTGGCTGACCACCAACACGACCATCGCCGCTCCTTTCCCCTTCAACAACGCCGCGGTCCCTGCAAAAGTACCGCCCCCGTCACATATATCGTCCACAATCACGCAGGTCTTCCCCTCCAGGTCGTCCGCCGTCGTCTTGAAATGGGTCAGCGCACCCGTGCGCAAGTCCCGTTCCTTCATACACTCGACCACCTCCGCCGCGCCTAAAAAAGACGCCAGCTTGTGTATCTTTTTAAGCGCCCCCGCGTCCGGGGACACCAGGCAATACGGTTCCACCCCAAAGTCCTTTAAAGCCCCCTGCACAAACGTATGATTCGACACTGCATAAGACCGGTCGATCAACGCCGTGCTCACCTCCGAATGCGGATCGAAGATCTTCACCTTCCGGAACTGCGCCTGGTTCAGCACCTGCGCGACCACCTTCAGCGAGAACGGCTCACCGTCCAGCATCACCCGGTCCATCCGCGCCGCCAGCAGGTACGACACGTGTAGCTCGACGTGTTCGAATTCCAGGTAGTCCAGCGTGTTCTTGACGAACAAGACCGTCATCAGGTCGTTTGCATGACTCAACCGCGACAGGATCCGGACCGGGGTGGCCCGGTCGAGGGCTTTGATGGCCTCCATTTTTAGTTTTACGTGGGGTTGGCCGTCGGGGAAGACCATGGCGTGGAAAGGGATGTCCGAAAGGTTCGGGTATATCAAATTGAATGTGTACATGATGTTACGCGTTTTAAAATTTTAGCAAAAGATCGGTTGCCATTCCAACAGGGGAGGAAACCTTTTCCAATCAGAGCCTGCAATCAGCTCCAGCTCTTTGAGCCCTACCGGTTTGCAATGCCGATTCTTTTTTCCAGATCCGCATCGCCTATCGACCAAACCGTCTCAACCGGCACTTCAAGCAAATCGAGTCGACGGGCGTCGACATGTTGCTTCTGCACCCGGACAAAGTCGGTTATATCTTCGATACGATGGATTTGTTCTTTTGCGAAGCGTCCCAACGCCGAGGCCTTCAGACCCAGCTGGATGGCCCTGCGTGATTGCTTGACGCCGTACGGGTCGTGATCGGGGTCCCACTGCAGGCGTACGTCTTTGGATTCGAGGTCTTGCTTCCATGTTGTCGAATCGCTATAAAAGTCGGGATCGAACGCGGTGATGACGGCCTGGGATAAAATATCCCGCAATACGCCCTTGCTGATCCAAAGGGCAAGTACCCGCTCTTGATTGGGCTTTTCAGCCCAACCGCATCGGTACATCATCCAAAGGAAGTTGGGCTTGATCCATGACATCCGCTGATAACTATATTCGCTGCCGCCAAAGTATTGATGCCGGACGGCGAAGTCGGCTATCGAATGCTTATAAGCCTGGTAGACAACGACTTCTTCTGCCGTGTGTTGCGCGATGACCTGCTGGCCGGCGGGCGGCCAGCGATCGCGTAAAAGTGTATATTTTTCAATAGAGAGGTTCATGATAAATAAGTTTTCAATCGCTCACGGATCTCCGCCAACGACCGTTCCACCAGGAGTTTCCCGTCACGGAACACGGTCTTGAGCTCGCCCTGCCCCTCTTCCTCCCAGGTACAATCATTCTTCAATTCAAGCACCCCGCTAGCCGGGTTGCGGGTCACCTGCAAAAGCCCCCGGGCCGATTTCTTCGTACCATCATCGGTCTTGGGATCTTTAAAAATAGCGCGCCCTTCGCCGTTCACTTCGCCGTAGGTCGCTTTCATCGCAAACCCGAAGGTGTCGCGGGTGACGTATTCGTAGGTGTAGGAACCGATCCCCAGGACCACGTTGTAGCTGGCAAAACCCTTTTGCTGGAGGCCTTCCAGGATGGCGTGCTGTCTTTCGAGGGTGATGCTGTCGCCGTAGATCAGCCCGACGTGGGCGTCCAGGAGTTTGTACCCGCGAGGGGTAATGGTGCCGCCAAAGGTTTCCCAAAGACATTCGATGGCGCCCTTGTATTCGGGGCTGCCGGCGGGGGCGGCGGGATCGCCCACGATGATCTTTACCGGGTCACCGCTGTCGGGGCGGATGACGACCTTCCCGTTTCGGGCAAGGATGCGGTCCTTCAACTGGGGAAGAAAACCGGTGACGACCTGCCAGAAGTCCCAGGTGTCGCTGACGATGGAGACGATCCCCGCGGGGTACACGACGGTGATGAGGCGTTCGAAGGTACCGATTTCGTTGTCCTGGGTGCCCATGCACATGACGCTGTGTTCGGTCGCGGGTACGGAGCCCCCGATGAGTTCCTGCTCGCAGTCGGCGTTATAGTATTGTTCGAGAAAGTCGATGGCGGGTATGGTGTCCGTGCCGGTAAAGCTGAGCAGGTGACCGGCGCCGCTCATGATGGCGTCTTCGATCCCGCTCATACCGCGGAAAGAAAAGTCGTGACCCTGCCAGGGTACAAAGCTGAGATCGTCGCCCACTGTTTCCCGGGCATACTTTGTAAAGGTCCTCAGGTATTGGAAGGCGGTCGTGGCGGAGGTGCTGGGTTTCCAAAGCACGGCGCTCAACAGCGTCTCCAGCATATTGGTCAGCCAGAAAAATTCGGGTTTTGTGTTCCGGATCGTAAACAGGGGCACCCGGGGTGGCACCAGGGTTCCTTCGGGGAGCGCCTTGATCTCCAGCGGCAGATAGCCGAGGTCGTGCAGGTCGGCGATGTGCTGGTACGTGATGCTGTCTTTGCCTAAGTAGAAGTCCATGCGCCGGGCGTATTCCTTGAGGACTTCGGCCTTTGGCCGTTGAAAAAAACATTCGTCGAACTGGCGGATCAGGTATTCCTTGATGAAATACTGCAGCCCGAAAAACACGACGTCGTGGATGTCGTCGTTCCTGGATTTTCTCGGGGTAAGGTTGCTGTACACGAGGGTTGTCCCTTCAGGGTACTGGAACTTGTGGCCTACTTTGTAACCGTCCTTTAGTAAGATCGGAGAGGTTTTCATTGTGCGATGTTGTTTAGGTTAATGTTTGATTTGCGGCGGCGGACTAAGCGGACAATTTAGTCCGCCGCCGCAAATCAGTTAATTATTGGCCCTTCGGGCAGGGCGCCTCCGGCGCCCTTGAGTTTTAATCTTCTGTTGAATTTGTAAAGCTCCGGATGGCGGTTCTGCAACCCCTCCCGCTTCAAACCGGTGGGGAGCACATATTCGGAATCCAGGATCTTTCTGCGGAAGTTTCTCCGGTCGATCGTCGTGTCCAGGATGCACTCGAACAGCTCGTGGAGCTCAGTCATGGTAAAGAGTTCGTCCAGCAGCTCGAACCCGGCCGGATGGTAAAGGATCTTGGCTTTTAGCCTTTGCAGGGCGGTCGTGAAGATCTCATCGTGGTCGAAGCCCAAAAAGGGTCTTTTGTGCACAGGAAACCACTCCGCATCACCCGACTTGTGCCCGGTAGTGAACCGTTGCGGATTGACCAAAGCGTAATACGCCACCGAAATCGCGCGCCCCCTTGGGTCCCGGGAGGGTTCGTCAAATGTATAGAGTTGCTCCGTATAGAGGTCGTCCATCCCGAGCTTTGTCCTCAGGACCCTGGAACAGGCGTCCCCGAAGCGTTCTTCCATACCCAGAAACACACCGGGCAGCGTCCACTTTCCTTTGAAGGGTTCTTCGTTCCTTTTTAACAAGAGCACCGACAAGGTCCGGTCGTTATAACCGAATACCACGACGTCCACGGCTAAGGAAGGGTTCTTGTAGGAGGAAAAAGAAGGCACTTTGTTTGCGTTATTTTGACGCAAACTAAAACATTTTACGTTACCCGCAAAGAAAATTTTCATCGCGGCGGTGACGGGGTGACGGGGACGGGGCGACGCCCCTTTACGGATTCCGCCCCTTCTCCTCCGGGTACAACCCTTGCACCACCTCGCTTTGCCAAAATTGATAGGTATCCACGTTCATGGCGGTCAACCGGCCGGTAAACGCCGCGCCCGTGTCCAGGTTCCACACATTACAGGCGTGCATGGGCAAGGTCTGGTCAAAATTGGTCGTGGGCGTATGCCCGATAAAGACTTCGGAGAAACGGGTCAGCCTTTTCGGGTACCGGTTGGAATCGGCCGTCAACGCCGGATCGGTCGCCAGGGCCAGCTCCCAAAGGGTCCGGTCCCAGGTAAGGGTGGCCAGGAAGTGCTCTCCTTCCGGCCCTTGCTGTGAGGTAAACCCGGCATGTACAAAAAGCCGGTTGTTTTCATCGACATGATAGAGGCTCATCCGCCGGAAAAAAGAAAGATGTTGTTTCCGCCGGGTCTTTGTCAGCTGCGCATAGCTTTCGACCGTGGCCAACCCGCCGTGCATCAGCCAGTTGACGTCGGGGAGCAGCCCGTCCAGCCATTCCTCGCACCATACGTCGTGATTTCCTTTCAGGAAAATACAGGAATAACGCTTCGCCAGCTCCATCAGGTATTCGATCACCTCCGCCGACTCCGACCAGCCGTCCACGTAGTCCCCCAAAAAGACGAGGGTATCGTCCTTGCGCAGCTCCAGCCGCCCGATCAAAGGAGTAAGTGCCCTAAAGGCGCCGTGGATATCACCGATGACAAAAGTGCGCGCCATACAACTAATCGTTCTTTGCCCTCCCAACCCTTTTTTCGATACGGGGATCGGGTATAAACCAAACGACCGCCACGACCCAATACAAACACAAGGCGGCAATGGGGCTGACAAAAGATATACCGATCGCGCAGGCATAGACGACGACGGACAAAGTTCCCTTACGGTCGTTTCCTATAGCCTCGGCCAGGGTGGTATTGTGACCCGCACAACGGATCAGCATCCGCGAGAGGATGTTGTAGGCAAGGCCTGCCATAATGAGGATAAAACCATAAAGGGCAACGGGACCGCGGCTAAAATGACTTCCCCCCATCCATTCGGTCACAAAGGGGACCAGGGACAGCCAGAACAACAGGTTCAGGTTCGCCCAAAGGACGCCACCGTCGATCTTGTCCACCACGTAGAACATGTGGTGGTGGTTGTTCCAATAGATCCCCACATATACGAAGCTGAGCACATAGCCAATAAAAAGTGGAGCGGCCCCCATCAGGTCTTTTAACTGGTCCCCGTGCGGGACGTGTAGTTCCAGAACCATGATCGTGATGATGATGGCGAACACGCCATCGCTAAAGGCTTCCAGGCGACCTTTTTTCATAGGACCGAAGATACTGTATCTTTGCTTCCTCAGATGGACCAGCCTACCCCCTCCCTCCGCCGCCTAAGAATCGCCAACGCCGTGTTCTTTTTCCTGTCCGGGTTTGGATACTCCTCCTGGGCGTCCCGCATCCCCTCGATGCAGTACAAGCTCCACCTTAACGAGGCGCAGCTGGGCGCCGTTTTGTTCGCCCTTCCCATCGGCCTGATGATGACGATGCCCCTGACCGGTCGTCTGCTGGGCCGTTTCAACAGCCGAAGCATCCTCCTGATCGGCGTACTCATCTTTAACGTGATGCTGGGTTTCGCGGGATTTTCCAGCCAGACCTGGCAATTGGTGGCCATCCTGTTTTGTTTCGGATCGGCGCGGAACCTGTTCAATATTTCCCTCAATGCCCAGGCCGTGGGCGTACAGGGGCTTTTCCAACGGTCCATCATGACGACTTTCCACGGGATCTGGAGCCTCGCGGGTTTTGCCGGGGCGGGTCTGGGGTACCTCATGGTCAACTACAACGTGTACACGTCCTGGCACCTCCTGGCGGTGAGCATCGCCATGACCATAACGACCTTTCTCGCCTACCCCTACCTGTTGCACGACAAGCCCACCCCATCCAACGAGAAAAAACCATTGTTTTCGCTCCCGGACAAACACCTCCTGAATTTTAGTTTTATCTGTTTTGCCTCGATGGCCTGCGAAAACACCATGTATGACTGGAGCGGCATCTATTTTCGCAAAGCCGTTGGCACGTCCAAGGCGGAAGCCACCGCGGCCTTTGCCGTATACATGATCGCCATGACCACCGGACGGTTTGCGGGCGACCGGATCGTCGGCCGTTTCGGCATCAAATCCCTTCTAAGGATCAGCGGCGTCCTGATCTGCTCCGGTCTTCTCCTGGCGGCCATCGTCCCCTACCCGCTGGTGGCGGGCGCAGGTTTTATCGCCGTGGGCCTTGGTGTTTCGTGTATCGTCCCCCTGGTCTTTAGCATGGCGGGCAAATCCACGACCATGAGCAGCGGCCCCGCCCTGGCCGCCATCTCCACCGTGGGCTACCTGGGCTTTCTCATCGTCCCGCCCCTGGTGGGCTTTGTCGCGCAGGTATTGTCGCTCCGCTGGTCCTTTGGGATCATCGGGTTGCTGGGTGCGCTCATCGTCTACCTGGTCTCCAGGATCGGGCGGGAGCAACCGGGCGAGCCACCGGTGGCGGCGACGCCGATACAGGTGGTGCCGGGGGCATAATGCAGCGCGCGGCCACGACCCGCGGGCCGCGGACCGTGCTCGCCGACACATCCCCCGCGGGACGGGGCCGCCGCCGGTGCGAGTGCGGGGCCTAGCGCGCCATCTGCGCGTCCGGTATCACAGCAGGCGCCACGTCGGGATAATCCGCGCCGAGCGTCAGTTCCTTTACAGCTTCTACATTCTCCCGAAGCATATCCAGCTTTTTGTTGATCATGTCATACGCGAGCCTCCCCAGCGGCAACCGCAGGTAGGGCAGGTTCTCGCTGACCGCCTGGATAACGGCCTCGCCTGCCCGCACAGGATCACCCTGTTGGTTCCCGCTCCGGGCCGCGGTCCCCTCGATGCGTGCACCCACGACGGGTATATAGTCTTCTATGACGGGCGACGTAGCGATGATGGAACGACCCGCCCAGTCGGTGCGGAAGGGTCCGGGCTCGACGATCAGGACCTTGATCCCGATGGGCGCCAGCTCTATGGACAGCGATTCGGACAAGCCCTCCACGGCAAACTTGCTCGCATGGTAAAACCCGGAGGCGGCAAAGCTCACCAGGCCGCCAATCGAAGAATAGTTAACGATATGTCCTTTGCGGCGGGCACGCATGCCGGGTAAGGCGGCCTGGATGGTGTACAGCGTCCCGTAAAAGTTGGTGTCCATCTGTTCCCGGATCTTTTCTTCCTCCCCCTCTTCAATGCTCGAAAGGTATCCATATCCCGCGTTGTTAACCAAGACGTCGATGTGTCCGAAGGCCGCCTCGGCTGCTGCGACCGCCGTCTTTACCCCGGCCTTGTCGGTGACGTCCAGCGCCAGGGCGAGCGCCCTTCCTTCGTTTCCGTGGACCAGGTCCTGGATCGTTTCCGGGCGACGAGCGGTGACGACGGCCCTCCAGCCCCTGGACAGGATCAATTTGGCCAGCTCCCGGCCAAAGCCCGTGGAGCAGCCCGTGATAAACCAGACAGGTGACTCATTCATAGTTGTATATTTTTTGAGCAAAAATAAGGCGCACCCCGCGGGAGCGGGTAGCCCAAAGCAAACAAACCATTGCGAAATTCAAACACCCTCTCAGGCCCGGAACTCAGTGGGCCGCATATTCGTGTGCTTGCGGAAGAAGTTATTGAAATGCGCCGGCTCTTCAAACCCGAGCCCGTACGCCACCTCGGACACGTTCCAGTCCGTGTGCCTCAGGAGCGCTTTTGCTTCCTGCACCAACCGTTCGGCAATGAGCACGGTTGTCGTCTTCCCGGTGACTTCCTTCAGGGCCCGGTTGAGGTGGTTGACATGGACCGCGAGCTGGCCCGCAAAATCAGAGGCGGTGCGCAGGCGTACCTGTTGCTGGGGCGTCTCTATCGGGAACTGGCGCTCCAGGAGCTCGACAAAAAGCGTGGAGATCCGCATCGACGCGTTGGCATGCTGGTAATGGGTGGTCACCGGCTCCATCTTTTGGGCATGGTGAATCAGCTCGAACACGTAATTGCGCAAGGCGTCGTATTTGTATACATACTCGGAAGCAATCTCCGTCATCATCCGGAGAAAGATGTCCGTAACGACCTGGGTATGGTCTTCATCCAAAATAAAAATGGGATGTCCGCCCGGGCGGAACACAGGGAGGTCCTGGAGACGCGCGCCCCAGGAACGGCTCATAAAGGATTCGGTAAAGATGCAAAAGTACCCGCTTTGGTCCCCCTCCTCCAGGGCCTCTACCTGGTAGGGCACCTGCGGATTGGCAAACAAAAGCGCCTTTCCCCGGATCTCCAGGCTCTTGTCCGCATAGTGAAAACGGTTGTTGCCGATCATCAGGCTGATCTTATAATACTCCCGGCGGCTGTAGGGCGCCGGTTTGGCACGGGGGCCGCAAAATTCGTCCCGTTTGAACACGTTGAAGTGCCCGATCTCGTTTTGGAGGTTGGTGGGCACCCAGGACAATTTGTTCTTATAGAAGTCTTCCAGCGTTTCGATGGTGGGCATAACCCGAAATTACGAAAATCAAATAAATTAAATCCGTACTTTTATCCATAAACCCACATCCATGCGCTTCCCCGTTGCGATTGCTTTTCTTTTCCTTGGCTCCGGCCTCCACGCCCAGGTTGCCCATATCAACCACATCACCGTCTATGGCACAGACCTCAAACGAGCCTCGGACTTCTACCACGACGTGATGGGGTTTGACACCATCCCCGAGCCCTTTCACGACGGCCGCCACACCTGGTTCCGCATCGGCCCCCACCAGGAGCTCCACGTCGTCTCCGGTGCCAAAGCCGACGAGCCCCACCACGTAGACGTCCACATGGCCTTTAGCGTATCCGACATCGCGGATTTTGCCAAACGCCTCGACAAGGCCGGTGTCCCTTACGGTGGTTGGAACGCCACCGATAAAAAACCCACCCGCCGGCCCGACGGCGTGCTCCAGATCTATTTCCAGGACCCCGACGGCTACTGGATCGAAGTCAATAACGACCGTTTCTAACCATGCCCATTATAGATATCATCGGCTGGCTGGGGTCCGCCCTGGTCGTGTTTGCCTACGCCATGAATATGTTCGGGCGGATGAAGGCGGAAAGCCTACCCTATTACCTGCTGAATATCAGCGGGAGTGCGTGCCTGATCGTCAATACTTATTATCATCATGCCATTCCATCGGCGGTGGTCAACGTCATTTGGGTGGGGCTGGCCGTCTGGGCCATGGTCCGGCCGAGGGGGAAGTAACCCCTGGCGGGGTGCCTCTGGCCCTGGCGGGCAGCCCGTCGCCCGGGGAGGGCGCCGGTCGGTGCGCGTTTGGTGTAGGTCTGTCAATGGCGCCGAAAATAATTTTAATCATTTGATTAAATAATTTGTTTAAATCAAAACCCAAACTATCTTTGTCCTAACAAATCAATGCGACGTGGCGACAGAAGGAAAGCCGAAAAAGGCGCCGGCGAAAAAACCCAGGGCTCCAAAGGACAAGGACCAATCCACCGAAGAAAGGATTAAGGAGGCGGCACGGAAACTTTTTACGCAAAAAGGTTTTGCGGCCACCCGGACCCGGGACATCGCGGAAGAGGCGGGGATCAACCTGGCGTTGCTGAACTACTACTTCCGGAATAAAGAGAAGCTCTTTAACATCATCATGTGGGAAAATATGCAGCTCTTTTTGGGGGTGATCCTACAGAATATGGAGAACAAGAACATGACTATGGAAGAAATGCTCTCCTTTGTGGCGGACGCCTATATTAATATGCTCCTGAAAAATCCTGACCTCCCGTTTTTTGTCCTGAGCAATATCGCCAACGACCCGTCGGGGGAAATCAATAATTCGGGGTTCATGGACCGGTTGAGCAGCCTGCGGAACACGTTCTTTGCCCGGTTTGGGGAAGCGGCGCAAAAAGGAGAATTCAAAGACGTCCACCCGCTGCACCTGATGGCCAACCTGATGGGGATGATCATCTTCCCCTTTTTGGGGAAGCGGCTGCTGACCTTCCGCTTCGGTCTTTCAGAAGAGGAATTCGTGCAACTCATGGAAGAGCGGAAGAAGATGATCCCGGGATGGATGATGCGGATGTCGGCGGCCTGAATGCGGCGGATTTTTCCGCCTTTTTTTGGAACTTCTGTTAATCAAATGATTAAAACAAGATATTAAAAACTCGCGTATGCTACGACAAATCTTTATCCTCCTCTTCATCGCGACAGCCAGTGCGGGAGCGAGCGCGCAGCCGCTGACCCTGCAAGAATGCTACACCCTGGCCGAAGCCAACTACCCCCTCACGCACCAGCGCGGCCTGATCGCCAAAACGGAAAGCTACACCATCGACAACCTGTCGAAGGGCATCTATCCACAGCTTGCGGTGAGCGGATCGGCGACCTACCAATCGGACGTCACGAGCGTGTCCATACCGGGATACAACATCCCGACGGTCTCCAAGGATCAGTATCAAGTCCACGGCGAGGTGTCGCAAACCCTCACGGACTTTGGCATTACGCAACGCAAAAAGCAAATCAGCCGTACGGACGCCGCCGTCCAGGAAGAGAACCTGAACGCCCAATTGTACGCGCTGAAGGACAGGGTAAACCAGCTGTTTTTCGGAATCCTGTTGATCGACGGACAACTGGAGCAAAATGACCTCTCGGTGGCCAATATCCAGACGGGGATCGACAAGGTGCAGGCGGCCATCGCCAACGGGACGGATTTTCACTCCAGCCTTGCCAAGCTGCAGGCTGAGCTGCTGACGACGGACCAGCACGCCATCGAGCTACGGGCGTCACGCCGGGCTTATACGGACATGCTTGGATTGTTCCTGGACCGGACGCTGGACGACAGCGCTCAGCTGGTGAAACCCGGGACGCCGGACATGAACGACTCCATCAACCGGCCGGAAGTAAGGTCGTATGATTTGCAGATCCAATCCTATAAGGACCAGTTGCAGCTGACCCGGGCGAACCTCTTCCCCTCGTTGAGCGCTTTTTTCCAGGGCGGATACGGGAAGCCAAATCCGGTCAATGTCCTGGCGCCGAACTGGTCGCTTTATTACATCACGGGGTTGAGGCTGAGCTGGAACATCGGCGGGTTGTACACCTACCGCAAAGACCGCC
Organism: Dinghuibacter silviterrae; assembly: GCF_004366355.1. Lineage (NCBI taxonomy): Bacteria > Pseudomonadati > Bacteroidota > Chitinophagia > Chitinophagales > Chitinophagaceae > Dinghuibacter > Dinghuibacter silviterrae. The sequence goes on along the minus strand of NZ_SODV01000002.1, from coordinate 579,587 downwards.
TCACGAGCCACAACAACGAGGCGATGGTGGAAGCGGACCGAAATACTTTTCTTTTCAATACCCAGATGACCCTGCATCAGCAAAACGCCGACGTACGCCGCTACGAAGCCCTGGTTAACTCGGACGACGAGATCATCCGGCTCCGGCAGTCGGTGACCAAGACGTCGGCGGCCCAACTGGCGAACGGTGTGCTGAGCGCCAACGACTACCTGCTGGACGTCAATGCGGAGGCGCAGGCCCGCCAGGACCGGGTCGTCCACCAGATACAAATGCTCATTTCCGAATACGATCATAAAACTACTTCAGGCAACTAAAACTGTATACTCATGCGACACATCACTTTTCTCACATTGGCGCTTGGATTGGCCGCCTGTGGTTCGAACCGGCTCAAGAGCGATGCTTCGGGTGTTTTCGAATCCGACGAGGTCATCGTCTCGGCAGAACAAAACGGGAAGATCCTGGACTTTACCCTGCAGGAAGGCGACTCCCTGGCAAAGGGCGAGGTCATCGGCCAGATCGACGTCAAGGGGCTCGTCCTTCAAAAAGAACAGGTCCAGGCCACCATTACCGCCCTGGCGCAAAAGACGACCAACCCCGCTCCCCAAAGCCTTTTCGTACAACGCCAGCTGGACGTCACCAAGGCCCAGCTTGCCCAGCAATACCGCGAAAGGACGAGGACCCAGAACCTCCTCAAGGCGGACGCCGCCACCCAGAAACAGCTCGATGACATCAACGCGGGCATCGACCAGCTCGAAAAACAAGCGGCGGTGTATGAACAACAACTGAAGCTGGACCAGTCCAATATCGCCACCCAGAACCGGACGGTCTATGCGGAAAAAAATCCGTTGGAAAAATCGGCCGCCAATTACCAGGACCAGATCGACAAGGGGCAAATCGTCAATCCACTGACGGGGATCGTGTTGACGAAATATGCTTTTGCCGGGGAAATGGCCACAACGGGCAAAGCCCTGTATAAGATCGCCAACCTGGATACCATCACACTGCGGGTGTATGTCACCGGGCCACAACTCACCGGTTTGCGGCTTGGACAAACCGTCCAGGTGTTTGCAGACAAGGGGACCGGGGAATATCAACCCTACAGCGGCTTTATATCCTGGATTTCCGACAAGGCCGAATTCACGCCGAAGACCATCCAAACCCGGGATGAGCGCGCCAATCTTGTCTATGCGATCAAGATCCGCGTCAAAAACGACGGTCTGCTCAAACTCGGCATGTATGGGGAAGTAAAATTCTAAGCCATGATCACCCTCGACCAAATCTCCAAGACATTCAACAAAGGCACCGTGCAGGCCGTACAGGATGTTTCCTTCCAGGTAGAGGAGGGCGCGCTTTTCGGTCTCATCGGACCGGACGGGGCAGGGAAAACAACACTCTTTCGCATCCTGACCACCCTCCTGCTGGCAGACAAGGGCCACGCTACGGTTGACGGCCTGGATGTGGTAAAGGACTATGCGAAAATCCGGGAGCGCGTGGGGTACATGCCCGGCCGCTTTAGCCTTTACCAGGACCTCACCATTGCGGAGAACATCCACTTCTTTGCCACCGTGTTCGGAACGACGCTCCAGGAAAACTATGACCAGATTAAGGACATTTACCAGCAGATCGAACCCTTCAAGGACCGGCGTGCGGGTAAGCTTTCCGGCGGGATGAAACAAAAGCTGGCGCTTTGCTGCGCCCTGATCCACCAACCCCGGGTCCTCTTTCTGGACGAACCCACCACGGGTGTGGACGTCGTTTCCCGCAGGGAATTCTGGGACATGCTGGGCAAGCTGAAGGAAAGGGGCATGACGATCCTGGTCTCCACGCCCTATATGGACGAAGCCACGCTTTGCGACCGCATCGCCCTGATCCAAAAGGGGAAGATCCTGTCCATCGATACGCCCCAGGGCATTGTCGATTCCTTCCCCGGGACGCTGTACTCCATCCGCTCCGCCCAACCCTTCAAGGTACTCCAGGACGTCCGGACCTTCCCGGGCACGAAAACCTGTTTTGCCTTTGGGGAGGCGTTGCATGCCACTTTCGAGGGAGACCTGAAAGACTACCTGGAGGCTAAAGGGCATAAAAATGTAGACATCGCGGAAATAAAGCCCTCTATCGAAGACTGTTTTATCCATCTTTTAAAAGACTAAGCCATGGCACCCGTGATCACGACACAAAAACTCACCAAACGCTTCGGGAGCTTCGTGGCCTGTAACGAACTCACCTTCCAGGTGGACAAAGGGGAGATCTTTGGCTTCCTGGGCGCCAACGGGGCAGGCAAAACCACCGCGATGCGCATGTTATGCGGCCTGCTCGCACCCACCTCGGGGGACGCCACCATCGCCGGTTTTGACGTCTATACCCAAACGGAGCGCATCAAACGCCGGATCGGCTACATGAGCCAGAAGTTCTCCCTCTACGACGACCTCACCGTGACCGAGAACATCCGCTTTTATGCCGGTATCTACGGGATGTCCACCGCACAGATCCGGTCCAAGACCAAAACCCTGTTGGAAGAGCTCCAGCTCCAAAACGAAGCAAAGACGCTGGTCCGGGAGCTGCCCCTGGGGTGGAAACAAAAGCTGTCTTTTTCCGTCTCCATCGTCCACGACCCCGACATCGTTTTCCTCGACGAACCGACCGGTGGCGTCGACCCCGTCACCCGCCGGCAGTTCTGGGACCTCATTTACCACGCCGCAGACAAAGGCGTCACCGTCTTTGTCACGACCCACTACATGGACGAGGCCGAATACTGCAACAGGGTCTCCATCATGGTCGACGGGGTGATCGCCGCCCTCGACAGCCCCGGCGGTTTGAAACAACAATTTGCCTGCGCGAATATGGAAGAGGTGTTCTACCAGCTCGCCAGGAACGCAAAACGTAAAGCCGATTAATATGAAACAATTAATTGTCTTTGTACAAAAAGAATTCCTGCACGTCTTCCGGGACCGCAAGACGCTCCTGATGCTATTTGGCCTGCCCATCGCGCAGATCGTGCTTTTTGGCTTTGCCCTCTCCAACGAGATCAAGAATTCGAAGATCGTCGTGGCCGACTATTCCAAGGACCCGGTGACCACGGAGCTGACGCAGGAGATCGGATCCAGCCGCTATTTCAAGGTCACCCGCGCCCTCGAAAGCGCGGACCAGATCGACGCGGCTTTTAAAAGGGGCGACATCAAGATGGCGGTCGTTTTCCCCGCACACTTTTCAGACGACCTGACGCATACCGGGACAGCCACCCTGCAGGTAATCGCCGATGCCTCGGACCCCAACCAGGCCACCACGGTCACCAACTACCTGACCGAGATCGTCGGCTCCTATAATGCCGGTCTGGCCCAGGCATCCGGACAACCCCTCCAGATCGGCACCCAGGTCAGGATGCTCTATAACCCCGAACTCAAAGGCGCGCCCAACTTCGTCCCCGGGGTCATGGCGCTCGTCCTCATGCTGGTGTGCACCATGATGACCTCGGTCGCCATCGTCCGGGAAAAAGAGCTCGGCACCATGGAAATCCTGCTGGTCTCCCCTTTCAAGACGGTCTACATCATCATTTCGAAACTGATGCCCAACCTCATCATTTCGATCATCAATCTTTTTATCATCCTGGCGCTGAGCGACGTTTTCCTCGACCTCCCCGTCAAAGGAAGCGTCTGGCTCCTCCTGCTGGCCAGCTTCTTTTTTATCCTGACGTCCCTGTCCATCGGCTTGTTGCTCTCCATCAACGCCAAGACCCAACAGGCCGCCATGATGAACAGCCTGATGGGCATGATGCTGCCCACCATGCTCCTGACGGGTTTTCTTTTCCCCATAGAAAACATGCCGCTCCCCCTGCAATGGCTATCCAACCTCGTCCCCTCCCGCTGGTACTTCATCATCGTCAAGCGGGTCATGCTCAAAGGCCTTGGCTTCGCCACCGTTTGGAAAGAAACCCTGATCCTGGCGGGAATGTCCCTTGCCCTGTTAACCATAAGCCTCCGGAGATTTAAAACCAGATTGCAATGAGAACGTTCCTTTTCCTGCTGGAAAAAGAATTCCGGCAAATGCTGCGCAACCGCCAGCTGCTTTCGATCCTCCTGATCGCGCCCCTGATCCAGCTCATCCTGCTGCCCCTGGCCGCCGATTATACCGTGAAGAATATTGCCATGGCCGTCGTGGACCAGGACCATTCCCCGTCCAGCCGCAGGCTCATCGAAAAGATCACCTCTTCCGGTTATTTCAAGCTGACAGGGTACACCGCCTCCTACAACGAAGCACTCGCCCTCGTCCAACGCGACAAGGCGGACCTCGTGCTCCAGATCCCCGCTCACTTCGAACGCGACCTCGTCAAGGAAAACGCAAAGGACCTCTACATTTCGATCGATGCCATCGAAGGCACGAAGGCCAACCTTGGCGGGGCGTACCTGTCGAGCATCGTGAGCGATTTCAATAGCGAGATACGTCTCCAGTGGCTGGGGCCTGCCGCCCCTGACGCCACGCCCCAGGTCACCGTCGCCCCCGCCAACTGGTACAACGCTTTGCTAAACTATCACCTCTACATGGTCCCCGCCATCCTGGTCACCCTCGTCACCGCGATGGCGACGATGCAGTCGGCGTTCAATATTGTCCAGGAAAAAGAAAGCGGCACCATCGAACAAATCAACGTCACCCCTATCCGCAAACACTGGTTTATCCTCGGCAAACTGATCCCGTACATGGTACTCAGCATCATCGTCTTTACCCTGGGTCTGCTGGCGGGCTGGGCGTTTTACGGGATCGTGCCCGTCGGCAACCTCCTCACCCTATATGGCGCGCTCATCGTTTATTTGTTCGCCATGCTGGGCATGGGGCTGTTGATCTCCACCTACTCCGCAACGCAGCAACAAGCCATGAGCCTTTCGTTCTTTTTCATCAATATTTTCAACCTCATGAGCGGCATATTCACGGCCGTGGACAGCATGCCCGACTGGGCGCAATACATCGTCGAGACTTTTCCCCCTTCCCACTTTATCAAGATCATGCGGATGGTCGTCCTCAAAGGAAGCGATTGGTCAGACATAGGCTATCACCTGGGCGCCATGGCGCTCATCGGGCTCGGGCTCAATGTGTGGGCAATACTGAATTACCGGAAGACGGTCTAGGGTCGTTTACCGCGGCACCCACTTATTATCCCTCAACCAATCCGCCATCCTTACAGGCCAGTCCTGAACCGACCAAAGGTCGTTGCGGTACCCCATGTTAAACCCATGACTGCCGTGGGCATAGAGGTGAACCTCCACCGGCACCCCCGCCGCGCGATACGCGGTCATCAACCGCATGATGGACGGGGAACAACAGGTATCGTCGTCCGCCGCTACCAGGAACGCGGGCGGCGCATTGGCGGACACGCGATCGGGAATGCCCAGGGGGCCGGGGTAGACCAGCATGGCAAAGTTGGGCCGCGCGCTTAGCCGGTCGACGGGGTCTGCGGCGGTGGGGTCGCCGGCAACGGGGCCGCCGGAGCCCGACGGGCCGCCGTCGCTATACGCCGCGAGAGCCGCCGTTTCCCCTCCGGCGGAGAACCCAAGGATCCCTACGCGAGCGGTATCGATCCCCCACTCGCCTGCGTGGGCGCGGATATAGCGCATAGCGCGGTATACATCGGCGCGGGTATCGCGGTCGAAGGTATAGATCGAGTCTTCGCGGAAAAGGCGGTACTTCAGGACGAACGCCGTAACGCCCAGGCTATTCAGGAAAACCGCCGGGTCACGGCCCTCGCCGTTATAGACCAGCAAGCGGTGCCCGCCCCCGGGACAGATGAGCACGGCGGTGCCGTTGGCTTTGCCGGGCGGGGGCGCATAGACGGTCACGGAGGGGTTGTGGATGTTTTTTACCCAATAATCTTTTGCCTGCTCGGGTTGGTCGCGAAGGCGTTCAAAACCGGGGGCACCCCCAGGCCAGAGGGGGATGCGCAACGGACCGGCCAGCCGCCAGGTGTCCATATACTTGTGGTAGAGTTCGACGGCCACCTCGACAGGGTCGCCAACCGGCTGGTCGGGATAGGGATCGTGCTTGTTGACCCAGTCCCATTCCCAGTCGCGGATGCGAAGGCCGAAGGCGTCGATGTCGATCTTTTTGTGTTGCTCCAGGCTGTCGATGGCTTCGGCAAAAAATTTCGCCCAGCGGGGTTTATAAAAGTCGCGGATCAAACCGGACCATTGTTTGCAGGCGTATTCGTGGAGGGGCGAATTTTTGTCGCCCCAAAGGGTGATGAGGTCGCGGGCGTTCCGTTCATAGAGGTCGGCTTCGGCGGGGTTGGTGCCCCAGGCGCGGGCGGTGTTGAGCCAGGGGCCCAGCAGGAAGTCCTTGCGCGTGGCGAGCAGCCGGTCGATGTCGTCGAGCAATTCGAGGAAACGCGTGCTGCGGTCCCGGAGCAAAATAACGTTCCGTTCCCTATAGGCTTCCGCACAGGATTGTTGTAACGTGTCCGCGTAGTCGGCGAGCACCTGGCGCGTGAGGTCCACGAGGTCGTACCGGTAGCCTTCGCTTCCCCGGAGCGTCGATGCCGATCCGATCAGGGCAGTCCAGGCGGGCCAAAGGTCTTGGGGCGCATAGGAGGCACCGCCGGTGTTGGACCACTCGGCGCTTTTTGCCCAGGTAGGCCGCCCCGTGAGGATGGATTCCGGGGCGCCATCCCGCTGGCGGCCGTTGTACACCGTCCGGGACAATATCGCCCAGGCGCTGTCTGCGCCTGCATCTTCCTGACCATAGCGGCGGCGGGCATAGTCCTTTAGCCAGGCGTCCAGGTCGATGGGCTCTTTACTCCAGGTATTGTCGAGCATCAGCTCATACAGGGCGGGGTTTTGTTCGATGGCTTCGGGTGTAAGACCGATCCCCGACAGCTTGCCGGCGTTCGGATCGGCCAGGGCAGAGGCGGGTCCGGCCGCGACGGTCGGCATGCGTCCGAAAAGACCGGTGTTCCCGCCAAAATTGTGGAGCATACACCAGATCCAGGGTTTCCCATAATAGGCGTCGGTCTTGCCCCAAACAGGAAAAGTCTCCGACCATAGGTCCAGGATGATCATCCGGTCGTCGGGCACGGCCTTGAGCAACGCCTTTACCTGGGTGGGTTTCCAAAAAGAAGCGTCGTTGACAAAGAGCCAGCCTTGCATGACCCAAACAGCTTTTGGATCCCCCGACGCCATCGCGCCAAAGACCTTCCGGCTGATATTGCTGAGGAAAAGTGAATCGTTCGACGGCGGCACGTTCTCGTTAAACGTATCCGCGGAATACAGGTGATCGGTCCCGTAAGTTTTGACCTCTTCTTCCAGGAAGCGGCGGCCGATCTCCGTAAAGTGGGGATCACCCGGGTCCAGGATGTATACATCTCCAAAACCCGCACCCCAGTTGGTCTTGCGCAGTTTTGCTTCGGGGAAGCGCTCCTGGAAGGCGGGAGGGACGTGTCCGGTAAAGGCAGGCAGGACGGGCGTCATCCCGAAGGAGCGTTCCCGGGCCAGGATTTGTTTTTGCAAGGCCTCGTGGGTTTGCATCCAGCTGTCCGGCAGGGGCCCACCCCACCCGTCGAGGTTCCCCATCCAAAACCAGTTGAAGTAGGCGGGGCCGCTAAAAAAGCCTTCCAGCTCCTTATCCGTAAAGCCAAGGCTTTTGTATACGCGTTTCCAGATGACGTTCTGCCCCGTGAGGGCGAGGGGCATGTTGATGCCGTTGAGGGCCATCCAATCGATTTCCCATTGCCAGCGTTTCCAGTCCCACCAGCTGGCGGAATAGTTGAAGGTGCAATAGTTGAGGTAATAGCGATAGGTATAGGGGGTTTCCTTGCGGACCTTTTCCGGGACGGCCGGGAGGACGTCGGGAAGGTTCAACTGGGTTCCGTTCCAACCGATGTCGCAATGGCCGTACGTCTTCAGGTAATAGCCGAGGGCGCTGGCGGCGGCTACGCCGGTGCTGCCCTTCAGCACGATCTTGCCACCCGCGCTTTCGAGCTCGAAAACGTCTTTGCCGTTCTCCTTTGGGATACGCATGACCGTAAAGTCATGGGCGTGCGCGGGGAGGACCCGCGCGACCAGGTCGTAGACGGCGCGGACCTGGGGGTCAGGGGTTTGCGCGACCGCTGTGCCGCACAAAAGGATCGCCAATACTATAGGACAAAGTTTTGACATGGCAAGTACGTTTGTTTAAATGTACAGGATTATTTTTACAGAACATGGCTGCTGCGCTTTCCCCCGACGCGGGTAACAAACCCGCCTTGTTGAGGTCCCTTTCCCTGGCACAGGGCACCGCGATCAACATGATCGACATGGTCGGGATCGGGCCTTTTCTTGTCGTCTCGATGGTGACCGGCGCCCTCCAGGGACCGGCCTGTGTGCTGGCCTGGCTGCTGGGGGCCTTGCTGGCGTATACCGACGGGATGGTCTGGTCCGAGCTGGGCGCGCGCTGGCCCGAGGCCGGCGGCAGCTATGTCTTCCTGAGGAAACTTTACGGGGACGGGCGGCTGGGGCGGTTGATGCCCTTCTTGTTCGTCTTCCAGACGGTCATCCAGGCACCGCTGACCATGGCTTCCGCGGCCATCGGGTTTGCGCAATACCTTCATTACCTGGTTCCCATTACCCCTGTGGAGCAAAAGATCGTCAGCGGCGGGCTTGTGATCCTGGTGGTCATCGTCCTTTACCGGAAAATACACGTCGTCGGCAACATATCCATGATCCTCGGGCTGATCACGATGGGCACCATCCTTTGGATCATCGGCTCGGGTCTCCCGCATTTTAACAGCGCGCAGGCTTTCCATTGGGACTTGTCGGGTTTCAAGGCGTCCACGCTTCTGTGTACCGCCATCGGAAACGCGACCCTGAAAACGGTCTATTCTTATTTGGGCTACTATAACGTTGTCAACCTGGGCGGAGAGATCAAAAACCCGGAGCGGAACATTCCCCGCAGCATCTTTCTGTCGGTGACCATCATCGCGCTCCTGTACGTGGGCATGCAACTGGCCCTGCTGGGCAACCTGCCCTGGCAAACCATCGGTCGCCGGGACTTTTTGATCAGCACCTATATCGAAAAGTTGTACAACCCCCACGTCGCCTCGATCGCCACCGGGCTCATCCTGGTGATCGCGTCTTCTTCTCTTTTTGCCCTGACCCTGGGGTATTCGCGGGTGCCTTACGCGGCGGCGGTGAAGGGGGACTTTTTCCCCGTATTTGCAAAGCTGCACCCCAAGCACCGGTTTCCCCACGTGTCTCTCCTGGTCTTGGGCGCCCTGGGGTTTATCTTTAGTCTTTTGTTCAGAATGGAAGCGGCCATCACCGCGATCATCGTGATGCGCATCCTGATCCAGTTCCTGAGCCAGTCCGTCGGCCTGATCCGCTGGCACCGGCTTCAGCCCAACGACCGGAGACCCTACCGGATGCCGTTATATCCCCTCCCCGCGGTGCTGTCCATGCTCATCTGGCTCTTTATTTTTTGCACCAGCCCCCTCCCCTTTATCGGCTTTGCCTTGGGGATCATCGTGTTGGGCGTAGCGCTTTTCTTTATTAAAGAACTTTAACGATTCCCGGTGTCACTTTTTGCACCCACGGCCGTCATACAAGCAATAAAAAACGTGCAGTATGGTGAACAGTATGCTTCCGGAAGTAGCCGCCGGCGTTATTACTTCGGTTACGATTATCCTGATTGTGGTTTTTAACGTCGTTCGTTTTAACAAAGAGCAAAAGGGTAAGATTCACGCATAAAGGCTATCCATATAGCCGCCTGGCTGCCGCCTATTGCGGCAGCCATTTTTTTGCTATATTCACAACGCTTGCTTTTCAAAACCTCTTTGATATGAACTGGAAACTTCTCTTTCTGCTTTCCCTGTTGGGACTGGCCATGGGACTGGCCACGGTTTCCCTGATCGGCCAAAACGTAGAACCGATCTTTTGGCTGATCGTCTTTCTTTTCTGCGCATGGATGATTGCCCGGAACGCACCCGGGCGGTTGTTTTTGCACGGCGTCTGCCTGGGCCTGCTCAATTGTGTGTGGGTCACGGCGGCACACGCCATTTTTTTCCATACTTACTGGGACAACCACCCGCAAATGGCCCAAATGAGCCATAACATGCCGTGGCCGGATCATCCGCGGCGGGGGATGATCATCTTCGGGCCGGTGATCGGATTAGCCAGCGGGGTTGTGATCGGGTTGCTCACCTTGCTGGTGAACCTGATCGTTCGGAAAAAGCCGGCGACCGCCTAGTCCCCTTCCCCGAGGAGCTGTATCCCCGTCTGGGTAAAGACGATCTTCTGTTGCTTGTACAAGGCGCCGGTGGTCATCTTGAAGGTTTTTTTGCTCATCCCGAGGGTTTTGTAGATGTCCTCGGGATCGGATTTGTCGTTGAGGGGGAGGTAGCCTCCATGATCCTCCAGGTAGCGAAGGATGCGGGTGGCTTCGTCGCTTACCTTTTGGTAACCCCTTTTCCCTGCGACCACGTCGATCTTTCCATCGGGGCGGATCTTGCGGATAAAACCGGTGAGGGTGTCGCCGGGTAAGAGGTCAGTAAACACTTCGTCGCCATAGAGCAGGCCGGTATGGAGGCCGTTGATGATGACGACAAAACCCATGTCGCTGGGCCGGTAAACGGTCAGGGCGACCTCGTCGTTTTCTTGTACCGTCAGCGGGTCGTTGCTGAGAAAGGCGTCGATCTTTTCCGTGGCGGCAACGCGTCCCGTCTGGCGGTCGATGTAGAGGTGCACGAGGTATTCGCCACCCAGCCGCATAAAAGAATGTTGCTGCGACTTGGGGACAAAAAGGTCTTTCATCAGACCCCAGTCCAAAAAGGCACCCTGGGGTGTCACGGCCACGACCTTGAGCCGGACGTTGTCCCCTACCACGGCTTTCGGGGTCTCCGTGGTGGCGATGAGCCGGTTGTCGGAGTCATGGTAGACAAAGACTTTTAGCTCGTCCCCGGTCTTGGTTCCCTCGGGTACGGCGCGGTTGGGCAACAGGATGCCTTCCCCTCCGTCTTCGAGGTAGACCCCGGGTGTGGCCTTGCGGATGACTTTTAACGTATTGTATTCACCGACCTTAATCATGGCCGCAAGTTACAACTCTAGCAGCGTCTTCCACGCTTTGTCGTTCACGGGGATGCCTTCCCGGCGGTTTTTCAAACGCGTGGCCAGCGTCCGTTCGCCCGGATACGCGACATTGTCCCCGGACCGGGTATACGCGAGAATGTCTTCCATTACCCCCTCGTCGAGGTAGGCGGCGTTTATGCAAAGGAAAAACTGGGAAAGACGGTACTCCTTACCCGACGCGGTGATCTCCCCTACCGACCAGCCACCGCTCAATCCCGCCGTCAGGACATCGAGGATCAGCGATAAACCGGACCCCTTCCAATAACCGATGGGCAGGGTCCGGCGGGAAGCCTTTATGGCCCCGGGGTTGGTGGTCAAAACGCCTTTGTCGTCATACCCCCCGGGCACGGGCAGTTCGCGGGATTCCCATTCATACTCCTGGAGTTTGCCATAGGAAAACTGGGACATGGCCATATCGAGGACCACGGGTCCTTTCACCCGGGGTATGGCGATGACGAGGGGGTTATTGCCCAGCCGGGGCTCCGTACTGCCCCAGGCCGGCATATTGGCGATCGTATTCGTGGCACAGATCCCGATACAGCCCGCTTCGGCGGCTTGCCACCCATACGTGCCTCCGCGCATCCAGTGGTTGGTATTGCGTACCGATACCGCACCGATGCCTCCCTTTTTAGCCAGTGCCACGGCACGGGACATGGCCATGGAAGCGATATACATACCCGGCCCCTGCTGACCGTCCCAGTATTCCACGCTGCCGCCCGTGCGGACGAGCTCCGGTTCTGCCGCGGGGTCCACCAGTCCTTCGCGCACCGAGCGGACAAAGGCGGGGAAACGGTTCAGCCCGTGCGAGTACACCCCGTCCAGGCTGTTTCCCGCAAAGATACCCGCACAATGCCCGGCCTTCGGAGGGCTAAAACCAAGCCCTTCCAGCACCCTCAGGAATTCTCCTTCCATCTCTTCAAATGAGACCCTCATGCATCAATTTTTTAGTATTTTACCATTGATGAAAAAACACGTTCTCGTTGCCCTGTTGACCGCGCTTTGCTGCGGCGCCCGTGCACAAATGGATACTGGGAGTTTCGTGCTGCATAAATTCCAGCAGGCGATCGGTAAGGAGTCCTATACTTCCGAAGAAACAGTCGGCGGACGCACCTATACCGTTGATTTTTCATTTACGGACCGGGCGCACAAGGTCCCGTTAAAAGCGACCCTGACCATGACGCCGGCCGGGGAACCCCTGGGTCTCCGGATCAAGGGAAGTACCTCCAGGATGACGGTCATCGATGACGAGGTGGCCCTGACCGGCCAGACGGCCCGTATAAAGATAAACGATTCCGCGTATTCCACGTCCCCGGGACCCCTGGCCTTTCCCGTGACGGGTTACGCGCCGGTCATTTTCCAGCAATTGCTCCTGGAATACTGGCGCAAGCACGGCCGGCCCGCTACCCTTCCCTTGCTGCCTTCCGGCAGTGTCACGATCCGGCAGGAAGGCATGGACACCATTAACGGGGTCGTCCTGGAGCGGTACGCCGTCGGGGGGCTTATCTGGGGGAACGAATTTGTCTGGACGCTGCCCGGCGGCCAACTTGTTTGCCTGGTCACGATAGACGCGGAAGCCGACAAGTTCGAGGCGACCTGTCCACCTTATGAAAACCTGTTGCCGCAGTTGTTGAAAAAGGCCGCCCTTTATGGGGTTCGATCGTATCCGCGGTCTCGCATAGCCACCGGGCGCCAGCAACCCAACCTGGCCTTTTCCGGGGGGGCAATGGTGGACGTTGGCAGCGGCCGCACCATCCCGCGGGCAACCGTTCTCGTAAGCAATGGCCTGATCACCGCCGCGGGCAGCGCGGACAGCATACCCATCCCGAAGGAATACGAGGTCATCCATACCGACGGCAAAACAATGTTGCCCGGTCTTTGGGACATGCACGCCCATTTCGAACAGGTGGAATGGGGACCGGCGTATTTAGGCGCCGGCATTACGACGGTACGCGATTGCGGGAACGAATTTGATTTTATCAATGCCGTTCAGCAGGCCATCGACGACGGCCAGGGCATGGGGCCCCACATCCTCAAGGCGGGCATCATCGACGGCAAGGGTACCATGTCCCTGGGCGTCATCCAGGCGGACAACGCGGCCGAAGCGGTGGCCGCCGTGGACCGGTACAAGGCCGCGGGTTTTATCCAGATCAAGATCTACAGCTCCGTCAAACCCGAGGTGGTCAGGGCCATCTGTACCGAAGCCCACCGCCTGGGACTGACCGTTACAGGACACATCCCCGAGGGCATGACCCTTCTGGCCGGGGTGGATTCTGGTATGGACATGGTCAACCATATCGTATACGTGGCGGCCGTGCTGAAGCGCCAAACATCCGGCGGGTTTGACTATACCGATCCAAAAAACAAAGCGGTATTCCAGTTTTTAAAGGACCACCACACGGTCGTCGACCCTACCCTGGCTATTTTCGAGATCGCTTTCCGTTCGCTGGCCGACAGCATTACCGCTATAGAACCTAATTTTTATACGTTGCCGCCGGTGTTACAGGCGCTTTTTGTCAATGCGGGGATGGACGCCAAAAAAGCCGCGTATTATAAACCCGTTTTCCAGTCCTGGGTGGGCATCGTCAAGGTACTCCATGATTATGGCATACCTATTGTCGCGGGAACGGACGAAGCCCTTCCCGGATACAGTTTGTACAGGGAGATGGAGCTATATGTGCAGGCGGGATTGACCCCTATGGAAGCCCTCCAGGCGGCCACCATCACGCCCGCCCGGGTCATGGGGATGGCATCCCGGTCGGGATCGCTTTCACCCGGTAAAGACGCCGACCTGATCGTCGTCGACGGAAGCCCGGAAAATGACATCCGCCAGATCCGGAAAGTAAACCTGGTATGTAAAAAAGGCGTCGTATATGATCCGGTGGCGTTACACCGCCTGGTCGGTTTTAATCTATAACATTATGAGACAACTCTACCTTACCCTTTGTCTTTCCGCTGTTCTTCTACAAGGGCACGCCCAGACGTCCGACAGCGTCGCGCGTTCCATATACGGGGATTTCAATGTCCATTCTCCTTTTAAAACGCTCTCGGTCGATCGCGTGTCGGCCAACGGCCACAAAGACTCCGGGACGGTAGACGTCGTTTTTACCGCCACGAATGCATCCACCCAGACGGCCTCCCTTCTTTTCTCCATGGATTCGGCGTTGTCCAAGGCATCCGATGACCTGGACACTTTCTATGCCATCAACCAGGTACGTTTGGGCAGCAACCGGAAAGACCCCGGTACCGTTACGGTCGTGGAGCTCCGCCCGGACCAGGCGATCCACTGCGGGCTTTATTTCGTACACGTGCCCCTGACGGCCCGTTACATCACCAAGCTGGTGTTGTTCACCAGTTTAAAGCTGGACGAGGTGTCCCAGGGGGAGGATAATATCGTGCTGACGAACCTGGAGATTCATTGGAAGTGACCCCGCCGGGGGCGGGGTCGAAAATAATAAAATAAGAAAGCCGCCCATGGGGGCGGCTTCCGGTAAAAGGTATTGCGAATGCAAATTAGTCAATACGCTTGACGTTTACAGCGTTCATGCCTTTCCTGCCTTCCTGCAATTCGAATTCCACGCGGTCGTCTTTTTGGATCTCGTGGATCAATCCGTTTGCATGGACGAAGGTTTCCTGGTTGGATTCATCGTGCTTGATAAAGCCGAACCCTTTTTCCTCATTGAAGAACTTTACAGTTCCTGTGATTGTGTTGCTCATTAAAAAATAAAAATTGTGAAGTCGCAAAGGTAGCATTTGTTTTCGGTATATTCATAATAGATGATGAATAAAGTATTACGACCTGCGCATCTTTGGGCTATCGCCGTCGGACTGGTCATTTCCGGGGAATATTTTGGCTGGAATTACGGGTGGGGCGTCGCCGGCACCTTGGGGATGCTCCTGGCGACGCTGGTGATCACCGTGTTATACGTCACCTTTATATTCAGCTTTACCGAGCTCACCACGGCCATTCCGCACGCCGGAGGGCCTTTTGCCTACGCTTTCCGGGCGCTGGGCCCGCTGGGAGCGCTTTGCGCCGGGTATGCCACGGTCATCGAATTCCTTTTTGCCGCCCCAGCCATCGCCCTGGCGCTAGGGAATTATGCGCATTTCTTATATGCCGCCCTGCCCGTACAGGGTGTCGCGGTCTCTGCCTATGTCCTTTTTACGCTGGTCAACCTCTTGGGTATCAAGGAGTCGGCCCAATTCACGCTGGTGGTCACCATCCTCGCGGTCCTGGAACTCGTCGTATATGGCTGCATCGTGGGCCCTTCCTTCCGCGCCGGCAATTTCCTAAGCCACCCGATGCCCCAGGGCGCCGGGGGTATTTTTGCGGCCCTTCCTTTTGCGATCTGGCTGTATGTCTGTATAGAGGGTGTCGCCATGGTGGCGGAAGAAACGAAGGACGTCCGCCGGGATATCCCGCGGGGGTATATATCAGGCATCCTTACGCTAACGGTCCTGGCCCTGGGGGTGATGATCCTGACCGGGGGGATCGGGGACTGGCGGCCCATGGCGGCCATAGACTATCCACTGCCGGCTTCCATCGCACGGGTTCTGGGGAAAAACAATACCCTGACGGGTCTTTTTGCGGGGATCGGTCTTTTTGGACTGGTAGCCTCTTTTCACGGGATCATCATCAGTTATTCCCGGCAGATATTCGCCCTGGCGAGGAGCCGTTACCTTCCGCATTTCCTTTCCCGGTTGAGTCCCCGGTTTAAAACACCCCACTGGGCCCTTGTGGCAGGGGGTGTCGTGGGGCTGATCTCTTTAAAATACTTCGACACCAGTAAGCTGGTGATCCTGTCCACGCTGGGCGCCGTCGTCCTCTACGTGATCAGCATGGCCAGCCTGTTGATCCTGCGACGCAAGGAACCGGAACTCGATCGTCCTTTCAAGGCCCCCTGCTACCCCTGGTTTCCCTGGATCGCGCTTGTGCTGTCGATCGTAGCGGGGATCGCCATCGTATACTACTATCCTTGGCTGAGTCTTTTATTCGCCGGAGGTCTTGTCTTGCTGGGCGGCGCCTTTATGCTCGTCCGGCGCCGGCTGAACCTTCACCTGACACCCGTCGCATGAGCTACCGGCACACCATAGCACACCAGACCTATCCTTTCGGGGACCTGAAAACACTTCTGGCCAAGGCTTCCCCCTACCGCTCCGGGGATGCCCTTGCGGGGTTGTGCGCCGCCAGCTATGAGGAAAGGGTAGCCGCCCAGATGGCCCTGGCGGAGGTCCCCCTCCGGGACTTCCTGGCCGATCCTCTTGTCCCCTATGACACCGACGAAGTGACCCGGCTGATCCAGGACAGCCACGACCGGGAAGCCTTTGCGCCCGTAAGCGCCTTTACGGTCGGAGACCTGAGGGATTGGCTTTTGGGAGATGAAGCGGACGCGGACCGTCTCCGCGCCCTGGCCCCCGGTCTGACCCCGGAAATGACGGCTGCCGTGAGCAAGCTCATGCGCAACCAGGACCTGATCCTCGTGGCGCGGAAGTGCTCCGTCGTCACGCGTTTCCGTAATACCATCGGACTAGCTGGCCACCTCTCGGTCCGGCTACAGCCCAACCACCCTACGGACGATCCGAGGGGTATCGCCGCTTCCATCATCGACGGCCTATTGTACGGGACGGGCGACGCCGTCATCGGCATCAATCCCGCCACCGACAATTTACCCTCCGGTCTGAAACTGCTTCATTTCCTGGACGAGTTCCGGATGCGTTTTGACATACCTACCCAGACCTGCGTCCTCAGCCATATCACCAATACCCTCGAACTGATCCGCCAGGGGGCGC
This sequence comes from Dinghuibacter silviterrae, assembly GCF_004366355.1. Taxonomy (NCBI): domain Bacteria; kingdom Pseudomonadati; phylum Bacteroidota; class Chitinophagia; order Chitinophagales; family Chitinophagaceae; genus Dinghuibacter; species Dinghuibacter silviterrae. Next base: position 562,722 of record NZ_SODV01000002.1, on the reverse strand, counting down.
CGGTGGACCTGGTGTTTCAATCCATAGGGGGCACCGAAAAAACAAACCGCAGCTTTGGCGTCGACCTTTCGCTTCTCCGGGAAGGGTACGAGGCGGGGTTATCCCTGGGGCGGGGTACGCTGGGGGGAAACCTGATGTACTTCGAAACGGGCCAGGGCAGCGCCCTATCCGCAGGAGCGAACGAGGGTCTGGACCAGCAGACCTGCGAAGCCAGGGCGTATGGCGTGGCCCGGGCCTTTCACCCGCTCCTCGTCAATACGGTCGTTGGATTTATCGGCCCCGAATACCTGTACGACGGCAAACAGATTACCCGCGCCGCGTTGGAAGACCATTGCTGCGGCAAGCTCCTGGGGCTGCCGATGGGGGTGGATATTTGCTATACAAACCATGCCGAAGCCGACCAGGACGACATGGACAACCTGCTCACCCTTTTAGGGGTGGCGGGATGCACGTTTATCATGGGCGTACCGGGGGCGGACGACGTGATGCTCAACTACCAGTCCACGTCCTTTCACGACGCCCGTTTTGTCCGGAAGGTGCTGGGGTTGAAGACCGCCCCCGAGTTCGAAGACTGGTTGTGCCGCCAGGGCATCACCGATGAGGGGGGCACCCTCCTCCCCGTACAGGCTTCGCATCGCTTACTTCAAACCATCCCATGAAGCCGATTGTCGAAGAAGATGCCTGGAGCGCGCTTCGCGCCTTTACCCCCGCCCGGATTGCCCTTGGCCGGACGGGCAACGCCCTTCCCTTGAAAGAGGTACTTCATTTCCGTATGGCCCACGCGCATGCGCGGGATGCGGTGTATTCGCGCCTGAACGTCGAAGGACTGGACGCGCTGGGTTTACCGGTGATGGCTTTGCACAGCCAGGCCCGCGACAGGCATACCTATCTACAACGGCCGGATCTGGGCCGGTTACTGGATGAACGCTCCGCGGCCACACTCGAACACGGCGCGTATGATCTTGTTTTTGTTATCGCCGACGGCCTGTCTGCCACGGCAGTCAATCACCATGCCGTGCCCCTGCTCCATCGGCTCATCCCGGCTTTGCAGGAAACCGGTATCCGCCTCGCGCCCCTTTGTTTGCTGGAAGAAGGCCGCGTCGCAGCCGGGGATCCCATCGCGCACCTGTTGGGCGCCCGTATGAGCATCGTACTGATCGGCGAAAGACCCGGTCTGAGCGCTGCCGACAGCATGGGTGCCTACATGACGTTCGCCCCCCGCCCCGGTCTGACCGACGAATCCCGCAACTGCGTGTCCAATATACGCCCCGAGGGATTGTTTTACGCCGCCGCGGCCGACCGCCTGCTGCACCTCATCGGCGCGTCGATGCGGCTTGGTCTCTCCGGCGTAGGGCTCAAGGACCAGAGTGGAGGGGGTGAAAACACCTTTCTTGAATAATTTGTATAGATAATTAAATAAATTGTCCCGATATTTGTTCCATCCTGTGTCTCCTGCTGTCGTTGTGCCTTTTTCCGTCCTGTGCACACCATTAAAAATCTTCTCTGGACATGATCAAAAACATTCGGAAGGACGGTTCCGACAACCCCGATGTAACATTGCTGCAAGGGCTAAAGGAAGGGGACCGTACGGCCTACGGCCGCCTCTTGGGCAAGTACTACAACATGGTCTTCCTCATCGTCTCGGCCTTGGATGACACCGGCAAAAATGACGAGGTCAAGCGGAAAACAGGGGATATCCTCCTGGAGATTTGGACAAGGCGGGGGGACATGCCCGCGGACAAACCCTTGAGGGAATTTCTTTTCGACTTGATTTACAAGCGTTTCAAAGAAAACGGCGGTTTCCTTTAAAAAATTCCTTCGCAAAAGTTTCAATTTCTGAACACCGTTCAGTAAGTTTGCACTGTATGGGAATCACAGAGCGCAAAGAACGGGAGAAACAAGAGATGCGTCAGCGCATCATCGACGCCGCCATGCACATGTTCCTGGAAGACGGGTACAACAAGACCTCGATCCGGAACATCGCGGAAGCCATAGAGTATAGTCCCGCGACGATCTACCTGTACTATAAGGACAAGGATGAGTTGTTGTACGAGGTGCAGCGACAGGCTTTTGACAAATTGTTCGACGCTTTTCAACGGGAGGCGACCGACCCGGATCCCTGGACACGCCTGACGCAAATCTGTAAGTCCTATGTCCGGTTCGGGCTTGCCAACGAGGAGTTGTACGACCTGATGTTTATCATACGGTCTCCTATGAATGTAGACGAAAAGATACACGAGACCAATGGCAAGGATTGCTTTGGCTATGTCACGGACTGCCTGGTGGAGTGCATCAAAAAGGGCCTTGTGCGTTTTGATAACCCGCATATAGGGATGTTGTCCATCTGGTCGATGGGCCACGGCCTGGTGTCCTTACAGGTACGTTGCCGGTTGAAAGTGCTGGACATGGCGGAAAGCGACGTGGATACCTTGCTGGATCATGCAATAGAAACATACTTGAGCCAAATCAAGCGCTAACCCGCTTTTTTTTTGGCCCCACCAATAAACACTGTTCATTATGTCAACATTATTAAACCTATCATGTGTGTTCATCGTCGGAATGGCGATCAGTAGCCAGGCGGCGGCGCAGGAACGCACGTTGGATGCCTACATCCAGCAAGCCTTCCAAAGCAACGATGGCCTGCGCCAGCAACAATTCCAGCTCGACAAGTCGCTCTACGCCCTGGACGAGGCCAAGTCCCTGTTCCTCCCCAACGTCAGCCTGCAAAGCAGCTATACAAAAGCATCGGGGGGCCGCGCCATCGACGTTCCGCTGGGGGATATGCTGAACGGCGTGTATACCACGCTGAACACCCTCACGGGTACCCATCGTTTTCCCCAGCTCCAAAACGAGACCATTACCTTCAACCCCGACAACTACTATGACGCCCATCTGCACACGACCCTGCCTTTGGTGGACGCCGAGCTGTGGTACAACAAACGCATCAAACAGCAACAGATCACGGGTCAGCAGGCCGCGGTGAACGTCTACAAACGGGAGCTGGTCCGAAACGTAAAGACGGCCTATTTCCAGTACTACCAGGCGGTCCGGGCGGTATCGATCTATAACGCGGCGCTCGACCTGGTGGCGGAAAACATCCGGGTCAACCAAAGCATGTTGGCCAACGGTGTCCGCAATAGTACCGCCCTTACCCGGTCACTCTCCGAACAGCAACGGACCCTTGCCCAGCGCAACCAGGCCGCCAATACCGCCCGGAACGCCAAGGCCTATTTCAACTTCCTGCTCAACCGGCCGTCCGCGGATACCATTCTCCTGGACACGAGCCTTTTTGTATTGCCCGGGATGCTGGACACCACGGGGATCGACCACCGGGAAGAGCTCGAACAATGGAAGGTTGCCGAACAAACCAACGCGCTCAACCTGCAGCTCCAGCGGTCCTACATCATCCCGCAACTGTCGACCTTCCTTGACCTGGGCTCCCAGGGAGTGGGTACGTTCGACAACCAAAGCCGCTATTATTTCTGGGGCGTCAGCCTGCAATGGAATCTTTTTGCGGGTGGTCAGCATACCTACCGGGCCCGCCAGGCCGAAGCCGACCGGCGCACCGCCGAAGCCGGATACGACCAGACGGCCGAAACCCTGCACCTGGAGTTGACCCAGTCTTTTAACAACTACCACAGCGCCCTGGAGACCTACCAAAGCACCGGCGCCCAGCTCCGGTTTGCCCAGAAATACCTGAACGACCAGAACAAGGCCTATAGAGAAGGACAGCTCCTCTACGTGGAACTGCTCGACGCCCAGAACCAGCTCACCGAAGCCAGTCTCGAAGAAGACCAGGCCTTTGCCGGGGTGCAAATCGCCCTGGCGGATCTCGAACGTACACAAGCTACATATCCCCTTAAGTCGCCGTAGGCGACTTGCCCGAAGGGCCATCATTAGCGGTGTTGCGGCGGCGGACTAAATTGTCCGCTTAGTCCGCCGCCGCAACTCATAAACCAGAAAAACTGAATTATATGCGCATTCTGCTCATCATCCCCGCCGCCCTGCTGCTGCACGCCTGCGGGACCCCCGCCTCGGGAAAATCCACGGCAAAAACCGACAACGATACCATACCCGTCCAGGTGATGACCCTGGAAGGGAGCGGAGACCCCTCGGCCGGTATCGCCGTTTCCGGCCAATTCACCACCGACGACGAGACACAGCTTTCTTTTAAAACAGGGGGTGTGATCCACGCCCTGCTCGTCAAGGAGGGAGACCGCATCCACCGCGGCCAGTTGCTGGCCACCCTTGACCTGACCGAAATCAACACCCAGGTCCAACAGGCGCAATTGAATCTGGACAAGGCAAAGCGCGACTACCAGCGCATCCAGAACCTGTACAAAGACAGCGTCGCCACCCTCGAACAATTGCAAAATGCGCAAACGGCCCTTGACGTCGCCGGCCAACAGGTCAACGCCGTGCGTTTCAACCAGAACTATAGCGAGATCCGCGCCGGCGAGGATGGTTTTGTCCTGCGCAAACTGGCCAACCCCGGCCAGGTGGTTTCTCCCGGGACCCCGGTCCTCGAAACCAACGGGGCCGGGAGCAAGGGCTGGCTGCTGCGTGTCGGGCTCAGCGACCGCCAGTGGGCCCAGATCCGCCTGGGGGACAAGGCCCGCCTCGAAACCGGCGCTCTTCCCGGTCAGACCCTGAGCGGGACCGTTAGCAGGAAGTCGGAAGGGGTGGACCCGCAAACGGGGACCTTTTCGGCCGACATACGCGTGGACGCCGGCGGCACACACGCGGCAGGCGTGCTCGCGGCCGGGCTTTTCGGCAAGGGCGTCATTCAACCTATAGCCCGCTCCGCCGCGAACGGCACCTGGGCCATCCCCTACCAGGCCCTCCTCGACGGTGACGGCAGCAGCGGCTACGTCTTCGTCACCGACGACGGCCACACCGCGCATAAAGTGCGTGTCCGGCTTTCCGGTATGGAAAAAGACCGCGTCATCATCAGCGACGGCCTCCAGAACGCCCACGCGCTCATCGTCTCCGGGTCCGCTTACCTGACGGACAGCAGCCCGATCCGCATCACCTCCCCCAATCCCGCGTTATGAAGAAGTTGAATATTTCCACCTTTGCGGTCAGGAACAGCGCGTTTACCACGGTCATTTTCATCATGATCATCGCCCTCGGCCTGACCACGATCCTGAACATGCCCCGGTCGGAAGACCCCGAGGTCCATGCACCCACGTTTTCCATCATCGTCGTGTACCCCGGGACCACGCCCAGGGACATCGAAGACCGGGTCGTCAACCCCCTGGAAAAAGCCATCTCCGCCCTCGACGATATCAAACGCATCCGCACGAATATCGCCAACGGCGTGGCCGTCATCCAGGTTGAATACAACTATAATTCCAACGTCGAAGCCAAATACCAGGAAATCGTCCGCGAGGTCAACAGCCAGCGCGGCGATCTGCCCGCCGAAATCGCCAGCATCGAGGTCCGGAAATTCCAGCCCTCCGACACCAACATCCTCCAGATCGCACTGATCTCCGAAAATGCCCCCAGGGTGACGCTGCAATACTATGCCGAGCGCCTTCAGGACGAGCTGGAAAAACTTCCGCCTCTTAAAAAGGTCGACATCTTCGGGCTGCCCCAGCAACAGGTCCGCGTGGAGCTCGACCTGGAACGCATGGCCCAGATGCACCTCCCCCTGTCAGCGGTCACCGGGGCCCTCCGAAGTGAAATCACCGATATTCCCGGAGGCAGCATCGACGCCGGACACGAGACCTTTAACGTCAAGACGAACAACTACCACACGCTCGACGAAGTGGCCAACACGGTTGTCTTTTCCGCTGGCGGTAAAAACGTCCTCCTGAAAGACATCGGCCGGGTCTACTTCGGGTATGCCGACGACACCTACCTGACAAGGCTTAACGGGCACCGCTGTCTTTTCGTGGGCGCGTGTCTGAAGGACAAAGAAAACATCAGCAAGGCGCAACTGCTCTACGTGCCCGTCCTCGACGCGTTCAAAAAAACCCTCCCCGCCGACATCGACATGGTCGTACCCTTCGACCAGGCCACCAACGTCAACCATCGGTTGTCAGGTCTGGGCCGGGACTTTCTGATCGCCATCCTTTTGGTCGCCTTTACCCTGCTGCCCCTCGGCGGCCGGTCCGCCGCCATCGTCATGATCTCGATCCCCCTTTCCCTGGCCATCGGCATCGTGCTGCTCCAGGTCGTCGGCTACAACCTTAACCAGCTCAGCATCGTAGGCCTGGTCGTCGCCCTTGGTCTGCTCGTGGACGACTCGATCGTGGTGGTGGAAAATATAGACCGGTGGATCCTCGAAGGCCACAGCCGCCTCGACGCCACCCTCAAAGCCACCGGCCAGATCGGCATGGCCGTGCTGGGATGTACCGTGACCCTGATCATCGCCTTTATGCCCCTCGCTTTCTTACCCGAAGGCGCCGGCGACTTTATCCGGAGCCTGCCCGTGGCCGTGATGTTCTGCGTGCTGGCGTCCATGTTCGTTTCCCTGACCATCATCCCTTTCCTCTCCAGCCGCCTGCTCAAACCCCACGCCGGTAACCCCGAAGGAAACATCTTTATGCGCGCCCTGAAGAAGGGGATCCACAGCAGCTATGCCCCCCTGCTCAACCGCGCCCTGAAACGGCCCTGGCTTACCATCACCGCTGCCGTCCTCATCTTTGCCGGGTCCATCGCGGTCTTTAAGGTCATTGGCTTCAGTCTTTTTCCCTCCAGCGAGAAACCACAGTTCATGATCAACATCACCGCGCCCTCCCAGTCCAACCTCGCCTATACCGACAGCATTACGCGCGACATCGAGGCCGAACTGAAAAAGGAGCGCCTCGTGAAATACTACGCCGGCAACGTCGGCAAAGGCAATCCCCGGGTATATTACAACGAGGTCCAGGAAAATGAACGGAGTGATTTCGCCCAGATCTTTGTGGAGCTCGATCCCGATACGCCACCCGCCGCCAAGCTGGACTTTATCCAAACCCTTCGCAACCGCTGGACGCCCTACCCCGGCGCCAAGATCGAAGTCAAGAATTTCGAACAGGGACCACCCGTCGTCGCCCCCGTGGAGGTACGGCTCTTTGGCGATAACCTCGACACCCTCCGGCAGATGGCCGCCAAGGTCGAGACCCTGCTCAAAAGCACCCCTGGTACTTTTTATGTCACCAACCCCGTAAGCCTCCTCAAAAGCGACCTCCGCGTCGACATTAACAAGGAAAAAGCACAGTTGCTCGGCATTCCCTCCGCCACCATCGACCAGGCCGTCCGCATGGCCGTCACCGGTCTGACCGTAGGGAAGTTCTATACCGACTCCAAAGACAACTACGACGTCATCGTCACCCGTGACCGCGGCGGCCGTCCCACCTTCGACGCCTTCCGCGACCTCTATGTCAACAACAACCAGGGCACCGCCGTTCCCCTGGCCCAGGTCGCCGACCTCCGGCTGGAAACATCACAGGCCGTCATCAAACACCAGGAAAAACGCCGCGTCGTTTCCCTGCAAGCCTACGTTTCCAAAGGTTTCCTCGTCGACCGCGTCCTCGACGACGTCATCCGCCAGATGAACGGGTTTCATTTTCCCCCGGGCTATTCCTATGAAATGGGCGGCGAAATCGAAAGCCGCAACAACTCCTTCGGTGGGCTCGGCGCCATCATCATCGTCACCGTCTTTCTTTTTATCGGTGTCCTGATCCTGGAGTTCAAAACCTTTAAAAGCACGCTGATCGTGTTAAGCGTCATCCCCCTCGGTGTCGTCGGCGCGTCCCTGGCACTTTGGATCACCGGCAACACCCTTTCTTTCGTGGCCGTCATCGGGCTCATCGCCCTAGCCGGGATAGAAGTAAAGAACACCATCCTCTTGGTGGACTTCACCAATCAGCTCCGCGCCCAGGGCAGGCCCCTCGAAGACGCCATCCGCGAGGCCGGTGAAATCCGCTTCCTGCCGATCGTCCTGACCTCGCTCACCGCAATCGGCGGGCTGATCCCCATCGCCGTCTCCACCAACCCGCTCATCTCTCCCCTCGCCATCGTGCTCATCGGGGGGCTGATCAGCTCGACCCTGCTGTCCCGGGTGGTGACCCCTGTGGTGTATAAATTGATACCCCCCCGCGTTGAACCCGTAGTTTAACGGTTGTTTCTAAAGGTTGGCGCTCCTATATTGGGCGCCAACCTTTTTTTATGACTGCATCCAACTGGCAGACCAAGCTGCTTCCGTTTATCCTGATCGCCTATTTCGCCTTTGCCGCGGCTTACGTGGTCTTTTTTTATTCAGAAATCCGGGACATCGCCATGCCTGCGGTACACGACCAGCCCTCGCTCCGCCTCGACACGAATCTTGTCCGCTCCGAGGCCACCCGTAAGGAAATGCTGATGTGGAAAGACCGGGTTGCCCTTGAAGAGGGTGTGGTCCACCACCGTTATGCCCTGATGCAAACGCTGGTGACCGCCCGGTTAAAAATCGTTGCTTTTGCGTTCGCCCTCGGGTCGATCTGCGTCCTGATCGGCGCCTTCTTTGTCCTGGCGCGCATCTCCGAGCCTGCCAGTGAAGTTGGCCTCGGGACCGAGGTGATGAAGGCACGGTTACGGTCCAGCTCACCGGGGCTCTTCCTGGCGTTTTTGGGAACGGTGATTATCGTTATTTCGATGCTCGTTAAGGGCAATCTCGCGATGAATGAGGAAGCGGAATATGTTCCTACTGCGGTGCAGAAATAGCGCCGGCGCTCTTAACAACCCATTAATAGGTTGGAGAAACGGACTTAAGTGTTTATAATAGTATAAAGTTTACCTCATGAAACGCATCTATTATCTTCCGCTTATGGCCGCGTTGAGCCTCTCCGCCGCCCATGCACAGACCATCCACATGGACTCCAGCGACAGCAACCACATCCATGTGGACAAACAGGGCGGTCTAGACAGCCCCACCAATCTCGACCTCCACAACAGTCACGGCAACACCATCATTTACAAAGTGAATCCCAGACCCGCGACTTCGCCTGCCCATCGCCCGCATCCCGCCGCGCCCCAACCTAAATCCGACCTTGTCAAGGCTTCCGCCGACAAGGACAAGGGCGTGGAGAAGGCTAGTATATATTTAAGCATTGCAGCGTCGCTGCTTACGATCCTGGATTTTCTTTTGTAGCCCCTTTTATGCCCTTGCAAAATCTATTAAAGGCTTAATATCTCCAGCATCGGCTGCTCCTATTGCCTTAAGGTAGGCTGCTCGCGGGTCGCCTTGTTTTACCAAATTGGCTGCTCCCCAGGTGTAGATGGGGTGCTTAAATATTTTCTGTATTACTATATCTGCCATCAGGCGGCTGTGCCTGCCGTTGCCATTAGGAAAACAATGTATGCTCACTAGCCGGTGCTTAAACCGTATGGTACATTCATCAGGGCTGTAGGTGCCATTGGCGTACCAGTATTTAACATCGTCCAGCAAAGTCCTTAACGCTGTTGGTATCTGCCATTTATCAACGCCAATGTTTTTATTAGTACGCCGGTACTCACCGGCCCATGCCCATACATTGCCATACATCCGCTCATGCACTGTTCTGAGAAAATGTTCGGTAAATACATTGTCTGCCTTAAAGGATCGACGTAAACTCCATGCAATTGCTTGTTCAATATTTTGCTGTTCAAACTCGTCCAGTTCGCTACGGGTGGCAATGGTGGGAATGAGCAGCCCTTCTTTCTCGTCTTCATCCAGTGGTGTTTGACCGTCTATATAATCGAGGTCTAATCCCATAAGGTTTTAGGCATTTCATTTTTTATAATGGCTGCGCGTTCCTGAATAGCTTTTTCAATACGCTGTTTGGTGTTTTCCTGGTCTTCCAGCTTCATGGTGTTGGAAGTGCGTAAAACTATTTGTGTGGCTAGTTCTTTCGCTTTGCGGTCTATTAACGCTTCTAAACTGCCGTCGTTTGGCACAAGGCCGTACACCAACTGCATGTCCAATGCCTTGGCCGCTTCCCTGAGGGCTTTGATGGAAATAGAGCCATCTTTCTCCCTGCTTTCCATGTTCTGCACACTCTGCTTTGTAATAGAAAGGCGGTTACCCAATTGCAACATGCTCATGCCAATGGCGGTGCGGATGGCTTTTATCCAGCCCGTAGGCGGAGGAGCCACTTTTTGCAGGCTGGTATAAACCAGCATCTTGCTATTGAGTTGCTGTATCTGCAATGACTTTTTGCCCATGATAGTAAAGTTATACTTTGACTAAACAAGGGTAAATGTAAGAATATAATCTGACTAAAAGAAAGAAAAAGTAAGCCTTTGATTTGACTTTATAGTAAGGGGGAGTAAAGGTATAGCCTGACCCCACAAAGACAAGGCCCCCGCGAACAGAGGTAAGCAATTCTGTCCGCCGGGGCTCTTGTACAAAGAAATGCAAGGTGTATACTGTTTTTATTGAAATCCCATTCATTACCCCAGTAATCATCCTAGCTCACGCAAGGTACAGCGCGTCGGCTTTATTCTACTAGGTAGTAATACCTATTTTACGCGTCAATCCATCAGGTTAAACACCTCGTAGCGGATGGCAAAAACCACAAGCCCTGCGGTATTCTTGCACCCCGTTTTGGCCAGGAGGTTGTTGCGGTGTCCCTCGACGGTGCGGACGCTGATGTTGAGGGTGTCGGCCATTTCGTTGTTGGTGTATTCCTTGCAAATCAGCTTGAGGACTTCCCTTTCGCGGTCGGTGAGGTCGATGGGGATGCGGCTGAGGTTGCGGATGTTCTGGTTGCGGTATTGCCAGGCGTTTTTCATGGCCGCCAGGCTGGCCTGGTTGAAGTAAAAGCCGGTTTCATGGACTTTGCGAACAGCCGTTAGCAGTTCGTCTACCTCGGTGTTTTTGATGAGGTAGCCGCAGGCCCCGGCCTCGATCATTTTGCTGATAAACCGTTCCTGGTCGTAGACGGACAGGATGATCACTTTGATCTCAGGGTACTCGTTGTGAAGAATGTCGTTGAGCTCTACGCCGTTCATGACGGGCATGTGCATGTCCAGCAAGGCAACATCGGGTGGTTCGGGGAGTTCGCGCAGCTTATCGAGCAACTCCTGCCCATTGTCGCCCTCGGCGACCATTTCCAGGTCATGTTCTTTTTCGATCAATGCAGCCAGCCCTTTGCGGAATAAACGCTGGTCGTCTGCGATGACCATCCTGATCTTTCTCATCGTATATATAGTCTAGTCTGGTATGTTGATCTGTATGCCGAAGCCCTGTTCTGACGGATCCTGCAGTTGGTATGTCGCCCGGATCATCCCCAACCGGCTTTCAATGTTGCGCATCCCGATCCCCCAGGACGGCTGGCCGGGGGTCTTTTTACCAAGCCCTCGCCCGTTGTCTTTATACACACACACCAATTCGTTCCCCTCTTGATAAAAGGTCAGACTGACCTTGCCGGCGCCCGCGTGTTTGACCGTATTGGCAAACAACTCTTGAAGGACCCGGTACAGCGATAACGCCCGTTCGTAGGACAGCCGTTTCATTTCTGCGGGTGCCCGGTTGTCAAAGGTAACCTCCACGGCCCCGGATTGATGGATCACCAGGCACAATTCCTCGATGGATTCTTCGAGACCGAACATCTCCAGCTCCGCGGGGGATAGCATGTGCGAGATGGAACGGACCTTATCGATGATCACGTCCACCTGGGTGCGGAAGGCTTTGTAGGTGGCAAACGCCTCGGGCCGGCCCTCCTGGAGCTGGATGGTGTACAGTTTCAGGTTAGACAGCGCACTCCCCACGTCGTCGTGGAGGTCACGCCCGATACGCTTGCGCTCGGCTTCCTGGGACTGGATGACGGCGTATGTCAGCTCCTTCTGGTAGCGGATTTGCTCTTCCTTTTGGCGTTGCAACCTTTTTTGGTTACGGACATAAAAAAGAACCACCGCTGACGCCAGGAGGAACATGCCCGCCATGCCGATCAGCAGCAAAACATAAATGTTATCCGTATTATTTACCTGCGGCATTTGTAAAATCCTACTGCACACAGCATATACAAAATGAGCTCAAAGGTAGCGCCAAGAATCATCATTAAAGCAGCGAATGCTTGCCCTTGTACGAGATAGTTGTAAAAAATAAAGATAAAAAAAGATAGGGAAAAATATAAAAGCAAGCCCGCATTCATCCATGAAAGCCCCAAACGGGAGCCATCTTTGGTGTCGACCGCCGCGTGGCTTGTTTCAAAAAAATAGACAATACCCAGGTACATCAGCAGGAGTGCTTCGACGGGACGGGTGTAGGTATTGAATCGCTTCATGCTTTGCCACCAGAGTATGTTGGCGGTACAGAAAAGAGGGAAGGCAACCATTAAAAATGGAATGACCCGCCGGTACCAAGCCTCCCGAAGGATCAACCGGTAGAACCATAACAACAGTACGGTCTCTACAGCGGTGTAGGTATGGAGCAGCCATAGGTTGTTGATCCGGTGGTGGGCGGTGTACGTAGCCACTGCATCGGTCAACCCGCCGAATACCAGGTAGTAAAACAGAAAACGTGCAGGCGGTCGCAGCGCCTTGTACCGGTATATGCCCACCGCCAGCGGGACCACGACTGTACAAGGCACCACGACCGCAGAATACACAAAACTCGGGGTCATCTACTTCTGAACCTTTAACGCGTTGGTTTCGGAATAAAGTACGCTGGCCGTATCGCAATTGACAGGACAAGGCGCGGTGAAGTCATAGATCGTCGAGCTGCTGTCACCGAGTACGGCGACCATGGAAGGCGGAGCCGTTAAAATGTCGCAGCCATTCTGGTCAACCGGGCACAGCAACATTTCGGTTTCGTAAATGGTGGGATCAATAGGCATGTTTGGGTTGTGCCCGAAATACCCTCTTACGCCCTTGACTTCCACCTGGTACTGTTGGTAGAATTCATACAGGCAGATGATGTCTTCGATGGGGATGTAAAATGCACGGAGGATGTCCTTTTCCTCGCATTTGATGGCATCCTTGTACAAATGTCTCCAGTTGGTGGTTCTAACAACAGCTTCATCAACGGGGACGCTGTTTTGCAGGAAAGCGGGGGGTTGTTGCTTGTCTTTCATTTAGATATAGTTTAAGAGGTCAGTGCCAAATATATAGAATCGACTAGGTTCCCGCGAATTATTTTAATAACAAATTAACCCGCTTCCAGGGTAGCCCCTTGGCGGGATTGCCTATTTTGGGCCCAAACCCATCCAACTATGACCTTCGTGAAATGGCTCCTTCACGCAGATAAGCAGTGTTTTAGCTTTATCCAAACCCACTTGACGGCAGCCTGGCTGGACCCTGTGATGATGCTCATCAGGAATCCCCTGACCTGGATCCCCCTTTACGCCTTTATCCTGTATTGGATCCTCCGGAATGACCCGAAGGCCTCCATCCGTTTTATTCTCCTGACCCTGATCGCCGTTGGCATAACCGACTATACGGCCGCGAGCCTGTTCAAGCCCCTTTTCGGACGTGTGCGGCCTTGCTACGACCCTGACGTCATGGGGCTCCTCCGGGGGCTCATCAACTGCGGGGGGCTGTATTCTTTCCCCTCCAACCACGCCACCAACCATTTTTGCATGGCCGCTTTCTGGTTCGGCAGCGTCCGTTCCCTGAAGGGGAAACGGTGGTATTGGCTTTGGGCCTGGGCAGCGTTGGTGTGCTTTGCCCAGGTGTATGTCGGCAAACACTTTCCGTTAGACGTCACCGTGGGTGCCATCTATGGCATGGCCGTCGGCGCCGGGGCTGCCTGGGTCTTCCGCCAGTGGCCGCAGTTGTGGGTCCGCCGGGCAAAGGAAAAAAAGGTCTGTGCGACTAGCGGGGAGACCGCTTCCGCAGAATATACACCGGGGTAAGCTCCGTGGCCCGGGTGGACGGGTTTAGAAAACCGATGTCCAGGGTGGACACGTGAAAGAAGCCGCCCGTATATATTACGTCGAAGCGGTTGCCCAGGCTGTCGAGACCCGCCTTGTTCGTCAGGATAAAGCCGTCCGACAGCGTGTCCGGGTCCCCGGTATGGGCGTACAGGTGGTTCGTATAGAAGTCCAACGCCCGCTCCTCGTCCATGTTATAGACGAACAACCGTTCCGGCGCGATGTGCTGTTCCGCCATACCCGTCATCACGACGCTGTGGAGCTGGTAGTCCAGCAGCCGGGGATAAAAGCAAAAGTCCACGAAGAAGTTGACGGCCAGCATGGTCCCCACGCCCAAGACGACGAGGCGCGTCAGGCGTGTGCCCTGGTAACGGATCAACAGCCATAGCCATACCAGGGCGGCGATCACCAGCGCGACCTTGAAACCCACGGGCGTTGGGAAGGGCAGGAAGACCACCGCAAACAGGGCGACCCAGAGCAGGCAGAAGATCACGAGGTGGGTCACCCACAGAACCTTGCCCGAGGCTGTCTCGTACACCGCTTTCCCGGCAATGATCGCCGCCAGCGGAAACACGACGAATATGTAATGCGGCAATTGGTAATGGCTCAGCCCCAGGCAGCAATACGTGAGCAGAAACCCACCGGTCGTGATCCACTCCTCCCCTTCCGGCAGCCGGAACCGCGACCGGACAATATGCCGCAGATCGCGAAACAGCCCCACGACAAAAAAGATGATCCAGGGCAAAAAGCTCCAAAGCATATTTTGGAAAAGAAAGAAAAAGGAGTCATTCTCGTGCCATTGGCTCTCCCCCGTGATCCGGCCAAAGCTTTGGGTCCAGAAGAAAAAGCGCAGACCCGACCGGATCTCCTTCCCATCGATGACCTTGCCCGGGTGCAGGTCGTACTGTTGATAGAGCCCGATACACATCGGGATGAGCAGGAGTCCGATGAGCACAAGCAGCGCCAGGTATTCCCAACGGAAAAACTGCCGGAAGTTCCGCTGGAGCACAAAATGGGGCAGGAAGCAGAACACCGGCACCATGAGCGCGATGGGCCCTTTGGTCATCATCCCCCCGGCCAGGGCAATGGAAGCCAGCAGGAGATGCCGCCAGGCGCCTGACCGGTACCAGGCCGCCAGTTGCCAAAGGGCAAGGGTCACCCAGCCCATCAGCATCGTGTCCGTCCGGACGTCGTGGTTGATCAGGAAAAGGGCCTGGCAACTGGCCAGGACAAGCGCGCTCAGGGCCGCGATCTCTTTTTTATAAAACAGCAGGGCCAGCCGGTAGGTACTGTACACGGCCAGCAAGGCAAAAAAGAAAGAGGGAAGACGGTAGGCCCAGTCGTGCACCCCGAAGATCCGCATACTCAGCGCCCCCAGCCAGAAGAGCATGGGCGGTTTGTCCAGGTAGTCCTTGCCCTGGTCATAGAGCTGAAGGTAGGTTCCGTTGTGGAGCATTTCCCGGCTGATGTTGGCGTACTGAACAGCGTCTATCTCCATCAGGGGAATGACCCAACCAAAAAGATAACAAACGGCGCAGGCCCCGATCAGCGCCAGGCAGAGCGGGACAAATCCGCGGTTGCTGGTTTGCATAGGGCGCAAAATACGTATCTTTCCTACGCTAATACGATCCGCATGCCAACAAGAAGCGTTTTCTTAACGTTGACCCTCAGCCTAGCCCTTATGTACAGCCACGCCCAAACCGTCGTTCCTCTTTACCCCGACGGTATTCCCAACGCCAAGACCGCACCGGACCAGGAACAAACCGACCCAAAGGCCGGCCACCTGCGCATCTTGCACGTCAGCCATCCGACACTGACGATTTACCGGCCTGCCACGGGAAAGGGAACGGGGACGGCCATCGTTATATGTCCTGGTGGAGGGTATGTCGCTCTTGCCGCCGCCCATGAGGGCAGCGAGGTCGCGCAGCGGTTAGCCGACTCCGGTATGGTGGCCCTGGTACTCAAATACCGTCTCCCCGACGATGCCATCATGACCGACAAAACCATCGGCCCGCTCCAGGACGCGCAACGCGCGATCCAGTATGTCCGGGAACACGCGGGAGAACTGGGGATCGATCCCCACAAGGTCGGGATCATGGGTTTTTCGGCCGGCGGCCACCTGGCCTCGACCGCGGGCACGCACTTCGATCATTCATATATCGCCAATCCCGGACACATCAGCCTTCGCCCCGACTTTATGGTGCTGGGGTATCCCGTGATCAGCTTTAGCGATAGTACCGGTCACCGCGGTTCCCGGGACAACCTGTTGGGCCCGAATCCAGCTGCAGATTCCATCCGCAAATATTCCAACGAACTTCAGGTCACCCGGCACACGCCACCCACGTTTCTCGTCCATGCGAAAGACGACAACGTGGTGCCCGTTGCCAATACCGTCGATTTTGCCGCGGCGCTCCAGGCGCACCACGTACCGGTGGAGGTCTATTATTATGACAGGGGCGGACATGGCTTCGGCCTCCACAACCCAACGAGTGAGGTGGACTGGCTGGCCATTGCCCTGCAATGGTTACACGGTAGGGGATTCTAAAGCGCCGGTTTGAGCACCTCGGTCTTTTTGCGGCCGCGCATATACAGCACAAGACCGCCAAAGGCCACGATCAATGCCATCGGCAGGAACATGGTGGTATGGAGCATTTCCGGACCCGCCGCCGACCGCGCCGCGTCAAACGCCCTGGCCATCTCCGAACCCGCGGGAGCGGACCGGTACAGGTCGATGTTGGCGCCCGCGGGCAGGTTGCTGGCGAGGATCCTGTCATAATATCCCCCCATGAACATCATGTAGATGGAGACGCCAAACATCCCCGCGCCCCCCATCAGGTTGAGCCCGACGGCGCCCGTCTTCGGCAGGTTTTCCGCGACGAACCCGATCATACAAGGCCAGAAGAAAGCAACCCCCAACCCGAAGATGACGGCCGCGGCATAGATGCCCGCGCCCTGCAAATGGATCAACAGGTAGATCCCCAGGGCCGACAGGATCGCCGAGATGAGCAACACCCCCTGGGGTGCCAGCCGGTGCACCACCGGTCCCGCAAAGGCCCGGCCCAGGACCTGGACCGAGGCGACAAAGGTCAGGATGAGCAGCGCATTATCGGTCACCGTCTTGAAAAGGACGTCGGTCCATTGGTTCGTATACAGCTCCGTGATGGCGGTGGCGAACATACAAATGATCATGAAGAAAAACAGGGGATTGAGCAACGCCGCATACATGTCGCCGGTCGACACCCCTGCCGCCACCCGTTCGGTCACCGGGAACTGCAGCCTGGAGAAAAGATAACCGTAGATGACGGTCGGGATCAGCATTACACCGACCTCGATCTGCCAGTTCACACCCAATTTGTTCAGGAAGAATACCACCAGCGTCCCGATCACGATCCCCGCCGGGAACCAAAGGTGAAAGTGGTTGAGCTTGGTCGTTTTGTTGTCGGTAAACAACGAAGCCACCAGCGGATTACAGGCCGCTTCGACGGTCCCGTTGGCGATCCCGATCAGCAGGGTCGACAGGAACAAGGTCCAATACCCGGTGGCAAAGATCGTCAGCAGGATCCCCGCGAAATGGAAAATAAAGGCGCCCATCAGGAGTCTCTTCATCCCGATGATGTCGACGATAAAACCGCCGATGATGATCGCCAGCGGGAAGCCCCAAAAGGCCGTGGCGGCGATGGTGCCCAGTTCGGAGGCGTTCAGGTGGAATTGGACACCGAGGGTGTCGAGGATACCCGCCCGGATCCCAAAGCTCAAAGAGGTTACCAGCAGGGCGAGACAGCTGGCCGTGAAAAGTTTGTTGCGCTGTATGGCAGCAGACATGGCAAGTCGTTTAGTGTAAGATATGGATTTTATGTTGCACTGGACGTCGCCCAGCCCTTATCGCCCTTCTTATAAGGGACGTCACCGTCAAACCTTCCGGGCACCGGCACATACCGGCAGGCTTTTGTCGCCCCCGGTTCAGAACTAAAGAAACCCCAAATGGTCAGCTGCTTCATCATGGTAAAGTAGTGTTTGGCCGCACCCGCGTCCGGGTCGACCCAGGCCGTAGGGTCAGGGTGCGTTTTGGGCGCTTTGTCGTCGTTGGCTTTATCGTAATCCTTGGCTTCCTTGTCCAGCCCCACCAGCAGGTCGTGTTTCTGCGCAGCGGTCATGTTCATAAAACCCTTGTCCTTCAAGGCCTGGAGGCCATTCAGGAAAACCTTCTGGTCCCTGGGTGAATAACAATCCGTGACGATCAATTTCATGAAATCGCCGATCCTGGCGTCTTTGGCGCCCGGGGAATCGGGCGTAACAGGGAGGATGGTTTCTCCGATCTCGTCGAGCAAAGCACCGTCCGTATCCGCGAACAACCCCGTTTGGGTGGGGGTGGTTTTGCAACCCGTCAAAAAGGCCTCCGCGCCGATGATCGTCCCGCCCATCAGGACGGCCACCATCTGTAAAGCTTCTCTTCTTTGCATATCAGGTCAAATTAGAGGTTCATTTTTTTCAGCTCTTCCACCGCGTGATTTGCCGCGCGGGCAGTAAAAGCCATATAGCTCAAAGAAGGGTTGACACAGTTGGCCGATGTCATAAAGGACCCGTCCGTGACAAATACGTTGGGCGCGTCCCACACCTGGTTCCATTCGTTGAGCACCGACGTCTTGGGGTCCCGGCCCATGCGTGCCGTACCCATCTCATGGATCCCGCGGCCCAGGACAGGGTTGTTGTCAAAACCCTTGACATCCTTTACCCCCGCGGCGGTGAGCATTTCGATGGCGTCGGCCTGCATGTCCTTGCGCATCTTCCATTCGTTGTCGTGCAGCGTGGCTTCCACGGCGGGGACGTTCAGTCCCCATTTGTCCTTTTTCGTTTTGTCAAGGGTGACCTTGTTGTCGTGGTACGGCAGGGTTTCGCCAAACCCGCCGATCCCCATGCTCCAAGGCCCGGGTTCGGACAGGGCTTCCTTCAGATCGGCCCCGATGCTGAGCTCGGCAATCTCCCGCTTCCAGTTGCCGCGGCCCGCGCCCCCCTGGTATCCAAAGCCGCGGAGGTACTCCCGCTTGTCCCCGAAGAGGTTCCGGAAACGGGGAATATAGACCCCGTTGGCCCGGCGGCCGTAGTAATATTTGTCGTCGAACCCATCGACCGAGCCACTGGCGCCCACGTCCAGGTGATGGTCCATCAGGTTGTGCCCCAGCTCGCCGCTGCTCGATCCCAAACCGTCCGGCCATACGTCCGTGGCGGAGTTCATCAGCAGCCACGCCGTGTTGATTGTAGAGGCGTTCAGGAAGACGATCTTGGCTTTGTACACATAGGTCTGGTTATTCTCCGCGTCCAGGACTTCCACCCCGGTCGCGCGTTTCTTGTCCTTGTCATACAGGACCCGGGTCACGATGGACCAGGGCCGCAGCTTTAGATTATTCGTCGCCAGCGCCGCGGGCAGGGTCGAAGATTGGGTGGAAAAATAAGCCCCGAAAGGACAACCCAGCCAGCATTCGTTCCGGTACTGGCAATTGGTCCGGCCCGGTAAGGGCTCGGTGATATTCGCGACACGCCCGATGATCATGTGACGGGCATCCTTGTAATAGGCTTTCAGACGGGCGGCGACATCCTTTTCCACGACGTTCATCTGCATCGCCGGCAGGAAGTGGCTGTCCGGAAGCTGGGGCAGGCCTTCCTTCGACCCGCTGATCCCCGCAAACTTTTCGACGTATTCATACCAGGGCGCGATGTCCTTGTACCGGACCGGCCAGTCGATCCCAATGCCATCCTTGGCATTGGCCTCAAAATCAAAATCGCTCCAGCGATAGCTCTGCCGGCCCCACATGAGCGAACGCCCGCCCACATGGTACCCGCGGAACCAGTCAAAACGCTTTACCTCGGTATAGGGTGATTCTTTCTCGTTGACCCAATAGTCCAGGTTGGTCTCGTTCAAAGGATAATCCCGCTTCAGCACCGGATAATTCTGGATCATCTCCTGGGTCCTGGAGCCGCGGTGCGGGTACTGCCAGGGCGCCTTGCTCGCATTCACATAGTCCTTCACGTGCTCGATATTGCGTCCCCGTTCCAGAAGCAATACCTTAAGACCTTTTTCGGTCAGTTCCTTCGCCGCCCAGCCTCCGCTGATCCCGGAGCCCACGACGATCGCATCGAATTCATTGTCGGGCATGATAGTTGGTTAAGTGCAAACAATCTATGTTATCGATTACAAAGTAAGGAATAATTATCAAAGCGGGCGACCGCTTGTCCATTGCGTTCTATCACGCACTTCCCCGCGCGCAATCGATCGCGCAACTCAAATCCCCAGTACCCTTCGGTTCGCCGCCGCGTCCACGCCGCTCGCTGCAAAATCGTCAAAGGCCTTGTCCGTCACGTGAATGATGTGTTCCTTGATAAATTGGGCGCCTTCCCGCGCCCCATCCTCCGGATGCTTCAGACAACACTCCCATTCCAACACCGCCCAGCCCGGAAAATCGTACTGCGCCATCTTGCTGAAGATGGATTTGAAATCTACCTGCCCGTCCCCCAAAGAGCGGAAACGCCCCGCTCTGTCGATCCAGCCGGAATAGCCCCCATACACACCCTGACGGCCCGTGGGGTTAAATTCCGCATCCTTGACATGAAACATCCGGATGCGCTCATGGTAGATATCGATAAAGGACAGGTAGTCCAGACACTGAAGCACAAAGTGAGAGGGATCATAGAGTATATTGGCGCGCGGATGATCGTGTACCTCTTTCAGGAATCGCTCGAAGGTCACCCCGTCGTGTAAGTCCTCCCCCGGGTGCAACTCGTAACAAAGGTCGATCTCTTGTATTTCAAAGATTTGCAGGATGGGTAGCCAGCGCTTCCCCAACTCCCTGAACCCATCTTCCACCAGGCCGGCGGGCCGCTGCGGCCAGGGATACACCATCGGCCAGAGAAACGATCCGCTAAACGTCACATGAGCTTGTAACCCCAGGTTCTTCGATGCCTTGGCGGCATACGTCAGTTGCTGCACTGCCCACGCTGTCCTTGCCTTGGGGTTTCCACGGACGGCCGCAGGGGCAAACCCGTCAAAAAAAGAATCGTAAGCCGGGTGTACCGCCACCAATTGTCCCTGCAGGTGCGTAGACAGTTCGGTGATCTCCAGCCCGTGGGCCCCCACCCTGCCCTTCAGTTCGTCGGCGTAGGTCTTGCTCTCCGCCGCTTTTTGCAGGTCGATAAACCGGGTGTCATTCGTCGGCAATTGAATACCCTTATACCCAAGGCCCTTGGCCCAGGCGCAGATGCCGTCCAGGCTGTCGAAGGGCGCCTTGTCCCCTATGAATTGGGCCAGGAAGATGGCCGGTCCTTTGATGGTTCGCATGGCAAGAAAAAAGTTATTATGAAATGTTCAACGGTATCCATTTTTGGTCCGACCGCCCGGAGGCGATGGCCGTCTCGATAAAGGCCATCCCGCGTACGCCTTCGGCGATACCGGGATAATCCAGCGACTCAGGCGATGGTGTCCTGCCTTCCAGGTCCGCTACGATGCACTCGGCCACGTTTCGATACAAGTTGGCAAACGCCTCCAGGTATCCTTCGGGGTGCCCCCCCGGTGTGCGCGTGTTGTGCCGCGCAAACGAGCTTGTATAGGCCTGTGCCGTCCGGTACAGCTCCGTCGGTCTGTCCAGCCACTTTACCTGTAGGGTGTTTGCGTCGTTCTGTTGCCACTCCAGGCCGCCCTTTTCGCCATACACGCGGATGCGGACATTGTTCTCCTCTCCCGCCGCGATCTGGGTCGCCATCAAAACGCCGCTGGCCCCGCCTTTGAAACGGAGCAGGATCGACCCGTCATCGTCCAGGCGCCGGCCCGGTACGACCGTTTGTATGTCTGCATTCATGTGAGACACGGTCAGGCCGCTCACATATTCCGCCAGGTTAAACGCGTGCGTGCCGATGTCCCCCATCGCCCCGGCGATCCCGCTTTGGTGCGGGTCGGTCCGCCAGGCCGCCTGTTTGTTGTTCCCGCTCTCCTCGCTTTTACTCAGCCATCCTTGTGGGTATTCTACGTATACCTTACGCACCGCGCCCAGAACCCCCGAAGCCACCAACGACCTGGCCTCCTTGACCATGGGGTAACCCGTATACGTATGCGTCAGGCAAAAACGTCTGCCGCTGGCCACCACCGTCTTTTGCAACTCCAGCGCCTCCGCCAGCGAAAAAGTCATCGGCTTGTCCAGCACCACGTGCATCCCACACTCCAGCGCCAGCCGCGCCGGTTCGAAATGGACGTGGTTCGGTGTCACGATGCTGATCACCTGCATCCTCCGGTCTTCCGGCAGGGCCATTTCCTTGTCAAAAAGTTCCCGGTAAGAACCATAGCAGCGGGCCGGGTCCAGCCCCAGCGCCACCCCGCTCGCCCTGGAGCGTTCGGGATCCCCGCTAAAGGCCCCACCCACCAGCTCATAAGCGTCATCCATCCGGGCCGCGATGCGGTGGACCGCGCCGATAAAGGCGCCCTGCCCTCCGCCGATCATCCCGAGGCGTAATTTGTAGTGCATGTCGATCGGTGTTGTAAAAGTGGGCTTAAAGCTACTGGAAAAGTGGCATACATTCGTAGCTAAAATCGATCGCTGCTTTGCCTCCAACCATCGTCCGCTTCGCCCGTTTACCTGTAACCCTTCCCCTGGCCACATTACAGGCGGAAGTGGCCGCCCTTCCCTCCGTGTGGAAGGCCCACTTCAATACCGCCCACTACCAGGGAGACTGGACCGTGCTCTCGCTCCGGGCCCCCGGCGGCAACCCCGGTCACGTCGTCGCCGATGCCCTCGGCCAGGCCCCCTTTGCCGACACCCCCCTGATGGCGCACACGCCCGTGCTGCGCGCCTTTTTGGATTCCTTACCATTCCCGCTCTGGTCCGTCCGGCTCCTCCGCCTCGCGCCGGGTGCCCTGATCAAGGAACACCGAGATAACGACCTCAGCGTCGAACAAGGCGAGGTCCGTCTCCACTTCCCCCTCTTCACCCACGAGGCCGTGGAATTCGTGGTAGACGGGGAGCGCGTCCCCATGCGCGCCGGCGACTGCTGGTACATCAACGCCAACCTCCCCCACCGCGTCTCCAACCCAGGACCGACCGACCGCATCCACCTCGTTGTAGACGGTCCCGTGACCCCGGAGCTCCAGGAACTGTTCGCCCGGGGCGAGCTTAGCTACGCGTCGTCCGCGCCCGCACACGGCGAGCAGGAGGCGGTCATCGCGGAGCTGCGGCTTCAGGGGGCGCATGCGCTCGCCGACGAGCTGGAGGCTGCGCTCCGCGCAGCGCCGACAGCGGGTGCTGGCGCGGCGCCCGGCGCGGTGCCGAAGGCCGCCGCCAGCGAAGACGGCGCGGGGCGCGAGCGCGACGCCGCCTCGGCAGGCGCCATGCGCAACGCAGCGCCGCCTGACGGCGGGCGCGAGCCCGCGCCGGAGGCGCGCGCAGCCGCGCTGCGCAACTGGATCCCCGCCGCGCTGATCCGGCGCGAGGACGAATGGCTGTGCCGGTGGATCGACGCCGGGGACGTGCCGTTCACGGATCCATTCTTTGACGAGACGCTGAATATTTGCCGCAACCAACCGGGGAACCGGCGGGCATTCCAGGTGCTGGGGAGCGTCCCGGCGATGATGGAGTGGGCGCCGGAGATGCCTTCGGTGGCGCCGGGCGCCATCATCTTTCACGTGTCACGCTGCGGGTCGACGCTGGCGGCGCAACTGTTGGGGCTGGAACCAAAGCACATCGTGCTCGCCGAGGTGCCCTTTATCGACGATCTTTTGCGGGCGGAATACCGGGTGCCGGAGGTGCCTCCTGGAGACGTGGCGGGCGCCGTCAAAAGCGCGTTGCAATTTTATGGACAAAAACGGTCTGGCGCAGAGGAACGGTTATTCGTAAAGACGGACAGCTGGCACATCTTTTTCCATCCACTATATAGATCCCTCTTTCCGGACGTACCGTTTTTCCTGCTCTACCGTTCCCCGGAGGAGGTGTTGTACTCGCAGCGCAAACAAAGGGGGATGCATTCGGTCCCGGGGGTGATCGAGCGCGAGATTTTCCGGGGCGCCGCGAGGCGGAGCGAAACGGGCAGCCCTGGACGGAGCGAACCGGGCGGCCCGGGGCGGAGCGAGGCGGGCGCCACCGGCCCGATGCCGGACGCCGACACCGCGCCCAACGACCTCGACGCCCACATGGCGTGGGTGCTGGCGCAATACATGAAGCGCTTCATGGAGGTGGCGGCGGCCGATCCACATGCCTACCTTGTCAACTATACGGAAGGGATTCCGGCGATCGTGGAACGGATCGCGCAAAGGACGAACACGCCCATCGGGCCGGAGTGGAGGGACAAGATGGCGGAGCGAAGCCGGTTCCATGCGAAACGCCCGGCCCAGGTCTTTTCGGAGGAGGCGGGCGCGGGGCTGGCAGACACCTTGCTGGAGCCCTTATTCACATTGTACCAACAGCTGGAACGGCAGCGCCGGGGACAGTAATTTTTCATTAGGTTTGTCGCCCTATGCAGTTTAGGAAAGCCAACAACATCACCGGCTGGATCGTCGGCGGAATCGCGTGTATCGTTTACCTCATGACCAGGGAGGCCACCGGGAGCTTCTGGGATTGCGGGGAATTTATCGCTTCCGCGAGCAAGGTGCAGATTCCCCACCCGCCGGGGGCGCCTTTGTTCATCCTGATGGGCAGAATTTGTATCCTTTTGTCTCCTGCGCACCCGGCGATGGCGGTGAACACGTTGTCGGCGATGGGGAGCGGGTTGAGCATCCTTTTCCTTTTCTGGACCATCACACATTTTGCGCGGAAGATCGTACCGGACGACACCTTTACGATCCTGGCAGCGGGGGTGGTGGGGGCGTTGGCGTATACCTTTACGGACTCTTTTTGGTTCTCGGCGGTGGAAGCGGAAGTCTACGGGATGTCGGGCTTTTTTACCGCCCTTGTTTTCTGGGTGGCGCTGAAGTGGGAAAACCGGGCGGATGAGCCGGGGGCGGACCGGTGGATCGTGTTGTTGTTTTTCCTGGTCGGGTTGAGTATCGGGGTCCACTTGCTGAGCCTGCTGGTGCTGCCGGCGGTGGTGATGATCTATTATTTCCGCCGGTATCCCTTTAGCTGGCTGGGGATGTGCGTGGCGTTTGTCACCGGCTGTGTGATCACCGGCGTCGTACAGATCGTGGTAATCCAGAAAACCGTGGGCTGGGCCGGGGACCTGGACATCTATTTTGTCAATAAGCTTGGGCTGCCTTTTTTCTCGGGTTTTGCAACGTTTTACTTTTTGCTCGCCCTGGCGATCGCTGCGGGCCTACGCGTGGCGAAGCGGAGAAACCTGGGCTTTTTGCGCCTGGGGCTTTGGTGCCTGACCTTCCTGCTGATCGGGTATTCGACCTATATCACGACCATGGAGCGTTCCAATGCGGACCCGGGGGTCGATATGTTTAACGTCGACAATCCGATCAGCCTGGCGGGTTACCTGGGGCGCGACCAGTACCAGGACTTTCCGTTGCTGTATGGCCAGAACTTTACCGCCCGGGCGCATTATGTGAACGACGGCGACCGGTACGCAAAGGGTGAGGACAAGTATGTGGTCATTGGGCGAAAGCAACACGCCGAATACGCCGCGGCGGACAAGATGTGGTTGCCCCGGGTTTGGGACGCAGACAACGCAGACTTTTATGCGGAGTGGCTGGGGATCGGCAAAACGGCCGACGGCTACGAACGCGCGCCGAACCAGTGGGACAACCTGACCTGGTTCCTGACCTACCAGCTTCACTGGATGTACTGGCGGTACTTCGCCTGGAACTTTATCGGCCGCCAGAACGACCTGCAGGGGTATGGGAATCCACGGGACGGGAACTGGATTACGGGGTTCACGTGGATCGATAACCTGTGGCTGGGCGATCAAAACAAAATGCCGGACACCGCGCGATCGGCCAACAAGGGCTACAACCCGATGTATGGACTCCCGTTCCTGCTGGGGGTGCTGGGCTTTTTTGTCCAGTTCCGCCGGGGACGGAAGGACTGGGTGATCAACGGGGTGTTCTTCTTCTTCACGGGTCTCGCCATCATCCTTTACCTCAACCAACCGGGGAACCAGCCGCGAGAAAGGGACTACGCCTATACGGGGAGTTTTTATGCTTTTGCGGTGTGGATCGGGTTGGGGGTGATCGTCGTCCGGCGGTTCGCAGGGCGGCTCTTAAAGCACCGCGCCGCGGGCGCCGCGGCGATCTTGTGTCTGGCCGTGCCCATCCTGATGGCCGCCCGCCAGTGGGACGACCACGACCGGAGCCATAAAACGCTGGCCCTGTCGATGGCGACCAATTACCTCGAAAGCTGTGCGCCCAATGCCATCCTGTTCACCTTCGGGGACAACGACACCTACCCGCTGCTTTTTGCCCAGGAAGCCCTGGGCATACGACCGGACGTACGGGTCCTCAATACCAGCCTGCTCAGCTTCGACTGGTACATCCGGCCGCTCCGGTATAAGATCAACCAAAGTGACCCGATCGACCCGATCTGGTCCGCGGAGGCCGTCGCCGGGGACAACCGGGACGCAATTTATGCTTTGTCTTATGTCGACCGGAATGCACCGCCGGATACGTTGACCGACCTGGAGACGATGATGCGGGAGGTCGGCGGTGATGACCCGGCCTTCGCCGCGCAGACGAGAGATGGAGAGACCTTTCACACTTACCCTTCCCATCTCATCACCATACCCGTGGACACCGCCCTGGTGCGGCAAAACGGGACCGTGGACCCGTCGGATTCGGTCGTGTCCAACCTGTTCTTCCGTATCCCGGCCAACGCCATCGAAAAGGGCGACGCCATGGTCCTGTCGATCATCGCGGCCAATCATTGGGCGAGACCGGTTTATTTCACGTCCATCTACGACGCCATGGGTTTTGACGGTTACCTCCGGCAGGACGGCCTGGCCTACCGCCTGGTCCCCGTGCACAACCAGGCGGTGCACATCGCGACGACGAAGGATAAACTATTGAATGTCTTCACCTTCGGGGGTGCGGAACGCCCGGGCGTGTATTTTGACGAGGAAAACAGGAGCCACCTGCTGACCCTGCGCAACGCGTATATATCGCTGGCAGCCAGTCTCATCGGCGCCGGGCGCCCTTCCGAAGCCCGCGCTGTCCTGGAGCGCTGCGACCGCGGCACGGACCCGACGAGTATGCCGTATGGCTTCTGCAGCCGCTATGGGAATTACCACAACCACGTCTCCACGCGTTTTGCGACGGTGGCCTACCAGGCGGGCGACCTGGCGCTGGCGGCAAAAGTGGACGCATCCGTCCGCAAGGACTGCCTCCAGCAGATCGCGTATACGGCGTCTTTGCCGGCCTGGAGAAGGCGGCCGGGGAGCTTCCTATGGTACGAGGGCCAGAAGGCGGGTGACATCGTGCACCTGCTGGATTCGCTGAAGACGCGGTACATACGGCGCGATCCATAACGCCCATTGGGCGCCGCCTGCACGTGGGATTTTTTTTATTCCCCTTATTTAAGGAAATTTATGTCCTGAAGATAAGGAGGCGTTATGATTGGCTACCACTTTACAAAGTTCGACCCGAATAGCCAGGGAAAAACTACTTTCGAACAATTGCTGGATATCTTTCTTCAATTAATCACCTACACGAGCGGTGACGTCAGCGAAGCCCTCAACTGGCTTACCCAATTGGACAAAGAATACGGCCTTACGGATGACGAATACGGGCTCGGCGATTTTATCGACGAGCTCAAGGAAAAGGGCTACCTGGAAGAAAACAAACAGGATGGCTCCATAAAGATCACGTCCAAAAGTGAGCAAGGCATCCGTAAGCGTTCCCTCGAAGAGATTTTTGGCAAACTAAAGAAAAGCAAACAGGGGAACCACCAGACCTTTAAACCGGGTCAGGGGGACGAGCAAAATCCCGATACCCGTCCGTTCCAGTTTGGGGATACGGTGGAACAGATCGATTTCACCAACAGCATCCGGAACGCCCAGATCAACCATGGGTTGGACCAGTTCCGGTTGCAGGAGGACGACCTGGAGATCCGGGAAACCGACTTCAAGGCCCAGACGTCCACCGTCCTGATGATCGACATTTCCCACTCGATGATCCTTTACGGAGAGGACAGGATCACCCCCGCCAAAAAGGTGGCGATGGCCCTGAGCGAACTCATCACGACCAAGTACCCCAAGGATACCATCGACATCGTGGTGTTTGGGAACGACGCCTGGCCCGTGGAGATCAAGGACCTCCCCTACCTCCAGGTCGGCCCCTACCACACCAATACCGTGGCGGGCCTGGAACTGGCAATGGATCTTTTAAGACGGAGACGGAACCCGAACAAACAGATCTTTATGATCACCGACGGCAAACCGACCTGTCTGAAGGTGGGCCGGAAGTACTATAAAAACAGCTTTGGCCTGGATCGCAAGATCACCTCGCGTTGCCTCAACCTGGCTGCCCAGTGTAAAAAGCTGAAGATCCCCATCACGACGTTTATGATCGCCTCCGATCCTTACCTGCAAAGGTTCGTGCAGGAGTTTACCGAAACCAACAACGGGAAGGCGTTCTTTGCCTCCCTGGACCACCTGGGGTCCTTTATTTTCCGGGATTTTGAAAGCGGCAAAAGGAAAACCGTTTATTAATGCAAATTGATTACATGGACATAGCAAAGATCAATACCCTTGGTAAGTTAAAAAAGAGCGGATATACCCATAAGACCGTAAAAGAGGAAATCAGGCGCAACCTCATCAAAAAGCTCCAGCACAAAGAACCCACGTTCCCCGGCATCATCGGTTATGAAGACACCGTGATCCCGGAGACCGAACGGGCACTCCTTTCGCGGCATAACATACTTTTTCTGGGTCTGCGCGGCCAGGCCAAAACCAGGATGGCCCGGCAGATGACCGACCTCCTCGACGAATATATCCCGGTGGTGGAAGGCAGTTCGATAAACGACGATCCTTTGCGGCCGATCAGCCGGTACGCCCTGGAGCTCATCGCCGAAAAGGGCGACGACACCCCCATCACCTGGCTCCACCGGAGCGAACGCTACGGCGAAAAGCTCGCCACGCCCGACGTGACCGTGGCCGACCTGATCGGGGACATCGACCCCATCAAGGCCGCCAACCTGCGGCTCAACCTCGACGACGAGCGCGTCCTGCACTATGGCATCATCCCCCACAGCAACCGGGGTATTTTTGTCATCAACGAACTGCCCGACCTCCAGGCCCGTATACAGGTCTCCCTTTTCAACATCCTCCAGGAAGGCGACATCCAGATCCGCGGCTTTAAGCTCCGGATGCCGCTGGACATCGTGTTCGTCTTTACCGCCAACCCGGAAGACTACACCAACCGCGGCTCTATCGTGACCCCGCTCAAGGACCGGATCGAAAGCCAGATCCTCACCCACTATCCCAAAACGGTAGAGTCCTCGATGCTCATTACCGCCCAGGAGTCCGACATCCACCCCGACCAGGCCGGCCGGATCGAAGTAAGCGACCTCGTCAAACGGCTGATCGAGCAAGTCTCCTTCGAAGCGAGGACGAATGAATATGTCGACAAAAAAAGCGGCGTCTCCGCCCGTCTGACCATCGCCGCCTTCGAGAATGCCGTCAGCTCCGCCGAACGGCGCGCCATCGTCAACAACGAAAAAAATACGTTTGTCTGGATCGGCGACCTGGCCGGCATCATCCCGTCCATCACCGGCAAGATCGAGCTCGTCTACGAAGGCGAACAGGAAGGCCCCTACCAGGTCGCCTACAACCTCCTGGAAAAGGCCATCCGGACCTTGTTCACGACCTATTTCCCCAACCCCGAACAAAGCAAAAAGAAAAAGGAAACCGGCGACAACCCCTTCCGCCCCATCATTACCTGGTTCGACCGCGGCAACCAGCTCAACCTGTTTGCCGACATGAAGGATGACGCACGCATCCAGCAGCTCTACAAGGTAGACGGTCTCCACGCCCTGGTAAAAAAACACTTCAAACAGGCCAGCGAAAAAGACGCCGCGCTGCTCATGGAGTTCGTCCTCCACGGCCTCTCGGCTTATTCGCTCATCTCCAAAAAGGTGATCGACGGGAAGATCGAGTTCAAGGACCTGATGGGGTCGATGCTCAACTTCAATAGTAAGGCGGGGTTTGAGGAGGATGCGGAGGCGAATGAGGAGGATTTTTAAAGAAGGCTCATCCACTTCGCCACCACCAGACCCACTACGAGCAGGATGAAGACAAACGAGACCCAGGCCCTTTGCTTCGCCCTGAGGTCCACGTTCCGGCTCCGCCGGATCGCCCAAAACCGCCATACGGATAGCGCCACCAGCAAGACTCCGCAACCGGTGGCGATCGCCTTGTTGTTCACGTACAGGATGGCGATAAACAACGCCACGGCCGACAAGGACAAGCCGATCCTGGCCGCACGCAAAACCAACTCATTGCGCCTGGCTTCGATGGGCATGGTTTGCGCCAGGGCGGCGGTCAGTTCCTCGAAGCCGTCGATCTCCGGCAGGATAGGGATGATGGCCCTTGGGTCCTTACCCTTGACGCAAACCGTCCCATTCCTAAGCCGGGTGATTTTTTTGATGTCGTCCCGGTAAATGGCAACGGTCGGCAAAGTAGACGCTTCCCGAGAGATCAGGTTGTCGGTCAGGGTCACGGTGTACGTGGCATAAGTCTCTTTCTGCCGCTTGAAGACCCGGAAAAAATTCCACCCCATCCACCCGCATATAAGCGGGATGATGATCCATAGCATGTTTCCGCTGTCGGATGTCCCTATGTATTTATAACACACAACGGAAACAGCGCACACACCCGCAAACAGATATACGAGTATAAGCCTTGTCGCTATTTTTTCGCGGATCGCCTTTTGGCCTTCGACGGAGAATTTGTATTCTTTCATGGTTCGGAGTGTGCCCGAATATACTATATGTTTCTATATTGCTCATTATCAATTTTTTGCGTTTGGAAATAAAAAAGATGTTGTATCTTTGACCAACATTCATACATTTGTTATGCGTACGGTCGACATCAGATTATACGACATCTTCAGAAAGGATCTGAGCCTTCCTGATGAAAAAGCCCAGGAGCTTGTGATAGCACTGGATGAAGCCTCAACGCAAAAAATGGAGGAAACGCACAACCATACAGTGGACGTCATTCGAAAGGATATTCAATCCTTGAAAGAATCCTTGAAAGAATACATGGATCAACGATTTGACAATATCGATCAGAGGTTTGCGCAGGTCGATCAGAGATTTGTGCAGGTCGATCTTAGATTTGCCCAAATCGATTCCAGGTTTGCGCAGATCGATTCCAGGTTTGCGCAGATCGATTCCAGATTTGAGAAAATCGATGAAAGATTTGTCCAGATCGATAAGACCTTCGATCAAAGATTTGCCCATGTTGATAAAACCTTTGCCACCAAAGAAGACCTCGCCAAAACCGAGTCCAACATAACCCGGTGGATGTTTATTTTCTGGGCCGGTCAGATCGGCGCCACGGTTGGATTTATTTGGGCATTCCTGAAAAAATAGCGCGCATTACTTTTTCAGCAACAACTCTTTGGGGAATCCATATTTTTCCAAAAAGGCTTTCGAATCCTCTGCTTTCTTTACAAAGAAGGGATCGTTGCCATAGCCTTTGGCTTTTGCCTTTGACGGCTTTTTCAAGGGTGGGTTTTGATTGTTCATTTACCCAACCATCGTATCTTTTATGACGTAACTCATAAATTATGATGCATCTGGCGCAAAAATACAATTACTAATCAATAATAAATGATTTAGTAAATTTTTTACGTCAAATAAAACACAAGACTATCCATCGCAGGTATCAGGGAATAATATTCACCTCCCTCTCCAACCCCACCCCAAACCTCTTCTCCACACTCTCCAAAATCTCCTGCGAAAGCGCATACATTTCCTCCCCGGTCGCCCGCCCATAGTTGACGAGCACGAGGGCCTGTCGCTCATGTACCCCCGCGTCTCCGCGGCGAAAGCCCTTCCACCCGCATTGCTCGATGAGCCAACCGGCGGCGAGCTTCATGGCGCCGCTCTCGACGGATGGGCTGGAGCCGGCATAAGCTTCCTGCGCAGCAGGATACGCGGGCAACGCGGGGTATTCTAAGTGCAAACGTGCGTAGTCGGAAGCGCTGACGACAGGGTTTTTGAAAAAGCTGCCGGCGTTACCGATCTTCAGGGGGTCGGGCAGACGGCTGGAACGGATGCGGATGACCGCTTCGCTGACGGCGCGGAGGCTGAGTTCGGTCACACCCATGCGGGCGAGCTCTTGTTCGATGGCGCCGTAGGTCGTGTTGTAGATGGGGTTTTTGCGAAGGCGGAAGGTCACGTGCAAGATGGCGAACTGACCTTTGTATTTGTTTTTAAAGACGCTTTCGCGGTAGCCAAAAGCACAGTCGTTGACGGTGAAGCGTTCGACGGTGCCGTCGGAGAGGTGGAAGGCTTCGAGGTCTTGGAAGACCTCTTTGATCTCTACTCCATAAGCGCCGATGTTTTGCATGGGGGATGCCCCGACGCAACCGGGGATGAGGGAAAGGTTTTCCAGGCCGCCAAGGTCGTGGGCGATGCAGTGTTGCACGAAACGGTGCCAGTTCTCTCCCGCGCCTGCCCGCACATACGCATAGTCTTCGTCTTCGGCCACGGTCTCGATACCCATGACTTCGTTTTTAAGGAGGAGTCCATCGAAATCCCTGGTAAAAAGGACATTGCTTCCCCCGCCGAGAATCATCCGGGGGCTGTGCGGGACCCGGGCGAGAAGGGCGGCCAGCTCTGCCCCGTCCGAAAAGGGGGCGAAGTAGCGGGCCTGGACATCCATGCCAAACGTATTGTACGGTTTCAAAGAGGTGTGTTGCGCGATATGCATAATGTTGCCGAAGGTACAAATACCGCACCGGAAATTCACGCGCCGAAGCCGCGGGGCGCGCCTATACGGGATCCACGTCCGGCACCACCGTCACGCTGCGGAACCGCTGTTCCCCATGCACCAGGGCCTCCGCCATCCGGATCGCCTGTTTGCAACGGTGGATGAGGGCGCCGTCCCTGGGTAGCTTTATCAACAGCTCCATGAGGTATTGGTTGCGCACCCGGTTGACGACGGGGGCGGCGGGACCGGTGAGGTAGGGCCCGAACTCCGCCCGCAGGTGGCCGGTAAAGGCTTCCGCCCCGGCCATGACGGTTTCTTCGAGCTTGTGCCGGAAGGTGATTTTGAGTAGCCGGGAAAAGGGGGGGTATCCGAACTGCTGGCGGCTTTGGATCTCGTAGTCATAGAGCGCCTTGTAGTCGTGGGCCTGTACAAAGTTCAGGACGGGGTGGGCCGTGTCGGAGACCTGGATCATGACCTCCCCGCTCCCGGTTTTCCGGCCGGCCCGGCCGCTGACCTGTTCCATGAGCTGGAAGGCGCGTTCGTGTACCCGGAAGTCGGCGAAGTGCAGCATGCTGTCGGCGTCTAGTATGCCCACCAGGTCGACAAATCCGAAGTCGAGGCCCTTGACCACCATCTGGGTGCCCACGAGGATGTCGATGCGCCGGTCCTCGAATTGGTGGATGAGCTGGTCGTGGGCGGTTTTTCCGCGTACCGTGTCCAGGTCCATCCGGGCGACACGGGCGCCGGGGAAGCTTTCCTGGAGGACCTCTTCGATCTTTTCGGTGCCAAAGCTTTTTTGTATGAACCGGTGTCCTCCGCAGGCGGGACAGGTGTGGAGGACCGGGTAGGTCGTGCCGCAATAGTGGCACTGCCATTTGTGGGACGCCTTGTGGTACGTAAGGGTCACCGCGCAGTTCCGGCATTCGGGGATCCACCCGCAGGTCGCGCAGACCTGGTAAGGCGTGTACCCCCTTCTGTTTTGGAAAAGGATGACCTGCCGGTCGCGGGCGACCGTCCCTTCGATCGCGTCTTTGAGCGCGGGGGACAGGAGTACCTTGCCCTTGTCTTCGCGGACGACCTTCCGGGTGTCGACCAGGACAATGGGCGGAAGGGCTGCCCCGCCGTATCGTTCGGTCAGGGTCACCAGGCCGTATTTGCCCTGGACGGCGTTGTAATAGCTTTCGATCGAGGGCGTGGCGCTCCCGAGAAGGACCCTGGCGCCGTGCAACTGCGCATAGTAGATGGCGGTGTCCCGCGCATGATACCGGGGCGCGGGCTCCGTTTGCTTGTAGGAGGCGTCGTGTTCTTCGTCTACGATGATCAGACCCAGATCCTTGAAGGGCAGCAGGAGCGAAGACCGGGCGCCTAAGACAACCCGGATGTCCCCGGAAGCGACCTTGTTCCAGATCTCCACGCGCTCATTCTGGTTGAACTTCGAGTGATAGATACCGACATAGCCTCCAAAGTGTTTTTGCAGCCGGCGGATCACCTGGGCGGTGAGCGCGATCTCGGGCAGGAGATATAATACCTGCCGGCCTTCCTTTATTAAGGCTTCTATGAGTTTGATATAGACCAGGGTCTTGCCGCTGGAAGTAACGCCGTGGAGCAGGCAAACGGATTTCTCCGACAGATGGCGCCGGACCTCACCAAGGGCGTGCTCTTGTGCCCCGGACAACTCGAAGTCCACCTGTATCGCACGGGGCAGGTATTGCAACCGGTCCACCTGGCGTTGTTCGATGATAAGGACATTTTTTTCCGCAAGTCCTTTCAACTGGGCGGGGGAAGCGCCCGACTTGTTCAACAGGTCCTTCTGGCTGACTTCGCCTTGTACCTTTTGGAGGTGCAGATAGGCCAGCAAAAGGTCGAGCTGTTTGGGCGCCCGGGTCCACTGGTTCATCAGGTCCGCAAGCTTCTCTTCCTCCTTGTAGTCCGGGTGGAGGAGGACATATTTTTCCCTGCGTTCTTTGTACGTATCCTGTAGCGCTTCCCATACAATACACACCCCCTTATCGATCAGGGAACGGACGACGGGATAAACGTGGGTGGCGTCCAGGATCTGCTGGATCTCCCCTATCCGGAGCTCCTTTTTGAGCAGGAGGCCCTCCGCCACAAGGTATTCGTCGTGGTCGAGGGCCGAAAAATCGTCTCCATAGACCTCGTTGTACAGGAGGATGGTCTCGCTGGAGAGCTTGAAGTGCGCGGGCAACGCGGCCGCCATGATCTCGCCCTCGGAACACATATAGTAGTCCGCCATCCACGCCCAAAGCGCGAGCTGGGCCTCCTGCACGATGGGCTGGTGGTCGATCACCCCCTCGATGGGTTTTGGATGAAAGGCCTCGGGGCCTTCCCGGTGCAGGGTCCGGACGATCCCGGCGTATTTCTTGTTTTTGAGGGACACCTCTACGCGCACGCCTACCTGCACACGGGGAAGCAGGTGGTCAGGGATGGACCAGGTGTAATTCTTGGGTAACGCCAGTGGTATGATGATCTCCGCAAACAAAGTCCTGCAAATATAAGACCCCGGAGCACGACAAACGCCGTGTCCGGGGTCAGACTATGAAGGGAAACTACTGCCAACCTGGATTTTGAACAAGATTTGGATTCAGCAAAAGCTCTGAATACGGTATCGGATACAGTGTTTGATAGCTGGACCAGCTCCTGGGCACGTTGTCGAGCCAGTGCAGCTCTCCGGAGGTGCCGTTTGCCAGGATCTGGGGATTGACGACCCCGTTTGCGGTAGGGGCTACGTTGATATACGTGATCGTACTGACCTGGTTGGAAGGCGGCGTCCCCTGGTAAAAATAAACATCGGGTATACCGTCCCCGTTAAGGTCCATCGGCTGGTTGAGGGCGGGTACGTAGAAACCGTTCCACCCGCCCGTGAGCAGGCCAGCGTGTCCCCAGCGGACCAGGTCGTAGAAACGGAAGCCTTCCAGGGCGAGCTCTATGCCGCGTTCCCGGCGGATCTCCATCAGGACGGGGTCGGTGATGTCGGAGTAATAGTGGGCTTGCATATACGGGTCAACCGTCGTGGGCAGCGTGGTCAACCCGCCGGTGATGCCGGCCCGGGCCCGGAGCGCGCCGACGGTGTTGGTCCAGTCGGTGGCGGTCAGGGAGCCGGGGTTGAGCTCTTCCTTCGCCTCGGCGTAGTTGAGCAGGATTTCCGCGTACCGCATCAGGCAGATGGAATTGGTGTTGTTGGCCCCGTTGTCGTAGTATTCGTCATCCAGGCACCATTTGATGGGTTGGTAGCCGGTATAGGTGTAGGAAAAAACAGGGGGCGCCGGTACCGTAGCCCCGTTGAGCGTCCGCGTATACCCCGGGGTACGGATCGTCTGGGACAGCCGGAGGTCGCGGTTCTGGGTTTCCTTCAGGAAAGGCAGGGTATCGTGACCGGAGATGTTGGTAAAAGGGGTGCCGTCTATATTCAGATACGTGTTGATAAACGTGCGGATAAAACTGAACCGGTTGCCGTAGGTGGAGCTGGTGTAGAACCAGTTGGCGTCGTTGAGCACCGCCAGGGACTGGCTGGCGACCTCCGCCAGCATGACTTCCTTAGCAATGGGTGTATTGCTGATAAAGAGCTGGCGATAGGACGTGGCCGTTCCGGCCCCGTTGTACAAAGCAAACCCGCTGCTGTCCATGACGGCCTTTGCGGATGTCACGGCCAGTTGGAGGTAGGCCTGGGCGTTCCCCAGGTGGTACATGGTATCGAGGTATTTCTCGAAGGTCCCTTCGAACAGGCAAACCCGCGAAAGAAAACCATAAGCCACCCATTTGGTGATCTGGCTGCTGGTGGGATCGGTCTGCAGGGAAAGGTGGCCGCAGGCAAATTGAAGATCCGCCACCACGGAGTCCATCACCAGGTTGCGGGGCGAACGGGCGCCGTACAGGGCGCTGTCGGAGGGGTCCAGGGGTTTATTGATCCAGGGGACGTCTCCGTACCGTTGCACCATGCCGAAGTAAAAATACGCGCGGAAGAACCTGGCGAGGCCCATAAAGTTGGCCTTGTCCGCGGAATCCACGGGGGAGGTGGCCAAACCCTGGATGAAGTAGTTGATGTTGCGCAAGGGTCCCCAGCTCCAGCCGGTGGCGTTCCGGGAGCTGTAGGCGCCTTGTTGCAGGTAGGTTGGACAGGAGTTGGTGGCACCGAAGTCCGACATGTTGGCGTCGGTTTTGTAGATGTTGTCCATCGAAGGCAGCGTCTGGTCGTAAAACGAGTTGGCATACAGTTGCAACCCCTGGACGCTGCCGAAGATGGCCTGCTGGCTGGCGGTGGACTGGGGTACCTGGTTGAGCTGTTTGGTACAACCGCCCAGCAACAACGCCATGCACAGTATTTTTATTTGTTTCATGATCAAGGTTTAGAGTGTTAAGGACATGCCCACGGACAGGCTCTTCAGGAGGGGGTAGTTGTTGGCGTTACCGCTGCTGGACCCGTTGGTCAGGATGACGTCCGAGGCACCGATGCTCTCGGGGTCGATGTTCCTGGTCAGCTTGTACATGGGTGTCCAGGACCAGAGGTTCTCACCGGACAGGTAGACGCGGCCGCTGGTAAAGCCGGTCTTGCGGATCCACCGTTCGGGGACGTTGTACCCGACCTGGATGTTCTTCAGACGGATATATGCTACGTTTTGCAGGTACTTGGTCTGGGGTACGTTCAGCTCGCCGGGATAGCCGTCCTGTGCCACATACCCGCGGTAACGGGGGAAGTAGGCGTTGGGGTTGGAAGGGGACCAGATCTTGCCCTGCTGGTATTGCATGGCATATTCGTAGGGGCGGTTGTATTGACCCCAGAATTCGTCGTCCTGGGCGCCGGGCCACCATTTTTGCTGAAGTACACCCTGGAAAAAGACGCCTAAGAAGAAGTTGTTCCAGTCTCCGCCCAGTTTGATGCCGTAACGGTAACGCGGGAGGGAATTCCCGATGATCTTCCGGTCGCCCGGGTCGGTAGCGGTATTGTTCCCGGGTGTGATGATGCCGTTTTTGCCGTTCGGGTCGATGGACTTGAACTTGATGTCACCCGGCAACCACTGGCCGGAGGTGGAGGCGTGGTAGAGCGCCTGGGTGGTGAAGGCCGTCTGGTAGTTGGATGCGGTCCAATACCCGTCGTCGACATACCCCCAGATCTCCCCGAGCTTCATCCCGGAGTAATAGTCGGTCAGGGATTTGCTGGTATTGTCATAACCGGTGATCGTGGACGTATAGTCGGACATCCAGATGCCGATGTTGTAGTGCAGCGGTTTGGACGCTACGGTGAACTGATCCTTCCAGGACAGCTCGGCTTCCCAGCCTTCCGTCCGCATGCTGGCATAGTTGCCATAAGGGACCGTCGTACCGAATACAGCCGGCAGGGTTTTGCCGACGGTAAACATATTGGTCGTGTTCCGGATATACCCGTCGGCGGTAAAGGACAGCCGGTTGTTCAGGAAGGTGGCGTCCAGACCGAGGTCGCTGGTCGTGGCCCGTTCCCAGGTCAGCCCGTTGGGCAATACGTTAGGCTGGCTGGTTTCCTGGGGGCGGATACCGTTCAGGATGAAACTGGATTCCTGGATCGAAAAGTTTTGCTGGTACAGGTAGGAAGCCACGCTCCCGTTCCCCAGCGAGCCGTACGAACCGCGGATCTTCAGGTCGCTGACCGCTTTGGGCGACACGTGCCAGAAACCTTCCTTGGACAGCCGCCAGCCGGCGGAGCCCGAAGGAAAGAAGGCCCAGCGCTGGTTGTACGGGAATTTGGAAGACCCATCGATGCGGCCGTCGAATTCCACCAGGTAGCGGTCCTTAAAGGCATAATTCAACCGGGAGAAGCCGCCCATGATGGCCCATTTGTTATACCCTCCCGCCGTCGTAATGTTGGGTCCCTGGGCCAGGCTGATGTCGGTCGCGCTGCTGTACACCAGGCCGTTGCGCTCGGTGTTGAGGGCGTTGAACACCGACTGTTCGTAGTTATACCCCAACAGGGCTTTGAAGTAGTGGTTCTTGCCAAAGGCCGACTCGTACTGCCCATACAGGTTGGTCGCGATATAGTTGGTCTGGTTGAAGTCTTCCCGGATGTCGTTGGTGCTGGAGCCTACGTACTGGACGACGTGGGGCGCCGGGCTGTAGGGAACGGGCACCTGGATTTCCTTGACCGTGGAGTCGGTATTCTCAAAGGTAAAGTCACCCTTTACCTGGAAACGGTTCTGGAAGAATTTAGCAGTGAAGGCCGCCGTGTTGCGGATTTCATTTTCCTTCAAATCCAGGCCGTTTTTGCCATAGTAGAAGTCGCCCACCGTATAGGCTGCCGAATACGTCAGCGTACCGTCGGGGTTGAGCAACATCGAAGACGGGTGCGCCTCGTCGGCCATATTCCGCCAGATACCGCCGCCCTCACCCACGTTTTCGGGGTTGTGGTAAAAACGGCTGTTGAACTGAAGGTTGTCGCTGACGGTCAGCCAGGGGGTCACATCGACGCTGCCCTTGGCCATCAGGTTGTACATGTGGTAGTCATCCGAATTGTAGCGGAAAAGCCCGTCCTGGCCATAATAGCGGCCGGTCAGGTAGTACGTGGCCTTGTCGCTCCCACCGGATACCGACAGGTTCTGGTCCACGGAGTTGGTATGATTCTTATACAGGACGTCGTACCAGTTGGTGTTCCCATAGTAAACGTAGTTACCGTTGACGACCTGGACCTTTGGAAGGGAGGGGTTGGCATTGACCTGGGCATATTCCGTCATATAGGCCTGGGAGAATGCCTGTGTCTTATTGATGTTTTGGGGTACCTGGGAATAGTTGTTCCAGGCAGACCAGGCGGAATCAAACAAAGACGCATACTGGTAACCGTTGGAGATGATCTTGGGGAGCGTGGTCGGCTTTTTGGTGGAGTAATTGGCCGAATACGTGATCGATGCATGGCCCTTTTTCGGCGTCCGGGTCGTGATCAGGACAACACCAAAGGCGGCCCTTGCCCCATAGATCGCGGAAGAAGACGCGTCCTTCAATACGGTAATCGTTTCGATGTCGTTCGGGTTGAGCAGGCTCGGATCGCCTTCGATCCCATCGATCAACACCAGCGAATTCCCGCCGCCCGCACCGATGGAGGTGCCGCCACGGATGTTGTAAACCGCGGAGGTAATGGGTTTACCGTCTGCCGGTACGAGGTTTAGGTTGGGGATGACGCCTTCAAGCCCTTGGGTAATATTGGGGAGGGCGCGATTGCTCAGTACGTCCCCGCTCACCTGGGCCACCGCACCGGTCAGGTCCGCCCGCCGTTGTGTGCCATACCCTACGACCACGACGTCGCTTAAGTAGCTGGCGGCATCTTTCATTTTGACAAAAATAGACACGGCCCCGTCCGCTTTGATGGCATACCCGCTGAGGGTTTGCGCCTGGTATCCCACGGAGCTGAAGGCAAAGCTATACCGTCCTTTGACGGGCAATTTTTCGAACCGGAAAATCCCGGTAGAGTCCGTCATGGTCCCGGCCGACAGCCCGGTCTCCATGTTCGTCGCCACGACCGTCACCGCGTTCAGCGGCAGGCCGGACTCCGAGCGGACGATCCCGTTGACGCTGCCCACTTTATCCTGGGCCACGGCAGTCGTGAAAAGGCAACAGAGTGCCATTAAGCAAAAAATGACTTTTTGCAATCTCATGATACAAGAGGTTTGTTTTGTGAAAAAGGTGTCTGCTACCTGCTGCCCGCGATGATATACTTACCGTCGCGGTGTGTTACCGTTAAATGATTCAATGTGGCGAGGTCGTTTAAGATTTTGTTCAGAGAGTCCCTTTTGTCCAGCATGCCGATAAAGAAGATATTGTGGATGGCGTGGTCGTCGTATTGTATGTCCGTTCCGTAAATGGCTGCCATTTGATCGAAGACCGTTCCCAGGTTCTGGTTGTTAAACATAAACCAGTTGGCCAGCGTTCCCGTTTGTCCTTCCAGGAGCTTTGTCCGGCCGTGTTTCCGGTTGAAGTTGTCCACCCATACCCTTTGCGTCTCCCTCGCCCAGGTCAGCTCCTGGCCCGGTTGCAGGTCAACATCCGAATCCGGGAGGCATACCCGGACCTTGCCCGTATACAGCTCAACACGGATGTCGCCGGCCGCACTGTCGTTGATGACCTTGAACGCCGTCCCTAAGACGACGGTCCGGATCTTGTCCGTATAAGCGACGAAAGGGGCGTCCGGGTTTTTCACGACTTCGAAAAAGGCACGCCCCGTTACACGTACTTCTCTTTTACTATACCGGCCGAAGTCCTCACGATATTGGATGGTGGCATGGGGATAAAGGATGGCGGTGGAGCCGTCGGGCATTGTCCAGGTGTCCGGCTGGCTGCCGCCGTTCGTGCGTTGGAGCCAGCGCACGGTCTTTGCCGCCAGTGCCGTGACGGGGCTTTTTTGACGCGTTTGCTTCAGCAGCAGTCCTACGCCGGCGAGGAGGAGGACCGCGGCGGCGGCGGAGAGCGTGATCCGGATCGCGCGGACCCGGCTGCCGGCCGGCTGCGCCGTTTGCGCGCCGCCCGGCTGCGTGGCCCCGGGTTGCGCGGCCCCGGGTTGCGTCCGCGCCGTGATCGCCTTCAGCATATCCTCGCTATAGCCTTCCGGCAAAGGCGTCTCGCCGTCCGCCTGCTCGAATTCTTCCTGCAAATTCCGGAGTTCCGGGTGCTGCCGCAGGTATTCCTGATCCTCTTTTTCTGTCTGCATGAATGGGACTCTATACTATATACAGCCAAAGGGTGCGTTTACCCCTGCTCGTTAGAAAAAAAAACTGGACACCACCTGGCGGAGGTGCCGGAAGGCCTTTGTAATATGGTCTTCGACCGTTTTGACGGAGATATTCATCCGGTCGGCCACCTCCCGGTTGGAGAACCCATGGAGCGACTTCAGCATCACCACCTTCTTCCGCACCGGTGACAGCGTCTCCAGGGCGGCGTGCAGATGAGCCGACAATTCAAAGTGGGCGTGTTCGTTGGATATACCTTCTTCCACCGGCGCCACCTTCCGGCGCACGGCTTCTTTCTTCAGGTAATTGATCAGCACGCTGCGGGCAATGATAAAGACCTGTTTTTCCAGGGGATGTTCTTCGGAGAGGGTGTGCCTGTATTCCCAGAGCCGTATGAAACACTGCTGGGTCAGCTCTTTGGCCGGGTCGTCGTGCCGCACCCGTTTCGCATAAAACCGGAACACTTTTATATGGAGGAGGCCGTACACCTCCACGAAGGCTTCGTGGGAACCGTTCTTAATCGCAGCCAGACCTTGGTCCATAGAGCCGGCAAATTGCAAAAAAATGTAAACGGCCCGTGGTTGCGCGACTACACTTAACCGAAAGATAAAGGACCGTAGTCGTTTAAACCCTTTTCCATCTTTTCGTGAACCAACGTTTTTAATCTATGCACATCGTCCAGCGTAAGCCCGTCGACCGGCACCGATTCGAGGAAGACCGCCCTGCTCCGGCCCGGGTTGAGTTTGAAAATGCTTGTATTTGGTAAGCGTTTGCCGGCGTCGAGGAACAACACCGGCTGCACCGGGTAACCCGTCTCGATCGCCATGCGGAACGCGCCGTCATAAAAAGGCGCCAGCGGTTTGCCCGTGAGGTTGAAGGTACCCTCCGGAAAAATAAATACCGAAATCCCTTTCTGTAATTGTTTGACCAGGCGTCTCACGCTCGCCGCCCGGTGCTCCGGGTCGCTCCGGTCCACGACAACAATCGCCTTCTTATAAATAAAGCCAAACAACGGCGCCTTTGTCATCTCGATCTTCCCCAGCGGCCGCACCGGGTAACGCACCGCCTTGACGATCAGGGCAGCGTCCAGGAATGAAATATGGTTCGCCACATAGATACAGGGACTCCCCTTTTGCGGCCGGTGGACATAGATATTCTTATGCCGTATCCCCACCCCAGCGAGCCAGACATCCGCCCAGGCGCGGCATATTTTATAGATAAGATTTCCGCCCCTCGTCTCTCCCAGGAAAGAGGCCGGCACGGCCAGGAGAAAAGTAAGGATCAGCGTTAGCCCGAAGAGGATGAGCGCGTATAACACGTATAACCAATGCAATAGCCTTTTCACGCGTTGAAAATAGGGGATTTTCTTAATTTTGCGCCCTATGTCAGACAAGCGGACCGTGGCCTTCCACACCCTTGGGTGCAAGCTCAACTTTTCCGAGACCTCCACCCTATCGCGTCTCCTGGAGACCGAGGGCTTCGAAAAAAAGGATTTCGAAGACCGGGCCGACGTTTACGTCATCAACACCTGTTCCGTTACCGACAACGCCGACAAAGAGTGCCGCCAGCTCGTACGCCGCATCCAGCGTAAGGCTCCCGAAAGCCTCGTCGTCATCACCGGCTGTTACGCCCAGCTCAAACCGGAGGAAATCGCCGGCATTCCCGGCGTGGACCTTGTATTAGGCGCCGCCGAAAAATTCAACATCGCCCAACACCTCCGCGAGCTCACCAAAGGCGACAGCGCCCGCATTTGCAGTTGTGACATTGAAGAAGTCTCCGGGTTCAATGCTTCTTATTCGCTGGGCGACCGTACCCGGACTTTCCTAAAGGTCCAGGATGGTTGCGACTATACCTGTTCTTTCTGCACCATCCCCAAGGCCCGGGGGCATAGCCGCAGCGACTCGGTTTCCAATGTCGTGGCCACCGCCCACCGCCTGGCCGCCGAAGGCGCCCGCGAAATCGTCCTCACCGGCATCAACCTGGGCGACTTCGGGCGCGACGCGTCCGGCCGTTTCGCGGCGTTCTACGACCTTATTACCGCCCTGGACGACGTCCCGGGTATCGACCGCTACCGCATCTCCTCTATAGAGCCCAACCTGTTAAGCGACGACATCATCCGTTTTGTCTCCGGGAGCCGGAAGTTCATGCCCCACTTCCACATCCCCCTCCAAAGCGGCAGCAACCGCATCCTCGGTCTTATGCGCCGCCGCTACCGCCGCGAGCTCTATGCCGAACGC
Organism: Dinghuibacter silviterrae; assembly: GCF_004366355.1. Classification (NCBI taxonomy): domain Bacteria; kingdom Pseudomonadati; phylum Bacteroidota; class Chitinophagia; order Chitinophagales; family Chitinophagaceae; genus Dinghuibacter; species Dinghuibacter silviterrae. Next base: position 519,120 of record NZ_SODV01000002.1, on the reverse strand, counting down.
GTCGCCCTGATCAAGGAGCTCATGCCCCACTGCGCCATCGGCGTGGACGTCATCGTCGGCTTCCCTACTGAAACCGACGCCGACTTCCGGGAGACCTTCGATTTTTTGCATTCCCTCGACGTCTCCTACCTACACGTCTTTACCTATTCCGAGCGCGACGACACCCACGCTTTGACCCTGAAACCGGTAGTGCCCATCTCCGTCCGCCACGAGCGCAATAAAACCCTCCGCAACCTGTCTTTCATGAAGTTGCAGGCGTTTACCCGGGCCCACGAGGGGGAAACCCGGCCGGTGCTTTTCGAGGCGCGGACGCACACCAGTGCGGACGGCCCCGCCATGATGGAAGGGTATAGCGACAACTACATTAAAGTGACAACGCCCTACCGGGCGGAGTGGGTGAACCAGGTCGTCGACTGGCGGCTTTAGGCCCACCGGGCCACGCCGCAAAAAAAATTTTGCAAATTTCGATTTCCGCATATCTTTGCACTCCAAATCTATGGCCGGCTACCCGGCCAGGAGGATGGAAAAGGGAGCATAGCTCAGCTGGTTTAGAGCATCTGCCTTACAAGCAGAGGGTCCTTGGTTCGAACCCGAGTGCTCCCACAGATAAAAGGCAAAATACAATATAGGCACTTGGAATCTTCCAGGTGCCTTTTTTTTGCATACAAAAATGTCGGAATGGCACAACACGTCTATCACAAAGCAGAAACCCGCGGTCACGACCACCACGACTGGCTCGACAGCAAGAAAACGTTCAGTTTTGGGGACTACTATAACCCAAAGAGAATGGGGTTTGGTGCCCTTAGGGTATTGAACGACGATACGTTGCCTGGCGGTCAGGGATTTGGTTCCCATCCACATGACAACATGGAAATTGTCAGCATCCCGCTGAAAGGAAGTCTCCGGCATGAAGATTCGGAGGGGAATAAGGCCATAGCTGCGACAGGAACCATACAGGTGATGCACGCCGGCAGCGGCTTGTTCCACAGCGAATATAACAACAGCGAGGACGAAACGGCAGCGTTTCTGCAGATCTGGATATATCCCGAGGAGCTGAACACCAAGCCGCGATATACGCTCGGCACGCTTCCGCAGTCCACCGGCAAGTTGCTTGAATTTATTGGACCGGACAGTACGCCCGTTCGCAAAGACGTATGGTTTAGCATCGGCCGGTTTACCAATGGCCGGTCATTTACCTATCCGCTACATAAGCAGGGCAACGGCGTATATGCGTTCGTGATAAAAGGTCAATTTGCAATCGATGGACAGGAAGTGTCCGACAAAGATGGCTTGGGTATATGGGACACGCCGGGCATCGAGGTTAAAACGCTTAGTGATGACGCTGAATTGCTATTAATGGAGGTACCCATGTCAATTGATAAACTATGACGTTAAGAATACTAGCTGTCGGATACAACCCAGCCATTATGAAGGTCGTGGAAAGACTGTTGAACAGCCATGAAGGATGGCAGGGTGTTGTGGCGCTCACCAGGGAAGAAGGGTTGAAAAAATTGAACGGCGACCTGTATGATGCCGTATTGCTCTGCGTAGGCGTAACCGAAACAGACGAGGTGGAATTCCGTAAGGCAGCAACGAATCAAACAAAAGTCATAAGACACTATGGGGGTGGCAGCGGCCTTCTTGAAAATGAAATCCGCTCCGCAGTTTCGGATACAAGGCTGTGAAACCGTCTTTGCAAATTTTTTACTCCACCCTCAGGCTCTTCACCGGGTTGGCCGTAGCCGCCCTTATGGCCCGGAAACCCACCGTAACCAAGGCAATCAACAAGGCCAATGCCCCCGCCAGGGCATAGATGTACCATTGTATAGCGATGCGGTAGGCAAAATTCTGTAACCACCGGTGTGCGACAAAGAATGCAAGGGGGGATGCGATCACGAACGACAGACAAACCAATTGTAAAAAATCCTTCGACAGCAGGGTTACGATACCCGTGACGCTCGCGCCCAACACTTTGCGTATGCCGATTTCCCGGGTCTTTTGTTCGGCGGTGAAACTGATGAGCCCGAAGAGACCGATGCAGGAAATAAAAATGGCGATGAGCGTGGCGGCTACCACGACCTGTTTCGTCTGCTCTTCCCTGGCGTAAAAGCCGGCGATGGTCTTGTCCAGGAAATAATAGTCAAACGGCTCGCTGGGATACACGCCTTTCCAGCATTGTTCGATCCCCGCGAGTACGGTTGCATAAGGGATGCCGCCGCTGAGTTGCACATTGAGCTCCCCCCATAACGGCCGCCTGGAGCCATACACAAAGAGAGGGCCGATCGGCGAGAACAAGGACCGTTCGTGATAATCAGCCAGGATGCCGACGACGGGGCCGCTGATGTCTCCCGCCGCGACAACGTGCCCCAGGGCGTCAGAAGGTCTTGTAAAACCCAGTTGCCGGGCGCAGGTTTCATTGATCAGGAAATCGGTCCGGACCTTTGGGAACTGGTATCCGTAGGGTATCCTGGAAGGGATAAATCCTGCCGTATCGTCCCGGGGCGCGGCAAAATTCCGTCCCGCCACCAGCTTTAAACCAAATAAGGGCACATAAAACTCGTCCCCTACCCGCTCGGACGCGACGACCTTGGTACCTTTTTCCCTGCAATCCAGGTCTCCTCCCCTCAGCCTGTCGATCATCGGCGGCTCGATGCTCACGCTGACCATGCGTACCCCCGGGACCTGCCTTATCCGGTCAGCCAGTATATTCCGGTCCCTGGTGGCATAATTGCCGCTGGTCGGGATCGTCACGATGGCATCCCTGGCAAACCCCAGGTCCTTGTTCAGCAGGAAGCGCAGTTGTTTTTGCACCACCAGGACACTGATGATAAATGCGATCGACATGGTGAACTGAAAAACGATCAGCGCCTTTCGCACATAGTTCCTGTTGCGGGTCCTGCCCCCTCCGTATCCCTTCAGGCTGAGGACGGGTAACCAGGAGGACAATACCCTCGCCGGGTAATAGCCTGCCAGCAACGTCGTCCCCAAGGTTATAAAGGCCAGAAAAATCCAGAGGGCAGGTGTCACCAGGGGTACAGCCGTACCTGCCGGGAAAAACGACGGGAAATTACCGACGACAAGCCTGACGATCAAGACCGCCAGCAGCCCGGACATGGCCACGAGGATAAACGTTTCGGTCAGGAATTGCCGGATCAGCCCTCTGCGGTCGCTGCCCAGGACCTTCCGCACGCCGATCTCCTTTGCTCTTTGCAAGGACTGGGCCGCCGACAAATTGATGAAGTTGACGACCGCCAGGAGCAGGATAAAGACGGCGATCCCCATCAATCCATACAGCGTAGGCGCGTGCGCCTTCCCGGAGTAAAAATCCTCGAAGTCGGCGTCGAAATGAACGGCAGACAGGGGTTGCAGGTACATCCGGACCTTGCGGCCGTCGGAAGCGGTCAAATGCTCCCTGAACATTTTTTCCGCCTGGTCCACAAACCCGGAAGGCGTCTCCCCCTTGGCAAGTTTTACAAATACCTGCTCGTTGTCCCCCCATGACCATTGAGAGGGCACCGTTTCCGTCCCCAAACCCTGGATGTCCTTGAGAAAACTGTTTTGAACCGTGGACAGGGATATAAAATCCTTGAAGATCAGGTCTGTGTTCTTATTCCAATCTTTTACGATACCGGATACCGTTAGTCTTAGAGAGTCGTCATAGACGACCTCCCGGCCGATGACCTTATCCAGCGGCACATCGCCAAAATACGTACGCGCCTTGCTCTCGGTAAGCACTACCCGGAACGGTTCCCGGAGGGCCGAGACCGGGTCGCCAAAAAGCCACACCCGTGGGAAAATGGCAAAGAAACCGGGATCCGTGAACATAATATCCGAAGGATAGGCCGGCGCCCACTCCTTGTCCCGGACCGTCACTTTTGTTTGAAAGCCCATAAAGAAACTCATATCCTCGACGCCCCTGAACTCCTTTATCGCCAATGCCGCCCGGTACGGCGCTGAAGGCATATAGAATTTCCCACCTGCAGGATTGGGAAGGTCGGCCACCACCCTGTAGATCCGCTCCCTATCCGGATGGAACCGGTCAAAGCTCCATTCGGAAGCCACAATAAAATAGATCAGGAGACAGGCCGCCAGGCCCACGGACAAACCGGCCACGTTGATCACGGCGCCCATCTTCCGCTTCCGGAGGTTTCTAACGGCAATCTTCAGGTAATGGGTCCACATAAACGAAATATACTCAAAAAAGCGCCATTTCATCTACACATCCCGCCTTTCTGTATCAACCTGCAAACGCCGCCCTCCCTTTGCCCGTTTATACGGGTAAGTCCACCTTCCCGCTCACGCCCCTTCACCAATCCCGGCGCGTTAATTAAAAAACAGCATAAAATGAAAAACTGGAAACTTCTCCTGTGGACCCTCGTGGCGGCAACGCCCATTTTCTCCTGCCAAAAGATGGGCATCGGCACTACCGCTACCGGCACCTCCGACACCTCGGCCGTCTTCTCGGCCACCATTGCCGGGACCGCCTGGACCGCGGATTCCGTAACAGCCGTACTCGTCTACGGCAGCCAGCTCCCCGACAAGGTGCTGACGCTGACCGGGAAAAGCAGCGGCAAGATCGTCACCCTGAGCATACAGGACACGGCCTTCTCCTCCTCCACCGACAGCAGCCTTACCGTCAAGGAATATTCGACGAGCGGCCTTGTCACCGGGACAGCGTTTCAGTACGCCATCGATACGACCCTGCGAAACGGGGACACCACCTGGGTGCCGCAGTTGAGCGCCGAAACGGGTGAAACCACGGTTACGTCTACCAGCGCTTCGGGCAAAACCGTTACAGGGACATTCGCCTTTACGGGGATTATCTGTGTCGTGGACTCTACGCATACGATGACCTTTGACACTGTGGCCATCACCAACGGTGTCTTTAAAAATATCAACTATACCTTTGTGAAGACCAGGTTTTAAGTGAGCGGGGAGGGGCGCTGCCCTTCCCCTATTTTCAGGCTTTTAAGTCTGTCTTCGAACACTTCCATATACCTCGCCTTGGCTTCCTCGCTTAAAAAACTGCGCTCTACCAGCGATTTGGCTTTCGGAGCATCCCTTAGCAGAATGTCTATCGTTTTCCCTGCCAAATCCGGGTGGATACCGGCCATTTGTGCAAATACCAAAAACGAAGAACCGGTATACGTCCCGTATTGCAAATAAGTTTCTTCATAATGATCACCGTCGTAGAGGCCGCCATGAAGGGCAAGCACACCATCGTCCAAATGCAATGCCGTGCATAAAAGGTCATAGGCGGGAGAGAGCACGAAATCTCCCTGTTCGGTTTCCATAACCGAGAAATTCTTCAGGTGTGCATCTCCATTGCCGATTATATAATTAAAGACCAGCAGACGAAAGAAATCCAGCAACACTACCGGCGATGCAGCTACATGCCGCTGGATCTGTTGGGCGATATCCAGGTAAGAGGCATTGTACTTGAAATCATGCCCTTCCCTCTCGGGTGTCTTTGACAGGAGCGTGGCAAAATCCTCTACCTGGTATTTACCGCTTCCGTCCGGTTTGAGATCGAACCGTCTGGTTATATAGGCAGGTGATCCGTCATCAAAAAAGATCATACCGCATGCCGCCGTTTTGATGCCGAAAACCTGCGTAGCGATCTGCATACTCACGTGCTCATTGGCAGGAATGTCGGTCACCCTGTCAATTCTTTCGGCCGGAACCGGTTTTAAGAGGTGCGTTCCCCCGCTACCGGTGAGCGACAAACTATTTTTTTGAAGCCGCAGGCTGTATTTCTCTTGTACGCCGCTTATGCTGATCCGCTTTGTTTTCTCATTGTATTCACGGGTCAGGACACTATTTTTACCCGGAGGGCCAAACTGGAGAATATGCGATACCTTCTTAGAGCGACTGCCAAAAAGTGACTGTTGTGCCAACGGGCTATAGGTGGAAAAGCCAGGCTGTAGAGTGGATGGACAATATTGTATTTCAGGAACGCTCATGAATCTCTTTTATACTGACCGGCCCGATACTGTCGCCACCCGCCGTAGCCAACAATAGACCGAAATAGTCGTTTTCATCGATTTTCAATAGCCTGTTTTGCAGGGCTTTGTTGGCGCCCTCGCTTAACCTGTTCACGAAGGCAGGAAACAGGACATCACTTTCGTATGGCGCCTCCCGTAAGGGCAAAGTGAGGCTGACAGGCCGGCTCCCGGCTGCCGCCAGGTACGACTGATGATAAGCGAAGCGATACATTCCCCCTGTCTCAGAGAGGATCCCGGCGAGTACGCCATTGTATAACACCTCCGCAACCCTCATACGTTACCATTTTTGGAAGGATCTTTCAGCACCAGTTCAAATTGCATTCCAAGCGTTTCCGCGAGTTTAACAAGGGTGTCCAAAGAAGGATTGCCCTTCCCCCGCTCCACCAATTGGATGGTTCGGATACTGATCCGGGACAGGTCGGCCAGTTGGGTTTGTAGCAAGCCCAATAGTTCCCGCCTTTCCCGGAGGATCGCACCTATTTTGATCATGAATTCGCGCATTATACTTCGCTTTTCGATACAAAAATACGAAAATGAGTCAAATTCTCAGATAAAAATGAAGTATAATTCGCTTTTTGATGTTTTCGGGAATCCGTTTATGAAAAAACGGCCGAAAGCGAAGTATAATGCTAACGAAACCGGTGCATCAGGTTCTCCCGGTACACCTTCCCCACCGGCAACCTTTTGCCTGCCAAGGTAACCTCGTTGCCCTCCACGTATTGGATCGCCTGCAACGCAACGATATACGATTTGTGGATCCGGGTGAACCGGTCCGCTGGCAATTGTTCTTCGAACTGTGTCAGTGTCTGTTTCGACATCAGGCGGCCGCTTTTCTGGTGGACAAAAATATAGTTGCCGTAGGCTTCGACGTATAAAATGTCGTCCAGCGGGACCTTGACGAGCTTTTTGTCGGCTTTGACCACGAGGAAGGCCGGCGCTTCGACAGTTGGGGCTGGCCCGGGCGCGGCCACTTTGCCGGTCGCCTGCACAAACCGCGCAAACGAAAACGGCTTTAGCAAATAATCCGTCACCGACAACTCGAACCCCTCCAACGCATACTCCGGATAAGCGGAAGTAATGATCACCGCCGGATATTTTTTGAGTGACCGCAACATATCAAAACCCGTCAGCCGGGGCATGTTGATGTCCAGGATGATCAGGTCCACCTCCCCACCCTTCAGCGCATCCATGGCTTCAAAGGCGTCCGTACACACGGCGGTGAGGTGTAAGTAAGGAACCTGGCTGACATAAGTCTTGAGCAGGTCCCGGGCAATGGGTTCGTCATCGACGATGATGCAATTCAGGGTCATGTCTATCCAATTCTATGTGAAGCCTTACTTCGAAAAAATCGCTCCCCTTGTCGACCGCAAGCACATACCGTCCCGGGTAGATCAGGTCCAGCCGTTGACGCACGTTGACCAGGCCGATGCCGCCTTTTTCCGCCGCAGCCGGAGGCGCGCTGTCTTTTCGCGCCGGGGCCGGAGCTGCATTGTAGTCTGGGTCCACTGTATTCCGGACGTTCATCCGGAGGCGTTTGCCCTCCAGGGCGAACACGATGTCGATCACGGCCGGCGTGCCCCTGGGGGAGGAAAAATGTTTGAAACAATTCTCGATAAACACGATCAGCAACAAGGGCGCAATACTAACACCGGAAGCATCAACGTCCGCAGACAGAGAGATCCGGGCCTTGTCACTCAGTCTGAGCCGTTCCAGCGCCACATAGTTGGCAATATAATCCAATTCTTTTTGGAGGGGGACGAACGCCAGGGAGGTATCGTACAGCGAATACCGCAGCAGGTCTGACAGCTTCAGCATGTGTTCGGACAATTGTCCGGAACCGGTGGCCACGGCCAACCCGTAGAGGTTATTCAGGCTGTTAAAAAGGAAATGCGGGTTGAGCTGGGCTTTCAGGTGCCGGAGCTCGTTTTCCCGCCGTTCCTTTTCCAAAAGGAGACGGTCCACTGCCAGCTTCACACAGGTGGCAATCACCGTGAAGGCGACGATACTAAAAGCGATATGCTCCTTTCGCCAGTCCACCAGGTCCGTTACGTGGAAAAAAAGACCGAACAGGTAGCCGACCGCATTCAGCACATATGGCAACAAAAAAATCAACACCACCACCTGCAGCAGGTACGCCAGGGTCCCCAACAGCCACCGTTTCTGACGGAACAGCGGAAGCACCAACAGGTTTTGCGTATAGGACGGCAGCGCAAGCTCCAGGGTCTCCTGGAAAACCAGGCAGATCAAGGTCACGCCGGTCATCCGCTGGGGATATTCCTTGAGCACGATATAAAGGGCGAAAACAACAACCCAGAAAACGGCCTGGGTGTATACCCGGTATGGTCCAATAAACCATTTCATCCTTCAAATAAACCGCAGCCCCCCGGATAAACCAAATTTTGAGGACCAACGTCCGTTTTCCGGTGATGAACGTCTTATCACCGCGGGGCGCAGGTTGATCAGCGGACACCCACGATCCATCAACATTATTTTCCTCCGCCTTACATCCCCTCTACTTTCGGATCACAAACGCTGAAAATATGAAAGTCCTGCACACATTGCTGCTCCTCGTGATCATCCTGTCCGCCCACGCGCAAAACGATACACTCGAAAACGGGCTGCTGAGGGATATCCCCCGCTGGATGGCCGAAAACCACGTCCCCTGTGTAGGGGTCGGGCTGATCTCGGACGGGAAGATCCAATGGATAAAGACGTTCGGGTCCCTGCAACAGGGAAGCCCCGCGCCAGGCAATACGCTGTTCAATATCGCTTCCCAGACAAAGCCCGTTACGGCCATGCTCACCCTAAGGCTGGTGCAGTTGGGGCTCTGGAACCTGGACGAGCCCTTATCCCGGTACTGGATCGACCCCGATATTGCCGGTGATCCCAACCTGGACAAATTGACGACCCGCCTTGTCTTAAGCCACCAGAGCGGTTTCCCCAACTGGCGTACCGACAACGGGTCGAAGAAGTTGCATTTTGTCGCCGCGCCGGGCACCCGTTTTGGATACTCGGGTGAAGGCTTCGAATACCTCCGTCGTGCCCTGGAGCACAAGTTCCAACGCCCCCTGGATGCCCTTCTGGATTCCTTCCTCTTCAAACCGGCGGGTATGAACAATACGCAATATTGGAGCGACCGGCTGGATACCGCACGCATGGCCCGGTGGCACGACGGCCAGGGTCACCGCTACCCCCTCTCCATGCAAACATCCGTGAGTGCTGCGGACGACCTGATTACGACGGTAGAGGACTATTGCCGCTTCGGGATCTATACCATGAACGGGGGCGGTCTGTCTGATACGCTTTTTGCGGACATGACCACCCCCCAGGTCAAAGTCAAGACAGACTATTACCGGGGCCTGGGCTGGGGTCTGGTCAAAGGGCTGCCGGGAGGAGAATACGCCCTGGAACACGGAGGCTCGGACATAGGCGTTCGGACCATGGCCATTTTCCTGCCGGTATCGAAAAGAGGAATTGTGCTGATGACCAACGGCGACAACGGAATGTTCGTCACCGATCAGATCATCAGGTGTGCACTATCCCACGGCGCCCAGGTGCTGGAAACCATGAACAAGGGGGCCAGGGACCACGAGCGGATCCACCTGCCGGACAGTGTCATCGACGCCTACACGGGTTCGTACGCGCAGGACAACGGCAAAGTGATGAAGGTCGAGCGGGAGGGGGATGCCATAAAAGTCTCCGGCGACGGCGTGCCCACCGCGGTGCTTTATCCCGAATCCACAAATAGCTTTTTCCTCGAAGGCTACGACGTCCAGATACAATTTCCCGATCCCACGCACCTGGTCGTGTTCGAAAACGGCAAACAAGTGATGACCATCCGCCGGGCCTCACTGAAAGCGGACCTGGAGGCCATCGCCTCCGATTCGACCGAAGGCCGGTTCACCGCATCGGCAGGTTACCTCAAAGCGGCGGACTATCTTGTCCGGGAACTGAAGAAGGCCGGGTTGCAACCGTACCTGCAACCGGTGCCTTTTACCTGGGATGACTATACGGGGACCACTGTCAGGATCGACGGCGTGGTCTATCCACACACGCCGGAGAATTTTGTGGTGGTGCAGGGCGGGGCCGCCGGCCGTGTGCGCCTCCCCGACAGCACCCAGTCCGCCGACTGGGAAACCACGGTCATCCGTCAATACCGCTTCGGCTACATGCACTATGTCCCGGACAGCCTTCCAAGCACCGACTCGTGCATCCTCCTAAGCCCAAAGCTCGCCGCCCTGCCGCACGCAAACATCAGCATCACCTTCCATCATCGGATAGAACAACGCACCGGCTACAACGTGATCGCACACACCCCCGGCGAGCCCGTCATCATCGTCACCGCACACCTCGATCATATAGGCCGGATCGGAAACCATATCTACAACGGGGCCAATGATGACGCCAGCGGTTGCGTTGCCGAACTGGGCGCCGCCAGGACCCTGTCGCGGTCCGGTGTTGCCGTGTACTTTGTGTGGACCACGGGCGAAGAGCTCGGGTTAAAAGGCTCCCGCTGGTTTGTAGACCATTTACCCGTACCAAAAGAGAACATCCGCTTACACATCAACCTGGAACAGGTCGGCAGCCAGCACCGGTCTTTCCAGGAGGCAAGGTTCATTCCTGCCGACAGCCTGGGGGAAGAATTGCGCAATACCGACGGGTACAGCTTTACACAGCAACATATCCCCTCCGTCTTGTTGACCTCCGGCGGGTTTCCCGAGCACCATACGATCCGGGACACGATCGGGCTCATCGATGTTGATCACCTGCAACGGGTCACCGATGCGTTAAGCGATTTAATAATCTCGTTGGATAAATCGACACCCCCACGCTCCCATTGAAATAACAGAAGTAATAGGTGACGGCCGAGGATCCGTTATTCGAACCGATGTTTGTACTCCCCTGGATATCCAGTTGCAACCAGGACAAATGAGGGCTTACCCGGAATATCCAAAAAGGTTGCACCATATACATGGTTTTGCCCTGCAAATTGTTGACGACAAAATCCACCTGAAGGGAATCCGGGTAGTTGGTGTGGACCCGGCTGTAGTACGTACCCGACAACTTTACGCCGACACCCACTTCCACCCAATGGGATTTGAAATACATAGCAGGCTGTACAAACAACGCCCTCTGGTGCGCATCCAGGAAACACCGGTAAGGGGTGCCATGTTCTGCACCCCAGTCGTCTATATGAAAATCACCACCCCCGCCACCCCCGCTCAGGGACAGGTAGGCGTGCCGGCTAAACCGGATCATATAGGCGGCGCCGAGCTCCCAGGTGTTGTTCTGGTAATGAATGCCGGCCGTGTCCATACTAAAGTAGCGGTTGTTGCCAAAATAATGATAGGCATCGTTGAATCCCTGGTCGTCCCCCTTTCTGCCCGAATATGCGCCCAGCAGCGTGATGCGTTTACTGACCGCATACGCGCCCTGGACATCCGCCCCGCTCACAGTAGATGTATGGTCGAACTTCAAATTAAAGCCCCCGTCCACGGTAATGCGGCTGTCCCCCTTTTCGGTAAGACCGGGTAGGTTTACGGGGTTGGCGCGGTACACGATACGGTTCACAGGCGTACAGGAGGTCAGCACGGCTATGCCCAGGAAAAGCAGCGTCCGGGGGTTCATAAGGAGTCGTTTTCCCTAAAAACGACAAAACGGAGTCACTTGATGGCTTTACAACCCCAGTCCTTGAAGGACATCCTGAAAAGTGCCATAGACCCCCCTGATGTCCCCTTCCTTGTCGACCACCACATAAGTGGGAAACGCCTGTAGGGACAAGTAACCGGACAGCCTGCTGCTTCCACCCTCCATATAGTTCGGCCAGTCATAGCCGTTTTCCGAAAGGTAGGCCCGCCAGGTATCGAAATCGCCCCGGTGATCGGTGGTCACGCCGATCAACTGGACGCGCCCCGTCTTCAGGCGGTCAAGCGCCGGTTTGATGTCCTTGTGGTCTTCGAGACAGGGCGCACAGTGCAGGAACCAGAAGTCGAATACGTAGGCATCCGCGCCGTCGAGGTGAAGCATGGTTGCCTTTCCCCTTTTGTCGATAAAGGAGAATTGCTGCAAGGGGAGCTTGTGGATGCGCAGGCGGGCGTCGAGGTTGTCCACCAGGGCCGAATACATAGGTGAGGTGTTGAACCGCCGGCCCTGTCCCGCCATAAGGGTCTTCAACCGGTAAAGGTTTCCCGGATTGTTGGCGTTGTGCCGGAGATACGTCAACCCGATGAGACAGGAGAAGAGGTTGCCGCTGTTCGCCGTGTAGGCGTCCAGCATCAACCGGTTCAAGGCGGCAGAGTCACCCTGTTGGTGCAAAGACTGAAAGGACTGGTCATACTGTCGTACGGCATAGTACAAAGGAGATCCCTGTACGGTATCGATCACGAGGGAGTCTTCCTCGATGTGCGCAAAGACCGTATCGCTGGCTGCGTCCAGCCATACCTGCTGATGGTAGTCTTTCCCTTCCTCCGAAAAGGTGAGGCGATAACACGTTCCTGTGCGTTTGTTAAAGTCGAAGCGGGCCGTGTCGGTATACGGGACCGAAAGCCGTTCGCTTTGTTCGATGTCAGACGCCTCTACCCTCCCGATCGGGCGGTTGGTCACGAGGATGACCCGGATATGGGTTTGCGCCCACACACCGCCTGGCGCCAGCCACAGAGCCAAAAGGACAAGGCGTTTCATACGGAACAAGATACGGCGGCGCCGGGCCAGATGCAAGCCCCTAGCGGTTTAGCTCGCTCAAGATAAGATCCGTCATCTCGAACCTCGGGAAATCGCCCGTATTATTGAGCAAAACGATCGTCGCGTTGCGGTCGTCCTGCCGGGCAAACATCGTAAAAAAGCCCAGGTCCGTCCCCGGGTGATAGATCACGATGTGTTTAACGGAGAAACCGTCCTTATCCGTCATCCAGCCGTAGTCATACCAGGCCTTGTATTCGTCCCAGTCCACCCTGGGTTTTAGCATGTCCTGCAAACGATCAGGCGGCAGGAGCCGGTGTAGTCCCTCGCTGTATTTCAGCAGGTCCTCCGAGGTGGTAACGATTCCCCCGGCCCCTATCAGGTTCCGGGCGTCATAGGCATACTCCGGTCCACCGTTGATATACCCGATTGCTTCCGGGGGTGTACGGCGCATACCCACATACGAATGGTCCATCTGCAACGGCCGGAAGATGCGTTCTTCCAACAGGGTATCAAAAGGTTTCCCCGTCACCGCTTCTGCAATCAAGGCAAGGACGACAAACCCGGAGTTGCTGTACCTGAATTGGGAACCCGGTGGGAAATCAAGGGTATCGCTGCAAAAACGGGTCACGACCTCTTTCAGGGAATACTTCCTGGTCAGCTCCTGGCCCAGGTAGTCGTCCTCTTCCGTGAGATTATGGATGCCTGATCGATGCGTCAGGAGCTGGTCGATGGTCACGTTCCCGTTCGCGTAATAGGGGATGTAGGCACGTATGGGCGTGTCCAGCCGTAGCCGCCATTCGCTCACCAGTTGGTTGATGATGACCGACGTAAAGGTTTTGCTCGTGGACCCTATCCGGTACCCGGTCGTCCCGTCCGCAACGCGTTTTGATGAACGGTCTGCAAAGCCGTACCCTTTATCGATCAATACCTTCCCCTTCCAGGACACCAGGGCGGAGCCGTTAAACAAACCCTGTGCATGATAAGCCGCCAGGATGGTATCGATCCGGAGCGCGGGATCCTTTGGCAGCTTGCGCAACCGATCTTCCAACCGTTTGCGGACCGCAAAGACGGCATTGGCCGCCTTGATCCTGCTGATCACCGGCTGTTCCGGGAAGTCCGGGAGGATAACAGTGTAGTCCTTCCAAAAGAGGCTGTCTTCATCGGTTTGTTCGTCCTCGATCATCTCGTTTCCGCGCGTCGTCTCATGATCGGAAAAAGGATGGGTGACAGTGGTGTCGACGTCCGTCACCACATAGTGCACATCATCATGCAGGTCCTCGACCGACGCATTTTTATGCCGCTGGAGGCGAAACTCATTGTTCATAGTGACATCGGATAACACCCACTTATTGCCGATCGGACGATAGCGTATGCGTTGACGGCCGGCCACCTTCTTTATCGTGATGCCAAACAATTTCAGCAAAAACCGCTTCCCCGATTCTTCGGGATACTGGAGATAGGCGATCCCCTTCGGGCTGAGGCCGAAGTCGAAATATAGAAAAGCATAGCTCCCGGCGTCGATAAAGACCTCTCCTTTAAGCCGGCTTTCTTTCAGCCCGTCCTTTTCGTCAAAGGAGACCTCATACGCCTTCCGCCCGTCCAGGGCGACGAGCCCCTCCAACCGGTAGTCATAAAAGTTCGGTCCCTCGCTGCTAAAGACCTTCATCCCTTCCAGGTGGCGAACGATGTCACCCCCGATCAGCCCGTTTGGGCTTAGCCCCATAGTGATTCCACTCATCAACGCGCTGTCCTTAAACTCCCGGTGCTTTACCAGGTGGAACTGGCTGGGTTGCCAGTCCGCAACGGCATAATTGTAAATGTCGAACAACGTCTCCGACAAAAAACCGTATTCCTTCGTCTTCCTGCCCGTAGCCCTGTAAAAACCCCGGGTAACGTACGGTTGCGTCAGGTAGTTCTCCGGTATGCGGGCCGCGGCCTTCAGGATAATCTGGAGCGGATCACCCACGACGACCTCGCGCATTTCCACCGCTTCTTTTTCCAGGATGATCGCATCCCCCTTTTGCAAGGCCGCCACCGGCAATTTTTGTGACCGGAAACCCAGGTGCGAGATCAGAAGCGTATCGGTGCGGTTCTCCGCCGGTATCCATATAAAAAACGCCCCGCTGTCGTTCGACACCGTCCCCTGGCCGCTGCCGGTCAGCCGGACACTGGCATAACTCAGCGGGCTACGGTCATCGGAAGAAAGGATCCTCCCGGAAATACCCCTACGCCCGTTCTGAGCAGACAATGAGGAGACCATAAAAAAGGCAATGATCAAGCAAGAGAAGCGCATACACAGCAGGGTTACAGGTTGAAAATAATAAGGGAATTGCCTTATTTTTTGTTAATTCCCTATCCGATGCCGTAGCTTTATTGCTTCAAAACGCCGGTCTATGGAATGGCCCGAAGCCATCAAGCCTTTGTTGAAAAAATACAAGGGCCATAAACATCCCCTGGAGTACAAAAACTTCTACCAGCTTATCGTCCTGGTCGTCCTGTCCGCCCAGGACACCGACAAAAACATCAATGCGCTGGCCCCGGAGCTCTTCAAAGCCTACCCGGATTTTACCAGCCTTGCCAAGGCCACACCCGCGAAACTCTACCCTTATGTCCGCGTCCGGAATTTCGCCAACAAAACAAAGTGGCTCCTGGAGATCGCGGAGACACTCAAGGACGACAAACACATACCCCAAACCCTCGATGAGCTCACCGCCCTTCCGGGCATCGGGCGCAAGTCCGCCCTGGTCATCCTCCGCGAATCCGGGAGACCTCCCGAGGGCGTGATCGTCGACCTGCACGTGGTCAGAGTGGCCCCCCGCCTCGGCATCGCCGCCGGGACCGATCCCAAAAAGATCGAAAAACAAATCATGGAAATCCTACCGCCCAAAGAATGGGACGCCGGCATGGCCATGTCCTTTCTCGGGCGCGACGTCTGCCGGCCCAAGCCCAAGTGTGAAGAATGCCTGATGCGGAACGTTTGCGCGTATTACGCGAACCTGGTTACTCCATAAACTCCCAGGCACTCCTGTACTCCCCCTGCGTTTGCGCGTATTCGATAAACTCCGCGTAAAAGGGCGTTTGCGACAACGTGGCGCTGTCCCCGATCACGACCAGGCGTTTCCGCGCGCGGGTCATGGCCACGTTCATCCGGCGGATTTCGGAAAGAAAACCGATGCGGTTGTCCGTATTGCTGCGGGTCAGGCTGATGTACACGACGTCTTTTTCCTGGCCCTGGAAGCCATCGATGGTGTTGATCGTGATGTATGCGGCAAAAGGCGTCAGGTCGGGACTATGGTCCAGTTGTTCTTTGAGCAGTTGGACCTGTAACCGATACGGAGAGATGACCGCGATGCTGGGGAATGCCGCCGGATCCAGTTCACCGGCCAGCCGTGACAGGTGTTTAAAAAGGAAGGCGGCTTCCTCCGGATTGCCGAGGGCATTCCCCTCCTGCCGTTCTTCGAACCCGCAACCCGCCGTGTCGATAAACGCCAGCGGGGACTGGCCGGGCAACAACCGGCCTGCCACTAACGGGTGCGCCCTTACGCGGTTCTCATAAAACACGCGGGAAGAATACCCCATGATCACTTCGTGCATGCGGTACTGCTCTTCCAAAAGCGTCACCGCCTGCGGATGCCGGGCCACGCATTTTTCCATCAGGGTCTCCCCCAAACCCCGCCGGGCCGCCTCCTCCGATTTGATCACGGGCGGAAGCTGGAGGTGGTCCCCCGCCAGCACCAACCGGTCAGCCTTGAGCGCCGGTATCCAGCACCCCGGCTCCAGGGCCTGCCCCGCCTCATCGATCACCGCCGTTCCAAAATGCAGGTCCCGGATCATATAGTGCGCCGCGCCGACCAGCGTGGCCGCCACCACTTGTGTCTTGGCCATCAGGTCTTCGAGGATATAGCGTTCCATGTTCTCCACGTCCTTCATGATCTTACGGGCCTCATCCAGGAGCGCCTTGCGCTGGTCCCGCTCCGCCTTTCCAAACTGCCGCTTGTACTTATGCGCCATGTCCCTGAACTCGACGGCCCTGCGTTTCAACTGGCGGATGTCCCGGACCGAAGGATGCGTCGCCATCCGGCTGTCCAGCGTCAGCGCCCCCAACCGTTCGGATACCCGTGCGGGGTTCCCGAGCCTCAGCACGCTGATCCCCGCCTCGGACAGCCGTTCACTCAACAGGTCGACCGCGGTATTGCTCGGTGCCGTGACGAGGATCTTTTGCGCGTCCCGCTCCAGCAGCGCTTTTATGGCGTGCACCAGTGTTGTCGTCTTGCCCGTCCCGGGGGGTCCGTGGACGATGGCCAGGTCCTGGGCGGAGAGGATTTGCTGCACGGCGGCTTGTTGGGAGGGGTTGAGCCCGGCGGCCGCCGCGGGTTGTGCGCCGGATGCTCCGGGTCGTGGGCCGGCCGCCGCCGCGCCGTGGGCCCCGTGGGCCGCCTCGTCCCACAGCGCCTCCTCCGCCCCCGTCAGCACCCTTACCAGCCGTCCCTTGCGACTATCTTCGACGAGCGCGGCGGCGCGGCGAAGCGCCTGCAACATCTCATCGTAGCTGTTATCATCAAAAAGCAGGTCGATCCCCAGCTTCCCATCGCTTGCCCAGTCCGGCAGCTCTTCCTCCTTCAGCGTAATCTTCAGCCGGTCACCGCCCAGGTAGGAAATGACCCCTTCGACGTGGTGCTCTTCCGGGTTATGGTTGGAAAAAAACAGGGCCGACACCCCAAAGCGTAGCTGATGAGGAATATCCCGGTGGGTCGTTCGTTCGACTTCGAGGATGAGGTAGTCCCCCCGACCCGGCTCCGAACCCCGGATCGCCACCGGATACCAGGCCAAACCCGCCGCCCGGCGGTCCGACACCGACGAGCTCCGCACCAAGGCCATATACGCGGCCTTGTCTTCCGTCCGCTCCATCAACAACAATTCCTGCAACGCTTTGAAATAATCCATGGCCCAAAGGTAGGGTGTCGTAGCTTTGTGTATAAATAGGCCCTTTATGAAAGTGGAGATCTGGTCCGACGTCATGTGTCCCTTTTGCTATATCGGCAAACGCCGTTTTGAAGAAGCCCTCCAGGCCTTCCCCGCCCGGGAAGACATACAGGTTGAATGGAAAAGCTTCCAGCTCGACCCTTCCTTACGCAAAACCACCGGCAAAAGCATCAACGAATACTTAGCCGAACGCAAAGGCATGACCGTCGACCAAGCCCGGCAACTCAACGACCACGTCACCCGTATGGCCGCCGAGGTCGGTTTGCACTATGACTTCGACAAGGCCGTCGTTGCCCCGTCCTTCGACGCCCACCGTTTCTCGCACCTCGCGTCCGCCCACGGTCTGGGAGACGCCGCCGAAGAGGCCCTTTTCAAGGCTTATTTTACCGAAGGCAAAGACATCTCCGACCGGGAAACCCTGGTTCAATTAGGCCAACACATCGGTCTCGATGCTGGCGAAGTCCGTGCCGCGCTCGACAGCGACGCCTTTGCCACTGACGTCCGCCGCGACATCGCCGAAGCCGCCGAACTGGGCGCCAGGGGCGTCCCCTTCTTTGTCCTCGACCGCAAATATGCCGTCTCCGGTGCACAACCTACCGAAACCTTTACGGGGGCTCTTACCCAGGCGTATGCCGAGTGGGCGCAGCAAAAACCCTTGCAGGATATTGCGGGCGGGGAAGTGTGCGTCCCCGGTGGAGACTGCTAGGCACATTTCGTATACACATCCACCCCGCTCGTATCAACTCGTTTCCCTATCCAGGCGGTCCGCCTTAGATTTGATTAGTGGCTCTTAAAGCAATATCTCCGATAGTTTTAGGCTGGTTTCTAGGAGCAACTCTAGGTTTAGGTACAAGACCCGGGCCTCCGGTTTACCGTCTCCGGAACCCGGGTCCTTCTTTGGTCCTCCGGTTCAGCCCGCGGGTGGGATCCCAGGACCTTCGCCTGTCGGGACCGTCGTATACCAACGCCTGGGGCGAACACTTCACGGTCACGAAATTCCGGTATTATATTTCCCACCTGACGATCCGCGGCAAGGACGATCAGGTCCTCTTTAACTCGGACGAGTGTTTTCTCGTCGAAGGATCGCGGGACCTGACGCTCCCGGTCATCCCGGCGGACGTCGCCTCGGTCTCTTTTCTGCTGGGGGTCGACAGCACCCATACGGACGCGGGTACGGGCGACCTGGATCCCTTTAAGGGCATGTACTGGTCCTGGAACAAAAGCTATGTGTTTGCCCGGCTGGAAGGGCAGAGCGATTCTTCCCACGCCCCCATCCACCTCCTGACCTGGGACATCGGCGGAAGCACCGCCCGCAGGACGGTTACCCTTCGTACCGGGCCCGCCCCGGATACCCTGCGGATCACCGCCGACGTGCTGGCCTGGTTTGACGCGGTCCATCCTATACACATTTCCCATTCTCCGGTCTGTCATCAGCCCGGGGTGCTTGCCTCTGACATCGCAGATAATTACGCAAAGATGTTCGCCATCGCGCCATGAGGACGATCATCGTCACGGGGTTGCTTTGGAGCGGCCTGACGGCCGGAGCCGCTTGGATGGCGCCCGGAGGCGCTGCCGGGGCCGCGTGGCTCGGCCGCGACGACGCGGCGGGCGCCGGCAGCGCGGCGGCAGGCACGACGCCGGTGGCGCTCGTTTACCCCTCCACCTGGCCCGCCCCCCTCTATAAAGGCCCCCTCACGCAAGAAGGCATCGCCCTCGGCCGCAAACTCTTCTACGACCCACGCCTCAGCAAGGATTCGACGATCTCCTGCGCCAGTTGCCACGAACAATACGCTGCCTTTGCCACCTTTGACCATAGCCTCAGCCATGGCTACAACAATACCCTCACGACCCGGAACGCACCCGCCCTGCAAAACCTGGCCTGGCAAAAGGCCTATATGTGGGACGGGCGCATCCCGCACCTGGAGGACCAGCCGGCCGCGCCGATCACGGGTTCGAACGAGATGGGCGAGACCCTGCAAGGGGTGCTGGCGAAATTAAAAAAAGACCGGACCTACCGCCAGATGTTCGCTGCCGCAAAAATGGCCATCAATGAAAAGACCCTTGGAAATGCGTTGAGCCAGTTCATGGTCTGCCTCATAAGTTCTGACAGTAAGTATGACAAAGTAAAAAGGGGGCAGGCAACCTTTACCCTCCCCGAGCGCCTTGGCTACGCAATCTTCCAGCAAAAGTGCAGCGCCTGCCATCCGGAACCTTTTTTCACAGATGGTTCCTACCGGAATATAAGCATGACGCTCGATACGACGCTGAACGACGTGGGCCGGATGAAAGTCACGGGCCGGAAGGAGGATTCCCTTGCGTTCAAGGTGCCCTCTCTAAGGAATGTTGTCCTTACTTTCCCTTACGGACACGACGGGCGTTATCCCGATATACGGACCGTCCTTGAAAGATACCACCTGACGAACTATGAGATCGGTCAGCTCAAGGCGTTTTTGTACACCCTTACGGACAGTACGTTTATAAAGGATCCGCGGTTTAGCGCTCCAGGGTGACGGTTCCCTTTTTGAAAATGATTTTCCCTTTGTAGTCCACGGCTTCGATCATGTATACGTACGCCCCGATGGGTTGTAACCGCTGGTGTAGCGTTCCGTCCCAGCCATCCTCCAGGCGGCTGGTGGCAAAGACGAGCTGACCCCAGCGGTCGTATACCCTGAAAAAACGCAGGGACGAAATACCCGCCGCGATGGGTTTGAAGAGGTCGTTGTGTCCGTCGCCGTTGGGCGTAAAAGCGCTGGGGACGAAAATATCCGGTAAGGTGGAATACACGGTGACGGTCAGGGCCGCGCTACCCTTGCACCCCTGGGCGGTGCTGGCCGTCACGGTATAGGTAATGCTGTCTACGGAGGAAGACGTGATGGTGGCCACCGGGTTGTAGATATACGCGTTGCTCAGCCAATCCGCCGGAGTCCAGGCATAGTCGAAGGTGATCCCCTGGTTGGCCGTGGCGTCGAGCTGCAAAGGTTGCCCGATGACGATGCTGGTGTCGTCACCGGCAGAGACGACGATCTTCGGGGTGACGGCCACCGTGACCGAGTCGGAAACGGATTTGGGGCAACCCAGGGTATCGGTCACCGTGATGAGGTAGGTCGTACTGCCGGCCGGGTGCGCCACCGGTTGCAGGGTACCCGGTTCATATAAACTACTGTCGGGTGCCCACACCCAGTGGGCGGCGGTGGTGACGGCCGTTATCTTAGCGGAATCCCCATAGCATATCGTGGTGTCCCCACTGGTGGTCACGCTGGGATAAGGAACCACCTTTATGTATTCCGAGGCGGTGGCCTGGCACTTGCCCAGGTTGGCAATGACGGTATAGGTCGTACTGGAAGCGGGCGCCGCCAATGGATATTTAATCGCTGTATCACTCAGCCCCGTGGCGGGACTCCACCGGTAGGCCAGTGCATAGCTCACGGGATCCAACCGGATGCTGTCCGTGGCGCAAACCGTCGTATCCGCGGGGAGGCTGACGGTGATGTATTGCAGCACGTCGACCGTGACGTGCGCGCTATCCACGCAACCCTTTTGCGTCACGGTGACCGTATAGACCGTCGTGTCCTTTGGATACACCACCGGGTCCGCGCTATCGGGGTGAATGATGTTGTATGCGGGTGTCCACTTATAGATCACGCCGGTGTCGCTGACGGCTTTTAAGGGAAGGCTGTCGATACTACAGATCAGGGTGTCCGTGAAAGGGAGGGTCAGGTCCGGCTTTCCGCTGACCACGACGGTCTTTGACACCGTGCCCGAACAGCCCTCGGTGCTGGTGACGGCCAGCGTCACGGTGACGGTGTCCGGACTGCTGTACTGGTGCGTAGGGTCCTTTTGGGAGGACGTATCCGAATCTCCGAAATTCCAGCTCCAGGAACTGATCGACCCGTACTTGACATAAGAGGTATCCGTAAACGTAAACGGCGCCTGGTAACAACTGCCCGCGACCGTAAACCCGGGGGAGAACCCCGGGTAGACCTTGACCACGGAGCTCGCCGAATCCGTACAACCACCGCTGGTGGCCACGTACAGCTTTAGGGTATAGGTCCCCGTGTCCGCGTAGGTGTAGGTAGGAGCCGCCTGGGTCGAGGTGTCCGTTGTACTGCCCGGTACGCCAAAATTCCAGAGGTAAGACGATATGGAGGAAGAGGAAGATTCGTTTTCAAAACTGAACGTATAGTTTCCGCAGTTAAGGTAAGAGGTATTGAGCGTCGCCGCGGTGAGGCTACAGTCGTACACATAAATCTGGAGCTCTTTTTTCACGGAGTCCATGAGCACGCCTTTTCGCCATTCCTTGACGTACACCGCGATCACATATTCCCCGGTCGTAGAAGGGGCCGTGCCGGAAATCAGACCGGTGGTCGGGTTGATGGTCACCCCGCTTCCCAGGGGCGCCGCCCCGCTATAGCCGGAGGTGTAGGTCAGCGACGGATAGGGCGGGGTTTCGGGAGCGCTGCCGGATGCATTTCCGCTGGGACTTTTCATGTTCAGCCCGTTGCCGAATTCGTAGGACAGCGAATCCCCGTCCGCGTCGGTTGCCCCGAACTGGTAGGTGAAGGGGCCCTTGTAGCAAACGATCGCCGTATCCCCGAACAAAAAGTTCGGGCTGCTGTTTTTGTGGTAGTCCACCCCGCCAATCGTCCCCGGGATATTGGCGGTGACCGAGATGCCGTCGGCGGACGAATTGGTGATGTTGATGATCCCCGAGGTCCGGTACGCGTCCTGAACCGCCAGGATGTACCCCGCCGAAATGTCCGGAAGATCCGTCGTATACACATACGTATAGATCTCGTAGCAGATACTCGGCGGGTCGCTCATACAGGGGTTATAAGTCGTTTTGGATACCGTGGCGGACGTGGTCGTGCTGATCTGCTGGGTCAGCACCGTCGCATAAGTAGAGGCATTGAAAATACCGAGGTAGACCGCGTTCCTGGGCCCCTGTGCCGTACAGCTGTAGAAAATCGTGATGGTAATCGTATAGTTGGAAGTTCCGGAGGTAGACCCCGCGCCGTTATAGGTATAGTGAATAAATCCACCTTTTACGTGCATAGCGGACGCGGGTAGGACAATGCCACATAGGAGTACCACGGGTAAGGTCTTCAGGAACGTTTTCAGAAGCGCGTTTTGCGGTAAATCTATCACAACACCCTTGCCGGAAAAACCATGTTGCGACCAGAACGACGCTTCCGGAGACCAGTGGGGTTAGGTGGTCTCCCCCGATTCGAGTACATTTGGTCAACCCACGCCGATGAACAGATTCCCTGCCTTGACGCTGGCCAGGTACAGCCTGCTCGCCACCCTCCGCAGCCCCACATCGGTGGTGTTTTCCCTGTTATTCCCGGTGATCTTTATCGTGGTATTTGGTTCGATGGTCGACCAGACCCCCACCTTCAAAGTGGCCGTCGCGCCGGACTGTGACACCAACAATGTCGTGTTCAAGGCCATCGAAGCCATTCCCTCGATCACGCTGGTCCGGGACCTGACGTCTGCCGGGCAGGCAGAGGCCCTCCGCAAGGGCCGGATCAGCGCCGTGCTACACGTGACCGGGAGCGCACCGTATGACATCCGCCTGGATGTCACGCAAACACCCGACTACCTCGACATGCTCCTGCACGAAGCCATCCGCGGCATCGACGCCCGGGCGTTTCCCCAAAACCCTTCGGTGGCCCGCCTGGAGGTGACCCTGGTAGCCGGACGAACCTATCGCCAGATCGATTTCATCCTCCCCGGGCAACTCGGTTTTTCTCTCCTGATGGCGGGCGTGTTCGGGTCTTCTTTTCTCCTGTTCAACCTCCGGCAAAGCCTCGTGTTGAAACGGATGCGGGCGACCCCCGTCCGGAGACGGACCATTATCGCAGGTGAGATGCTGAGCCGGCTTTTTTTTCACATCATCGGGTTCATCCTTATGGTCGCCCTCGGGTACTTCGCGTTTCATTTCACGTTGGTCAACGGCATGGCCACCTTTGGAGAAATGCTCCTGTATTCCCTTTTCGGCCTGGGGATCTTTATGGGGATCGGGTTCATCATCAGCGGCACCCTGCAAAACGAAAGCTCGATTTCCCCCGTGGCCAATACAGTGGTCTTGCCACAGATCCTTCTTTGCGGTTTATTTTTCCCCATCGAAAGCTACCCCCACTGGCTCCGCGGTTTCTGCGACATCCTCCCGCTGACCTTTTTCGTAGACGGTTTGCGCAAGATCGCCTTCGAGGGCACCCATATATGGCAGATGCCCGCCCAGGTGGGCGGGCTGATCCTTTGGACCATCGCGATCGGCGCCTGGTCCATAAAAGCCTTCAAATGGGAGTAGCCGCGTCTAAAATAAATAAAAACAAAATTAATTTGATTAATTACGAATCTTTCGTAGGTTTACGAAAAGTTCGTAGACATGGAAAAATTATCCCCCCAGGAAGAAGACGCGATGAAGGCGATATGGAAAACCGGCGAAGGCACCATCAAGGCCTTCCTGGACCATGTCGATTCCCCCGCTCCCCCTTACACGACGTTGGCATCGACCGTTAAGAACCTGGAAAAAAAACGGTTCGTCACGTCCCGGCTGATGGGTAAAGTGTATATCTACAAAGCCACCATGACCGAAGAAGAATACAAAAACCGTTTCATGACGGGTTTTGTCAAGGACTACTTCGCCAACTCCTACAAGGAAATGGTCAATTTTTTTGTGGAAAAGAAAAAGCTGAGCCCGGCGGAACTCAAAGAAATCCTTCACCTCATCGAAAAAGGACGGTCATGAATCTCCTTTCCTACAGCCTTCAGGCGGGTATTGGCCTCCTCCTGACCTATGTCTTCTACCAAGCGTTCCTGCTGCGCCTGACTTTCTACAAGGCGAACCGATTGTTCCTCGCAGGATCTATCCTGTTGTGCCTGCTCCTGCCCCTCCTGAACACCAGCGGCCTTTGGCCGGAGAAAGTGGAGCACATCACTTTTTATATGCAGACGGCTCCCGTGGCCGCCCCGGTGTTGTCGCCTGCCAGGGTAGGCCCCATTGTACAAGCCACCCCCCATAGACCTTGGCCCTTATACTTCCTTCTGGCGGGCATGACCGTCATGTTGCTCCGCCTCCTCTTCCAGACGGCTTCCCTGATCCGGATCCGTCGAAAAGCTACCCTTGTCGCCCGGAACGGGCGTATCCGACTCATGGCGTTGCCCTATCCGCTGGCTCCTTTTTCCTTCGGACATAGTATTTTTTTCCACCCATCTGTCCAGACGTCGGAGGACTTTCACCGTATCGTAGAACACGAAACCGCACACATCAACCAGCGCCACACGCTGGACATTTTTCTTTGCCAGGTCCTCCTGATCATGCAATGGTGGAATCCTGCCGCCTGGCTGCTCGACCAATCCGTCCGTCAAAACCTCGAATTCCTGGCGGACCAGAACGTCCTCGAAGGAGGCGCGGATCCCCGGCAATATCAGTATTTACTGCTGAGGGTATCCGGGATAGCGGGACCTGTCCTGAGCAATCCATTTAACTTTTCACCCCTCAAAAAAAGAATAGCCATGATGAACAAACAACGCTCGGGAAGAAGACAGGGGACTCGTTTCCTTTTTGCCCTTCCTCTTTTACTCCTGCTGTTGGCTGCGGCCAGCCGGCACCGCATCCATCCGCAGGACAACCACAGCCTGCTCCGCCTGTACGGCTTCACCGTATACGGCGCCACATTACGGCCGTTGGAAGGGGCCACCATTTACGACAAGGTGTCCGGTAGGTCGGTGCGCTCTGATGGCAAGGGGTTTTTTATGCTGACCATTCCCTTTTCCGAACCTACCGATACCGCAAACATACGCGTGCTTGCGTTCAAGGAAGGATATGACACCGGTTACTACACCGTACACAGTTCGCTAAAGACCGTCTCCAAACAAGCGGGCCTGGGAGCAAGCCTTTTATATATCGGTCTTACAAGCCTGAAACCGGATAAGAATGCAAGTGGCTTTGTCGACAATACCGTGCTCTTTCCCGAACAGGAACGCGCCCTGAAACAGATGAGTTCCCCGGCCCGAAAGGATATTTTTGACAAATTCTTCAAGGATACGGCACCGCCTAGCCGTAGTGACATCGAAAAGGTTTTTGCATCGTCGCCCGATCAGATTTACTTTGTGATCGACGGCAAGTCCTATGCTGTTGTCCCACACGCGTCGGCTTCCTTTGACACTACGGTGGACCTTTTCCTGGTCGATGAAAAGACCCGGATGACCGGAGAGGAGGTTAATAAGATGTACAAAAGAAGCCAGCTTCAATTTGCAGTCGGCTCCTTCCCTGCCGGGAACGCCGAAAATACATACGGGATCGACGAAAACCTCTTTGTCATCAAACTCAAGGCACCACAGCCTTGAACAGCAACCACCCATCGAAAAAGGACAGTTTATGACGCTTCTATCCTACAGCCTCCAGGCGGGTCTGGGTCTCGCCCTGACCTACCTCTTCTACCGGGTTTGCCTGGTCCGCCTGACCTTTTACAAGGCAAACCGGTTGTACCTGTCTACCGCTATCCTGCTTTGCCTGCTCGCACCGTTGATGGATACCAGCGGGCTCTGGCCCCAAAAGGTAGAGCGGTTTACGGTCTACGTCCAAGGCAACCCCGGCCCCGAAATGCCGGTCGCGGCGGCCCCCACAGCGGCCCCCAGCCACCATTTGCCCCTCCTGGAATACGTCCTGTTCGCGGGTATGGTCCTCATGGTCCTCCGCCTGTCGATACAGGTCATATCCCTGACGCGCCTCCGGTTCAAAGCCGTTCCTGCCGGCGAACGGGGCCGTATCCGGTTGTTCCTGCTCCCCTACCCGCTGGCGCCCTTTTCCTTCGGACACAGTATTTTCTTCCACCCATCGGCCCAGACGTCCGCGGACTTTCACCGCATCGTAGACCACGAAACCGCGCACATCGAACAGCGGCATACGTTGGATATCCTCCTCAGCCAGGTCCTCTTGGTCCTGCAATGGTGGAATCCTTTTGCCTGGCTGATGGACCGGTCCATCCGGCAGAACCTCGAATTCCTGGCCGACCAGGCGGTCCTGGACAATGGGGCCGATCCCAAACAATACCAGTATTTGTTGTTGAAGGTATCCGGGGTAGGCGTGCCGGTGCTGAGCAATCCCTTTAATTTTTCACCCCTCTATAACAGAATAGCCATGATGAACAAAAGAAGATCCGGGACGAAACAAGGTGCCCGTTTCCTGTTTGCACTCCCCTTATTACTCCTGCTGCTGATCGCAGCCAGCCGGCACCGCGTACCGAAAACGGGTGACGACCACACCTACCGGCTTTATGCATTTGTCGTCGACGGCGCCACGCTCAAACCCCTGGCGGACGCGGATGTCAAAGACGACGTATCCGGTCTGTCGACGAAGACGGGCGCCGACGGTTTTTTTAGGTTGACATTTCCCGTGCCGCCTGGTAAAACCGACACCATGAAATTCCACGTGGTCGTCTCCAAGGACGGGTATGATCATTTCCAGGACAAATTCCAGGTACCGCTGGCAAACCTGGGAATCAACCCGAAATTCAACAGCGATCTTCAGCTCATAGGGCTGGCCGGGAGTGGCCCGGACCGCAGAAGTTTTTCCAATAGCCACATGGCGATGCCTTCCGAAGAAGAAGCATTGCACAACGAGGGGTCGCCCTCCCGCGAGGAGATTTTTGACAAACTGATTCAAAGACAAAAACAGCAACGGGAAGTCGAGGCCGTCTTTGCAGCCTCCCCCGACCAGATCTATTTCGTCATTAGCAACCAGACCTATGTCGTTATGCACGGCGGTTGGGCATCCCAGGAAGGCACGGTACATACGATCCTTGTCGACGGCAAAATCCGGATGACAGGGGAGGAACTCAATAAGACGTACAAAAGAAATCAGTTGAGTGGTTATTGTTCTACCCTCCCCGCCTCGAAAGCCAAGGAGAAATATGGGATTGATGAAGACATCTTCGTTGTCGGATTAAATAAATAGCCATGATCAACAAACTTTCCTTATTATTCCTGCTGACGATCAGCTTAAGCCGGGCATCGTTCGCGCAAAGCAACGAAGTCTACCGTCTATACGGCTACGTCGTAGACGGCGCCACGCTCCAGCCATTGGCGGGCGCCACGGTCAAAGACCAACTTTCGAATACGGAAGCCGTAACCGACGAGCACGGTTATTATACGCTAAAGTTGCCCGCACCGGGCCGTACCGAAACGTTGAAGGCCCACCTGTTGGTTTCCAAAGACGAGTACAAAAACCTCGACGACATCTTTTCTGCCACCCTCTCCGAAGAAGGTCAAAAAAATGGCTGGGGTGCGCAGCTCCAGTTCCTTGGGCTCGCCGGTCACGGGGGAAACAAGTACTCTTTCAGCAATAGTTCCGAGCTGACGCCCTCCCAGGAGGAAGACTTCCAGCGGGAAGGATCCCCTTCCAGGGCGGAGGCCTTCGAAAAATTCTTGAAGGAGGCGACCGGAAACGGTAGCACCTTTTTGAAAAATGCTTTTGAAGCCGCCCCCGACCAGATCTATTTCGTCATCAACGGAAAGGCCTATGTGTCTTATAGCAGATATCCCAACGTGGCCTATATGTCCTTTGACACCACCGCGCACCTGCTTGTCAACGGCAAGACGGAAATGACCGGTGATGAGGTAAACAGGCGCTATAAAAGAAGCCAGATCAGCGGACGTGAAAGCCGGTATATGAACGCAGACAAAGCCGAAAAACAATTCGGGATCCACAGGGACCTTCTCGTCATTTATTTCGAGACACAGCTGTAAACCGAAACACCGAAATGGAAAAAGCGGGTACGACAGTATCCGCTTTTTCTATGTCATGGGGCACAAACGCCGCCGGGTGCTCCAAGGAGTTTTCGGACTCCGGCCCGAGTGCGGTGAGCAGGCTCCACCGGGTGAGCGCATAACCGGGCAACGCAAAGCGGGTGGCGCAGGCGTCCGCTCCGGCATTGACCACCTTCACGACCACGTCCCCGGTCTTGTCCTCTTTACCTGACAACGCGAAAAGGGTGGGAAGTCCTTTGTACGACATCAACAGCTCCCCGTCCAGGTAACAATCGACCTTGTCGCGTCCCACCTCCAGGCGTATCGTGTACCAGCGGCCCGTTTCGATGGGATGGAGCAACCTTTTCTGGTTGGTGATATCCGCCACCTCATACCCGTCCGTCACCGATTCGAACACGCAATTGGCATTGACATAAGACCCGATGTGCGCGCGCAGAAAGGTGTTGCTGTCGCGGACGGCAAACGGAATAATAAAGGCATTATAGCCGCCGAGCTTGCGCGCTTTCAATGTCAATGTATAGGTATCGAAGGAGCGGCCCTTAAGCAACGCCAGGAGTTGGGCGCCCTCGGCTTTTTGGGCAAGACCGCCGCTGTCGGTGGGTTCCCAGGTCCCGCGAAGTTTTAACCAACCGGTGTCAAAGCTTTCACTGGAGCTGTGATACGCGCTTCGGCCGTTTACAGACACCTCCACATCCTTATACTCGGTCTGCGTATCCCAGGTAGCCAACCCGATGCCCCCGCTAAAGGCGGCGCTACCATGTCCCGCCGGCGCTACGTCAACCTGCGTCGGCAGGTTGACGTCCGGCCGGTTGTCGGTGAACATCCTGATTGCGTAATACGAGATACGTCCGTAACTGCGGGCCGCGTCGAAATTGATGAGGTTCACCGGCCAGTCCACGTCGTGAACGTTGGCTAAGAGGGGCGCGTAGCTGGACATTTTGACAAGGTCGGCGTTACGCTCCATCCCCATCATATAAATTGCATCGCTGAGGGCGGCGCGCAGGTTCCCATGACCCACGCCGGCATTGGTCGCGAATTCGCCGACATACATGTCCCACTGCCCGCGTTTGTACCGGTCAAAGTGATCTGTATTACGCAAGCTCCAATAGGCATCCTTGTACGCGTGCTCGTCCACCATTTCCGTGGTCTTCATCCCCTGGAGGGTATTCCGGTTCACGTCCCCGATACCCATGCTGGCAATCAGGGTGATGTTTGGATAACGCCGGTGGATCGCCTCATAAAAAAGGTTGTACCGGCTGGCGTACTTCGGGCCATGTTGTTCATTCCCGATCTCCACATATTTCAGGGGATAAGGCGCGGGGTGACCGGCCCGGGCGCGCCGCTTCCCCCAGGGGGAGGTAACGGGTCCGATGGCGTATTCGATCGCGTCCAGGGCGTCCTGGATATACGGTTGCAAACTGTCTTCGGGTACATACGTCCCGCTCCGGTATTCACAGGAGACGCCGACATTACACACGAAAAGGGCCGAAGCACCGATGTCTTCGCAAAACCGGAGGTATTCGTCATACCCGAACCCATTGGTGCTCCAATAGCCCCAGGGGCTAAAGGTTTCGGGCCGCTTTTCCACCGGCCCGATGGTTTTTTTCCAATTCGCCGCACTGGCGATGGTGATACCCTCGGCATAACAGCCGCCCGGCCAGCGGACAAAGGCAGGTTTGAGGTCCGCGATCAGGCGGCCCAGGTCGTCCCGGAGGCCGTTCGGGCGGCCTTTAAAAGTTTTTTCAGGGAAAAGGGAGACAAAGTCCAGCCACAGCTTTCCTTGCCCCTTAAAGGAAAGGACGAAACGCGCGGCGGAATCGGTACGCGTGGCTTTTAGCACGCAGGCGAATCGATGCCAGCCAGCCTCGCGCATCGCGAACGTATGTGTCGCCAACGCCGACCCATCCGCCGACTGCAGGGACACCGTGACCGGCCCCGTATAGGAACCGCCACGACTATAAAACGACAGCTTATAACTGTCTCCGCTGACGACGTTGATCCCCCAAAACCCGTCATTGATGACACTCCCCTGACCGCTGACCTCCACACTCAACGAGTGCGGGGTTGCGGAATTGAGTGGATGCTCGGCCGTGAGCGACAACGTCACCTTTCCTTCAGAGTGCCACCCCGGCCACGGATCGTTGACATACGGCCACTCCATCTTCCAGTCCGTCTTTTGCGGTTCCAGCATAAAATGCGGCTTCTCCGGAAACGGTACCAGGTAGCCGCTGTCCAGCCGTGTCCCCTGGGGAATCGTACTTTCCTCGAAACCCCGGTTCTGGATCAGCTCCGCATAAAGACCGCCATCACCCCCGTGACTGATTTCTTCGAAAAAAATACCATGGAGCGTGGCGGGGATGCGCGCCGCGGGATGGGCTGTGTCGATGGTGATGACGGCACTGGCGGTGGGCCGCAGGATGACCTCCGTACCCAAGGGTACCTTGTACGAACCGCGCGCCATCGGGTATACCGCGGTATAGGCGCCGTCGAGGGTCATCCACCCATCGGGCGTGACCGCATCCGCGCTGTCAAGTAGCAACCGTATCTCCCCGGACAAGGTATCGTACGTCAACGTACGGATCCGCCCTGCATTCATCCGCACCCACAGCCGGGCGGGGGCGATAAACACCGAAGACCGGCCCGCGGTGGTTGGTTGCACGCGGACGAGCGAGCCTTCCGTGGACAAGTTCCCCCCATAAGCCAGCCATCCGAACACAGGATGATGGGCTATGAATGTCCCGGTATTGACAGCATATCCGAAAAAGCCGGACCCGTAGTCCCCTGTGTAGCCGTCGTTCGCCAAAGTGGATGGCCAGGCATGGAAGGCGCAAGGCGCAAAACCGTCTTCTGTGATGTTGGAAAGCGCACCCATCCGGCCTCCGTACCCCACCCGCAACAAATAAAAGTCGTCCGGGTGTTCACAATAGGCTTCCAACACAGGCAAGGCATTCAGCGGAGATCCGTAGTGATGGATCATCCGTTCTACCCGTTGCGTTTTGCCTGCATACAAAAAATCCCAGTACCGCCGGGCGTTCCCGTTATAGGCCCAGTGCGGGATCGTGGGCATATAGGCAAGGATCGCCTTGAGCGTCACGTCCGCCTTGTCCAGGAAACCGAAGTAATGGGACCACACATACACCTCTTCCTGCCCCGTGGAATCCCAGGGCATCTCGCTCCCAAACGGATAGGGCAGCGAACGCCAATGCAGGGCGCGGCCCTTCATGGCTGTCTCCAGAACCCTCGCCTGTTCGATCATCCCTTCCGACTGGAGGTCCCGGAGGATCAGGTAAAACACCGTCCCCTCCATTTGACCAAACTGCGCATAATACGGCGCCAGTCGCAACATCGCCATGGCGGTTTCATACGCCTGGCCCAGGTACCACGTCCATTTGTCTGCCGGCAACAGGTCTTTGTGAAAACGCGCCAGACGGTACATGACCCAATAAGCCGCCGCCACGTGTGGATAGTTGTAGGAGCGTCCCACCGAGGCGGCCTCCTTCAGGGGCCAGGCCGACCAGGTCTTGTAGTGGATGCCGGTGCTGTATGTGCCCGCGGGCATGCCCTCCGGCTCATAATAAAAAAGACTTTTCCGAACCCCGTATTTTTCCGGCCCGTTCGCATATTGTATCCTTCCCCACAGGGTCGAATCCACAAAACGTTGCAACTGCAAGACCTCCGCCTTATCGGGGAGCACCGCCTGTTTCATCAGCGCGCCCAGCCAGCTGCCGGCCCCGGCCTCGTCGCTCAGCCCCGCGATCCAGGCCCGGTTATCTTCCGTCACCTGCCGGTGCAGGGTATTGTCGTAGCTGATCACGGAAGGATTCCTATGAAAAGTGTCCCCTGCCTGGTCGTACCACTGGCTGGTCATCAGGAAGTGTCCATAATGCCGGACGACGTTGTCTTCGGGCTGGATCACCTTGTAATGGATGGTTTGTTCGGTCCCGTCTTCGTAGGTGACCGTCAGACGGGCACGGCCCCAGGTGCGGCCTTGGATGGCATACGCCACCCAGCCACCTGGCAATGTGTCGAGGGCGTGCAGCACCAGGGCCGGGCCCGGGCGGTTGCCGCCGGAGTCTGGGCCGCTGCCGCCGACGGCGGTCGAATCGGGCGTCACCGAAAATGACCGTACCGGTGCCCTATAATGCAGGAACAACTTTCCCTGCACATCCTGCGGCAGCACATACCCCGGCACCCCCATGGCAACGGGCCGCCCGCGGGCCATCAGGGTACTGTCGATGGAACGCACAGAGGGGCAAAGGGAAAAGGCGAGGGCGACCCGGTACTCCTGCCCCGGTTTTATAACGATCGATGTCGGCTCGTTCCAGGGTTCGGCGTTTTTCCATTCTTTCTCCGCGTAGGCTTTGCTGCAAACCATCCACTCATAAAACCCCTCGAAAGCGGCGCTTCGGGGCGTGGGGTCGTCCAGCAGCGGATTGTACGCCTCGAATGGCGCATGCCCCGAAGGCGTCACCAGCAAACCGGGCCCTTCCCCGTTAAGGCGCGTCACCTGCAGGTAACCCGCGTCCTTCCCGATATAAGGATCATAAAAAACATTCCGGGCGTGTGCCTGCTCCAGGCTTTCCCCGTCGAGGATGTTGTCAAAGATCAGGGGGATACCCAGAGCGCCGACCTCCACGGGGCGGTCCCCTTTATTCCTAAGGACAAAAGCCAGGACAAGCTGGCCGTCCTGTACCTCCCAACGTCTTTCGACGTTCAACGGAATATTCTGGGGAAAAGTGGGTCCCAGGTCGGCGGCAGCGAGCAATGTGGTCCCCGCGGGCGCAGAGCCCATGGGCCGCAAATCCCCCGCGGGCGCCGAGCCCATCGCGGGTGCCGAGCCCATCGCGGGCGCAGAGCCCATCGCGGGCGCAGAGCCCATCGCGGACGCAGAGCCCATCGCGGACGCAGAGCTCATCGCGGGCGCAGAGCTCATCGCGGGCGCTGCGCGCCCTACGGGCAGTCCCCGCACAGGATGCCGGTCAGCCGCCGTGGAATACCTCGTCCACGCAGTATCCTCCCCCACCCTCAACCGCAGGTTCAAGTCCCCCAGTTGGTAAAGCCCGTTCCCGCTCCGCACCAGCAGACTATCCCCGGGCGTAAAGTCAAATCCCGGAAGAATAACGGGCCGCAACGAAGCCACCGTCTGCGACGCCCGAACGAGCGTCAACTGAAAATCGGGTGTCGATAACGATAGGTACCCCTGTTCCAACCCCAGGGTGGAAGGCCTGTTCCTCAGCCGCACCCAGGGCGATTGCGCCTGCAGGCCCTGGGTCATCAACAGGCTGGCAGCGACCAGCCCCATACACATCCTCTTGGTCAAGATATCTGGTTTTTCAAAAATCATCAATAAAGGCGAACCAATAATACCCCGTGGGGCATCAGGGTGGCGTCAAGCGTCTTTTGAACGGCACCCAGGTCGCGTTGCCGCCAAACGTCGCGGAGGATATGGTAACGGCCCAGGCCCAAAGAATCCCAGTTCAGGCGGACCGGCCGGCACGTATCCTCCATATTGAAAACCCCCACGGCCGTACTTCCATCCGCCAGGGGCTTTATCCATACCTGGTATCCCGGATCCGGGACCACGCGTTGCGCCTGCCGGCCAAGGGCGTCCTGGTCGATGGCCAGCACCTCGTCGTTGGTCAGCAAGCCGAGTGTAAAACCGTCGAGCTTGCCAAGGTCGCAGCCCAGGAGCAACGGGGCGGACAACAGGGACCAAAGGCTGACCTGGGTGTATTGCTCGTCGGGCGTCAGCCGGCTGGGCCGAAGGGTGGCGCCCCAGCCCACCCAGCCCACCGTGAGCATGTCCGGGTCGTTCCAGTGACCCGGGCCCGCGTAGGGGTATAGAGGGTATTGGCCAAAACCTATCCGGTGCAGGCTTTCCCAGGTGTCTTCGATGTCTTCGGTCGTCCTCCAGGACTGGCCGTCTACCGAAGCGCCCCAGGTCCAGACGTCCTTCATTCCGTATTGGCAAAGGCTGTACAAAATATCGCGGGGTTGTGCCCTCAGCGCCGTTTGCATGACGCGGTAGGGCTTTTGGAAAGTATTGAGCGCAGTGTCCGTGCCGGCAATCCCGTCATAGCTGCACCAGTCGTATTTCAGGTAATCGATGCCCCAGCCGGCATAGGTGGCCGCGTCCTGTGCCTCGTGTCCGTAGGATCCCAGGAAGCCACCACAGGTCAGGGGGCCGGGGGAAGAGTAGATTCCGAACTTTAACCCCCGCGCGTGCAACCAGCCACTCAGCGCGGTCAGATCCGGGAATTTGTCGTTGGCGACAATACGGCCGTCGGCCGCGCGCGCGGATGCCTCCCAGCCGTCGTCGATATTGATATAGGACCAACCGTGATCCGCCAAACCCTTTTGCACAAACGCCGCGGCGGACCGGCGGACTTTTTCGTCATCGACGGTCAACCCCCAGCAGTTCCAACTGTTCCAGCCGAGGGCGGGTGTATAGGAGAGCGTGTCGCCGATAACGATCGTCAAGGGCGCCGTGGCCCGGCCATAGCGGTTGGAGGCTTCGAGGGTCACCGGGAAGCGGCCCGGCGCCGGGACCGCTCCGCGGATGATGCCATCCGACGCGTCGATCACCAGCCCCTCCGGCAAACCCGTGGCCCGGAACCGCAGCGGCCGTGCCCCCGACACGGGCACCTTATACAAAAAGGGAGACCCGGGTCGTGCGCCGTAGATCCGGGGACCGTTGACGCGCGGCGACAACGGGGACACCGGTGTCAGCGTATACGGAAACCAAATCCTGCGTTCGACGGTCAACCCGCTCCCCGCTTCGGTAAAGGCCAGGTGTACTTCCAGACCCGGCCGGTTCGGCAGGTGGAACGCAAAGCGGCGCGTGCCGAAAGGGCTCAGCGTCACCGGAACCGTATGCGACCCGATGTCCTTACCCTGGGTCACATCCCGGACCCCATAGGTGATGACGCCACGCACCGGCACGGCAAACCGGTTACCGGCGGTCAGGGTAACGGTGGCGGCGCTCCCATAGCGGATCGAGTCCGCGGGAACGTCCAGGTCTACGGCATCTATTTTTTCCAACATATCGATAAACGGATGCCCCATAAAGATGCCCCCGGTTCCACCGCCGTCATACACCCGCACCGCCAGGACATTGTCCTGGTCCCAACGGATGCCGGTCGCGTTGAGCGGGAGGTGGTATTCCCGCACCAGCGGCCAGCGGCTTTTGTAGCCGCCAGGGTCTTCGGGGAAGCCGCCCGTTTTGCCGATGCGCACCCCGTTCAAAAAGGTTTCATCAACGTCGTTGACATGAGCCAGGAATATTCGTAAGCTATCCTTCCAAAAAGCATGCGCCCTAAGCGAAGAGGGGATACGCACATGGATGCGGTACCAGGCATAGCCGTGGTAGCCCTCGTACCCCTGTTCCTGCCAGACGGTCCCCGTCCGTTGGGTCGCCCAGCGGCTGTCGTCAAAGTCAGGGGCGGCCCAGGCGGCGCTGTCGCCTGTGGAGAAACGGGCTGTGGGCAAGGGCAAAGTATCGCGGACCCCGCCAGGCTGGGCGGCCGCATCGCCTGCCGCCAGCCCACAAAGGCAGAAACCGATCACAAAGTATTTACGGCACACGCGCAACAATATTTACAAGATAAGTAACCACATACGTCCCCTTGGTCAGGTAATACTGTATGGAAGATACGGTATTGACGTAAAGTCCAATATCCGTATGCGCAGCCGCCAGTTGGTAGTAGCAGATGCCCCCGCCAAAAGAGAGACCGCCCGTGGAGACGGTGCTGAACGCCGGCAGGTAGGGAACGCCGTCGGGGTATTGGTATTCGATGGACGTATCCGTCCGTGTCTCGGGGTAATAGGGGTCCCAGTTGTGAAAGGTGGGGCGGGCGACCCGGGCGTTGACCTCGCCGGCGGAGGGGTTGAAATTGTTCCCGTTTTTATCCTTCCAGACAAAAATGATCTTGTCCGCCCCGCCTGGTACGTAGGTCACCGTCACCGGGATCTGGCCGGCCACCGGGGTAAACGGTCCGGTGGCCGTGGGCCCCGTCGTCCAGGATTGATACGTGAGCGTGTCCTTGGTGGCAATCGGCGTAACCA
This sequence comes from Dinghuibacter silviterrae, assembly GCF_004366355.1. Taxonomy (NCBI): domain Bacteria; kingdom Pseudomonadati; phylum Bacteroidota; class Chitinophagia; order Chitinophagales; family Chitinophagaceae; genus Dinghuibacter; species Dinghuibacter silviterrae. Next base: position 482,614 of record NZ_SODV01000002.1, on the reverse strand, counting down.
CGAGCTGACAGGCGTCCTTCACCACCCTGCTTCCGCGGACGTTGGAAATCTGTATGTCCATCGAATACGTTCCGGTGTCCACATACAGGTCGGCCCCGGTGAATTGTAGGCGTCCCCCGATGGGATTGACGCTAAAGGGTGCCACCATGCTGTCCTCCAGCTTGGCATTTAGCATAGCCAGGGTCGAGTCGTCTTGCGTAGGCGTACCTGTAAAGATTTTGATCAGTTGGGTTTTCAGGAACATACTGTCGGCGGACGCCCCGGTGGATACGTCGGTGACCGAGAGGAGTTTTACGTTTAACGGCTCGGTCGACCCGTTGGACACCAGGGAGGAAGAGGTCGTCGTGATCCCCTGTTGTACATAAAAGGGGTTGACCTGGTAAAACACATCGTCGCTGAGATACCCGTGGGTGATCTTTTCGCAGGCCCATGCCAGCGGGATCAGCAACAGAAGCCAAAAAATTTTATATAGTCGCATCGTTTTTCGCTTTAAAAGATTATCGGATAGCCAGGGACGCATTGTTGGCCAATACATTGAGGGTCGTCCCGGTCGACGTTTGAATACCCTCGGTCTGACAGTTGAGGACCACATCCGCGGGGTCTCCGGCCACCGGCCCGTTGACACCATCCATCTGTCCGTTGATCTTGACGTATTGCAGGATGTAATAGTTAAACGCCGAGTTGGCCACGGTTTCGGTAAAGGCCGTTTTTTTCACCGCGCAGATGGTGTCTGCCCAATTGGGGAACGCTTCCGGTGCCACCGTGGCGGTGGTGACGTTGAGCCCTTTTTGCGACAGCATGTATTGCGTCAGGAACTTGGAGGTAATATGGTTGTACAGGGAGTCCAGCGTGGTGATGTTCAGCGTGTTCATGAGCGCGTTGATCGAAAAATCCGTGGGCGCGAAAAAGGTCCCGGACATATTCATCGAGTCTTTCAAACCAAAGTGGTCGGCGATCAGGAGGACCGTATCGAAATAGTGATAGGTGTTCCCCGCGAGATAGTCGTAGGTGGACAGAGAAGTATTGGCCTTGCTGGTTCCCCCGTCGGTGAGGTAGTTTTTATTGCAGGACAAGGCCAAAAGGGCGATCGATATGATGAGCAAATAGCGCATGGTATACAAAATTTGTCGTGATCAATTGGTGAGTGCCGCTGCCCAGTAAGGGGTTTGTTTGAGCAAGGGGTTCAGCACGAAGAGGGTCGGGTCCAGGGGCCAGTAGTATTTGCCCGCCTGGAACTGGGCCGCGGTCATATAGGGGAAGGGCGTGGCGCCTGTCAGGCGTTCGTTGCGCACCAGGTCATAGTAGCGATGTCCTTCGCAAAAAAGCTCCCGGCCCCTTTCCGCGGTGACCGTATCGATCACCGCCGTTTTACCGGTGATCCCGGTCAGGTCCTGGATACCCGCCCTTTCGCGGACCTGGTTGACGAGCGTCATGGCACCGGCAAAATCGGCCTTGGGACCCGCGGCGAGGGCTTCCGCCTTCAGGAGCAGGATATCGGCCAGCCGGAACACCACGATGTTGTTGAGCAGCAAATAATAATTCACACTGTTGTTGGTAATCTTCTGGATGTTGGAATACTTGATACAGGAGTAATACGTGACGCTGCCCGAATTGAGCGAGGTGTACCCGCTCTTGTACCGCAGGTCGGTGGTGTCGCTATAGAGTTGAAACAAAATACCGGGATTGATCTGCCAGTTGGGGACCGTGTTGGTGGGCAGGAGCGGCGTACACAACAAATAGTTGGCGATGCTGGCGCTGTACGCGGTGGCGGTCATGGACTCCGCGGTCGTGTTTTGGGCAATCTCGAAGATGCTTTCGGGGGACTGGCCCTGGTAGATCGTCGCATAAGACGAGCCGGGCACCAGCGTATAGGAGCCCGACAGGATCACCGAGTCGCACGCCATCGCACAACTGTCGTATACACCCTTCCAGGCATAGAGGTGCGCCATCAGGGCAAATACGGCGCCCTTGTCGCCGCGGACCACGCGGTCCTGGGAGGTAGGGTCCTGCCAGTTCAGGAACGCCTTCGCCCTGGACAGATCCGACAGGGCCGCCTCCAGCACCTGTGCCTGTGGAGAACGGGCAATGCCGTTGAAGGTGGAGATGTCCGCCTGGTAAGAAGTATCCAGGGGTACGTCGCCCCACACGCGTGCCATATAGAAGTAGTTGAACGCCCGGGTGAAATACGCCTCGCCCAGGTACTTGTTTTTTTCCGCCTGCTGGGAAGCAGCATCGTCCCCGTTAAAGGCACTCACGGGCATCTGGTTGATAAAATACAGACAGCGGTTGGCTTGCTGGATGGCCGCGTAAAAGGGCGTATACACCCGAAGCTTTAGTTTCGGGTCGTAGGTATTCAGGCTGGAAACCGAGATCGCCCAGTTCATTTCCGAAATATTCAGGTAGTCCGGGTCGAGGACGTTTCCAAATTCATCCGTGGGCAGGTCTCCATAGCTGTAATAAGACACGGCTGCGTCGAAAGCCGACCGGATGAGTGCGTAACAGGCGGCCACGCCGGAATTGGCGTCGGCATCCGTCTTCCAGGAGGTCGCATCCGTCAGGGAGCTGACGGGCTCCTGGTCCAGGAATTTCTTGCAAGAGACTCCTCCGAGGGTAAGAAGAAGCAGGATATATATGCGTTTCATAAAAAGTTTATTGAAGATCAGCCCTGAGGCCAAAAGTGAATTTCAAACCGGTAGGATAAATGATGTTGACCGAACCCGTCGTCGGGTCATACAGCTCGGGGTCCGGTATATCCTTGGCTTGTTTGAAAATGTGCAGGTTTTCCGCCATCCCGTAGACGTTCAGTCCCTTGATACCCATTTTGGCCGTCAGGGAGTGAGGCAGGTTATATCCCAGGGTCACCGTTTTGATCTTTATAAACCCGCCCTTTTCCAGGAAATAGGACCGGCTGATGTTCCAGGGATCCACGGCAGACGTGCCACCGGAGGGATAGACCAGCCTGGGGTAGGTGGTTTGGTCCCCCGGTTTGCTCCAGAAATTGCTCAGCGCGTCTCCTAAGGAAGCAGGGCCCGCGTTGACGCCCCAACTGCCGTAGCTCGCACTTCCGTTCAGGGCGTCGGACAGGTTTCCGTTCAGGATGTCGTTCCCGTAGGAGAAAGAGGCAAATACGGTCAGCGAAAGGCCTTTATAGGAAACCGTATTGGAAAAACCACCGGTCGCTTTTGGCAGGGGGCTTTTCCCATTCGTCACCTGGTCCTCGTAGTCGATGTTGTAGTCACCGTTCTGGTCCACGATGCGGGCATCCCCTGCCTGCATGGGCGTGCCGAAATACGTCATCTTCTGACCGGTGATCGGGTCGGTGGGCACGTCCGCATTGGTCGCATACACCCCGTTCACTTGCCAGAGCTTATAGGCAAAAAGCGGAGACCCCAGCGTCAGGGCTTTGCGGAACCAGGGTTGTCCGAAAAGCAGGTCCCTGTTGCCGTTGGGCAGTTGCGTCACCCAGTTCTTGTTAAAGCTGATGTTGAAAGTACTGTTCCACTGGATCTTCGAGGAAGGACCCAGGTTCCGGGTGCTGAGCGCGAACTCCAGACCGGTGTTGCGGACACCGGCATAGTTGCCGGAATAGTACATATAGCCCGTTGTGTACTCCGCGGGTATCTGCCAGAGGTACTTGTCCTTTGCATCCTTCTGGTACCAGTCCACGCTCAGGTTGATCCGGGAATTGAGCAACTCGATGTCGCCGCCCAGGTCCCACTGCGGATACTTCTCCCAACGGACGGAATTGCTGGATTTCGTCCCGGCGTTGACATAGTTGTCGCCATAGTTAAAGGGCGATACGACAGCCGTTCCATTATAGGTCGATGGCGTTCCCGACAGGTAGATGTACGAGGCATTCCCTGCCAGTGTACCGGTGGTGGCGCCGAGAAAGCTGGCGTCGTTGTAGAGGGCCTGGTATTTGGCGTACCAGCTCCCGGGGTCCTGGCCTGTGATCCCCCAGCTGGCCCGGAGTTTCAGGAAATTTACCGTCTTGTTCAGGGGCTTGAAAAAGTCCTCGTCGCTGGCGATCCAGCCCGCCGAAAAGGCGGGGAAGGTTCCCCAGCGGTAATTGGGGCTGTAGATGGAGCTGGCATCTCGCCGGAAAGAGGCCGTCGCCAGGTAACGGTCTTTGAAACGATAGCTGGCCCGGGCATAGTAAGACTCGGTCGTCTTCGTCATCCGTGACGTGCTGACCTGCAGGTTGGCGCCCGGCGGTACCGTCTGGAGGGTATAGATGCCCGATACCTGGATGCCGGCCGCGGATGCGGCGGTATAGTATTGGTTGGCCTCATACGCGGAATAGCCCCCGACCAGGTCCAGGTGGTGTTTGGCAAAGTCCCTGGAGAATGTCATGTAGTTCTCCCACGACCAGTTGGGGTTGCTGGCGTCGTTCATATAGGCGATGTTCTCCACCCCGTTTAAAGCGGTGGGGGAAAAGTATCCATACGACTCGTGGAAGTTGTTCGCGCCGAAGTTGGTGGTGATCATCAACCCGCGCGCCAGCGTGTCCGTCGCATTGACGCTGCCGAGCAGCGTAAGGATCTTGTCGTCGTCATAGACATCGGCCTGACCTGAATACTCGGCCACTTCCGCCGGTGTCAGTTGTATCAGGGAGGTGGGGAAATTCCAGGAAGTAAACAGGAACGGATTCCCCTCCTGGCCGGCCCCGTGCATATGTTTTTCCGAGGAAAGCCGCAAGTCCGCATTCACGCTCAGCTTCCGCATCGGGTTCAGCGTAAGGTTGATGTCCGGGGACAGGCGTTGGAGCGAGTAGCCCTTGACCACCCCTTGTTCGCTATAGTGGTTCAGCGAGATGCGGTAGGCGTTGTTTCCCGCGAAGTAACCCGCCACGCTCAGGTCCTGGTTATTGACGATGGCCGTCTTCCGGATCAGCATGGCCTGCCAGTCCACATCCCCGTTGAAAACGGGATTCAGGCTGTCGGTCAATGCCTGAGGGATGCCACCCAGGGCCAGGTCGGAATAGCCATCCTCTGTGTTGAGGAGCTCCAGCTTCAGCGCACGCTCTGCCGCACCCGTGAGTACTTTTTTGAAGTTGGGTTGCGCCGTCACACCCCCGTAAGCGCTAAAGCTGACCTGGGGTTTTTCCGACCGCCTGGCCCTTTTCGTCCTGACGATGATGACGCCGTTACCGCCCCTGGCGCCGTATATGGCGGAAGCCGATGCGTCTTTTAATACGTCTATGGATTCGATGTCGTTCGGGTCGATCAGGCTCAGCGGGTTGGACACCGAGTACGCCCCCTGCATATTGTTTACATCATAAATCACCCCATCGATAACATATAAGGGGCCGGTGTTACCGCCGTTCGCATCCCCGTAATCCATGTCCGTGGATCCCCGGATGACGATGTTGGGTTTTGCTCCGGGTTCACCTGTCATCGACTGGACACTCACGCCCGCCAGGCGGCCCTGGAGCATCACGTCGAAACTGGCCTCGGGGACGTTTTCGATCTCCTCCCCTTTGATAGACGACACCGCAGCGGTGACATTCCGTCTTCGCTGTGATTGGTAGCCCACCACGACCACGTCGGACATGCTCGACTTGGACGCCGTCATAATAATGTTCAGGTCACCGGATCCCTTGACCACCCTGGTCTGGTAACCTACATAGGTAATGGTCAGGCTGGCCGGAAGATGACCGACGGTGATGGTAAATACACCTTTACTGTTGGTGGTGACGGCGTTCCGGGTGCCGGTCTCCGTGACGGTAACACCCTGGAGGGCGTCACCCGCGTCCGTCCGGACGGTGCCGGTTACGGCGGAGGGTTGTTGCGCCAGTAGCGGGACGCAAGGGGCCATAAGGGTGACAGACACCCAGCAGGCAAGCAGATAAGCTCTCATAAGAAGTTAATTTTTAGAGCAAAACAATCGCTGTCCCTCTCTTCAAATGAAGGAAGGATCTAATAATTGTCAATTTTACATTTATTAAAATAAAAGTAAGAAGTCTGTCGTACTGGAACAGTAACGGAATTATCCTTTTCTTATCAGAAATTGATGCGCTATTTCCGGCCCTTGAAAAACCGCTTCACCATCTTTCCAAGACGGTTGAAGTTTTCGATCTGTTCCTGGATCGGCGTCAGGATCAGGTCCTCGGAACGGATGCCGGGCTCGAACGCCTCCGCCTCATTTTGTTCAGGATAGATGACGATGAGGTTGGTCGCGGGGAAATGCCGCTGCAGACGGGCGGGGGCGTTGTCTGCATAATGATGGTAGGACAAGGTCCCCTTCCGGGCGCTGACCAGGATCAGCAGGTCGTTCCCCGACACCGTGCCGTCGAGCGCACCCGTAAGGTTTTCCGGGTCCTTGAGCAATTCATGGCTGTATTCCAGGGCAAGTTGGGCGCCTTGTATAAAAGCGTCGCAGGCGACGAAAGTCGGCTGGGCGCAGCAAAGCACCAGCCGGGAACCGGTTTCCTTGCAAAGCCGGAGCACTTTGTGCATCCAGTGCGAAAACCCCACCTCGTATTCCGCATTCCGGAAGGCAACGACGTATATTTTGGCGGTGGTGTTCAGGGGGACGTGGAACAAACAGGAATAAATGGTTTCCCGGACGCTGCCCAGGATGTTCTCCTGGGTCGTCCCGAAAAGGGTGCCCCAAAGCCGCTCGGTGGTCGATGCTTTCTCCTCCCAGTCCAGGACAACGTCGGTGATCGCCAGCTCCTTCACGGTACGGGCGATCCCGTCAACGACATTGAGGTCGATACGCGTGATGGTCTGTACTTCGTTCTCCGTGGCGGAGGCGCGCGCCACCGTCTGTTCCTGGACGCGATGGCTCAGGACGATCTTTTCCCGGGCTTCGTCGTCGTCCTTGACGACCACCAATGAAACGATGGGCGTTTCCAGGCTCGACTCCTTGATCATCACGGCAAAGTCCAGCAGCCCTTCCGCGCGCGAAGGGGACAGTACCGGGAGCAATATTTTTTCCGGCCCCTTGTCCAGGTCCGGCTGTCCTTCGGCTTCGGACACCGCCAGGCGGGTGCCGGCGTTGGACGCCACAAAGGAGGCGACCATACACGTGATCAGGATGAGGATGATCGTCCCGTTCAGGACGTTTTCGTCGACGATCTTCATATTATACCCGATCAGGATCACCGCGATCGTCGCCGCCGCGTGCGCGCTGCTCAAACCGAAGATCACGTTCCGCTGTGTCGGCGTATACCGGAAAAGTTGTTGGGTGATCCAGGCGGCAGCCCACTTTCCCCCGAGGGCGACCGCCGTCAGCACCCCTGCGATGATCAGCGCTTCGGGCCCCCTCAGCAGGATGTGCAGGTCCACCAGCATCCCCACGCTGATCAGGAAAAAAGGGATAAAGATGGCGTTCCCCACAAACTCGATCCGGCTCATCAACGAGGACGTCGTCGGGATAAGCCGGTTCAGTGCCAGACCCGCCAGGAAGGCGCCGATGATCGCATCCACGCCGGCCAGCTCCGCCAGGAAGGCTGCCAAGAACACCAGCGCAAAAACAAATATGAAGTGGGTCACCTTGTCGTCCTTGATCTTTTTGAAAAACCAGCGGCCCAGCCATGGGAAACCCCACAACACCGCCGCCGCAAAAATGGCGATCGACACCCCCAGTTGTATCCAGAAACCCTGCCCCAGTTGTCCTTTGCCATACCCCGTAATCACGGCTAAGATCAGCAGGACCGCCGAGTCCGTAATGATGGTCCCCCCCACCGTGATCGTCACCGCTTCGCTTTTGGTGATCCCCAACCGGCTCGCGATCGGGTAAGCCACGAGTGTATGTGTCGAGAACATACTGGCCGTCAGCAGGGAGGCGATAAAATTGAAGTGCAGGACATACGAGCACACCAGCATACCCAGGCAAAAGGGAATACAAAACGTCAGCAGTCCGAATATTCCGCTCCGGTACCGGTTCTTTTTGAATTCGTTCATGTCCAGCTCCAGCCCCGCCAGGAACATGATGTACAACAAACCCGCCCGGCCAAAAAGGTCGATCGATCCCTTTTCGATCAGGTCAAAACCATGGTCGCCGATGGCTACACCCGCGAGGATCAATCCTATGATGCTGGGTATGCGGAACTTCCTCAGGACGATCGGTGCCAGGAGAACGATAAACAGCACCAGGGAAAAGATGGGCACGGGGTCCTTCAGGGGCAACGTCAGACTCATCGCTAGAGATAACGGGTGCATCATAGGCCTGTAATTTAAGGGAATAGTGTAAATTTGCCGCAGACCAATTTCTTTCACCCTATGCCTGCAACCCGCCCCTGGGAATCGGAAGACCTCGAAACGGACATACTGGATGAACAGCCCTGGAGCCTCATCGTCTGGAATGACGAGGTCAATTCTTTCGACTGGGTCATAGAAACCCTGGTGGAAGTATGCGGACACAGCTACGAACAAGCCGAGCAATGCGCCCTGCTCATCCACCACCGGGGTAAATACGCCGTCAAAAACGGCTCCTACGATGACCTGGAGCCTCAATGTACCGCCATCACCGACCGCGGCATCGGCGCCACCATCGAAGCCGCCGTCCGGAGCTAATGCTGTTTGCGCTTGATCATACGCTGTCCTTCCCCCCCGTCGACCGGGCAGAGCCCGACGGTCTTTTGGCCATAGGTGGGGATCTTTCTACCCAACGTTTATTGATGGCTTACCGGGAAGGGATCTTCCCCTGGTACGAAGGCGACACCCCTCTCTGGTGGTGCCCCGATCCGCGCTTTGTCCTGTATCCCCCCGCCCTAAAGGTGTCCAAGAGTATGAAGGGGCTCTTCCGCAAAGGCGTGTTTACTTACGCCACCAATCAAAACTTCCCTGCCGTCATACGCGCCTGCAAACAAACACCCCGCAAAGGTCAGGCCGGTACCTGGATCACCGACGAAGTGGAAAGGGCCTATACCGAACTCCACCGCCTCGGTTATGCACACAGCGCCGAAACCTGGCAGGACGGTGTCCTTGTCGGTGGCCTGTACGGCATCCGCCTGGGGCGGGTATTTTTTGGGGAAAGCATGTTCAGCCACGTCAGCAACGCCTCCAAGTTCGCCTTTATCTCCTACGTGGAACAACTCCGCGCCGAAGGCGTCGAGCTCATCGACTGCCAGGTGTATACGGCCTACCTGGAGAGCCTGGGGGCGCAGATGATACCGCGCAGCGAGTTTGTGGCGCGGGTGCGGGGGCTGCTGTAGGGCGCCGCAGCGGGTTCAGCAGCGACGTAGCGGGCGCCGCGACCCGCGAACTTTATTTTCCGAACTTCTTCTTGAGCTGCGCCAGCGCGTCCTCCATGGACTCGGATTCCTTTCCGGGGCCGCCGTGCGCGTCGCCGCGGTTGCCGCGATGATCACCGCCGCGACCGCCGCCGTGATTTCCGCGCTGATCGCTTCCGTGTTCGCCGCCGCGGTGTGATCCGCCATGATCACCGCCGCGGCCACCGCCGTCGCGATGCGATCCACCGTGATCACCGCCACGCCCGGCGCCATGCTCGCCCCGCTGGCCGCCGCGGCGCTGGTCGCGCCCGCCGCGGGCCGCCGCCGCCCCCTCAGGATCCGCCTGCTTGATCGACAGAGAGATGCGCTTGCGCACCGTATCCACCTCCAGCACCTTCACCTGGACCTGCTGGTTCAGCTTCAGCACAGTAGAAGGGTCCTCGACATACTTATGCGCGACCTCGGAGACGTGCACCAGCCCGTCCTGCTTCACGCCAATATCCACAAAGGCGCCAAAACGGGTAATATTGGTTACAATACCGGGGAGGATCATCCCCGCCTGGACTTCTTCAATAGAATAGATCTGGGCGAATTCAAACTGGGTGGCCTCGCTCCGCGGGTCGAGCCCGGGCTTTTTCAGTTCACCTAAGATGTCCTTTACGGTGTGCTCGCCAAAGGAGGCGGTGACATATTTTTTGACCGGTATCTTCCCGATCAGGGTGTCGTTACCGACGAGGTCCGAGACCGTGGTGCCGAGGTCGCGCGCCATTTCCTCTACGAGGGCGTAGGCTTCCGGGTGGACCGCGCTTTTATCCAGAGGGTTGTCGCTTTCCTTGACACGGAGGAAGCCCGCGCATTGCTCGAATGCTTTTTCACCCAGACGGGGAACCTTGAGCAGCTCGCGGCGGCCGCCGAATTTGCCCACCTCGCTCCGGTAGCGGACGATGTTTTCCGCCAGCGAGGGGCCGATACCGCTCACATAGCTCAACAGGTGTTTGGAAGCGGTGTTCAGGTTGACCCCGACCTGGTTCACGCAGGACACCACGGTCTGGTCCAAGCGCTCCTTGAGCCGGACCTGGTTGACGTCGTGCTGGTACTGCCCCACCCCGATGGACTTCGGATCGATCTTGACCAGCTCGGCCAGCGGATCCATCAGGCGGCGCCCGATGCTCACCGCGCCCCGGACCGTGATGTCCTGTTCCGGGAATTCCTGGCGGGCGGTTTCTGATGCGCTGTACACCGACGCGCCGTCCTCATTGACAAGGAAAACCGGGAGCCCCAGTTCCAGCCGTTTGACGAACTGTTCCGTCTCGCGGCCCGCGGTTCCGTCCCCGATGGCAAATGCTTCTATCTTGTAATGACTGACCAGGTGACGCAGCTTGCCCGCCGACGCCTCCGCCCGGTTGGCTTCGTGTACATAAATAAGGTCGTTGATCAACAGGTCGCCCTTTTCATCCAGGCAAACCACTTTACAACCCGTGCGATACCCCGGGTCTATGGCCAGGACGCGTTTGCTCCCCAGCGGGCTGCCCAGCAACAGTTGGCGCAGGTTTTCAGCAAACACGGCAATGGCGTCTTCGTCCCCCTTTGTCTTTAGCAACGTCCGGAGTTCGCTTTCCAGGCTGGGTTGCAGAAGGCGACGATAGGATTCCTTGACGGCTTTTTTGACTTGTTCGCCCGCCTCCCCGGAAGACTTTACATATTGGTCTTCGATCTGCTGAAGGGCCAGTTCTTCCTCGGGCCCGATGGCCACCCGGAGAAAGCCTTCCAGGAAACCCCTCAGCACCGCCAGGATGCGGTGGCTGGGGACGTCCGACACCGGTTCCTGGTAGTCGAAATAGTCCTTGTATTTGATGGCTTCCTGCTCTTTGTCCGGCACGACCTTGCTTTGGAGCGTGGCCTTGCGCTCAAATAAACTGCGCATCTTGCCCCGAACCGTTGCATCCTCGTTGATCATCTCCGCGATGATGTCCCGGGCACCCTGGAGTGCGTCGTCCGCGGAGGCGACCTTCTCGTTGATAAAACCGGCCGCGGAAGCGGAAACGTCCATCGGTTTTTGCTCCAGCAGTTGCATCGCCAGCGGTTCAAGGCCGTTCTCCCGGGCGGTCTGGGCGCGGGTCTTGCGCTTGGGTTTGTAGGGCAGGTAGATGTCTTCCAGTTCCGCCAGGGTCGTGGACGCATTGATCTTAAGCTGAAGGTCGTCCGTCATCTTGCCCTGTTCCGTGATGGTCTTTTCGATAAACGTTTTCCGTTCCGAAAATTCCTGGAGGAACTTCGCCGTGTCCTGGATCTGCTGGATCTGTACCTCGTCCAACGCCCCCGTCCGGTCCTTGCGGTAACGGGCGATAAAGGGGATGGTGGCGCCTTCTTCGAAAAGGGTCAGGGTCGCCTCGACCTGTTGTATGCGTATCTGGAGCCGAGCGGCTACATCCTGGGCAAACTGTACCATGGCGCGAAAGTAAAAACCGGAAATGAAAGAAAAAAGTTGTCTCGTATGTTTCGGCGAAAGGTTATATTAATAATATAACCTTTCGCCGAAACATCGCTAATGACCTGCGGTCGGGCCCCTACGGGGCCCCCTTCGGGCAGCGGGCCTGTGGCCCGCTAGACTGTAGCTAACTCTATTTTTTTCCCTGGCCACCGTTGTATGTATCTGTAGATCAACCCCCGTATATAATCATGATCGGGATAGGGCGTGAGCATATTTTTGAGTTCTTCCACCTGGGGTACGGGTACGCCCCTGGGCAGGTAACCCATCCCGTAGAACCGGCCTTCTTCCATAAGGATGCACGCCTCGTCCGCCGACCCTTCCGCGCGTTCGACGACGGCGAAAGTAGGCAGGCTTTTCCGCAACGACGCCACGGCCTCCATCACCCTGGCATTGTAGGCCTCCACCGCCTCCCCGCGTTCCTCGTAAAGGAAGGGGCCCGCGGTCCTGTCCAGGAAACACATCCGCGGACAAAGGTCAAACTGCTGGATCAGTTTGCGCAGCATGGACTGACCTTCGACGAGCATGTTAAATGTATATACGGGTTCGAGGTGCTTTTTCTTCCCGTCCAGGACCAGGTGGAGGTACCCTTTGACGTCCTCGAAAACATAGAGGCTAAACGCTTCCACGGGGTGTTTGTGGGCATAGTTGAACAGGGGCCAGAGCCGCCGGATCTCGGCGTGTTCGAGGATAAAAGCCATAAGCTCCGACCCGCAGACCTGGAAGGTCACTTCGTGAATATGGCCCAGGAAAGACTGGCGTTTGAGCCCCGTATCGTTCCCGGCAAAATGCCCCAGGACCCGCTTTTTCAGGTTGTTGGCTTTGCCCACGTAGACCACCTTGCCGTGGGCGTCGTGGAAGTAGTACACCCCGGGACCGGTCGGCAGTTGCTGGATGAGCGTTTCCGACAAGTTCGGGGGGAGCTGTTGCTGGTGTTGTTTGCTTTTCAGCATGGCCTCCACGTGACCGCCCCGGTCTTCCCCCAGGATGCGGTGGAGCACTTCCGCCGTTGCCTGCGCGTCCGCCCCGGCCCGGTGGTGCCGTTCCATGGTCACGCCCAATTGCCGGGTCAGCTTGCCAAGGCTATACCCCGCCAGACCCGGGAAAACTTTACGCGAAAGCCGGACCGTGCAAAGCTTGCGTGTATTCAACCCAAACCCCGCGTGGCGCAGGTGGTGCTGTACAAAAGAATAGTCGAAGTTGACGTTGTGCGCGACAAAAACCTTGTCCTGCAAAAGCTCGAAGATGCGGGGGGCCACCTCTTCAAAAAGCGGGGCCGAGGCCACCATCTCGTCATCGATGCCGGTCAGGACCTGGATAAAAGGCGGGATAGGCTGTTCGGGGTTGACCAGGGTTTCGTAAAACTCCAGCACCCGTTTGCCGTCGGTGATGACGATACCGATCTCGGTAATGCCGTGCTCGCTGGCATGGCTCCCGGTGGTTTCAATATCGACGACCGCGTAGAGCATGGGGACTGTGCAAAGGTATTACATTTCCTTTTCCCCCGTTTCCCGTACGTAAATATCCTGAGCGGGATTGACCAACCGGATCTTTTCCCGGGTAAAAGCGTCTTTTAGCTCGGAAATGACCGCGTGTGTAAGACTCCCCGTATTCCCCAGGTCTTCCGCCCAGAACAACAGCTGGAATTCCACCCAGTTCCCCGCAAAACCACTGATCAGGACCGAGGGGCCGGGGCTGCTCATGATATCTTTGTGCGCGCTCAGGACGCCTTTGAGGACGTCGGTTACCTGGGCCACGTCCGACGCCTGGTCGACCCGTACCCTGACCTCCACCCTCCGGTTCCGGTTGGACAGGGTCCAGTTGACGAGGTGTTGGCTCAGCAGGTCGCCGTTGGGGATGATGATGTCCGCGCCTTCGAAGTTGGAAATCTTGCTGGCCCGGATCCCGATCTCCTTGACGATCCCCGAGCGGCCCGCCACTTCGATCTGGTCCCCCACCTGTATCGGCCGTTCGAAAGCCAGGATGATCCCGCTGACGAGGTTGTTGACGATGGTTTGGAGACCAAAACCGATGCCCACACCCAGGGCGCCGATGATAAAGGATATTTTTTCCAGGGGAATACCGGCCGCCCCGACGGCGATCAGGAAGCCGATGGTCAATACCCCCAGCCGGACGATCAGGGCCATGGTGCCCATCTTGCCTTTACGGCCCTCCTGACCCGATCCAAAAAGGAAATTGATGAATTGGGAAAGAAAGGAGGCGATCCAAATGATCAGCAGGAAGACAAACACGCTGCCAAAGCTGAAGGTAATGCTACCCAGGGTCCTTTGTTTGGCGATGAAGTCCGCCGTCAGCTCGTACAAGGGCTCGAAAATGCTCATGTTCCGGGTGAACATGATCAACCAGAAAAGACCGGAGAAAAGACGCAGGAAAAACTGAAAGCGTTTTCTCAGCTCGGTGAAATTCAAAAAGGCCGAGAACCGGCTTTCCTTGTAGGCCTCCGACTGCATATAGATGATCTCCAGGACGATCGTCGACGATACCCAAAGCAACGCGGCGTACATCAGGCTGTGGATCCCGGTGAGGCCAAACAGTTTCGACAGCGTGGTCCTGCCGGCCACGTTAAAACCCAATGACAGGGTGGAAAAGATCGTCGTAACCACCACCAGGCTCCGGAAAATAGACGGATAGGTGATCCCGGCGAGCAGCTTCCCCGGGGACCGCAACAACCGGTAACAAAGAAGCAGGCTTGCAATCGCTCCGGCCACCAGCAACCAGCGTTCCAGGTAAGCCGTTTCACCCAGCAGGTCGTCTATGGCATAGCCCACCCAAAGGATGGCCAGCCAAAGACCCAGCCGCCGTCCCTCCCTGGTCAGGTAGGGATACAACAGGTAGCCGAGACCGATCAACTCCAGGATCCCCGTGAAGTGCAGGTAAGACATGGGTATATTGGTTTCCAGGAAGGCACCGAAAGTCATCACCAGCACGATACACCCGACCAGGATGCTCCGGCGCAGGAAATGGACCGGCGCCAGGGAAGCGACCTTATCCCCTTTGCGTTTGATTCTGAAAAGGTTAGCCCAAGTCCACAGCACCAGCACGACCAACACGACCAGGTTGATGCTGCGCGTATCCCAGGTGCTCGTCATATAAAACCCGATGACCCGGTAAGCGCGGGAGAAACCCTCGCCGATGATGGTAAACAGGTTGGTTTTATACTCCGCCGGCCGGATGCCCCAGAGCTCATTTTCTTCCCTGTTCCAGATCTCTTCCTTGACATGCTTGATGCGGTAATTCACTTCATCGCTGATGTCGTTGGCCGCCAGGTAAGCCATTTCCACGCGTTTCTGCAACAACCCGATCCGTGTAAAACCCGTCCGCTGCAGGGAATCCACCTGTTTGTATTGGGAATCGATGATCCGGAGCTCCTGTACCGCCACCTGGTACAAGGCCGAGTCGGCGGGAAGGGTTTTGATCGTGGAGTCGTCCACGATATTCTCCACCTCGCCCGATATGGCGTTCATCTCCTGGGAATAGCCATTGAGCGTATTCTGCCAGCCTTTCAATTTTTCCGTGGATTCCGACATGAGGACCAGGAAACTGTTCAGGCTTCGCAAATTCATTTGCTGTCCACGGGTGGCCAGGAAGTCCTTGAACCGGGCTAACCCGGCCTCCACCGTGGGCAGTTCTATCGAGATGGCAATGGTATCGAATCCGTGTTGGTAAAACGTCCCGATCTGGTTGATCGCCAGCGAAAGTCTTTCCTGTTTGCCCAACAAATAGGGCACCACCGTATCCGAAGCCCCCGTCACCTTAATCACCGAATCATTCTGGTCCACCTGCTGGAGGATGCGCTGCTGTATCGGGACGACCGCCTTGTGGTGGTGCTGGGCGTGGAGGGTCACCGTCCAAAAAAGCGCTAACGACATCAACACCGGTGTTCTCAAAAGCCTTATAGGGTGCATTTCAGGGAGATTTGAGGGGAAAAATACAGTATTTTTGCCCTCCCATGGAATTAAGCAAGAATTATATCCCCTCCCAGGTAGAGGACAACTGGTACCAACATTGGCTGGACAAGCGTTATTTCAACAGCAAACCGGACAACAGGAAAGCGTTCACCGTCGTCATCCCCCCGCCCAATGTCACCGGCGTGCTCCACATGGGTCATACCCTGAACGAGACCGTACAGGACACGCTTGTCCGGAAAGCCCGTATGAACGGGTATAATGCCTGCTGGGTTCCCGGAAGCGACCATGCCTCCATCGCCACCGAGGCGCGAGTCGTCAATATGCTCAAGGAAAAGGGTATCGAAAAATCATCGCTCACACGCGAAGCCTTCCTCCGGCATGCCTTTGAATGGAAGGACAAGTACGGGGGCATCATCTATAGCCAGATCCGCAAGCTGGGTTGCTCGGTCGACTGGGACCGCGTCAGCTTCACCATGGACGATCACTATTACAAGGCCGTCATCCGGATCTTTATCGACCTCTATGGCAAGGGCCTCATCTACCGCGGCGCCCGCATGATCAACTGGGACCCGAAAGCCAAAACCGCCCTCAGCGATGAGGAAGTAGAATACAAGGAGCTCCAGGGACAGTTGTACCACGTCCGGTACCCGTTGCTCGATGCCTCCGGGGCGCCGTCCGGCGAGTTCATTACCATCGCCACCCAGCGCCCCGAAACGATCATGGGCGACACCGCCATCTGTGTCAACCCCGGCGACGAGCGCTACCGGCACCTGCGGGGATGGAAGGCCGTTGTCCCGCTGGTCAACCGCCCCGTGCCCATCATCTTCGACGACTATGTCGACCCCACCTTTGGTACCGGTGCACTCAAGGTGACCCCCGCCCACGACATCAATGACTATAACCTGGGGCTGAAGCATCATCTGCCCATCATCGACACGCTCAATGACGACGGCACCCTCAGCGCCGCCGCCGAAGTCTTCGTCGGCGAAGACCGCTTTGTCGCACGCAAAAAAGTCGTCGCTGCGCTGAACGAAGCCGGACTCCTCGTCGGTACCGAATCGTACGCCACCCGCCTCGGCTATAGCCAGCGTAACCCCGACACCGTCGTTGAGCCCCGCATCTCCACCCAATGGTTCCTAAAGATGCAAGACCTCGCCGGCCCCGCGCTGGCCGCCGTCAACGACGGCGACGTCCGCATCCACCCCGGCGACAAGTTCCTCGCGACCTACCGGTATTGGCTGGAGAACGTCAAGGACTGGTGTATCAGCCGGCAATTGTGGTGGGGGCAGCAAATCCCGGCGTTCTTCGCGCCCGACGGGACCTTTGAGGTCGCCGCGACCGTGGAAGAAGCGCTCGCACAGTTTCAAGCGCGCGAGGCGCAGCCTGCTGGTGCGGGCGGCGGCGCCGCCGCGCCATCGGCGACCGCCGCTGCCTACAGCGCCCTCCGCGCGGAGGACCTCCGCCAGGACCCCGACGTCCTCGACACCTGGTTCTCCAGTTGGATCTGGCCCATCGAAGTTTTCCACGGCATCACCCAACCCGGCAACGCCGAGCTGAAATATTATTACCCCACCACCGTCCTCGTGACCGGCCAGGACATCATTTTCTTCTGGGTCGCGCGCATGATCATGGCCGGTATGGAATTCGAACACCTCCGCCCCTTCGACGACGTCTATTTCACCGGGATGGTCCGCGACAAACAGGGCCGCAAGATGAGCAAGAGCCTCGGCAACTCGCCCGACCTGCTTGACCTCATCGACCGCTATGGCGCCGACTCCACCCGTTTCGGGATCATGATCGCTGCGCCTGCGGGGAATGACCTCCTGTTTGACGAGGCTTCCCTGGAGCAGGGGCGCAACTTCAACAACAAGCTGTGGAACGCGCTAAAGCTCGTCAAGATGTGGGAGGCGCGGCAGGCGCCCAACGCGGCCGGTGGGCCCGGCGCGGCGCCCCTTGCCGGCGACGCCCTCCCCTTCGCCGTCGAATGGTTCGACCACCGCCTCCGCGAAGTCCGCGCCGAGGTCGACGCCCTTTTTGCCGACTTCCGCCTCAGTGAAGCCCTCAAGACGATCTACTCCCTGATCTGGGACGACTTCTGCAGCTGGTACCTCGAATGGGTCAAACCCGGTTTTGAACAACCCATCTCCGCGGCCGTCTACGCCCATACCGTCCGTTTCTTCGACCGGCTCATGGAGCTCCTTCATCCTTATATGCCCTTTATCACGGAAGAGATCTACCACCTGCTAAAGGAAAGGGCCGAAGGTGACGACCTCTGCATTGCCCAGTGGGTCGCAAGCGCCCCGCCCGATAAAGCGATCCTGGAACAAGGGCTCTTTCTCAAAAACGCCATCACTTCCATCCGTGACGCCCGCAACAAACAACAGATAAAACCCAAGGACCTCATCCAGCTCTGGATCCAGACAAAGGAACCCGTAGACCGGATGATTTCCCTCCTGCAAAAACAAACCGGCGCCGAAAACGTTTATATCAATACCGAACCCGAAGCCGGGGCGGTATCCGTTGTCGTCGGAACCACGGGCTTTGCCCTGAAAGCCCCGCACACCCTCGACACCGGTCTGCAAAAAGCCCAGCTCCAAAAAGACCTGGACTACCAGCGCCGGTTCCTGGATTCGGTGGAAAAGAAGCTGGGCAACGAACGCTTCGTTGCCGGCGCCCGCCCCGAAGTCATCGAGCTCGAACGCAAGAAAAAGGCAGACGCCCTGGCAAAGATCAAAACGCTGGAAGAAAACCTCCTGGCCCTGGGGTAAAAGGGCTGCGCCTGTTATGACCCGATTATTGTATATCGTACCCTTCCTGTTCTTGTGTGCTGCGGCCCCGGTCCGCCTCAAAACTACCTGGGGCAGCCAGGCCGGCGGTATCATCGACACCAACGTCGCCCGTACCGTACTGTCCGTTCCGGTCACCGTCACCGACGACAAGGGCGGCACCTACACCGTCACCCGTTTCCGTTTCAGCTTCCGCCAGCAGTCCTTTTACCAGGACTCCACCGGCAAGATAGACACCACCTTCCGCCTCTTCTCCCGCATTTTCTACGCCTCCACCATCGACACCGCGTGGAGCGCCAACATCGCGGAACAGGTACAACCCGGCGATGCTTTTTTTATAGACAATGTCATCGTCAAAGATGCGAAGGGCGCAAAAGCGCTCGCGCCTGACCTGGAGCTCGATATACGCTAGAACAGGATCGGCAGCAGGATCTGGAACTGGTTCGGCCCGATCCCCAAAAGGTTGTTGTCAAGCAACCGGTAATACCCGATCCCAAAACTCACCGGCAACTGGTTCCACCACTGCGTATCGAAGTACAACTCCAACCCCGCCGTACGCAGGTGGTATTGGGAATTGGGCACCAGCCCGTTCAGGTACGTCTGGTCGTACAGCACGTTCGCCCTTAGCCGGAGCAGGTAGACGATCCCTCCGACGCCCGCGTCCGGGTAGGCCAGCGGAAAATGGTAGTTCACACCCCACTTATACATCTCCGGGAAATTGATCCCCGGATACCCGCGGGAGATCGGAAAATCATTGGTAAACGTATAATGCCCCAGCGTGTCCCGCCGCTGGTACGCCCCGTTCAGCACCAGGCTGTGGCTCTTCCAAAGCCCCGGCAGATACACCGACCCTTGAAGCAGCACCTGCCAAGCCAGGGGATCGCCTAAGGTAGACCGCTGAAAGTCCGCCGAAAAAGTATGGGCCCAGTGCGGAAAGATCTGCTGGAGCGTCTGCTGTGTCTGGGTGCTCCAGGTCAGGTCGTATTGAAGGTATTCGACGTGGGAAGTCGAGAAATATTTCCCATACACCGGCGGGATCGACAGCTGATCCGTATGGACAGAAAACGCCGGTGTCAGAAACTGGTACAACCGCCCATGCGAAAGGTCCAGGGGCACGCTCGTCCCCAGCCCCGCCTGGAGCTCGTCCCAGTGAACGACGTTCCCCCGGTTCGTCACGCCGGTGCGGTGCGTCGTATACCCCACCGACCCGCTGATCCACGGATACCAGGCCCCGTACGTCGCGCCCGCGCTGACATTGCTGCTGGCTTCGTTCTGGTTGTAGTCATACCCTACCTGCGACTGGAAAGTATTGAGGACGTTTTGTCCATACACCGTAAAAGACCAGTCCGGGTTGCTGTAGTAAGGCCGGAAGCTATGGAAGTTAAACAGGTGGGAGGCTTTATGATACACCTTTGACGGGTAAAAAACATTCGTGTCCAGACGCGTCAGCGCATCCAGGGCCTTGTCCTGTGTAAAACCCGCGGGCAGCAAGGGCGTCGTTGCATTCAACGCAAAAGAATCCGCCGCCAAAGGCGTCCAGGGAAAGCTCGCGGTGGGCGCCGTGTACAACGCCATGCCGTCCGCTGTAGGCGTCGTCCACGTGACCTCGTTTCCCTGAACCGACGGCATATAATAGGCCCTGACCCCGTCCGTTAGCCGGTACAGCATCCCCTGCCCCTTTACAAAAGCCATCAGTTGTTCCCCCTGCCCCTGCCGGGCCGAAAAGAAGACGGTATCCCCCGCTATATAGGGATACGCCAGTACATGGAAGGAAAAGGGTAGCAGCAATGTTTCCTCGTGCGTGCCTGCGTCCATCCACAAAAGAGACATCCGCCCGACCCCATCCCTGACACCCGCCACGATATGCTGCCCGTCCGGCGTCCAGCGCGGCATGACATAGAAGTAACGGTGCGGATTCGGCATCGTATCCAGGACGTGTCCGTCACCGGTACTCAGAATCCGGAGCGAGGCCGCGCCCTCCGATGGCATATTCACCGCCACGACCTTTTGTCCGTCGGCAGAGATATCAGGGGCGAAGTAACGCGCCTTGTGGGTGAGTGTTTTTTGCTCCCCCGTACGGACGTCCAGGAGCCGGATGTCGTTGTATTCCCTCAGCCCCCACCGAAGGTCCGGCTGAAACGCGGCGTACACGGCCTTTCCATTATGGTAGGAAAAATAGTTATCCTGCACGACATCCATCGTCCTGAGGCGACGCCCCCGTACATAGAACGCGGGGACCTGCGCATAACCGGCTTTCGCCACAACCTGCGCCCCGTCAAAGGCCTGTTGATAGGTCACCAGTGCATGTTTTTTCAAGGGCGTCAGCAAACGCCCGGCCACCGCGGTATCCCCCGCCAGGATCCGGTCTTTATAGGTACGCATGGCCGTATCCCGGAAGGCCTGGAATGAAAGCCCCGTATATCTTTTCACCGCCTTCTGAAACGGGTAGAAACCACCCCGGGCCGCCGCCGCGTCTCCCGCGATATTCCTCCAGACATCCGTTCCATACGTCGCCCGTCCATAAGACACCAGGATGAAGCCCAGGGGATACCAGTTCGGCACCAGGTCCCGGTAAGACCCGTTGCGCCACTTTTCCCACGTATACTCCCGGTTACCTGCCCATAGCGCGGTAAAATCATCCAAGAATGACGGTAACCTTCCCCTACCCTCCCGGCTCACCAGCGTCTCCTGGAAAACCGCGTCCCCTTCAAAAAACCAGTTCGGCACCGTCAAAGCGTTCCCCAGGTCCTGCCCCTGCTGACCAAGGATATAAGACAACACCTTCGAAAACCCCCGGTCGAAGTTCGTATACTGCTGTACGTGCCGGTATTCATGGATGGCCAGGTTTTCGTAAGGGGGCAGGCTCCCCAGGCTAAACACATCCTGCGGGGGATTCAGGTAAAACTCGCTCCGGAAAGGCCCCAGGGCGACAAAGCCGTTCTCATACGTCACATCCTTCTGAAACACGATGTCGATCTTCCGCAACCGGTTCCCGATCGAATGCCCCGTCGAACGGTTCAGGTAGTGTACAATCTGGGCCACCCGCAGCGCCTGGCTATCCATCCCCGCGGGATAGATGATCCTGGCCGTATCCGTATTCAGCTGCCGCCAACGGACCGAAGCAGGATTCCCCCCAAATACGTCTTGCGCGAAAAGAAATTGTTTATATTGTATCGAAACGAGGAAAAGAACGGTTATGAATACCTTCATGGCATCAATTTACAATGTTTTCTAATATCCTGTCTGCTATGGAACTGAAAGCACCCACCCCCGCCAAGATGACCCACCGGTTCGCATTTAAGATCATGGTCTGTGCATTTTGCGGCATCCACATCCCCCTAATCGGTATGCTCGTCTATTTTTTTTCCGTCTCCGGAACACCCTCTACCCTGCGGATCCTTTTCGCCATCCTTATTTTTACGCTGGCCGGCACCGGGGCCACCCTTTTGATCATCAGCCGGATGATGCGCCCCCTCCGGTCCGGTAACCTCGCCCTCCAGCAATACATCTCCACCTGGCAGCTCCAGGCCTTACCCAAACATTCAAACGACGAGCTCGGCATCCTTTTCCAACAAGTCGAATACCTCATGTTCGTCCTCCAAAGAACCGTCACCGAACGCAACAAAATCCTCGAAGCCGCCATCACCTCCAACGAAGACTTCCACCGGTCCATCCAGCAATTCATCGAAGCCCGCGATGCGGCCTATATCCACGACGACCCCGGCCAAATGCGCGCCGCCCTCGAAGACGTCCTCCTCACCGTACAGGCCAAGCTCGCCTCGGCGACCCATATTTTGCATACCTTCGAGGAATCGCCTACAAGGCTCTAGAAAGACATGACCACCATCCGAGACGCCGTCATCGAAGACATCCCGCTGATCCGCCGCCTGGCCCAGGACATCTGGCCCGCCACCTATAGCGAACTGCTCAGCCCCGAACAACTCCAATATATGCTGGAGCTGTTTTACAGCCCCACCGCCCTCGACACCCAGATGCGCGAGGGACACCGCTTTCTCATCCTCGAAGAAGACCACGTCCCCCAAGGCTTTGCCGACTTCAGCGAAATAGACCCGCCCGGCACCATCAAGCTCCACAAGCTCTACGTCCTCCCCACCGGCCAGGGCAAGGGCTGGGGCCGCCAACTCCTCGGACAGGTCATCCGCCTCTCCGAAGCCCTCGAAGCCCACGCCATACAGCTCCAGGTCAAGCGCGACAACAAGGCCAGGCATTTTTACGAGAAAATGGGGTTCCGCGTGTTGCACGAGCTCGACCTCGAAATCGGGAATGGGTATTATATGCGCGATTATATTATGCAGTACGACCTCAGTACACCAACTGATGGGTCTGCTTGATAATGCCCATCACGAACACGCTCTGGAGGTGCCCAATATCTTCGATTTCGCTGAGTTTGTGGACGTGGAAATGGTAGTACGCATCCATGTTCTCCACCGCCACCTTTAGCATAAAGTCAAACTCGCCGGAGATGTTATAACACTCGATCACCTCTTCCATCGCGTCGATCGCCCGGATAAATTGAGCCCCCGACTGTTTGTTGTGCTGTTTCAGCGATACATAGCAGATCACCATCAGTCCCTTTTTGACCTTCGCATGGTCCACCAGCGTCACGTACTGGCGGATGACCCCGGTCTCCTCCATGCGCTTGATCCGCTCGTGCACCGGCGTTGTGCTCAGGTGCACCTGGGACGCGATCTCCCGGACCGTGATCCGGGCGTTTTCCTGCAGGAGCCGCAATATTTGGAGGTCCTTCGTGTCCAGCGCCGGGATAGCACCCGCGCCCCCGGCGACAGCGTTTTTGCCTGCGGAGCCCTCTTTTTCCATGAGTTTTATGCTGTTTGTACTACAAAATACACCTTAAACCTTATTTTTCCCTAAAATATCAAAATCTTACTGATATTTTATTCTACAAACTTAGCTTTGCACGTAATAAAACAATGATCATGTCCACCACGTACACAAAAGCCAAGATCGACCTGAGTCTTCCCTATAAGGTAAAAGACATGGGCCTGGCCGCCTGGGGCCGCAAGGAAATCGAGCTGGCCGAAGCAGAAATGCCCGGTCTGATGTCCCTCAGGGCTGAATATGGAAGCACCCAGCCCCTCAAGGGCGCCCGCATCGCCGGTTGTCTCCACATGACGATCCAGACCGCGGTCCTCATCGAAACCCTCGTGGCCCTCGGCGCGGAAGTCCGCTGGAGCTCCTGTAATATCTTCTCCACCCAAGACCACGCCGCTGCCGCCATTGCCGCCGCCGGCGTCCCCGTTTTCGCCTGGAAAGGCCTGAACGAAGAAGAATTCAACTGGTGCATCGAGCAAACCCTTTTCTTCGGCAGCACCGACCGCCCCCTCAACATGATCCTCGATGACGGCGGCGACCTCACCAACATGGTGTTCGACGTCTACCCCGAGCTCATCCAGCACATCCGTGGTCTTAGCGAAGAAACCACCACCGGTGTACATCGTCTCTACGAGCGCATGCAAAAGGGAACCCTCCCCCTGCCCGCCATCAACATCAACGACTCCGTCACCAAGTCCAAGTTCGACAACAAATACGGCTGCCGCGAAAGCTGCGTCGACGCCATCCGCCGCGCCACCGACGTCATGATCGCCGGTAAGGTCGCCGTCGTTGCCGGTTTTGGCGACGTAGGTAAAGGTTCCGCCGAATCCCTCGCCGGCGCCGGTGCCCGTGTCATTGTTACCGAAATCGACCCCATCTGCGCCCTCCAGGCCGCTATGGAAGGCTACGAAGTCAAGAAAATGTCCAACGCCGTCAAGGAAGCCGACATCATCGTCACCACCACCGGTTGCCGCGACATCATCACCGAGAAAGATTTCCGCTCGATGAAAGACAAAGCCATCGTCTGCAACATCGGCCACTTCGACATCGAAATCGACGTCGCCTGGCTCAACAAGAACTATGGCTCGACCAAGGTCGAGATCAAACCCCAGGTCGATAAATACACCATCGACGGCAAGGACATCCTCCTCCTCGCCGAAGGCCGTCTCGTCAACCTCGGCTGCGCCACCGGCCACCCCAGCTTCGTGATGAGCAACTCCTTCACCAACCAGACCCTCGCCCAACTCGAACTGTGGGTCAACCACGGCAATTACGAGAACAAGGTCTACGTCCTCCCCAAACACCTCGACGAAAAAGTCGCCCGTCTTCACCTCGCCAAAATTGGCGTCGAGCTTGATGAGCTGACGACCGCGCAGAGCGAGTATCTGGGGATACCCAAGGAAGGGCCCTTCAAACCGGATTACTACCGCTACTAAGCGGCACGTCTATATAAACGCACAAGGCCCCGGATTGCTCCGGGGCCTTTTCCTTGATCACACACTTGCCTATTATATATTTGGTTCCAAACATTTACCACCTACGGCCTCTGCAATAGTCCCTGTGGACGTGTACCGGGGCATAAAACCTTTCGCGATAGACCGGCGCGCAGTAGGCCGGGGCCGGAGCGCAATAAACGGGAGCAGGAACTGGTGCGGGCGCGCACCAAACACGCGGAGCAGGTACAAACACCCTGGGCGCGGGTATGATAACCCGGGGAACCGGTACGAAGGCACGGACGCTCACAAACTGAGCTTTCGCGGAAAAAGCAGCACCGGCAAGAGCAACGGTGGCGATAACGGTCAGGAGAGTAATCTTCGTTTTCATAACCTTGTGTTTTAGTAGTGTTCTATATATAAGACATCGAAATGTATTTTACGTTTAAATCCACAGCGTTAGCATCATGTTAAAGGCCCCGGTCGAAACCGGGGCCTTGCATTACACATTATTCTTCAAACACAAACCAAATCCATTTTTACTTACCACCTGTCGTGACGCAGGTCCCTGCGGTCATGACCCAGGTCGCGGTAGGTCCGGTCCATACGGCCGCGGTCGATGCGGGCGTCGTAACGGTCCCCATAAGCGCGGTCCCTGTACAGGTCGTAACGGTCGCGGCCGATAGCGCGTTCATCCATATAGATGTCCCTGCGGTCGCGGTACACATCACCCCTGTGGTAATACCCGTAGTTGTAAGCGGGAGCCGGCGCATAGTAGTGAGGAGCAGGAGCGTATCCATAACCACACTGAGCCTTGGCAGTAATAGCGGCACCGGCAAGAACGACAGTAGCGAGAGCGGTCATCAGTGTAATTTTCGTTTTCATAACATTTGTTTTTACGTAGTGAGCAAATTGTGTTGCTGTATATAGGACCGCGCGCTGTATTTGCAGTTTAAGGGGAGGGCGTTAGGGGTGTGTTAAAGCCGTTGGCCTCTTTTAAGGGGATAACCTGACCATTTGGTCTCTCTGCGCGGCAAAAAATACCCTTTGATCATATTGGGGTTGCGGATCGCAATCTGGATGTGGGTATTCTCCCTGAAGCCTGCGCCATTGTAAAGCGCCCGACCCTCCGGGAATAATGCCCGCACCGAGTCAAAAGGCGCTAAGCCTTCCTTATGGAAAAACTGGTGCACCATCTTTATAACTGCACAATCCAGACGCCTGACAATATGGTCTGCGGGTTTCTTAATCTTTAAGTTACCGGGAGGGTGATGCGCATAATACCAAGCCCGCTCGTAGTTGTTTTGCCAGAAATATACCCCGTCTCCAAGCCAATCCCAGGAATTATTGCTTGCCTTCATTTGCTTTTTGCCTGAGACAATATCATCACAAATTGACCGCTCGCAGCCATGGAATCCTATCAATAATCCCGGCTCGGCAGAATAAATGAAATCCGCCATGGATTATAATTTACATGGAAACGCAGAGAGGTAGAATGAGGAGTTGAAAAAGTCAGGCAGGAGACTTTTTGCCACGGGCCTTTTGGGTGGCAACAGATTTACCGCTTTTCAGAGAAGGAGCGTTCGCAAGAATATCACCCAAGCCGCTTGCCAACAAAAATTGTTTGGCTGCAGCAGGAGATACCCTTACTTCCGCCTTTTTCTTAAGCAGGGCCTTCTTCACAATTTGATATGCGGTATCTGTCATCACACAAATTTAAGAATTATTTGCCGGTTACGAAATTTCCTGTTTAGTCTTCATACAACAGCTAATTTCGCCGACTTATCCGAATCCCCAATAAACTATTACACTATTATAAATAAAAAGCCGCCCCGAAGGGCGGCCATTATCAAAACCAAAAATCCAACTGTTTACTTAGCAATCCAAATCTTGGCACTGACGACATCAACCCCTTTCGTCTCCGCATACCAGTTGTTATAGTTCAACTGGGACTCGGAAGAGGGATAGGTATACCGTTGATACCCCCCGTAGGTCGTGGTATAGTAGGAGGCGTTGTTGGGATCCTGCGGCGTCATGATGCCGGTCCGGCGCATGAGGGTCCAGGCGTCCCAGGGCTGGCGGATCATATCGATCCACTCTTGGGCATATATCTGCTTGAGGGCCGTTGCGGAATTGAAGGCAACCACGGGATTCGCCAGGAAAGCGGTCATGGTGGCGTTGTTGGGGAGGCTGGTCGGTTTGTTGACCACCCATACGCTGGAGGTCATGGCCATAGTGGTCCAGAAATTTACGGAAGCGGTGATACCGGCATAGTATTCTGTCTGGGCGGTGGCCATGTCCTGGGAGACACCGTACCCACCGGCGTAGGCTTCGGCCTTCAGGAAGTGGACCTCGGCGGCGGTCATGAACAGCTCGGGGATGGCTCCGTTGCTGCCGGAGATGACGCCGTCGCGGCTCCAGTAGTAGTTGAAGTTGGCGTAGAGGTTGGTCGTGGGGTTGCTGGGATCACCGTCCTTGTTGGCCCAATCGGCGTCCCTGAGGGTGTTATAGGGGTCGCCTTGCTCGGCGGGTGTCGAGGACGTCGGGTTTTGGGGGTAGGGGTTCCATTGGTTGGCGTTGTTGCCTTCAAAAAAGATGGTACACCTTGGGTCGAAGATGCCGCTGCCGTCGAGGGCGTTGGTGCTGGACATCCATTCCCACATACAGGTGCCCATGCGGAGACGGCACTCGGTCCCAAAGGAGTACGCCCGGGCGGGGAAGGTCAGACCGGCAATGTTGGCTTCGTACAAGCCGATATTGTCTGCCGTGGTGTAAGCGGACAGTAAGGGCTTGGTCAAAGCATCGGCGATGATCGGTCCCGCATCGGTGGGGTCCTTGCCATAGATCGTCAGCGCAAAACGGAGACGAAGGGAATTGGCGAACTTGATCCATTGGGTGATGTTTCCGTTCAGGACACCGTCGCTGGTGCCGAGGGCGAACTGGGTGGCATCGGTAGCACTCAGGTTGTTGACGGCCCAGGTGAGGTCGGACAGACAGGACAGGTAAATGCTTTGCTGACTGTCGTAGGCAGGCGTGAGGGCCGCCGTACTGTTGGAGATGGCTTGTCCGGCCTTGGAAAAGGGTATGTCCCCCCAGAAGTTGGACACCTTGATTGCCTGGTAGGCGCGCAGGGTCTTCAACATGGCCTTTACGTTGGTGTAAATCGCGGTGTCAGGCTGGGCGGTGATAAAGTTCATGGCCGCGGTATAGTTGGACAGGTTCGAATAAAAGTCGGACCAGGCGCTGGTGCTTCCTCCATAGAGGTAGTCCGATTTTGTATACACCGCACCTTGTTGGGTGATGGGATAGATCCAGCCGTTGTCGTCGCGTTGTTCGGTATTCGCTGTGGCATCCAGGTTGGCAACAAATGCAGTAAACAATTGGGGAAGGGTCGGCGTGGGTGACCCGTTCCAGGGGGTATTGATCGTTTTAAAATTCTTGGTACAAGACGCAAGCCCCACGATCAGCATCAGTGCTGTGCCCAGGGTTAGCGCATTGCCTTTATTGTATCTGGTCATAAAGAAGTTATTTAATGGTTAGAACCCTGCTTTTACTGAAATACCGTACGAACGAACACCAGGCAAACCGCCAAACTGGATGCCCTGGACGTTGGTCGTGCCGCTCAGGCTTTCGGGGTTGATACGGTCGGGGAGTTTCGTAAACAGGTAGAACAAGTCACGACCCACCAGGGATACCTGCAGGTTCTGGAAGACCTTTGTTTTTTGGACAAAAGAGCGCGGAAGCCGGTACGTAAGGGTCGCCTCGCGCAGTTTGCCCCAACTGTTTGTAAAGATGGAGTTGTTCCGGACGACGGGTACGTTATCCCAGGATTGGTAGTTGCCGGCATATTTCCACCAGGCGTTGACGACGGTGGTGTTCGTCTTACCGTCGGGTGTTACACCGGGGAGGATGACACCGATCTTGGACGATGTACCGTCGGGAAAAGTATAGGCCAAACCGCCGCCGTCCCTTTCCTTGACCGTTTCGGGCGCTTCACCCTGACCCATCATGGTGGCATAGTCACCGGACCAGATCTGGCCGCCGATGTTGAAGTCGGTCAGGACATACAGGCTGATGTTCTTGTAGGTAAAGGTATTGCCGATGCCGCCGGTGATTTTCGGCGTGGCATCCCCAAGCTTGACGGGCGCTGCGGTGGTGGCATATTGGGCGCCGATGACCGAGCCGTTGCCGGTGTTGGCACCGTCAGCATATAGGAGGTTGACAACCGGCTGGCCGTTCTTATACACATAACCCAGGCCGTAGATGCCGCCATAGTTGTCCCCCACTTTTACATTCATAGCGACACCGTCGCCGCCAAACCAGCTACCGAGTTGTAGAGAATTGACACCTGTTTCCAAGGCTACAACCTTATTCTGGTTGTGGGCACCGTTAATGGTCACGTCCCAGGAGAAGGGCATGTGGTCAATAATCTTGGCGTTGATGATGAATTCAAATCCCCTGTTCCGCAAGGCGCCGGTATTGATGGTGATCTGGCTGGCGCCGGAGCTGATGGCCACGGGGATAGGGATGATCTGGTCGCTGGAATAGATATTATAATAGGAGAAATTCAGGTTGATCCGGTTGTTGAGGAAACCCAGGTCGGTACCCACTTCAAGCGAGCGGGAACGCTGCGGTTGGATGTGCAGTGCAGGTAGCGTACCCGGAACCGACAAACCGTTGGTGAACCCGGCCGTCGTTACGGGCAGATAGTTGAACTGGGTGGAATAGGGCACATATCCATTGGCGCTGCCGGCGTCCCCTACCCTTACTTTGCCATAGCTCAGCCAGTCTTTTGCGCGCCCCATATTGAAAGCATCGGTGAACACAAAGCTCAGCGTGGCGGAGGGATAGAAAAAGGACCATTCGTTCTGCGGCAGGGTGGACGACCAGTCGTTCCGTCCGCTTGCTTCGAGGAAAAGGTAATTCTTGTAGCTCAGGTTCAGGATACCCAGGACCGAGCTGATTTCGCTTTCGTTCCGGTTCTCGGTCGGGTGCGGATAACTTGCGGCTGCCCCGTTATAGTTGTTCAGGTTATAGGTAAAGGGGTAGCTGAACGGGCCAGGGTTGGAGGCCGCGAGGTCGTACATCTTGTAATGGTACCAACTGCTGCCCACGCTCAGGCTGGCGTTGAAATC
Source organism: Dinghuibacter silviterrae (assembly GCF_004366355.1). Lineage (NCBI taxonomy): Bacteria > Pseudomonadati > Bacteroidota > Chitinophagia > Chitinophagales > Chitinophagaceae > Dinghuibacter > Dinghuibacter silviterrae. The sequence goes on along the minus strand of NZ_SODV01000002.1, from coordinate 452,808 downwards.
CTTGACGAGGTTGTCCTTGTGCGCCGTGATCATGGCGTCCAGGTTTTCAGTTGATATGGTCGACAGGTCGTTGGCATAGTCTCCCTGGAGACCAGCGGCGTCGGTAGGCCGGTTCTTGGTCTCGAACTGGTTGGTGTAGTAGTTGATCCCTACGTGACCATTGGCCGACAGCCAGGGCAGGATGTCACCGGTGAGCTTGACGGAACCCAGCAACTGATTTTGTGTCAACGTCACGTTGTTGGCGAAAAGGTTCCACCAGTAATTGCCCATGCTGGAGGAGGGATAAGGGTTATTGTTCGGCACGGTAGTATTCCGGGAACCATCGGCATTGACCGACATGCTCCGTTCGAGGGGTTTATAGTCCCGGGGCAGGTGGTACATGGTCATGTACCCGATCCCGGAGTACGTGTACCCGTTCGGCGTACCGATGTTTTCCCCCAGGATATTCGGGGCATTCAGACGGTTGATGTTGATATAGCTTACCGTGGCCTCCGCCTTTACCTTTTTGGATACATTGATCGACGAACCAAGGTTGAATACATTTTGGGTATAATTGCTGTTGTAAGTGATGGCATCGTTATACGTGCGGGTATAGGAAGCACGAAGGGTACCTACGTCTCCTCCACCGGAAAACGACACATTGTTGGTCGTCGTATAACCGGTTTTGTAAAAGCTCTTGAAGATATTGGGGTTATTGGTATAAGGTCTTTTCGTTCCATCCCACCATGTCAGCGATTGCCCCTGCATCTTCGGTCCCCAGGAGGCGCCGTCGCCCGGGAAACCGATGTAGTTGTAAAAAGGCCCGCCGCCGGGGATATTCTGGTAGGTCCCGTATTGGTCGTTTTCCGTAAACTCCCTGGGGTTCCCGCTAGCATCCGTCACAAAAGGCGGATTGGCGGAATACAAGGTAGTCGTCATCCCGCTCCCATACTCATTTTGCATTTTGATAAACCGATACGGGTCATTCCAACGCACCGAAAAGTTATAGTCCAGGCCAAGCCCTTTTTCCTTCGATCCCTTTTTGGTCGTAATCAGGATTACGCCGTTCGCGCCACGGGCACCGTAAAGAGCGGCAGCCGTTGGCCCCTTGAGGACGTTCACGCTTTCGATGTCGTCAGCATTGATCGTATTGAGGAAGGAGCCGTAGTCGGTCGCGAGTTGGGACACGTCCGTCTGGCCGGGATTGGCGAGGTTGTCCAGCGTTTGATTGTCCCCCTTGGGCAGGATGGGTTCGTTGTCGATCATGACCCCGTCGACGACAATCAAAGGCTGGTTGTTTCCGTACAAGCTGTTATTCCCCCGGATCACAATCCGGCTGGAAGCCCCTTCCACCCCATTGGGCAGCGTGACATTCATGCCTGCCACTTTCCCCACCAGCCCTTCGGAAATATTCGGGGGATCGGCTTTGACGACGTCGTTGCCCGATACCTGCTGGACCGAGTACCCGATGGACCGGCTCTCTCTTTTAATCCCCAAACCTGTGATGACCACTTCGTGCAAGGCATTCCCCCCTTGATTCAAAGTGATGCTGATGCTGGTGGCATTTCCCACGGCCATACGATAGCTCGTATACCCTACATAAGAAAATACCAAAACATCCCCCTTCTTAGCCTCGATCGTAAAGTGCCCGGTCGCATCGGTCACCGTCCCTTTTTCCGTCCCTGCAATCGTCACACTTACTCCAGGTAGCGGTGTGCCGTCGGCAGAAACAACCGTCCCCTTGACACCTTCAGGCGCTTTAAAAGCGGTGGGGGGGTCAATCACCGGCATCCGTTGTAAAATGATCTGGTCGTTTACGACCTCGTATCGTATATTCAGAGGATTCAGCAGGCGGTCGAGCACGTTCTTGAGGTCCTCGTTCCGGACATCCAGGCTCACCTGACCCCTGGAGGCCACCAGGCGGGTGTCGTATGTAAACTTTACATCAGCGGCCTGTTCGATGGTCTTTAATACTTTTTTCAGGTTCTGGCTGTTTTCCGTAATGGATATCTTACGGTCCAGGATACCCTGGCCGCTGACGCGGCCGGCGGACGCACTAGCGACCAGCCCTCCCGCCAACAGCAATTGTAACAGCGTAACTCTCATAAGCAATCTCCATGTTAGATGGCACTTTGCGCATTTGTTCATAACTTTAATCGGGTTGTTGTAGTGACGAATAGGAAATACAATGACCTTCTCCCCTCGTCATGCCTTCCGGGGTCCAATCTGTCGGGCATTAGGGGGAGTCAAAACCTGGTGGCGGTTTCCGCCATCAGTTTTTTTTATGGGGGTCTATGGGGAGAAATAAACGTGAAGTGGCATAAGCATCTCGATTTAGATTTGTTTTGGTTTTTACGTTATGGACAGCGTCCACCCTGGATCACGATGGCGTCACCCTCGGTGCGGTAGCTGGCGTTGATGGCCCGGCAAATGATGTCGAGTTTGTCGGCCAGCCGCTCTTCCGCCAGGGAAGTCGTCAGCCGGCATTGTTGCAGGCTATCCTTGTTGTACTGGATACGGATGTGGTACATGTTTTCCAACCGGCTGAGGATGTTGACCACCGGTTCGTCGTCGAAATCCAGGGAAACGGTCTCCACGGCGGGCGGCGTCAGGAGCTGGGCCTCTGCGTTGGATACAAAGGCCAGGTTCTGTTCTCTTTTGTGAAACACCGCCTCCTGGTGGGGTAGAAGTATGCAAAACGCCCTTTGTCCTTTATCAAATTCCGCTGCTTTGTAGACGGATACTTTTCCGGTCCGGACGGCCACGTGAATGTCGTCGGTACCGGGATCCGACATGACCCGGAAACTCGTCCCCAGGACGCGGGTAACCACGTCTCCGGAACGCACGAGAAAGGGGTGTTGGGGGTCGGGGGCGATCTCGAAAAAGGCGTTGCCCTTTAGGGTTACCTCCCTTGTGTCTTTGTTGAGAAAACGGATATAGGATAAAGTACTGTGTGGTTCGAGGGTCACGACGCTGCCGTCCACGAGGTATATCCGCTGGGGGGCCTGCGATTGGTTGCTACACTCGATCAGGTCGTTGCCATTACCTTGCACGGGGTGTACGGCGATGGGGGCTACCGGGGTCTGGGAACGGACCGGCCGGCTGCCGCTGTACCAAAGGGCGGCGCCTGCCCCTGTCAAAAGGACCACCGTGGCGGCGACGGCCCACCAGCGGTTGGAACGCCGGGGAATATGAATGACGTCGGCCTGCAGCTCCCTTTGGATGCCCTCCCAGATCTTTTGGGAAAGGCCTTCCCTGGGAGCGGGGGATTGCTGTAATTGCAAAAGGGCCTCTTTTGCCTGCTCCACCAGGGTCACCCGGCTGGGGTCCTGCCGCATCCATCCCTCCCAATAACGGTCGGAGGTGGCGTCCGGTTTTAAAACCCAGTGTACAAAGGCCTCATTTTCCAATAGTTTCCAGCAATCCAGATGTTCCATATATCTGTAAATGACCACGACCCCGGACTTATACTCGTTCGGAGGGGACTTTTTTTAATTTTTTTTTAAGTTTTTCGGGGAAAGGTTCTTTAAAACCACAAAAAGGCCAGCAAAAAGAAGGGCAGCATAGGCTCCCTGAAGTACTGTCTGATGCGTTGAAGACTTCTGTGGATAAGGTTGGTAGCCGATTGGTATTGAAGGTTCATCAGGGAGGCAATCTCCTGGTTGGAAAAACCCTGGAAAAAACGCAGGTGGATAATTTCCTGCTGGCGCTTGGGTAATTTACCGATGGCTTCGTGGAGGTGTCTGGCGGTAAGGTATTCTTGTTCTTCGGTCAGGATCCGGCTTTCTACCGACTCTTCGCTGGGGATCCATTCCCCGTTGAGGGGGAGGGCGGACATGGCCTGTTGGTTATGCCGGATCATCTTGTACCGCAACGCCTTGAAGAGGTAGAACTTGGCGCTGTCCGTCTCGGCGATCCGTTCCCGGGACCTCCAGATCTCTACGAACAGGTCCTGGATAAGGTCTTTGAGGACGTCTTCGCCCATACCCATACGTTCTCCGTAGTGCAGTAGGTCTCCTACATATTTCCGGTAAATGGCTTCGAACGCATCCTCCTTCCCTTGCTTCATCAGCAGCCAAAGTGCAGCATCGTCTTGATGGAGAATGGAGGACATGCAGTTAATTTACTAAACTTTGCTGCAATATCCGATTATTCTCGGGATTCTGTTATGTATAAAAATATAAGGCCACAGCCTTATATTTACCGATTATAAGCCCACAGCCTTATATTTACCGATTATAAGGTTATAGCCTTATATTTACAGAAAAATGGAAAAGATGGTCGCCGTCCTCACCGGGGACATCATACGCTCCTCGGACCTGTCCCCCGAAAAACGGGAGGAGCTTCAAGTTGTCCTGAACCAGGGTTTTGCCGAGGTCACCCGGCTTAGTCCTTCTTTTAGGGCCGAGCAGTTCCGGGGGGACAGCTTCCAGGGTATCCTGGACCCGCAGGAAGGCCTTAGGGCCCTGCTCCTCCTGATCAACTTCCTCTACCTGCGACAGTTCGGGGTACGGATCGCCCTGGGGCTGGGCACGGTTTCCTATGAAAGCGACAGCATCCTGACCTCAGACGGGAGCGCCTTCCAGGCCTCCGGTCCCGCCCTCGACGACCTCAAAAAGAAAAACCAGTTGCTGGCGATCGCCGGTCCTTCGGACTCCTTCAACCAGGAATGGAGGGTGCACGCCCTGACCCTGGACTACCTCCTGAGCCGCTGGACCATCCCCCAGGCGGAAGCGGTGCTGGGTGCGCTCCAGGGGTATACCCAGGAAGAAACCGCCCGGCAACTGGGGATCCGGCAACCGGCGGTCCAGCAACGCCTGCAGGCGGTAGGTTGGCCCGTTATGGAAGCGATCCTCGAAAGATTTGTACCTTTCACACATGCTACTCATCTATAAATGGATCTGCGCGCACCTGCTGGGAGACTTTACTTTCCAGAACAAAAAAATGGTGGCGCACAAACGCCAGTATAAGGCGCGCTCGGGCTATCTCTACCTGCACGTCTTTATCCATGCGGCCCTGATCTACCTGTTCACGGGTTGGTGGACGTGCTGGGCCCTGCCCCTGACGGTGGCCGTTACCCATTACTGCATCGACCTGTGGAAACTCTATCGCAAGGATACCCTGCTCTACTTCCTAATCGACCAGGCGCTCCACCTGCTTGTCCTGGCCGGACTCTGGTGGGTGTACCAGCCGCCCGACCGGGGCGCCGCGCTCCTGACCGCCCAGGCCCTGCTGGAAAACCCGGTCCTTTGGATCACGGTCTCCGCCTACCTGTTTATCATCTGGCCCTGCGCCCTGTTGCTGGGATACCTGACACGCCGCTGGAGGAATATGATCCCCTCGGCGACCTCCAGCATGGGCGAGGCCGGACGCTGGATCGGCATCTTCGAACGCATCCTCGTCCTCACCTTTATCCTGGTAGGCCATTTCGAGGGGATCGGTTTTCTGATCGCGGCCAAGTCCATCCTCCGTTTTGGAGAAATCAAGGGTGCCGACAGCCGGGCCGAAACCGAATACATCCTCATCGGTACGCTGATGAGCTTCAGCGCGTCGATATTAGTCGGGCTCGCCTGCCGTTATCTCCTTGCGATTTAAGACCTTTGCGTCATGACCAGGCTATCCGTCAACATCAATAAGATCGCCACGCTGCGCAACAGCCGCGGCGGCAACAACCCTGACCTCGTCAAGGCCGCCCTCGATTGCGAACGCTTCGGGGCGGAAGGCATCACCGTCCACCCCCGGCCGGACGAACGGCACATCCGCTACGCCGATGTACGGGCGCTCAAAAAAGTCCTCACCACCGAGTTCAATATCGAGGGCAACTGCACCGAGCAAAAGTTCATCGACCTCGTGCTCGAAGTCCGTCCCGCCCAGGTCACCCTCGTCCCCGACGCCGAAGGACAGCTGACCTCCGACCACGGCTGGGATACCCTCCGGCACAGGGACTACCTGGTCGGGATAATCAAGGTCTTTAAGGACGCCGGTATCCGGACCTCCATCTTTGTCGACCCCGTCATTGCCATGGTCGAGGGCGCCGCCGAAACCGGCACGGACCGCATCGAACTCTATACTGCCGACTACGCGCACCGCTATCACCAGGACAAAGACGCCGCCGTGGCGCCTTATGCCGCCGCCGCCCGGAAAGCCGTGGAACTCGGGCTCGGGCTCAATGCGGGCCACGACCTCGACCTCCACAACCTGCACTGGTTCGCCGGTCAGGTGCCCGGTCTGTTGGAAGTATCGATCGGTCACGCCCTGATCAGCGACGCCCTTTACTTAGGTTTGGAAAACACCATCCAGTTGTACCGGCGTCAATTACAATTCTAGCCATGTCTGACTTCAGGCTCGAAGTTTTTTATAAGGTCGCTACCTTGGGCAGCTTTACAAAGGCGGCAGAAGCCCTGTACATCACCCAGCCGGCGGTGACCAAACACATTCGCGAGCTCGAATCCCAATGGGGGCTTCCCCTCTTTGAGCGCAAAGGCAACACGATCCACCTGACCGACGCGGGTCAGATCGTCCGCCAGCACGCCGAGCGGATCTTCGACGCCTACCGCGGTCTTGAATTCGATCTCAGCACGCTCAAACAACAGTTGTCCGGGCGTCTCCGCCTGGGCGCCAGCACCACCATCGCCCAATACATCCTCCCCCCGGCCCTCGCCCTTTTCAACCAGCGTTTTCCCCACATCCGCGTCTCGCTCATCAACGAGAACAGCCATATCGTGGAAAAGGCGCTCCTCGAACGCGAGATCGACCTCGGTCTTGTCGAAAACGCTTCCCGCAACAAGACCCTCAAGTACGTTCCCTTTATGGAGGACGAGCTTGTCCTCGTCACCGCGACCCACCACGGTTTGTATAGGAAGACGCCTCTTTCCCTGAAGACCCTTATGGGCATCCCGCTGGTTCTTCGCGAAAAAGGCAGCGGCACGCTCGAAGTCCTCGAAAAATACCTCCGCGCCCAAGACTTGTCACCCCGCGACCTCAACGTCCGCATGTACTTAGGCAGCAGCGAAGGCATAAAAGCCTACCTCCAGGCATCCGATTGTTGCAGCATCGTCTCCATAAAAACCATCGCCCCCGAAGTCGCCTCGGGCCGGTTGCGCGTCCTGGAGATCGACAACTGCCGCCTGCTCCGGCAACTCTCCTTTGTCCACCTCCAGGGCCAGGCGGAGCCGCTCCCGGCCTTCTTCATGCAATACATCGGCCGCTCGTTATAACTTCCGGTTATACGACATCATCATTTCTCATATACACCGCCTTGAAACCCGCGCTAGCTTTGCCTTTCGAAACACATCACCTATGGCAAAGAAGATCATTTTCCTGTTGGGCGCCGGGGTTTGTCTCCTCCCCTTTATGGACGCGGGTCTCGCGCTCCTCCTGGGTTTCGCCCTGGCCTTATGTATGCCCCACCCCTACCCCATACAACACAAACAATGGTCCCACGTTTTGTTACAGGCATCCGTCGTGGGGCTGGGTTTCGGCCTCAATATCCACAGCGCCGTGGCCGCGGGCCGCTCCGGCCTCCTGCTCACCGTTGCCTCCATTTCCATTTCGCTTGCTTTCGGCATCTGGCTTGGCGCCCGGCTCCACATCGGTCGTAAGGCAACCTACCTGATTTCCGCGGGCACTGCCATTTGCGGCGGCAGCGCCATCGCCGCCATCGCCCCCCTCGTATCCGCCAAGGAGTCCGACATGTCCATCTCCATGGGCACCGTATTCCTGCTCAATGCGATCGCCCTCTTTCTTTTCCCCTGGGTTGGACACCTCTTCCATCTGAGCCCCGCCCAGTTTGGCCTCTGGGCCGCCATCGCCATCCACGACACGAGCAGCGTCATCGGCGCCGCCAGCCGCTACAATCCCTTGTCCGTGGAGATCGCCACCACCGTCAAACTCGCACGCGCCCTCTGGATCATCCCCGTGAGCCTCGCCACGCTGTTGGTCATGCGCAAGCGCGGTGCCTCCAGCCGGGTCCGCATCCCGTGGTTTATTTTTCTCTTTATCCTCGTCGTCTTGCTCCATACTTTTCTGCCCGCCTTTATCGCGCCCTTTGTATTGTTCCTCGCCAAACGCGGCCTCGTGCTCACGTTGTTCCTGATCGGGACCAGCCTCTCGCCAAAAGTGATCCGCCAGACCGGTGTCCGTCCGCTCGTACTCGGGATAGGCGTGTGGACCTTGATTGCAGTCGGTTCGTTATCCGTGATCCTATGGCACGCATAAATTTAATTTCACAAAAGTTTGGCATTGTTGAAAAAATAGTTTCATCTTTGCACTGTCAAAAACATTAACCATGTCATTCATGTCACAACATATCGCAAAGCGCAACTGGCTGACCCTCGTGGAGGGCATTGGCGATGGCGGGGCATGTTCTGCTGGTGAAAAGTAAATGAAACGATTCACTGAAACATACACCCCGCAAGCGATTGCGGGGTTTTTTGTTTTTATCAATTGGTGCTGACCTTTTCTATATAGGCCCGGTCCACCAGTGACCGGGCATTTTTTTGCCCATTAAAAACGACCGTTATGAAACAGACACAGCAATGGAGAAAATTAGACGGCACCAGGATCGTGAGACCGATCGAAGACGAAATCAGGAGCGTGCTCGTGCGGGAAAAAGAAGCGGGGCACGAATTGAAAGTCTGTATCGGTACCGACAGCCAGGTGAAAGGCGAGGACATCGACTTCGCCACGGTGATCGTTTTTATCCGGAAAGGAAAGGGGGGCTTTATGTACATCGCCGACCGGACCGTCCGGAAAAAGATGAGCGTGAAAGAGCGGATGTTGATGGAAGTCGCCGCCAGCGTGGACACCGCCTACCGGTTGACACGCCTGTTCACGCGCTACGGAGTGGACATGGAGGTACACGCCGACATCAACACCAACCCTTCCTTCAAAAGCAACGACGCCTTGAAGGAAGCCATGGGGTATATCCTCGGGATGGGTTTTGCCTTCAGAGCCAAGCCCCACGCCTTTGCAAGTTCGAGCTGCGCCAATAAGATGGTGCAGTGAGCAATAAAAGCTTCCTTAACGGGAAGAAGGGGTCAAGGGTGTTCCCTTGTGAACCTGGTGAGGGCTTTACAGGCCCCGCAGTACGGAGGCCGTAGCCGGCCGTATGCTGTCACAAGTACATCCCCGGTCCCTTTTGCGGAGGTTCGAATCCTCCACCGTTTGGTACACGGTTAGCTCAAGTGGTTAGAGCAGCTGACAGTTAATCAGTTGAACGAGGAAGTCCGCCGCTTCCCCAAAAATGGCGATCCAACATAAAGAACGGCCTCGCCGGCCTGCCCGTGGGAATGAATGGAGGGAAGGAAAAGGGCAGTCTACCGGGCGCCAGCGGGTTGTACACCGCTGCCCCAAGCCCCGACCTCCCTCCGGACACACGCGTCACCCTATACGCGCGTCGACGGATGCGGCCGGCCGGGAGCGCGGCGCAGCCCCCTGCAGCCCCCGCCCCCGGCGGACGGCAGGCGAGTCCGGGCTTTATACTTTTTGTAAAAAAATTAAAAACCATACACCATGAAAAGGGTAAACATCAACGCCTACCAGGTGGGCCTTTTGTTCCGGAAAGGAACCTATCAGCGGATGCTGACCCGGGGTGGGTACTGGCTTTGGTCCGACATGGACTTGTACGTTTGCGAACGGACCCAGCCCCTGACCGCCCCGGTGGAATTGAACATCCTTTTGGAGGACCTCGAACTGAAGGAGGCGCTCCATGTGGTCGAGGTCAGGGAAAACGAGATCGTCCTTTTGTACGCCAACAGCCTGTTAAAGGAAGTGTTGACGCCGGGCCGGTATGCCTTCTGGAAGAGCCCCGTCCGGTATGATTTCGTCAGGATCGACCTCGGCAAAGTGGAGATCACCGAGCCCATCGACCGGATGACGCTCCTGAGCAAGCAAGTCGCTCCCTATGTCCGGAGCATCGTCCTGGAGAACAGCGAAAGGGGGGTGCTCTTCATCGACGGCCGGTACGACAAAATGCTCGACAGCGGTGTCTACTACTGGTGGAAAAACAACACCTCCATCCATGTAGGCAAGGTCGACGTCCGGCAGCAGCAACTCGAAATCAACGGCCAGGAAATCCTGACCAGGGATAAGGCCGCGCTCCGGATCAACGCCTGGGCCCAGTACCGGGTCGTGGACGTGGAAAAGGCCCTGTTGGCCAACAAGGAATACGACAAGCAGTTGTATATCGCCTTTCAGCTGGCCCTCCGGGAATACGTGGGGGGTCTCGGGTTCGATGAGCTGTTGGAAAAGAGGGAAACCCTGGCACCTGCGATCCTGGCCTCGGTGAGGGATACCGTCGAAAAGCTCGGTGTCGCCGTCCTGAACTTCGGTATCCGGGACATCATCCTGCCCGGAGATGTCAAGGACATCATGAACCAGGTCCTGGTCGCCGAAAAGAAGGCCCAGGCCAACGTGATCCTGAGAAGGGAAGAAACCGCCAGCACCCGGAGCCTTTTGAACACCGCCAGGCTGTTGGAAGACAGCCCGATGTTGTACAAGCTCAAGGAACTGGAGTATGTCGAAAAAATCGCCGAAAAGGTCGGCAGCATCAGTGTGAACGGCACCGGTGTGTTGGTAGACCAGCTTCGGCAGATCTTCGCAAGCAAATAGTAATACCCGGCCCTCAAGGCGCCGGGTATTTTTTATGTAGCTAATGTATAACTGGTGCTTCGCCCCCCACCTGGCTCTTTGACCAGAATTCCTTTTTCCATCAGGTCTTGTATATCCCTTAAAGCAGTATCGTCCGAACATTTTGTCATCTTTGCCCATTTGGAAGTAGTTAGCTTTCCAAAGAATCCATCCAGCAGATGGGCAACCATCTTTTGCTGTCGCTCGTTCAACGGTATATCCCGATGTTTCTCGTAGAATCGCTGTCTCGTAAATACTCCGGATAAAACCTCTTCCGTACTATCCATGGCGTGATAAAGGCAATCCAGGAACCATAGCAACCATGCTGTTATATCCAAGCTCCCTTTCTGGGAATCCTCCAATAAATGATAATACATTTCCTTTTCCTTCAGGATCTGTGCTGATATGCTATAAAATCGCTGCGGGCTTCGATCTGCCCTAGCCAGGAGCATGTCTGTCAAGGCGCGCGTTATACGCCCATTACCATCGTCAAAGGGGTGAATAGTGACGAACCAAAGATGGGCAATGCCAGCTTTGAGAACCGGGTCGGTATCCGGAGCACGATTGAACCAATCGAGAAAACGTCTCATTTCTAATGGAACCTGCTCGGCTCCGGGCGCTTCGAAATGTATCGTTTCCCGTCCCATAGCACCTGAAACGACTTGCATCGGCCCACCTTCCGGAGTCCGCCAATTACCGACAGTGATTTTATGCATCCCACTCCTTCCTGTAGGAAAGAGCGCCGCATGCCATCCAAACAAACGATCCTCCGTCATTACTTCCTCAAACCGTTGGGTGGCATCCAACATCATCTCCACCACACCCTCCACGTGACGATCCACCGGAACCGCACCGGCTATATCTATTCCAAGGCGCTTTGCGATGGAAGAACGCACTTGGGCGGTATTCAATCGCTCTCCCTCTATTTCGCTCGATTTTGTTACGTCCAAGGTCAATGTGTTCAGCAACGCATCTTCCCGAACCTTGAAGCCAACAGCCTGCATCTCTCCTAATATTTTACCCTGACGGTGCCGCACTACCCCAACTTTGGGGAGAATGGCGTCCGCATCCCAGGTAAATTTTGGCCAGCCCTTATGCTGATATAGGTACATAATCTCCGCAATTATGCGGTGAATATAGCAATTTTTCGCCGCAAACACATACAATCACCGCAAATTTGCGGCAATTAATCCTTCTATTCACCGCATCATGATGCTTTTTTCCTCCCCCCCACATACCGCTCCAGCGGCACCCCCAACCCCACCTGGTTATACCCCGTATTCAACTGGTACGCCGTCCGCGCGTAGCGAAAGGTGATCTGCGGCAGCAACACCCCCACCCCGAAGGAGACCCCCGTCAACCCGTTGGACGTGCTCGCCACCGACAACTCCTGCCGGAGAAGATAATTATACCCCAAAGAGACTTCTATGTATTTGGACGCAAAGAGCTGTGCGCCCAGAATGACGTGCTCCATCAGTTTATGTCCGAAACCCGTTTTCGTAACGGCCCCGGTCTGTGCATTAAAGGCGGAATCCGCATAGTCCAGGTTCCATTGGTGGAGGTGCACCAGCGTCAGCGAAAACTGAAAGGGCGCCTTCAAAAGCCGTTTCGATACACCGGCCCGCAAATCAAACGGCAACTCCTCTTTCCCCGACCCTTCAAAGCTCTTCAGCTGCGTCCCCATATTCACCGCCGTCAAACCGAATTGCCATCCCCGCTCGCCGATCTGGTAGTTCAACCCCACGTCTCCCGCGATCCCGCTGCTCCGGTAAGGTCCCAGGTCCGACCCGATAAATTTTAACGTAAACCCGTAATACCACCGGTCGAGGTACCTCCCCGCCACCGTCCCCTGTACATCATAATCGTGCGGCCGGAACTGCCCCAATATATTCCCCGAAGGATCCGTCTCCGTAATGCTCCCATAATCCACAAACATCCCCCCGAGCGCAAAGTTCATCCCCAACCCCGCGTGGTGGTACGCCAGCATCCAATGATAGTCATCGATCCCCGCATACTGCGCATTGATCGAAGCCCCCATCTGCAAGTGCATGGAATCCCTCAACAACGCCGGCTGCGCAAACGCCATCATCACATCATCCCCCGCATTCGATACATTCACCCCCCCCAGCGCATTCACCTGCGGCCCCGCCCCTTCATTCAAAAACGTAAACACCGCCTGTCCTCCCAACGTCTGCGCGCTCACCACGCCGCCGCCACCCGCCAGCACCGCGACCGCTATAACCGTCTGAAAGACCGCCCGTTTCAAGTTCATCTCCAAATGTACCGCAACCCGCCCGATGTAGCGTGCGGGGACGCGCCTAAAAAGCAAAACCCCTCACGGAGGCCGGGGCGAGCCGAAAACCGAAGGGGTCCGGGGCAAATCCGCGGCACGTCGAGAATCGAAGGGGTCCGGGGCGAAGCCCCAATAGTGAACAAGCCTACAAAAAGGAGGGGATTACAAAGGGGGACCATGGGTCCCCCTTTGTCGCGACGCATAAGACGGTGCTTTTAGGGGGCGGAACAACCTAAATTTCCATAGGTTGTTCCGCCCCCTAAAAGCACATTCCCCCATAGAAATGGGGGAATCTCTTTAACCCTTAAAACAACCAACATGAAAAATTTTCTGAGTAACAATATTAACAACAATCAAACCAATTAATATGATTTATTTTGTTATTTTTTCATAAATGAACGACATTAAAATTCCTTAATTCAACGCTATATCAAGGACTTGTTGCATGGTTTTGACATAGTGGAACTGCATACCGCCGATAAATTCGGAATTAATATCTGCGACGTCTCTTTCGTTCTGCCAGCATAAAATTAATTCTTTTATTCCAGCCCGTTTAGCTGCCAAAACTTTTTCTTTGATGCCCCCGACGGGCAGCACTTGTCCGCGCAGGGTGATTTCACCCGTCATGGCGAGGTAGGGCTTGACCTTGTGACCGGAAAACGCGCTCACGAGGGAGGTGAACATCGTAATACCGGCGCTGGGTCCGTCCTTTGGGACGGCGCCTTCGGGGACGTGGATGTGGATATTTTTCCTTGTAAATAATTCAGGATCAATATTATATTTCCTAGCGTTGCCTTGGAGGTAGCTGAGGGCCGTGCTGGCGCTTTCTTTCATCACGTTGCCGAGGTTGCCGGTCAGTTTGAGTTCCCCTTTGCCGTCGCTCAACAGGGTTTCGATAAAGAGGATATCCCCGCCCACGTACGTCCAGGCAAGACCGACGGCGACACCGGGGAGCTGGGCCGTCTTATAGAGTTCGTTGTTGTATCGTGGTTTGCCGAGTATCCGCGCGATGTCCTGTCCGGTCAACGTCTGTTTCAACTTTCCGGAGAGCGCATAGGTTTTTGCCAGGGAACGCATAATGGCCGCCAGCTGGCGGTCGAGCTCGCGGACGCCGCTTTCGCGGGTGTATTCCTCGATCACTTTTTCCAGGACCTTAGGCCCCACTTTCAGGTCTACTTTTTTGAGCCCGTGGGCCTCTTGTTCCTTAGGGAAAAGATGGCGCCGCGCAATCTCTATTTTTTCCTCCACGGCGTATCCGCTGAGTTCGATGATCTCCAGGCGGTCGCGGAGGGCGGGCTGGATCTCGCTCATGGAGTTGGCCGTGGCGATGAAAAGGACCTTGGACAGGTCGTATTCGAGTTCCAGGTAGTTGTCGTAAAAAGTATGGTTTTGTTCGGGATCCAGGACTTCCAGCAAGGCACTGCTGGGATCGCCCCTGAAGTCTTTGCCGATCTTGTCGATTTCGTCGAGGATCATCACGGGGTTCGACGTCTTGACCTTGCGCAGGGCCTGGATGATCCGTCCGGGCATGGCGCCGATATAGGTTTTCCGGTGACCGCGGATCTCGCTTTCATCGTGCAGGCCGCCAAGGGAAAGCCGGACGTATTTACGGCCGATCGCGCTCGCGATACTGCGGCCCAGCGAGGTTTTGCCGATCCCGGGAGGGCCCACAAAACAAAGGATGGGGCTTTTCATGTCGCCCTTGAGCTGGAGGACGGCCAGGTATTCCAGGATGCGTTCCTTGATTTTGGCCATGCCATAGTGGTCGTCATCCAACACCTTTTTGGCCTTCCGCAAGTCGTACGCGTCCTCGGTATGCTCGCCCCAGGGCAGGTCGAGGAGCAGGTCCAGGTGGTTGAAAACCACCGAGTAATCAGGGGTGCTGGGGTGCATCCTTTCGAGCCGTTCGATTCCTTTGAAAAAAGCCTCTTTGGCGGCCTGGGGCCACTGCTTGGTCTCGGCCCGTTTTTGCATTTCCTTGATTTCCCGCTCGTTGGTATCTCCACCCAGCTCTTCCTTGATGCTTTTCATTTGTTGCTGGAGGAAATACTCGCGTTGCTGTTTGTCCAGCTCGGCCTTTGTCTTTTTGGTGACCTGGTTTTTGAGTTCCGCAAACTGGAGTTCCCGGTTCAGGTAGTTCAAAAGCAACGCCGCCCTCTCTTCCAAATCATTGACTTCCAGCAACTTTTGCTTTTCCGGAAGTTCATTATTGAGGTTGGAAGAGACAAAGTGGATCAAAAAGGCGGGGTTTTCGATGTTCCGCATGATCACCGCGGCCTCCGAGGGCAGGTTGGGCGAGAGCTGGATGATCTGCCCGGCCAGGTCCTTAATGGAACTGACCGTGGCCTCGAATTCCTGGTCCCGGGTCAGGGTTTGTTCCTCCAGGAGCTGGATGGTGGCCCTGAAATAGGGCTCCTCCCGGGTAAATTCCCGTACGGAAAATCGTTTGCGCCCCTGGATGATGACGGTCGTGCCGCCGTCGGGCATTTTGATGAGCTTGATGACCTTGGCCACGGTACCCACGTTTTCCAGGTCCTGGATGGCGGGGTCTTCGACAGTACTGTCTTTTTGCGCGAGAACACCTACCAATTTGTCAGTTTTATAGGCATCGTTGACGGCCTTTATGCTTTTGTCGCGGCCAACGGTGATGGGTAGCACGATCCCGGGAAAAAGAACCGTGTTTCTTAGTGGTAACAAAGGTAACTCCTCCGGGATCTCCAGTTCATCCTCCTTTTCGCCGTCCGGTTCCCCCAACGGGATGATCGGCAGGAATTCCATTTCGTTGTCCGGAGAGGTAAAAAATTCAGAAATGATCATACACGTCAATGTTAGTCAATATGTCACAAATCCACCCACTTTTGGTTGTAAAAGGGCCGAGGAGCATAAAGCCCAAGAACGGGGCCAAAAACCATGGCTAAAAAAAGAGGGGCGCCCCCTCTCTGGACGCCCCCAAATCTACATACGCGGTCCACCACGGACCCGCTGGGTTGAATACAACATTAAAGAATATTAATCCCGAGACCGAGCTGTATGCTCTGGTTCTTCCAGGTATCCGATTTCGTAGCGTCGGATGCGCTGATATTGTTGATGTTGCCAAGGCCCCAGCCATAACGGGCATACACCCTCAGACGCAGAATATGGACTTCAGCCCCCGTCAGGATCGTGACATCGCCACCTTTGAAGGCGGTCTGTCCGTTCTGGAGCAGCGTCTTATCGTTGTTCAGCAAAATACCGAACTGGGGACCGGCCTGGAGGTCGATGATCTTCAGGATGCGGTAGGTCAGCAGGACGGGAATGCCGAGGTAGTTCAGGTGAACATCCTTGAGCTGGCCGGGATTTGCTGCCACGCTGCTGTAGATCTGGTTAAACGACGAATCGGTCTTGGTATTGCTTTGGATGAACAGGACCTCGGGCTGAATCCCCCAGTGGCTGCCGATACGGATCTGTGCATAAGCACCGGCGAGAAAACCCGATTTGAACGCGGTGTTAAAGGAAGTACCATTGATCTTGCTCAGGTTGTCGCCCAAGGTAGCCCCCAGGTGGAAGCTTTGGGCGGAAGCACCGGCGTGAATGCCGGACACAACGACGAGTAGTGCAACTAGTTTTTTCATTGAGTCTGATTTTAAATAAATAATAACGGACAAAGACGTCCATTTAGTACACCTATGCAATTAAAATACCAAACCTATATTGAAAAGATAGGATACCCGGAAGGGTTGCACCCCAGTGCTGGCGTTGAGGAAATAAGTCGCCAGAACCTGTGGGGAGATCAAAAAATGTTTGTAGGTGTATACGCCATTCAGGAGGGCGGAGATGGACTCGAAGGTAACCGGCGTGGTTTGCTTGGGCTCTCTCAATGCCTGGAGCTTGCTTTTGGACTTTCCGCCATCCTTTTGGACACGGGAGACGGAAATATTATAGTTAGAGGCGTCCGCCAGCGTCATTAAGGTCGGGGTAAAAGCAAAATGGTCGTTCTTATTGAAAAGCCCGAACCATTCAAAATCGTGCTGGAGTGTAAAGATGCCCGCAAACACATGCGCATAAATATTGTTGGCAAACGTATCCAACCTGTTATTTGGTGGATAGGCCGTCGGCTGGATAATCGTCTCCAACTGGTACATATCGAACGTCCAGTCAAACGCCAACCCCGGTTCCAGCCAGTATTTCTTAAAGACACCGTAAAGATAGACGTCGTTCCTGAGAGGGCTCACGCCAAACGATATGGAGTCCTTATTAAAATACCGGGTATAGGAAATACCCGCCGCCCAGTGGCGCCGGCCGATGTCGAAAGAAGGGGTAATGGCGCCCTGGTACACCGTCCACATACCCTGATCCTCGGTGGCATACGCCGCGGCCGATATCCCAAAGCCGCTTTTGTGGAGGTACGAGACGGAAGGGTTTAGAAAGGTTTTGGTCGTATACCCCGTTGCGGCGGTGGCGCTTTTGGTGGTAAAAAAACCATTCCCGACACCCAGCTCTATAGCCAGGAGCGTTTTGGGCCTCGACAAAGAATCGATAAAGGCGCTCAGGTCCTTCATGAGGCTGTCGTCGGACATCAGCGAATCCACATAGGCGGCGGTGATCTGCCGGCCGGTATCCACGGCCGGTGGGATCGTGTCCCGCCGGGCTGTGTCCACCACCTGGGCGCCTGCCAGCGTGGGCATGACCACGCAAAGGATTAAAATGTACGCCGCCCTCATGAACTTTTTTGTAGTTCGAATACGGTAATTTCCGGCAAGATCCCTACCCTGCCAGGGTAGCCGAGAAAACCGAAACCCCGGTTTACATACAGCTTCTGCCGCCCCTCTTCATACAAACCGGCCCATTCTTTATAAACATATTCCACGGGGCTCCATTTAAAACCCGGGAGCTCCACCCCAAACTGCATCCCATGCGTGTGCCCCGACAGGGTCAGGTCTATATCGGGATAGGCCGGCCTGACCTGGGCATTCCAATGGGAGGGGTCGTGGCTCATCAGGATCTTAAACGGATACCGTTCCGAACCGGGGTAAGCCAGGTCCATCCGCCCGTGTTTGGGAAACCGGGCCTTGGCGCTCCAGTTTTCGATCCCCAAAAGGGCGATGTCGTCTCCGCCCCGTTTCAACGCCACGTGTTCGTTCATCAGCAAGCGCCAGCCCATTTCCCCGTGGATGCCCTTGAGGCGTTCGAGGTTCTCCCGTTTCGCCTCGTCCGAAGGCCACCAGGCGTAGTCGCCATAATCATGGTTGCCTAAGGTGGAAAAGACCCCCATGGGTGCCTGCAGCCGGCTAAACACGTCCTTGTAATGGTCCATTTCCAGGGACCGGTCATTGACGAGGTCCCCGGTAAAAAGAATACATTCCGGTTGTTCCCGAAGGATCAGGTCCACGCCATGGTTGACCGCCTCCTTATTGGTAAAGCTGCCGGAATGGATATCGGATACCTGGACGAATTTGAAACCATGAAAACCTTCCGGCAGGTTTGGAAAGGATAAAACGACCCGCCGGACATGATAATTATATTTATTCCGGAATCCGTAAAGAAGGGTACCGAAAAGACCGCCCCCAACAGCCACCCCCATCCAGCTCAGGAAAGCGGAACGGCTGACTTTATCCCCCACGACGGCCTCGCCTTCGTTTTGATGGAAAAACAACCGGCCGACCGCCCATTGGACCGCCCGCCGGAAGTCGTCCGCCAGAAAAAAGAAGCAGGCCAGGAGCTTGGCAACCAAAAGCCCCAGGATGATGGCGATGATATAGGTCCGGGCGATGGAATCCCCCATCGAGGGAAGGATGGTGATACAAAAGGCCACAGCCAGGGAGACCACCCAATAGGCGATCCCCACCACCAGGCGTGTCCTTGTCCCCGCCTCATTGGTCAAAAAACGGACTACCTGAAACACATACGTGTCCAGGAGGAGCATGAGCACTACCAAGATCCAGGTCGAACGTCCAAGCATATCTAAAAAGCAATGAATTCATCCAATTGTTTCCCTACCACCGTCAGCGTCGCCGGATCGGTGAGCTTCCCCTCCTGGTCGAGCAGTCTGTCGACGACGGAAATGGGTAGCTTGTCGTAATAAACCGATACTTTTAAATAATGGAGAACACCCGTCAAGTGTTCCATTCCCCTCAGATTCCCCGCCCTGCCGGTGGATACCCCGGTCAACAGGGCTTTTTTCCCCCACCATGCCTTTTGGATATCCGAGTTGTCCATCAATGCTTTTAAGACTCCCGGAAAACTACCGTTGTATTCGGGAACGATAAAAATAAATTTACCGGCCGGGATCAGGTATTTTTTTTCCACAGATTCCAGTTCCGGGGTCCTTTCAAGGGTGTTTAACCCGACCAGGGACAGCAACTGCGCCTCGATCCCCTTCTCTTTCAAGAGTTCAAGGTAAACTTCGGCGATTTTTTGTGTGTTACTGGCTTTCCTGTTGGTGCCGGAAATGACGGTGTACAGCATATAAAACATCGCAAATTACGCACATACTGAGAATTGTTGCCGAATTTTGTCCTGAAAACGTATTTTTGGCGCTTCAGCAAGCCCCTTATGAACCTTACATATTTCGGACACGCGACTTTTCAGGTTGAGATCAAGGGAAAAAAAATTTTGTTTGACCCGTTCGTCACCTACAACGAACTGGCCAAGGGCAAAGTGGATGTCAATACCATTGAGGCGGACTATATTTTCCTGTCCCACGGACACCAGGACCATGTCGCGGACGCCGCCGGCATCGCGACCCGTACCGGGGCCAAGGTCGTGGCCGTGTGGGAAGTCTGTACCTGGATGCAAAACCAGGGCGTCGACAACGTCCACCACATGAATACGGGGGGGAAGTGGACCTTTGACTTCGGGACGGTCAAGACCGTCGTCGCACAGCACTCCAGCAGTTTTCCCGACGGGTCTTATGCCGGGAACCCCGTGGGATTTGTCTTTAAAACGGACGAAGGCAACTTTTACTATAGCGGAGACACCGCCCTGACCCTGGACATGCAGCTCATCCCCGACTGGGTCGTACCCGACTTTGCCGTCCTGCCCATAGGCGACGACCTGACGATGGGTGCGGATGACGCCGTAAGGGCGGCGCAGATGGTCAAGACCAAAAAGGTGGTCGGGGTTCACTACGATACATTCGGTTATATCAAACTCGACAAGGACGCAGCCAGGTCGACCTTTTCCAAGGGCGGGATTGCCCTGGAGCTGCCGGCCATAGGACAGACCATAAAACTCTAGCACCATGGGAAGAATCATCGGAATAGCCAATCAAAAAGGGGGCGTGGGGAAAACAACCACCGCGATCAACCTGGCCGCCAGTTTTGCCGTGTTGGAATACAAAACCCTGCTGGTCGACGCCGACCCCCAGGCCAACAGCACCACCGGTGTGGGTTTTGACCTGCACAACATCACCCAGAGCCTGTATGATTGCATGGTCAACGAGACAAAGGTCAAGGACGTCATCCTCCGGAGCGACATCCAGTACCTGGACGTGGTGCCTTCCCATATCGACCTGGTCGGGGCCGAGATCGAAATGATCAACCACCCGCAACGGGAAACCGTCCTGAAAGGGATCCTGGAGCCCATCAAGGATGAATACGACATCATCATCATCGACTGCTCTCCTTCCCTGGGGTTGATCACGGTCAACGCGCTGACCGCGTCCGACAGCGTGATCGTCCCGGTACAGTGCGAGTTTTTCGCCCTGGAAGGCCTGGGTAAGCTGCTCAATACGATCAAGATCGTCCAGAACCGGTTGAACACCGACCTGGCCATCGAGGGGATCCTCATGACCATGTACGACGGCCGTCTGCGGCTGTGCAACCAGGTGGTCAGCGAGGTCCGGCGGCACTTCGAAGAACTCGTCTTCGAATCCATCGTCCACCGCAATACCCGGCTCAGCGAAGCCCCCAGCTTTGGCAAACCGGTCATCCTGTATGACGCGGAGTCCAAGGGGACCCTCAATTACCTCAACCTGGCCAAGGAGATCCTGCAAAAGAACAACCTTACCAAAATAAAACAGGAAGACAGAGTCCTGACAGAAGTACAGCATGACAAGTCCTAACAAGAAAGAGGCCCTGGGAAAAGGCATCCGTTCGCTCCTGCAAAATATTGACGCAGACCTGAAGACGACCGCGGGTACCTTGAAGAGTTCGGCAGTGGAGGCGGCCACGGTATCGTTACGGATCCCACTGGACCAGATTTCCATCAACCCCAAACAACCCCGCCGTGATTTTGACGAGCAAGCCCTGCAGGAACTGGCGGCCAGCATACGCATACACGACATCATCCAACCCGTTACGGCGTCCAGGCTCCCGGACGGCAAGTACCGGCTGGTAGCGGGCGAACGCCGTTTCCGGGCGGCAAAAATGGCCGGGCTGGCCGACATCCCCGCCTATATCCGCCAGGCCAACGACACAGAGCTCCTGGAACTGGCCCTGCTCGAAAACCTGCAACGGGAAAACCTGAATGCCATCGAGATCGCCCTGAGTTACAAACGCCTCATGGAGGAGCTCGAACACACCCAGGAGCAGGTGGCCGAACGCATGGGGAAAGAACGAAGCACCGTCACGAACTACATCCGCCTGCTCAAGCTTCCTCCCGACATCCAGGTCGCGGTCCGCAACGGCACGCTGACCATGGGTCATGCCCGCGCGCTGATCAACGTAGACGAAGTGGACAAACAGCTTTTTATATTCGGTGAGATCAAAAACCGCCACCTGTCGGTACGCCAGACCGAAGAGCTCGTCCGGAAGCTGTATCGGCCTGGAACAGCGGCTGTTAAAAGTGCGACAAAAAATGCCCTCCCTGCTGCATTTAAAAAGATAGAGGATAACTTAGCTTCCCATTTTGGGACGAAAGCAAAACTCAATCACAACAAAAAAGGGCACGGTTCTTTGACCCTGGAGTACTATTCCATACAGGAACTGAATGCCCTGCTGGAGAAAATGCATGTCAAGGTGTAAAACATGGGTGCTGTGTGCCCTGCTATTGCCGCTCTCGATCGTTGCCAAGGCGCAGATCGTCCGGATCGACAGTGTGGCGGTGGCCCGGCCACAGGAAGATACCTCGGAGTACACCACGAAACACCACCGGGATCCCCGTAAGGCCACCATCCGTTCGGCGATCATCCCCGGCTGGGGACAGATCTACAACCACAAATACTGGAAAGCGCCGATCGCCTGGGGCGGTCTTGTCGCCTGCGGCATCGTATTTAAATTCAACCTGGACCAGTACAACCTTTTCCGCCGGGTCTACAAGGAGATGAACGGGACGGACACCAGTTGGTACAAGAGGGCCCCGGATTCCACCTACCGCTACAACAGTCCCCAGGACATCCAATATGCGCGCAATTATTACCGGCAATACGTCGACTATTCCGTCCTGGCCTTTGTGCTGGTATGGGGGCTGAACGTGGTCGACGCCACGGTGGACGCCCACCTGCACGAATTCGACGTCACCGACAACCTCACCCTGCGGATACAGCCCACGAGCGGCTTTATGAGCGGCTACACGGGTCTGTCCCTGGTGCTGGACATACACAAAGCGAAACACAAACTGCTACCTGCATTTCCATGAAGATCGCACTCATAGGCTATGGTAAAATGGGTAAGGCCATCGAAGACCTCATGCCCCCCCGCGGACACGAAGCCGTCCTGAAGATTGACGAACACAACCGCCCCGGTCTGACGGCGGAGCAACTGCGCGAGGCCGACGTCGCCATCGAATTCACCGGCCCCGACAGCGCCGTTGACAACATCCTTCTTTGCCTGGACGCCGGCATCCCGGTCGTCGTCGGTTCCACCGGCTGGCTCAAGAAATGGGCGCAGGTCAAAAAGGTCTGCGAGGCGACCCAGGGCACCCTGTTGGCATCCAGCAACTTCAGCGTGGGGGTGAACATCTTTTTTGCCCTCAACAAACGCCTGGCGGCCCTGATGAACACCCACCCGGAATACGCGGTCAGCGTCACCGAGATCCACCATACCGCCAAAAGGGATTCCCCCAGCGGGACCGCCATTACCCTCGCGGAGGGGATCATCGGGTCCCTGGACCGGAAAAAGGATTGGGTCAACCACCTTAGCGACCACCCGGAGGAACTGGAAATTGTCAGCGAACGGGTCGACCCCGCCCCCGGGACACACAAGGTGCGCTATACCTCCGATATCGACGACATCGAGCTGATCCATACCGCCCATAACCGGAAGGGGTTTGCCTTAGGCGCCCTGCTGGCGGCGGAGTACATATACGGCAAGAAAGGCATATATACCATGCAGGATGTGTTGGGCATCTAAAATCCCACTAAATTTACATACCTTTGTCCGTTATCGTACGAACACATGTTATCCAAGAAAACGCAATACGCCTTTCAGGCCCTGATGTACCTCGCCAAAAAAGAGGAAAATGAACCCGTGCTGATCGCCGAGATCGCCAAAAAGAAAAAGATTCCCCTGAAATTCCTGGAGAACATCCTGTTGGAACTCAAGAATGCGGGTGTTCTGGATAGTAAGAAAGGAAAGGGGGGCGGCTATTTCTTCAAAGAATCCCCCAAAAAGATCAAGCTGTCCTATGTCATGCGCACCCTGGACGGCCCGATTGCGCTGCTTCCCTGCGTCAGTCTGAACTTCTATGAGAAGTGCAAAAACTGCGACGAGAAGAATTGCGGGCTCAACGGCGTGATGTCTGCCGTCCGCGACTCTGCCCTAAAGATCCTCGAAAAAAAGACGGTGGCGGATATTGCCACGGAGGACTAGACGCCAAACTTCGCCTGCCATGCCAGCATGCCCCCTTCGAGGTTGATGACGTTGGCAAAACCCATCTGCTCCAGGAACATGGCCGCCTGGCCGCTGCGGTTCCCGCTCCGGCAATAGACGATGACTTCTTCGTCCTTCAGGGGTTCGAGTTCGTCCACGTCCATGGAACGGATGCGTCCCAGGGGATGTAAGATCCCGCCTATATTGAACTCTTCGTGTTCGAAGGGTTCCCTGACGTCGACCAGGTGGAGGGTCTCCCCCTTGTCCAACCTCGATTTCAGCGCTTCGGCTGTAATAGTATTCATAATGTTTTATTTAGTCGTATCCTGCCTTACCGGCAGTTGTTTGCCCACGTAGACGTCGATGGTCTGACCCGAATGGATCAGGTTAATGATCCCATCGGCGCTGACGGGGGGCGGATTCTGACGATAGATAAAGGCGGCTGCCGTATCGGTAACGTCCGCGTCCGGGACCACCGATCCCATCACCACCCCGTTGGCCTCCATGACAATCCTGGCATCCGCCAGGCGCATCCCGAAGAGGTCGGGGACAGGGATCTCCGTCTGTGCCACGCCCTGACCCAAAACCAGGGAAACCACGGTCCCCAGGGGGATCTTGGTACCGGCCTTGGTCGATTGCCCGTTGACCAGGACGTCCAGGACGGTATTGCGCGCAAAGTCGGGTTTGTAGGTCGTATCCCCCAGCTTCAGACCGTAACCCGCCAGGCTGCTTTCCGCGAATTTGAACTGAAGCCCCAGCAGGTTGGGGAGTTCGATCACGGGCGGAATGGCGCGGTTGATGGTCAGGTATACCGTCCGGCCGACCTTGACCTCGTCACCCGCATCCGGGCTTTGCCATACAATAGACAGCTTGGGCAGGTTGTCCCTATACGCAGAGTCCTCTACTGATACTTCAAGCCCAAAGCTTTTCAGGGTGCGGGTGGCTGCTTCCAGGTCCATGCCTTTGACCGAGGGTACCTTGACCGACTGGTTGTGGTGGGTGAAACTTCGCAGCGCAACGATAAAAACCAGCAGCAGCACGAGGGAAATGACCACAACGGCCAGCAGGTTTGCCAAAAAGGAACGGTGCGTGATGAATTTGAACATAGTTTGAATTAACGCCCGGTGGCTAAGGCTTCGTCTATAAGAAAAGAATAAAACTCTTTTAGTGACCAACCCGCAGCCTTTACCTGCTGGGGCACGATCGAGGCCTCGCTTTGGCCCGGAACCGTGTTCACCTCCAACAAGAACGGCTCATTCACCTGCTCGTTGTATATAAAATCGATCCGCACAATGCCTCTGCAGTTCAGCAACCCGTATACCTTCCGGGCCGCCGCTCTTGTTTTCTCCGCCATGGTCTCCGGGACCTCCGCAGGCGTAATCTCCTCGCTCGCGCCCAGGTATTTCGCCTCGAAGTCGAAAAACGCGTTTTTGGAACGGATTTCCGTGATGGGAAGCGTCACGACCTCTCCTTCACGGCGGAATACGCCCACCGTCAATTCCCTGCCCTCGATGAATTCCTCCACGAGCACCTGGGAATCGACGCCAAAAGCCTTTTCAATTGCCGTGCCTAACTCTTCGCTGGGCGTCAAAACCTTGGACGTGGCTATGCTCGACCCCCCGTTGTTGGGTTTTACAAACACCGGGAAACGCAGCCCCTTTATCTGGGTTTCGGGACTTTCGAAAAGATCCTTCACCAGGAGCACGGAACGCGCGACGTGTATGCCCCCCATGCCGGCCACCGCGACGGTAAACCGTTTGTTGAAGGTCAGTGCCGACGTGGCTGCGTCACAGGAGGTGTAGGGCAACCCGAGCATATCGAAATAACCCTGCAGCTTTCCGTCTTCCCCCGGTGTGCCATGGATGCCGATCAGGACGGCGTCAAAATGAATGCCGGCCACCGAGAAATCATTCTTATCCACCGCATGCACCACGCCCGCGGGATCGGTATACCACCAGCCGTCCGTGCGGACGTCAATGGTGTATGCCTCGTACTTGTCCCGGTCGATGTTCGCCGAGATCGTCACCGCGCTTTTATAGGATATCTCTGCTTCACCGGAATAGCCACCGGTGACAAAAGCAATACGTGGTTTACTCATATATGCAGCCGCTCCTTTTTGGACAGCAGCTCTTCCACGGTCTCCCGGTACATCTCATCGGGAACACAGCAGTCCACGGGGCAAACGGCCGCGCACTGGGGTTCTTCGTGAAAGCCCTGGCATTCCGTACACTTATTGGGAACGATGAAATACGTATCGACACTGATGGGCGCGAAGCGCTGACCGGCCTCAACGGACGATCCGTCCATCAACTGGTAGCTTCCTTTAACGGTGGTGCCATCCGAAATAGCCCACTCCACTCCTCCTTCGTAAATCGCGTTGTTCGGGCATTCCGGCTCGCAAGCCCCACAATTAATGCATTCTTCGGTAATCTTAATTGCCATACAATCAATTATTTTTGCTGAACAAAAATAGGCAAGCGCAGTGAATTTACGACAAAGAATTGAATTGCTGGGAAGGCTGGGGGACTACATGTCGTCAGCCGATCCGGCCTGGCTGGAGGCCAAAGAACGGGCGTTCGCGCTCAACCATTGGTTTGTTCCCGAATTCACCGACCTGGCGGTTGGTAACATCGTCAACCATTTCCTACAACCCTCCCTGCTGGATACCTGGACCGCCCGTTATCCCGGGCTGGGCAAGGGCCCCGCGCGGAACGTGGGCGTCGTCATGGCGGGGAATATTCCCCTGGTCGGGTTTCACGACTTCCTTTCTGTCTTTGTCAGCGGCCACCGGCAAACCATAAAGCTCTCCTCCAAGGACAACGTGCTTCTCCCCCACCTCGTGGGAATGCTTAGGGAGTGGGCCCCGGAACTGGCTTCGACGATCGTTTTCTCCGACCTGCTCAAAGGTTGTGACGCCTACATTGCCACCGGCTCCAACAATTCGGCGCGGTATTTCGAGTACTATTTCGGCAGGTATCCCAGCCTTATCCGGCGCAACCGGACCTCGGTGGCGGTACTCGACGGGTCGGAGACACCCGGAGAGCTGGACAAACTGGCTGACGACATCCACCAGTATTTCGGTCTGGGCTGCCGCAACGTAACTAAGATCTATGTACCCACCGGGTACGATTTCATACCGCTGCTTTCGTCGTTGAAACGCTATTCCTGGTTTTTCGACCACCACAAGTACAAAAACAACTATGACTACCAGCTGGCCATCTACCTGATGAACAATCAGTTTTATATGACCAACGATTCCATCGTCCTCCTGGAGCACAAAGACCTTTTTTCGCCCATCGGCACCTTATATTATGAATACTACCAATACCAGCCTTCTTTAGCCGGGAATCCCGATGTTCAATGCGTCGTGGGCCACGGCGGTCTGCCGTTTGGCGCAGCGCAACAACCGCTCCTGGAAGACTACGCGGACGGCGTCGATACCCTCGCCTTTCTGGCCAAAATTTAGTAACTTTAAGAGGGTCGTTCGCGCATCTACGAAGACCTTCCTAATAATTTGTTAATTCAAAATCCTTTAGGATCCATCCTGATAAGCTCTTCGTTAATTTTACATTCTAACGAAGAAAAAACGAAACAACCATGAACTGGAAAGGTATCCTGACAACAGTATTGGTGAGCGCGGCAACCGCTGTCGTGAGCGTAGGGCTGTATTCCAAATATGAACAAAAGAACAGTTACGTTTGGAAAGACAGCCAGGGAAAGGTGCCCGTGAACTATGCCGGCTTTTTCAATAAAGACGGCTCACCCGCTGAACCCGTAGACTTTGAAACCGCTGCCAGCACCGCCATCCCCGCGGTCGTACATATCAAGACCGTGACCAACCCCCGCCAGGTCTCCAACAACCTGCCCCGCCAGCGCAATCCTTTTGCCGAGCTGTTTGGGCTGGGTGACGACGATCCCTTTGGCGACTTTTTCCGGCAACGGACCATCCCCGGTCAGCAAGCCTCCGGGTCCGGGGTATTCATCAGCGAAGACGGGTATATCGTGACCAACAACCACGTCATCGACGGGGCAGACGAAGTCAACGTCACGCTGAGCAACAAGAAATCCATGAAGGCAAAGGTGGTGGCGGCAGATCCCAGCACCGACATCGCCGTTTTAAAAGTGGAAGGCCACGGGTATCCCTACCTGCTGTACGGGAACTCGGACGACGTCCATATCGGGCAGTGGGTCCTGGCCGTGGGTTATCCGTTTACACTGGAAACCACGGTGACCGCCGGTATCGTCAGCGCAAAGTCCAGGGCCCTGGGGATCAATTCCCGCAAGGCCGCCAACACCGCCGTGGAATCGTTTATCCAAACCGACGCGGCCGTCAACCCCGGGAACAGCGGGGGCGCCCTGATCAACCCGAAGGGTGAGCTGATCGGGATCAACTCCGCCATCGCTTCCCCCACCGGTTCCTTTGCAGGGTACTCCTTTGCCATCCCGGTCAACATCGTCAAGAAAGTGGTCAACGACCTGATCGCTTACGGTTCGGTGCAACGCGGTTACCTCGGCATCGAATACCCCAATGAACAACAGCTCGACGAACTCACCCCCGAACAACGCAAACAACAAGGGATACTGGACGACGTCAACGGCGTCTATATCTCCGCGGTGACCAAGGGTGGCGCCGCCGAAGCCGCCGGCCTCCAAAAGGGCGACGTCATCACAAAAATGGACGGCTCCACCATCAGCGGAGGCGCCGACCTCCAGGGGATGATTGCCCGTTTCAAACCCGGTGAGAAGGTGACTATCACCTATAAGCGCAACGGTAGCGAGCATTCCGTGGACGTGGTGCTGAAGAACAAGATCGGTACCGAGGACGTCACTGTCTCCACCGTCCTGGACAAGCTGGGCGCCCAGCTCACGACCCTGGACGAGAAAAAAGCCAAGCAACTGGGTGTCAAAGGCGGGGTCGTCGTATCCGGCATCAGCCGCGGTATCATCAGCGACCAGACGATGATGAAAAACAATTTCGTCATCCTGCGCGTAGACGGCAAGGATATTACCACCGTCGACCAGTTGAAAAATGCACTGGCCGGTAAATCCAGCGTCAACGTCGAGGGAATCTACCCCGGTTACGAAGGCGTTTACCAATACGGCCTCAACGACCTGAACGGCGCCTCCAGCCAGGGCGGTGACGACGACGGCGGACAATAAACACTAGTCTACCAATTATATGGGGAAAAGGGCCGCCTGTCATGCGCGGCCCTTTTTCATTGACCTACCCTCTTTACCTTTGCAACATGAGAAGAATAGCGTTTGCAGTCCTGGCCCTCTCCCTATCCTTGGGCGCCTCCGCCCAACTATACCATGGTTGGTGGCAAGGCAACCTCGTCCGGCCCGATGGACAAAACATCGTCTTTAATTTCCTGGTCAGGGATTCCGCGGGTAAGACCGTCCTCTATGTACGCAATGCTTCTGAGCGGCTCCTGGTCGATGACATCCGTTTTGCGGGGGACTCCGTGCATATCCGTATGCCGTTTTTTGAGGCGGGTTTCCGTTTGCAGCTCCAGCCCGATGGCCGGCTCACCGGCCAGTTTGTGCGCCGCCTGGCGCAAGGGGAGCTCGTCCAGCCGTTTTTTGCGGTACCGCGTACGACAGAGCGCTTCTTTTTGAGCAACGGCCCCGCCACCGTCCAGGCCCAGGGACGTTACGCCGTGCGTTTTATCGGCCGTAACGGCGCCACGCTTGACACCGCCGTGGGTGAATTCTTCCAGGACGGCAACCACGTTACCGGGACGTTCCTGACGCCTTCCGGCGACGACCGCTACCTGGAAGGTGTTGTTACCGGGGATTCGTTAAAGGTCTCCACCTTCGACGGCAACCATTCCTTTGTATTCGCCGCCGCTATCGATGGCAACCACGCGCTCCATGGCCGCGTGTATTCCAATATAGCGCCCTCCGGGACCTGGGAAGGTGTTTGGAACCCCCAAGCCGGCCTGCCCGACGAGGCTTCCCACCTCCTCAACAAGGACTCGTCCGTATTGCACTTCCGTTTTCCGGACCTCGACAGCAGCCTCGTTTCCATTGGGGACGCCCGTTTCCGCGGTAAGGTTGTCGTCATCCAGATCATGGGGTCCTGGTGCCCCAATTGCATGGACGAGACCGCCTTCCTCGCGCCCTGGTATAAGGCCAACCGCCACCGGGGCGTGGAAATCATCGGCCTCGCTTACGAGCGCTCCACCGACTTCGCGCGCTCCAAACGCGGGGTGGAAACCTTTAAAAACCGGTTCCACGCGACCTACCCCATGCTCATCACCGGGGTCACCGTCGGGGACCCCGACAAGGCGGCCAAGACGCTCCCGCAACTGGACGCCATCAATGCGTTTCCGTCGACCTTGTTTTTGGACAAGCACGGGCGTGTGCGCCGCATAACCGCCGGTTTCGAGGGGCCGGGCACCGGGGAGCACTACGCGGAATTCCAGAAGGATTTTAACGATTATATCGATTCGCTCTTAGCGGAGAAGGACTAAACAAAAAAGCCAGCTAAAAGCTGGCTTTTTTAATATAGATAGTATACACTAAGCAAAATGGTACCATTTGTTTAGAATAGCACTCGCATCCTTCAAATCATTATCCGTAAGTCCGATGGTAGGGCTTGTTATTATCGAGTTTTTCCTTAAAAAAGGTGGCAGGGAATTCAAGGATTTATCGTCATCTATGATGATAAAGTCTTCGCTTATGTCGTGGGAAGCGAACCATTCTACAATTTCATCTTTCCGACTAAGATTTCGCTCATTGTTGCCAAGAGACTCTATTTCTTTGACATCAATACCCCTATTGCTGAAAATATTTCTCCACTCGTCAACAGTGTAATTTGATTTATGGGACGTTGTAAGCATAACCGTTGTATCATCAGAAATAAGACGTTTAAGTGCATGACTTGCCTTTTTACTAAACGCCGGAAATCCGTCGTTAAGCAACTCAGGCCTTTGCCAACTTTTGGCTGGAACCATGACTCCATCTATATCTAAGAATATCAACATCAATAGCAAAATTACGCCTTATTTCAGCGATTCCAGGATTTTTTCAATCGGCAGATTGTTATATACTGCGTCGGTCTTAACTCAATGTCAGTTTTACGTATAAATTCTTCCAGAACTTGTTTTGTGATATTTTCCAATGAATTTACTTTTTGGCTGTAGATAAAACACCCAACTGAAACCTATCAACCAAAACCTGTATAAAAATTATGAGGGTAGAAATTACCGCTCCATCACGGTAAACCCCCAGGGCTGTAGCAGTACATCCCGGTCGCGCCCTACATCGCTGCGGCGCCCCGTAAAGGCGTCCGTATACGCGCCGACCGCCCAGTCGTCGTTCAACCGGAAAGTCACCGCGTCCTTGGAGAAGTTCAGGTACACCAGCACTTCTTTATCCCCGCGCTTGCGCAAAAACGCAAACACCTTGTCATCAGCAGTAGTATGCAACCGGTAGGTGGTCACCAGCGAGTCGCCGGCGCGGAGCGCGGGATTGCGGCTGTGCAGCGTCAGCAGCGTATGATAAAACTCCTGGAGGGCCGGCGTGCCCCCGCCCCACTCGATGGGGTCGTGCTCGAAGAATTTCAGGCGCTTATGATTGGGCAGTTCCTGCCCGCTGTAGATCATGGGGATCCCGTTCCAGGTACAGCTAAAAACCGCCAGGGGAAGCGCCATATCCCCATATTTCTCGTATTCGGTGCCGTTCCAGGTGTTTTCGTCGTGGTTGGACGTAAACAACAGCCGCATGGCGTCAAAAGGCGGCTTACTATTATAAGCATACAATACACTGTCGAGTGCGGAGAGGGGGCCGTGCTGCTGGTAGAAGGTCTGAGTGGTATGCATCCAGGTCCAGGTATAGGCGGCGTCAAACACCGTCAGGTAGTCGGGGTTGTCGAGCTGGTCGAGCTCGGCCATCCAGTACAACGGCTTGACGGAATCCACCGCGGCCCGGGCCTGGGTCCAGAAGTCCAGGGGGACAAGCATGGCCATGTCGCAACGGAAACCGTCTATGTCGCAGGTCCGGACCCAGAATTTCATGCTTTCGATCATGGCCTGGCGGAGACCGGCATTGCTGTAGTCCAGGTCGATGACGTCCGCCCAGCCATGGGGGTCGTAAAACTGCCCGTGTTCGTTGCGCTTGTAGTAGTCGGGGTGCGCCTTTGTCCAGGGATGGTCCCAGCCGGTGTGGTTGGCGACCCAGTCGATGATGACCTTTAGACCGAGGCGGTGGGCCTGCTGGACGAGGTTGCGGAAATCTTCCAGGGTGCCAAATTCCGGGTTGATGGCGGTGTAGTCCGCGCAGGCGTAGTAGCTGCCCAGGGTACCCTGGCGTTTTTCACGGCTGATGGGGGTGACCGGCATAAACCAGAGCGTTTCCACGCCCATGGCCTTTAGCCGGGGGAGCGAACGGGAAAAGCCGATAAAGGTCCCTTCGGTAGAATATTGACGGACATTGACTTCGTATATATTCGTGGCGTTTACCCAGGGAAGGGGTTGAAATCGTTTTTCCATAGTTGTGGGTTGGCGGCCGGACACCGTCAGCGCAAGACAGGCAAAACCTATATATGCCCGGATACTCATGGAACAAACCTACGAAAAAGGGCCGTACCTTTGCCCCGAAACCGAGCTTTCCATGAAGCAATTCGACGTTCCCATCATATACCGGAGCCCCCTGATCAGTGCCATCAAACAACACCGGAAGGAAGGCGACAAGCTGAAAAAAGACTTTAGCCCGACCCTCCTGGATTTTGGAGACATGCACATTTACCTGGCCCGGCACTTCGGTTTTTGCTACGGGGTGGAAAACGCCATCGAGATCGCCTTCCGGACCATCGAGGAGAACGCAGGACGCAGGATCTTCCTGCTCAGCGAGATGATCCACAATCCCCAAGTCAATGCGGACCTCCAGGAGAGGGGGGTACGTTTCCTCATGGACACTTATGGACACCAGCTCATCCCCATGGAAGAGCTGACGGCGGAGGACATCGTGATCATCCCGGCCTTTGGTACCACGCTGGAAATCGAGTCCAGGCTGAATGCCATTGGGTTGAAGACGGAACGCTACAACACCACCTGTCCCTTTGTGGAAAAGGTCTGGAACCGGGCCGAAGCGATCGGGCAGAAAGGGTATACCATTATCGTCCACGGCAAACCCCGGCACGAAGAGACCCGGGCCACGTTTTCCCACGCCGCCGCCGATGCGCCTACCCTGGTGGTCAACGATATGGCGGAGGCGCAAACGCTGGCGGCCTTCATGCGCGGCGAGCAACCCCTCCAGGATTTCTACACCACTTTCAAAGGACGGTATTCGACAGGCTTCGATGTCACCAAGGACCTCCACCGGATCGGCGTCGTGAACCAGACCACACAGCTGGCCAGCGACACCCAGGCGATCGCGGAATACCTCAAACAGGTCGTCGAGGCCTTACCCGGGGGTGACTTTGCCGACAACCGGGACACGCTTTGCTACGCCACGAACGACAACCAGACGGCCGTGCACGGGTTGCTGGAAACGCCCGCCGACGTGGCCATCGTGGTGGGCGGGTACAACAGTTCCAATACCACCCACCTTGTCGAGCTGTGCGAACAGCGACTGCCGACCTTTTTTATCAATTCGGAAGAAAAGATCCTTTCGGTGGAAGAGGTCCTTCACTATGACTTTCACCATCGCCAGGAACGCCTGACGAAAAACTTCCTGCCCTGGAAACGGCCGGTGCGCATCCTGCTCACCAGCGGGGCGTCATGCCCCGATGCGCTGGTCGAGGGCGTGATCCGAAAACTGGCGGCGTTTTATAGAAAGGAATACCTGATCGACAAGATCATCGCGCGTTATACGCGTTCGTGAACGAGCTTGATGGCCCAGGCGAGCTGCTCCTCCATCGTCATATACGAGTTATCCAGGACCACCGCGTCCTCCGCCTGCCGGAGCGGGCTGATGGCCCGGTGTGAGTCGATATAATCCCGCATTTCGAGGTTGCTTTTCACTTCTTCGATGGTAATATTCGGGTTTTTGGCATAGAGCTCCTTAAAACGGCGCTCCACGCGGATGGCGTTGTCGGCGGTCATAAAGATCTTGAGCTCTGCGTGAGGGAAGACCACCGTGCCAATATCACGACCGTCCATGACGATCCCCTTGCGGGCACCCATCTTGCGCTGCTGGGCCACGGCAAAGGTCCGCACGGGCCCCAGGGCCGCCACCTCGCTCACTTTCTCGGCAACGACCAGGTCGCGGATGACGTACTCCACGTTTTCCCCGTTGAGATACATCTCGGATTGATCGGTATGGGCGTTGTGGTGGAACTCCAGGGATACATCGGCCAGGTGTTGCTGGACGGAAGCGTTGTCGGACCAGTCGACGTGGTGACGGAGGAAATAAAGGGTAATAGCGCGGTACATGGCACCGCTGTCGATGTAAACATACTTCAGCTCCTTTGCCAAACCGCGCGCCAGCGTGCTCTTTCCACAGGAAGACCAGCCGTCGATGGTGATGATGATCTTTGTCATGTACAGACACAAAAATGCCGCAAATTCGGGGGAAAACCAAACTTGCGGCAGTTGTTGTATGTGGCCCGGCGGGCCTCAGCGCGGAGGCTTACGCCTCTGCGGACTTCTCTTTCTTAGAAGGCTTCTGCTCCTTCTTCTTAAACTTGATCTTCCCGGCCTCTTTATCCAGTTCGGCGAGCAGGATGTCGCCCTGGTTGATGTGCAGGTTCAGGATCTCTTCGGCCAGGGGGTCTTCCAGGTATTTCTGGATGGCCCTGTGCAGGGGTCTTGCGCCAAATTGGGAGTCATATCCTTTGTCGGCGATAAAGCCCTTGGCCTCTTCGGTGAGCTCCATGGTGAACCCCAGGTTGGTCAGCCGGACCATGACGCCCTTCATCAGGATGTCGATGATCTGGAAGATGTGCTCCTTGGTCAGTTGGTTGAAGATCATCACGTCGTCCACACGGTTGAGGAACTCGGGAGAGAACGTGCGTTTCAACGCCTTTTCGATCACGGCCTTGTTGTTATCGTCGGCGTTCTGCATCTTGGCGGCGGTGGTGAAACCCACCCCGTCCCCGAAGTCCTTCAGGTGACGCACCCCGATATTGGAGGTCATGATGATGAGCGTGTTCTTGAAGTCCACCTTGCGACCCAGGCCATCCGTCAGTTGCCCGTCGTCAAGGACCTGCAGGAGGATGTTGTAGATGTCCGGGTGGGCCTTTTCGATTTCGTCCAGGAGGATCACCGAATACGGTTTCCTGCGGACGCGCTCGGTCAACTGACCGCCTTCTTCATATCCGACGTAACCGGGAGGCGCGCCGATCAGGCGGCTCACGGTGAACTTCTCCATGTATTCGCTCATGTCGATCCGGACGAGGGCTTCCTCCGAATCAAACATATAGCGCGCCAGTGCCCGTGCCAGCTCGGTCTTACCCACCCCGGTAGGTCCGAGGAAGATAAAGGTACCGATGGGTTTCTTGGGATCTTTCAAACCGACCCGGTTGCGCTGGATCGCTTTCACCACCTTGTCGATGGCTTCTTCCTGCCCGACAACGGCACCCCTCAGGTCCTCGGCCATACGGCGGAGTTTGTCGCTCTCCGCCTGTACCATCCGGCGGACGGGGATACCCGTCATCATGCTGACGACCTCGGCAATGTCTTCTTCGGCTATGGGATAGCGTTTGTGCTTCGACTCTTCTTCCCAGATACCTTTCGCCTTTTCCAGCTCTTCACCGAGACGCTTTTCGGTGTCGCGCAAAGAAGCGGCTTCTTCGAAACGCTGGCTCTTGACGACCTTGTTCTTTTCCTGTTTGATGTCCTCGATCTTTTTCTCCAGGTCCAGGATCTCCTGGGGCACGTTGATGTTCTTCAGGTGCACCCGGGCGCCCACTTCGTCCATCACGTCGATGGCCTTATCGGGCAGAAGCCGGTCGGTGATGTAGCGGTCGCTCAGCTTGACGCAGGCTTCCACGGCATCGGCCGCGTATTCCACGTTGTGGAACTCTTCGTATTTGGGTTTGATGTTGTTCAGGATCTGGATGGTTTCGTCCACGGTGGGCGGATCGACCATGACCTTCTGGAACCGGCGGTCGAGGGCACCGTCCTTTTCGATGTACATACGGTACTCGTCCAAAGTGGAGGCGCCGATGCACTGGAGCTCACCCCTGGCCAGGGCGGGCTTGAAGATGTTGGAAGCGTCCAGCGAACCGCTCGCACCCCCGGCACCGACGATGGTGTGGATCTCGTCGATGAACAGGATCACGTCCCGGTTCTTTTCCAGCTCGTTCATGATCGCCTTCATGCGTTCTTCGAACTGGCCTCTGTACTTCGTCCCTGCCACCAGGGCGGCGAGGTCGAGGGAAATGACGCGTTTGTCAAAAAGCACCCGGCTGACCTTCCTTTGGACGATCCTAAGGGCAAGGCCTTCCACGATGGCGGTTTTACCCACACCGGGTTCACCGATCAGGATGGGGTTGTTCTTCTTGCGGCGGGAGAGGATCTGGGAAACCCTTTCGATCTCCTCCTCACGGCCGACGATAGGGTCCAGCGAACCCGTTTCCGCCAGGCGCGTGATGTCCCGTCCGAAATTGTCCAGGACCGGGGTCTTGCTTTTCGCATTACCGGCGGCCTTTGCCCTTTGCCCGGCGTAGCGCGACTTTTCGTCTTCGAATTCTTCTTCCGCCGGGTCATCCGCATACTCCGACCGGGGATTCGCATTGGATTGTACCATCCCAAGCTCGTTGCGGAACACATCATAGTCCACGTCGAACTGGTTCAGGATCTGGGTCGCAATGTTTTCGCGGTTCTTGAGGATCGACAGCATCAGGTGTTCGGTCTCGACCTGCGGGCTTTTGAGGGCCTTGGCTTCGAGCACGGTCACCCGGATGACCTTTTCAGCCTGCTTGGTGAGCGGTAGGCTGTTGATATTGGCGATGTTCTTGCCGGTTTTATCCTTTACAGCGAGTTCGATTTCCTTACGAAGTTCATAGAGGTCGACGTTAAGGGTCTTCAATATCTTCACTGCCGTATTATCACCCTCCCGGATCAGTCCCAACACAAGGTGTTCGGTACCGATGAAATCATTTCCCAGCCGCAAAGCCTCCTCCCTGCTAAATGAAATGATCTCTTTTACCTGCGCTGAAAAATTATGGTCCATTTTTATAGGTTTGATTTTTCGTGTCTTTACAATAATAACAAATATTTTTGACTAGCGTTAGGCGGTTGTTCCGCACATTCTGTTAATAAGTAGTTTATTAGCGTTATGAATTGGAAAGAAGTCAAAATTGATACCAAAGAGAAATTTCATGTTATAACGCCTTTCGGGCCGGATCTCCCTGCTAATTTGACAGATAAGATACGGAATATGATGCATGAATTCCTTGAAAATCCCGTTAAAAACGTTGTATTTAACGCTGAGAACGTGGAATCCATGGCCGACGACGTGGCTGACTGCCTGGCTGCCCTGCAAGCCGCTTTTCAGGCGCATCATGCCTCTTTTGTCACGTGTTGTCTCCAGCCCGCGGTCAGGCAGCAACTGGCCTCCCGGGACCTGTTAGACCTGCTCAACGTCACACCGACAGAAAGCGAAGCCTGGGACATCGTACAGATGGAAGAGATCGAAAGGGAGATATTTGGGAACGAAACGGAGGACTAACACAGTATGCAGGGCGTCACAATTTTGGGGAATAATTCGGCGGTTCCGGCATTCGACCGGCACCCTACAGCCCAGGTCCTTACCGCACGGGACCACCTGTACCTCATCGATTGCGGGGAAGGGACTCAAATACAAATAATCCACTATAAGATTCGGCGCTCGAAGATCCATCGCATCTTTATCTCCCACCTGCACGGCGACCACTACTTTGGGTTGATCGGCCTGATCAACAGCATGGGGCTTCTTGGACGCATACAACCCCTGCACATCCACGGCCCCGAGCCACTCTGGCAAATCCTGCAACTGCAACTAAGAGAAGCAGATACGCATTT
This sequence comes from Dinghuibacter silviterrae, assembly GCF_004366355.1. Classification (NCBI taxonomy): domain Bacteria; kingdom Pseudomonadati; phylum Bacteroidota; class Chitinophagia; order Chitinophagales; family Chitinophagaceae; genus Dinghuibacter; species Dinghuibacter silviterrae. Next base: position 415,228 of record NZ_SODV01000002.1, on the reverse strand, counting down.
GCCTTTCGATCTGCAGTTTCACCCGCTGCCCGAAGAAGGCTTTGTTGCGGAAGACAAGAATACCACGGTGCACTGTTTCCGCACCAATCACCGGATTGCCTGCTGGGGCTTTTTATTCGAGGAGAAACAACCGACCAGGACCGAACGGGCGGCCGGCAGGGACAGGGGCATGTCTTATGCATTTTGCGCCGACACGAAGTATGACTTAAGCCTGGTAGAGAAGATCAAGGGCGCCGACTGGGTGTACCACGAGACGACCTACCTGGATGACCTCAGGGCCAATGCTGAGATGCGCTACCACAGCACTACCCGCCAGGCGGCGGAGATCGCGCGCCTGGCGGGGGCCGGGAACCTCCTCATCGGGCATTTCAGCAGCAAGTATGCAGACCTGGAACCCTTCCTGGAGGAGGCACAAGAGGTGTTTCCGCGCACTTATCTGGCGCTGGAAGGAACAACTTTTCTGTTTAAATAAGTCGTCTGTTTCGGAAAGTCATCGGTCCAACCCGCCACCGTCAGGTGGAATGTCGTATCACTGTTGACGGTCACTTTCCGGTTGTCCATCGGCTTGCCGTCGCCCATACACTCGACGGTTTCCTTGGTTCCCCGCGTCACCTTGATCTCGTACATATTGGCGGGTACATTCTCCGCCGTCATCGTCCACTTCCCGGTAGCGTCCTTGACAAACTGGGAATTCGGATCGTTAGGAGTCCACTGATTATATTCCCCCATGAGGTACATGGCGTCATCGGGGTGTTTGGGCGGGATCGCGTCCAGGACGAGTTTTACGGTATACTGCGCCCGTACTGTGATACAGAGGAAGGCGGCGACCACGAACAAAGAAACTTTTTGGAGCATAGATAGGGTTTTGTGGGAAAAAGTACGTCTTTTCTCACGATTCCCCAAGCGCCGCTGCATAAGCACGGACCTGTTCCATCAACGGCTCGCTCAAAGGCACGAGCGGCAGCCTGAGCACGTTCTTGATGACTTTGTATTCGGCCAGGAATGCCTTTACACCCGCGGGGTTGTTCTCGGCAAAAAGCAGGTTGATGCCTTCGACAAGTTTTGCCAGCAACGGCTGGGCTTTGTCATAATCTTCGTCAAGCGCATACCGGATCATCCTGGAGAAAATCCCCGGCCAGGAATTGGCGGCCACGCTGATCACGCCTTCCATGCCACAGGCAATCAGGGGGAGCGCCAGGTGGTCGTCACCCGAGACGACAAGGAAGTCCGCGGGCCGGTCCCGGAGGATCTCCATACACTGCACCATATTCCCGCTGGCCTCCTTGATACCGGCGATACCCGGTACCTCCCGGGCAAGGCGAATCGTGGTCGCGGCGCTTATATTGGACCCGGTCCGGCCGGGTACGTTATAGAGGATAACCGGCTTGGGGGAAGCGGCGGCGATGGCTTTATAGTGCTGAAAAATGCCCTCCTGGGATGGCTTGCTGTAATATGGACTGTTGCTGAGTACGGCCACGGTTCCCTCCAGGGGCAGGGTTTCCAGGTCACGGATCACCGAAGCGGTGTTGTTTCCCCCGACCCCGGCGACGACCGGCACCCTTCCGGCTGCTTTTTCGACCACGAATGCCAGCACCTTCCGTTTCTCTTCGGCGGTCAACACCGGGGGTTCGCCCGTGGTGCCCAAGGCGACCAGGTATTCCACCCCGCCTTTGATCACGTACTCGATAAGACCGGCCAGCGATCCATAATCTACCTGTTGGTCCTCGCCAAAAGGAGTGACCAGTGCGACTCCCGTCCCACGCAGCAATGTCCTTAACATAACCTATTGATTTCTAAGAAATTTCTTCAAAAAAGCCCATTTGGCTGAACTTGTTGATCCGTTGTTCGATCCGTTCTTCGGGGGTCATCTGTTTAAGTTCCCCCAGGGCTTGGACCAGGTGGTCCTTCAGGATGGATGCGGCCATGTCGTAATCCCAGTGGGCGCCGCCATCGGGTTCAGGGATCACCCCGTCGACCAGGCCGAACCGGGACATGTCCTGGGAGGTGAGTTTGAGCTCCTCGGCAGCCTTTTCCTTTTGCTCCCAGCTCCGCCACAGGATGGAGCTGCAGTTTTCGGGAGATATGACGGTGTACCAGGTATTCTCCATCATAAAGACCCGGTCGCCCACACCGATACCCAAGGCTCCCCCGCTGGCGCCTTCGCCGATGATGACACAAATCACCGGTACCCGGAGCCGCATCATTTCGAAGATATTTTTGGCGATCGCCTCCCCCTGTCCCCTTTCTTCCGCTTCGGGACCGGGATAGGCACCGGGGGTATCGATCAGGGTGACAACGGGTTTATTGAACTTCTCGGCCAGTTTCATCAGCCGGAGCGCCTTGCGATAGCCCTCGGGGTTGGCCATGCCGAAGTTGCGCAACTGGCGCATCTTCGTATTGATCCCCTTTTGGTGCCCGATGAACATGACGGTCTCCCCGTTCAGTTGTCCGAAACCGCCCACCATCGCCTTGTCGTCCCGCACATTCCGGTCCCCATGGAGTTCGATGAAATGGGTGGTCATGCGCTTGATATAGGCGGCGGTATAGGGACGTTCGGGGTGGCGGCTGAGCTGCACCCGTTGCCAACTGGTCAGATGGGAGGTCATCTCCTTCCGTCTCTCCTGGACCTGGTTCTCCAATTGCTCCAAAGAAGCCCTGTAGTCCACCTTCTGGTTCTTCTCCGCCATGTGCTTCAACTGCGCGATCTGGTCGTAGAGCTCTTTGATCGGTTTCTCAAATTCCAGGAATTGTCGATTTTGTGTGGTAGCCATATCCGGGTTGAAAGGTAAAATGGGGTGTAAATATAGGCATTTAGCCCTTCCGCCGCGCAAACTCCTTCCGATACGCGATCCGCATAATCAACACAAAGAGAACAGGCACGAAGAAAATCGCCAACCCCGTGGCCGCCAACATCCCCCCCAACACCGTGATCCCGATGGTCTGCCGGGACACCGCGCCCGCGCCGGTCGCCAACACCAGGGGCATCACCCCCAGGATAAACGCCAGCGACGTCATCAGGATCGGCCGGAGCCGGACCCTGACCGCGTCGAGGGTCGCCTGTATCAACTCCATCCCGCTGTCCACCCGCTCCTTGGCGAATTCCACGATCAGGATGGCATTTTTCGCGGCCAGGCCGATCAGGGTCACCAAACCGATCTGGGCATAGACGCTGTTGGAGATCGCCGGTTTGCAGACCAGGGCGATGATGGCGCCAAAGGCCCCGATGGGTACAGCCATCAGCACCGAGAAGGGCACCGACCAGCTTTCGTACAATGCAGCTAAGAAAAGGAAGACGAAGACAATGGAGATGGCAAAAATATAGGTCCCGCTGGATCCTTGCGTGACTTCCTGCCGGCTGAGACCGGAAAATTCATACCCGTAGCCAACGGGCAGGGTCTGGTCGGCCACCTCTTTCAGGGCCTGGATGGCCTGGCCGCTGCTAAAGCCGGGTTTGGCCGTGCCGTCGACTTCCGCGCAGCGGAAAAGGTTGAAGTGGGTGATGAGGGGCGCGCTTTCGACGACCCTGCTGCTGATGACGGTGCTGAGCGGGATCATCGCGCCCTCGTTGTTGCGGACGTAATAGTTCCCCATCTCGGCGATGTTGTCGCGGTACGTCGTGTCGGCCTGGGCCACGACGTGAAACGTCCGTCCGTAAAGGGTCAGGTCGTTGACGTACTGGCTCCCCATCATGGTTTGCATGGCGGTGAATACGTCCGACACGGCAATGCCCAGTTGTTTGCATTTTTCCCGGTTGACCGTGACCTGGTAACCGGGTGTACGGGCGGTAAAGAACGAGAACGCCCGCCCGATTTCGGGACGTTTGTTGACAGCGGCCAGGTAGTTCTGGAGCACTTTTGAGAATTCCTGTATGTCGCCGTTCCCCGACTTTTGCTCCAGCATAAAGGTAAAACCCGCCGAAGCGCCCAACCCGGGGATGGCCGGGGGTTGGATGACAACGACGTTGGCTTCCTTCGCCACCATGCTGAACTTCCGCTGGAGGTCGGCGACGATGGCGTCGCTTTTCAGGGAGTCGGCCTTCCGCTGGTCCCAGGGTTTGAGCTGGCAAAAGATCGTGCCGCTGTTGGACTTGGCCGCACCCGTCAATACGTTGTATCCCCCCAGGGCCGCAAAATGCGCGACCGCATTGGAGTCCGCCGCCAGCACCTTTTGCATCCTGAGCAGGGTTTGGAGACTTCGGACGGTGGATGTGGCCTCCTGCAGCTCAAACGTGATATACACACGGCCCTCGTCTTCCTGGGGGATGAACCCGGTGGGCTTGGCCTTGAACAAAAGAGCGGTGACGATGAAAATGCCGATCAGCAGGGCCACTATCACCGGCCAGACCTTAATGGCGCGACGGACGATCAGGGTATACCGGATGGTGAACCGGTTAAAGGACCGGTTGAACCAGTAAAAGAATTTGTTGATTCCTGTGGAGTCTTTGGCAATGTGCATAGGCTTCAGGATCAACAGGCAAAGGGCGGGCGTCAGGGACAGGGCCACAAAAGCGGAGATCACCACCGAGACCGCGATGGTAATGGCGAACTGCTGGTACATCCGTCCTACGATGCCCGGTGTAAAGCCAACGGGGACGAATACCGCGGCTAAGATAAGGGCGATGGCCACGACAGGACCGGAGATGTCCTTCATCGCATGGATGGTGGCGTCCCTGGGGCTGAGGTGTTGTTCGTCCATATAGTGCTGGACCGCTTCGACCACGACGATGGCGTCGTCGACCACGATCCCGATGGCCAGGACGAAGCCAAACAAGGTCAGGGTATTGATGCTGAAACCCAATGGAATGAAAAAGGCAAACGCCCCGATGATGGATACGGGTATCGCCAGCACGGGGATCAGCGTGGCTCTCCAGCTCTGAAGGAAAAGAAAAACCACCAATACCACCAGCCCCAGCGCTTCGAGGAGCGTCGTCTCGACTTCATCGATGGAAACCTTGACAACGGACACGGACTCGAAAGGCACGACGTAGTCTACGTCGTAAGGAAAAGATTTTTTGAGCTCCGTCATGGTCGCGTAGATCCCGCTGGCCACCTGCAGGGCGTTGCTGCTCGGGGTCTGGTACACCAGGAGGTACGACGCGGGCCGGCCGTCCACAAAGGAATTGCTGGCATAGGCGAATTTCCCGAGCTCGACCCTGGCCACGTCCTTGAGGTAGATGAGCGAATGCGTGGCGGGGTCCGTTTTGACGATGATGTTTTCGAAGTCCGATACCTGGTTGAGCCGTCCGTTGACGTATACGTTATACTCGAACGGCTGGCCGCCCGGCTGCGGAGGGGCCCCTACGGCGCCGGCGGCTACCTGCACGTTTTGTTCCTGCAGCGCATTGGTAATGTCCCCGGCCGTGAGTTTGTACTGCGCCAGTTTGTCCGGTTTCATCCAGACGCGCATGCTAAAGTCGTCCGCCCGGGAAATGACGTCCCCCACCCCCGGAACCCGCAACAGCGCATCCCGGAGATAGATGTTGGCGTAGTTGTCCATGAAGGGGACGCTGTGCGTCCCTTTGGGGGAGAACAATGCAACCAGCAGGAGGATGGTCGGGCTTCTTTTGCGGACCACCACGCCCAGCCGGCTAACTTCCTGCGGCAACAAGGGCGCCGCGATGGCGGCCCGGTTCTGGACGTCCAGGGCCGCGATATCCACGTCCGTGCCGATCTGGAAGTTCACGCTCATGTTCATGACGCCGGAGCTCGTATTCGCCGTCTGGATATAGTCCATGCCCGGTACCCCGTTGACCTGGATTTCGATGGGGGTGGCCACCGTCTGTTCGATCGTCTGGGCATCCGCCCCGGTATAGGTCGCCGTGACCGACACCACCGGGGGAGAGATGTTGGGATACTGGCTGATGGGCAGGCTGGACATGGACAGGAGCCCCACCAAAACGATGACGATGGAAATGACGATGGCGGTATTGGGACGTCGGATGAAAGTATCGGCGATCATAACGGTCTTATTTGAGTTTCACCACACTCTTGTCGTGCAGGCGCTGGATACCATCCCGGGCGATGACGTCCCCGGGCTTCAGCCCGTCGAGCACCACGACCAGGGCGCCGTTCCTGGAGCCCAACTTCACGCGCTGCTGACGGACGGTGGAATCCTGGACGACAAAGACGAAGTATTCGCTCATTTGCTCCACGGCCGCGATCATCGGGATAACGGTCTGCGGTCCGCCCGATGGATTGAGCACGCGTACGTTGACGCTTAGCCCCGCCCTGAGGTCGTTCATTTTGTTGGGCGCGGTCACCCGGACCGTGATCGTCCCCATCTGGGGGTCCACCGCCCGGTCCATGGTATAAAAGGTGCCAAAGGCCGGGTAACGCGTCTGATCGGGGAGGTACAGCGTGAACAGGGAGTCCAGCCGGCCAAACTGATGCAGCACCTTTTCAAAGGCCGGGAGCTGTTTTTCGTCCAGTTGGAAATCCACCGCCATGGGGTCGTCGCTGGAGATGGTATTGAGGATCGTGGAGCCTTGGGTGACAACCGCGCCCAGCCTGACCTGGGAAATCCCGATCGTACCGTCGAATGGCGCCGTGATCGACGCATATTTCAGGTCCGTGCCGGCACTGGCCATGGCCGCCTTGGCCGCCTCGACCTGTGCCTGGTCCGACTTCTGGGCGCTCACGGCATAGTCCAGCTTTTGTTTGGCCACGGCGTCCTGCTGGTAGAGACGGGTATAGCGATCCACGTCCTGCTGGTCCTTGACAAGGGAGGCCTCCGCCGTGTGCAGGCTGGCGACGGCCTGGTCATACGCCGCCTGGTATTTTCGTTTATCAATCTCATACAGCAATGCCCCCTGGCGGACGTGTTGTCCGTCCTTAAAAAAGATGCCGGTGACGTACCCTTGGACGTCCGCGTGTATGTCCACCTGCCGCAAAGGCACCACCTTTCCGGGGTAGACCGTGGAAAACGTCATGTTTTGTTCCTTCACCGTGTCGGTCGTGATGGGGACAGGGGGAACCGCCACCGGCGCCGGGGCGGATGTGCTCCCGCAGGAGGACAGGACCAGGGCGGTCGCCGCCAATAACTGTAGACGTATCGTCATGACTCGTACATTAATTGATGTTTATATTGACCGTACCCAGGGCCTTGAGCACGTCCATCTTGTCACTGAGCAAAGAGAAAAGGGCATCCAGGCCGGTGATCTCCGCTGTCCGGAGCGACGTTTCCGCGGTGATCACGTCGAGGTAGGTTTTGATCCCTTCCTTGTACTGAAGGGTGACCGTCGCATAGACTTCTTTGGACAAAGTGATGTTGTCCTGGGACACCCGCCAGTTGTCCAGGTCCCCGCGATACGCCGCCATGGCGGTCGTATACTGGGTATTGATCACCCGTTTGGTATCCTCCAGCCGGAGGTCCACCAGGTCTGCACTCAGCTTCGCCGCGCGCATCGCATAGACGCGCTTGAACCCCTGGAAGATCGGGATACCCAGCGTAACCCCCAGGTAAGAATTGGGGTAGTTGGCGTTGTATACCTTGCTAAACGTGTTGTTCCCGTAAAACAGGTTATAGTCGTAGAAAAAAGAAAGGCTGGGCAGCCAGCCGTACCGCTGATAGTCATACTGGGCGGTGGCCAGCGTTTTTAGCGTCTGGAGGCTTTGTACTTCCACCCGGCGGTTGTAGTCCAGTTGCTGGGTCGTGTCCAGCATGGCCTCGGCCACCATGGCTGCCGAATCCGACTGGAGCTTCAGGACGGAGTCCACCGGAAAACCCAGGAGTTGCTTGAGGTAAGCGTATTTCGCGGGGATGGCCAGCGCCGCCTGCCGGTATTGCACCTGTGCGGTATTGAACTGGATGACGGCCTGTTTGTAGTCGGTCTTGTCGACGATACCCGACTGGTATTGGTTGTAGGTATCCTTTACGCTTTGCTCCAGCCGCCGCACGTCCTCTAAAAGGATCCCCAGTTGGAGCTCGCTGGTATATACGCTGTAGTACGCCTTGCTGACATCCACCACCAGGTCGATCCGGGCGCTGTCCACGGATTCCCCCGCGTAGCGGCGGTAAAACTTCGACGTCCGCGCCGCCAGCATCACGTCCCGGTTATACAGGTTCTGGGTCGCGGAAATTCCGATCTGGGAGGTATTCTTTACCCCGCTGGCCACCGGCACATAACCCGTGGCGCCCGGGGTGATGAGGGATGCCGGCAGAAAGGAAACCGGGAGCTGGATGTTGTGCTGGAAGTCGCCGTTCCCGTTGACCTGGGGCAGCCAGTCGGACAAGGCCCCCTTAACCTGGTAGTCGACGATCCGCTGATTGACTAAGGAAGCCCTCAACCCAGGCTGGTGATGAACGGCATAGCGCAGACACGAGGCCATATCCATCACGACCGTATCCGTCTGGGCATACGCGCAGCGGCTTAGGAGAGCCAACGCGAGCAGGCAAATACAAAGGTTCTTTGGCATAGCACGAAGAGGTGTATGCCGAAAGTAGCCCAAATTTGGGTTGTGGTAAAAAATAACTACACCAGCGGTACTAGAGCACTCTGCGGCCCCGGGTAAACCAGCGGTCCCAGTAGTGGATCGTCACCGTCAGGCGAACAAAGTTCTCTTTGAGGGCCCCCTGCTCGTAGTTGCTCGTCGTCCCGTATTCCAACGCAAGGTGGTAGCCCCATTGCGGGTAACGGAGGGGGTTGATCCCCAAACCGACCGAAGCACCCCATTCGAGAACGGGATACCCGTCGACGCTGACGTAGGTCTTTTGGTAATAGCCCCCCAGCTGGTAGTAGACGTGTTCGACGGGGGTATTGAGGATGTTGGTCTTTTTCGAGATTTCCATACCGGCGGAATAACGGTCGCTGTTCCCCAGCGCATACCCGGTCCCCGAGTAGCCCAGGGGGGTCCACAGTTGGCGGCTGAAGTCCCCTAAGAACGTGATCCGCTTCATCGCGGTTTCCTTCGATAGGGCAAAACCACCCCCATATCCTTGCGGCAGTTGGAAGACGTTCCGGTCCAGCAGCGCGTTCCCGTTGGGCAGCACGGCCCCGTTCTGGGTGACGCTCAAGCTGTCTTCCGCGTACAACGGCTGTTGGGGCGTCCAGGTAGCCCCAAGGGTCAGCCCCCACTTCTTTTCCCTGCCAAAATGCGTATAATATTGGGCGCCGAAGTCGAAAACAACGTTCCGCATGTACAGGTTGCGGGTCTCTACCAGGTTGGCGTTGGCTGTCGATGCCACCTCGGTTTTGTTGGACTGCATGGCACCGAAGAGGAAAGAGGTATTGACCCCCACGCTGAAGTGTTTACCCAGGGAGAAGCCATTTCCGAAGTAGGCCTTGTGGATGCCGCCCGACCCCGTAAAAGTAACGTTGGCGACCTCCCCCTGGGGACCCAGGGATTCCGTGCCGGTAAAGTCATAGTCCATTTTACTATACGGCATCAGCCCCATGCTGGCGCCCCACCACTTGTTGATTTTCGTGGCAAAGGCGATACGGGTCACTGTGAAGTCGTTGGAGACCTGGTGCGTGTACCCGCTGGCGGCGTTGGCAAACTGGGCACTGCTATAGGACGAATAATCCCCCCTGCCCCCGCCTTCGATGTGGAACATCTGCGTGATAAGGGCCGTATAGGCGGCAGGGTTATTCTGGATGATGTTGTTGTCGCTCCGGTAGGCGATCCCGGTACTGCCCATCCCCGTGGTACGGTTGTACCCGCTGGTCTGGATCTCCCCGATCCCGTAAATGGAATATGGGGAGGAGGTATTTTGGGCTTGTACTCCACCAAAACATGCCAGGGCAACCAATATCAGACAATTTTTTATACGCATTACAGGCAGTCTATAAAGTATTCTTTGTGGACACGTAATATAGGATCACTTCGCTTTGATAGTAGGTGGGCGACGTATACTGGGATTGGTAGTCCTTGTCCCCGAATACGAACCGGTTGAGCGAGCTATAGAAGTAGGTCGAGCTCGGCGCGATGATCAGGCCTCGCTTGTAGGCCGTGGATGTCGGGTCATTCAGTTGCTCCTGCAAATAGGACGTGATGTCGAACGTATACTGCGTGTTCGATGTCCCATAATCCAGGGTGAGGACACCCGTTGACACGGTGCTGCTGGGTTCGTTGCTGTAGTCCGTGGATTCTGCAACCAGGCTGGGCGGGAGCAGGTACTGGGTGGAATAACTTGGTACCAGCGGCCTCAGGATCAACTCCGCCTTTGTGATGATGCGCATGGTCGTGTCCTGCAGCAACATATTCCGGAGATACGGGAACTCGACCTTGGCCGAATACCCCAGCAGGGGGTCGACATAGACAAGGTGGTTGAAATCGGGATCGGTGGAATAGATCTGGCGGACGACCGAGCTATAGCCTCTTTGGAACTTTGTCAGGGGAGCGATGGGCGTGTTCTGGACCTCCATAAACTGGTAGCTGGACTGGGTGAACTTGAACGTCATCGCGTTGATGGAACGGTTCAGGTCCGACGTATGATACCAGAGTTTCATAAAGACACTGTCCTTGTACCCATAAACCAACTGCGGATTTGCCCCATAACCGGAGCTGATACGGATCCCCGGGAAATACACCAGGAACTCGTCGGCGTTCGTAATGGTCGGAGAGTTGTTCTTCATGAGGTTGAAAAACGTCTGGCCAAGGCTGTCGTTGAGGCGGATATAGACCGTGTCCACGACGCTCGGCCTCAGGACGCTCCGGACGTGCCCCAGGACGGGGCTGCGGACGGCAAAGCTGTCGTTGTTGTAAAAGCTGTAGTTCGTGGGCGGGAACAACATCTGCGACGCGATCTGCTCGGCATAAAAGTCCATCGGCTGGGTCGTATCCCCGTAATAATATTTATTGGGCACGACATATAAGACCAACGAATCGTAGTAGTACCCTATCCCCAGGTTGGTCACGGGGGGAGGCGCAAACTCAAAGTAGGTGCGGGTTTTGACCGACCCGAAATAGGGGTCGTCGTAACCGCCGACCATGGCTACCCCTTTGCCGGATGTGGGAACGCTGTCCACAAAGAGGGTGGACAGGACCGGTGTGAGCGTATCTATTTTTACGATCTTCGTCAGCCCGTCGTCGATCTGATTCTGACCGAAAATAATGTTGGCTTTGACACAGCCGCTTAAGCCGTAGACGCCCAAAAGCCCAAGCATCCCCAGCCAGAGCAGCCTAAATCTCATAACCCCTCCTATCATGAATGCAAAAAATTTCGACTGCAATATTATCGTCTTCCCTGTTAGTATTTTGTTAGTATGGATCAAAAGTCGATTCTTATATACCAAATCGAAGATTTTACCTATTAACCTGCTATGATCATATACATCCCTTTTGCGCAATCACGGTTTCAAAACAAGCCTTTTCCCGCAAAACGGCCAATTGTGTCAAAATCGTATATAGAAATAATTAGTTGGTCTATAAAAGTTAGCTGTAATTCCATTTTAACTATTTTAGCGCCGTAATTAAAAATAGTTTAGCCCCCAAATTCAAAAAGTGCAACTAATGAAAGTGCAAAGACTACTGTTTATTGTGTCGATGTCCGTGGTGTTGTTTTCCTGTGGCAATTCGAGCAACAACAACAACGGTGACTGGGTTACGAAAGCTGTCTTCCACGGGCAGAACCGTATCGGTGCTGTCGGTTTTGTCATCGGAGATACCGGTTATGTTTCCACCGGCTTCGATGGTACCTACTACTATAACGACCTCTGGGCCTATGATACGACCAACAACGCCTGGGTACAGCGCGACAGCTTCCCCGGCCCCCGCCGGGCCACGGGTGTTGCCTTCGCCACCTCCGATTATGGTTATGTAGGCGCCGGTTTTAACGGTTCCGGTGTCACCGTAAGCGGCGCGACTCAGTATTATCTGCAGGATTTTTACAAATATAGCCCGACGACCAATTCTTGGACCCAGATCGGCAACCTGCCGCTCACCCAAGGCTCGCCCGGTCTCCGTTTTGCTACGGCCTTCGGTATCGGTGGTACTTATAACATCGGTGGTGTCGTCGGCGGAACCGACGGTCAGTTCAACTACAATACCTTCTACAAGTGGACCGAATCCACGAACACCTGGACTGCGGACAACTCTTACCCCGGCCCCAAACGCGTAGGTTCCGTTTCCTGGGTATACAGCAGCAAGGCCTATGTCATTACCGGCACGGGTGACAACAACACCAACCTGACCGACTTCTGGAGGTACGACCCCAGCCAGTCCGGTTCCAACCAATGGTACCAGTTGCGCAGGATCTCCGGTGTAACCGACCAAAGCTATGACGCCGGTTACCGCATCGTACGCACCGATGCCGTCGCCTGGCAGCAAAACAATGCCGGCGTACCCAAGGCCTACATCACCTTTGGTTCCAACGGCGGTAGCCTGGTGGACTGCTGGGAGTATGATTTTGCCACCGACCTGTGGACACAAAAGAACAACTTCCCTCCCGGTGGTGGACGCGTAGGCGCCGTTGCCCTCACGATCGACGGCCAGGGTTTTGTCGGCCTGGGTGGCACCAGCCTCAGCTCCGGCCCCGGCGGTACCTATTACAGCGACTGGACTGCATTCCTGCCCAACACGCCTTATAACCCCGATGACTATTACGCTCAATAAGAAATCCTGGCTTTCCTGGGCCTTGCCCCTGGTCGGCGCCGCACTGGTGATCTGGTATTATACCGGCACCATGCCGTGGACCCGGCACAAAGGCCATGAAGGTGAGGTATGGCTGGAATGCCGGCCCTTCGAAGTGACCGCCGGTAACGGCTGGGGATACAACATCACCCAGGACGGCAAGCTCCTCATCCACCAGGACCGCATCCCGGGCGTACCCGGCACCAGGCCCTTCCTTAGCAGGGAGGATGCCCTCAAGGTGGGTACGCTCATGATCAGTAAAATGAAAAAAGGACTTTTCCCGCCGGGTGTATCCTACCAGGAAATGCAAGGACTTGGCGTGACACTCAATTGAACATAGTCTTTACTCTATATCCAGCCCATCCGTTCGCGGATGGGCTTTTTTGTGCGCCCACCCTTCGCGCCGGGCGGCGCGGGCGCCCTACGAATTGCTTTCCACGATGTGGAAGAAATCGTTCCGATAGCTGTTCCCGATGGGAATGATCTTTTTCCCTACGGTAATCTCATTGCGCGATATGCTGTCGATATGATGCAGCGATACCACGAACGACCGGTGTACCCGGACAAACACGTCGTCCGGGAGCTTTGAGGAGAAGGTTTTCAGGTTCTGAAGCGTGATCACGGGCTGGGCCTTGGCGGCCAGGTAGATCTGGGTATAGTCCTTCATCCCTTCGCAGAACTGGATGTCCTCGAACTTGATGCGGATGATCTTGTATTCGGAATTGATAAAGATAAAGCCGTCCCGTTTCCAGCGGTTATACCCGCCTTCCTTGGGGCTGTATTTGTTCCGGACAGCCTGACGGATGGTCTCGATGATCTGCTCCTGGGTGGAGGTTTTTGTCAGGAATCCAAATACGCGATTCGCGCCCAGTTCTTCCAAACGGTCGTTTTCCGACAAAAGACAGACGACGGGGGGGACCTTGACGTTGTAGATATAGCTATACGTAGTCAGCGGTTCGACAAAGCCGTAGTCGCAAAAGATCAGGTCCGTATCGGCCAGGGATCCTTCCAGCACGTCCTCCAGCTGTGAGGCACGCTTCTCCAGGATGGCGCCGGGAATGTCCTTCATATGCTGTTCCAGGGCTGTCCACTCCTGGGGCTCCTTGGCCAGGATCAGGCATTTAATACTATGCATACGGACAAATGTAGAAATTTATCCTTTACCCCGGCCGGCGAGTCAGTGCCTGCAACGCCGCCCGGTAGTGATCGCTGACAGGAATCTCCGTTTCCCCCAGGAAAATGCTGTTCTTCCGGATGGAGTGGATACTCTCCACAGATACGATGTAGGACTTGTGGACCCGGATAAACCGCCCCGTGGGAAGCATGTCTTCGATGGTCTTCATACCCATCCGGGTGATAACCGGTTTCGAGACGCCCTTCAGGTAGATCTTGATATAGTCTTTGAGGCCCTCGATCCAGGCAATATCCTTAAAAACGATTTTGACAAGGCTGTAGTCCACGTGGACAAAGAAAAAACCCTCGTCCGTGGACGGACGGAGCTCCCGGGCGCGGTTACACGCTTTTATAAAACGTTCGAGGGATACGGGTTTCAAAAGGTAGTCCACGACCTCCAGGTCGAACCCCTGCAGCGCGTACTTTTCGTAAGCCGTGATGAGGATGACCATGGGCTTGCGCACCTGCGCGTTGATCCATTGCAACCCGGTCATCCCCGGCATCTGGATGTCCATAAAGACCAGGTCGATGTTCCCTTCTTCCAGGGCCCTGGTGGCCTCCACGGTATTCCGGCAGGTTTTCACCAGCTCTAAAAACGGCACCTGCCGGATGTTGTCCTCCAACAGGTCCAACGCCAGTTGTTCATCGTCCACGGCAATACAACGCAACATACGCTACAGTTTTATTTGAAGGAATACGAAAAACCATTCTCCCTCCTTACGGATGTCCAGGGTGTAGCGGTCCTTGTACAACAAGTCCAGCCTTCTCCGGACGTTGGTCAGGCCGATGCCCGGTGTCTTGTCCTCCTGTTCCCCAAAGGTATTTTGAACCGAAAACGCCAAAATCCCGTTCACCGCCTTCCAGGCAATCCGGATGCTCCCATCTCCCAAACCGTCCCGGCCGTGTTTGAACGCATTTTCGACAAAAGGGATCAGGAGCATGGGTTCGATGTCCAGGCCCATATCCCGGGGGCCTGCGTCCACCGTCACCGCCATCGAGCCTGCAAAGCGCTGCCGCTGGAGGTCGATATAGTTCTCAAGATATTCGATTTCTTTGTCCAGCGGTACTTTCCCGTCCGCTTCATAGAGCATATACCGCATCAGCGAGGAAAGCTTGATCAGGGATGGCTCCAGTTGCTGGGAACGCTTCCGGGCCAAAGCAACCATGTTGTTCAGGACGTTAAACATGAAGTGAGGGCTGACCTGCATCCTCAGGAGGGCCAGCTCGGTTTTCAAACTTTCATTTTCCCGCTCCTGCCGGCCCCGTTCTTCCTCCAGCTTGCCCCGGACAAGCCGGTAGATGACCCCAGAGGCGGCGACCAACAGATAGGGGAAAAGGGTGAATTGTAACGGCCCCGGCCACCCGCCCATCGCAGGACCGATAAAAAGGACGAAAAGGATGCGGTTGAATATCAGGAGTCCCGCAAAAAGAAGGACATGGCTGATGGCAAAATACAGGTAGCGCCTGGGTTTGAAAAACGCGGGGATCAGCACCTGGGTATTGAAGTAGAAGACAAGGACGAGCCAGAGGTCGGTAAAGAAGTTGAACCACCCGAAGACGTCGGTCCGGACGGCGCCATTGCGTAGTACTACGCCGCGGCCGTCGAACCGCAGAGCGGGCGTGTCACCGGGGCCGCCCGGGCCACCGTCTCCAAATCCGCCGCTCGCCCCAACCCTGCCGGTACCGGCCGAATCCGCCGGCCCATGCCCGAATCCGCCATCGGCTCGCCGCCCGGAATCCCCGTGCGCAAACCCATCGGGGGGAGGTCCGGGTCTGCCCGCCCGGAAGAAACTATCGACTTCCGCCGGGCGCGGCCCGCGGGCGATAAACCGCCGGTTCGCCGGGGGCCGTAAGAGCACAGGCAAAAGAAAGAAAAGCAGCCACACGGCTGCATGCATCAGCACCACGATTGATTTCCGCCTGTACCAGTGCGCTTTCATGGTGCAAAGTACCGGTATTTCGGGGTAAATGGCGCTGAAATTGAGACCAGGAGACGGTTTCTATCTACGAGCCCGTTGTGACGTCTGCGCGCTTATGCGCCGGCAGTGGCCGCGGCGGCGGCGTGCATCAGCGGAAGCGTCCCGGCAAAGGTACACAGCTGATCGAGCAGTTCCGAAAGCTCGCGTCCCTTCTCTGTGATGGAATACTCCACCCGCGGAGGAACGGTATCCAGTTGCAGCCTGGAGACAAGACCGTACTTTTCCAACTGGCGAAGCCGGTCGGAGAGAATATGGTCACTGATGAATTGCAGGTCCTCCTTGATGGAGGTGAAACGCGCGTGCCCTTCTTCAATGCTGAACAAGGTTTCGCACAACCAGCGTTTGCTGACCAGGTAAAGGAGTTCGTTCAACTCACATTTTTCTTCCAGGAACGATTGGTTGAGGTAGTTGGTTGAATTTAATTTTCTTTCCGCCATCGTTAAAGTTTTAAATTGTGTGGGCGCCCCGCGGAGCCATGCCAGACTATCGAAATAATGAGTACGGGCGCATTTGCAAATAGCACTTATTTTGCTTCTCGTGTATTACCATTCATCAAATATGAAATTAACATATGGTACCTAATCGTTGTATTCGTATGGCCCTTTTGGCGCTGACGCTGCTGGGCATCAATTCGTTGCAAGCCGGCAACGGAACACCCCCGGCAAAAAAGACCGCAAAACCCAAGCCGGTTCCTGCGGACGTTGTCCTAAAATTGCCGACCGGTTTTCACGCCGCTGTTTTTGCGGAAGGTCTGGGGCAACCCCGCCACATCGTCGTTACCAAACAAGGTGACGTGTACGTAAAACTCAACAGGGTTAAAAACGGCAAGGGCATTCTCCGCCTGCGGGACACCAACGGAGACGGAAAGGCCGATGACATCACGGGCTTCGGGGATTACGGGGGCACCGGGATCGCGATCAAGAACGGCTACCTTTATGCTTCTTCGGACGAAGAGATCTTTCGTTATAAACTCGACGACAAAGGACAGGTGATCGACCCCGATCATCCGGAGCGGATCGTGACCGGGCTCCTCAACCGTCACGAACACGAGTCCAAGTCCATCATCCTGGACGATGCGGGCAACCTGTATACCAATGTAGGAGCCTATTCCAACATCTGCCAGGTCGAGGACCGGGCCAAGGGTTCCCCCGGGCAACGCCCCTGTCCCATCCTGGACTCCGCCGGCGGTATCTGGCAGTTCAAGGCCGACCAGACCGACCAGACCTATGGTACGGGTGTCCGGTATGCCACCGGTCTTCGCAACGTCGTTGGTCTCGACTGGAACAATACCACGAACTCGCTTTTTGTCATGATGCACGGACGTGACCAGCTCCACGAACTTTTTCCCGATCTCTATACCCAGGAAATGGGCAACGAGCTGCCCGCCGAAACCATGTACGAACTCCATAAAGGATCCAATTGCGGCTGGCCCTACATCTATTACGACCAGATCCAGCACAAAAAGATCCTTTGCCCCGAGTACGGCGGGGACGGCAAAAAGACCGCGGGTGAAGATGCACAGGACCCCATCATCGCCTTCCCCGGGCACATGGCGCCCAACGGGCTTCTTTTCTATACCGGCAACCAATTCCCGGCGCGGTATAAGAATGGGGCCTTCGTTGCATTCCACGGCTCCTGGAACCGTCAGCCCCAGGAAAAAGGATATTTTGTCGTCTTCGTGCCTTTCAAGAACGGAAAGCCCACGGGTAAATGGGAAGTGTTTGCCGACAACTTCGCCGGCACCACCGACATCACCAGCCCCGGCAAGGCGGCCCACCGCCCCTGCGGCCTGGCCCAGGGACCCGACGGTTCGCTGTACGTCACGGACGATGCCCACGGTACCATTTTCAAAATATCCTACACCGGTCAATAAATGAAGTATTTCTGGACTTGCCTGCTGCTCGCCTGTTGGGGAGCGGCAGGCGCTGTTCCGCCGGGTTATTACCAGCTCCGTGTCTACCGCGTCACCCAGGCGCAACTTCCCGGGCTGGAAAAATTTATGGCGGATGCGTTTGTACCTGCCCTGCACAGGGCAGGGATTCCCTCCGTCGGGGTATTCATCCCCGTGTCCCCCGACACCGGTACGTTATACGTCCTGATTCCATTCAAAACGCCGGACGCATGGCAAAAACTCGATAAGACCCTGGCGAAGGACGAGGCGTTTGCGCGGGACGGCCGGGACATCCTGCAGGCGCCCTTCGATCACCCACCCTACCTCCGGATGGAATCCATCCTTTTGCGGGCCTTCCCGGACATGCCCGCTCCCGCGGTCCCGGACCTGAAGGCGCCCAAAAGCGAGCGCGTATATGAATTGCGCAGCTATGAAAGCGCCACGGAGGCCCTCCACGAAAACAAGGTCCGTATGTTCAACGAAGGCGGGGAAGTCACGCTTTTCAAGCGTCTTGGTTTCAACGCCGTCTTTTATGCGGACGTTCTTTCCGGGTCCCATGAGCCCAACCTGATGTACATGACCACCTTTGAAAACAAGGCCGACCGGGACCAGCACTGGAACACCTTCAGCAACGACCCGGAGTGGAAAAAGCTGGTCTCCTCGACGGAATACCAGCACAACGTGTCCAAGGCGGACATCATTTTCCTGAGACCGGAGGCTTTTTCCGATTTTTAAGTAACATATAAGGCGGCCCTTTTTTCCAATCCGTTGCTGAAGACAGGAATCCAGGCCCCACCGAACAATTTCCCAATAAAATATCGGGGGTACCGTTCCCGTCGAAGTCCCCCACGTCCATGGTGATCCAGCGTCCCAGCTTTCCCTCGGGAAGCGTATAAGGATGGTAGTCAAAGTTCCCTTCGTTGCTGAGGTAGACGAACCCCTCCCCGGGCTGGCGCTTGAAGTCGGCGAAGTAGGCAATGGCCGCGATGTCCAGATCGCCGTCTCCGTCGAAATCCCGGGCCACGGCCTTGTAACAGCCGTTCATGGGAAAGAACCAGCGCTGGTGGAAGTGGTTGTGTCCATCGTTTAGAAAAATATACACCCCGTGGTAGGGTTTGAGCACGGTGGAAAAGTCGCCGTTGTCCCCGCAGGTGTATAGGATATCCGGGTAACCGTCACCGTTAAAGTCATCCAGCTCGAAATACGTGGACCCATAACAGGGCGGAAAACGCAACAGCGCCTGCTCTTCAAAGACGCCATGGCCCTTGTTGGTGTACAGGAATATGCCCTCGTCTCCCTGTGCGAACTGGGCCCAGATATCGGGCAGGCCGTCGTGGTTGTAATCCTGTATATATACCCGGATAGCCCCGGGTACGTCCCTGAGCACGTGCCGCTCGTACCGGCCATCCCCCTTGTTGTCCCACCAGCTCAACGCGCCCTTGATAAACCCGAACTCGCAAACGACAATATCGGGTCGTCCGTCTCCGTTCAGGTCACCCACGGCCAGTTGGACCGGGCGGCGGAGACCGCCAAAAACCGTATCGGCGGCGCTAAAGCGGTTCCCTTTTGTGCGCAGCTTCTCCACCCTGCCCACTGTCGCATTGTTGGGTGCCAATATACCAATGTCACACGCAAGGATGCTGTCACCCTGGAACGCAAGGTCGGTAACGGGTCCGCGCAGGTGGACCGAATCCGTGAGGGCAAGAGCCCTATTCCCGATATAAGTGTTCCCGTTGATCGCGTCGCTGGTGTAGAAGACGCCTCGTGCGGTGTCCATTCGGGTGAGAACGGTGGCGGGTTTATAAAGGCGTTCCGCCGGCAGGTGCGGCTCGAACAACGACAGCCCCTCCGCGATCGGGTACGCCCGTTTTTGTCCCGGCAGGCTGTCCGGGGACACGGCCGTGTAATAATCCACGATATACCCCCATTCCTCTTCAGACAGCTGTGGGCTGGCCGGGTAAAACGCCCGCCCCACATTGGGATCGCTTGCGTTGGAAGGATAGTTTTGGTTTTGGTAGGACCAAATACCCAGGCGCGGTCCCATCTCCGGCAGGACGCCGTTTTTCCAACTGTTCATGTCCAGGAGTTCCGGGCCGGGCAAGAGGTGACAGGACGCACAATACTGCGCCGCCAGCACTTCTCCTTTGGCAATGTTTTCATCCGGGGTGTCTCCGTGGTGTGTATTCTTGTGATAGGTCTTGGGATGCCCTCCCTGCGAGACACAGGCAGACACAACAATGATGGCGGCGACAACGAAGCTTTGGCGATAACGCATAGACACAATATAAAAAATTGGGGCGGCTTTTGAAGGCCGCCCCTTGTCGTTTTGACATTCCGAAAGCAGAAAATCCTTAGTTGTATCCCGTGTTTTGTTTCAGCTTCCCGTTGGAAAGGGAAATCTGGTTGGACGGGATCGGGAAGTACTCGTTTTTGTTGGCGGTAAAGTTCCCGGTCGACAGGTCGCCCGTGATCTTGCCTTCAAACGAGTAGTACGCGTTCATCGTCTGGGCGGCGATACCCCAGCGCGCCAGGTCGAAGAAGCGGTGTCCTTCGCACGCCAGCTCCAGCTTACGCTCGAAGTAGATGGCGGGCAGGGCCGTGGATGCCGTGAAATAACCCGAGGGATACGGGCTGATCACGTAGTGCGCGGCGGGTGTCGTGGAAAACCCGCCCGTCGGGTTGGAATTACTCTTGTATTGGTAGAGGATGTTCGCGGGATTGGCCGCGCGGTTGCGGACATCGTTCACATAGGTCTCCGCCTGTGCATAGTTGCCCAGTTGTGCTTCAGCCTCGGCAGCCATCAGCAATACATCCGCAAAACGGATGACGTGCAGGTTGATGGCCGACCCGGGCGCCCAGGTGCTTTGGTCGGAATACGTCCCGGCCGATGCTTGCCAGTACAGGTTCTTCTTGTTGGAGTAGGGGCCGGCGGAAGCCTGGTCCCGGATCCAGTTGTAACCGGGGTGCAGGCCCCAGTCGTGGACGGGGATGCCCCTGCGGGCCACGGTCCAGTCGAGACGGGGATCGATGTTCCCGGCGTCGGGTGTAAAGGGTTGAGCGGAGGTAAGCCCTTCGTCGTTGGCGATGCCATGACTGTTATACGTGGTGACGTACGGCAGGCCGTTGGCGTCCGTGCGATAGGAATTGGCGAGGTCCACAGACGGCTGGAAAAAGCCGCAGCAGCGGAAGGGGCTGTTGTACGGGAAGTTAAGCATATCGCCCCCGTTGGCATGGGCGATGGACAAGGTCCCGTCGTTGGCCACCATCTGTACGTCAAACACCGACTCCTTGTTGTTCTTTACCGACGCATCGAAATTGTCTTCGAAACGGTCCGTCAGACCATAGGACAACCCGTTGGATGTTTCTCCGCCGGTCCCGGTGCCCCCGTAGCTGGAAGGGATGATCTGGTCGTACAAGGCTTTGGCCTGAGCCCATTTTTGTTCATAGATATAGACCTTCGCGAGGTAGCACATCGCCGCCCACTTATTGCACTGCCCGACATTGGGCTGGGTGGCGGGAAGGCTGTCCATGGCGGACGTGAAATCTGCTTCGATCTTCGGGTAAATATCCGCGTCGTTGGGCTGGTTGTAGTCCGTGGTGGTTTCGTCGATCCAGGGCACCATGTGGAAATAGCGCCGGAGCTCGAAATAGAAGTGCCCTCTCAGGAAATGGGCTTCCGCGGCAAACTCGATGGCGTCCGCCGAGCTGATCGATGGGGATATTTTCAGCGTGGCCAGGACGTTGTTGCAACGGTCCACCCCTTCGTAGAGCGATATCCATTTGTCGTTAAAAAACCCATTGGAAGAAACCTCCTGGGCATTGGCGATCGGCACGATCGGCGGCTGGTCACTGATGGAGCTACCCTTGTGGGAATCCCCCCCGGCGACACTTCCGTAGATCCAGTTGGAAGGGGAGGCTTCCCAGGCATTGCCGCCGCCCAACGCTGTGTTGCCCGCGCCTTCCTGGTACATGGCTGCATACGCCCCGTTTAACAAGGCTTGCACCCCTGCTGTATTTTCGATTTGCGCCTGGGTCAGCGAACCCTGGGGTGTTTTGTTCAGGAATTTCTTACCACAGCCCAACCCCAGCAAAGCCATCGAGGCGGCAAGCGGCATCCAAAGTCTATATTTATTCGTTTTCATGATCATTTCTTCGTTTTGTCTTAGAAGGTTAATTGAAGACCGAGAAGGTACTGCCGGGGATTTGCGTACGCGCCTTCGTCTATACCGAAGTCCGTCGTTGAATTCTGCGCCATCCCGTTGGTGCCCGCCACCGTGTTGACGGAGATTTCCGGATCGAGCCCGGAATACTTGGTCACCGTAAACAAATTGATGGCCTGGACATAGATCCGGCAACGGGTAATCCCGATCCTGCTCAACCGCGTGGGATTGAGGGTATACCCGAGGGTCATGTTTTTGGCCCGGAGATAAGATCCCTTTTCCACGAAGTAAGAATTGGGGACCGTGTTGGTGCTGGCGTTGCTGCCGTTGATGGCATCCTGGATGGGCGCCTTGCCGCTCTGCTTGCTGAACGTCCAGGAATCATACAAAGCCGTCTGGCTGCTGGCCGCGCCGGGGAAGGATGCATAGAAGTCCGTCCACCATTTGACGTTGTTCCAGATGTCGTTGCCGTACACCCAGTACAGGAAAACGCTGAAGTCAAAATTCTTGTAAGACAACCCAAGGTTGGACCCGAGGTTGAACTTGGGGTTCGGGTTCCCGAGGAATTCCTTGGAGTTGGCGGTAATATACCCCTGGTGGGCGCCGTCTTCATAACGGAACCGGCCGACACCTTCATCCGGCTGGTACTGGGTAACAGCCCCTGCGGACGCTTTTTGCGCCGCCTGGTCCGCCGCGGTGATCTGGGCCTGGCTGTTCCAGAAACCGGCGATCTTATACCCATAGAAGGCGCTCACGGGGTGACCGACTTCGTTGCGGATGATATAGCTACCGTTAAACCGCCGCCCGTCCAGGTCGAAATAAGGATCCCCGCTGGCGTCGATCTGTTTGATGACGTTGTGGAAAGTCGTAAAGGTCAGCGTCCCGTTGAACTGGAGGTCGCGCGTGATGTTCGTCTGACCGCTGATCATGATGTCGATACCGTTGTTGGTCATCCGGCCGACGTTGTACGCGGGCACGGTGGCGGCGCCTTGGGTACCTATCAGAGTGGTGGCGTACAACAGGTCCTTGATGGTCTTGGCATAATAGTCGGCGGTGATGGACAACTTACCCTGGAAGAGGGTCATGTCGAAACCGATGTTCGAGTTGACGTCCGATTCCCATTTGGCCGCGGGGTTGCCGATCTGGGATACGCTAAGACCCAGTTGGGGCGCCCCACCGCCGATGGGATAGTAGGTCGTTTGTTTGTTGGCCCCATAGAGGGTATACGCATTCGCGTCGAGGGCGTTAAACTGGTTCCCCATGATCCCCCATGATCCCCTGATCTTCAGTTCGGTCAGCCAGCGGACGCTTTTCAGAAAGTCTTCCTGGGACACACGCCAACCTGCACTCACCGCGGGGAAATTACTGTACTGGTTGTCCGGGAATTTGGAAGACCCGTCCCGGCGGAACGTTCCACCGATCAGGTACCTGTCCTTATAGGCATAGTCCACCCGGCCGATATAGGAGAACAAGGATTCCCCACCACCCAGTGAATTCAGACTATACCCGGGTAAGTTGTTGCTGTTGGAATAATTGGTTGACGTACCATAACCCGACGTCAGGTTGACGAAATTCGGGTCGTTGGTGAAATACCCCTGGGTCGATCCGCCGTAGTTGTGGTTGATGAAATCGTAGGCTTCGATCCCCCCGATCACTTTCAGGCTGTGATCTCCTTTGACCAGGTTATAGGTGAGCGTATTGGTCCAGGTCCAGTCGCCGCCGTTGTAGCCATTTTCGAGGTAGGTGGCGATGGTGTATTGCGGTTCGGCGTTGTAAAAGTCCGGTGTTTGGTACTGGTGATTCCAGTCGCTGTAGTATTCACCCCCGAAACTGGTCCGGAACGTCAGGTTCTTGAGGACGTCGGCTTCTCCCCACACGTTACCGAAGATTCTTTGATATTGTCCGCGGTCGTTGCGGGTGTTGTATTGGAGCGCTACCGGGTTCCTGGGGTTGTTCAACCCCTTTGGTGCCGAACCGGCGAAATTGCCGCCGATGTCGTACACCGGGATGATGGGGTTTTCGCGCATGGCGAAACCGATAGGACTGCCTTCCACCAGGGTTCCGCTCTGGGACTGGGGGTTTTGGGTGGAGGAATACGCCATGTTCTCCCCGACCCGGATGCGGGACGTGAAGTTATACGTGGCATTGGCCCTGATCGTATACCGTTTCAGGTAGGTCTCGATCATCGTCCCTTCCTGGTCGAAATAGCTCAGCGACATCAGGTAACTGCCCTGGTCGGTCGCACCCGACACACTCAGGTTATGCGACTGGATCTGCGCGGGTTTGAACAGCTCGTGGTACCAATCCGTCCCGGTCTTGTTCGCTTTTGCGATCTGGTAGTAGTTAGCCCCCGTAGGATCCGCGAATTCCAGCGAAGGATTGACGGCGGGTGAACCCGAGGCAAAACCACCGGATTGCGCCACCCCGTTCAGTGTACCGTTGACCAGGTAATCCGGAAGGACCGGTGAAGCACCGCTTCCATAGATCGCATTCCCCAACGTCGTAGGCGAGCTTGGGTTGAGGGTATTGTAGTTGGTTTGTGCCTGGTACAACAGCGTGCCCTCATCCGTGGGGTTCAGGATATGGAAGGCATTCCCGCCCTTCGGTTGCTGGGTGCCGTAAAAACCATCGTAGGTGATTTTTACGCGTCCGCTCCCCTTCCGGGTCGTGATGATGATGACGCCATTGGACGCCCTGGAACCGTAAATGGAAGCGGCCCCTGCGTCTTTCAACACCTGCATCGTCGCGATATCCGCGGTATTGATGTCGGAGACACTTTGTGTCGGCACTCCGTCGATGACGAACAACGGGCTGTTGTTCCCAAAGGAGTTAAAGCCGCGGATGTGAATCACGGGCGACTGGCCGGGTTCACCGGAGCTCACGACCGATACGCCGGACGCCTGCCCCTGGAGCATGTTTACGGCATCAGGCACGGGCTGTTTCTTTGCGTCGGTCAGGTCGACGACTGCAACAGCACCCGTCAGATCCTTTTTCCGCTGGGTGGTATAACCCGTGACCACCACTTCGT
This sequence comes from Dinghuibacter silviterrae, assembly GCF_004366355.1. Taxonomy (NCBI): domain Bacteria; kingdom Pseudomonadati; phylum Bacteroidota; class Chitinophagia; order Chitinophagales; family Chitinophagaceae; genus Dinghuibacter; species Dinghuibacter silviterrae. The sequence goes on along the minus strand of NZ_SODV01000002.1, from coordinate 390,428 downwards.
TCAGGGTGTTGCTTTTTTCGACGAGGGTAACCGTCACTTCCGTGCCGGAAAGCGTCACCGTCTGGTCCTGGTAGCCGATGGAGGAAATGTCCAACCGCGTCCTGCCTGCGGGAAGCGTCAGGGAGAAAACCCCGTTCCCGTCCGTGACAGCCGCCACCTTCGCCCCCACCACCTGGACAGTAGCGCCGGGGACACCTAATTTCGAGGAAGCGGCGATTACCTTACCGGTAATCCTGGTTTGTGCATAGGAAGAAATGCTTATGAGGGTGGCTAGGAGCAACAGCCAACCCCTCAAGCAATCGAGTTTTGGTTTCATTTGGAACAATCGTTTTAAGTAGTAAGGAATGCAATTCAACGCGCCCAAATAAATAATTGTTAACCGGTTGTTATAATACTATTTTAACAAAGTCTTGACGAGTGATTTTCAAAATGTATAACAGACACGCCAATAATATTTTATGGAAAATTTGGACGAGAACATCCACAAAAAAGAACAAAAAATCAGTATAAAATCGGAGGGACACAAGACAACAATAAAAAAAGCGCAAACGTTCCCGCAAGCGCTTTCATCATTGAAATGGTCCTATAAGACCTCGAATTTTGATCAATTTTTGGTCCTTAAAGACCCCGGAAATAGCATTTTTTGACGTTCCAGCCGTCCAAACAGAGGTTCCGAAGGCCGTTTTTTGACACCGGAAATTCCAGTTTAACTTTTCCGGTTTCCCCCGGCATCAGCGAGATGTAGTTGTCGGAATAAAACGACGGCAGCAGCCGATGGCCGCGGTTGTCCGTCACCGAGAGACGTATAAAAAACGCCGGGATGCGGCCGGGATTATGAAGAACAACCTCCGCTTTGCCCTCGCTTGTCACGCGTATCCGGACATCCACTTTGGCCGCCTGGAGTTGTTGCAGCCCGGTGTAGTGACCGGTGCTGTCGGGGAGCCAGTAGAGGTTGCGGCTGAGGGGCGCTTCCGCGTCTGCTGCGCCCTTGGTGCCGCCTGCGGCGTTTTTGGCCCCGCCCACGCCATCGGCCCCCACCAACAGGAAGATCCCCTTCCCCGCCCGCAGGCGGTCCACCGCTTCGCGAAGATCCGCTTCGACGAGGGTCGTGTCCACTTCCATGTCGACCTTCTGCTCCAGCAGGGGTGTTTCCTGCCCTTCCATACTATAGGCTTTCGCCCAAAGCCGCACGGTCCGCCGGTCCCCGCTGTTGGTCAGACACAGCTTTTCTTCCACCGGATTGAAGGCCGCGTGAACGGTTTCGCCCGCCTGATGGAGTCCGTACAAACAGGCATTGGGGTCCAGGTAGTAGTCGTACATCTGACCCCTCATCGCAGTCCAGGGGTTTTGGGTTTTCCAGATGATGACGCCCGTATACCAATCCCAGGCGTGCGCCGCAAACCCCTCGATCAACCCCCGGTACTGGTCATAGTTGAGCAGTTGGGCGATCCGCGTAAACCCGGCCAGGTCGGTAGCCGGTCCATACGCGTCCGGATAGTGCCCGTACGGAATGTATTTGTGGTAGTCCCACACCGAATCCTGCTCCCTCCCCGCCAGGGGCACCACCCGGTTGGCCGCCGGCAGGAAGCGTTCCAGGGATTCCATGTCCCCCAAACCGACCGAACCCACCTCCGAATTAAAGGGGAAAGTCCGGTGTTCCCAGAAGGTTTCGAGCGGCTGTATGCCATAGGGCCCGTCCCCGTTGCCCCCCAGGGTATTATAGGACATCGTGCTGTCGTTGGAATAAGGGGTGAACCAGCGCGTCCCATCCAGCGACGGAAGTAAGGAATCCTGTAAGGCATGAAGAATATCGTCCGGAGGCGTGATCTCGTTCCCGCCACACCAGAACGCCAGCGAAGGGTGGTTGCGCAACATGCGGATCTGATCCGCCGCCGAGCGGATGTACAGGTCATGGTCGTCGGGATAACGTTTCCGGGTCGCCTGGTCTTCCAGCTTTTTGGGATCCGGCCAGCGGCCGTCACAGTCCCCGGAGCCCCAAAAGTCCTGCATGACCAGCAGACCGTACCGGTCGCAGGCGTCATAAAATTCGGGCCGTTCCGTAAGCGCACCGCCCCAGACCCTGATCAGGTTCAGCCGCATATCCCGGTGAAACCGGACCTCTGCGTCATAACGAGCCTTCGACAACCGGAGCATGGCGTCGGAGACGATCCAGTTGCCCCCCTTTATAAAGACGCGCCGCCCGTTCACCCGGATCTCCCGGCTGCGCGTATGCGCGTTCCAGGGAGCGGTTAGCTCGCGGACGCCAAAGGTGAGGGGGGCTTCGTCGGAGACGCTGCCCCGCGCCAGGACCGCGCCTGCGCGGCCGCCCGCGGCGGGCGTAACGGAGCCGGCAGGCGTAGCCCCGGCGCCGCCGGCGCGGAACCGCAGCTGGATCGCATACAACGGCTGCGCCCCATACCCATTGGGCCACCACAGCCGCGGGTGCCGGAGCGTATCCACCGGCAAGCGCACGGTTTGCGTATCGTGCGCCCCAAGCCTCACGAGGGTGGATACCGTCTTACCCTCCAGCGTATAGGAAAGGAGGCCGCTTTGCGACACACCGGAGGCATTGACGAGGTCCGCGGTCACCTCCAGGTATGCCGGTGCCTGCGGACCTAAGGCCTCGCGCGTACCCGGTACCCGGGTGACGATATGCGGATGGTCGATCCTGACCGGTCCTGTTTCTTTGAGCAAGACCTTGTCCCAGATCCCCGTGTTACGGTCACGGATGGGCTGGATCCAGTCCCAGCCTGCCACGTATTGGTGGGTGACGTTCCGGGCGATGGTCCCGTCCCCACCCTGTCCCCCGTTCGCGTTGCCGGGGGGATCGGGGGGATACACGATGACGGCTAACCGGTTGTGTCCGTCCGCGGCGAGCCATTTCGTTATATCGAACGCCGCCCGGAGAAACATCCCGTAATGGGTCTTTTCGGTCAGGCGATGTCCGTTCAGAAAAACATCAAAGCCATAGTTCACGCCCCTGAACTGAAGCCAGATGTGCCCGCCGTGCTGGGGGCGGGCGTGGGCAAAGTCGCGCACAAACCAGTATGTGTAGTAGTCATTCCCAACCGTATAGATGTCAGGAATCCTTTCATTATTCATTCCATAAAACGGATCGGGTATCTGGCCGGCATTCAATTGGGTGGTCAGGACCGTGCCCGGGACGACGGCGGGGGTCCAGCCTTTGAGGGCGGTGCCCGGCCGGGAAAGCGCGGCGCCCGCGCTATCGGCCCCGCCTACCGCCGAAGCCCTCCGGCAAACCCACGGCCCGCTCAATTCCTGCTGTGTAAAGGGTGAAGTCGACTGCTGCGCAGCGCGCTGTGCAAAAAGAGGCAATGCCATCCATAAAAAGCCTCCGGCCATCCATAAACCTGTCCGTTTCATCGTGGGAAGATACTATCTTAGGCGAACATCCCCACAAGACATGAAAACCCGCCTAACGATTGTTCTTTTGCTCGCTGTTATCACTGCCTCCGCGCAGACCTTTAACGGGGTCGACGTGAACCTTGGTAATTTATACAGGACGGCGCCCGCCCAAAGCCGTTCGATCAGCCCCGAAAACTTTACCGGGGAGAAAGGAGAAGGTGGCAAAGCCACAAAGGGAACCGGTTCCGGCCCCGCCCGCGAGCTGGGCCAGGGCTGGAAGGTCAGCCCCTCGGTCGTGATCAAAGCGGGCGCCACGTTTACGCTGGCCACCATCGACGGACCGGGTTCGGTCCAACACATCTGGATGACGCCTACCGGTAACTGGCGCTATTCGATCCTGCGTTTTTATTGGGACGACGAGACCACGCCTTCGGTGGAGGTGCCCGTGGGTGACTTTTTCTGCATGGGTTGGAACCAATACGCACCGGTTACTTCGCTGCCCGTGGTGGTCAACCCGGGGAGCGCTTTTAATTGTTATTGGCCCATGCCCTTCCGGAAAAAGTGCCGGATCACCATGGAAAACCTGGACAACCGGGACATGGTGCTGTACTACCAGGTGGACTACCTGCTCACCGAAATACCCAACGACGCGGCCTATTTCCATGCCCAATACCGGCAGGTGGAGGCCGTTCCCTACAAACACGACTATGTGCTGGTCGACAGCATCCGGGGAAAGGGTCAGTATGTCGGCACCTATATAGCCTACGAGTCTCGTAATAACGGCTGGTGGGGAGAAGGAGAAATCAAATTTTTCATGGACGGGGACACCCAGTTTCCCACCATTTGCGGGACGGGGACCGAGGACTACTTCTGCGGGTCTTATGATTTCGACACAAAAGCGCCCGGCACGGACGGCTCCGCCTACACGGAATTCAGCGGTCCCTATACGGGCCTCCCCCAGGTCATCAAGGGCGACGGCCACTACAACATCATGCAGCGCTTCGGGCTCTACCGCTGGCATATCCGGGACCCGGTCCGCTTCGACAAGAACCTTCGGGTGACGATACAGGACCTGGGCTGGAAAAGCGAGGGACGCTATAAACCCCTGCAGGACGGGATCGCGTCGGTGGTGTACTGGTACCAGGATGAACCGCATACACCGTTTCCGCCGTTACCGGACAGGGAGGGGCTGGAGATCCAATAAAAGCGTGGGGCTCAAAAACTCAGGCGCGGACGGCCTCCGCCGCCGGCGCTGCAGCCGGGGTTTCTTCTTTAATGATCCCGAAGGGAATCCTTTGCCAGATGCGCTCGTGAATATAAAAGAACCCGATCTTGGTAAAGACTTCGGTGACGCCTATACTAAAGGCCTTGGTATAGTTCCCGGTGATGAATAAGGCGATGACAATGGTGTCCAGGGTACCGAAAAAGCGGTAGCTGGCGCCCTTGATCAGGCTGCGGTAGTGGTTGTCGACCATCGTCCCGTCGGCCGAGCGGGTTTTCAGCCAGTCCACGCGCATCCAAAGTCGCTCGTGGAGGTAGTACAAGAGGATTTTCGTCACCACCTCCACTGCACCGATCTTCAGGGCGGACGTGATCTGCCCGGTGAAGATATAGGACAAAATAATCGTGTCCATCGAAGCGCAAATTCTCCAGGTGGCTCCTTTTACAACACTCCTGTAATGATGTTCTTTCATACCAGGGACAAGATTACGGCTTTTTTTCCAAATACCCTACTACTTTAATGGACTAATTTGATCTTTCCCGAAAATCAGTATATTGACGGTTACAAATGCAAGACATGAGAAAAAACACGTTAATTCTTATCGCTCTGTCAATTTTGGCAGGTTGTCACTCCAAGAACGACCGTTTGGCCGGCGCCTACCGGTACAATAAGAACGGCTGGATCTATGTCCACCTCGAAGGCGCTCCAGAACAGATTGGTTATCAGCACGGTTATCTGCTGGCCGACGAGATCGACGACAACGTCAAGTCGACGGCTTTTGTCCTCGAACACGAAACCGGGAAGGACTGGGGCTTCTACCGTAACGCCGCCAAGACTATGTTTTGGCCAAAGATCGACTCCGAATACAAGGAGGAGCTCGGGGGGATCGTAGAGGGGCTGGCAGCCAAAGGCAAAACGTATGACGTCTATGACCTGGTCGCCCTCAACGGCAATATCGAGCTTTCCCAATATTATGTCCCCTATCTTCAAAACCTCGCCAAACCGGGGTCGGCCCTCAACAAGGCCCCCGGCAACTGCAGCGCCTTTGTCGCCACCGGCAGTTATACGACCGACGGCAAAATCGCCATCGGGCACAACAACTGGACCAACTATGTACAGGGTGAGCGGTGGAACGTGGTGGCGGACATCGTCCCCGCGAAAGGCAACCATATATTTATGGACATGATGCCGGGTTACATCCACAGCGGGGACGACTTTGCGATCAACGGGGGTGGCCTGATCATCACGGAAACGACCATCACCCAGTTCAACGGCTTTGACACCGCGGGTGTTGCCGAATTTGTCCGGGCACGGAAGGCGGAACAATATGCCAACACCGTCGATGACTTTGTAAAATTGATGTCCGACGGCAATAACGGGGGGTATGCGAACGACTGGTTGGTGGGTGACATCAACAACAATGAGATCGCCCGGGTGGAATTGGGCCTCAAACACGTACAGGTCTACCGGACAAAGGACGGGGTCTACTACGGCTCGAACTTTGCCAGCGACTCCGCCGTCATCAAGGACGAGACCAACTTTAACCCCCACGACACCACCAACTCCCCCAATACACGCCGGAGGCGCTGGGAAGCCCTCACCACCCAATACAAAGGCAAAATAGACGACTCCGTGGGCCGGGTCATGGAAAGCGACAACCTCAACGCCATGACCGGGACCAAAGAAGCTACCCGCTGCGTCATCGCCGGCAGCGTGGATACCGACCCCAAGGGCTGTCCCGAATGGGACTGGGCGCCTTACTACCCCGGGGGTACGGTCCAGTGCAAACTCACCACGGCCACGATGGCCAAAAACTTTTCGTTCTGGGCCCACATGGGCAACCCGTCCGGCAAGGACTTCCTGGCGGCGCCGTTCCTGGCGGCACACCCGGAATATCAGTGGCAGTCGGCCTATCTTCGCGATATGAAGGCGGAGCCGTGGACGCTGTTCACGGCGGGCAGCCATCAATAATATTCATTCATGTACCTGAAAAGACTTTTTACATACCACAAGGGTTGGTTTGCGTTTGTCGCCTTGTTTGCCCTTGCCGGGGTTATTGTCTGTATAAAAAGGGGGGTCGTATTGACCCCCTTTTTTCAGTATGGCATGTATTCGAAGGTAGAAAACCCGCAGGGGAGTTATACCATACCGGTGATCCTGGTCAACGGGCGTCCATTGCAAACGGCGGATTATTCCGGCCGTGCCTGGGACAAGATCGTCGCGCCACTGGAGGCGTTCCGCTCCGGCCAGGAGGGAAACCGGCAGCTCTGGACCACCGATATCAGCCGTCTGTTGCACCTCCGGGACTCGACGCCGTATGTCAACAGGAGTATAAGCGACGGCCAATTCCTGGCCTGGTATAAAGCGTATGTATCCCGGACGATTCACCGGTCCGTCGACACCTTGTCCATCCAGTACGCCACGTATTCATGGGAAAATCGTTAAAACATACCGTTGTTCTCGGGTACCTCCTGTTGTTCTATATACTGATGTTGTATAAATGGAAGAGCGGGCTTTGGCTTTTCCAATTGCAGCCGTTGTTCTTCCGTACCCGGCCAGACCTGTTCACCTGGGTGTTTATGCAGACCCGTCTCCACCTCTGGCTCCTGGACCACCCGGCCCGGTGGATCCTGGCGGATACCCTGTTTTATACGGCGCCTCTTTTTTATTATATCACCTACCGGTGGGCGCCCCGGTACTCCTGGGGGGCCGCTCTTTATCTCCTGGCCGTCCATTGGTGCTACATCCAATGCTATACCCTTTACCCGTTTGGGCTGTCCATAGAGGGCTTTGTGGGTTGGCTGCTCTTTCCCATCGTGTTTTTGCCCACCCGTGACAAGACGTTTGTTTTTCTTTGGGAAGGGCTGCGCTATTTTTTCCTTTTCTTTTTTGCTTCGGCCGGGATTTGGAAATTGATGCAGGGGGGTATCTTTAACGGGATGCAGATGAGCGCCATTCTCCTGGACCAGCACAAGGACCTGTTGTATAATTCTCCCGGCGCCCCCCAGGCCTGTTTCTTCAGAGGACTGATCGGACATCCCGCCCTCTCCTATGCACTATACGCCGGGGCAACTTTGATGGAATTGTCGTTTATAACGGGCTTTTTTACCCGGCGGTATGACCGGGTACTGGCGGGCATATTCGCAGTCTTCGTCCTGGCGGACGTTCTCCTGATGCGCATCGACTATACCGAGACCCTTCCCCTAATCCTGACACTTCTTCTTTCAACAAAAAAGCCCGGCCAAACGGCCGGACCTTTTTTTGGCACTTCTAACAGTACAAAGGGGGACTGCGCCCCCCTTTCGACGTGACGCACCCTACCCTCCGTAGGATACAGAATAACTGTTGCAGTCAAAATTCAGCCCCGAAGGCGAGGAGGTAATCTCGAAACCGAACTGTACCTTCCCGAGGGTGATGCTTCCAAACCACCCCTGGCTCTTGATCCAGTTCAGGATGGCGCGTATGTCGACCGTCCCGGAATTGGTCTGGCTCGTGCAGAGGAAGGAAAAAACGGCGTTGGAACCGTTGGACCCTTTGTACACGTTCCAGGTGTGACCGCCTACATTGACATTGGTGGCAACGGGGGTGGGCTGACCGCTGGAATTGTAGGTGTAGGAAATAGGCCCGACGCTCCCGGTCCAGTTCATCCACAACATGATTTCGTACGCATTGTTGCTGTCCCAGATGTCATAGGTACTCTCGTAGGACCCGGTGCCCGGAGGCGTGACGTTAAAGCTGCTGGTACAACTGGTCAGCGAGCTGAGCGCAACCCCCACGGTCTTGGTACTGTTCGGGAAGGACTTGACGCCACTGGTGTTCGGCTGTTCGGACCAGACACCCCAGTTGCTGTAGGAGTTTGCCCAGATGACCTGCGGACCTGCGCCGCTTCCCCATACGTCATTGTAGATGGTGTATCCCCCGTTGGACCAGCTCGCATATTGGGCGGAGGAGGACCAGTTGGCGGCCACCTGCCCGGTGGACGGCGCCATGGAATGTTTGGAACAGGCGGGCAAAGCAAGGATGCCCAGGGCTAACCCCAATAATTTGGTTCTTTTCATATAGCACTATCGTTTAGGCTATAATATTATCAAGCTCTCCGATACCCGATGGCCTTGTATTGTTACCGATCGGGCGTCCGATTGTTAAGCGCTATTGGCAGTAAAAACGGGCGGGAGTACATTTGATAAATGCCGCGTCTCCGTTTGATAATCCTCTTTCTGGCCATAGCCACCGGCTGTCACAAGTCGCCCGTTCAGGTACCCTGGCAACAGACGATGCTGGACACGGTCAATGCATGGCGTACCCGCGGTTGTCTCTGCGGTACGGATACCATGCCCCCCGTCGCCCCCCTGGTATGGAACGATACCCTGGCCGCCGCCGCCCAGGCACACGCCACCGACATGCTCGTCCACGACTATTTCGCACACATCGCCCCAAACGGCTCCTCCCCCCTCCAACGCGCCGCAGAGGCGGGATTCGCCGGTGACTATGTAGGTGAAAACATCGCCGAAGGCTTCACCACCCTCACCTCCGTGATGCAAGCCTGGAAAAACAGCCCCGACCACTGCCAAAACATGATGGACAGCACCTGGACCACCCTGGGCGCCGCCACCGCGGGAAATTATTGGGACCAGGAGTTCGGCGGCTACTAGACTGGCGGTCAATGCCCTATTCGGGCGCCCCCGCAGAGGTGGCAAGACGATCGAGGTAATCCGCGAATTGACTAAGGACCGCAGCGTCGAGGTCAATCTGCTGCTGTACCTCCGCCCAATTCCGCTGCTCCAGCGCCTCCCGGATCCCAGGCAGCGTTTTCACGCCGTAGCCCGTATAGAACCCGGGGGCATAAATGGTGTGCCGGTACCAGGGCCGGCGGGGTAACCCCTGGTCGCTGAGGAGCTGCTGCTCCGCCTGGTAAAGACCGGTATTGACGACCCGGAGGGTATCCCCGGATAAAGCAGGTGTCAACACCTTTTGGAGCCGGCCACTGGCTTTGGACAGGGCCGCCTGGGCGTTTTGCAGGGGTGCGAAGTTGAAAAAGGGGACCGCGGTTTTGGGGCTGGGCGCCTGGATAGGCTCGGCAGGGTTGTCCGCGAGGCGGTAGTAGCCTTCCCTGATCAACCGGTTGTCAACCGTTGTTGATTCCCGCATTTTTTCGGCTAAGGCGGTGACCTCTCCCTCGTAACCCTCGATGGTTTTGGAGAGCGCGGTAAAGTCGAAGGGCAGCACGTCGGCTTCCGACAGCCGGAGCATGGTGCGGCCGGCGGTCTTGGCCAGGGTTACGCCGTAGACGAAGCCGGGGTCTTTGAACCGCCGGTAGTCGTCGTAAGAGTCATAGATCGAGTGGTATTCGCCCCCGGGGTCTTCGCCTCCGTAGGCGAGGTCGATGGAAGGCACGCCGATGTGCTGGATAAAAGGTGAAAAGTCGGAGCCGGAGCCCAGCGCGCCGATATGAAAAGGGTAAGACGCCAACAGCTCCGAGCGTTGTTTGGTGTCGGCACTATTCACCGCCTCGCGCGCGCGTCTGCGTTCCAGTACGCTCACACCGGTTTCGGGATCCTTTACGTCACGGGCGACCTGCTCCAGGAAGGGTTGGAGGGCGTGCGATCCTTCGGCGTTGAGAAAACCGCGTCCGTTCCCGTCGGAGTTGATGTAGGCCACGGCGTGTCTTTGCAGGTCCCGGGCGTGTTCTTCGACGAACTCGGTGGAACCCAGCAGGGCGGGTTCTTCCCCATCCCAGGAACAAAAGACCAGCGTACGTTTGGGCCGCCAGCCGGTTTTGAGCAGCTCGCCGATGGCGTGGGCTTCTTCCAGCATGGCTACCTGTCCGCTGAGCGGGTCTCCTGCCCCGTTAACCCAGGCGTCGTGGTGGTTTCCGCGGATGATCCATTGGTCGGGGAAAACGCTTCCCGGTACCCGGGCGACAATATCATAAATGGGCTTGATGTCCCAGTTAAATTCCAGTTTCAGGTGGACCACCGTTTTCCCGGGACCCAGGTGATAGGTCATGGGCAGAGCGCCTCTCCAGTCTTCCGGCGCCACCGGTCCACCCAGGCTTTTGAGCAGGGGCTCGGCGTCGTGGTAGCTGATGGGCAAAACAGGGATCTTCAAAAGATTTACGGCATCCTTACGATCGATCCGGGGAGCGTCTTTGGTGGCGCCGATATTGGGCGTCAAAGGATCACCCGGGTAGATCGGCATGTCCATGACCGAGCCGCGCTGTACGCCGTATTCATTCTTAAAGGCGCCTTCGGGGTATACGTCGCCCGCGAAATAACCGTCGTCTTTGGGATCGGAATAGATGATGCACCCGATCGCTCCGTGTTCCTGGGCAACCTTTGGCTTGATCCCTCTCCAGGAGCGGCCATAACGGGCGATCACGATCTTTCCCTTGACGTCGATGCCCCGGCGGGCGAGCTGATCGTAGTCATCCGGCAAACCATATCCCACGAAAACCAACTGACCGCTCACGTCCCCGTCAGCGGACCAGGCGTTGTACGTGGGCAGTTGCTCGGACGTCTGGCCGGAGGTCGCGTCTTCCTTGAGGGAGGGCTCGGCGAGGAGCGCCTTGTAGGGGACGGGGGCCGTCATCTCCAGCAAGCGTGTCTTTGGTGTGGGGAAAAGTACATAAAACGTATCGACCGATACGTCGAAGCCACAGGCTTTGTACTCGTCATAAATGCGGCGGGCGTTCAGTTGATCCCCCGGGGAACCCACGTGGTGGGGCCTGTCGGACAGCACCTTTAGCCGCGCACCGATCCGCGTGGCGTCGAGGTAGGTGTCGAAGCGCGCTTCCAGTGCGGTCTCTGCGGACGCACCGGCAGGAGCAAAACCAAGAAGGGATGGGGTCTGGGCGGTGGCCGCGCCGGCAAAACAGCACAGGGCGGCGATCAGGATTTCTCTCATGTCAGGTGGTTGGGCTACAAATCTAAGCCTTCGTCTTCAACCAACCTAAGGCCCTGTCCCGGTTGATGAACAACCGTACGGGAATATGGGGCTTGTTCACCTGGATGATAAAATTTCCGATGATAGCGGTCGCCGCGGTATCGCTCAGGATGGCGGCCGCCTTGATGCCATGGGTGCCCTCTTGCGATGACAGGTAGGCCCTGGACTCCTTGTCGATGCTGATCACACCCTGGTTGCACAACAGGACCAGCACAGGCGCCCCGCCTGTGTATTCAACCCTGTCACGGACGATCTGTTGGGCAGCTTGCAGGTCTACCTTTTTTCCTTTCTTGTAGGTGGCGACCAGGATATCGCCTTCCATTTCGAATCGAACGTACTCGGTTTCCAGTATCGGGCTCATGATTGTCATTGGATATAGGGCAAGCTAAAATTATGTTAAAGTACGGACAAAAAATCAGTGTACCAAAACTCAGATGAACTAACGATTTCCCCAGTAAATCCCGCAAGTAATTTTACGAATGCCCTGGGATCATTGTCCCCAGGGCATCTGCCCGAATCTCTTTCCTCCATGCGAAGAAGCCCTGGACGGCAATGACGAATAAAAAGACGGTTAACGCGGCAAACATCGGGAGGTGTTTGTAAAACAATAAAGGAACCGCAAAGAGGTTAGAAATATTCAGCAAGATCCAATTTTCAATCTTTCGGCGGGCCAGCAGCCACATCCCCGCCCAGGCCGTTGCACTGACCCATGCGTCCCAAAAAGGGACCGTAGAGGGCGTTTTATACTTCAGGATAACGTAGAGCAACAGGGTCCCCAAGACGACAATCGCACCCGTGATCCACCATTCGGCGGCGTTGCAATAAGAGGCCTTCACCGGGGGTGTATTTTTTTTCCTTGCCCAATGCCACCACCCGTACACACTCATGACGAAATAATATCCGTTCAGCCAGCATTCGGCATAAAGCCCGGAGCACCAAAGGATGTAAATGGTCAGCACCGTTCCGAGGATACCGGTGGGATAAAGCCAGATTTTTCCCGCGCGGGCATACAGGACTTCAGCCACACCGGCCGCGACGGCTACCCATTGCAGCCAGTCGGTTTCCGCTACCTGTTGCACCAGGAGGCTCGCCCATTCGTGTACAGTCATGCGGCAAGATAATTTATATTTGCCCAAACAATTTTTTGATGAAACGGTTGGCAGTTTTTTGCGGCTCCAGCGCGGGCACCGACCCGGTCTATCTGCACCAGGCGCGGCTTTTGGGCGAAACCCTTGCGGGCAAAAAAATCGGAGTCGTTTACGGTGGCGCTTCGGTGGGGCTGATGGGAGCGGTGGCGGACGGGGCGTTGGCCGCTGGTGGTTCCGTCACCGGCGTCATCCCTGCTTTTCTGAAGACGAGAGAAATCGAACACCGGGGGCTGACGACCCTCGAAGTCGTGGAAAACATGCACCAGCGCAAACAGCGGATAGCCGAGCTCAGCGACGGCGCTATCGCACTCCCGGGGGGATTCGGAACGCTGGAGGAACTCTTCGAGGTGCTGACCTGGGGACAGTTGGGGCTTCACCAAAAACCCATCGGGTTGCTCAACACGGGAGGATTTTACGATGACCTTCTCCGTTGGTTGGACAAAGCCGTATCGGCAGGATTCCTAAAGAAACAAAACCGCGAGACCATCCTGGTATCAGAGGTTGTCGGTGGGTTGCTGGAAAAGATGATGGTTTAGCTCAAAGCCAATCCAGGTCCAGCAAATCCCGGGGATGTACACCCAGGCCTTCGGCTAGTTCGACCAGCGTGGTGACGACCAGGTTGGCCTTGCCGTTTTCCAGTTTGCTGATCTTTGCAAAATCCACCTCGCACCTGGCGGACAAGGCTCTTTGACTCAGTCCTTTTTCTTCCCTCAGCCTGGCCAGGTGGGCGCCGAATTTGTCCAACCTGATTTTGTCTTTTTCCTTCATGGTCAAAAGGTCCTGGAAAATAAGAAAAAACATGTTGGCATTTCTATCAACAATACGCCAAATTATACGTATCTTTAACGCCGGGTTCCTACCCTTTCAACTTTTTGCCATGCGCCATACCAACAAATCGGTCATCGCCCTCAATACCCCGCTCCGGCTTACCCCCGATCAGATCGAGGCCCCGGAAGCCGTCGTCACCGACTTTTTTTCCAACCTGAGCCTGGATGAAACCCGTGAAATACTTTGGGAAGCGTTTTCCCGGGCCTTATGCACCGAGGAAGAGGGCGAACGGGGCCTTTCCCACAGGGAATTATTGTATTTCCATCAGGAAATCGAGGCGCTCATCGAGGCGGCGTTCCTTTTGAAGCATTAGGAATTCGTCTCCGATTTCGCCCCTTTTACCGCTATTTAACCAACGAAGTCGTCCTTTTTTTCGTACTTTGTAGAGAGAACCCCAACCTTTGCCGTCTCCTCTGTTTACGTCAATAATGAAAACCCCCGATGAAATCCTTATTGGGCATCTTATGTGTGTTTTGGTGTATTCCGACGCTGGCGCAGATGCAGGCTTGTCCGGCGAATATTAATTTTGCCCAGGGGACACTGACGGACTGGGGCGCCTATACCGGTCTCTTCAATGACAACACCAACAACCGGCAGATCGCAGATTCCGTATCATACCCGATGAACCAGGCGGCTCCCGCGGGTACGATCGGCGCCACGACCATCTCCGAATACCAGTTGCCGTCCATGAACGGGATCTCGGTGATCACCACGAGCACAAACGACTATTTCGGGGGATTCCCTACCATTCCAACCATCAACGGCTATTCTTATTACCAGTCGGTCCTGCTGGGCTCCACCGCCATTTCCCATTCCAACGGGGGTGGCCAGGGGGGGTATGTCCGCGGGATCCGCTACCTGATCAGTGTTCCACCCGGTCCCACCACCACCCCGTATACCATGACGTACGCCTACGCCATGGTGCTGGAAAACGGGACCCATAACTCCGACCAGCAACCGATGTTTTCGGCCACATTGGCGGTCGGGGACAGCATCATCACCTGTGCCTCCCCCAGCTACCTTCTTCCGACGAACAACAACGCCCAAAACGGGGGCACCGGTGCCACCCTCGATTCGGCAGCGGCCAAAGCCGAAGGGTTCGCCCCCAGCCGGAATCCTTCCGTCAATCAAAACCCGAACTCCCCCACCGGCGGCCACCTCTATGACGTCTGGTGGAAAAGCTGGGTGGAAGTGACCTTCGACCTGAGTGCTTACCGGGGGCGGGTCGTCACCCTTACATTCGAAGCCGACAACTGTGTCCCGGGCGGCCACTTCGCCTACGCCTACGTCGCCCTGCGCAATACCTGTGCGGGCCTGCTCATCAGCGGGGATACCGTCGCCTGTACCAACTCGGACCTGATGTATTCGGTTCCGTCCCTGGCCGGGGCTACCTATTCCTGGTCGGTCCCGGCGGACTGGTCCATTCTTTCCGGGGCTTCCACCAACATCATCCAGGTGGCTGCCGGCGTCGACCCGGGCAAGATCGTCGTCCACGAGGTCAACGGCTGTGCCAACTTACACGACACCCTGAATGTCATTACCGCTCCCCCCACCATACCGGGTTCGCTCGTGGGGACCAACACCGTTTGCACGGGTACCAATTCCAGTACCCTCGACCTCACGGGTAGCAGGGGCAGTGTCCTGAACTGGTTGTACTCCACCAACAACGGGACCACCTGGACGTCCATTGCAGATACCAATCGTACCTATACCGCCCAAAACCTTACGGCCACCACGACGTACGCGGCGATGATCCAGAACGGGCAGTCCTGCGCCGTCGATACCAGCGGTACCGCGACCGTTACCGTCGACCCGAAAAGCGTGGGCGGCTCGCTGGAACCACCCTTCACCGAAGTCTGTACGGGGCAGAACAAAGGCGCCATCCTGACCCTTACGGGGGCGACGGGTAACCCTTCGGGCTGGCAAACCTCTCTTGACGGGGGCGTGACCTGGTCGCCGATGGTCCCTCCGGATACCTCCCATACGTATGGCATCCAGAACGTGACCGGGAATACGGACTACCGGGTAGTCGTCCAAAGCGGGGTTTGTCCTGCAGACACGAGCTCCGTGGCCCAGGTGACCCTTTTGCCCGCCCTTTTCCCGCAAGTGGACATCACACCGGCCGATACGCTGATCTGTTACGGCGCGACGGCCCCGCTGGGCGCCTCCGTCACCATCGGAACCAGTTATACGTGGACCCATACCAGTCCTTTGTCAGGGGCTTCGTCCGGATCGATCCCCTATACACCCTACGCGATCGACGCTACAGCGACGCCGACAACGTCTTCCATGTATATCCTGACCGTCTACAACACGGGTTGCCCCAACCCCCTGGTGGATACCTTCCAGGTGAACGTCTACCCCCAGATCGTCGTCAATGCAGGACACGACACGGCCGTCGTCATCAACCAGCCCTTGCAACTCGATGCCCGGTCCAGCGATTCCAACGATACCTTTAGCTGGACCCCGGCCACAGGGCTCAGCAGTACGGAGATCTACGATCCCGTGGCCATTGAGAACGGGGAGCAAACCACCATCCACTATACCGTGACCGCCACCGCTGCCAACGGATGCACCGGAGATGCCGGTATTACCGTCACGGTCTTCAGGACCCCGGCCGATATTTTCGTCCCCAGCGGTTTTACACCCGGTCTCAACATCGACAATATATTCCGCCCCATCCTCGTGGGGATCTCCTCCCTCCAGTTCTTCCGGGTCTACAACCGGTATGGACAGCTCGTCTACAGTACGTCCTCCACCGAAACAGGCTGGGATGGTACTGTCAACGGCAAGCCCCAGCCTTCCGAGGCGTATGTCTGGATGGTCCAGGGCACGACGTACCTGGGAAAAACGATCTTTAAGAAAGGAACCGTGGTGCTGATGCGGTAGCGTTATATTTGCTAAGATGGTGTTACAGTACTGCTCCGATCTGCACCTGGAGTTCCCGGAAAACCGGGCATTTCTTGAAAAGAGCCCCCTTGTACCCAAGGGCGACATCTTATTGCTGGCCGGGGACATCGTGCCCTTCAAGGTGATACGGCACTACGACTGGTTTTTCGACTATGTCGCCCAACACTTCAAAAAGACCTATTGGATCCCCGGCAACCACGAATACTACGGATCCGACGCCGCCGAACGATCCTCTTCGATGGAAGAAGCCATCCGGCCCAACGTCTTTCTGGTCAACAACCTCGTCCGTGACGAAGGCCCCGTCCGTCTTGTTTTTTCCACGCTTTGGTCCAGGATCACCCCTGAACACGAATGGCCCATTTCCAGGGGGATGAGCGACTTCCAGGTCATCCGCTACCTTGGCGGCGTGTTTAGCCCTTCCCTATTCAATGCACTGCACGCGTCCAGCCTGGATTTTTTATCGGATGCACTGGACCGGGTGACGGATCGCCCCACCGTCGTCGTGACCCATCACGTACCCACCTTTTACCGGTACCCCGGGAAATACGCCGGGAGTATTCTTAGCGAGGCTTTTGCCGTGGAACTTTCGGACCTGATCAAGGCCATCGGCCCCGGGCATTGGATATTCGGCCACCACCACTGCAACGTACCCGACTTTACGATAGGCAACACCATCCTGCACACCAACCAACTGGGCTACGTCCGGTATGGGGAAAACCAGGGCTTCGCGCCCGACAAAGTTGTGATTATATGAGAGTGCACTACCTCCAACACGTTCCCTTCGAAGGCCTGGGCTACATCGATACGTGGCTCAAAGCCCACCGGCATACGGTAACGGGAACCGCCTTTTTCGAACCCGGGTCCCCCCTCCCCGACACAAAGGACATCGATGCCCTAATCGTTATGGGCGGTCCCATGGGCGTGTACGATGCGACAGTATATCCCTGGCTGATCCGGGAAAAATCTTTTATCAAGGACTGTCTGGCTGCACACAAACGCATCCTGGGGATTTGCCTGGGCGCCCAGCTCCTGGCGGACTGCCTGGGCGCCAGGGTCCATCCAGCGCCCCACAAAGAGATCGGCTGGTTCGCCGTCCGCCCTACCCCACCTGCCGCCCGTGGTACGACCATGCCCTCCTGGCTGCCCGGTCTTTTTAAGGACGAGCCCACCGTTTTCCATTGGCACGGAGATCAATTCGATATCCCTCCCGGCGCGGCGGACACCCTGTCCACCGCAGCCAATACCGCCCAGGCCTTTCAATGGAACGACCGGGTGCTCGGGCTTCAATTTCACCTGGAGGTTACACCCGAGTTGCTCGACCAGATGATCGCCCACGGTACCCACGAGCTCATCCCCTCGCCTTATATACAACCTGCGGAAGCCTTACGTGCCGGCAATGTGTATATGGCTTCCTGCCACCGGCTGATGGGCCACTTGCTAAAAACGTGGATGGGGGAAGGGGGGTTATGAAAACCCGCATCGCCCCCACCCCCAGCGGCTACCTCCACTTAGGCAACGCCCTTTCCTTCGCGCTGACCGCGGGCACGGGCGCCCGGATCCTGCTCCGGATAGACGACATGGACAGGGACAGGGTGAGCGATGCGTACGTACAGGATATTTTTGACACACTGCGTTTTCTGGAGATTCCCTGGGACGAGGGGCCGCTAGATCTGGAGGACTATAAAAAGTCATGGGCCCAGGTGCACCGGTTGGGGTTGTACCATGCCGCGCTGGAACGTCTCCGGGCGAAAAACGCGGTTTTTGCGTGTACCTGTTCGAGGAGCCAGATCAAAAACGGGATGTACCCGGGCACCTGCCGGGAGAAACACATCCCCTTGGACACCGAAGGCGCGAGCTGGCGGCTTCGGACAAACGCACCGCTTCCTCCCGACATGCAGGACTTTGTCGTTCGCAAAAAGGACGGTTTCCCCTCTTACCAGCTCACTTCGGTGGTGGACGATCTTCACTATGGGATCGACCTCGTCGTAAGGGGTGAGGACCTCCGGCCGTCCACCCTTGCGCAGCAGTACCTCGCGCAGGTATTGGAGGAGCAGGCGTTTTCCGGTATACTTTTCCTACACCATCCGCTCCTCGTGGACATGGACGGGCAAAAGCTATCGAAGTCGGCTGGGTCTACTTCCATACAGGCCATGCGCAAGGAGGGGCGGACCGCGCGGGAAGTATACGGCAACATCGGGCGCCTGTCACGGCTGAACGAACCGGTCGACAGCTGGCGGACGCTGGCAGCGGCGTTTAAAGGCCTTTAAAACTGCCCGCTAAACACCGCCTGTAGCCCGCTGGGCACCTGCTCGAAGTGGAGGGCTATGCCGTTACCGGGGAGGTGGGTTTGTAAAAACCGGTGCGCCTCTTCCCGGGAGGTTTCGAAGATGCTCAATCCTTCAAACGGCAGCACGGCCTCGAACGTATAAGGGATGGCGGCGTGTCCGTGTTCCGCCTCGATCATGCCCTGCCCACGGAGGGTAATGCGCTGGGTGGTTTTGTCCCAGGAACCAAAGGCCATGTCTACGGATTCCAGAAAACGGTCTTCGCCATTCACCCGGACGGTATGTTCGTACAGGTCGAGGGTCCGGTTGTCGCCTTTATAAACCAGCGCACCAAGACCGTGCGGGGCATAAACCCGGTCAAAGACGAGCGCATTGAACATGATATAGTCATCGTCCCCGGGAGGGAAGAGCTCAATGTACCAGGTCATCTTTCCGTGTGGCTCCAGGATGCCGTAAAGGTTGGTCTTTTCAAAGTCAAAGGCCGTATCGCCAAAACGTAAGGAGTTTGTCATAATGTTTGATAGCGTAGCTTCAATCAAGATAGCAAATTCCGGCCGTTTTTCCAATTACTGCACGGACCCGCGGATGGCGTCCAGGTCCTTCTCGGTGAAGCGCCCTTCTACCTCGGCGAAAATGAGGCCGTCGTCGTCACCCCGGACAAATAAGACAAGATCCCGGTGATCACCCGCGAGGTCCTTGCACAACAATTGACCGCCTTTGGTGCCTTTGTGGACGGTGATCAACTCGTCGTAGTGGTCCTGCTGCAGCCGTTTGAACAGATCCCGGATATCTTCGGCCGCCGATGGCACTTTTTTGGCGTCTAAAATAAACAACCGGAACTTGGATACCTTGTCTTTCCACGCGTTGTTTTGCGTGTCGGAAAACCCGACGGACATCAGGAGAGAAGGATTGATGGAGATTTGGGTGGTCAGTGCGTCGTTGGACTTGTACTTGTCGTAAAAACGGTCCAGATCCCTTTGTTGACCACAGGCGGTAAGGCTTGCCAGCAAGGCCGGCAGAAGAAAAATTTTCATGGCTTTTTTGCGTCTTTTAGGTGACTTAATCCCTGGATCTTCATGTCAGAGGAGAGCTTGGAGAGGGCGTCCAGGTCGATGTCCCCGACAAAGCTCAGGAGTGTGAAGTCTTTGCCATCCACCGAGATCATGAGCAGCTCGTGGATGACCTTGCCGTCTTCCCGGACCAGGAATCGCGTGTTGTCTTCCTTGTCCCTGACGGTGATGAGTTCTTCGTACTGACTCCTGTCTATTTTCGCCAGCGCCTCCTTGTAAAAGGTCATAGGGGTGGTTTCCGTGCTCAGGATCCGGAGGCTTTGGAGCTTTTGCACGGCCTGACGGATATTGGGGGAGACCGTGTCCCAGTTCACGCTGGAGAGCAGCCGGAACATTTTGGGGCTGACGGACACGACCGTAAACCGGTCGTCGTCGATGTATTTGCCAAAGAATTTACCGATGGCGTCGTCCTGGGCAAAGACAGCCGAGCCCATCAGGAGGGCGAGCGCGAGCAGGCCACCCTTTCGAATCATCCGTTTCATAACTAGTTTTTAAATGCTAGACGATAGTTTGTTGACAACCGGCCCATGCGGGACGCGGTGATTTCTGTTCCTTTATTCATCCGGGCGGACACCGTGCGTAAGGCATTTTGCACGGCAGCCAGGGCCTGGGCGGGGTCGTCATAGGTGTCGGTAACAGTGGCTTCCGCGGCGCGCTCTTCCGCGGCGCGCGTTTCCGGCGGACCCGCTTCTTGTACGCGGGGCACAAGGTTGATCGCCAGACACACCACCAACACAGCCGCCACGCCATACAACCAGCCCTGCCGGTACAGGTTCCGCACCCGGCCGGAAGCCCCCCGGGACGGTCCTCCGATCACCCTGGACGGCGCGCCGATCAGGTCGAGCACCCGCTCCTGCAGATGCGCCGGGGCCGAAGGCACCTCCCCGAAAAAGCCAAACACCGGTATGTACATTTCCAGCTCCGGGGCCACTTCCCCGCCGGTAAAATATTCCTGGAGTGTTTGTTCCTCTTCCAGGCTGGTCTCCGCCTGCCAGTACTTGTCCAGCAGGTTCCTTATATATGTGTGCTCCATGACAGGTCCTCCTTTAGTATAACGTTCTTTACGGCGTTTCTTGCCCGGTGCAGACAAACTTTAACTTGATCCAAACTCATGCCCAGGGTCGTGGCGATTTCCTGGTAACTCAGGCCTTCCACTTCCCGGAGTTGTATCACCAGGGCGTGTTTTTCCGGAAGGGCCTCCATACAGGCCTGGAGACGGTCCCGGAGTTCCCGGTCCTGGGTACGCTCCATGGGGTTGCGGTCGGTGCTGGCCAGGTGCCCCGCGGCGTCAGGATCCTTGTACACCTTTTTATTCCTCAACCGCTCCAGACACAGGTTCCGCATGGAGGTCATGCAATACGCCTCCAGGTTTTCCCACCGGTCCCACTCCCCTCTTTTGCCCCAAATCTTCAGCAGCAGGTCCTGGACGGCGTCTTCCGCCTCCTCCGCATTCTGCAGCAAACGGAAGGCAAACCGGAAGAGTTTGTCCGTCATGGGCAAAATGCGGTGGTGAAAGACTTCCAGGGACATTACAAAAGGGATGACGGTAAAATGGGGAAAATGTTACAGCAACCCGGGGAGAAAATTAATCCCCCTCCCAAACCCGGTGCGCCGAGCCCTTGAACCGGTAGATCGTCCAGCCGCCGGCCTCCGCCTGTCTGAACAGGATCGACCGCAGATCCCTGGGCAACAGGATCTTCCACCACGTGGCCCGTCCATAGTCCCGGACCACGCCCGCCCTGGCCAGGATCTCGTAGGTTGCAGACGCGCAACGCATCCCCGCCGTCGCATAGTCGTAGGGGGTATGGTGCAGGTACCTCCGGGCCACGCTGTCGATCATCCGCTTCTGCTCCCGGGTCACCGGTATGACAAAAACGACGCGTTTCAGGTCGGCCTCCACATAATTGTGGGGCGGGAACGTCTCCCACATTCCGTGGAGCGTCCTGATCTCGAAGGTCGAACTGAATTTTTTATGGGGGAAAAAATGACATGGATATTCGGTAGACCGGAAGCTCAGCACACTGTCCCTCCCGATCTCCATCCCTACGTGTCCGCCGTACATGCCGCCAAACCACTTGCGTTCGGTCTTCTCGTAGGCTTTTGCGGGTTTGGAGCCGTAGATGAAAAGGACACGGACGGAGTCGGGGGCGCCGCCACTCCCGCGTGCGGCGGCCCAGGTCATGGCAAACAGCAGGAAGGCGATCCATTTCATACAGCCTGGAAATTACAAAAATCCGATATTTGTATGACCTATGGCCACCCTCAAAATACGCCCACGCCCCCACGAGATCACGGAATCTTTCCTACAGGAGCTTGACAAGCACCTCGCCGATATCGTGGAAGGTCGCAGGCAGGACATGTTCGAGATCCGTGACTTCGCCGCGATCCTGCACATCCACCCCACCCACCTGACCAATACCGTTAAGCAAATCACCGGCCGGACCCCTTGCGACTTTTTTGAAGACCGCATCCTCGAACGGGCCAAAAACCTGTTGGCCGGCACCGACCTCCCCATTAACGAGGTCGCCACCCTCCTGACCTACGACCCCTCCAACTTCACCAAATTCTTCAAACGCTTCTCCGGGCAGACGCCCAAGCAATACCGGGAAGAGGTCCGGGCGACCCCGGCGCGGCGCGTACTCACCATTTAATCTGAAACAGTCACCATTTTTGGAACCCGGGCCTGGTCTACTTTTGTATCGTAAAAAACAACAGATATGGTACAAAACAATATCGCCCTGGTCACCGGCGGCAGCCGTGGTCTTGGCAAAGACATGGTCCTCCGCCTGGCCGAAAAAGGCATCGACATTATCCTTACCTACCGCACCCAAAAAGACGAGGCGCTGGCCGTTGTTGCAGCAGTAGAGAAACTCGGCCGCAAAGCCGTGGCGCTTCCCCTGGACGTCAGCAATGCCTCCGGCTTCGAGGCCTTCTTTTCTTCCGTGGCCACGGCCTTAAGGGCCACCTGGGGCGCAGAGAAATTCCAGTTCCTGGTCAACAATGCCGGCATCGGCATCCACGCAGCTTTCGCGGACACCACCGAAGCGCAGTTCGATGAACTCGTCAACATCCAGTTCAAGGGGCCGTTTTTCCTTACCCAGCGCGCGCTACCGTACATCGCCGACGGCGGCGGTATCGTCAACATTTCTTCCGGTCTGGCGCGGTTTTCCTTCCCCGGGTATGCGGCGTACGCGTCCATGAAAGGCGCCATGGAAACCCTCACCCGCTACCAGGCTAAAGAGCTTGGTGCCCGTAAGATCCGCGTCAACATCGTTGCACCCGGTGCCATAGAAACGGATTTTGGCGGCGGTGTCGTCCGGGACAATGCCCAGGTCAATGCACAGATTGCCTCCGTCACCGCGCTGGGCCGCGTCGGCTTACCCGAAGACATCGGTGGGGTCGTGGCTTTTCTTTGCACCGACCCTGCCCGCTGGATCAATGCGCAGCGGATCGAAGTTTCCGGAGGAATGATGTTGTAAGGTCCCAATCCCCCTTGCCGGCATGCCAAAGAGCCCTCAATGGTTCTGTCAGGCCGGTGGGTGGGGTTGGGTTTAGCAGAGAGGTTTTAAATTGATCGAGGGTCATAGGTAAAGTGTTGGCCTATAGAGGCGGATTGGCCACCCAGGAGCCCTTTTGTACATAGCCTTCTTTAATCCAGGCATCGGCACCATAAGTCTCCGCCCCAAGCGTTTGTATGTTAAAATCGATTTGGTAGGTGAAGAGGGCATGGAAAATCCGGTTACCGGGCTCATCTTCATCCATATACCAGACCCGCAGTCCCTCGATAGCCGTTGTGCAGATCCGGTAGGGCACGAATCTATATCCCTTGAACCGGTCTTCCACGATGTCACAAAGTTTCCGGAAGGAATCCTCATATTCATGTTGCGGCGACACCACCATGTAATTGGTGCTGCGCACCGGATGCCTTTCCCCGGTTTGGATCTCGTTCCTGTCGATACCAATGACCGTATAAAAAGGGCCCAGGATGCTCACGAAACACTGAAGCTCCCTTATACGGGTAATGTTCTCCAACACTTTCCTTTCCAGCTCCACGGCAATGCTATAACAAGGTGCCTGCCCATACGTCCT
The DNA here is from genome assembly GCF_004366355.1 of Dinghuibacter silviterrae. Taxonomy (NCBI): domain Bacteria; kingdom Pseudomonadati; phylum Bacteroidota; class Chitinophagia; order Chitinophagales; family Chitinophagaceae; genus Dinghuibacter; species Dinghuibacter silviterrae. The sequence goes on along the minus strand of NZ_SODV01000002.1, from coordinate 366,568 downwards.
GCCAAAAACCGGTTTACCCAAACCCAGCGTGACTTCGTTTACGAAAGGCGCCCAACGTGCTTCACACCGGTCGGCATTGACGATCTCTGATTCCCATAGGGCAACCGCCTCTTTAAAACCGGCGTAATCTTTATACAGGCTTCCCCGCGGTATACCCAAGGGATAAAACCGCTTGATGCAGTCATATACAGGCCAGAAATCGAATTTGTCAGGATGGAAGGAAAACATGGTACATGAATATAGCTAAAACTTCACCCGCACCGCTTTCGCCCTCGAAGAGTTTTTTCCACAATCCATTACTTCAACAATGTTAACCCCGTATACATTGCAAAAAAACAATTTTATTCCTTTAAGCATTGCTTGGTAATTTTCGACTATAAGCCGCCCCGTGTATGATTGAAATTCTAGGTCTTGGGTTCCTTGTATTGCTCTGTGCCACTGTACTTTTCTCGGTATTTTTCGTGAAACACCGCACCTCCAAACTGGACAAGGCGTATCACGAGGCGCTCCATGCGGAAAGCGTAGAGGATTTCGCGCGCGCTACCCAGTTGTACGAGTCCATTCTTGAAAAATACAGCGGCGTCCTCGACGAAAAGATCCGCCACCAGATCAAAAGCAGGATCAACACCATGCGCTACCAACAGGAATATTCAAAACGATTTGAAGAACGGCCGGCGCCCGTTAAGCGGCAGTCATCGCTTCGGTCATAAGATCAGTCCTCGTTGAGGCCTTTCCCATGAAGAATTTGCTGGACACATTTTTCCACCCTCGATTCCCGGGTTTTCGCTTGTTTGGGTTGGGAAAAATAAAAAACATAGGCCCTCTGCCGTCCGGGCGTCAGTGCGGAAAAAGCCTTTTTTAAGGCAGGCGTCTTGTCCAGTTTGTGTTGAAATTCTTCGGGTATGTTGGGTTCCTTTGTTACGGGCGCCTTTACATCGGCTTCCTCCACTTCGACGGCCTGATAAATATAGGTTTTCAAGACATCCTTTATCGCTGCAATTTCCCGGACACTGTTCACCCGGATCTGGCGCCCGACCACCGTATTCTCCCCGGTTTTTTGAAGGATCCCATGGGTATCGCTTAAGGCGTAGCCCTTGAGGAACAGGAGCGCGCAGTATTCTTTAAAACCCTGGATGACGACTATATTTTTACCCTGATACGCATAGCAAGGTTTGCCCCACTTCAGCTCCTCGGTCAGCCCGCAGTCAAGGACGATCGTCCTCAACGCCGCCATTTCTTTTTGCCACTGGGTGGCTCTGTCCAGATATGCGTCAACTTTGGGGTTCATGCCATAGCGATTTTTCTATCCAAAGGTCGGAAATACCACGATACCAAGGTAAGTACCAGCAACAATAGGGCCGGAAGAAGGTCCTTGACGGGGTCCCCGTCCGCGATATGGGAAAATATCGCCCCCGTCATGATAAAGAAAAAGCCCGCATACGCCCATTCTTTGAGGAGCGGGAATTTGGGGATAAGGATGGCGACAACGCCCAATATTTTCCAAACCCCGATAATGGTCAGCGCAAAAACCGGGTAGCCCAAATGGGTAATGTAATCCGCCTCCGGTTTCCACTTTAAAACCTGCACGCTCCCCGTGGCCACCATGCCCAAAGACAGCCAAAGGGTGGCAATCCAATAGATGATCTTGTTTCTCATTGGTTTATTTTTTTAAGTTACCAGCAATCGCCTGTATCCGGTCATGCGCCCAATTGATCCCCTGCGTCATCCCCATTTGTACGACCTGGTCTCTTTGCGTTACCGACTCGTAGATGACGTGCATATGCAGTTTGCTCGTATCATCCGTCAGCCGTTCAAACGCATAGATTTCCAATTGGACACCCAAGGGCACATTCGCCATTTCGAATGTCCGGATGATCTTATGGTTCGGTATAAATTCGTGGATCACCCCATCCGCCTTAAACAAAACGTTTCCTTTGTCGTCGGTTTTCAGGTATTGATAGCTGCCGTGCTTTTCGCTCTCCAGCTTTATGACCTGCGTGCCCATCCACTGCTCGACAAGTTCGGCCTCGGCATGCGCCCTAAAAAGCAAGGCTACCGGCAAATCGAATTCCCGGGTAATCACCATTTCCTGTTTGCCGTCTTCGGCAACGATTTTAGTTTTTTGTTCCATATTATTTATATTTTTTCATGACAGATTCCAATTTGTTAAAACGGTCATCCCACATCTTGCGGAATGGCTCGATAAAGTCCGCTACTTCTTTCATTTTGCGTGCATTTAGGTGATAATAAATCTCCCGGCCGTTCTGCTCCTGTTGCAGCAGCTCGCACTCCGTGAGTATTTGCAGGTGTTTGGAAACCGTCGGTCTCGCCGTATCGAAGTTCGCGGCAATCGCCCCCGCCGTCATCGAATGCGACGCCACCAACAAAAGTATTGCCCTCCTCGTCGGGTCTGCTATGGCTTGAAATACATCTCGTCTCAGGTTCATTGCGAAGCTATTTGACTACAAATATATGTGAAGTTATTTGGCTACGCAAGTTTTTTGGAGGATTTTTTAATTTCCATTGTATTTTTTTCTAAAACCCAGGACTTGCGCCATTCATCATTTACTGATGCAAGCCGCAAGAAAGATTATAACGGCCACAAAAGATCCGATCCTATTTCATTGATAATCAATAGAACGAATTAGCAAGAATATTCGTAATTTTCTGGAATAATCCTTGGATTACTACTCTTGGAGCAGGAGTCAAATAAGGGTAGATTTGTAAAAATTTATGTATGGCATCAGTTCCGGGACTTGACGCAGAATTCATGCAATACTGGCTTAGGCTTTCCTCCGGCCAGAAAGAATCCTTGTTAAATGTTGCCAAAAACTTCGTCGGTCTGAGGGATCGGGACAAAACCACCGTAACAGATCTCCGAAAAGAGATTATCCAGGAGGAAAGAGAAAAATACCTTCGAGGAGAGGGCCAGTCTTTTAGCTGGGAAGAAGTAAAGAATTTGGCGCGTCATAAAGACCAAAGGAATGCATTTTAAACTGGAGATCAGGCCACTGGCAGCAATAGAAATTTGGGAAGCCTTTGATTGGTACGAATTGCAAAGGGATGGTCTTGGAGCCGAGTTCATAGACGAGCTGGATGCTTTCTATACCAGCTTACTCCGTAATCCAACTTCCTATAGTTACTATGACAAACCAGTACGTCAAGGAAAAATGAGCAGATTTCCTTATGTCGTCGTTTTCGAAATTATTGATGATTCGATCATAGTATATAGTGTTTTTATGACTAGTCAAGATCCAGGAAAAAAGAGATCTGGATAACAAAAGCTAAATCATATTTCCCCTTTTTTTGCTCAGAATAATATCTATTTCTCCCCCCTCCTTTGATGAATTACCGTGCAATTCTGTTTGAGTACGCCTCTTGAAAGGATTGTCTACAAGCTTATATCGATATTCCGGAAAATGTTTTTTCAATACTCCCATCGTTGATTCAAAGGTAAATTCACGTCTGTCCGTCCGGACATAAATTGTACTCTCATTATCCATAATTTTCGAGCAACTACCAAAAACAGAATCTAAAAGATTGTAATAGTCTTCTTTTGAAACAAATCTCCCTTTATGTTTCTCCCCGATCGCTTTGGGGCGTTCAGGGCCACCTAATAACCAAAGGCGAAGCCATTGATCTGCATAATAGTCTGTAAGCGAACAATAGGGAGGTGATGTAAATAAAAGAGAAAACTTGATCCCTGTTTCTTTTGATCTTTCAACTATCTTTCTTAGTTCAATAGTACTGTCACCAAATACAATTTCGCTGTCGAAAATGCAAGGCTTTCCTTTTTCGTATCTCCATTCAATCTTCTTTTTAATAAATTCAACCGGATTAATTTCTGGTGCACTTTTGAAACCGTTTTCCAACCACCATCTCACTGAATATTCCATTCCCATGGACTTTGTCATTCTCATCTGGTTTGATAGACCTTCTCCCAGCTTACCATGAAGATATACCAATATAATGGACATCAGTGTTGCATCCACACTATCGGTTTGCCATTTCAAAAGACTGCGCGCCGCTAGCAAAAACTTTAACACTTCGTTACTATAGCACATTCTATAAAAAATCGGCATTTTGCTTACACTCCGGTTATAAAAATTTCGCCTGCTGTATATCTGATATAGCCGTTCAATGACACACTCTTTGTCCGCCGGAGACAGCTTTACAGTTCCGTAAAGCCACCCTACAGGATTAATTTCAATTCCAAGACTATGCCTACCCAAAACACCCCCAGCATACACACTTGAACACCTTCCAGCAAAGGGGTCAATAATAAAATCACCCCTCTTGGAATATTTAGAAACGACTTCAAACGCAAAATCAAGCGGAAACATAGCATAATAAGGTCCAAATCGCGCCCATCTTGCCTCCGGTGATTGAAAGCCAGTGGTAACATCCTTAAGCTCTATCATGATGCGTTTGATTGTTCTTTAATTTGGCGGGCAATATCCTCAAAAACGGATTTTCCCAAATTTAGGGGAATTGCCGCTTCGGCATGAGCAGCGGCCAAAGGGGTAATGGAGTTCTCATAACGGCTAGAGACCAATTTATCCAATAATACAAGCACGTCCGAAAGTCTCGGGAACTGTGCTGGGAAAGCAGTATCCGTATTGGATTGGTAATTACTAAAGGTAGCTACGGAGGAGACCACCCGATATCCACCCTTTGTTTTATAAAAAAATTTCCTTCCGAACGACGTGTCGTTTAAATATACAAAATGGGGATTCTCATTATATACAATATGCTCTTTTATATAGCTATTGGTTAATAGAAAAGCACTTTGGTTGGGAAAATTGTTGTCAGTACCATCTTTTTTTGTGTCAATGTCCATAAAATGCTTTACAAAATTACCAGTTCGCTCTATTCCTAAAATAATCAAATCCGCACCGAATTCCGCCCTAACCTTATCATTCACGCGTTCCAATTCTTTGCGGATAGGCCTGGCCAGCCATGAAGCCGTACTAAAGACAGCCAAGGGCCCCTCCATAAAAAAGACCATCTCACGTAACAATGAAAAATACTTCGGGTGTTGTTCAAAAGTCCTCAAAATATGAATTAGCTGAAGTTTTTTAAATGTTTCTTTGATCTGCCCATACATTTCCCCACTAGTCCCAGAATTATTCAGCAGCTCATGAAGTCTCAGTGCATCTGTGGAATAAAGTTTTCCACCGCATGACTTACAAAGATATTCCCCCTCGGAAAATTCATAATCGGCCTCACATTCGTCATAAGGACACTTCGGTGCCCGCCCACCTTTGGGTCGCTCACGAAGTAAGGTATGATATGTATCCAGCAGCGATTCCGAATCTTTGAAAATATGACACTTATAAAGTTCTTTGTACAAGATCTTCCTCATGGAAGACGTGGCCGACTGCTCACCTTGAAGAACAACATTGCACCCAACAAATAAGCTATCAATGGAAGAAGTTTTCTCAGTCTCACGAAATTTCTTGGGATCTATAAATTCTTCCTTTTCAAGCTCTCTAACTTTATTCAATAGTATTGCCACGGTAGAAACTGTGATATACCCTATTTCAGCACCGGGATAACCATTTTCAATAATTGACTTGCTATAGTCGCCATCGATCGCAATAAGTACCTTGGATTTTATATCAGAAACATCAAGCTCGTCCAAATGCACAGTTTCCTCACTCCAGTTAGTCTCCTTTATAGACGACTTGATACGAATCTCCGCTTGCATCGCCTGAATCTTTGAATCAGATAACAACCTCCTAAGCGGCTCATATGCTTGCCCGCCGATAAAATTGCCTTCACTCATATATATTGATATTTCTACCCATTAATGTCAAATTTGTCGACCTGGACCGGAATGACAAACATATTACTTAATGTCTTTACTCTTAGAAACCCCTTGTCTTGGGCCCTTCTAATAGACGGCTCGAAATCTTCAAAATCATAATATTTGCACAGCTCCTTTGTTTCATCCGCATTATTTAAATGACTTATAAACCAATTTGCAGTGTTCTTTAGAATATTCTTTTGGACACTACTCACTTCTTGTGTCGCGTAGACCATCCCGATATGGTACTTCGATCCTTCCTTCGCAGTTCTAACCCAAACATCGGAAAGGTCCAAATCATTCCCTGCCGGCAAAATATTGTGAGCCTCCTCGATATATACCAAAATTTCCGGTATTTTATTTATCCCATTCCTAAACACATCCTGGTTCCCTTTAAAGATGTGCCACATGATCCTTGTAGCCGATGATTTATTTAGCTCTGGTTCTCCGCTTGACTGATCGACAATAACCAATTTACCTTTTACCAAGTCATCATATATATCTTTCGCATAGTCGGTTCCAATAGATGTTGTATGCTGAACGCTAACACCCCCTATCAGATTGATGGCTTTAGACCAAATAAACATTTCCAATAAACTTTCCAATTCCACCTCAGCCCAACCCTCGCCCGTCCCTTCTGATTCTACACTTTGATTACTATTTATGTACTCTTGGTTGAATGTGTTAAAGTCCGCCGTTGACAAGAAAAGGAAAAGGCCTTCGAACGCGGGCGAAAGGGCATCCCAACTAACTTCCTTTAACCCAAGAGTATGGGCGGCGGCATTTATAACCGTCTGCTTCTTTTGTGCTTTTTTATCCACATAAGCCCCCATAACTTCTCTTAATCTCTTACTAAATACTCCGTCTATTGTAACGGTCCGTTTCGGAGGCGCAAACCCAGCTTTACAAAGTAAGGCTCTATAGACCAATACTCTTCTGTTATACCGTTTAAGCTGGCCCCGATACTCTCCTTCATTTTCGTATTGGCTTTCTTCCGGCTTAAGAAAAACAACTTGTTTAAAATTTCTAAAATATTGGGCTGTTTGGTCGATTATCTTGAAATCAATAATTTCTTTGCCTATTTGCAAATTATCATCGGCGTGAAAGTTCAGTTTCATTAATCTTCTAAAAGGATCCCTTGGATGCTCCAAAAGGCCATAGGTTACAACCTCATTCTCCGCAATGGACTTAATTTGACTCTTTATCTTCGCCCTTAGTTGTTCATCGCCTTTCGCAGCCAAATATTGATTTTTCAAATCATCCGATTCCTTTCTGATTTTAGGGTCTTGCCTCCAAATGTTTTTAAGTGCGTTAGGATTTCCTCTTTCGTCCTTGTCTTGGGCATTTTCATTAGCATACTCACCATTGGGGTCAAAAATAATTTGACCAATACGCAATGGGGCATCACTAACGCTTTGTGGTAATCTCAATTCAAAAACAGACTTTGCGATTATTTTTGTGGTATTTGACTTCCCTGTTCTCGTCATGCCAAATAGTGCAGACTTTTGAGAAAGAAGGTCTGCAGGATATATATAAACAGGCACGTCATCTATTTTTTGATATTTTCTATTCGTAGAGGCATACCTAACAGAACCTAATTTTACCCTTTCCTGACTGCCGTATAGTTCGATATGTGTTTGAATAGTAGCCGGATCACAATAATTAACAATTTCTTCAAGGGCTTCGGCGTTGGGCTTATAGATCTTGAACCCTTTATTGGAATAATAGTTAGAAATATCGCTTCCAAATTTCAACTTAAGTCCTGGCCTCAACCCCGATTCATCCTCCTCTAGGAAAAAAGTTCCTATAATCCGACATGAAATACCAGCATAACTAAAAATGTGTCTTGTCTTTACATCCATTGTCTCATCTCCATCCCATTGCTTATCGGCCTCGCCGCTAATCCTTTGGGCAGTCTCAATCCGCACCTTTTCAGCCTCTCGGTCTTGTGGAATTTGAGCCGCATCCATTACCCGGAGGAGAATAACAGATGCGTCCTCTTCCTTAAAATCAATGTCTTCATCCGGATTAATCCTTGTCGCAATAAGAAAACTCAAGCTGGGTATTCCCCCAACTTTATGTCTAAAAAAATCATGAACCAGAACTTTCCCCTCTTCATAGTTGATAGAGTATAAATCCCCCACCAGCTGCTCCTTCTGAATTAATTTTGAAAATATGGATTTCGCTTCATCCTTATTAGTTTCCATAAGCCTTATCAGTTTTTTCCTCGACTACGGCGTTTATTGCCTTTTCAAAACTGGTTTCCTCTTGATTTTCATCGACGGATATTTCTAGTTCATCGGCCAATCTTGCCTTTCGCATTTCCCGTATAGCATCACTATCGGTATCCTGTTTAAGGTTTTTACCTGCCATTTCAAAGAACACATCCGCCTGATAGATATTGATCCTCTTTCCAGTAATATCTTGAAATTCTTTAATCAATTCTGGTCTCGGACTTATCGTCTTTCCCTTAAATTTATACCACCAATCTTCCTTTAAGTCGTCTGTAATCAAAATGATGGAGTGGTGGACCGTCTTCGCTTTTTCAATTATTTGCTTCCAGACCAACAAATCCCCAAACAAAGACTTTTCCGGTTCATTCTTCTTATTCCGAAAGTCCATATATCCCGGTGGCACGTTTTCTTCATACCGCTTTCTGCCTTCCTTATACACTTTTTCAAGGTTCTCCTTTGTAAAATCGTCTCCAACCTTAGAATCGAGTAATGTCGTCAGCTTATCCAAAATAGGGTCCTCTGTTAAATAATCTGGGTGATTCCGCTCAAGCTTATCCAAATCTTTTTGAATGGAATGAAAGGCGGATTCTATCTGATGCTTTAATTCACCCGCCGGCAAATAAGGATGTTTTTTAAAGCTGTTTAATTTGGCTTCAATCTCACCCTTCTTTTTTTCTAAAGTATCACGTATGTCTTTATAGGCCTCCTTTTGGGCGTTTATGACTATGAGTCGATTCTTTTGATACTCATATGCGGCTTGATAAGAAATCCAAATCCGGTCTTTTATTTTTTCGAGGAGATTGAAAAAGGCATTTCTTGTCTTGGGGGAATATCGATACAAATTCAGTAACACATTGGCATCAAAACTGAAGATATCCTGTTGCCAATGCTCTTTTATGGTATTTTCATCAATCTTGTAGTATTCACTAAACTTATCCCTCATAGCCTTAATTGGATGATTTATAGGCACTTTTATGAAGCGTAGGCAATAATGACCAAGTTACTTACCTTTTTAGAAAAATATATCCGTATAAAAACGGATATAGGCTATTGAAAACATAGTATGTCCAAGCCAAAGATTCCTATAAAACATTAACAATCAACATAATAATAATTTCTAGTAATATATATCATTATTTTTTTGCGGACCGGACGGACTCGAACCCGCGACCTTCGCCGTGACAGCGCGGTGTTCTGACCAACTGAACTACTTATGATGATCGATAATAAGACGCAATAGCGCCCATCAATCATCGAAACGATCCCAATATGCAGGCGATTCATTTTTTCAATTAGGCAGGACCCCTTGCCCACGTATAAACGAAAGCTATAGATGGCGGTAACCTCAGGCACAAGCCCAGAATTGCCAATAACACCCCGATAAATCAGTAAAATTCCTTATATTTACCATATCCAACACGTGTTACATTGACACCTTATCCTATTGGCTCATGAAAAAGGCACTGATTGTACTCTGGCTGCTGATTATTTTCGGCTGCATAGGTTACATTTTCTGGTACACCGACTGGAAATACAGCCTCCCCACACCCGTTCCAAAAGACTATCACGCCGTCGCGGCAGGAGCGTATGTTGCGCTGGACGGGAAGTTGCGGGTGGCCCACGACAAGCCGGTATTCATTCATTTTTTTAACCCGGATTGTCCCTGTTCGCGCTTTAATATCCCCTACTTCAAATCGCTTGAAAAAAAATACCGGGACAAGATCGCCTTTGCCATTGTTGTCTTGAACAACCGGGCGTATACGGCCGGGCAGATACAAGACAAGTTTGATATGGACATCCCGGTGTCCTTCGATTCCAGCATAGCGGCGGCTTGCGGCGTTTATTCGACGCCCCAGGCGGTTCTCCTGGATGCGGACCGGCATTTATACTATAGAGGCAATTATAACAAGAGCCGGTACTGTACGGATACAAGGACGAACTTCGCCCAGATGGCCATCGATTCCTTATTTCATAATTCCTATAGGCCGGTCTTCAGCGCTTATGCACTGAAGGCGTACGGCTGCCAATTACCCGCCTGTACCCAATAATCGTATATGTTACCCCTGCAAACAACCTACCAATCGCTACACGATGATTACCTGTCGGAGATAAAGCGCAAATCGGACAGGCTGATGAATTATTTCCTGGTCAGTTTCTTTATAGCCGGTTTGTTGCTTGCGTTTTTTTATGACACCTGGACCATTGCCATCGGCGTAGGAGGATTATCCTTGCTTGCTTACTATTCTACAAAACTTCTTTTACCCAAGTCGGACGCCTGCCAATACGTTGCCAGCTTAGTGCTGGGTATTTTCATGGCCCAATACATTTACCAGATGCACGGGCTTTTCGAGATGCATTTTATCGCCTTTATCGGGAGCGCCATATTGATCACGTATCAGAACTGGAAATTGCAGATCCCGCTTGCCGTACTGGTCATCGTGCATCATGCCACCTTCGGTTATCTCCAGTATTTGGGATACGACAAGATCTATTTTACCCAGTTGGATTACATGACCCTGCAAACCTTTCTGATACATGGTTTCCTGGCAACCGTCGTTTTCTTTATCTGCGGCCTGTGGGCCTATCAGTTGAAGATACTGAACGAACGCCAGATTGTGCAGACCTTTGAAATGGGTCGGTTGCAGGAAGAGCAATTACAGAGAAAAGCGCTGCTGCAGTCGAATGAAGAACTGAAGAAATCCAACAAAGAGCTGGACAGTTTTGTGTACAGTGTATCCCATGACCTCCGGGCACCGCTCACCTCTATGCTGGGGGTGGTCAATCTTTGTGAAACGGGGACGCTTGACCCGTTTATTCTGAAAAACGTAGGCTTTATCAAGAGCAGCATCAAGAAATTGGATGGTTTTATCATGGATATTCTGGACTATTCCAGGAACGCCAGGCTGGAAGTGGATCGTCATGAAATACATTTCCAAGACCTGTTGGCGGACATTTCAAATAACCTGAAATTCATAGGCGCCGAGGAACAAAGGAAAGTCAATATCAGAACGAAGATTAAAAACGGTATCCCCTTTTATACCGATAAGGGCCGCTTAACGATGATCCTCAATAATCTGGTTTCGAACAGCATGCGGTACCAGGACCCCCAGACTCCCGATCCTTTCGTGGAGGTCCGCGTGCATATAACCGAAAGTGCCGCGGAAATTTCGGTCCTGGACAACGGGATTGGCATTAAAGAAGAGCACCAGGAAAAAGTTTTCAATATGTTTTACCGCGTTTCCAGTAAATCGATCGGCTCAGGGCTTGGTTTATACATCGTCAAGGAAGCGGTCGATAAACTGAATGGCACGATCGAACTCAAGTCCCAGATTGGTAAAGGGACCGAATTTAGCATTTGCCTGCCTAACATGACTTCACATGGACTATAAATTCAAAAAAGTATTAGTCGTAGACGATAACGAAATCGACCTCTACATCGCGGAAGTAGTGATGAAAAACTACGGATTCGCCGAGGATGTGGTTTGCGTAAGCTCTGCCAGGGAAGCACTGGAATACCTCAGGCCTTTACAGGACAATCCGGAGGAACTCCCGCATTATATTTTCCTTGACATCAATATGCCCGAAATGTCCGGCTTTGACTTCCTGGACGAATACCAGCATCTGCCCGAAAATATCAGGAAAAGGTGTATCGTCATGATGCTCACGACCTCCATGGATAGGGAAGACCGGATACGGGCGGAAAGCAATCAGTTTGTACAGAAGTTTTTGAACAAGCCGTTGGATAAGGAGAAGCTTTCCCAGTGCGTATAGTTTTGCTATCTTAGTAGGATATGAAACGATTCTCTGCCGCCGTCGTCGTATGCGTCCTGCTGTCTGTAAGCGCCTTTGCCCAACTCCCCCGCTCCACGCCCGAAAGCCAGGGGGTATCTTCCAAAGCTATCCTTGATTTCCTGCAAGCCGCAGGCCGGAGCGCCAACGAATTCCACAGCTTTATGCTCCTGCGCCACGGCCACGTCGTCGCCGAAGGCTGGTGGAAGCCGTATGCAGACAGTTTGCTACATCCCCTTTATTCCGTCAGCAAAAGCTTTACCTCCACCGCCATCGGGCTGGCGGTGGCCGAAGGACGGCTGCACGTGACCGACAAGGTCGTGTCTTTCTTTCCCAACGATCTGCCCGCCGATGTTCCAGAGGACCTGTCCGCGTTGACCGTCAAAGACCTGCTCACCATGCAGGTCGGTCAGGACCCGGACCCCACGGGCCCCGTCACTTCCGGCGACACCAACTGGGTCAAGGCTTTTTTCCGCCTGCCCCTCGTCAATAAACCCGGTACCACCTTCCTGTACAATTCCCTTGGCGTCTATATCCTGTCCGCGATCGTCCAGAAGGTCACCGGCGAAAAGATGATCGACTACCTCCGTCCCCGCTTGTTCGAGCCGCTGGGCATCACGGGTGAAAACTGGGCAACCAGCCCCCAACACATCAATACGGGCGGCTGGGGCCTTAGTCTGAAAACGGAGGACATGGCCCGGTTCGGTCAGCTCTACCTACAGGGCGGTCAATGGAACGGTCGCCAGATCGTTCCGCGTGCCTGGGTCACCGAAGCCACCACTTCCTATAACGACCGCGGCCCTTCCTGGTCCTGGCCCACGCCCCGCGACTCCAGCGACTGGCAGCAGGGCTATGGCTACCTTTTTTGGCGATGCCGGCACGGTGCCTTCCGGGCGGATGGCGCCATGGGGCAGTACATCATCGTGATGCCTGCCCAGGATGCCGTTGTCGCCATCACCTGTCAGACAAAGGACATGCAGGATGAGATTAATCTGGTATGGCGGTATTTGCTCCCCGCTTTCCACGACGGCCCATTGCCCGCCGACGATGCCGCCGTTAAAGCATTGCACCAAGTGGAGGCGTCGCTCTAGTTATTGGGAACCGGTCCAAAATACAAGGTGCAATACGCCGGGTTATCCCCCACGATTGTCGAAGACTGGCCCGCGTCATCGTCATAGGAAAACGCATATTGCAACCTATTGTACGACACGCCCGGTGCATGCCAGAAGGCCGCATAATAATTGAAAGGGTCTGTTTTGTAGAAAGTCGACACGTCGTCCGGATATTGGATCTGTCCTGTCGCGGCATCGGTCATGATGCTGTGCCGGTTTAAGGCAGCCACAAAGGCCACACGCAGGGAATTATCCAGCTCGTGACCCGGTGTTCCATTCAAAGAAGAATTATTAAAGGCCCCTGTACCGGCATTTCCACCTAAAACGTCCGATGTCGTCGGTTTGACAGGCAGCGTTCCCCCCTGTGCCCCTTGGGTGAAATGGAAAACATTATTGCTGTCCACCCTTCCCCGGATCACCAGGCTTGTATCCGTACTGCCCACATTGTTGCTGCCTAAAATCATCACCAGGTCCTTGCTTTTATAATTCTGCCAGATGCTATCGATATAGGTTTGAAAATGCTGGTAAGAAACCGATGCAGTCCCCAAAATCCCCGGGTTGACGATGTCTTGAAAAAAGGCCCGGTAGCAGGAATCATAGTCCGCCGGCTTGTTAAAATTCAGAAAAGCCTGGAGGGTATTCTTATGGGTCATGAGTTCCCCCGCCCTTTGTATGGTTCCCGCCGTTCCCTGGAGCGCGTTGAGTTCAAAGCCCATGGAAATGGCGTATTCATCGACCCTGGAGGTATTGGCAAAGACCCGCGCGCCGCCGCCGGTGGAATAATAAGTGAATTCCATAAAATCAAAGACGGTTCCATAGTTGGAGTCGGTGGGACGGGTGCTCTTTACCGGAGCAGCCAGGCTGGTGCCTCCGGGGTTTATATAATAATTGAGGGGCTTTCCGATCGACAACAGGATCCGCCCGCTCTGAATAAAGGGCAACGGGATGGATCGATGACCGGTGGCCGGATCAAGCGGCATATCGGACATTTTTGTCCCGATAACGATATACTTGCTGCCGTCCGTTGGATTGTTTGGATTAACCACCTGGGGCAGGGCGCTGAGATTGTTCAGGAGAACCGTCTTCCCCGTCTTCAAATCGATGTAGGCGCTTTGGGAATTCGTCCCCGTCGTTGCTCCGATGACACCTACATACAACTGGTCATCGTTGTAGTCAGCCGGGTCGGAATTCACGATCTCCAGGTGAACGCCTCCGTTTGCATAATCATTGTAATTGATCGGGCCGGTGGATGTTGTTTTACTGTTATGTTTTGAACAGCCGGCCAGGATGACCATGAGGGATAAGGCAGCAAGAATGGCTTTGGTTTTCATAAAATTGGATAGATACCTCCATTCGGCAAATATGATGCCACATGCCGCTTATTTGATAAATGCCTTCACCACTTTTATCGGGGCATCTCCTTCCGCCTGAAGCATATAACTTCCGGCTGCCGCAGGGAGGACAAAGGTTTCCGCAAAATGGAAGCGTTTCTTTTCTCCCATGGGAGTCCATACCCAAAGGGCGTTTCCTTCGACCAGCATCAGGACGTGGCACTGGTTGCCGGTGGTTATCGTGATCTCTTTGCAGAACTCCAGTCGATGCACATCATAGAAGTGATCGGGATGGGTGGGCAGGTGCACCAACCGGTAGTCTTCCCGTTCCTCCAGCACCAAAGGGCGGGACAACAATTCCTGCCGCACCTTGTCTCCTTTCCGTTCGAAGTGTAGGTTTTGGAAGGCGTGGGCAATGTTGATGGGCCGGGGCTTGCCGTCAAGGTCCAACCTCAGCCAGTCGTACATTTTGAACGTGTAGATATAGGGGGTGGCGCTGATCTCCAGGACGAGGTTGTTCTTCCCCGAGCTGTGGATCGTGCCGTTGGGGATCAGGAAAAGGTCGTGCCGGTGGGCGGGGTGCCGTTGGACGTAGCGTTCGATATCGACCTCCGTCCCGGTGTCGTTGCTTGTTTCGAGGACCTCCCTGAAGGACCCGGGGTCGATGTCTTCCTGAAAACCCAGGTACACGCCGGCGTCCGGGGTACAGTCAAGGATATAATAGGTTTCGTCCTGGGTAATCCGTTCTCCGAACTGCTCTTGTATATAGGAAAGCGAAGGATGGCATTGGATGGACAGGTTCCCCCCATCAAACGTGTCCAGGAAGTCGAACCGGATGGGAAATTCGGTCCCGAACCGCTCCGCATCCCGGCCCAGGACGGATGCACTTTCCTGCTCCATGAGCCAGTCGAAGGCAATTTCCAAAAGGTATCCCGCGCTTTCAAAGACGAGCCCGTTTTCAGGCACGATAAGCTCGAAGGACCAGGCATAGTTCACCTCTTCCTGTGGCAGTTCAGGGACGTGCGCCTTTAGCCACTGGCCTCCCCAGGCCCCGGCTTCGAACCAGGGGCGCACCCGTAAAGGTGTGGTCGTCATTTGCCGGAGGCTTTCACGGATGGCCTCACCGGTCGTCCAGGTGATGTCGTCCCTCCATTGCCCGTCGGCAACGACGGCGATCCGGTCTTTGATCCGTGCCCGGTGCCGGTTCAGCACGACCCAGTCCACGAAATAATAGCGCTTGTACTCACCTGGAGTGGACAGTCCAAGGTTGACCGTGCTACCCGCGCGCATCCGGTATTGGATCTCGTTTTTAGGAAGGTCGACGTACACCACGGGCGCGTCCCAGGAAACCAGGGCCGCTCCTATGCCCAGGCAGACCGATAGGTCGTAGCCCTCTTCCTCCGCACGCACCTTGCGGAGGATATCCATTTGATAAAAGTCCTCCAGCGCGAGATGGGTGATCCGGCCCCATACGGAACCCGGTTCTCCCATAAAGGGCGCCGTCATCGCAAGGACATCCTTTTCCGGCTTTTGAAAAGACCTCGTCTCGTACCACGCCACTTTTTTCCCAAGCGCCCGGAAGGCTGCGCCCAGATGGGCTTTGAAGACATCCCAGTCCTGGCCGGCGTATCCGTCGACGAGGACCTTTCTGTGAGAGGCCATCCAGGCGGCCAGGGAATCAAAGCCCCCGGCGATGGTGCCGCCCTCCAGGTGGTGGAAAGGATATAGGTCATACGCGCCGGAGACAGGGGCGTTGGCATGGAACGGAAGCAATGGTTGCAGGGTTTTGCGCCAGGGGGCGACGGTGAGCGCCCTTCCTTGCTGCAGGAGCGCCGCCGCGCCCACCAACGCCGCCCGCTCCATCTGGTCCGAAAGGTGGATGGGTAGGTGTAGACCAGCCTCCAGGGACGGTAGGAAAAGGGGTGCCGCCTTACGGATGCTCCCTCCGATCACCAGGCAGTCGGCATCGAAGTCCCGGATCCAGGGGGCCACGACTTCCGCAAGCTGGCGTCCGAAATCGCCGAAGACCTCCAGGGCATCCCGGTCACCCAGGGCAGCCAGTTCCCGGACATCCGCGACACGCCGGCCGGTCCGGGCAGCGTAAGCTGAGACAAGCCAGCGGGAAGAGACATAGTCCTCGGCGATACCATCCCGGAAGGGAACGGCGTAAAGAAAACCATCGGTGGGTACACCGGGGCCCTCGCTGCAAACCTGCCCGTCCAGGACAAAAGCGCTCCCGAGGCCGGTGCCCAAGGTCAGGGCGATGACGCGGCGGAAGCCGGCGCCTTTCCCGGTGAGGCTTTCGCCTACGCCAAAGCAGGCGGCGTCGTTCCTGAAGACGAAGGGTAGGTCTGTCTCCAACTCGTCTTTCAAGGCCAGGCGGATGTCAAGCCCCATAAGCCGCTCGAATTTGTGCACACCGTCAATAAGAGACACCCCCCGGTCATAATCGAAGGGACCGGGCATGGCGATCCCGATGCCCAGGGGGCAGCATCCCGGGCGCTTTTCCAGGGCAGCCCTGATCGTACCGGCCCATCCCCGGACAACTTCCCGGGGGCTTCCGCCGGGGTCGATGGGGCTGGTACATAACGTGTCTTCGAGTACGGATCCCCGGGTGATGTTCACCCAGGCAGCGGTCACATGAGAACCGCCTATGTCTACGCCAAGCGTTAATTTGTCTGAATGTATGAACATATAAAGGGGCTGAAGGTAAAATAATTATACATAATATTTGAATCGTACGATTTAAATTCTACCTTGTACCTGATGAATAAAATAATCTTATCGCTTTGCCTAAGCGGCGGCTTTTTCACATCTATGGCGCAAAAGTATGATCAGCACAAGGTATTCGACCCTTTGTTTTATAAAGGACAACAAGGGAACGAGTACCGGACCGGTTCCGGTGCGCCGGGTATCAAATACTGGCAAAATCGCGCAGATTATACCTTGAATGCAACCCTGGATACCACCAGGCACCGTCTCAGCGGTACCACGGTGATCAACTATACCAACAACAGTCCGGATGCCCTGGACTTCCTTTGGTTACAGCTTGATCAAAACATCTTTAGGGAAGATTCGCGCAGCGAAGCAACCAGCCCGGTGGAAGGAGGCCGCTTTGATAATAAAACCTTTACCAAGGGCGACGAAATCGAAAGCGTCTATATTACCGGCGACGGGAAATCAGAGAAAGCCGATTATATAGTATCCGATACCCGTATGGAGATCAAGCTGAAAGAAGCCCTGAAAAACTTCGGTGGCCGAATACAGATCAAGATAACGTATGCCTTCGATATACCCGGATATGGCACAGACCGGATGGGCCGTATGGCGGCAAAGGACGGCTGGATCTATGAACTGGCTCAATGGTATCCGCGTATGGAGGTGTATGACGACGTTACGGGCTGGAACGTGATCCCTTACCTGGGAGCATCGGAGTTTTACCTCGAATACGGCGACTTTGATTATACCATCACCGCGCCGTCCGACCTGTTGGTAGTTGGTTCCGGCGAGTTATTGAACCCGGCCGAGGTGCTGACCCCTAAAATCATGGCCCGCCTGGCAACAGCCAGAAGCAGCGATAAGACGATCATGATCAGGGATTCCGCCGATCTGAAAGAACATCCCCTGAAACCCAATCTGACCTGGCACTTCTTCTGCAAAAATGCACGCGACGTGTCTTGGGCGGCATCCAAGGCGTTTTTGTGGGATGCGGCAAGGATCAATTTGCCGGGCGGCAAAAAGGCCCTGGCACAGTCGGTTTACCCCATCGAAAGCAAGGGGCAGGATGCCTGGAGCCGCAGCACCGAATACGTCAAGGGCTGTATCGAGCTTTATTCGCAGGAGTGGTTTGCTTATACCTATCCGGTGGCCACCAACGTGGCCGGTATCGTAGAGGGTATGGAATACCCGGGTATCGTGTTCTGCGGTTGGCCAAGCAAAAGCGACAATTTGTGGGATGTGACCAATCACGAATTCGGCCACAACTGGTTCCCGATGATCGTGGGATCGAACGAGCGTAAATACGCCTGGATGGACGAAGGCTTTAATACCTTCATCAATGGCGTAGATACCAAGGTATTTAATAAGGGGGAGTATGACCAGCCACACGATGCCGAGAAGGATGCCCCTGGTCTTTTTGCGGACAATATGGATGCCATTATGAACGTACCCGATGTGATCCAGCCGGAAAACCTGGGCGGCGCAGCCTATTCGAAACCGGCACTGGGACTGAACATACTGCGTGAAGAGATCCTGGGCAGGGAGCGTTTCGATTTTGCTTTCCGTACGTACATCAAACGCTGGGCTTTTAAACACCCCACCCCATGGGATTTCTTCCACTCCATGGATAATGCGGCGGGCGAAGACCTGAGCTGGTTTTGGAACGAATGGTTCCTGACCACCTGGAAGGATGACCAGGCCGTCAAATCGATCGCCTATAAAGACAATGACCCATCAAAGGGCTCACTGATCACCCTTACGAACAATGAAGAGATGGCACTGCCGGTTACGGTCGAAGTTAAAGAGGAAAACGGCAAAGTATCCCGTAAACAACTGCCCGCCGAAATATGGCAGCGCGGCAATAAATGGATATTGGCCTGTAGAACGACCTCGAAAATCGTTTATGCGACGGTCAATCCCGATCGTACCTTGCCGGACGTAAATCCCGATAACAATGCCCTGAGCGGCATCGCAATGGATTCAAGCGTTACTGCCGGGTCGGTGATCAAATCCTATTTTGATGCCATTGGCGGCGAAGACAGGGTAAAATCGATCAAAGATCTTACCATGACGCTGGTGGATACCTTGCAGGGCATCGTCTTCACAAAGGTAAACCAGTACAAAATGCCGGATAAATTCCTGCAGGAGGTCTCCAGATCCAATACCGTGGTCTCGCACGTCGCTATCAACGCGGATACCCTTACAGTCGTACAACAGGGCAGAACGCAACGCATCACCGGCACGCAGGAAAATGCAGGGGCCAAAGCACGTTACAAATTGTTCCCCGAGCTGAATTTCGGTCAGGCGGGTTACACGATGGAGCTTGACAGTCAGTACCACATCATTGACGGGGCGCTGACCTACCTCATCACGGTAAGCCAGCCAGACGGCCTTAAGGTAAAATATTTCTACGATCGGCAGACGGGCTTCAAGGTCCTTCAATATGCTGACAGGCCTAATTATACGCATTTGGCTTTTAGCGACTACCGCACTAGTGGCACCGGTGTAAAAATCCCCTTTACCCAGCGCGATATTAGAGGGGGTAATACGCTCACTTATAAGGTCACTACCGTCGCCGCAAATACCAACCTTCCGGATGACATTTTTAAATGAGTAAAGATGCATGTACCCTCCAAATCCGAGTTGGAAATACTACAAGTCCTGTGGGACAAAGGCCCCTCCACTGTCCGCGCAGTCAATAGCGAATTGGTGAAGCAAAGAGAAGTGAACTACACGACCACCCTCAAACAAATGCAGCTCATGGCGGATAAGGGTATGCTCAGCCGCGATGAAAGCCAGATGAAACACATCTACAGCGCCACGGTGGATGAACAAAAAATCAAGGCCCGCCTGCTGGATATATTTGTGGACACGACCTATAAAGGTTCGGCCAGCAAACTGGTGCAGCAACTGCTCGGCAACGGAAACACGTCCCCGCAGGAGCTTCGGGAAATAAAAGAAATGATCAAAAAATATGAATCACCCCGAACAGGAAGGGGAAATTGAAATAAAGATTTTTTTAATAGCTTCGCAGCATGGCCAAACACTTCGCCCTCCTCGCCTGTCTGCTTTGCTACACCTGGATGATTCAGGCCCAGGACACGAGTCACCACCCTGTCCCGGATACAGCGGGTCATCTGGCGCATCAGACCCCCGGAAAGCCCGCCAAAACCGAAAAAAAGAGGCTGGAATACTTCCGGGACACCATCCGCCGGGAGAGAAGGAAGTTCGATTCTACTTTTTTTTCCGATATAAAAGTCCCCACCACCGGAGACTATGCGCGGGCGCTTGGTAACGTCTATCAGACTATGACCGATATACCCAGCGACATCAGTTCTTTCGACAGGCTGCCCTCCATCGGCAAAAGCCTTGACCTGGACGACTCCGCCCTGGAGGTCGTCAACACAAGGATGTCCCAGAACGACCGCACGTTCAACGTGCGGAACCTTCAGATGATCAATACGCTGCTCGATGTCCTGGACAAGAATACAGATGACTATTCCGACTACCTCGACCAATGCGACTCCACCCTCGAAGAGGTACGGAACAACATCAGCGACCTCCGGAAAGACACGTTGATGCGGGCGATATTCAGGGATTCTTCATTAAGAAATGCGTTTCAACCCCAACTACAACTCCTAAAAGAAAAATGGCGGGAGATCGACAGTCTGGTGACGGAAGACGGCAGGATCATCAATACACTAAAGTCGCAGGCATCCGCCCACTCCATGTTGATCGGCGAACTCATTGCGAAGGTTGATCTGGAATTGAAGGCTGTCGGCACACGGGCCTTTGCCAAAGAGCAACCCTTTTTATGGGAGGAAGGCACCCGGCGGCAAAGGCTCTCGGCCGACGACTATAAGGAGTCGATCGGTGAAGAACGAGCCATGACCAAGTTTTATTTCACGAATACCCGGAGCAACCGGTCCTGGCTGTTGATCATGGGCCTCGTCTTCTTTCTCTGGGTGGCCGGTAATTTCAGGACGCTCAAACGGCTCCACAAACTGGATGTGGTGGGCAAGCTCGGTCTTTCCAACCTGGGTCCGATACCCGTGGGCGCCACGTTGATCTTCATGCTCAGCCTCGCGCCCTTTTACGACATGCATGCTCCGGCGATCTATATCGAATCCGTCCAGTTGCTAAGCATGATCGTCGTGACCTTTATGCTCCGCAAAAAAAAGGTCCCCGCCCAAACCTTATTCGGCTGGGTGATCTTCGTGGTGCTCTTCCTGCTGCTCCCTGTCACACGCATCCTCCTGCCTTCTACCCAGATACAGCGATGGGCCACCCTGCTGATCAACTCGGCCGCCCTCCTGCTGGGGGTATACTATATCACACACCTGAAAAAGACATTCGGCAAGTGGACCACGTTTGCCGTCGGTCTGTATTTACTGCTGAACCTACTCGCCGTCATCTGCAACCTGACCAGCCGGGTGACCCTGTCCCAGATATTCGGTTACACCGCCGCTTATGCCTTCGCCCAAATCGTCAGCCTGACCATTTTCACACAGGTGGTGGTAGAATCATTCCTGTTGCAGGTCCAGACAAGCCGCCTCCGGAAACGATACCCCGAAGCCTTCGAAGTTTCCTCCGTATCGAAATCGGTACGCCGCTTTTCCATGATTGTCGCCGTAATTATCTGGCTGATTGTATTTACCATCAACCTGAACCTCTTCGACGCCCTTAATGATGTGCTCGTAGAGTTCTTTACCAAAGTAAGAAAAGTCGGCAATTTCAATTTTTCCATCGGCGGCATCCTGCTGTTTATGGGTATTATCTGGGCCGCCAACTTCCTCCAGAAATACATATCCTACTTCTTTGGCGATACAGGCGATGACGCGGCATTCGATGACAAGGGACAACGTTCCCGTTTGATGGTGACCAGGCTCATTCTCCTCATCGTCGGTTTCTTGCTGGCGGTCGCCGCCTCCGGCCTCGCCGTAGACAGGATCACCGTCATACTCGGCGCCCTCGGCGTCGGTGTCGGCCTGGGCCTGCAAAACATCGTCAACAACTTCGTATCCGGGATCATCCTCATCTTCGACCGCCCGCTGCGCATAGGCGACACCGTCGACATCGGCGACAAACGCGGACGGGTCAAGGAAATCGGCATCCGGGCCATCACCCTCCTGACCGAAGACGGGGCCGAAGTCATCATCCCCACCGGAGATGTCCTCTCCCACAACATCGTGAACTGGACCCTCAGCAACAACCACGCCCGGGTAGCCCTGTCATTCACGATGGACAAACCCGAGAACGCCGACGCCATCGACCTCGACGGCATCCGGAAACTGATACAGGAAAACCACAACGTGCTCCAGCAAAGAGCGCCCGAGGTTTCCCTGAATGCCGTGAATACAAAGACCGTCGAGCTGAGGATTTTCTTCTGGATCGTCGACTTCAATAAAGAAGGGGCTACGGCGGCGGAAGTGAAGACTGCTATTTATCGGTTTTTTGAGGAGAAGGGGATAGTGATCGCGTAGGTAAACCTGTCTGCCCGGTAGTAACCGATATTATATTCGATGGGCCGGTCCCCGGAATCGTAGACAAACCGTTCCCTTAAAAGAATGACCGCCCGGGGATCGATCTTCAACCTTTTGGCCATCGGCCCCGCCAGGCGGGCGCTGATATGCTCGTTCGACCGGACGACGACGACCCCGAAAGCGTCTTCCATCATACGGTATAACGGACCGGTAAAATCTTCTTTGCCCGTCATCCCGATCCGCGGATGGAAATAGCTTTCGAAATACACGAACGGCTCCCCTTCGGTTCCCCGGAGACGGGTCAGTTTCACCACATTCCGGTGGAGCGGCACGTTGAAAAAACGGGCCACCTTTTCGTCCGCCTTCACCTTCTCTGCTTTCATGTCTAAATTGGCCACAGCCACGCCGTGTTGAAGCATTTCTTCGGCAAAGCTGTACCAGTGGTCGAGCCCCGTCGATAAGGCCGGTTGGGCGACAGTGGTGCCGAGACCTCTTTTCCTGGCCAGGAGGCCCTCGTTTTCAAGCTTGCCGGCAGCCTGCCGGATCGTGCTCCTGGAAACACCCAACCGGTTGGCAAGCTCGACCTCTTTCGGCAGGAAATTACCGTTCTTGAATTCCGGCGACGCGATCAGTTTCCTGAGCAACTCCTCCACCTGTACGTGCAGCGGGATCTTGCTTTGATGATTGATGACAAGCTTCATATTTGAACTTAAAAAACGATTAACTTTATATCGTAACCGAGACTAACATGCAGTATATCTACGAGAATTTCACGTTCCATCCGGATCAATCGTTTACGATCCGGTCGGAACTGCTGGAGATCAAGAAATATACCTCCCTGAAATCGCATGTCAATTTCGAAATCGCGCTCATCGAAAATTGCAGCGGCAAACGATTTATCGGGGACCATATCGAAGACTTCGAGGGTACCGAACTGGTATTGATGGGCAGTTATCTTCCCCATTGCTGGCAGTACTATAAAACAGTCGATCCGACCCTGCAGCCGCACGCGGCCATCATACACTTTTTCCCTGACTTCATGGGCAAGGAACTGCTCGACAAACCGGAAGCAAAAGGATTGAACGAGCTTTTCGACAAGGCGGCCAAAGGCCTCCTGTTTACAGGAGACACGTTGCAGCATGCCAAGATGATCATCCAACAAATGCTGTTCGAATCCGGGCTGGCAAGGGTTTCATTGATGATCCGGCTATTGGACATCCTGGCGCGATCCTCCACTTACCGGGTGCTTTCTTCCCCCTATTATAATGCGATCGAGACGTCGGCAGAATCCAAAAGGATCAACATCGTCTTCGATTATATTTTTGCCCATTTCAAGGAAGAGATCAGCTTGCAGGAAATCGCCGATCTCATCCCCATGTCGACCGCGGCCTTTTGCCGTCTATTCAAGCGAAAGACCAACCGGACGCTTACCGACTTCCTCAAAGAGCTCCGGATTGGTCACGCTGCAAAGCTCCTGCTCGAAGGGAAACACAATGTAACAGAAGCCTGTTACCAAAGCGGTTACAATAATATCTCCAACTTCAACAAACATTTCCGGGAGGTCAAGGGGTTGTCTCCGCGGGATTTTGTAAAGCAATACGAGTAGTATCTCCCGTGAACCGGTAAAAGAGGTCTGCCTGGGCCCACTTCTGCCCCGGCGCCGTCCCAGGCACCCCGACCTGGAAAGCATCCATCATCCGGTTCCATTCCCTGCATTTAGGATCATACGATTCGGCCACCCGTCCCATTTCGCCAAGATCGGCGTTCGCAGGCACGGTAACGATCATCACTAGCGTCCGGTTATACCGGTACAGGCGGATGTCTTTGTACCCCGCTTTCCGGAACCCGGCTTCCACCTCCGGCCAAACCTTTTGGTGATACGCCAGGTATTGGCTGACCTTCGTGGAGTCGTCCACGAGATTGACCACCATCACCACGTCCCGGGTGGCGGTGGATACCGGATGCCGGCACGAGGCGAACAGCAACAGGATGGCCAGGTATTTACTCGAAAAACGCATATATAAAGATCATGATAATTCCCAATAAGCCCCATGCCACCCAAACCCTTTGGGATCGAACGGCGTAACGGGCGTATGTGTCGGACAGGGAGGGTAGAACCGAACCTATCCGGGGTGTCGTCGCCAGGGAAATAACGATCATCGCCGCTAAAAGACCCACAAAAAGGTAAAAAGAAAGCATGAGGAAACCCGGCCAGAAATGCGGGCCCGGGTAATTAAGAACGTAACAGGCTCCAATAACCAGGCAGACAAGACCGCCCCCGTACAAAACCCATTCCGCGGCGATATGGTTCGCTTTTTTCCAAAGGGCGCCGGCCAGGAAAACAACAGACAGGGGGGGCGCCAGGATGGACACGAGACCCTGGGTCAGTTCGAAAAACCCCTTCCCGGAGTAGGAAAACAGGACGGCGATCAAAAGCGCCAGTACAGCAGCGATCACCGTAATCACCCGGCCGGCCAGCCGGCTCTGACGCTCATCCATCGTCCGGAGCCTTCCGACAACGTCCAGGGTGAATACAGTGCTAAATGAATTCAAGCCCGAAGACACCGTATCGATCAGCGCGGCGATCAGCGCGGCCATGCTCAGTCCGAGCAAACCGGTCGGCATCAGGTGCTTGACCAGCACCATGTAGGCGGTATCGGGGGTCGCCTGGTCCCTGAACAGCAGGAAGCACAGGATACCCGGAAATACAAACAGGCAGGGCATCAGGATCTTCAGTCCTGCGAGGAAGAGCGCCCCATATTGTCCTTCGCGTACGTTTTTACCGGCCAGCACCTTTTGGACAATCGTCTGGTCTGCGCACCAATAATAAATGGCGACCACGGGATAACCCACCAGGACCGAAATCCAGGAATACGAAGGCGACGACGCCGGCCGGAGGAGCTGCAGGTAATGATGGGGAATCACAGATATCGCCTGGTGAATACCGCCTGCCTTCCGGAGGGCAAAGAACAACAACAAGCCGGAGGACAACAGGATGACGGAGGATTGGAAAATGCCGGTCCGCATCACGGCCTTCAGGCCACCCAGGGTGGTAAAGCTGGTGGCGACGATGGCGACGCTGACCATAGACCGGATCAACCCCCAGCCGAACATCTGCGAAATCAACAGGCCGCCGGCGTACAACGCACTGGCGAGCCATACGACAAGTATGGAGACCAGGCTATAGAAAGTGAGGAACTTGTAGGCTTTATTCCCATAGCGGACCATAAGGAACTGGGGCATCGTGGAAATACCGGTGGACCGGTAAAGCGGTATGAAAACAACCGCGAGCAGCAGGATAAAGATCCAGGCCAGCCATTCGAAATTGCTCCCCACCATCCCTTCTGAAAAGCCGATGCCGGCAAAACCGATCAGCATGGTCGGTCCGGCATTGGCGCTAAACATGGAAAATCCGATCTGCCACCACTTCAAGGACCGGCCACCGAGAAAAAGGTCGCTCCCCTTCCCCATTTTCCTATCCAGGAAGAAACCGACAAAAAGCAGGCCGGCCAGGTATAGAAACAAAACGGCATAATCTCCTATAGCAAGCGATACGTTCATTCCATCACCACATTTAAGACACGACAAGAGGAGTATACCGGCCGACTTCGGACACGGTCCAGGTTTTGTGTGTCAGGATTTTATTCTTCCGTTGCAGGCGGTCCCAGTCAATCCTAATGGGAATACCCGTACTATCAGGTAAGACAAAACGCCCTTTTTCCAAAATAGGATATTCCGAGAAGTATTCACATAGGCCGTTCATCAGGGGATACAGGTATTCCACCATGGCCTCTTCCGAGGCGGTTGCAACCAACGCCGCGGTATACAGGGAATAGCCGCCGGAACTAAACGTCAACCCGGATTTTTCCGCGAGATCCCGGACCTCCATCCACTCACGGACACCCGCGAGGTGCGTAGGCGAAGGCTGCAGATGGGTCACCCCCGCCTTTGCCAGCTCGGGAAAAACCCTGCTGGATTTTTCGGACTCTCCGAAGGAAAGGCTGACCGGTGACACTGCGGACAGGCGGGCGATGTCCGAAAGGGCGGCCGAATGAACCGGCTCCTCGAACCACGCAATGTCCTGGTCTTCCACCTTGCTCAGAAACGCCAGGGCTTCCGGCACCGTCCAGATCTGGTTGGCGTCCACCGCCAGGCGAACGTCTTTGCCGATAAGATTCCGCACAAACCTTACCCGTTCAACGTCCTCTTTGATGTTACTCCCGAAGTGCTTGCCGACTTTCATCTTTACACAGGAGAACCCCTTATCCATGAAGTACCCCATTTCCTTTTCCAGCTCGGCATAAGAATAGTTCGTACCCGCGCCGCTGCCATACGCCTTTGCAAAATCGCGCGTACCGTACAGGTACCGCTGCAAGGAAATGCCCCGGCGGCGGCACGCCAGGTCGTGCAACGCCAGATCGACCTGGCCGAGGAGCGACGAGGCGGGTCCCCGGAAGCCCTCATTGCGGATGGACCAATAAAGCCGGGGGTAGAGCGTGTTGTACCGCACCCCACGGTTGTGCAACAGGTGGGGGAAAATACATTGCTGCAATACGTGCGCATAACTCCCCATCACCGGCCCTTCCCCGATATTACCCTCTTCGTCTTCAAGAGTCAGTATGGACAAATTGAACGTGCGGAAGGGTCCCATGGATGAATCCTGGAAAGGCGTAACGGCGGGTACGTCCTCAAGGATCCGGATGTGTATCTTTTCGATATTGAATATCTCTTCTCCGATCGGGTCTAGGTTAAAGCTGGTCTGGTTCATTTAACATTCATTTTCTGAAATTAACCGTATCTGTTCAATGACTTCTTTGGGTAAGGGGCCCGATAGGATATCCTTTATGGATTCCCCCAGCTCATCGGGTTTGGAGGGTCCGATGACTACTTTTATATCGACCGGGGCGAAAAAAACATACCGGTGTGCAAGGGAAGAAAGCGTGAGCCCATAGCTGGAGGCCACGGCCTGCACGGCTGTCGCCCGTCGAACGAATACAGGATCCAGCC
The DNA here is from genome assembly GCF_004366355.1 of Dinghuibacter silviterrae. Classification (NCBI taxonomy): domain Bacteria; kingdom Pseudomonadati; phylum Bacteroidota; class Chitinophagia; order Chitinophagales; family Chitinophagaceae; genus Dinghuibacter; species Dinghuibacter silviterrae. The sequence goes on along the minus strand of NZ_SODV01000002.1, from coordinate 339,085 downwards.
AGGACGGTGTCGCGACGGTGAATTCATCAAACCGTCTGCCCAATAGCCCTAACTGTAACGGGCTTGCCATATAGGATTGGATACCCAGGGATGCGTATTTCGGTATGCTGTCGGTCAGGGCGTCCTGGCAAATAGCTGTCAGCCTGCCGAACTCCATGACGACGTCAAAGACGCGCCGGTCGATGTATGGCCGGAGCGTGGAAGGGGGATTTCCCCCCACACCGATCCGGTCCGTATATCCTTTTTGCCTGAACAACTGCATCTGGTCGATCACCATGTCCAGCTCGCCCGGAGGTATCGCCCAGGGATCGTGGAGGAACAAGACATCCAGCTTCGGAAGGCCAAGGAGCGTGAGGCTTTCGCCTACGCTCCTTTCCATAGTTTCCGAACTAAAGTCGTAGAGGCCTTCATGGCTGGCATACGACCTGAGCCTTCCTACTTTTGTGCTTACAGAGGGTTTTGATCCGCTCCATTCTTTCAGTGCCTTACCCAGAAAAATTTCGGCATCTCCATAGGCCGGGGCCGTATCGACCGCCGGAATACCTTTCTCCAGGGCTTGCAGGATGGTCCGGACGGACGTCCCTGGATCGACCGGTCCATATACACCGCCAAGCGCTGCTGTTCCCAATATGTACCGGTCTATGTTCATGATTTATTGCTATTGCAAGGGGTCAAAGGTACCACCCCATTCATTATTTTGTGGAAGATTTGAAGGCTCCAGCGAGATCTGTGAAGGACTGAGCGCCCAAAACCAGTGGTGCAAATCCAGGTTGTAGAACACCGTCGGATCGGTGTCCAGGCTATTCACATACACTGCCGAGAAATTCGCCCTTATTGTGGGATCCATGATCGTGGAAGTAAGCGCCGGCGATGGCAGCGGCGCGCCAACGTTGAGCGCCACGTGGAGCCCGTGCCGGTAACCCTCGCTGTTCAGAATATCGTACCGTTTCCACCTCCGCAAATCAGCGAGCCTAAAACCCTCGAACGCGAACTCCACAAAACGCTCATTGATATACGCCGTACGGATATCCGCCTGGGAGGCGGCGGTAATGCCGTAATTATTGGACGGACCCGCTGCCACATTGGCCCTGGCCCTGATTTGATACAGCACACTCAATGCCTCGTTGGGTTTACCGATTTCATTGGCGCACTCCCCATAATTCATCAGCAGTTCGGCAAAGCGCATCGGGCTCCAAAAACTCTTGGCACCCGCCGCACCATTCACGACAGTGGCCGCCGTCATCAGGGTATCCAGGCCTTTTCTTTCACAAAACCCTACACCATCGCCGCCGGCAGCGGATCCGTTGATCAGCGGCTCGATGTTGACATAGGCATTGTTCGTCGCGCTCCACTGAAATACATCCCATGTGGTCTCCTTCCCTGTCTGACCGGGCACAATATCAGGCGTTGGATAAGGTGTCCCCCCTACCCAAACAGTTGCATAAAAACGGTCGTCCCGATTGGTGTAGAAATCAGTGAGAAACTGTGCATTATATGCCGGGTTGGTTCTCAATTGTGTCGTATCAAACTCCATAGGGCTACCGTCCCTTTTAGGGTAAGCCAGCAACATGCTCAATAAGGGCTGGTCATTACCTGTTGAGCCGTTCGTGTAGGGAATAGGCCTGATGGGTGCAAAATTCATATAGTGGTCCGGGTAAAAATACTGGTTCACCATGATCAGTTCAGGATTCCCCTGGCCGGAATACCATATAGAACGGTAATTCGGATTCAAACCATAGCCATCCGTGGTGGCTTCATTTACAGCAGCCAGACAGGCCGTATAGGCGTTCTGCCAACGCGTCGGGTCGCCCGTCGCATTAAACAGCGGACTCGCCCACGTCATGAGTATCCGTCCCTTCAGTCCCATCGCCGCCGCCTTTGTAATCCTGCCGTAGTCATTGGGATCGCTGTAAGTGCCCGGCAACAACATGGCCGCGCTGTCCAGGTCAGCAACGATCTGCGTGATGCATTCCGATGTCTTGTTCCTGGGGACAGCAAGCGAGGCGGGCTTTGTATAGTCCTGCGTATGCAATATCAACGGCACGCCACCGACCGACGCCACCATGCCCCAGTAAGCCCATGCCCGCCAGAACTTCGCTTCACCCACATATTGCTGGTTCAGGCTGGGGTCCAGCACTGACGCGGGTACCTGCGTCAATTGGTCCCGTAGAAAGTTGCACTTTTCGATATTGGTATAGTTCAGCGTCACATTTGTGTTATCTACATTTATTCCTCCTTTTTGATAAACACCCAGATTATTGACGCCGGAAAATCCTTCATCCGAATTATTCCCGCTGCCCAGGGGCCACCCGGGCATCGAGCCGCCATAAATATCTGTGAGGAATGCCTTGATCATCGTTGAATTTGTCCAGACCGCACTGGGCGTAATGGCAACGGGATTATTGAAATCCAACCCCTTTTTGCAAGACGATATGACAGCCGTACCTCCGAACAATATCGCCAGTATAAATATATATTTTGAACTTATTCTATACATAGTATAACGCTGTAAAGTGATTAAAATGATACGCTGATGCCTCCGTTGAAAGACCGCATGATCGGAAAGTCCGTACCGTCCCCATATGCACTACCAGTGGCAGCGATGGCAACCTTGGCCGACTCAGGATCCCAATATTTCCTATTGAACCTGCTGATGATAAACAGGTTGGCGCCGCTGACAAACAGGTGAACGTTGTCTATCCCATACCTTTGGTATAGGTATTTGGGGATGGTGTAGGCCAGCGTCAGGTTTCTAAGCCGGATAAAGTTGGAATGTTTCAACCAGAAGGAACTACTGACCGCACCATTCGACGTATAGTTCGGATTGGCGGTAATCCATTCCTCATAGGGATAGGTCACCTGGTTGTTGGGGTCATTTGCGGAATATTTATAGGGGAGCGACGCATTGGGGGTACTGGGCGACCAACTGTCCGTGGCCCACTTGCTCCACATCCTGTTCCATTCGACGCCACCCGCCACGGGTGAAATATCGGTCATCTGGTGGAAGTAACCGGCAAACGTAAAGGCCAGGCTGAATCCTTTCCATTCGGATTCGAAATGCCAACCCACCACGACCGGGTTGTTGTCCTTTCTCAATACCGTGATGTCATTGTCGTCGATCACACCGTCGGGTTTGCCGGAGGGTCCGCTGAGGTCCTTATAGACCAACTGGCCCAGCGCCGGCGTTGTGCCATAAAAATTGTAGTTTGGCTTAGCCGCCGCCAGATTGTTCAAATCCGCCTGCGTCCGGAGGATCCCCGCTACCTGATAGCCCGGGATATAGCTGGCATGCCGGCCACCGGCGCTGCCTACAAGATTTTGCCAGGGATAGGTGAGGTTCTGATCCATCTTTGTATACCATGCGTATCCGTACGAAGCATTGACGCTCGTATTGAACCGTACACGACCGATCTGTCCGTTATATCCGACCATAAGCTCCAGACCTTGGTTTTTTTCCGCTCCGTAATTCACCGCTGGAAGCGCCCGGGGGAAGGTCGGGGGAATGGTCTGAATTCTTGCCCCCAGGATATCGTACGTATTGTTATGATAGGCATCGATGGTGGCTGTATAATGCTTCAGGAACGACACATCGATCCCTATATTCGTGTTCAACGTTTTCTCCCAGGTAAGGTCGGGGTTGATCACGCCCCCATAGGTGATCCCCGCGTTCGTAGAAGGCGTGGCGCCGAAATATGCCGAATTCCCGGCCTGATAGCTCTGCTGCCACTGCCAACTGCCCACTTTGACGCCGTTCACAGTTAAGCCGGGCAAATTGTCATTCCCGACCAGCCCAACCGTAGCACGTAATTTCAATTGGTCGACCCCCTTTACATGCTCGAAGAACCGCTCCTTCGACATGATCCATCCGAGCGAACCGGACGGGAAGAAGCCCCAACGCCTATTCGGCGCAAAGTTGGCCGACCCGTCATACCGGTAGGCGAATGTCGCCAGGTACTTGCTGGCGTAGTCATAGAAGAACTGACCGGCCCACGACTTCCGACCATTTTCATAGGTCGAGTAATTCGGACTGTTCGACACAAACTGGGTGCCGGATTTCGTACTGGCCGCCCACCATTGATCGGTCACGGTAACAGGAAAGCCGTTGATCAACGCATTGACACCCGATCCACTGGTCCCGTATTGCTCATAGATCAGCCATGCTTTGAAGTGATGCACGTCAGCAATCGTCTTTTCGTAGTTCAGTTGGAAATTCAACTGCCTGTCCTCACTCCAATTGACAACATCCTGTATGGACGGCACGTTCTGAGAAGTCACATAACCGGTGGTGGAATCGGTATACCAAATGTGGTTGGCGTAAGGTGCACCGGTCGCCACGGTCGCCATCTGGTATGGCTTGATAAAACTATGCAGCCTGTTTTGGGTATAGGACTTGATGAAACTGGCTGTAGCACTCAACCCCGGCACGAACGGCACCTTATAGGTACCGCTCAGCGTAATGACAGGCTTCAGGTAATTGGAATTGTTCCCACCGCCCATTCCGCTCACCTCGGCGCCCATATTGGCGATCCAGCCATAACTGATGGGCATGCCCGGATTGGCACCAGTAGTCCAAACCGGCTCGTCAGGCTGCCATACCAGAAGTTTTCTATAAAGATCATACGTACTTCCACCCGCGATTCCGGTGGCATTGTTGGTAATATTTGAATTCAACGCCATTCCCGCAAAAACCTGGAAATTCTTGGTCATGTCCGCGGTGACGTTGGCCCTGAGGTTATATTTATCATACGTGGTTGTACTCAGGAACCCATTCTGACGAACATAAGACCCCCCGATAAAGTATTTGACATTATCCGACCCGCCTGAAACACCCAGATTGTGCGTCATCGTGGACGGATCGCGCCAAACATCCTTCAGCATATCGTACCCCCAACCTTTGCCGCCACCGAAATTATGGCTATTAAAATAGTCATAATCCGCTTGCTGCCAACTCCAGAATGAGGTCGTACCGTCGAATTCGTTGAATAATTGTCCCGCTTGCACCGCGCTGGTTAGCGAAACCCCTTTGGTCCGGGTATCAATACCTGTATTGTAGGAATAGGTAATCACAGGCTTACCCGATTTCCCTTTTTTCGTCGTGACCACGATAACCCCGCCCGCAGCCCTTGATCCATACACTGCTGCAGTAGCAGCGTCTTTCAGCACGGCGATATTGTCTATCTCCAGGGGGCTTAGGTTATTGAAGTCAATACCCGTCGATATTTTACCATCAATGACGTACAGCACAGGCTGCGCATTCCATGAACTGTTCGTACGGATGATGATATTGGGGTTTTGTTGACCGGGCAGTCCGCTGATGTTCCCGACGTCAACACCGGCAACCCTGCCGGCGAGCAAATTGCCGGTCATGGTCGTAGGGACTTCCACGTCCGCATCCTTGAACTTGACGGTAGCGACGGAGCCCGTCAGCAATTCTTTCTTTTGCGTACCGTAACCCACTACCACGACGTCTTGCGCTTGCATGACCGCATCCTTCAAAACAACTGATATGGTAGACTTCCCCCTGACATCCATTTCCACGGTTTCCTTTCCGATATAAGAAACAACCAGCGTTTTGGCGTCATCCGGTACATTTAATTCGAATGCTCCGTCTTGATCGGTTTTGACGCCCAGCCTGGTTCCCTTCACCAGGATGCTGGCGCCAGACAATGGTTTCCCGTCAGCGTCCAATACACGGCCTTTCACCGGTCTGGGCAGACGGACAATGTTGTGTGTAATGGGTCTCGCCGCCAATGTAGTCTGCGAGAACGGGAGGGTCAGGAGTGCAGGGATCGCTATCCCCCGCAAGCCCGACAAAATAGTTTTACCCACGCGTCGTGGGGCATGCTGGCAATCGCTTCTCATAAGCATGTGAAGATTAGAAGTTTCGATAATGACATGTAGCAATTCGTCAGAACAGTCAATACAATTGTTGTTCATACGTATGAACATAATAAAAGTAGAACAGGCACTGGGGCTAAACAAATGCTATCTTGACCAGTAATACCGCTTTCTTGACTAGGGTTCCTGATTCACTATTTTCAGCGCATCCTGGTCATCATACTGATGCAATAGGTGGACAAGCACTTTACGTAGACGCGCTTCGGTCCGCTCAAAACCTGTCTTCCCGTAGAGGTTGTGGATTTCGTTCGGGTCTCTGGCCAAATCGTATAATTCCCAGGCATTTACCTTCTGGTAAAAGCGGACCAGCACATATCGTTTGGTCCGGACCCCAAAATGGGGGGACACGGAATGCTCGCCATTTTCGTAATAGTGGTAATAGATTGCCTTGCGCCCTTTTCTCCTTCCATCCTTTAAAAGGGGGAGGAACGACTGCCCCTGCATGTCGGCCGGAATAGCGACGTGGGCGGCATTCAGCAAGGTTGGCCCGATATCGACATTCATCACCAGGCGGTCATCGCGGGTATTCGGTTTTACCACACCCGGGTATCGCATGACCATAGGCGTTCTAAACGACTCCTCGTATATCCAACGTTTGTCAAACCAGCCATGTTCCCCCAGGTAAAAGCCTTGGTCCGACAAATAAATGACGATGGTGTTCCTCGTCAGGTGGTGACGGTCCAGGTAATCCAGCATGCGGCCGATGTTCCTGTCAAGGGACAACGCCGTGCTCATATAATCCCGCATAAAATGCTGGTACTTCCATTCGGTAAGCGTGTGTCCGCTGAGGTGACGCGCTGCCAGGTCAGCCTGGACCGGTTGATAATAGGCGGCATACCGGGCACGCTGGGCCGGGTTCATCCGGGCGAAGCTACCGTCCTTGTCCTCCGCATCCTGCGTATCGAACATCTTGAGGTCATATCCCATCAACATCGTTCTGGCAATGGTCATGTCCTGAACCTGGGCGGCCTTTCTCCCCTCATAATCATCATAGAAATCATGGGGCAGAGGGAACGTGACCTTGTCGTATTTGCCCAGGTCACAGGTATCCGGCATCCAGGTCCGGTGGGTCGCCTTGTGCCCTACGACCAGGCAGAACGGTCTACTGGTATCCCGGCTGTCGAGCCATTGCTCGGCCACATCCTCGATGACATTGGAGGCATAGCCGTCGACACGCTTTTTGCTGCTGTCCATCAGGATGAAGTCCGGGTTAAAGTAGTTCCCCTGACCCGGCAGGATCTCCCAAAAGTCAAAGCCCCGGGGTTTTGTCTCCAGGTGCCATTTGCCGATCCAGGCCGTCAGGTAACCGTTTTTTTGCAACTCCTTAATAAAGCTTTCCTGGCTGCCATCGAACCGTGAATGTTCATTGTCCGTAAACCCGTTCTTATGGCTGTACTTCCCGGTCAGGATGGCGGCACGGCTCGGGCCGCAAAGCGAATTGTTGACATAGGCGTGGGTAAAAAGCACCCCTTCGCGGGCGATGCGATCGATATTCGGCGTCCGGCCCAGCGGGTTCCCGTATACACCGATGGCCTTGTAAGCGTGGTCGTCTGAAATGATCAAGACGATATTGGGGCGGCCTTGTGCGTAGGAGTAGTCAACGACACCAACGGCTACAGCCATCCATATCAGCAAGCGATTCACCATACCCTGATGCGCTGCCGCCCGCTTCGGGTAATCTCCAAAGGCCCCGGGGAAGGATTGGCCACCACTCTCGTCCGGCCGCTGTAGTCGGTATCGATCCGCACTGCTGATCCATCAGGGTTTTCGAACGGCAGGCCGGGGACAAGCGCTTTCCCCAGCAAAGCGGAAGTCACGAGGTCCCTTTTACTCCCGTCGACCCAGCCCTTATCGAGAGAGATTTCCAGGTACATCGCGTCGTGGTCCTCTACCAGATGGGCATCTGCTGCGAACCCGTCGGCCACCAATGCATTGGACTCCTTCTTATCCTTTAACGCCAGGCGTTGCGCCGGGCTGAGAGACGAATTCTTGGTATAATAATCGTCCTTCAGCGGCACATTGGTCCCTTTCGTATACACGTTTCCCGAAAAGAAGGCGCCTTGCAGTGACTTATCATATTCTCTTGCACTTCCATGCCCGACAAAAAGATTGTTGATAAAACGCACATCCCCCCCGGGATTGTCGTGGAGGGAGTCCACGTAGGTCGAATGCGGCTTCATAAAGGGGGTCAACCGGCTGTCATATTGTATGACCCAGGTGTTTCCCGAAAAAAGGTTATGCACGAACGCGGCCCCGCTCGAATTCATGACCAGGCTGGCCTTGGACAAACAAATATTGTTGGCGACCAGCACGGGGCCATGGTCGACCTCCAAAAAAATATCTTCATTTGTATTGTCATAGAAAAGGTTATTCCTGACCTGGGCTCCCTGCGCCATCCAGTCGAGCCAGATACCCCTGTCGGTCCGGTAGATCCGGTTATGCGCTATCACCACGTCCACCGCCCCGTGAAACTTTATGCCGGCCATCTCGGCCCCGGTGAACAACCGGCGGATGTGGGCGTCGTGGATGACGTTGTCCCGGACAACGCTGAAGGCGCAACCCATGCTGCCCACGATGCCGGTTTGCTCGCAATAGGCGATCTTGTTGCGCTGCACGAGGTGCCCACCGACAGTCCCCTTATTCCATCCAAAAGCAAGGGCGCGTTTGATGGTACCCACATAGCCCTCAGCGGACTCGGTTTGGTTGTTGTCCCAATTGTCGCCGTATTTGCCCAAGGCAATGCCCGAGCACTTAGAATATTGGACGGTATTGTCCTCGATGATCCACCCCCTGCTCCAATGCGTGCCGATCAGCCCCATTTGCTCCGCAGTCGGCGGCGCCCAATTGGTGGCGGCGTTCTCCATGACAAAACCTTTGACCGTGATGAAATTGATAAAGGGTTTATCGGGATAAAAAACGGTTTGTCGTACGTTGATCTCCACGGTGTCCTTATTGGGGTCGGCGCCCTTGAACTGCGCCCATATCGTGGTCGTTGCGGAGTCCACGGTAGCCCACCAAAGCGGGTTCTTTTCGTCTTCCGGTCGCAGGACCTCATCCTTGGACGCGGCCTCCATCAGCCAGTCCCCATGTAGATATACGGCGCCCGTATGGTAGACCCTTTCCTTGGGTGTAGGCCAGAACCAATCACCCCTGATCCGGTCGCTATACGGGTTGAATTTCCCGAAGAACGTATTGGGGATATGGACGACCCAGGTGTCGCCACCGGCATTTTCCCAACCGTTGACGATCTCGGAACCCTTTACGATGACCTGTTCCCCTTTCGCTGCCCGGTAGACGATCCGCTCCTTGTCTGAATTTCCGCCACGCGGGGGGGTGATCTGCTCGCGGTAGGTTCCGGCGTGTACGGTAATGACGTCCCCCGGCATCGCAACGTTCGCGGCTGTCATGATGGTCCGGAAGGGATGATTCACGGAACCATCGCCGGCGTCATTCCCCTGGACAGACACGTGATATTCCCTATGCTGCCCTTGTGCATATCCGCATAAGAACAACGCAAGGCAAATACAACCGATCGATTTCATGTTGTCTTGATTTTTAGTACTTCGGGTCTTAAATAAGGTTTGTTCAGATCCGTGATCCCTTTCCAGCTGTATGGATCCGTGCCGGCGACCATGAGGATGTCCCGCAAGTCCTCGGTGGGCGGGAGCTTGCCGTCCTGGTCCCAGGGAAGCAGGGATTCGGCGCTCATGTAGTGATTGACGAGTGCCATCCGGAAACAATCGGCGGTTTTGTTCCGAAGCGAGCTATGCAGTGTATATCCATTGAAGAAAATGACCGAACCGCTTTTGACCTCCACCGGCAGGTGCATTTCTTTTGGATAAGTGGATACGTCGACCGTATCCACATCCGCGTATTCGCCGCTGTCGCTGGGCACGCGGCGAAACAAGACGCCCGTCTTTTGCGACCCGGGAATGATCCAGAGACAGCCGTTTCCGATGGTGGCGTCGTCGATCGCGATCCAGGCGCCGACCAGCGACCTGTCCCGGGTCGGGATGTAAAATTCGTCCTGGTGCCAGGCCTGTCCCGCCTTGCCGGGTCCTTTGACAAAAAGCATGGACTGCATGCACTTCACGTTCGGCCCCACAATTCCGCTTAGGATGTCGACGACGAAGGGGTGCGACAAATAACCTTGTATAACGGAAGATAGTTTGTGCGGGAAGTGGACCGCCACGTATTTCTTCAACACCTCGTCGTCCGGCAGCCCTTCGACATCCGTCATGCCGTCCACGTGTCCCCGGTTGCCCTTGAAGATTTCAACGGCTTCCTTTTTCAAGGCCTGGATATCCCGTGGGCCAAGGAGATCGGGTGCGATCAGGTATCCCTGTTTTTTGTAAAATTCGATATTCCCTTTGGTCAATCCACTGGGTAAAACGATACCATATTCCATATACGTACTATTCAAATAATGCTTCGGCCTCTTCCAGCGACCGCCCCTTTGTCTCCGGTACTTTGACGAGGATAAAGAGAAAGGCGATCAGGCAAAACGCCGCGTAGACGAAAAATATGGAGGCGGTCCCCAGCCGCTCCGTCATCACCGGGAAAGAATAGGTGACGGCAAAGTCCGCCACCCATAACGCCAGTGTCGCTATAGAAAGCGCCATTCCCCTAATGCGGTTGGGGAACATCTCCGATAGGTATACCCAGACGACGGCGCCCAGGGTACACCCGAAGGCAGCCACGTACAGTAACATGAAGATGAGCACCAGGTAATGGCCGAAATAGCCGAAGCGGAAACACAACCCCAGGGCGGTCAGCATGAGCCCCATGAGCACACAACCCGCCACCAGTAATTGCCGGCGTCCCCATTTATCGACCAGGCCTATGGCGACACAGGTCGCCAGGACATTGACCACCCCGATGGCGATGGTTTGCAACAAGGGGGACGCCATGTTTCCTCCTATATGTTGAAAAATGACGGGGGCATAGTAGATGATCGCATTGATGCCGGTGACCTGCTGAAAAACGGCCAGAAGTATCCCCGTGATCATGGCCGGACGGTAACTTTTCTTCCACACCTCCGCCACACCAATTTGCTGACCTTCAAAACTCCGGTCAATCTGCTCCAAAAGGGCAGGCGCGTCCACTAGTCCATTGATCTTCCCCAGGACAAGCAAAGCGTGGGTCTTTTTACCCTTCGCCGCCAGCCACCGCGGCGTTTCCGGGACAAAACACAATAAGACGGCAAACAAAGCGGATGGCGCGGCCTGGGAAGCAAACATCAGACGCCAGTCGTCCCTGCCTATTCCTGCCAGCGTATAGTTCGAGAAATAAGCACCCAGGATCCCCAAAACGATCGCCAGCTGATACAGGGACACCAGCCGCCCCCGCCAGGCCGCCGGGGAAATCTCTGCTATATACATGGGAGAGACCATCGCGGCCGCTCCGACGCCCAGTCCGCCGGCCAGGCGGAATGCGATAAATACCGGGAGACTGCCGGACAGCCCCGCACCTATCCCCGATGCAGCAAAAAGAAATGCGCAAACGATCAGCATAAACCGCCGCCCCAGCGCATCGGCCAGCCGTCCGGCGAACAACGCGCCCACTGCACAACCGATCAATACGGCGCCGACCGCCCAGCCAAGGGCGTTGCCATCGAGTTTGAAATAGGCAGTGATGGCCGGAATGGCCCCGGAGATCACCGCGGTATCAAAACCAAAAAGCAAACCGCCCAGTGCCGCGACACCGCTGACGGTAATCATAAATTTCCTATTCACCATGGTAAATTACGAGGCACGGGTTTATCGTGACAACGCTATCATATTGAAAAACTAAACTATTTTAATATCGAAAGATTCTTAAATTCGTCCAAGGACTAAATATAGTCGAACCATGAAGCCCCTGACACAGAAACTCCCGCTCAATGAAGACGGATCGTTCGTGGCGAGGACGTACCGGACACCTCATTTCGAGGTCGGCTGGCACCAGCACACCGAACACGAGTTGATCCTCTTCACCGAGGGCGCCGGTCTGAGTTTCGTGGGGAATCACGTTGGCGAATTCGAGACGGGAGACGTCTACCTCCTTGGAAGCAACCTCCCCCATACTTTTCAAAAACGGGACCCGGACCTTGTTACGTCCGCCGTTGTCGTACAGTTCCTCGACGACTTCTGGGGCGGGGAATTCCTGCGAATCCCTGAAAGCCGCTCCATCCGGCTGCTCCTCGACGAAGCCCGCCATGGGCTCAAAATCTGCGGCTCGCTTCTTCGGCAACTTGCCCCCCGCATCAATCAGTTGGAGCATGCAAAAGGATTTACCCGGATCCTTCTTCTTGGTGAATGCCTCCACCTGATCGCGGAGGAAAGGACGTTCGAGGCGGTATCGACCCAGGATATCCGGCCGAACCCCGGTACGACCGCCATCGACCGTGTTTTCCAATATACCATCCAATCCTTCAGAGAACCTATTACACTCCGGCAGGCCGCGGACATTGCCTGCATGAGCGTCCCCGCCTTCTGCAACTATTTCAAAAAGTGCACGAAAAAAACGTACATCGACTTCCTCAACGAGGTCCGTATCGGCTTTGCGTGCTCGCTGCTCGTCGACACCCAGGCTTCCGTATCGGACATCTGCTACGAAAGCGGTTATAACACGATGGCCAACTTCCACAAGCAATTCCTGAAGGTCAAACGTATGACACCGCTTCAATACCGGAAGGCGTTTGCAGGTGCGAAAGCGAGTCCTATGTAACGCGCGCCCTCGCAAAAGGCGGCGAAAGACATCGTCGTATCGGTCCCTCTCCACATCTTTTGCGCCAACACCCGCATTGCCGGGAATACGCGGTTGTGAATGTCCTGCAGGGTAATGCCGCTGCCTATTTTATCGTTCCACACGGCGAAAGAGCCCCCCTTGATCTGTGGATCTCCTTCGGGGAAACGGACGTCGCCCACCTGGATGGGTTCCCATTCGTTATACAGCTTGGCGGTGTCGAGATAGTCATGGTAGTAGTTCGCCCCCGGGACGATGTATACCCAGTCATCCGGGGTGGATATGATATCATAACCCAACTTTTCCATTTCCCTTGGATCGGCGTACCCGTTGTACCAGACATTCATCGTGACCCCTTTCGAGGTGACCGGCGTCACGCCCGCCGCGTGGGTGAGGGCGCCCCAAAGCCGGACCCTTTTGCCGTATCCTTGTACCAGGCGGATATAATGATCGCTAAAGGCCCGGAATTGCTCCGCGGCTTTTTTGTTATACTCGTCGGTCCCGATGTGTACGTCCGGGCCCGAAAATACGGGGTCGGGTCCTGCCAGGTATTCCGTGAAGATGCTGTCGATGACCCGGTAGGTGACTGGGTTGTCGAGGTCGAGGTGGTCCATCCCGTACTGTTTGCTCCCGATCTCGGGGCGCATCCGTGTAAACGCCAGGGAATGCGCCGGGACATCGATTTCCGGTACGATGTTGACCCCGTACGAATGGGCAAACGCCTCAAATTCCCTGAACTCTTTTTTTGTGTACGAGCCGTCCCTGGCGGTCAGCGCCGGATAGGTCTCGCATTCGAGCCGGAATGCAGCATAGGTGCTGTCCCAGGAGCCGCCCTTCGCATGAAATCCATCGTCGTTGAGGTGTATATGGAAGTCGTTCATTTTGTAGTAGGCCATGAACTTCACATATTGTTTCAGGACGTCCATGGGGAAGAACTTGCGCCCAGCATCAAGCATAAATCCGCGGATGGCATATTTGGGAAAGTCGCGCACGACGCCGCAGGGGAAACGCCGGTGCAAACTGTCCTGCTCCAAAACCTGGAGCAAGGTCCTGGTGCCCCAGAAAAGGCCCTGCGGATTCCTTGCGGAAATACGTAGCACCGAAGGCGTTACATCCATCAAATATCCTTCCCTTCCCAGTGTAGTGTCGGTGGCGTCCAGGCTAAGCCATATATCACCCGTGGAAGGCTTTCCTACCCTGACGGGGATCTTAAGGTCCCCCTGAAGCACACGGGCAGCCGTTTGTAGCCTATCCGTACCGGCCGGGTCGAGCACGATCGCAGACCCGCCGCCGATATGAAAATGACCGAAGTCACCAGACCATTCCTGTATCCCCGGGATAACAAAGGGTTTTGCATTCGCGAAGCGCACATCGGACAGTCGTCCGTCCGTGCTCACGTGTACCACTGTCCGGCCACCGGCCTTCACCTTCACCACCGGCCAATGAAGGAAGGCGGTATACCCCATGGGGACGGCCGCCTGCCGGCTGGTCTCGGCCATCACCGACACGAAGGCGTCGTACACGGTGGGGTTCTCTAACAAGAGGTCGTCACCGGGTAATATCTTTGCCGATACATGATCGAAAACCTCGATCCTTTTCGTATCCGTCTGGAGGTATACCCCCGGTAGCTCCATTGCCATCAGCACCCCATCCGTTTCCGTCCAGGTATTCCGGGTGTTGATAAAATTACCGGTCGCACCACGCCCCTCGGCATCGGAGGGCTGGATCCGTTCCATGGAAGACCCGGTCAGGTTGTGGGTCGTCAGGTGCCCCGGACGGTTTACCGCTTCCGAGGCCGCGTGTTGGATGTCCCGGATCAGGTCCGCATATAACTGATTGCCCGTTGCCCGGTAAAGTTTGAACAATTCATCGTCGGATGAGGTACACGTACCCGGTGCCGCGTGTTTATTCTGTATGCTGGCAAAAACCGCTCCCGCCATGTGCGCCCCCAGCCGGCCGATATCCGAGCGGGGAGGAAATTGTTCATCATACGAAAGCGTCCAGGTCGAACAAAGTGCCGCTTCTGTTTCCGCTCTTTTTAACCAAAGAGGATCCCCGGTGGCATGGTACAACGCCATCAGGGATTCGAGAAAACCGAAGGCGGATTCAGAATCCGCATCCTGCGAGATGTCCCCGCAGTTGCCGCCGGTCAGCCCCTGTTTCACCACATCCCGCTCGTAATAGTAGGCGGCCGCCGCTTTGGCTACCGCGAGGAATTCCGGGTCCTTGAAATAATCGTACGCCAGCACAAGACCCGCCGGTGCGATGGCGCCGGCCGCGGAATTGAATACCGCGATGTCTCCGTTGTCCGGTACGATGTACTGTCCGAACTGGCCGTAGCGTTTCCATGTCCGGACAAAGGCCTGGGCCAGTTTCCGGGCGGACGCCTCCCATTCCTTTTTTATAAAAGGCCCGTGTCCCTGGGCCCTGAGCAACGCCAGGTGTTTGATCATCCAGAACAACGCGTCCCCGTTTTTGCGTACCATGGCCTGGATCGCGGGGTAATCGGGACTCATCTTTTCCGGTATGATTTGGCCGTCCGCGGTGATCCCGCCGTAAAAAAAGCCACTCCGGCCTTGCAATTTGTTGACGACGAAGTCCATTTCCTGCCCGACGCGTTCCCGTTCCAGGGGACTATCCAACGCCAGCAGCGGATAGGTATTCATCAAGCCGCCGACCCACCCCAGTTGAAAGTCCCGGTTGTTTTCCGGCAGGTAATAATTGCCGGCCGGGTTCTCCGACCAAAGCCCCCGGCTGATGTCGGTTCCCCACGCAAACTGTTGACTTTTCGGTAACAGGTTACGGGGTTGGTTGGGGCCGGTCAGCGATTTGCGCACCTGTAAAAACTTGCGCAGCAAGGCGGGTATGTCCCGCGCATCGAATACAAAGACCCGGAACCGGAGCGTTAGGGAATCCCCTTCCGCCCAGTCCGGCGCCTTGTCACCGCTTGGATGAAAATCCCCGAAACCGGCCGCCAGCTTCCGCAGGGCGGGCGCACTGACCTGGAACGAGCAACTGTCCTGACGCGCATTTTCGGCAACCGTCAACCCGTTGTACCCCACCCTTGTTCCCTGGGTGGTCAGGATGATGCATCCTTTCTTCAGCCGTGGGGAGAAAAAACAAAGGGCGGGCGTGGCCGCGTTGCCTGTCTGCAATTCGATACAGGAGGATTGCCCGTTGTCCAGGGCCAGTCTCGGATTATTGGAAATGGTTAGCTGTACGTGTGGGTTGTAGTACATATCCCGGGGATACTGCGGATTGTATCCATTCCCGATCGCCCGGTAACGGTTGCCGTTATACACGGACGCGGGTACCAGAACATAGTTCGAGCGGTCCCAACCGGCAAAGTTGAAAGACACCGCTACGGCCGTGGCCGGGATGGCAGTCCTCGCTTTGCAGGAGGCAGTGATGTCTATTGCTCCCGGTACATCGCGTACATGGAGCGTCAACTGAAGCGCTTGATTCCGGGAAGGGTATAACGTATCTTCCCTGACCATGTCGGCGCCTTCGTACCGACGCGCGGTCACCACCAGGTTTCCCCGAAGCAAACCCAGCCGTTGGTTCAATTGTGCGGACGCGGTGCCCGTCAGCATCAGTATCGTTATCCATCGTTTCACCATCTTAATACCCCGCCTCCCTGGAAAGTTTTATGTACAAAATGGGGTTCTTCCCACCGGCGTCGACCCGGTACAAGTCCCAATGATCCGCGTCGACTTGCTGGAGATGGAAATATTGTGTGGGGTCAGCCAGTTCGTTTTTGAGCCACCGGGGGAAGGCACCGGCAGCCCGGGCGTTCTCCCAGGTCCTGATGGCGGAGAAAATGCCATACTTGACCGGGCAGGATTCCACGCTGCTCTGCCGGAGTTCCAACATATAGGTCACCCCTACGCCGACGGAAATGGCCTCCAGGTTTTCAAACTGCTGGACGGTGGTGGAAGGCCCGATGCCCTCGGTGATCCCGAAGGTCGCGGGGAAATAATTGGCAAACGCCACATTGCGTATATCCTTGCCCTCGATCCCCCAGCTCCGGTGTACCTGGTCGTACATATTCTTTCCGCCCCCTACATTCCACACGCTTTGATAGTGCCAGGAACCTTCGCTGACACCCGCGCCCATGATCCGCATGTAGGAAATGCCGCCTTCGGCGGCCCGTTGGAACAACACACGATGAAACCTCTTGACCGAGTACGTACCCATCCCCTGGTCGAACAGGAATTCCTCCCCATCCCAATCGATAAAATGGATTCCGTTTTTGATACTGACGTCTGCATAGTAGGCTGCAATGGAATCCTGCAAATTGATATCCGGGATCAGGCCGGCGTACCCGCCGCCGCAGCTTGCCTGCATTTTATAAATCATGTCGCCCTTGGCGTGTGGTGTAGCCGTCGTCCCCCAATATCCCCTGGTGACATTTTGCAGCGTATAGGGAACGGTTTTGCTTACGCCTATGTAATGGATGAGCTCTTTGCCTATCTTCAGGATGTTCAACGTCGTATCGTGCCCTTCGGCGGATCCCGTTTCATCCAGATAGGTCGGATCGGTGACCGTGATCACCCGGTCGGTCGCATCGATGCCCTTTGCCAGGATTCTTGTCAACAGCACGCAAAGGCTGTCGCTGGGGGGATTCACATCCTTCGTACCCCGGCCAAGCGCCGTCGTCACCGTATGTCGCCCGATATCGATGCCGAACGGGTTGGACATATCCGAAAACTGCTTATGGGTCTTGTTGCCCGCGGTGAAATGGAAGGGGAACTTGTCGGCCGGGTCTCCGTCTATGTATCCCCGGTCCGCCCTGTTGGGCCAGTAAAAAGGCAGGTCTTCCGCCTGGACCGCCTTGAATCCCATCTGGCGTACATACGAAATGGTGCTATCGAACAACCTACCTGCGGTGGCGACGTCCGGGGTGTACCGTGCGGGGTCTTTTACCCAAATCCGGCTGGCACTACCGTTGAAGGCGTACGCCGGGTAGGGCAACCCTTCGTTCAGCACAATGTTCCTGATGACCCCCAAAAGTGCTACGCTATCGGGACATCCATAAAAAGCAATAGACGATCCTTTTACGTCTACGAATGGGACCTGTTGTACGTCCTGGTGGACAGCCGCGTTGGCTGGAAGCTGTGTGGGGGAAAAGGGATAGATGGATCTTTTCTGGCGCCTGTCTATCGCATGGTAATAGATCGATATCCGGCCCACGCTATCCACGGAAGCGGCATCCCCGTATAGCATCCTGAAATATTCTTCCGGGTGGGAGTAAAAAGCAACATCGTTTATACCATCTCCCCCGACCGAAAAGTTCTCTCCTTCCCAAAGACCGGCGGGAAGCGGAAACCGCTTTGGATCGGGTGTATGTATGATGTATTGAAAAGGTACCTGATCCGCAGCAGGTCCGCCAACCGTGGTGTCGTTCAACGCCAGGGCGCCGATGGCAAAATTCCCTGTCTCGCTGGTATCCCGCGCCACCCCGATGATCTCCCCGAAGAGGTTCGTGATGTTCGTATGATATGGCCCCCACTGGACCGCGTCAATCCCGTGGCGCGGGATGACGTCCTGCAGGACGAATTTGAAGTACTGGTTGTGGACCGTGGAAATGGTGACGGTGGCCACCGAACCGTTTGCGTAGTGCAGGCGCGCCGACCGCCCGGAATAGCTGGCCGCGATCGGGTAGAAATAGGTATTCCTCTTACTGTCGTATAGACACAGCAACGGCGACGGCTTGTCCGAGGGGCAGAATTCGCGGTGAGGGGTCACCGAGGTGTTCTCCATATGCATGATATACCCCTTGCCGTTTAAGGTCATCGAAAAATACTGTGTGGTTATTGTCCGTTGAGCCTCGGCACCGTACAAAAACAAGGAAAACAGCAACAAAAATGCTGCCCGTTTCAGCGAAAATAAATCGATCATCTGGAAGCAGGTTTTAATAGAAAACAGCAGTCAATACTCAAAGCGATTAGCCGATTTCGGGTAGGGATGTACAATGATAAACATTGTTTTTTTTCAAACGGGAGCATATCAAAATAGCGGCAGTATTAGACTGCGCATACGTTTGCGCACTAGCGGTACCGCTCCCCGAGCATCCGCATCATCCAGGCGTTGATCTCCCATTGGCTGGTGAGGGGTTGACGGGTGAAGGGCAATTCCACCATGTAAGGATAAGGGCCGAATTCGGGCGTGACCGTCAGCGGTTTGTTTTGCGCCCTGTGTCTGGCCACGACCGCATCCCACCACACGAGGTGGTGCCGCAACGCAATATCCCACTCCGGCACCCGGGGATCCGGGATCTGCGGACCTTCGGGGTATCCGACGCGCGCATGCAGGTGATCGGCCCGCTCTATGGCCAGCGCCACTGTTTCTTTCTGATCTTCAAGGTATGACTCCGCTACGCACACCCAATGTGACACATCCAGCGTCAAACGAAGATGGGGTATCCTCTGCAAAAATTCTTTGGCGATATGGGCGGCAAAAGAGAATTTGTGCCGGTGGGTCTCATGGACCACCGCTATGTCCGTATCGACGGTGAATTGCGTCGCAGCTTCGATCAACGCTTTGTTCTGGTCGAAGGTGAAAATGTCCCGTCCGGTTTGCGAATTGATCTTCACCGCCGGGTATCCTTTCACCATGGACAGCCACCGGCAATAGGTATCGTAATGCCGGTTAAAGTCCGCATCCACCGTATCGTAATGTTGAAGGATAACAGCGACCCTCTTTTGCTCCGCCAGGTCCCAGATCTTATCCAGCTCCGCGTGGGGCGTATCCAAGGCGACGCCCCATTCCATGCCGTTATATCCTTCCGCTTTGAGGCGGGCAAAAAAAGTCTCCCATCCCGTGCCCTCGCTTCCCCAGCGGGGGCAAAAAAATTGCAGATTAGTCGGTTTCATATAATTCCTTCGGATCTATTTTCGGTATATCAAGCGACGGCAATGCCGCATCCCCGTCAAATAGCAAGGGGAAAAAGCGGCTGTCGAGTACATGATCCTGTAGCATGGATGGAAAATGCTTTAACGCATCCATCCGCTCGTAATTAAAGGTATTGCCCATTGTTCCGTGCGCCATCGCGTTGAGCACGACCGCCCTCCTGGGCCGCTCCGAATGGTTGGCATAAGAGCCGTGCATGGTCAACGGGTGATGAAAGCTCGCAAATCCCTTGGGCATGACATTGGCAACCTTCCGGTCGAAGGCCACCGCCTGCGCCTCCGTTAAAATGCTCCGGACCGCGTCCATGTCGCCCGTCAGACCGGTGATGGGCAGCAAGCCCCACCGGTGGCTCCCCGGCACGAAATACAAACAACCGTTTTCAGTGGTCGCATCGTCGAGCCCGATCCAGCAGGTCAGGTGGTGCATCGGCTTGGTGAATGTCCAATAGGAAAAATCCTGGTGCCAGGCGACGACGCCGCCATGCCGGGCGGGTTTGCAAAACAATTGGTCATGAAAAAAACGGACCGAACTGCCCAGCAACTGATAGGCGGCCATCCGATAGGCTGGCGACCAGATCAGGTCATGGAAACCAGGTGTCAACCTCCACCCGCCAATGGCATGGAAGAGTACCTTGTCGGGGTCCTCCGACTCGTTGCTCTCATAATGATAGAACAATTTTTTTTCTTCCTCGCCCGGTGCCTGCAACCGGATAATTTCCTGATTCAGGAGGTCCACTTGTCCAGGACTGAGGATGGGGACATCTTTTACAAATCCATCCTTCCGGAACGATTCGACCTGCGTTTCGGAAAGTATATACGGTTCCCACTCCTGTACGCTGGCGGGTTGTTCAAATAGGCCGCCGATCGGGCTCAGCCTCAGCGAAAGATCATTGATCATAGCAATCGTTTTATTTTAAAATGATCGACAGCGGCCGGTTAGCCTCGATGGCCAATTCCATTTGCCCATTTACGAGCGGAAACGGTTTTGACACCGGTTCTCCCCTGAGGTCGCAGAACTGGGCGGAGGTAAATCCAGCCGGTAATTGCACGGTGCATTTCCCGGACCGGCCGGCCTCTTCCCAGAGACGCAGCAGCGTTCCGTTCCCATCCGGATTTTGCCCAAACGCGGTGACCATCACTCCTTTCATAGACAACCGTATACCCGGCGCAGAAGCTGGAAGTGGACCTTTCGGTCCTTCCACGAGCACGGCCCTTAGGGGCGACCTGAATTCAGCGGAAGGCGTGATGATGGAGCGTTCATTATCGAATGCCCCGACACGCCACAATTTCATCCGAACCGACCAGGAACCTTCTACCCATTCTGTAAAATTGGTTCCCCAAAGGTTGTTATACAGATTGACAAATACAACCGGTTTCCGGGACCCGAATTCCCTGGAATACTTCCATAGTCCCGGTGTTCCCAGGCTGATCCCGGGTGCCTCGGGGGAACACAGTCCGAATCCCTGGTCACCGCTATCCAGAACGGCCATGCCGGTATTCAGAAAACCGTAGTCCATATTGCTGCCTTTGATAAAACCTTTGGAGGGGTCGACAATGGCGCCCAGCCGGCCCAATTTAAATACCGGTTGTTTCACATTGAACGGGAAACAGAGCCATCCGGCTTCCGGCCAGGGATCCGCCGGCTTCCCGTTGATACTCCAGGTCAGTTCGATACCCGTCGAGTCTTCGGGTAATGTGACCGTAATGACATAATCGTGCGGCTTACTGATCATCATCGATGCATGGAGACCCGCCGCATCCCTGGAAAAAAACATCCTTGCCGCGCCCCCTGCGACGGACACATGAGCCCCTTCCGGCAAAAAAGGTCTTGCGAATTCGGCATCGCTGGGATGGGTGCCGTAGGGCTTCGAGTAGGCGAGACAATAATCGTCGGCATCCTTCTTACTATATCGCTCGTACAAATACTGCCCGAATCCATATCCTTGTGTCGTGTCCACCATGTCACTGCCCGTCTTTTTATCCAGGATCGAGCGGATACAACCATGGGCGGTGTCGAACCTCACCACGACATAGTTATTTTCGATGGAAGCCGTCGCCGTGTCGATCCTCATATTGTCGTGTGCCGGGGTGGCATTTTCCGCCTGAAGGGTATAACAGGCATACCCCATGGGCGGGACATTCTTTGCCGTAAATCTTATGATGTTGTCCTCATTGGATACAGGTATTACCTCGCCCGTCCTAAGGTCTTTTACAGCGGAGCCGGGGCTGCTTTCTTTGACCGTCACTACCCCATCCCTGGACCATGGCAGCTCGTTATACACCAGGATACGCTTCCCGGAGACGTCAATGTTCAAAGCCAATTGTTGCATTTGTCTTTTCATCGAAGGCACGACGATTTTCTCCGCGTCGAATTCCCTGTCCCCTTTTTCATGCCAGGACCGCTCTATATCGTCGTACATACCTTCCGCCCGGTTCAGCTTGAACGCATCGCCATACCCCCACACGCCGTTCTGTTTATAGCTCATCGACAAGCCGAACGTATGCTCGTCGAAAAGGAGGTCGTTGAGATAGGCTCCGGACAGGGCGCCCGTAATATCCCTGGTGCGCCTCATCCACAACGACGACAAGGCATCCAACGATTCCCAGGCGAACAGGTCCCGGCTTGTATTCCGTGATCCCTTTACTTCCCTGGGCATCGACATATACCCATGTATCCAGGTATCCGGCATATCTCCCCGGACCACAGGCAGGCTGGGATGCTCTTTCATGATGTCGTCGTAAAAATCGGAGATGCGGCCTATGCGGATCCGGGCATTCGGCGCCAACCGGTGTGCGCGGGCGATCAACGCATCCAGCTCCTTTTGACTGGGTGGGGGTTCGTTGTCATTCTTCACCATGAGCGCCAGCCAGGTCTTAAAGGGCCAGCCCACCGTGGGCAGCAGTTGTGTACCGTATGCCGGCGCATAATACATCGTCATCAGCCGCGACCCGTCCGGTCCTTCCCACCAGAACAGGAGGGGAACTTCCGGCGGTCCGGAAGAATAGTTACATCCAATGTGCAAAAAACGGACGCCCGCGTTGGTCAGCAACGTGGGCAATATCCAGGAATGACTCGGCACGTCGGTTTGTTTGGCGTCCCTCGGCAACGGCAAACCGTATTCCCGGGAAAGGGCGGAGGATACCCCCAGCCCGCGCACCAGCATTTCCGGGTCACAGGCTTCCGTTTCGATGTTGAATGGCAAGGCGTTCAACGCAAGGTTCCCCGAACGTAAGGCAGCTTCGAGGCGTATTTTCGTCCCCGGCTGCGCACGCTCCAGCATTTCCTTCATCTCCCATCCCGGCGTGGTCCATACGAACCGCTTCCCGGTTTTATCGATCAGGTCCAGCGCGTCCACCACATTGCCCCCGGTGTATTTCTGTAATACCCCTTCTGCATAGTCGCTATAGCCGACATCCAGGTGCGATTTGAATACTAAAATGATTTCTCTGACGGAGGTATCGACCTTCTCCTGTGCGCTGCAAGGTAACGAGCAGGCAAACACACACGCGGCAATCCATATCTTCATGTGCAATCGTTTCAATGTTTGATCGTGTACAATAATAATTCGTATTCTTCAGATATTGTCAATATGTCTGAACATATAAGAAAAAGAGCCATTGGGCAAACGTTTGCGCATGTTTTTGAGGTCTGGTCAATAAAAAATTGGTAGCTGTTCAGCTATATGATCCCTGGCCTTACAACTATTCAACAACCGATGTAACGCTATTTCCCGGGTAGCCAACTTTTGCCAATTTAGAAGATCGGCACGAAGGTTTTCCCGGCGCCAGAAATGGCCTCGGGTTTTTGAATAAGGTAAGATTTATGGTTTTTGGCTTGGCCAGGGGCACGGTGAGGTGCTATCTGGTAACACGGGGAGAGTTTCTATTCTCCCCGTATTTATTTTTCCGGTTTGGGGGAGCTTTCACCCAGCTTGTTCTCAAAGACATAAAGGGTAAGCTCTGCATTCGATTTCATGTGCATTTTCGCGAGTATCCTGGCCCGATGCGTGCTTACCGTCGATGGACTTATGGAGAACAGCTCGGCAATTTCGATAATAGATTTACCGGTAGCCAGTTGCCGCAATATTTCAAATTCGCGATCCGAAAGCAATTCGTGCGGCACATCGCTACCGGGCGCGTCCAGGTCTTCTGCCAGCATTTCGGCTACCGTGGCGGAAATATATTTCTTGCCCGCCATGATCTTATGAATGGCCTCGACCAACTCTTCCGCAGCCATATCCTTCTTCAGGTATCCTGAGGCTCCCGCTCTTAATACCCTTGTGGCATAAAGATGTTCGGAATGGAAGCTAAGTATTAATATGGGTAATTTCGGGCGAAATTGCTTGATTTGTTGAATGGCCTCCAGACCGCTACGTCCGGGCATGTCGATGTCCGATATCACGATGTCCCAATCCTCTTTGAAAACTTCCCCGATCAACTCTTCGGTAGTGGATACTTCACCTATTGTAGCAAAGGGAAATTTGATGGACAGGATATTGATAAGCCCTTTCCTGACAACAAGGTGATCATCGGCAATCAAGATGCGCATGTATAACAATTAAGGATGGACAATTTTACTTAACGGTATCGACAAGGACAGAGTGGTTCCCTTGCCAGGTGCGGTCGTGATCTCAAAATGACCGTTCATGACCAGCGCCCGCTCCTTGATCCCCACCAATCCCAGCGATTTCGTCGTTTTTAAAAGTGTCGGATCAAACCCGTCTCCGTCATCCTCGACGATGAGCTGAAGGGAATCCTCCTCTTCTTTCAGGATGGCCGACACATGACCGGCATGGGCGTGTCTCATAATATTCGTAAGGGACTCCTGGTATATACGAAATATCGCAAGCCCGTTTTTGGGTTCAACGTCTATGTCTATAACATTGCTGGTGAACGCGCTCTTTATCCCGGACCGCTTTTCGAATTCCCGGGTTTGCCACTGGAGAGCCGCCACGAGGCCAAGATCGTCCAAAACGTACGGTCTCAGATCTGTGGCAATCTTTCTGACGGTATTGATGGTCGTGCTGATCAGGTCGATGATCTCGCCGGCCTTTTGCCGGGCGACGTCATCGGTGAGCTTGAACCGAAGGGCAGATACCTCCAGTTTCAGTGCTGTCAACTGCTGGCCCAGTTCATCGTGTATTTCCCGGGACATCTTGTATCGCTCTTCTTCCCTGATGTCCTGAAGATGGGATGCCAATTCCCTCATGCTCTCTTCCTGTCTTTTCCGTTCGCTTATATCCAACAAAGTGCCGATAATGGCAAGGCCGCCTTCATAATAAGTCCTGGAACCGAAGACCTCCACCCAAAAAGGTTCCCCACCCTTCTTCATACCTCTTGCTTCATAGTGAACATAATCGACCCTGCCGGAAAGCCGGTCCTCCGTATATTCATAG
The DNA here is from genome assembly GCF_004366355.1 of Dinghuibacter silviterrae. Taxonomy (NCBI): domain Bacteria; kingdom Pseudomonadati; phylum Bacteroidota; class Chitinophagia; order Chitinophagales; family Chitinophagaceae; genus Dinghuibacter; species Dinghuibacter silviterrae. The sequence goes on along the minus strand of NZ_SODV01000002.1, from coordinate 314,154 downwards.
TATAGGTGGCGGTCTTCCGGATAAGCCGCGGTTTCTGCAGGGAAGCTGTTAGTCATTTCTTCCTGCGTATAGCCAAATATTTCCGCATATCTGGGACTCACATAAGAGAAAACACCGTTTTTAATGATGTACACCCCCACCAGTGACTGTTCTACCAGGGTGCGGAACTTGTTCTCGGATTCCATTAATTGCTCGCTGATTTTTTTCTTTTCAGTAACATCTTCAACCTGGGAAACAAAGTACATGGGGACATTCCGTTCATCCCTGATAAGGGAGGCGGTGAGGTTGATCCATACGACGGAACCATCTTTATGGATATACCTTTTCTCTATCCTGTAGACATTGATCTTCCCGTCCAGGGTTTGCCGCAGCAGCGTCAGATCCGCCTCCAGGTCATCCGGGTGGGTAATGTCCTGGAACCTGCAACGCATCATTTCTTCCTCGTTATAGCCGACAATTCTGCATAGTTGCCGGTTGACCTTGATCCAATTCCCTTCGATCGATACCAGGCCCATCCCAATAGCCGAATGTTCAAATGCGCTTCGAAAGAGGGATTCGCTCACGGCGATCTGTTTCTGCACGGTTCTCAGGTAGGTGATGTCCCGGATAATGGTAATGATCCTGCTGTTGTCGATTTTCTTTACGGACGCCTCTACGAAAGCAATATTTCCGTCCTTTTTGATCATTTTTCTTTCGGCTAAAAGCTCCCTGCCTTCAAAAAGCTCCCGGAAACGGAGGGGGAATTGGTTTAGTTCATCCGGGTCCAGCAACTGCGTGAGGTTTTTGGATAACAATTCGTCCCGGGTATATTGCAAGAGCCGGCACATATTCTCATTCACGTCCAGGATGAGACCGGTGAATTCCAGCACCATGATGGCATCCGAGGCATACTCGAAAAGGGGATAATATTTCTCGTCTCTCCCCTTCTTGTTCAACTGGAGCCGGCGCCAGAAGTTCATGAGATAGCATTTACCTTGTTGCCTTACAAAATAATCAATTTTAGGTTAAAGTCAATTATCTCATTCTCCGATAATATGGAGCCCCTTCGCATCACTGACAATCGTATACATTTTCTTCTTCCAGGACACATGTTTCAATACGCCTTCAAATCCCCGGGGAACACCAGGGTCCAGCAACACTGGCTTGTCGCCGGACAGATCCGCGCGGAACCCAAAAAAGGAGCGTATCACCACCTCCGCAAACGATCCGCCGCATCCTTCGTTCGCGTCCTGACCTCCCCGGCTGGCCACACGAACGACAGGGTCGGAACCGCGGCTGTCCGGCCCCAGGAACTCATGTGCCTGCGCCCAGGGACCCTGGTGCGTCATGGCTTCGGTGGCGCGCAGGAAAGCGACTGCATCGTCGAAGTCTCCAAAACGGCACATCACATCCATCGTTTCCGGAGGCCAGGCATCATAGCTACCCATGGGACCATGGTCGGGACGGTCAGATTTTGCCGCCGCCGGGTCTTTGAGCGACATCGCCCGCATCCATGTCCTAGTGCGCAGCTCAGTGGACACGAAACGATTCATTTCTGTCTTTGTCTGACTCGACAGGTCATTTTCCAGGGCCTGCCCCGTAACGATATAGTCATAACAGTGCCGGACAGGTACCTTGTGTCCAGCGCTGTCCAAGGCATCCCACACCCCCTGACCTGCATCATACAATGACAAAACAGCGGGAAGGAGCCTCCCGGCTTTAGCCATCAAATCGGCCGCCCGGACACCGTTACCGGATATTTTATAATAGTGAGCGGTCCTGCGAAGCATATAGACATCGGCTGCATTTAACGAAGCGACGCCCTCGATATAGCTGGGTGAACATTCCAGCAGGTTTTCAGGCCCCCCATAATCCGCCAAAGCGTCCCCCTTTTTTAAAGGGCGGGATTCATAAAAAGTCGCGATGCTATCCAAGTGTTCGAGAACGGTTTTGTCTCCGATACGCCTGTGTAGGAAAGCGCTGTCTCCGGTAACGCCGATATAGGCTTCCACGCAACGAAAAACCGACCAGTCATTCGCCGCATACCAGGGGCCCGCGCCTCCACCGGACATACAATCCACCGCATAACAATGATGAATATCCGTAGAAAGCCATTTTTCCAGATGTGCCTTCATCGTTTCCGGATCCAGCATGGCCCAGGTGTTGGCCCACATCTCCGTGTCCCAGAAATACATCAGCGTATTGGCCCAGCGGGGGCCCGCCGTGACGAAACACCTCCGGTTAAGCGGCAACGTAGTCCTACAAAGCAACAAAGGGGTCAAGGCCCCCATATAATACACGCGCCTGATTTTTGGGTCGCTCGTAACAAGGACCGGAAAATGTCCGGAAAAAAAACGGTTTCCGGGCGTGAACGATCCCTGCCAGCGTTGCTCCCATTGTATCTTTGCCGCATCGAATTGGTGGCCAAATGAAGAAGCCCACTTGTCCGCCAGTGAAGATACCTTGCCGGTATCGTTCCCGACGGCACACACCCATTCGATGATTTTTTTCTCGCCCGGGGCAAGCACGACATTCCAGGTGACTTCGCCCTGGTGTATCTCTGATGGCCGGGTCGAAAAAGCAAACCGTGTTACTGCACCGGAAAGTGGTTCAGTTTCGTCCGGACGCGTATTCCCCCATGTCCGCCACTCCTCGTTTGCATACCGGCGCACGCGTCCGTGACAATGCAAAGAAATGACCAGACTGCGTCTTCCGGAGGACCTGTTATCCAGGATCAATTTCTGTAAAACGCCCATTTGTTCAAACGGCAATCGAAGGAAGGATTGCATCCCGACGCTATCGACAACCGTCTTTCGTTGTACCTCATAGGGGAGCCACCGGCTGCCGGTGGCGTTGACGGGCTGTCCGTTTATCCGTAACGTGCATTCCCCCCGGCCTTTTGGATCTGGCGAGAATCCTTCGCCCCATGAATAAGGCATCCCTCCGCCTTCGGCATAGGGTGGAAAGGTCAGGTTTTGAAACCCGGTAAGGTTTTCGGTGGTCTGAAGGCCCCCGGCAAAATTCATGACCGAAGGAAAATTCCGCAATGTCGGCACGTCCATCCAATCAGACGCCAATTCATCCAGGGAGGGAACATCTTCCCCTTTAATCATCAGCACCTCGCCCGGAAGCGTCGGCAGGCTGATAACCTCACCGGATTTCCGCTCCATTCTCCCTTTATTGCTTTTGACCACCAGGAATCTACCCGGCCAGGGATTTTGCAAGACACAGGTACGTCCTTTTTCGCTTACGATCTTTACATATTGTACGGTGCCATTTTTCAACGCCGACGATACCAGGAATGCGCCTTCGCTCCTTAAGGTCGAAAAAGAGGCGTCCCTGTTCATTGGCCAGTCCGCAAATACACGCAGGATATGCTGGTTCGACATACACAGCATCTCGTCGATGGTATTGGGAACCGTGCTGCAATTTTCAATGCCATGTGGGTTGTGCAGTTGAAACCCATTTGGATGCGTGTGCAGGCAATACTCGTGAAGTCTTTTGAGTACGGTGTCCGCATTATACCCTACCCGAACGGCCGCGGGGAAGAAACTGTTCGACCCGTTTACATCCATCCATCGTTGCATCTCGTCGATGGTGTTTCGGGCGATTTCCAGCAAATGCGGGTCGCTGCTCAATCCGATCCCGCCGGCAGGATAGATGTGTTGAATGCCCAGTGTATTACCATCCCACCAATCGACCCCGCTATCGGTATAGCGGAAAACAGTCTTACCGTGCCGCTGTTGCACAGGGTAGGCAGACAGGCTATCCATCTTTCCCTGCCAATCACCCCTCAGATGTTCATCCACCCCCAGCAACACGCTCATATCCATCGCCGTTTTCAATACCATAGGCACAAGCCCCAGCGAAAGGATCGGGTTCTTTGTCCCTATGGTCCCTTCATGAATGGCATCGTTCAAAATCACATACCGGTCGCCCTCCTTTTGCAGGTAATGTTGCCAAAAAACAGCCACCGATCTTACAAATGGATACACCCGGCGGGTAAACGCGACATCATAGGTGTGGTAAAACTGCATGGACAAGTCGGTGACGCAATACGCAGCGTCGCTTTTCTGACCAAAGAACAACCCTTCGTCTTCCACCTGCCCGCCGGACACGTATTCGGAGTCGTGCTTATCAAGGATGGTATCTTCCCGTGTGGTTTCAATACCCAGCGGCCCAATGCCTACAGGGTACAATGCGCCACCGTCGATACCGGTAATTTTCTTCGAATAGTACTTTCCCCGTAGCAAAAAATCGGTCAGCGGTGTTTCATAAGGCCGGGCCTGTTGCAGATGATTGGATGCGTACAAGGCATAAAACGGCGCGCTGTAGTTGTAGTTGAGGTGATAGTCTCCGTTCCAGGCAGGGATCTCCCTTGTGATCCAACTCCCAAAAATTCCGGGTGGAAATTTTGGATCACGGCTGCAGGAAGCCATATTGTACTGCGATGTATAGTAAAGCGCTTCAATCAATGAGTCGCCAATGCTCACGAAACTCTCGTTCCAATAGCGGCTCCACCAGTCCGCATGTTCCCGGAGGGCTTTTCGAATGGCCTCCGGGTGCATATTCCGTACATCCCCCAGTACCCGGGCGAGGCAATCCTTTGCGCTAAAATTGCTCGCCAGGGCGCACACTAGCGTATCTGTTTTGCCGGGCGGAATAGAGAGTTCACCCGGCGTTTTAATAGCCGCCGCCGCCATAGTAGGTATGTCCACCCCCCTGACAAAGCCCCGCTCTATCCATTGCAGGCCGTCGCCGCTACCTGTTGCCACCGTGTCGGCAAACTTGTTTACCGTTGGAGGATCTATATGAAACTGATCATCACCCGGCAAACGCAAAACCGTTTGCACGTTCAGCCTTTGGGTCCCGGTATTTGTCAGAGCAATAACCAACCAGTCTTTTGTTGCTGCAACGAGTGACGTTATCCGAAGAGAAGCGCTCCCCTTTTTAAAGTCAGCAACCGTAACCGCTTCATATAATTTCTGCTCCACCCGGTAAGAGGCGCCCTTGAGCGAGGGTACCAGGATTTGCAGTTTACCCAGGACCGCGGGAAAAGATTCATTGTATGCGGATGTCAATCGCCAGAAATCATTGCGGGCGAGGAAATAAGTTTGGCTGTCCGGTGGACCGGCCATGGCCGCGGCTATAAAACCGTTACCCAGTAACGGGCCGTCAACAGAAACGTCCGATGGCGTTTGGACAGGCGGGGTCTTAAACACATTCCGGTATTTACCCATTACATGCTTAGCATCAGTACGTTGCGCGGCAAGTGTACCGGAAACCGCTATACAAGGTATAGTGACGAGGATATTCTTCCAATTCATTGTTGCGACTCAAAGTAATAACTAATTGTTCCATAAGGCAGTATGGTCCTATCATTTTTTATTTCGTCTCCGGGCTTTTCATTTGCCAAACATTCACGTACCACCTTTGGTTCTTCATTTGTCCATTGCAGACGAAAATTTTCCGATATTCTTCCTGACGATATTCGTTTTTATAAAAATGATCAGCTGTAATTTATTAAGGGGCATGTAGAAACATGCCCCCGGTTTTGCTGAAAATGGAAAATCCTAAGGCTTGTCCCACCAGACACGCCCCGTCATATCCGAAGGCGCCCCGTAGTTGGGATCGAGCGCCATTGAATCGATGGCATTGGTCTCATTGGTGTAGTTGAGGTCACCAAGGCTTGGCTGTAAGGCCGGGTAACGCCTGGGCATTTTACCGCTGGCGCTGACGTCCTCAAAGGGCATGACCTGTCCACCGACGGCCGGAAAACCGGTCCGTTTGATCAGCGCCCAACATTCATTGGGTTGAACGAAGAAGTTCAGGTATTGCTGGTCACAAATCTGCTCAAGCGCTGTCGAGGCGTTGTAGACCACCCCGGGTTGCGCCAGGTAGTTCGTGATTTCGGCGTACTGGAGCGGCGTATATCCTGGGAGAAGGGTAATGGCCCCCCAGTGGTCATAGTCCATCAGGGAGGCACGGATGCCGCGGTAGTACAGGGAATCGGCCCGTACATTGTCGTTATCCAACCCGCGCACGCTGAGCTCCGCCCGCATAAAGCAGACGTCTGCATAGGTGATCACCGGGAACATATTCGTCCCGCCGCTACCGTTATAGACGCAATAGGTAAGACCCTGGTTGATGATGGACGGCCAATAAACTTGCGTGGGTATGCCTTTATAGCTGAAGGTTAGCTGGTGAAACATATAGCCCTTGCTTGGATCCTGGGAAGCGGTGGGGCTGGCGTATTGGCCGCGATAGAGCTGTCCGTCCCAGGTAACCGAGTTCGGGATCACACCCTGAGCCTCGGCGGAGTCGAGCATATCGGCAGAGGTGATTCCCGCCGGTTGATAAAAGATCCGGAGGCGTGGGTCGGTCGTAGCCCACATAAAATTAACCGTGTTGCGCGCCCCGGACTGAAGACCGGGGTTGCTGTTCCCCCCGGTACCTACCGTCGTGGAATACAGGATCCAATCGTCCGTATTGGCAGCAATCAACCCTACTGGATCCGCCAGGACGGCATTGGCAATAGCGGTAAGCCTGGCGGGGTCTTGTTTCATCAGCCGCATCGCGATCTTCAGCCGGAGACTGTTGGCCGCTTTGATCCAGTGCGCAATGTCGCCTCCATAATAGAGGTCGTTTGCTGCCGGGCTGATCTGTGTCACAGCGGGATTTGCTTCGAGGACGGCGACAGCCCTGGCCAACTGGGCGTCGAGGGTATCAAACAATTGTTGTTGCGGGTCGTAAACAGGTGTGAAATACGCCGGCTTGGTATACCTGGCGAGGAACGCCTGGTTATAGGGGATACTCCCGTTGGCGTCCGATGTATAAAAAGCATAGTAGATCCGCGGGATGGAAACGATGGCACGGAACTGCTGGTATTGAGCACGCAGGTCCGGCGACATATTGTCAATGATGTGTAGCACATCCGTAAGGTTGTCTCCCACCCCACCGTAAAAGTTGCCCCAACGGTAGTTGATGTTGCTGGTGCTGGCACCCGTGAGGAAAGTGGACGTATTCCCTGTTGGTAATACATAGGTTTGCGTCCAGGGTTTGATGTCGCGGACAAAATCGTAAAACACCTCAAAGTCGTTGACGTGAATGTCCACTTCCGCCGGCGTCAGCTCGGTCTTGGGGTCTATGGACAGCACGGCGTCCGGGTTCGTATTCAGGCCGGCGAAATTCGAACGGCTACAGCCGAAACAGAACAGCAGGGCGCCAAGAATATATGTACGTTGATACATCTTTGTCATGTTTAAAAGTTTGCATTGATCAGGAAGCTGAAATTCCTGACATAGGGTACACCCCCCTCTTCAAAAGCGCTGCCGGCGCCGGAGTCGTTGGTATTTTCCGGGTTGATATGGTCGGGTGCGCTGTTATAGAGGTAGAGCAGGTTGCGCCCGGCCAGGCTGAGCCGTAAGTTGTTAAAGCGCAACTTATGGATGAGGGAAGCGGGCAGGTCGTATCCAACGGCCACCTGGCGAAGGGATACCCAGGAATTGGTAAAGACACCCGCCTGCCGGATACCCGCGCTCCAACTGTAGGTCTTGACGTAATAGTCGGTGGCATTCACCGGAAGCACATAACCCAGCTTATAGGCCTGGTCAAAGGTCATCCCGGATACGTCGTGGGTAGCCCCGTCGGATCCCAGCGACGTGGACCCGGATTGGAATACACCATTGAGTGCAATGCCGTCATGCCGGGGAGCCGTGCCCAGCGGAAACCCGAGATATTGTGACGTCGCGTTGCCCGGTGTAAAGGTTAACCCGCCCAACGCCGCTGAACGGCCAAAGAGGGTACTCTTGATGTTCCCATCCTGGGACCCGTAGAAGTAGGTCGTCGAATATTCCGTCCCCCCGAAACGGGCGTCCAGGAAAATATTCAGGGAAAAATTCTTGTAGGTGAAGGTGTTGAACAAGCTACCCAGGAATTTTGGCTGGATGTTGCCGATGACCGGTTCCTTGGTCTCGGGGGTCGTGCCGTAGTCTCCGGCCCGTTTATAATAGGCCTGTGTTCCGCCGTATCCCATCGCCAGCACCGGCATCCCGTTCAGCGAGCTTTTGGGGTCGGGCGCGACGTATTTCGCATACCCGTACCGGGCAACCATGGCGCCATACGCACCGCCGGCTATGGCTACGCTTTGGATCCCGTCTTCACCTTCAAGGGTTTCATACCGGGCGCCAAAGGGAAGGCTGACCACCGAGTTTCGGTTTAGCGTATAATTGAACCTGGTGGTCCATACAAAATTCTTGCTTTGGACCGGGACGGCGTTGATGGTTAGCTCGATGCCTTTATTCCGAACCAGGCCACCGTTCACCAGGGCCGCCGAAACACCGGAAGTGCTGGGCACGCCGAATGCGATGATCTGGTTGCGCGTATCCTGGCGGTAGACGGCAAAATCCGCACCCAGGCGGTCGTGGAGGAAAGAAAGTTCGAGGCCGCCTTCCAGCTTGGCGCTTTTCTCGGGAACAAGCGTCTGGTTCCCCAGCGTCGATGACTGGTATTGGTACTGGCTTACGGCGGTCGTTCCGCCGCTATACGCCCCGATGGAGGTGTAGGCACCGGTATTGGCGGTATAGGGATCGGTCCCATTGCCTGCCTGGGCGTACGACAAGCGGAGTTTCCCATAGCTTAGGAAGGACGGCTTCTGGTCGAGCAGGTCGCTAAACACGAAGGCAAGGTCGCTTCCACCGTAGAAATAAGAATAAACGCCGTGGCCGTTGTTGTACACAAGGCTGGAGTTCCAGTCGTTACGACCATATAGGTTTAAGGTGAGGTAACGCCAACCTACGGCCGCCTGAAAATAAACGGCGGTCAGTTGGGATTTGTTGGGTGCATTTTCGGTGATGTTCGCCGGCTTTGCCGAATTGCTCAAACGGTAGATATCCGGCAGGACCCCTCCGCCATTCATGCTCCAGGAGTTTCCTGTTTGCCCCGATGTAAATAGATCTCCCCCGACATGGAGGGAAGGAGTGAGCTCTCCGAACTTGTGGGCCAGTATGAACTCTCCCCTGTAACGGGCTTGCAACAGGTCACTGATGGATCCGGAATAATTGGGGTTGCCGAAGTGCGGTTGCTGTCCCCTGATCTCGCTTTGGTGGTTGACGTTGTACAAGTTCATGCTGGCATTTCCGGCAAAGCTCAGCCAGGGCGTAATGGTTGCCGTCAGGTCCAAACCTGCCCTGAGGTTGTCCTCCGTCTGGAAATAATTGTTCTCATACAACGGATAAAAGATATAATAGGAAATCCCCGAAATATCCGCGTTGTTGATCCCTCCCACTACAGAATCGGCATAGTGGGTAGACCAGTATTTAGCGTCGTAGTTCCGGGCGCCGTCATAGGAAAACTGGTACATCGGGCTGTTCCCGCCTTGCTGGGCCGGGTTCAGGTTATAGGAATGTACATAGGTAGCGGTCGCATCCAGGTTTACCCAAGACCCGATCCGATGGGTGGCCCGCACGAAAAAGCTGTTCCGGTCGAATTTATTGTTCGGCAGGACGGTATTGGATCCCAGCCGGGAGTAAGACATACGGATGGTGCTGTTCTCGTTTCCCCCCGACAGAGACACGTTCGTGTTGTATACGTGGCCGGTCTGGTAAAGGTCTAGCAAGTCGTGCGAATTGGGGTTGTTCTTGCGGATATAGCCATTGATGTCCTGGAAGGTCTGACCCGTCATCGCGGGTCCGAAGCTAATGCCATAATCGCTTTGGTTGATGGCCAGGACACCATTGGGCCCCGTACTCCAGTCGTCGGCATAAAGACCGGCCCCATAAGTATTCTGGAAGTCGGTCGTTTTATAAGCCCTTTGGAAAGTCACCTCCTGGGAAAATGACACCCCAAGCCCCTTTTGTGCCTTGCCCTTTTTAGTCTTGATCAGCAGCACCCCGTTGGCGGCCCGGCTGCCGTATAGAGCGGTGACGGCGCCTCCCTTGAGGACGCTGATGGATTCCACGTCATCGGGGTTGATGTCCTTGAGGATGTTCCCGAAGTCGGTAGAAGCTCCCTGGGTCTGTGTAACGCTTTGGTCGTCCAGGATGACCCCATCCACGACGACGAGCGGGTTGTTCTCATAGGCATTGAGCGAGCTGGCGCCGCGCAACAAAATGCGGGGCGTGGATGCCTGTCCGGCCACGCCGGGCTGGACCTGAAGGCCTGTCACCATGCCCTGGAGGGCGGAGATAGGGTTTGCCTGCATCGTTGCCCGGATATCGTCCCCGCTGACCTGGGTCACCGAATACCCGAGGCTGCGCTTTTGGCGGGTCTCGCCAAAACCGGTCACGACGACCTCACTGACCTCCTTGTTGGCGGCCTTGAGTTGTATGGATATGGTTTCGTCTTTGCGAACGGTGACTTCCGTGGAGCCGTATTCGGCGCTGGATATGATCAACACGGTCCCTTCCGGCACCTTGAGCGAGAAGACGCCGTCTGCATCTGTGGACGTACCTATATTACTTCCTTTCACCTTTACGCTGGCGCTTACAACCGGGTTCCCTTTTTCGTCGATGACCTTACCCCGGATCGTGATGGGTGGCGCCGCCCCGGTTGTATTCACCGGGGCTACCTGCCGCGCGGTAATCACCACCGTTTTATTCTCGATGGCGTAACCCAATGGCTGACCCGCAAAACAAAGGTCCAGCACCTTGAGCAGCGGCATATCCCGGGCATCCAGGTCGACAGGATGCGCCTGTTTCAATAACGAATAGCTGTAGAAAAAGGCATAGCCGGTTTGCCGCGTGATTTTGGAAAAAACGGTTTTAAGCGACAAATGCTGCCCCGAAAGATTGACATTCTGGGCCATCCCTCCCCCGTGCGCTTCCACCAGCGCAACGGTCAACAGCAGTGTAGTCAATTTCATAGCAATGCACATTTGATGAAAGCCGGGAGCCCGGCCCTTACCAACTTTTTTCATACCTTGGCAGTTGTTTGGTTAATAATAAATGATTCAGTACATGGGTTATTTGGAAGAACCAAACTCCGGCCAGGGGCGGTTGCGTCGTCCTTGGCTTTTTTTGGCCCTACATTTACTTTCTCAAGGCAGGACGGTCAACACCTTGCCGTCGAGGCGGAAGTGGACCTGGCTCTTTTCCAGAATCGTCAACGCCTGCATCAGCGACAAGTCCCGGCCTATAGTGCCTCCGAACAATTCCCCTGTGACCGGCCCCTCGTAACGGATGTCAACATCATACCATCGGCCGATCTGCCGCATCACCGTCCGTATGTCGTCCTGGTCGAAGCTGAAATAGCCGGTCCGCCACGCCACCGAGGCGCCGACGGCATCAGCATCGGCGAGACGGTCGACCCGGGCGTCATCAGTAATGCTGGCTATTTCGCCGGGGTGCATCAGTATGCTGGCTCCGTTCCGCTCGATCCTGACCGATCCATCGATCAGGGTCGTCCGTATGGCGGGTTCGTCTGGGTAGCCGTTGACGTTGAACGTCGTTCCCAACACGGTTACCGCTTCGTTCCCCACCCTGACCACAAAACTCCTGTGGACGTCCGGCGCTACTTCGAAATAGGCCTCTCCTTCCAGGAAGACTTCCCGGTTCCCTCCCGGAAATGCAGTAGGAAAACGCAGTGAAGAGGCCGCATTGAGCCAGACGCGCGTGCCGTCTTCGAGCATAAAAGGGAACTGTCCTCCCCGGGGCGCGGATATGGTGTTATATAAAACGGTCGCTTCTTTCGTGACCGGCGATGTATAAACCCATTCCCCGGCAGCGGTCCGGACAAGCCGGGTTCCAGCCGGGAGTGTCAGCGTGGACTTGCTATCGCTGTCCAAGTCAAATGACTTGCCGCCCTGCAGCGTGAGTACGGCGTGGCTCCGGCCGGGAGCCATGTCTTTAACGGCCGTCACGGCAGGCGCGACAGGGGTGATAGGACGGTGGCCGGCCCGCCACCAGGTCGCGGCGCCCACAACCAACCCGCAAATAATGGCGGCTATGGCGTAGGTACGCCAGCGGCCAGATGCCCTTTCTTCCTCCCCGGTGAACTGTTTCAGCAAGTCGTTTTCGTCCCGTTTCATTGCGGTACGAAGGTGGCGATTCAGCTTGCCTTCGCGTATCAGACTGAAAAAGACCTCCAGTTCCTCCTCGGAGGCTTTGTGGTCCAGGTATCGCCGGACAATCTCCCTGTAATGTTTGCGTTTGCGGATCATTAGTCAATAGTATAGACAATTAATCCCCGGGAGAGGGTAGCGTTGCCGTCACTTTTTTTTACGTCGGGAACGCAAAGAGCAGGACACATGCGCCAAGACTAATGCCCAGCTCTTTGTAGGCCGCCTCCCGGAGGACCCGGATGGTGCTGACCATGTGGTTCTTGACGGCGTTACGGGAAATACCGATTTCCAGGGCGACTTCTTCGTAGGAAAGGCCCTGCTCACGGCACTTACGGAAGATATCCCTGGAGCGGGGAGGTACACGCCGAAGGACTTTTTCGATAAATATGCTGTAGTCCTTGTTGAGCACTTCGTCGTCCTGCCGTTGTTCCTGATAGTGATGGGAGAGCGTTGCCATGGCGTTCTGTGAACGGCTGACGGATTGCAACACGTTGAGCGAGTGATTGCGGGCAACGGAAAAAAGAAAGGCGGGGAAATGCCGTACGCCTGTCAACCGGTTGCGGGCTTCCCATATCTTGACAAATACATCCTGTACTATATCCTCGGCCAGCGCAGGGACATTGATATATTTGAGGACAAAGCCAAAAACGACCGGAAAGTAATGGGCATATAGATCACAGAAGGCTCGTTCGTCTCCCGAGGCAATGGCGCACAACAGCTCCTGCTCCTCATATCTCGATGATAATGCCAAGATATATGTTAGTAGTGGTGTTGCAATAATATCCTATTTGTTCGAACATACCAACCGTCTCCGGCCTTATATTCTTGCGCAATCGTATGCGCAAATTATTTGTCTTCCGGTGTCGAAGGAGTATACAACAACATCAATGTCATCATTTCATTGGTGGATGTCATTTCTCCGGTGGAGACCACCAACCGCGGTGGATGGAATGGATTGAACGGGTTGCCATCGGTGTTGTCGTACACACCTCTTATATGCACAACAGAGCCCGCGGGTAGCCGAACCATACGGTCAAGCCGGTAAAGCTCCTGCCAACGGAAATCCCAGCGGGGAATATGCACAAGCGGAATGGTGTCGCCCCGGGGCGTCTCGGCCCACGCCGTGAATTCCTTGCCAAGGTAATGCATGTGCGGCCAGATATAGAGTATCGACTGGTCCTGCTGGGTGCGCACACTCAGGTTGAATGTATCCACTTGCCCTGCGGGAATGAGCAGCGGAGGCATGATGTCGTTCTCCCCCACTCCTCCCGAACCCAGGCTGATGATTTGTATGGGCCGCAGGATCGGCTTGGATGTAAAGAAAAGGTTTACGCCCACGACAGAATGCTCGTCTGCGCCAATGGCTGAATAGTGGACCGTCAGCAATACGACGCCTCTTTTGGGCAGTGTCCAACCGAAGCCCGTAGGGTAACGTTCGTAAGACGCACCCGGTATCCAACCGGTATAATACACGAAATTCTTTTTGAGGCCGTCATATTCCACCTGTCTGGAAGCGGGATCTTCACTATCGATGTAAGGCCTGCCGCCCTTTATATCGATCGTGCTGTCGGGAACGGCGTAAAAGCCATAATTGATGTGGTGGATGATCTTTTTGTTGTTGCAATAGAATTCCACAGCTTCTATGTTCCGGTCCGCAGGCAGTTCGTAGGGGAGCTTGAACACCAGGAATCGCTCAGCGTCGTCACCGGGAACCAGAAAGGGGGAGTCAATGGTAAGTGTCAGGTCCGGCCGCCGGCTATAGGCGGTTCCTTCTGGTATGTTGGCCTGTGTTGCGGCACCCCTGGGCGCTCCGGCATCGATCCATTTGACCAGGGCGTCCCGCTCTACCCGGGAGAGGGAACGGTTGTTGGCAAAATCACGATAATGGGTGTCGGCCCTCCAGGGTGGCATGTAGCCGGTTTGTATCACCTGTTTGATAAAACGCGCCCGTTTGGCAACGTCCTCGTAAGTAATCAGTGGAAAGGGTGCAGCCTCACCCGGACGGTGACAGGGGGCACAACGGGAGAGGAAGATCGGCTGGACGTCGGCAAAGGTTTGGGCATGGGTCCTTCCGGCAAGACATAGCGCAGCAAAGCAAATCGTTATAATGGACAACAATTTCATATCAACTTAAGCGCAGCATTCATAAACCCCAGGGTATACGCCATCCCGGCATGCCAGGGGGCATCGCAGCTCATTTGGGGCGTATGATCAGGGATCAGCACGCCCTCAAAGTTCCGGACCCTGAGGATCTTCAGGATCCGCAGCATATCTATATCGCCTTCGTCGACAAAGACCTCCCGGTAGGAAGGGGCCTTGCCTCTGACATTCCTGAAATGAATATACGCGATATGATCGGTGTACTGTTCCGTTGCGGCATAGACATCCCCCTCGGTCATCTCAGCGATGCTGCCCAGGCAGAATTCGAGGGCATTTGCGCTGCTTGGCATGATGTCGAGCAATCGTTGGTAGAGGCCGGGTTGATACACCAGTCTGGGTGTCTGTCTGACGACGGGCACGGGAGGATCATCAGGATGTGCGGCGAGTCGCACGCCGGCCTCTTCCGCGACGGGGACCAATTCCTGGAGGAACCAGGCCAGCCGGGCCCATAACTCCTCGTGGGTGATCGCCGGCACATACCCCGGCGCTGCATCCCGATCATAGACCATATTCCAGATCATTCCATTGGGAATAGGGCGAGCGTCGACACCCTCCATGCCGACCGAAGAAGCACCGCCCCGGGCAAATTTCCCGGTGATCCGGCTGCTGACACCCGCAAGACTAAAATTATAACCGAATACGGGAATCCCCGCCTTGCCCACATTACGGATCAGCTGCTTTAGCTGCTCCATTTGCTCTTTTTTCCGGGGACCATCCAGCAGGATATCATACCAGTTGGCAGGATCGAAATTCTCGATGGCCTCCCACTGGAGACCGGCATCGTTGATCTCCTTTTTCAGCGCCAGCAGTTCTTCCACCGACCATATCCTATCGGGATCGCCGGCCAGGCCCCAACCCGACCCATCACCGATGGGCTGGTCATTTTTGTTGGCCTGTACCCCCTTATTGAAATAGTCGACCAGGTGGACAACCAGGTGGGTACACCCGCACTGTCTCGCAAAATCAAAATAGGGCCGGCTCAGCATGTGCCGATATAATCCTAATCCCAATTTCATAATATTCCATATTTTTTGAAAGCATCGGTGCTGGACAATCCATTTTCAATCTGTTTGCGAACCAGTTTCTCCCCCCGTGCTTTTTCCAGCGACCTGGCGATGACCTCCTCCTCATATTCCCGGGGGATGACAAGGACACCATCCATATCCCCGAAGATCAGGCTGCCCGGTTTTACCCATACTTCTCCGATTTGTATATCGCACCGGTAATCTACCACCTGGGTGCGTACGCCGGAGTCTTGCGCAAACCGTCCCCGGCTGAAAACAGGCCAGTTTTGCTCCAGCACAGCCGCGGTATCCCGATAGTATCCGTTGATCACGGCACCGACCGCCCCCCTTTTCTTGGCCGTAGCCGTGAGGATCTCGCCCCAATAAGCACAACGCATTTCTCCTCCGCTGGCCAGGTAGACCTCGCCGTTCTCCAATTGGTCGAGGGCTTCGGTCAGTTTGCCAAAAGGCTGTTTTTGCGGACCATACACATCGATCATCAATACGGGCATAGCCCTGCCGATGAGCTTATCTTCCAGATGTATCGGCTTTATTGGCTGCGGCAGGAACTGGTGATAGCATCCCAGTGCATCCAGGATATCCCCGACTACGGGCGTATACAATTCCTTTTTAAACAATTCAAAAAGCTGTTGATCGTTCATCTTGGATTTCTTTATATAATCTTGTTTTTTCTTCGGGGTTCAGCTCCCGGTACGTAACGTCTGTCAGGTGGGTGTCATTGACTTCCACAATCATTACCTGCGCGCTTTCCTCCAGTGCGATATTGTGCCAGGTATCCATGGGGATATTATAGGTCAGACCCGGCTCCATACGAAGACAGTGAAAGATGAAGCCCTCTTCTCCCGCCTCGCCGGCAATAAGAATAGCGGTTCCTTTGAGGAGGATAAAGACTTCGTCCGTCCGGCGGTGGACTTCCATCTTTGTGATGGCCTGAAATCCCTGGGGTTCGATATAGTTCAGTTGCGCCACCTGCCAGCCCTCGCGGATAAAAAAAGGATGAAAGCCTTCCCCTGTATGTACATAGGTTTGGATGATGGCCGGTGTCATAGTCAGGATTTTTTTGTTCTTGGGTCGTATGGTATCGTATTTTGCATATATCCGCCGTCGATGTATATTTCGGTGGCTGTGAGATAGGCAGCCATGTCCGATGCAAGGAAGGCGCAGGTCCAGGCCACATCCTCTACCGTTCCCAGCCTTCCAAGCGGTATCCACCCGTTGAACTTCGCCTTCCCAAAAGCGGCGATCTCTTCTTTGTTCATCTCTGTCTCGATGGCACCCGGCGAGACCGCAATGACGCGAATTTGGTCTTCAGCCAGCTCAAGGGCCAGGCATTTGGTCATCATGTTCAGGGCCGCCTTTGCGGAGCAATAGTGGATAAGGCCCTTCCGGGGTACCTTATCGTGAATCGAGGAGATATTGAGTATCACCCCTTGTCGCCGCTGCTGCATTCTTTTGGCCGCCGCCTGCGCGCAGATAAAGGCGCCCCGGAGATTGACATTAAATACCCGGTCCCAGTCCTCCAGGCTCAAGTCTATGGCATGCGCTATCGTTTCGCAGCCTGCATTATTCACCAGGACATCGATCGGCCCCAACTGCCGGTCGAAGAAATCGAACATGGCCGCCACCTCCTCAGGCCTGGAAATATCCGCCTGGTACGTCAGCGCTTTAATGCCTGCCCGCTGCGTAAGCTCCGACGCGAGGTCCCCGGCCTTTTCCGGCGCATTCAGGTAGTTTAGGAGGAGATGCGCACCGCAGGCCGCCATGGCACGGCCGATAGCCGCCCCGATGCCCTGCCCTCCACCCGTGATGAGTACATTTTTATGGCGCAGATCGATCCCGTTGTTCATAGTTTATATCGTTAAATCCCTGTAATAATCCGATAATATCCTGTATCCGTCTTCCGTCACCAGGACATTGTCTTCGATCCGTGCCCCGCAGGCGATGTCCACACCATAGATCCCGGGTTCTACGGTCAGGATCATCCCCGGCCGCAACAACGCCCTCGATCCGGGCCAGAGCCCCGGCCCCGGGTCATGATACCGAAAACCGACGTGATGTCCCAGGCCATGTGCAAAATGATCCCCATAACCGGCCGCCCGGATGACCCGGCGGGCCCGCTCATCAATGACCTCCATGGCAACGCCCGGTCTCATCGACTCAATGGCGGCGGCCTGCGCTTCGGCGACGATGTCGACAATTTTTTTGTGTACCGGCGGCAGTTGGCCCGTTTGGCCGACCCGGGTTATGTCCGCCCAGTAGCCGTTTATGCAGATGCTGAGCTCCAGCAATACACCTTCGCCTGCTGCCAGCGCCTTACCGGTGGACCTGTTGAACCGTCCCGCAGCAGCCGTGTTGATCCCCGACTGGACCAGGCCCCAGGCCTTGGCATAGTCAACGCCTTCGCTCCCGGTCGCCTCCTGTACCGCCGCCTCAACCGCCGCGGCGACGGCGGCTTCCGTCTTTCCCGGCTGCAGGTTCCTGTAAAAAGTCCGCACGGCCAGCGTCGCCACCCGGTGTGTTACTTCCAACGCGGCAATATCCTGTGGTGTCTTCACCGTATACAGGCTTTCGGTGTCAGTTTCTATATATCCGCCCAGGCACAGCAGGGAAAGCCTGTCGCACAAACCTGGCGGCAACGGCGCTTGTTCCCCGGCCATCCTGCAGGGAGCGGACCTACCAATATCCTTTGTAAAAGAAAGGGGCAACCGGTGTAGGCCCCGGACTTTGAGAACGCCCCTTATCCCCGCATACAGTTCCTCCCAGGGGTCGGGGCCATCCAATACCCCCCAGGGAAAGGTATGGACGGCGATACCTGCGGGCAATATGTCCTCCGGTTCGAGCTCGGGCACGAACAGAACCGGCTCTCCATCCCGGGGATACAAAAGAAAGGAGATGCCCCAGTGCGGCAGGTACCCCAGCGTCAGCACCAACTCATCCGGCCTCCAGAACAGAAAGGCACCTGCGCCCCGCTGTTGCAGCATGCCGTCGAGCTGTTGTTTTCTGGATTCATTCATGCTCATCGAATCCGTATCGTTTCAATCGAATAGGGTGTTATGGTCAACTCGGCACCGGTCACCGTCTTCGTCGCGGGCCGGTCCTCTTCTTCGATCATATTCGTCTTTGTAACGCCAGTGACCGGGCCGAACCAATCGACCTTTGCGTCCGTCTTTATCCCCTGCATATCTACCAGCCGCATGACGATACTGTTTTCATCTTCGGATTTTTTAATCGTCGTGATCAGCACATTGTCCGCATTGGTACCGGCAAAACTGTAGCTCGAAGGAAGGCCGCTGCGGGGCTGTGCCACGTCTACCACCAGGGGGCGCAAGGGCTGGTTCTGTTGTTTACCCACGTTTGCGGAGGTTTTCCAATCCCCCGCCGAAGAGGTCAGGGTAAACTCGAAATGGTGGTTGCCGGGCTGGAGATAATAGTTGCCTTGCCAATGACAGCTCTTCCGGCTGGCCAGCAGGATAGGTTGCAGAACGGTTTGCCTGTTGTTACTGTCGGTGGGGTCGATCCAGTCGAATACGGCTACGGAGCTGCTGATCGTGACCGAAGCATTGTCTTTGCTGGCGTTGAACCAGTCCTGGACCTCCCGGGGATGTACCTTGCTGCACAGCGTTGCATAATCCTGCGTGCCGTAGGAATAACCCGCCGCGCCTTTTAACTCGTCTTTGCCGACTTCCACCACCCCCATCGGGACTTCGTAGGCGACCCTGGAATCTGTTTGATTCAGGGGAAAGGCCATCCTGTATTCCCGGTAGCGCTCGCCCGAAAACCCAAGAATATCTGCTTTAAAATCTATCTGCTTCAACGAATCGTATACAGTTACCGTCTCCCTGATGGTGGCAAATTGCGTCTGCTGCACCAGCTCCCAGGTTTTCCGGACGGGGCCGGATTCGGTACAATTCCATTTGGGCGCATACTGGCTTACTTTTTCAAACCCTTCCATTGTCACCGGTTGCACATCCGAGAATTCGCCGGCGCCGTTGCCGACAGACTGTAGCTGGAATATCTCGCCGCCCAGCAATTTATCCGTCTTCAGCAGTTCGGTTCCCAGGGCTTTGTCGACAATACTTTTCAGCCCACCCGGTGCAAATTCGATCCTATAGAACTTGTTTTCATACACCGAGGATGCCGCTTGCACCGTTACTCCAGAAGGATGCGAAGGTCGCAGGGTATAGGTCTTATACCCCAGAGAGGGCACTTTTTCCGCCACAAAACAAAGGGTAATCGTCTCGTCCGTGCCTCCGGCCGGACGGCTTTCGATCCGCTGGCTGGGTACTTCTTTACCCGAGGTGGCATCGATCACTTTATAGGACACCGTGTCCTGTCCATACACTTTGATGCTGACCTCTACCTTATCCGTCCGTTCTTTGGATAAAGGGTTAAATATGACCAGCGCCCGGCCTTTTTGATCAAAGCCGATCTCTTGCGCTATATTCTCCAGGCTGCCCTGCAACACTTTATCGGAAATCGCATAAGCCTCTTCGAATTTCGTCCTGAATGCCAGATCCGTCATGTCCCCGTGCTTGCCTCCCCAGCCGTGATCCGGGTAGATGGCTTTTTCCCAGGCTGAGGTCAGCTCCGTCTGGGGATACCGGGAAAAATCTTTATTGAGGGTCGCATCGACTGCCGAAAAGATCTCCGCAGCGACCAACGTCCGGTTGGCTCTGCGGGAGGCCGTCAACGCCCGCTCGTGGGTCGGGCCATGGATGTACAGCCAGACGTTGGGCCGTTCCCCCTTCAGCGGTTCGTAGACAGCATGGGGCGCATCCAGCGCTTTGAAGACGCTGGCCGCGGTTCCGTATGTCAGGGAAGGTAGCCCTTGGCTCCTTGCTTTTTGGTTCCAGTCCTGGAAGAGCGTATGATAGTCATTGGGCCTATTCCAGTCCCCGTCGATCAGGATCGGCAATGCCGGCCGGAACTTATTATCCTTAAAATAGACCGTCCAGCTATTAATATGATTGAGCACTGCCCGCTCCCTTGCTGTATCGCTCTTTGCCGTCCGGATATCCTGGTTTGATCCGTCATATTGTCCGGGGGTATACATGAGGACGCTGCTGCTGTCCGGACCATACCACCGGTAGATACCTGGTTCATGCCTGGAAATAGAGAGATATTTTATACCTGCCTTCGACAGGATCTGTGGCATCTGGAATGCCCTGCCTGGCACGTCATCGTTCCAGGCGGAGAGGAAATCGCAGCCGGGCAACATCTTCTTCAGCCATTTCCTTCCTAAATAGGTCTCCCGGATGAGGGCTTCCCCGTCATACATGGACTCATAAGGCATGTTATACGTTCCACCCCATTCCAACCGGCCTTCCTTTGTATATTTCAGGATCTCGTCATACCGGTCGGGATGACGGGCGAGATACTCACGCAGGCTCAGGGCGTCTTCAACGCTGAAGCAGTAATCCGGATTGCTTTTCATCAGCGCCAATGCCGGCGTGATCATGTTCTCGTCCCTCCACACCTCGCATGCGCCGATGGAATCCATCCAGGCAATGTCCTGGTGGCTTGAATTGACAAAGCTGACGGTTCCTTTCTTAAAATAGGAAGGGTTGGTATTTTTTGACCCGTGGGGCCGGTAATTGGTTTGCGCGTACAGGGAACCGGCGCCGCATGTACAGCACAGCAATAAGATTAAAACGATCTTTTTCATAAATGTCTTTTCTCTTTCTTCCCAATATTGTTCAATCTGTTCCAACGATTTCCCTTTTGTCTCCGGCACCAGCTTCTTTACGAATAGGACGGCAGGCAACATCATCAACCCATATAGCATGAAAACGTTCCCGATACCGATCGATTCCCGCAGCATGGGATAAGTCTGCGTAACAAAAGTCGACCCCAGGAACAGGGACAAGGTGCCAAGCGACATCGCCCGGCCCCTTATCTTCGTTGGATAAATCTCGGCCAGCACCACCCATACGCCGGGACCCAGCGTAGCGGCAAAAATCGCAATATAGAATATGAAAGCCGGCAACAGCATACTTGCGTTCTCCGAATGGGTATTGAATGTCCAGCCGATGAGGAGCAGCGCTACTGCCAGGAAGATAAATCCGCCGATCAGCAGCGGCTTGCGACCCCATTTATCGACTTTCCAGATAGCCACGAAGGTAAAAACCATGTTAAAAAAGCCGATGACGGCCGCGCTGCCAAAAGCCGATCCGGACGCCAGCCCCGCCTTCTCGAAGATCGCCGGTGCATAATACATCACCGTCGTGATCCCCGATAGCTGGCTCAAAAAAGGAAGCACAAGGCCGATGATAAGCGCGACACGCATAGCGGGACCGGCAAGATCACTAAAACGGCCTTTTCCCATTGCCAGAAAATCGCTATCGATAGCCTTCAGCTCAGCCGAAACGCCCTGCGGTCCATTGATCCGAAAAAGGATACGTTCCGCCGCCGTCCTCATCCCCTTTGACAATAGCCATCTAGGACTCTCCGGCACGAATAAGAGGAACAGGAAGAACAACAGCGCAGGCACCATATTAGATCCCAGCATCCCCCGCCAAACCTCGGTGACCATATAATGGTATAACACTCCGCCTTCGCCGCCCGTGTGATGACCAGCGGCATAGGATAAAAGCCAGGAATTGGACAGGTAGGAGCATAAGATGCCCATGGTGATGGCCAACTGGTAGAGGGAGACAAGTCTCCCGCGCAAACGCGCCGGCGCGAGCTCGGAGATGAACATAGGGGCAACCATAGCTGCGAACCCTACGCCCACGCCACCGACGATCCTGGCCACCACGAGAAAGGAAGGCGAGCTCGCTACTGCGCAACCTGCCGCCGAAAGAATAAACAGCAAGGCGGACAGCAATAGTACCGGCTTTCGCCCGAAGCGGTCTGCCAGGTAGCCGGCGATAGCGGCCCCTGCCACACAGCCCGTTAGTGCGGAGCTCATCAGCCACCCTTCCATCACCGGCGACAGTTGGAACTGGCTTCTCAGGAAATTGATGGCGCCCGAGATCACCGCAGTATCGAAACCGAATAAGAACCCTCCGAGCCCCGCGGTCATGCAGACCAGGATGATATAAAGCTCTCCGTTTATTTTCATCATGTGTAGATTACGCACGACTCGAAATTAGGCGGATGATCCGGATTTTTTTATAATTGGATTAATGGATACTTAAAGTATTTTAATCATTTTATCACAATTTCTCTATTTTTAGAAAAAGGCTGACATGAAAGCCAATTTAATCCCCATAGGCGCAACAGAAACCATCTCCATCAAAAAGATCAATGAACACCATTATAGCTCCCCCTTCCATTTTCACAAAATTTGCGAACTGAATCATGTCGTCAGCAGTTGCGGCAAAAGGATCGTGGGGGATAATATCGACAACTTCTCCGACGGAGACCTCGTGCTGATGAGCCCGGATCTGCCGCATATATGGTATAATGATCCTGTTATTTTGAATAATCCGCCCAAGACTAAATTGGCCAAGGCCGTCGTCGTGTATTTCCCCATCAACTTTCTTGACAAGCTGACCTCCGACAACCTGGCCCTCATAAAGACGAAGAAAATGATGGAAAAAGCGAACAGGGGTCTTCGCTTTTATGGCACTACCCAGAAATTCGTGTCCAAAAAACTGAGCACCATCGCGGAAAAAAATGGGTTCGAAAGAATCATCGCCTTCCTGGAGATCATCGAGGCTCTTACCGAATCCCGGGAATACGAGCAGCTGGCAAGCGTCGGTTATGCCCACAATTTCAATGAAAGGGATACGGAAAGGATGACCAGGGTTTTCAAATACCTGATGCAACACTTTGCCGATCCCATCTCGCTACAGGAGATCGCGGACGTGGCCAATATGACGCCGCCAGCCTTTTCCACCTATTTCAGGAAACGGACGCAAAAATGCTTTACGACCTTTCTGAATGAGATCCGGGTCGGGCATGCCTGCAAGCTGCTGGAGGATCCGGACCTTGCTATTTTAGATATTTGTTTTTCGTCCGGGTTCCAGAATGCTACGCACTTCAACAAAATGTTCAAACAATTCATCGGGAGGGCTCCGAGCGAATACAGGAAGTTTGTGGTCAGTTAATATTCCATCGGATAATACCGGTTCTCCACCGACCCGTCGGCGTATAACTCCAGGATGGCATAACCGGGCGGGGTTTCTTCGTAATAATAGGGGCCTGCGGAATGTTCGTCCCCTTTCCCCCACCAGAATCCACTCACCGCCCCGTTGCAAAAATAATGCACCCCATTGTAGAGTGCGGTGTCCACCAAATGCTCGTGTCCGCTGATACAGACCTTTACCTTATCCCGATGCTTATAAAACAACGTCTTCAACTGCTTGCTATCGGAATGTCCCCCTCCTTCCAGTATGGGGATCACGCCCAGGATGGGGTAATGGGACATCACCAGTGTGGGTGTCCCCGCCTGCAGGTTATCGAGGTCCCTGGACAACCACTCCATTTGTTCTTCGTCAAGAGAGATGCCTTTATTGTTCCCATCCAGAATGATAAAGTGCCAGCCCCCTTTGTCAAAGCTGTAGTACCGGTGGGGGATACCAAGGCGTTTTACGACATAGTCTTTCCCGTACATGTCGTCCTCATGGGACGGAGCGGCCCACCATGTATCGTGATTGCCGATACAGGCATACATGTCATAGTGCTGCAGGGTGGACTGTACGCACTCGTCCCATACACTCCAGAGTTCGGTGACCTGCTCTCGGGGTACCTTATCATAGGAGGCATCCATGATGGAATCGCCTCCATTTAGGAAGAAGTCCGGCTTGTGCTGTTTGACTTGCTCCAGGCATTGTTTGAATTTGGCGGGGGCATCTCCTTTGGTGATGTGTATATCCGTAATATGGGCTACCGTCAGGACCGGCTTTTTCTTTTTTCCCGCGGGGGCGGCCCCCAGCGCCACGGCAGCCAGGGGGAACGATTTTACAAATGATCTTCTTTCCATGCGGTTTATGTATTACCATCCAAAAATCTGCACCAGATTCGGGTTTAAAATGACCTCGGAGGCCGGTATGGGCCGGTAATAGTATTTAGGGTCGATAAACGTCCTGAGCGTCACGTCAGTAACGGTGGCGCCACCGCCAGTACCGTTTTGCAAAGGGATAACGGTCGTGCCGTCGCTGAACTGCCCTATTTGGTAATAGATCAAGGGCACGCCCAGCGAATTGTTGGCTGGGGGACTGGGAATAGGCTGACCGTTATCGATCAGGCAGATATCCGCTACCCCGTCGCCCGTGAGATCGTAATTGCCCGGACCGGGAAAATACATGCCCACCGGAATATTGGTCAATAATTTACCGGCGTCCCAACGCATGAGGTCATCAAACCGGAAACCTTCCATGGCCAGTTCCACCCTTCTTTCCCTGCGGATCTCCAGCAGAACGCCCTTATCCGGCCCGTTAACCGCGGGATAGGCGGTCTCCAATACCGGATCGGGGTTTCCATTGGCCAGCACCAGGTTCATATTGGGCAAACCGGCTCTCGCCCTCAAAAGGTTTACAGAGATGTCCAGGTCGCTTTGCGTGATCACCCCCAATTCGGCCTGCGCTTCCGCATAGATCAACAGGGCCTCGGCATAACGGTAGGAGGGATAATCGGCGCCGCCTATGATATTCGGGTCCGTGCTGTTGATATATCCTTTCAACTGGTGATACCCCGTAAAACCGCTGCTCAATACCTGTACGTACGGCACGGTGTTGGGCGCCTGTATCCAACCAGGGTAAACGATCGTCTGGGAAAGCCGGGGATCCCTTCCCTGGAACTCTTGTACGAAGCCAAAGGTTTTATAGCCCGGCTGGTCCGTAAACCTTGTTCCGTCTTTCATGAGATAGGTCTCTACGAGGTCCCGGGAAGGTGATTGTTCATAATTCCCAAACAAATAGCCGTTATTGCTTCCGTCTACCTTCAACGACACATCGTAGATATAGGGCAGTATCACTTCCGGGTTCTTCGTAAGGTCCTGGCTATTGAACAAGGTAGCATAGTCCTGGCTTGGGTTGCCGGTATTGTATATGGAGAATCCGCCGTTGGCCATAATGTCCTTGGTGACATTAGCCGCCGTTTGCAGGAAGCCCGTTGCAGTAGCCGCCAGGTTCAATTCGGCATGGTATTTCCGGAAGGTGCCCTCATACAGGGCTACCCTGGCATAGAACAGCTTGACAGCCCACGCGCCGGGCGTACCCTGGGGCACCGACACATTCACGTGGCCGGCGGCAAAATCCAGGTCGGCCATGACGCTGTCCATCACCAGGGCCCGGGGATCCCTGGGTTTGGTCAGGCTTGTATCGTCAGGGGTGAGCGTATGGGAATACCAGGGCACGTCGGAATACCGCTGAACCATGCCGTAATAAAACATGGCCCTATAAAATCTTGCCAACCCTTTATAATGGTTCAATACGGTGGAATCCACTTTGGCTGTTCCACAATTGTCCAGGAAATAATTGACATCCCTCAAACGGCTCCAGGACCAACCGCTGGTGATATTCTGGGCAGTAGGCGTTCCGGTCATGATCACCTTCATCTCCACGGCCCCGGTGGTGGCCATATTGTCGCTGCTTTGCTCCGATGAGGCCAGGTACTGCCCTCTCCCGGGGAGGGTTAGAAGCCCATTGATGTATAGGGATAGGTCCTGCTCGGTTTTAAAGAACAGGGAGGGGGATATTTCGGTTTGCGGGTAGCGGTTCAGGAAATCCTTATTACAGGAAGCCGTGCCCGTGGCAATCCCTGCGATAGCTATATAAATCATCAGACGTCGCATACAAAATGTTTCAGGTTTAGAAATCAAGATTTAGGCCCAGGGCATATTTCCTCTGGAACGGATAGGCAAACGCATTCGTGGCATTGACGGCTTCGGGATCCACATATTGCTTGATCCTGGAAAACTCAAACAGGTTTTCACCAGAGAAATAGAAGCGCAAACGGCTGATCTTATAGCTATTGGTCATTGAAGCCGGGAGGGTATACCCAATGGTAACGTTTTTTACCCTCAGGTAAGCGGCATTCAGCAGGTAGCCCGTCTGTGGAATATCGAGACCGGCGCCATAGTTGTTGTCTGCAAGCCACGATTCAAGAACGGGATATTTTGAGTTGAGGTTTTGGTCGGCCAGTCCTGCCGCGATATAGGACTTGGAGTCCCCTGCCCGCTGGGCGGGGGATTCCGCGGTACCGCGGTAAAAATTCAGGTTCCATTTATACAACCCGGCATAAGGTTGTTGAAAGGGGCCCCAGTAGAGATAATTATGCGGGTACCAGTCCATCTTTCCTACGCCCTGGAAAAAAGCGGAGAAGTCAAAACCCCTGTAATCCGCATTGATATTAAACCCGAAAAGAAAACGAGGAGAGGTGTTCCCGATGATGCGCAGGTCCTTGGGGTCCTTTGCGGAAAGCCCCACCTCGATTTTTTGGTTGCCGTCCAGGTCCTTGTATTTGGGCCATCCCGGAACGATGGCCAAGGCACCCCAGGGGACGATGGCAGACTCGTCTAATTTGGCGATTTCGTCGGTGCTTTTGAACAGGCCCATGTTGGTCAGGCCCCAAAGCTCGCCCAACTGTTCGCCCTGACGATAGTTGGAAAAGAGTTCCTGGGGATTGTCGTATTTCGTAATCACGGAGCGGGAATCGGACAGGGTAAACCTGAGGCCAAATCCCAGGGGTTTGTTGCCTACCCTGTACACATCCCTATAGCTGATCGCACCCTCCCATCCCTTTGTCCGCATGTCGGCTGAATTCTGCATGGGTGCGGAGGTGCCCAATACCGCGGGCAAGGGTTGGGTGGGTCCCAACATCCCGGTCGTATTCCGGACAAAATAATCGAACGACACCTGGACCTTGTCCTTCAGCATTCCGATGTCCGTTCCGACGTTGGTGGTGCTCACTTTCTCCCAGGTATAGTTATTCGGGTCAACGCTCAACGCAGGCGCGCCCTCGACCACGGTTTGCAGGGCCCCGTTGATGAGGGTCGGGGAAAGGCCGGTGGTCAATTCCTGCATATAGCCGAAACTGGAGACGTTCTGGTTGCCAAGGCTGCCGTAGGAGGCGCGGAGTTTAAAGGTAGAGACGTAATTCAGTGCCTTTCTAAAAAAACCCTCCTTGCTGACGTTCCAGGCGCCCGATACGGAAGGAAAGAAACCCCAGCGATCCGCGGCGGGGAAGCGGGAAGACCCGTCATAACGGCCGTTTAATTCCAGGATATACCTATCCATATAGGAATAGCCGATCCTTCCGAAATAGCTCCTGGTGGCATACGCATCATAGGTCGGGGTTACATAGTTTGTCCCCGTGGTGAGCCCGATATAGGGCAGCGAGGCGGTGATCAGGCCATCCCGTTCGGATTGAACGGTGCTGTAGGTATAGCTTTCCTGGTTATAGCCGGCAAGCAGCCTGATCGAATGTTTTCCCAATACCTTATTGTAGTTGGCATACACGTCGTAAATGTCGTTGATCAACGTACCGTCCTTCTCCGTAACCGAACCTGGTGCGCCTTCCTCCCGGATGTCGTTGGGTCCGTAGCCTATATAATAGGGATTGTAATTGTCATTGTATTTCCATTGCTCCATTTTCACACTGGCGTCGCCGGTCAGTTGCAGGTCTCCGTTCAGAAAGCTGGCCGTGGCCCTCGCTATATTCTGGAAGCCGAACACGTTTTGCTGGTTGCGGCCGCCATCCACCAATTGGGCGGCAAGCGTGCCCGGCCCCGAATTGGCCCACGTTCCGTCCGGGTTTACCGCCTGGTCGATCGGCCGCAGGTAATACACGTCGGTCAGCGCCGTAGAGGGATTGGAAGTAATGGTCTGGTAAATATTGAGGTTATTGTCCAGTTTCAACCATTTTAAGGGGGAGAAATTCACCCTGGCCTTTATGGCATACCTTTCCCAATCATCCTTTGCCAGCTTGTCCAGGCCATTTTCCTTGGTGTAGTCGGCGGAGAGGTAATAACCGAAAGGCAGCTTTTTCGCCGTTTCGCCCGATCCACTGATGGACAAGCTGTGGTTAAAGGACATACTGCTGTGGTTGAAAAAATAGTCATACCAGTTATTATTCCCCATATATGTCCACTGGGTGGGATTATTGGGATCCAGGCGTGTGCCCGCAATGCTGGGGTCATCCGAGCGGTCTTTCGCCCATTGGTATTGGTAGTCCGAGAACTTGATATATTGCCAGGGCGTATTATCGGTCGATTCCTGCAGGATCCTGGCATAGATATACGGGTCCGTTACCGGATCGGGCAATACGGTGGGTTTGGAACTGCTGACATAGGCATTGTAACTGATCACCTGTTTACCCTTCGCACCCTCCTTGGTCGTGACGATGATCACCCCGAACGCCGCCCGGGCCCCGTAAATCGCGGCGGACGCCGCGTCCCGAAGGATGGAAAAGGAAGCGATATCGGAAGGGTTCAACCGCAGCAGGTCATCAGAGGTCCCGGCGATACCATCGATGACGATCAATGGCGATCCCCCATTGATGGAGCCGATCCCCCGGATATTGAAAGTGGGCGTCTTCCCCGGCGCACCGCCGGAATAGGTGATATTCAAGCCTGGACTTAGCCCTTGCAATCCCTCAAAAACGTTGGCCACCGGTCTTTTGTCCACCTCTTTCCCGGAAATCTGGTCTACGGCGCCTGTGACATCGATCTTCTTTGCCGTCCCATATCCCACGACAATCACTTCGCTCATATCCGCCGTTTGCGGCTTCATTCTTACCAGGAAGGCGTTGTTTTCCCCCGCATTGACGAGAAAGCCTTTTACCTTCTTGGGTTCGAAGCCCACATAGGAAAACGAAAAATCGTACCTGGTCCCCGCCTGTAGTACTTTGACAGTAAAGACCCCTTTCTCGTCCGTCAGTACCGTTGCCACAGGTTTTCCCGAAGGATCATCGACTTTTACGGTAACGCCGTGTAAAAATTCGTTGCGCTCGGACATGACAGAGCCCTTTACCTGCGCAGACTGCTGGGCCTTGAGCGACAGACACAGCGCTGCCAGGATTACCATAAGTAGTCCTCTTGATTTCATATTGATTTCTTTTACTTGTGAGAAGTGATCGTTATCCCGCCTGGCGTTTCTTCAAAAGTCAGGTCGTTTGTATTGCATATCGCAGCAAGCACTGCGTCAAGTGAGTCGGATGGGTAAAATTCCCCTGTAAAGAAAAGCCCGTTTGCGACCTTCGCCGTACAGTTTATTTTTATATGGTAAAACTTTTCCAGCGTCCTGAAAACATTGGATAACGGTTCCTTTGAAAAACTCAATTTGTCCACCTCTTCCAACCTGCTGTTCCTGCTACCCTTTTTCCCGGGGATCATCAACGTGATCTTATTGAGCACATGATCGAGGGTAAATTCTTCCCCGGGCTTTAAATAGGTGACCTCATTGGAGGTTCCGATCACACGGATGGCGACTTTCCCTTGTATTAATCGAACACTGACCATGCTGCCGGCAGGCTGGTCACTCACCATAAACTCCGTTCCCAATGCGGTGGTCGCCGTGCCTGCCGCCATGACGGTAAAAGGCCTTTTTATATCACCGGTCACCCTGAAAAGGGCCTTACCCTGCAAATTGATATTTCGTTCAAGCCGGTCAAAAGGCTGCTTATACGTCACGGTACTCTTAGGATACAGGATCACCTGCGAACCGTCTTCCATCCGGAGCTCCCTGGGCAAGCTGGTGTTATTGGCCACCTGCTTCAGCCCGGAACTTGCGCCTTCCTCCGCGTTACGCGCGACTATGCTAACCGGCGCAGGTGCTGTCCCTTGTTCCTCGTGCATCACCAGGCGCACAAATAAAATGACGCCCACCGCCACGGCAGCCACCCATGCCATCGCCCGGAAATAAGGCCGGATAACCTTTGGCGCAGGAACATTGCTCAACTCCCGCTGATCTATCTGTGTATGTATCTTTTGCAAAACCCCTTCCGCCTTATCCTTCATAGGTGACAGATCCGTATCGCCGGTGCATTCCTTTTCCAGGTAAGCCTGTATGTCCGCCTCCCTTTCCGTCAAAAGGGCCAGCAGTTTCCCAACCTCTTCCTGTGTAGCCGTTCCAGCCCAATACTTTTCTAATAAGGGTGCTAATTCTTCCATCGCTTCATGTATAAATACCCGCTGATGGGCAAAAGGGGGGTGCCTTGAATGTTAAGGAAATATTACCAAGACGGCGAGGCCGGTCATGGTTGCCAGGGTAGAATAGTCCTGTTTGGAAAGGATGGACTGCCGTATGGATTGCGCCGATGTTTTGACGTATTCCTTTACGGTGATGGAGGAGATGCCTAATATTTGTCCCGCTTCTTCGTAACTCCTGCCCTCTAGTTTGCAAAGCTTGAATGCCTGCTTCTTCCGGTGGGGCAATTCTTCTATTACGGAATTCAACAGGTCCATTTGTGCCCGGAAGTTATCTTCCTCCGGTTCCGGCGCATCGTCATACGAACCCATCGCCAGGTAGTTCCGGTATAAATGGTGTTCCCGTATATCTGCTTTCAGCCACTTTAAGGACTTATTGTAACTGACCACGAACAGCCAGCCCGCAACCGGACGGGAGGGATCTATGGAAGAACGGTTGTCCCATAAGGCCAGGAAAACTTCCTGCAAGATATCTTCCGCGATCTCGTATTTGTGTATCAGCTTGCAGATATTCCGATACACGCCTGGATAGTAACGATAGTATAGGGCATCAAACGCACTTCTGTCACCCTGTTGTAGCCCTATGACCAATTCTTTATCTTCCACAGATAGTATGGTGGGTTTAATATTGCGCTCAAAAGTATTGTCAATAGCGCTTCATACAAAGTTATTTTAGTATTACGGAAACGCAGGTGGGGCTTGGATAAAACGCGCAATCGATTGCTCAGGGCCCAATAAATGTTACAATATTTGCCCTATCGAAGTTATATTCGCATAAAATCACATTTGTTTTATGAACGGCTCTAAGGAAATTGTCACTATATCGGTACCCAAAGGCGACCTCGAAAACGACTACACCTTTTTCGAGGACGGCAAGATCCGACACAACTACGACCAAAACGAGAACAAACGGGATCTCGAAGCGTGGATTACCCCGAGAAGTATTGCCGATGGAGATAAGGACAAAATTATAAAGGCCTGTCCTTTACAGTTCAAGGC
This sequence comes from Dinghuibacter silviterrae, assembly GCF_004366355.1. Taxonomy (NCBI): domain Bacteria; kingdom Pseudomonadati; phylum Bacteroidota; class Chitinophagia; order Chitinophagales; family Chitinophagaceae; genus Dinghuibacter; species Dinghuibacter silviterrae. Next base: position 282,839 of record NZ_SODV01000002.1, on the reverse strand, counting down.
TAAAATCACAGCCTTATTGAAAAAGTAATTTCAAATCCTTTTCACAAATGCCTTCGGGGGTCGAAGGAATTCGACATCCTCCAAGTCCCCTGTGGAATATTTGAAATAATAAAAAGAGGGAGTATTCTTTCCGTGCCGGCTTTTGATTAAATTAGGACTGCATCATTCCCTCAAAACGCTTTCTATGCCGCACAATTTCTCCAGTGCATGGTCCGGCGCGATAGCCAGTCGCGCTGTTGCTAACAATAGCTCCAAGGGGAAGTCCATGCCGGCGGTTCGTCCGCTACAGTTGATGCCGAACTCTCGCGAGGTGGTACAATTGGTGAAGATGTATAACCATAGCAAAAAACTCTATGTTAACGATGAAGACCATGAAGCGCCTCCCACTGGCTACCAGCTTGTAAGTGCCACACAGCATAATATTTACAACGGTGAATGGACATCAGAGCGCGTTCCCAGCCGATATTACCTCGGCTCCGGTGACTTAAGCAGGCCGTCGAGTTTTTATTCTGGCGAAGTTTCCCAGGGCCGTCATCCCAAAATGACGGTTACTACCTACGATTCGGCGCAACAAGCAGGAGGGAAATATGGGACGAATTACAATGCAAACAGGCAACAACTGGAACACATGGGAGTGCAGGTAAAGGATAAGGTGGATGCCACTAATCCGGACACCATGTCGGATACCGAATATGACGAAGTGCATTTTGAGTTTCCGCATACAGGTGATTACGGCGGAACGACTGTAAAGGATCAAAAGGCATTGGCATCCAACACCGGGCTTATGACAGGCACTATGTCCAGCGCAAAAAAGAAACTCCGACCTGGCGGATCCCTTCGCATTTCAGAAGGCAACTTCCCCTACCGGAATAGCACTATTTATGACAAGTCAACACCGGGAGTTTTCACACCTACAGGCGTAAGGGTCGGCATGAACCTTGACCAGATGGCTACATCCATCGGCTATACTGTTACTCCCTCTAATCCGCTAGGCACCGAACATGTGGGTAGAACCAGCGGCGGTTATATTGACCTGCCTAATTCCGTCCGTCATAACTACCGACTGGATGGCACGGCTAGGGTCCAAGTTACTATTGAGGAAGAAGAAGATGAGGAGAACCGTGGCTGGATGGCCCATGAAGGCAGAGAGATTGTCGCCTTGTGCGAAAGATTCCACGGACGGCTGGTCAGCTCTTCCCAAAATTCCATTACGGTTGAAACAACGGAAGCACACCACAATGAACTGATATATGAACTGCAAAAAAGTTATGGGTATAAGACCTCTATTACGAGTGATTATGTCTAGGTGATCACAGACTCATTAAAAAAGTTTGATGTAAAGCCCCCCATGGTAGCCTACAAGCCCCTGTATGGGGGCTTTGAGCACAGTCCCCCACGGCATCTGATAACGCGCCGCAGTATCCGCCAGGATATCGCGAAAGGCATAGGCTACCGAGCCGGTGCAGTTGAAGCTATAGCGTTTATAATCGGCATATTTACACACGAGGCATTTGAAGAAATCCGCGAAGGCAGAGGCGACAAGGCCCCGGGTGTAGTCCACATCGGCCTGGCTATTTTCGAGAAAGGGAACGAAGCCGGCACAATAACGATTGGGCGAAGGGCCGCTGTAGAGTCTTGTCATGATGGACTCGCGCGTGACGCTATAGGTGGAGGCGAGTTCCCCGGCCACCGGCGCAGGCATATAACCGCGGATAAAGTCGCCGAGCAATTTCTTTCCTATATAATAGCCGCTACCTTCATCGCCGAGCAGGTAACCCAGTGAATCGATGTTGGCGGTTATTCGGGTCCCGTCGTAAAGGCCGGTATTGGCTCCCGTTCCAAGGATGGCTATGAAGCCCGGGCCATTACCGAGCAGGGCTCTCGCGGAGCCGAAAAGGTCGAGGCCCACGAAGATTTTCGCCGCAGGAAAAAGTTCACGAAGCGCGGCGGCAACGATGTCTGCTTTGTCTTCGAAACAACCCGCGCCGTAAAAATGGATGCCGCCCACAGCACGCCTATCCAAGTCCGCCGGCAGGCTGCCGGAAAGCGAGGAGGCAATCGCTTTACTATTCTGAAAATACGGGTTATAGCCCTCTGTGTCGAAGAACCGGGGGATTCCGTCTTCCCCGATGATGCTCCAATTGGTTTTTGTGGAGCCGCTGTCTGCAATGAGCATCATATAGCCAATCCGATTTTATGGCCTGCCGTTGCATAATACCAGATGCACGCATAACAGGGAAGGAGCAGCAGGTACGCCAGGTGCGGAGAAACGACGTCGGCAAGCCGGCCGTAAGCAAGCGGCAGGAACGCGCCGCCCCCCACGGCGACGATCAGCAGGGACGCACCCAAAGGCGTGAATTTCCCGAGTCCGCGTATAGCCAGCGGCCAGATGGAAGGCCAGACCATGGCATTGGCGAGGCCCAACAGCGCGATAAAGGCCACGGACAGGTAACCTCGGGTGGAGAGCGCCAGGCATACAAGGGCGATGCCCAGCAGTCCCGAAAACTTTAACACGCTTGTTTGAGAAAGGTATTTCGGTATTAGGACTATGCCTAGGAGATAACCCAGCAGCATACAGGACAGCGTCGCGCTCGTGAAAAAACGGGCTGAGGCCAGAGGAATGCCTTGCGAAGAGCCATAACTGATAATGGTGTCGCCGGAGATCACCTCCACGCCCACATATAAGAATAGTGTAAAAGCCCCAAGCAATAAATACGGGTACTGGAATATGCTGGCCCTTTCGGAAATGACCCCTTCCGCAGGCTCGTCAGAAGGGCCAACCCCGGGCTCCGGCAACCGTGAAAAATACACCAGCAGTGAAATCGCCAACAACGCTAAAAGAATCAGCCCATAGGGCATCACTACGCGGTTTGCCAAGTGCTGCAACAACTGTGTTCGAACTGCCGGCGACGAACGGGCGATGGCGACCTTCAGGGAGTCGGCATCCTTGAGGACCACTGCACCCAGGATCAGGGGCGCCACGACGCCTGCTATTCCGTTGCATACGCCCATGATCCCGATACGCCTGGCAGCGGTTTCCAACGGGCCGATGATGGCTACGTAAGGGTTGGATGCGGTCTGGAGCAAGGCGAGTCCCGAACCTTGTATAAAAAGACCCGTCAGAAACAAAGGGTAGGACCGCAAAAAAGCGGCGGGGATAAAAAGACAACTGCCAACGGCCATGATCAGCAGGCCCAGAGCCATCCCCCGCCGGTAGCCGGTCATCCGAAGAACGCCTGCGGCTGGTAATGCCATCAGCATATACGCTATATAAAAAGAAAATGCGACAAGATAGGAGGCAAAATTATTCAGCTGGCAGGCGATCCGGAGGTAGGGTATGAGGACGGAACCCAGCCAGGTGATGAATCCGAATATAAAGAACAGCAGACCCAGGATCAGGATAGACCTGTTGCGTTGAGATTGCATAAGTAAAAATATGTCATTTCAAACTATCTATCGCGCTCCGTACACTTCCGTGTTGGAGCAGGAGTCTCTTTGCCGCATCGTAGTTGTCTAGCGGAGCCATCTCCATAAGCATCCTGACCGCGCGGTCTGTTATCTTATCATTAATAAGCTGGACGTTGACCATGCGGTTGTCTTCCACCCGCCCCAACTTGATCATTACGGTGGTGCTGATCATGTCCAGGAGCATTTTTTGCGCCGTGCCGCATTTCATCCTCGTACTTCCCGCGATGAACTCCGGACCGGTGATCGCTTCCACGGGCCAATCGACAGCGGCGGCAATCGGCGACCCAGGGTTGCTGACGATACACCCGGTGGTAATGCCATTTTTGCGGCAGGCCTCCAGGCCGCCGAGGACGAAGGGGGTCGTTCCGCTGGCGGATATCCCTACGACAATATCTTTGCCCGATACATGCTCGCAGGTTAACTGGCTCCATCCTTCCTGTACATCGTCTTCCATTTCCTCCCGCGCCTCGATGAGCCTGTCCATGCCTCCGGCAAGGATAGGGAGAACTTTTCCTTTAGGGATGCCGTAAGTGGTAGGGAGCTCGATGGCATCCAAAACCGCTAACCTCCCTCCGCTCCCCGCGCCCAGGTAAAACATCCTTCCGCCATCTTCCATCTTGCGAACAATGGCCTCTATGAGCAGGTTGAGCTGCGGCAGCGCTGTTTCGATGGCGCCTGCCACGGCGGCATTTTCTCTATTGATCAACCAGGTAATTTCGTGGATGCTTTTCTTTTCAAGGTGTCTGTGAACCGGTGTTTGCTCGGTGATCTTTTGCATGGTTCAATGTTAAGTTTGCGTTTCTTTTCTGGATTTGAAGATGAAGTTACGCAAAGAGCCGCAATTTCTTCCTAACTTTGGTTGAAGAAAATAAAAATCACGAACGGTGCTAAAAGAAGAAAGACATAAGTTCATTTTAAAGGAGATCAATCTTCATAATAAGGTGCTTTCGACAGATTTAAGAGACCAACTTATTGTAAGTGAAGATACTATAAGAAGAGACTTGAATGAATTGGCCGACCAGGGTCTGATTGTCAAGGTATATGGCGGAGCCATGGGCCGGACCTTTCACTATCCCTTCAACGGGGAGACCCAGGTCTATGCCCTGGAAGCGAAACAGGTCATCGCCGACAAAACGTTGCGGCTTTTCCGCAACGGCATGCTCATCCTTATGGAGGGGGGGACGACGATCATGGAAATCGCGAAACGGATCCCGGACGACCTGGAGGCGACCGTTTTCACTGTAAGTCCACAAGTCGCGCTCACCCTGGCGTATCACGAGAAATTGGAGGTCATCGTTATCGGCGGCCGGTTGGCCAAGAACTCCAATATTCATACCGGGGCCAGCGTCATCAATGAACTCTCGAACATCAAGCCGGACCTATGCGTCATCGGCGCCAACGGCATATCGGTCGAAGACGGGATAACGGATTCGGATTGGGAGGTCGTCCAGGTAAACAAGGCGATGATCCGTTCGGCCAAGAAAGTCGCACTGGTGAGCATAGCCGAGAAATTCGGAACGGTGCGCAAGTTGAAAATTACGGACATCGAAAACATAGACTATATAATAACGGAACTAACCCCCGGCAGTCCTGAACTTGCGGCTTACGACGGAAAAGAGAAGCCGGTGTTACTGTAATCCATCCATACCTTGATCTACTCCCCGGCAAAGTGGGCGAAAGCCCGCGAGGGAATCCTTTTGCATGAACATAGGTCCATGTGCGGTTCCTTATTGCCCCTGCCGTCCTTTTCGCTTCATCAAATTCGAGCATAACATGATTACGTTTTTCAAATTACTTCTAAGGCTGCACCTGCTTACGGCCTTCTTCCTGCTGCTGGTCGGCCCCTCGTATGGACAGGAGGCACCGGCGGGAAGGATAACGGTTAAGGGTAGTGTCGTGGACGCGGGTGGGCCACTGGACGGCGCCAGCATTTCGGAAAAGGGGGCACAAGGGGGCACCACATCGGACAAGAACGGGAATTTCTCCTTGTCTGTTTCCGGGCGTAATGCCGTACTCGTCGTCTCCTATGTGGGGTATAACAACACCGAGTTGGCGTTGAATGGAAAGAACTTCGTCAAGGTGACCTTACAACCCACCAACGGAAATACGATGTCGGGGGTAGTGGTGACGGCCCTGGGTATCACCCGTAGCAAACGGTCCCTCGGTTATGACGTAGGACAAGTCTCGGGGGAGGACCTGAACCATGTGCCGCAAAACAACTGGGAGGAATCCATGGCAGGCCGGGTTTCCGGCGTGGCGATCGCCAGCACCAGTTCTGCTCCGACCGCCTCTGTCAGTGTGGTTATTCGCGGTATCCGGTCGTTGAACAGCGACAACCAACCCCTCTTTGTCGTCGACGGGGTACCCCTGCAGAATTCCATGAACAATGTCGGCGTAAATAACGGTAGCGGCAATGACGCCGATTACGGCAATGTCATCTCCGATATCAACCCCAATGACATCGAGAGCGTTTCGATCCTGAAAGGACCCAGCGCAGCGGCATTGTACGGTTCCCGCGCCGGTAACGGCGTGGTGCTCATCACCACCAAATCCGGAAAAAAAGCCAGGGGTCTGGGCATGAGCTTCAGCTCGAACGAGGAACTGGCGGCGCCCTACAAAGTCTTCCCGACCATACAGGACTATTCCATGGGAACGGACCCCTATACGGTGGCCAACGGCTACAATAGCTGGAAGGGCGTCATCGTCGATGTTCCGAGCTGGGACACCTACTATTTCGGGACCCCGCTCAACCAGGGGATCAACGCCATTCAATGGAACAGTCCCTTACAATCGGATGGGACCTACAAACCGCTCCCGCTGGTATCCCACCCCAACCTCAAGAATTTCGTACAGGACGGTCTGACGGCGACCAATACCGTCTCCGTCGAGAATGCGACGGATAAGGACAACTATCGCTTCTCGTTTACCAACCTCGTCAACCAGGACATTATTCCCACCGGTGGGATGAACCGCAACAACCTGTCGCTGAACGTCGAACATAAAATGTCACCCGGCGTCAAACTGTCCAGTTCCATCAATTATGCCCGTTCCGCTTCCAATAACGTACTGGGCGGTAATGAGAACAGCGCCTTGACGGACGTGATAACCCTGCCGGCGAGCATCGATGTCCGCCAGATAAAGAATTACTGGCTGACGCCGGGTATCCAGCAAATGAAACCGCTGCCTCCCGTCGGCGTCGACCAGAGCCCGGCGCCCGAAACGGCTTACGGCAACAACGTCAATGACAACCCCTGGTTTGTCGTCAACCAGGTAAAGAACGGCTATGTGCGTAACCATCTTTTGGGGAACGTCAAGGCCAGTGTCGATTTTTCGTCGCACGTCAGCGCCTTCCTGCGTTATTCGCAAGACCTGTTCTATGACAACAGGGAAACCAAAATTTCCAAGAGCTATGACAGTGAGCTCAACGGTTACTATGGACTCGACAACATCTTCAATTCCGAAAGCAATACCGATTTCCTCGTAACCTACAAGAAGCGTTTTTTGACCAAGCTGGACATCTCCGCTTCCGCGGGCGGTAACCTCCTTTATCAGTACAACTCGAACAACCAGGTATATTCCGCGCCGGGAACGGGCATCATCGCTCCCGAGCTGTTCAACGTATCGAATATCGCGCAGGCCAATATCCGCTACAACTCGGCCTATTATAAAAAAGCCGTGTACAGCGCCTACGCTACCGCCTCGTTGGGTTACGACGATATGGCTTACCTGGACCTGACGGGCCGTAATGACTGGTCGAGCACCCTGCCCCCGGGATCGAATTCGTATTTCTATCCCTCCGCCTCGCTAAGCCTGCTGTTGAACCGGATATTCCACATGGCGCCCTGCATCAGCCTGGCAAAAGCCAGGTTTGGCTGGGCCAGCGTCGGCAAGGACACGGACCCTTATAACCTGTACGGGGTAGTAGGTATTGGCAGCTTCGGGGGAACTACGACCGAATCGCTCTCCACTACGCTGCTAAACCCTAATTTGAAACCCGAGCTGGCGGTTTCCAGCGAGGGGGGGATCGACCTTGCTTTATTCAAGAGCCGCCTGCGTTTCAGCGGTACGGTGTACCGGAGTGACAACAAGAACCAAATCCTGGGTATCAGCACTCCGCCGTCGAGCGGTTATGGCGGCCGCCAGATCAATGCCGGCCTGGTCCGCAGCCAGGGTATCGAATTGTCGCTGGGCGGTACGATCATCTCTAACAAGAACTGGAACTGGGACGTCAACTTCAACTGGACAAAAAACAATGCCTATATCATTTCTCTTGCCAACGGGGTGCCTTATTTTTCCTTCTGGCAGGACGGACCCACCGGTTCGTGGACCTATGCCAAAGGCCAGCCGATACCCAACCAATACGACAGCAAGGGTCACCAGGTCATCAGCGATGGCAAGATCGGCCAGCTTTGGGATAACCAGATCGCTACGGTCACCGATCCGACCTCGGCCTATTACGGCTACCCTTTGCTGAATTCATCCGGGACTCCACAGAAATTGAATGGCGGCGACTTCCAGCATAAGGTAGTGGCCGGCAATTTCAACCCCAAACTGTTGTTGGGCTTCCAGACCTCGGTACGCTACAAACGGTTTACACTTTCTGCCAATATCGACTCGCGTTTCGGGGGCATATTCTACTCCAAGACGTACCGGTACCAGGGAAGCAACGCCAACCTGCGGCAGCAGGAGAATATGGGCATACCCATCCCGTCTGCGTACGCCAATAACATTCCCGCTTACCTCAAGACCAATCCGGGTAAATATATACTGCCTTCCGGCTTTACACAGGTACACATGGTGGGAGGTCCCACCAAGGCCCAGGGGGGATTGTACAACGACCCCAGCGGGCCGAACAGTACCGCCATCCCCGGCTATCCCATCTATGACGCTGCCTTCTATCCCGGTGTGCGCAGCGACGGCAGCGGCGGTTACATTGAAAACCTCGGCGATCCCAACACGACCGTTTATGACGACTATGAAGATGCCACCACCAACGGGTACTGGTCCTTCGCCCGCATGGATATGTTCAGTGCCTCCTATATCAAGCTGAGGGACCTTACGCTTTCTACGCAACTGCCCGCCAGTTGGTCTAACGCGCTTCGTCTCCAGGGAATAAGCTTCGGTGTCTATACGCGCAACCTCATCCTCTGGACGAAGGCTAAGATAAACGTCGACCCGGAGCAGGCCTTCGACCTCAGTCAGTCACCCCAAGGCAACGGTTCCCAGTTTAAACAGGGTATCGAGTATTATAACATCCGGCCCTGGACGATTCCTGTGGGCGTCAAGCTGAATGTTCGGTTCTAACCGCTTCAAACAAAAAAAATGAAACGAAAACATACATATATCATTTTGGCCGGCCTCATCGCGATGACCTCCTGCCAGAAATTTTCCACACTAAATACCAATCCCAATAGCCTCACGCCTTCCGGAGCCTCGTCGGACTACCTGATGGCGGGTGTGCTCACGAATACGGCAACCTGGTATGGGGACCTGGGTTCGGGGGTCCTTTCCGGAACCATGCAGCAACTTTATCACGACGCCTATGATTACGACCTAACCGACGACCAATGGGACCCGGGCACATTCGACTGGAGCGGCAATTATTATACGCTGAACAACAACAAGCTCCTGCTGCAGCAGGCACAGGCCTCCAAATGGGATTTCCACCAGGGTGTGGCTCTTGTCATGCGGGCATTCAATTTTGGCAATATCGCGGATTTTTGGGGGGATGCGCCTGACTCCATGGCATTGAGCGGGGACCAGGGCGGCGTGTACAATTTCCCCACCTTCGACAACCAGCAGAGCATCTATACCCGGGTGATCGCCGACCTCAAGTCCGCCATCCCGTTTTTTTACGGCACTACGGCGGATCATCCCGAAATCACCGCAGCCACGCAGTCTTCGGATGTATACTACGGCGGCGATCCCACAAAATGGAAAAAATTCGCTTACTCCCTGCTCCTCCGCTATTACCTGCGGCTTTCCGCCAAGATGAACGTGCAGGCCGGTGTAGAAGCTGTAGCGGATAGCGTCTTCCAAGGTACGGCCGATGACTGCACGATGCCCTTCCCGGGCGTGGACAAGGCATCCAGCTATCAATTTTGCTCGGTGTACAACAGCGCCTCCGAGTTTAACCGGAATAAGCTCTGCGGTACGCTGACCATGACGCTCAAGTCCCTGCAGGACCCCCGGATCGTCATCATGGGGGAACCAATTGTGACGCCATCCGAAGTAAGTGCTTCCCAATTTGTGCCTGGCGACAACACGACCCTTGTCAATACAGTGAACAATATCCGTTACATCAATCCGGCTGCTGCCGCGGCCGCGAATTATAAACAGTACAACCTGGCGACTTACGCACAGGACCGGCCTTACGGCGCTACCGGCACTACCGTCAAGAATTTGTATGATACTTCTTCGGTGTATGTCGGCATCCCGCCGAGCTATAGCGGATACCCGGATTTTCAGTACAACCTGAACCTTTCCGGGCAACAAGCTACCTCCATCAACAACTACGTTTCCTACCTGCGCCGCGACATTTATGACAACCCGAAGGGTTCCCTGCTTGCACAGCGTCTGGCGTCCTACAGTGAGATCTGCTTCGACCTCGCGGAGGCAGCCCTCAAAGGCTGGAACGTGAACGGATCGGCCGCTACCTGGTATTATAATGGTATCCAGGCCTCCTTCGCCACCTGGCAGGTATTCACCACCTACCAGAACGACGTCAACAATTATTACGGCTGCGTGAAAAATTACAACGCCTATATTGCTCAACCTTCCGTGGCCTTTAACGGGACGCTGGCGCAAATTATCCAGCAGAAGTGGATTGCTGCCTGGCAGGCGTGCAATGAGGCGTATATGGATTGGCGCAGGACCGGTTATCCCTCTCTTACGGTAGGCTGGGCCTCCGAGCGGGCAGAGATCCCGGTACGGTTTACCTATCCAAACAGTGAGCTGCAAAACAACATCACGAATGCCCAGGGGGCTATCAACAACCTGCAAACGACGCCTTATATTGGTCCAGACGGCGCGAATAGTTCGTGGTCGAAGTTCTGGCTCATCGAAGGTACGAACCAACCATGGTAAAATTTTTGACCTTAGCGGTTTTGCTTCATGCGGCGCACCTGGCAGCCGCCCAAGAGTTCCACCTGATGCCGATACCTTCCTCCCTGACGACCAATGACAATAAAGTTTGGATCGATGGGAATTTCAGGATAGGCATCTTGGGGAACCCCGATCCCCGTCTCTTTGCAGAGGCCAGCCGGTTCGTCCGGCGGCTGGGTGGGAAGACGGGGATCTTCCTTTATCCTACGGCAAATATTACGCCCCGTGACCGCGATAGTACCGCCACCCTGGTCCTCCGCGTCGGAAGGCCGGGACGGCTGGGTTTGGGCGAAGACGAGCGGTATACCCTCCGCGTGGACGCTAAGCAGGTCGTCGTTGACGCGCCTACCGATCTCGGCGTCCTCCACGCGTTGGAAACGCTCCTGCAGCTTGTCTCCGCCGACGGGACGGGTTACTTTTTCCCTGGCGTATCCATCCGGGACCAGCCGCGATTTGCGTGGCGCGGGTTGTTACTCGATGTCGCGCTGCATTTCGAGCCCGTGGAGGAAATAGAAAGGACGATCGATGGCATGGCGGCCGTCAAGCTGAACGTGCTGCACCTGCATCTTTGCAACGACCAGGGATTCCGCGTGGAATCGAAACGTTTTCCGCGGCTGCAGCAGTTGGCCTCCGACGGACAATACTATACGCAAGAGCAGATCCGGGGTTTGGTGCGTTATGCAACTCAGCGGGGTATCCGTATCGTACCGGAGTTCGTCGTACCCGCCCACACAACGGCCATCCTTACGGCCTATCCTCTATACGCCAGCATCCAGCGGGATTACCGGCTACAGCGCTATTTCGGGGTCTACGATCCAGTGCTGGATCCGACCAATGACCAGGTCTATTCATTCCTGTCCGCGCTCTTTACCGAGATGGCCGGCCTTTTTCCGGACCGCTATTTTCATATCGGCGGCGATGAGAATACGGGTAAAGACTGGCAAAGCAGCCCCCACATCCGTGCCTTTATGACATCGCATAGGATGAAAAGCTATATGGATGTGCAGACCTGGTTCAACAGGCGCCTGACGCCTATATTCCAACAGATGGGCAAGACGATGGTGGGCTGGGACGAGATACTGCAGCCGGGTTTGCCGGCCCAGGCGGTGATCCAATCCTGGCGGGGCAGCGACAGCTTTTATGCGGCGGTTCATGAGGGGCATCCCGCCATTTTGAGTTATGGATATTACATCGATTTGATCCAACCGGCCTCCTATCACTACCTCAACGACCCCCTGCCCGACAGCGTGCGGCTCAGCCAGGCTGAGCGCCGCCTGGTGCTCGGGGGCGAGGCGACCATGTGGGGCGAGCTTGTCAACCCTACAACCATGGATAGCCGCATCTGGCCGAGGACGGCGGCTATCGCGGAGCGGCTTTGGTCGCCCGCTTCGGTACGCGACGTCGACGATATGTATCGCCGGCTCGATGACGTCAGCCGGGAACTGGAGGCGTTGGGACTACGGCATAAGAGTTATAGGGAGCCGCTGTTGCGTCAATTGTCCGGCGGAGACGATATTCAACCCCTTCAGACCCTGGTGGACGTCCTCGAACCGCTCAAGATCTATGATCGTAATGAGGGAGATACTATGTATACCGTATTTTCTCCGCTTACCAAGCTGGCCGATGTCGCGGCGCCGGATCAACCGCTGCCGCGGGCTTTTACGAAACAGGTGGATGAATTTTTGCAAGGTGGGAACGCCGCTGTTATCAAGCGGCAACTTACGATTTGGAGAGACAATGACACGGCTTTCCGCCGGATATTGCGTGGGTCACCCGTATTAGAGGAAGCCGCCTCGCTTTCGGCCCACCTGGCGTCGCTCGCCTCGGTGGGGCTGGAGGCAGTATCCTGTATCGAGGCCGGGGGGAAAATGGACACGGGCGAGGCCATGCAAGTGGTGCGTCTCGCCAGGCAGCAGGGTGGACGGTGCGAGCTTCAGGTCGTGGAACCGGTGGCCAGGCTTATTGCCCGGGCCGCGGGTGAGCCTGGTTCGGCCGCGGGCGAACCCGGCGCCACTGCTTTTACCGATGCAGCTTTTTTGCAGGCCTTTTCCGTACAATATCCCTTGGACAGCACAGACTTTTGGAAGGTGCGCTGCGACAGGAATGGCGTAATCAAGGTACTTTCCTCCGAAGGCCTGCTGACACCGTCCGGCGGCCAGCCGTTGTACCCGGGTAAACTGGTGAGGGATCTTTCCTACCGGCCTCTTGCGGACAAAGACATTAAGGATATGGAACTCACGGACGGCCAATTCGTATACCTGGACGACCAGGCGGTGCGGAGCAATGCCTGGGCAGGCGCTTACCCCGTCCCGCATGGCATCACCGGCGCCCGGTTATTTTGTTCCGGGTCGCAGGCAACGCTGTTGGTCGCCGGCGAACACGACATCCGATACTTTGACGGGGGGAAACTGGTATACGAATGGAAGGTTACCGAGGCGCCTATCGCGCTTCGATACGAGCCAGGACGCCGTCGTTTCTGGTTGCTGGACCGACACGCCCTTTGGGAATTCAATCCGGCGGATCGGAGCGCGACCAGGAAATTTACCGGCGACGGCTTTACCTGTTTCACCTTTACAGACGACGGGGTGGTGATCGGGACCCACGAAGGCTACTGGCAGGGCGGCGTCATTCACGACAAGTTACCGTGTACGGATCTAACGACCGTAGAAGCTATTGACGGCCGGTTATGGTTCGGTTCGGTAAAGGGCGCCTTTTGTCTGAAGGCCGACGGCCGTTTCGATTACTATTCCTCACGTCGATGGCTATGCGACGACAGCATCGCGGATATAGCAACGGGTCCCGGTAATTCCATCCTGTTGCTTAGCCGTACGGGACTAAGCGTTCTCCATTTTGATGACATGACGCTGGAGCAGAAGGCCTCCTATTACGAGCGGCAGGTCCGGCAACGGCATATCCGCTACGGATTCAATGCAAGCCTTTCGGGTATCCGCGGCGGTGATCCTGCGACGGGAAGCCTTGAAGATTCGGACAACGACGGACTTTGGACATCAATGTACCTGGCGGCGGAGGGTTTCCGTTATGCAGCCACCAGGTCCACAGAGGCCCTGGAGAATTGCCGCGAATCCCTGAACGCCATGGAACGGCTTTTTACCATAAATGGACTGCAAGGATTTCCTTCCCGCTCTTTCGAAAGGCATGGCTATGAGGTCAGCGACCACCGCGCAGCGTCCAGTCCCTGGCGGACCGCACCGGACACAGCGTGGGACTGGAAGTCGACGACGAGCAGCGATGAAGCGATCGGCCATATTTTCGCCTATGCCGTTCTGGCAGAGCTCGTCGACGACACGGAGATAAAACAAAAAGCCATTCACCTGATGGATGCGCTGATGCAGCATATCGTGGATCATGACTTCTGTCTCGTAGACTGGAATGGACAGCCCACCACATGGGGGCATTGGAATCCCGAATATGTCAACGCACATGCCAAGGTCGTAGGCGACCGGAAACTCGAATCTTCCAATATCGTCTCGATGCTCCAAACGGCCTATCATTTTACGGGTAAGCCCATATACAAAGAGAAAGCTTTGGAATTGCTTTACCGGTACGGATACCTCGAAAATACCCTGCGGCCTTGCGCGGAGATCGGGCCTGCTCCAGCCGACGCCAGCGCCCTCGACCGCATGGTGTCCGATCACTGGAATCATTCCGATGATGAAATGTATTTCCTCGGCTACTGGGGGCTTTACCGCTACGCCTTGAATGACAGCCTGCGGGCGGCATTCCGTGGGGCGATCCTGGATCACTGGAAGATGGAACGACCCGAAAAAGAGGGACTTTGGGATATTATGGCGGGGAGGGATATAGACTCGGCGGCCTGGTATCTTCAACGATATCCCCTGGATCTCAGGGACTGGAAGGTCGTCAACAGCGGGCGGCGCGACCTTGAATTCCTCCCGCCGAATTTTCGGGAGCAGACTACCCGGGAGGTGTTGCCCCCAGATGAGCTGCCGGTCTCGCGCCACAACGAAAACCGTTTCCGGCTGGATGGCGGCGGAAAGGGCGAACTCGAATACAGCGCCGGCGACATCTGGTTGCTGCCTTATTGGATGGAGCGATGGCTTAGCCAAAATAACAACCCATGACGATGACAAAACGCCTTTTATCGCTCGACGCGCTTCGGGGTTTCACCATTGCGGCGATGATCCTCGTAAACTATCCCGGCAGCGAGAACGCCGTTTATTTCACCCTGCGCCACACCGAGTGGAATGGTTTATCCCTTACCGACCAGGTGGCTCCGTATTTCCTGTTTTTCGTTGGCGTTTCTATTACCCTTGCCTATTCAAAGCGGTTGGGAGCCGGTATAGGCCGCGGCGAATTGTACCGGAAGATATTCTTCCGTGCGCTGAAGATCTATGCGGTAGGAATGATCCTCAACCTCATGCCGGCATTCGATGTCCACCATATCCGCTGGACGGGCACCCTTCAGCGTATTTCCATCGTCTTTTTCCTATCGGCCTTCCTGTACCTGAACAGCAACTGGAAGCAACAGGCATGGATCGCCGGCGTTTTGCTCGTCATGTACTGGCTGGCGCTGACCTGTATCCCCACCCCGGGGCAGGGCAGGGTCATGCTCGAACCCGGGGTCAACCTGGTGGCCTGGTTCGACAGCCGTTTCTTGCCCGGAACGATGTGGCGAGGGTCGTGGGACCCGGAAAGCATCCTCAGCACCATCACTGCACTCTGCTCCTGTATTACGGGGATGCTCGCGGGCCGGCTGCTGCTCACCGATATACCCGCCGGCGAGAAGGTCAACTACCTTATGACGGCAGGGACGTTTACGGCCATCGCCGGTTATCTCTGGGGACTGGTCTTCCCGGTGAACGAAAACCTTTGGACCAGCAGCTTTGTCCTCGTGACTTCCGGTTTTGCATCGTTGCTGCTGGGTGCCTTCTATTTCCTGGTCGATATCAGAGGAAGGACTGCCTGGACAAAGCCGGGTATCGTTTTCGGCGCCAACGCCATTGCTATTTATTTCCTAGCCGATGTATGGGCGATACTTTTCTATGAGACGTCCTTCGCTGGCCGGCCGCTCAACGATTGGTTCGTGAGCGGTCTGTTCCGGGCCGGCGCCGATCCGCGGCTTGCCAGCCTGCTCTATGCGGTATTGTTCGTCGGAGTCAATTACATTCCAGCCTGGTGGCTGTATAGAAAAAAAATATTCATCAAATTATGACTAAAAAGCTTTTCTACTTGGCGGTTTTCTGCCTGCTGGTTATACCCGGGAGAGCGCAAAAAACAGAAAATATCATTCTTTTTGCTATGGATGGCATGCGCTGGCAGGAGATATTCGGTGGTGTCGACTCGGTGTTGATGGAGGACCGCGCCTTTACCCAGGAACGGAAACAAATGCGAAAGGACTATTGGGCGACATCGCCGGCGGAAAGACGCAGGCGACTGATGCCGTTCTTCTGGGATACCATAGCCCTGCGCGGTCAGCTCTATGGCAACCGCAACCTGGGCAACGACGTTGACGTTGCCAATCCCTACAAGATCACCTATGCCGGTTTTAGTGAGGTCATCACGGGTAATCCCGATTCTGCAATCAAATCGAACGCCCTGGTCATAGACAAGAATACCAATGTGCTGGAGGTGATCGATAGCCATCCGGCGTTCAAGGGGAAGGTCGCTGTATTTTCAACGTCCGACCTCTTCCCCTATATCCTCGACAAATGGCGAAACGGGTTGTATGTCAACTCGGACACAGATACGACCGAGTCTCCGCTACTCAACCGGATGGAAAGGCTCACGGCGGAGCCTACCGGCGAACGGCCCGATCTCCTGACGTATTTTGCCGCCCGGGAGTATCTCCTAAGCCATCATCCACGGATATTATATGTCGCCCTTGGGGAGACCGATGCCTATGCACACATGGGGTCATACGACCAGTATATCAGCGTAGTGCACGCGGAAGACGCGATGATCGCAGACTTTTGGGCTACCGTGCAGTCGATGCCGCAATACCGGGGCAAGACCACGCTGATCGCCTTCTGCGATCATGGGCGTGGTGGAGCCGGGACAAAGGAGTGGACGGATCATGGAGACAAGATAGCCGGTTCCGGCAATATTTGGATCGCCGCCATGGGACCCGATTCCGCGCCCTTAGGTGAGGTTTCCCGTCCCGAACAGCTCTACCAGGGACAAGTCGCCGCCACCATCGCCGCGTTGCTGGGTATCCGGTACACGCCGCCGCAAAAAGTGCTTCCACCTATTGAAAGTGTATATAAATAGCATGTTGAAACCATTTTTATACGCCGCGTTTTTGGCCGCGGTTTGTGCCCAGCCCGCGCCTCGTCCGCTGCCAAAGTCCGCTCATACCCTGGTCGTGATCTCGCATCGTGGTTATCACCTGCGACTACCGGAAAATTCCGTGGCCGCAGTAGATGGAGCCATCGGCGTTGGGGCCGACTATGTTGAAATAGACCTGCGGACAAGCCTGGACGGGAAGCTTGTGCTCAGTCACGATGCGACCCTCGACCGCATGACACACAGCCATGCCGGTAACGTAAGCGACCTTACGCTTGCGCAGATCCGCCAATTGACACTGTATTCGCCGGATACAGCCGACAAGACGATTTACCGCGTTCCCGAGTTCAAGGAGGTGTTGAACCGCTGTAAAGGGCGCATAAACATCTACCTGGATTTCAAAGTTGCGGACGTAGCGGAAACCTGGAAGCAGATCCGGCAGGCGGGCATGGAAAAGCAGGTGGTCGTCTACCTCAACAAACCCGGGCAATACGAAGATTGGAGAAGGATTGCCCCAGACATGCCATTGATGGCAAGCTTGCCCGATGAATGCCAAACAGAACAACAGGTGGATTCCTTTTTCCGGTCGACACCCGTAGAGGTTTTGGATAATGTTTCCGATCCCGTGCTGTTGCGGGCGGTGAACAAACACGGTGCGGTAGTCTGGTTGGATGTTCAGAGCGCGGATGAAGACGCTGCCAAGTGGCATAAAGCGATCGACATGGGCGTGCAGGGATTGCAAACCGACCATCCCGCGGATCTGGTAGCGTTTCTTTTGGGAAGAGGTGGCTCAATAAAAAAGAAAACCCGCGACTAGCGCGGGTTTTAGACATTTCTTGCGGACCGGACGGGACTCGAACCCGCGACCTCCGCCGTGACAGGGCGGCATTCTAACCAACTGAACTACCGATCCGTTCCGTTGTTGGGAGTGCAAAGATAAGGGGAAAAGCAAGCGAACAAAAAAAAACACACGATTTTTTTACAAAAACACGCCCTTACCTTTACACCGCAAAATCATCGCTAAAAGGCTAATAATGATTAAAGTAGGGGTTTTCGGCGTAGGCCACCTGGGTAAATTCCACCTGAACAACTGGCGGGAAATGCAGAACGTCCAATTGGTAGGCTTCTACGACCCGAGCGACACGACGGCGAAGGAAGTGGAAGAAAACTATGGTTTGACACGCTACAAAAACCCGGATGACTTGCTCAAAGCCGTGGACGCGGTAGACATCGTCTCCCCTACCCCTTATCATTTCGAGCTTTGCGCCGCGGCGATCCGGAAGGGGAAGCACGTTTTCGTGGAAAAGCCGCTGGCGAACACGATGGCGGAGGCGAAGGAGATCGTCAAGCTGGTGAAGGAAGCAGGTATAAAGCTCCAGGTGGGGCATATCGAGCGATTTAACCCGGCGTTGCTGGCATTAAATGAAACGGCCCTGAACCCGATGTTTATCGAGGTCCACCGCCTGGCACAGTTTAACCCGCGGGGGACGGAGGTGAGCGTGATCCTGGACCTGATGATCCATGACATCGACATCATCCTGCACCTGGTCAAAAGCGACGTGCGGTCGATCAGTGCGAATGGGGTGGCGGTGATGACGGATACACCGGACATCGCGAACGTGCGGATCGAGTTTCACAACGGGTGCGTGGCGAACCTGACGAGCAGCCGGATCAGCATGAAACGGATGCGGAAAATGCGGATCATCCAAAGGGAGGCGTACATCTCGATTGATTTCCTGGAGAAAAAGACGGAGATCATCAAGATGCAGACGGAACAGGTCCAGGGGCAGTTCAGCTTTGACATCGAGACGAACAATGGGAAAAAGACCATCGCGATCATACACCCAAAAGTACCCGAGGAAAACGCGTTAAAACTTGAATTACAGTCATTTATAGAGTCAATCGAGCAGCAAAGGCCGACCCAGGTGGACGAAATGGACGGATACCGCTCCATGGAGGTGGCCCACCAAATACTACAAAAGATACAACGGAATCAACCCGTTGTATAATAGCAATTAATGCTTATTTTTATGGGGAATCCAATGCTATGAAGACCTTTGCACTAGGGGTCGTAAAAGCCCCCATTTTAAAGCCGAAAGGACCACAAGGCACCCGTTTTCTCGACCTGTTTATGGCCTCGCTAGGACTCATCCTTGCAGCCCCCATCATGTTGGTGGTGGCATTGTTGATCAAACTAAGCGACAAAGGACCTGTGTTGTACAAGCAAGTACGCGTGGGTCAAGGGGGGAAACCCTTTACCATTTTTAAATTCCGTTCGATGCGGTTGGACGCGGAACAAAACGGTCCTGCGCTGGCGAAAAAGGATGACCCTCGAACCACAAAAATCGGAAACGTCTTGCGGAAGTGGCGGCTGGACGAATTGCCGCAGTTGTGGAATGTGTTGAAGGGAGATATGGCGATGGTGGGCCCCCGGCCGGAAAGACAGTATTATATAGACCGGATCATGGACCATGCACCGAACTACGGACGTTTGCTGGAGCTCAAACCGGGGTTGACGTCGATGGGGATTGTCCGTTTTGGGTATGCTTCCTCCGTGGAGGAAATGATCGACCGGCAAAGGCACGACCAGTATTATTTGGAAAACCGTTCCATTGCACTGGATCTGAGGATTTTGGTACAATCTGTGCAGGTGGTGCTGGGCCGGAAAGGCAAATGAAAGGCAAGTGAAAGATAAAAGACTAACCTTAACACCTCGTGGCAGTACATTATTTTGCATACGAAGACATAGACCGGCGTAAATGGGACCGTTGCGTCGCCGAGGCTTCCAACGGTTCTGTGTATGTGTACGCTTCTTACCTGGACCACATGAGTGCCCATTGGGACGGTTTGGTCCTGGGCGATTATGAAGCGGTCATGCCACTGACGTGGAACCGGAAGTGGGGCATTACCTACCTCTATCAACCCTACCTGAGCGCCGAAGGCGGCGTTTTCCAACAAGAGCCGGTGACCAGCGAGACGCTAAGGGCATTTCTGGAGGCGATCCCGGGCAAGTTCCGTTTTTGGGAATTTTCGCTGAACGCAGAAAACCTTCTGCCGGATACCGGATTCCCCCTTTATCCCAGGGCCAACTTCCTGTTGCCGTTGCGTGCGTCATACGCCGAGCTGAGCGCGGCGTACAATAAGAACCTGAGGCGGAACCTAAAAAAGGCGGAAGACGCCGGGCTGGTCTATACAAAGGACACCACCTTGCCAACCGTGTTGGCGCTGGCCAGAGAACAGTTGAACGGGCACACAGGGTTAAAACCGATACACTACGCCCGGTTCGGGCAGCTCTACGAAAAACTAAGCGAAGACCGCATGGCGGTCACCCGCGGGATTACAGACGAGCGAGGGAAGCTCCTGGCATCGGGTGTGTTTTTATTCTCCCACGCCAAAGCCTACTACCTCATCGGTGGCAATCACCCCGACGGCAGGGATAACGGGGCGTCGCACCTGTTGTTGGATCAATTCATCAGGGAGTATGCGGGATCGGGGCTGACGTTTGACTTCGAGGGGTCGGACATACCGTCGCTGGCGCAATTTTACCGGTCATTCGGGTCTTATGAGCAACCTTATGCGGCGATAAAATTAAACCGGCTGCCGGCGCCGCTGCGATGGCTTAAAAGGTGACCCTTTAAACGACAGCCGTAGCGCGCTCTTCAAGGATCCGCTCCGCCAGGAACATATCCACCGGCCGCGTCAGCTTGATATTGGTCTCCTCGCCTTCGACCAGGCTTACCTTCAGCCCAAACGCCTCCACCACGGTGGCTTCATCGGTAAAGCGTTCCTTAAAGTCGATCTGAAATGCAGGCAACAGCAGTTTCGAATGAAACGTCTGTGGTGTCTGGACGAGGTGGACCTTGTTCCGGTCGATGGGCTCGTTGCCTTCTTCGGTCTCCACCCGGACGCTGTCCTTGGAAATCAACGTGGGGATGGCGCTTCCGGTTTCCAGGGCCTGCATATAACAGCGGTGGATGAGCTGGGGGGTGACCAGGCAGCGGACCCCATCGTGGACAAAGATGATGGATTCGTCCTCGATCAGCGCCAGGCCGTTTTTGACGGAATGAAAGCGGCTGTCCCCGCCCGTGACGATGCGGATCCGGGAGGAATCGAAATAACCGTCGATGATCTCCTTGCCGAGGTCGATGTATTCGAGGGGCAATACGAGGATGATCTGGAGGTCGGGATAGGACTCCAGGAAGGTTTGCAGGGTATAGTACAACACGGGCTTGTCCCTGAGCATCATAAACTGCTTGGGCAAGGCGCTGTTCATGCGCTTCCCGCTACCACCGGCCACGATCACTGCGTACTTTTGCATACCTAAATTTAACGATTTCTATAACAAGACCTTGCACTCTTCCAGGAGGCGCTCACGACGGATGGCCGCGGTGCCGACTTCCTCGCAGACAAGCCCGCCGGCGATGTTGGCGACGGCTGCCATCAGCGCGACATCGCCGGTGGCAGCGTACACTAAAGACGCCACGGCGATAACAGTGTCCCCCGCACCGCTGACATCGGCGATGTTCCGGACATGGGAGGAGATCATACCGGAAGCGTCCGGGGACTGGTAAAACACGCCTTTCTCGGACAGCGTAATGAACGAGATCCGATGCTTGAGCTGGGCATGCAACTGCTCGTGTACCCCCTGGAGCCAGGGAAGGGTCGCGTCTTCCCCGATCAGGTTGAGCCCCTCGCGCACTTCCTTCAGGTTGGGTTTGAAGATGTCTACGTTGCGGTAAGAAAAAAAGTTTTTCCGTTTGGGGTCCACCGCCGTCAGGATGCCGCGCTCCCGGCAAAGACGGACGACTGTAGCGATGATGGCCTCGGTCAGCACGCCTTTATTGTAATCTTCAAAGATCAGGATGTCCGGTTTTACCTCGTCCAGGTAACGCAGCACATGCGCTTCCAACAGCATGGCGTCCTCGACGGCGAGGTCGGACGTCATCTCGTTGTCGAGGCGCATCATTTGCTGGTTGCGGCTGATGATGCGGGTTTTATTGGTCGTGATGCGCGAGGCGGTATCCAATAAATACGAAGTATCGATACCTGCGTCCAAGAGCAACTCCCGCAACACACGCCCGTCATCGTCGGCCCCGATCACGGACAGTGTCGACACCGATGCCCCCAGCGCCCGCAGGTTTAAGGCCACGTTACCGGCCCCCCCGATGCGATAGTCCTTTTTATTCAGCGCCACGACGGGCACGGGTGCTTCGGGAGAAATGCGTTCCACCCTGCCCCACATATACGTATCCAGCATAAGGTCCCCGAGGACGCCTACTTTGATGTTCTTAAACCGGTCAAAAAGCTCTTCAAATTGCATACTACGAACGCTTACGGACTGCAATATAGTAAATGGGGATGCCGGAGACAACTATCAGCGCACCCGGCCAGGTAGTCGAAGGCTGGAAGACGAACAGGCAAACGGTGATCACCGCGGCCAGCACGCAATAGATCACGGGCAAAACGGGATACCCAAAAGCCCTGTAGGGACGCGGAGCGGAGGGCTGCCGGCGGCGCAACAGGAATATGCCAATCAACGTCAGGATGTAAAAGATCAGGACGACGAAGATGACGTACGTCAGCAGCGCGTTATAACTACCACTCAGGCACAACAAACAGGTCCAGGCGCATTGTATCCACAACGCATACGCGGGGACGCCGTTTTTATTCAAAGAAGCCGTCTTTTTAAAGAAAAGTCCGTCCTGGGCCATCGTATAGTACACCCGGGCCCCGGAAAGGATCAGCCCGTTGTTGCAACCAAAAGTAGAGATCATGATCATCACCGCGATGATCACGCCCCCAGTCGCGCCAAAAATGCGTTCCGCCACGGCCACGGCCACGCGGTCCTTTGGTGCAAACGCAATATCGTGTAAGGAAAGCACCGATACATACATCAGGTTGGCGGACACATAAATGATGGTGACGATCAGGGTGCCCAGCAAAAGGCTCAGCCCGATGTTTCGCTCAGGCCTTTTGATCTCCCCGGCGATAAAGGTGACATTGTTCCAGGCATCGCTGGAGAACAGCGATCCCACCATGGCGGCGGATACGAAGCCAAATGCGCCTATAAGGCTCACGGAAGACCAGGAAACCCCGGAGAAATGCTGCATGTCCCAAGCCCCCTGCCAGTTGGCATGCCAGATGGACCCGCGCGCGGCGACCGCCAACCCGAAGATGATCAACCCGAAAAGGGACAGCAGCTTGATCACCGTGAAAAAAGTCTGTATGAATTTCCCTTCGCGTACCCCGCGGGTATTGATGTATGTCAGGAGCACCACCGTACCCAACGCCAGCAGGCTTGCGTACGAGATCTTTACAAACCCCACCTGGAGCAGGACGGTATCCAGTCCCGGAATCAAATACCCGCTATAGATGGAAAACGCCACCGCCACCGCCGCGATGGTCCCCGTCTGGATCACCCCGAAAGTGCTCCATCCATACAGGAAACCCACCAGCGGACCATAGGCCTCACGCAGGTACACGTATTGTCCACCCGCCTTCGGATACATCCCGCTCAGCTCGCCATAGCTCACCGCTGCGGTCAGGGTCAGAAAACCGGTCAATACCCAAACCAGGATCAACCAACCCGAGGAACCGACCTGGCGGGTAATGTCGGCGGACACCAGGAAGATCCCGGATCCGATCATGGAGCCTGCTACGACCATGGTCCCGTCCAGGAGACCGAGCGATTGTTTGAACCCGGTGGTATTCGCCATAATTATTTATCCTTTGGAACCTGGATGGTGGCATTGAGCCCCGCCAGCACTTCATCGGTAATATTGTAAGTCGTGTCCTCGTAAAAAAGGTTCAACGCACCTTTACCGGTGGTGAAAATGAAAGAATAGCGTTTGCTCTTGTTATAGTCGTCCAGGAAAGACTTGATCTTGCCCTGGATGTCTTCCATGATTTTCTGTTGTTCGGCGGCGAATTCCTGCTGCTTCACGTCGTGCTGCCTTTGCAGGTCCTGCATGCCGGCGGTGTATTCCTTCTGAAAAGCTTCCACGTCGGCTTGGGTCAGCGCAGCGCCTTTCTGTGCCATTTGCATCCGCTTCCGTTCCCATTCGTTCGCGGCAGCGTTCAGGTCCCGATCGGCGGCTTCCCGTTTCCGGTCAAAGTCATTTTGCTTCTGCTTGAAATAAGCAAACTTTTCCTCGATCGAGTCCAGGTCCACATAAGCCACCTTGAGGGGGCGCGCCAGGAGCGAGGTATCCTTGGAACTGGGCTCGAAAGTGACCTGTTGGCCGGCACCGGAGCCGGTTCCCTTGAAATGCCAATAGAACAAAACACCGACCGCCACGAGCAAAACCGCGTTCAATACCAGGGATAAATTCTTCACTGTCTAGAGTTTTAAACTAAAGGGGCTGTCAATCTAGACAGCCCCTTATTCCATTAAAGCAATATGGTTATTCTTCTTCGTCGAACTGCATGACTTCGCGGGAGGTCTGGAGCAGTTCGTATTCTTCCTTCGATCCTACGATCATGTTCTCGAAGTCGCGGAGACCGGTACCGGCCGGGATCGGGTGACCCGTGATGACGTTCTCTTTCAGACCGAGCATGTCGTCGGTTTTGCCCTGGATGGCAGCGGAGGACAGGACCTTGGTCGTTTCCTGGAAGGAAGCGGCGGAGATCCAGCTTTGTACGCCCAGGGAGGCCTTGGTGATCCCCAGGAGGACCGGCTGGGAAGTCGCGGGTTCCGCGTCGCGGAATTCGACGAGCTTCTTGTCGTTCCGGCGCAGGACGGAATTTTCTTCCCGTACGTCGCGCAGGGTACCGATCTGGCCGGGTTTCAGCTTACCGCTTTCACCGGCGTCGGCGATGACCTTCTTGTCAAAGATCCAGTCGTTCTCGTCGATAAATTCGAAACGGTCGACCAGGTCGCCTTCGAGGAACTTGGTATCCCCGGGGTCGACGATCTCTACCTTCTTCATCATCTGGCGGACGATGACCTCGATGTGCTTGTCGTTGATCTTTACACCCTGGAGACGGTAGACTTCCTGGATTTCGTTGACCACGTATTCCTGTACGGCAAAGGGTCCCTTGATCGACAGGATGTCGCCCGGGCTGATCTGGCCGTCGGAAAGCGCGGTACCTGCTTTTACAAAGTCCCCGTCCTGGGCCAGGATCTGGCGGGTCAGGGGCACCAGGTATTTCTTCACCACACCATCCTTGGCTTCCACGATGATCTCGCGGTTACCGCGTTTGATGTTCCCGAAGGCCACCACACCGTCGATTTCGGCAACGATGGCCGGGTTCGACGGGTTCCGGGCCTCGAACAGCTCGGTAACGCGCGGCAGACCACCGGTGATGTCGCGAAGCTTCCCGATGACACGGGGGATCTTCACGATGACCTGGCCGGCTTTCACCGCTTCATCGGCGTCCACACTGATGTGCGAACCGACAGGCAGGTTGTATGACTTGACTTCCTTCGCGCCTTCTACGATAAGGGCGGGGATCTTCGTCTTATCTTTTGTTTCGATGACGACCTTTTCGCGGTGGCCGGTTTGTTCGTCGGCTTCTTCGCGGTAGGTAACACCTTCGATGATGTTCTCGAACTTCACCGAACCGATGACTTCGGATACGATGACGTTGTTGAAGGGGTCCCAGGTACAGATCACGTCGCCTTTGACGACCTTCTGCCCGTCCTTCACATTCAGCGTCGCCCCGTAGGGGATGTTGTTGGTGATCAGGAGACGGTCGTTCTTCACGTCCATGATCCGGAGTTCACCCGTACGGCCGATAACGATCTGGATCTTGTCGCCTTCGTTATTTTCGGTTTGTACGGTACGGAGACCGTCGAACTGGATGGTCCCGTCGAACTTGGCGAGCATCGTGGAATCGACCGAAGCGGAACCGGCGACACCACCCACGTGGAAGGTACGCAGGGTCAGCTGGGTACCAGGCTCACCGATGGACTGGGCGGCGATGATACCGACCGCGTCGCCTTTCTGGGCGATGTAGCCCGTGGCCAGGTTCTTGCCATAACACTTTACGCACACCCCGCGCTTGCTTTCGCAAGTCAGCACGGAACGGATCTCAACGGTTTCAATACCGCTGTGTTCGATCTCCTGGGCGATTTCTTCGGTAATGGGCTGACCGGCCTTTATGATCAGGCGGTCGGTTTGCGGATCGTATACGTCGTGAACAGAAGTACGGCCAATGATACGGTCGTACAGTGGTTCCACTATTTCTTCATTGTCCTTCAGGGCGGAGGTCGCGATACCACGCAGGGTGCCGCAGTCTTCTTCCGTAATGACCACGTCCTGGGCGACGTCTACCAGACGGCGGGTCAGGTAACCGGCGTCGGCCGTTTTCAGGGCCGTATCCGCCAGACCCTTACGGGCACCGTGCGTGGAGATGAAGTATTCCAAGACGTTCAGACCATCCTTGAAGTTGGACAGGATCGGGTTTTCGATGATTTCCGAACCGGTAGAACCGCTCTTACGGGGCTTGGCCATCAGACCCCTCATCCCGGCGAGCTGTTTAACCTGCTGTTTGGAACCACGGGCCCCGGAGTCCAGCATCATGTATACGGAGTTGAACCCTTGTTTGTCGGAGGCCATTTCGCGGATCAGGGTTTCGGTCACCTTGGTGTCGACGCGGGACCAGATGTCGATGATCTGGTTGTAGCGTTCGTTGTTGGTGATCAGACCCATGTTGTAGTTCTCCCACACTTCGTCGACTTCACCCTGGGCGGATTCGACCATCTCGTGTTTGATTTCGGGGATGGTCAGGTCAAGCACGTTGAACGACAGACCGCCACGGAAGGCCGTGCGGAAGCCGAGTTGCTTGATATCGTCCAGGAACTTGGCCGTTTGGGGAACGTCCGTCCACTTGATGATGTTACCGATAATTTCGCGCAGGTTCTTTTTGGTCAGAAGCGCATTCACAAAACCGACGGCCTTGGGAACGTTCTGATTAAAGATCACGCGACCCACCGTGGTCTCGATGATTTTCCGGGAGATCTGTCCTTCGTCGTTGCGGACGTCGGCTTTTACCTTGATCCAGGCGTGAAGGTCGACGCGGTTTTCGTTATACGCGATGATGACTTCTTCGGCGGAATAGAACGCCATGCCTTCCCCGCGGACGGTTTCGGTTGCGTTGGTCTTTTTGCCCTTCGTGATATAATACAGCCCCAAGACCATGTCCTGCGAAGGCAGGGTGATCGGGGTCCCGTTTTGCGGGTTGAGGATGTTGTGGCTGGAGAGCATCAACAACTGGGCTTCCAGGATGGCGGCATTGCTCAGGGGCACGTGCACGGCCATCTGGTCGCCGTCGAAGTCGGCGTTGAACGCCGAGCACACGAGCGGGTGGAGCTGGATGGCTTTCCCTTCGACCAGTTTGGGCTGGAAGGCCTGGATGGACAAACGGTGGAGCGTCGGGGCGCGGTTCAGGAGAACCGGGTGCCCTTTCAGCACGTTTTCCAGGATGTCCCAGATGATGGCTTCTTTCTTATCGACCAGCTTGCGCGCCGATTTCACGGTCTTGACGATACCGCGTTCGATGAGCTTGCGGATGATAAACGGTTTGAAGAGCTCGGCCGCCATATCCTTCGGCAGACCGCACTCGCTCAGCTTCAGTTCGGGACCGACCACGATGACCGAACGGCCGGAGTAGTCGACGCGTTTACCCAGCAGGTTCTGACGGAACCGGCCTTGTTTCCCTTTCAGCACGTCGCTCAGGGACTTCAGCGCGCGGCCGCCTTCGGCCTTCACGGCGTTGGACTTACGGCTGTTGTCGAAGAGAGAGTCGACGGCTTCCTGCAGCATACGTTTTTCGTTGCGCAAGATGACCTCGGGGGCCTTGATCTCCAACAAACGCTTCAGACGGTTGTTGCGGATGATCACGCGGCGGTAGAGGTCGTTCAGGTCGGAAGAGGCAAAGCGGCCGCCGTCCAGGGGAACGAGGGGACGAAGCTCCGGCGGGATGACGGGGATGTATTGCATCACCATCCATTCCGGGGAGTTTTCGATACGGTTGCTGGCTTCGCGGAACGCTTCCACCACGCTCAGACGCTTCAGGGCGTCCGCCTTCCGTTGCTGGGAGGTTTCGGTAGCGGCGGCGTTGCGGAGGCTATAGCTCAACGCATCCAGGTCGATCCGGCCCAGCATGTCGTGCACGGCCTCGGCGCCCATTTTGGCGATGAACTTGTTGGGATCGTCGTCGGGCAGGTACTGGTTGTCCTTGGGCAGGGCATCCAGGATGTCCAGGTATTCCTCTTCCGTGAGGAGGTCGCCGGGGTTTTGTCCCTTGTCCACCCGGATACCCGGCTGGATCACCACGAAACGTTCATAATATATGATCGACTCCAACTTCTTGGAGCTGACCCCCAGCAAGTAGCCGATCTTGTTGGGCAGGCTCTTGAAGTACCAGATGTGTACCACCGGAACCACCAACTTGATGTGGCCCATGCGCTCGCGACGTACCTTCTTCTCCGTCACTTCCACACCGCAGCGATCGCACACGATACCCTTATAGCGGATGCGCTTGTATTTACCGCAAGCACATTCATAGTCTTTTACCGGCCCGAAGATCCTTTCGCAGAACAAGCCGTCCCTTTCCGGCTTGTAGGTACGGTAGTTGATCGTTTCGGGCTTCAATACTT
Organism: Dinghuibacter silviterrae; assembly: GCF_004366355.1. Classification (NCBI taxonomy): domain Bacteria; kingdom Pseudomonadati; phylum Bacteroidota; class Chitinophagia; order Chitinophagales; family Chitinophagaceae; genus Dinghuibacter; species Dinghuibacter silviterrae. The sequence continues at coordinate 254,401 of NZ_SODV01000002.1, read as the reverse complement.
CACCGTAGGACCTTTCCAGGATGCTGTCGGGAGAAGCCAGGCCGATCGTAATCTTGGAAAACGTCGCCTTTGGACGATTATCTTTCTTGAGCGCCATATGCCGAATTAATAATGTTAAAAAATTTATTCAAACTTCAGATCCAGGCCCAGCCCGCGCAGCTCATGCACGAGTACGTTGAAGGACTCGGGTACACCCGGACGGGGTACGTTCTCACCCTTCACGATCGCCTCGTAGGTCTTGGCCCTGCCGATGATGTCGTCCGACTTGATCGTCAACAGTTCCTGCAGGATGTTGGAGGCACCGTAGGCTTCCAGGGCCCACACTTCCATTTCCCCGAAACGCTGACCACCGAACTGGGCTTTACCACCCAGCGGCTGTTGCGTGATGAGGCTGTAGGGCCCGATCGAGCGGGCGTGCATCTTATCATCGACCATGTGGTGGAGTTTGATGATATAGATGATCCCGACGGTCGCCTTCTGGTGGAAGCGCTCCCCGGTTTCCCCGTCGTACAGGTAGGTATGGCCCATGGTCGGGATACCGGCCTTGGCGCAGAACTCGGAGATTTCCTCTACCGAAGCCCCGTCGAAGATCGGCGTGGCGAACTTGCCTTCCAGCTTTTCACCTGCCCAACCTAAGATGGTTTCGTAGATCTGCCCGAGGTTCATACGGGAAGGTACCCCCAGCGGGTTGAGGACGATGTCCACCGGCGTGCCGTCTTCCAGGAAGGGCATATCCTCGGCGCGAACGATCTTCGCGACGATCCCCTTATTCCCGTGGCGGCCGGCCATCTTGTCCCCTACCTTCAGCTTGCGCTTCACGGCCAGGTAAACCTTTGCCAGCTTGAGCACGCCCGCGGGCAGTTCGTCCCCGATGGAGATATTGAACTTCTCGCGTTTGTAGCGGCCCAGCTCCTCGTTGTACTTGATGTTGTAGTTGTGGAGGAGCGTATTGATCTGGTCGTCGATCTTGGCGTCGCCCGTCCAACCCAGCGGGTTGACGTTCTGGTAGTCGATACCGGCCAGGTTCTTTTGGGTGAACTTGGCACCTTTACCGATCAGCATTTCGCCGAAGTTGTTGGTGACCCCTGCGCTCGTATGGTCTTTCAGGAGCGTGAGGAGCTTGCTGAGAAGCACGTCCAGCAACTCTTTCGTATTCTGTTCGTGTACCTTTTCGACTTTTTCCAGGGCGGCCTTTTCACGGACCTTTCCGTTCTTATCTTTCTTCGCGCGTTGGAAAAGCTTCTTATTGATGACCACGCCTTCGGTCCCCGCGGGGGCCTTGAGCGAGGCATCCTTGGCGTCCCCGGCCTTGTCACCGAAGATCGCGCGGAGCAGCTTTTCTTCCGGCGTGGGATCGGACTCACCCTTGGGGGTGATCTTACCGATCAGGATGTCGCCTTCCTTGACGTGGGCGCCGATCCGGATGACCCCGTTCTGGTCGAGGTCTTTGGTGGCCTCTTCAGATACGTTCGGGATATCCGGGGTCAGCTCTTCCTCACCCAGCTTCGTATCCCGGACTTCCAGTTCGAACTCCTCGATGTGTACCGAGGTGAACAGATCCTGGCTGACCACCTTTTCGGAGATCACGATGGCGTCCTCGAAGTTATACCCCTTCCAGGGCATGAAGGCTACCTTCAGGTTCCGGCCAAGGGCCAGTTCCCCGTCGCGGGTAGCGTACCCTTCGGTCAGGAAGTCGCCTTCCACGACATGCTGTCCTTTAAAGACGCACGGCCGGAGGTTGATACAGGTGCTCTGGTTGGTCTTGATAAACTTGGTGAGCCGGTATACTTTCAGGTCGTCTTCAAAAGAGACCAGTTTTTGCGTTTCGTTGCGGTCGTAACGGACGTGGATTTCATTGGCATCCACGAATTCGACCACACCCTTGCCCTCCGCATGGATCTGGATACGCGCGTCACGGGCGGCTTTTCCTTCCAGACCGGTACCGACGATGGGTACTTCGGGACGGATCAGCGGTACGGCCTGACGTTGCATGTTCGATCCCATCAGGGCGCGGTTGGCGTCATCGTGTTCCAGGAACGGAATCAGCGAGGCGCTCAGACCCACGATCTGGTTGGGGGCGACGTCCATATATTCTACCTCGGCCTTGTCCAGGATGGGGAAGTCACCGGTTTCCCGGGAACGTACCTTTTCTTCCAGGATATGACCCTTGTCGTCCATTTCGATGTTGGCCTGGGCGATCTTGGCGGTATCTTCTTCTTCGGCGCTCAGGAAGGTCAGGTGTTTCATGTCCACTTTGCCTTCTTTCACGACGTGGTAAGGTGTTTCGATAAAGCCCATCTCATTCACCTTGGCGTGAACGCAAAGGGTCGAGATCAGACCGATGTTCGGTCCTTCCGGGGTCTCGATCGTACACAGACGGCCGTAGTGGGAGTAGTGTACGTCACGGACTTCAAAGCCGGCGCGCTCACGGGACAGACCGCCGGGCCCGAGTGCCGAAATACGACGCTTGTGCGTGATTTCAGACAGGGGGTTGGTCTGGTCGAGGAACTGCGACAACTGGGAAGTACCAAAGAAGCTATTGATCACCGAGCTCAACGTCCTGGCATTGATCAGGTCAACAGGCGTGAACACCTCGTTGTCACGGACGTTCATGCGCTCGCGGATGGTACGCGCCATACGCGCCAGACCTACGCCGAACTGGGCGTAGAGCTGCTCACCCACCGTGCGGACGCGGCGGTTGCTCAGGTGGTCGATGTCGTCGATTTCCGCCTTGGCGTTGGTCAGACGGACCAGGTATTTGATGATCTCGATGATGTCTTCCTTGGTCAGCGTCTTCTGGTCGAGCTTGTAGTTCAAACCCAGTTTCCGGTTGATCTTATAGCGGCCGACTTCCCCGAGGTCATAGCGTTTGTCGCTAAAGAACAGCTTGTCGATGATCCCGCGCGCGGTCTCGTCGTCCGGTGCATCCGCGCCGCGCAACTGGCGGTAGATGTGCTGAACGGCTTCCAGCTCGGAGTTCGAGGTGTCCTTGTTCAGGGTATTGTAGATGATCGCGTAGTCACCGCTGACTTCTTCTTTTTGCAGGAAGACCGTTTTGATCCCCATGTCAACCATGGTTTCGATAGCGGCCTTGTCCAGGACCGTGTCACGCTCCATCACGACCTCGTTCCGCTCCAGGGAAACGACTTCCCCGGTATCCTCGTCGACGAAGTCCTCTACCCAGCTCCTCAGGACGCGGGCCGCCAGGCGCTTGCCCAGGAATTTCTCCAGGCTCTTGCGGTCAGCCGGTACTTCGTCGGCCATCCCGAACAGTTCCAGGATATCCTTATCGGTCTCGTAACCGATGGAACGGAGCAGGGTGGTCACCGGGAATTTCTTTTTCCGGTCGATATAGGCGTACATCACATTATTGATGTCCGTCGCGAATTCCATCCAGGCGCCCTTGAAGGGGATCACGCGGGCGGAATAGATCTTCGTCCCGTTCGGGTGAACCGACTGGCCGAAGAATACACCGGGAGACCGGTGCAGTTGGGAGACCACGACGCGTTCCGCACCATTGATGATGAAGGTACCGCGGGGGGTCATATAAGGAATGTTTCCCAGGAATACGTCCTGGACGATCGTCTGGAAGTCTACGTGTTCCTCGTCGTTACAGCTCAGGCGGAGTTTTGCTTTCAGGGGAACGGCATAGGTCAGCCCGCGCTCCATACACTCTTCGATGGAGTAGCGGGGCGGGTCAACGAAGTAATCAAGGAATTCCAACACGAAGATGTTCCGGGTGTCCGTAATGGGAAAGTTTTCCTTGAAAACCCGGAATAGACCTTCGACGTTGCGCTTATCGGGAGTAGTTTCCAACTGGAAAAAATCCTTAAAGGACTGCAACTGGATTTCCAGCAGGTCCGGCGTCTCCGCCAGGTGCTTGATCTTACCGAAGTTGACCCTGTTGTTCACTTGTGTTGATGACATATTGTTAAAAACGCGTTTTCTTGTTTAAATAGGACGTACACAAAACAATCAAGCCCATACTTTGGATAAAATATGGGTCACTGAAAATCAATGCTTCATGACTGAATTCTGTCGTTCAAGATGTATTAGGCCTAACGTAAAGGATCGCAAAGATAATCATTATCCAAAAAATAACCAACATTTTACGGTCATTTTGGCGTCTGGCCACCAGGGCGCATTCCACCCCCCCGGGATGGGTGCCGGGGGGCGCCCCCGCCTACAAAGCGGACTCCCGGACCACCAATTCCCCCTTCAGGAGGTGGTGCGCGTCATTTTTGAGCCCGTTTTTGATCTCTTCCAGGAGAATTTGCATGGCCGTGCGCCCGATATCCTCCACCGGCTGGGCCAGGGCGGTGATGCTCGGGGTATGCAGCCGGAAGATGTCATGGTCGTCGAAGCTGACGAAGGCCATTTGGTCCGGCACCTTTAATTTTAGCTTTTTGAGACATTCGAGTCCCAGGATCCCTAAATAATTAGTCAGGAAAAATACAGCATCCTTCTTCGGCCCCCCGTCCAGGAATTCGGCCACCGACTCCAGCGCCTTTTCCCGGGAAGCGTCAAACGGGATGATCTTGACCAGGTCCTTGCGGAAGGGCAGCTTGGCGGCCTTGAGGGCGTCCTTGTAGCCGTTCATGCGCTGTTCCATGTTGATCATGGCCAGATCCACCGTCACCACGCCGATTTGCTGGTATCCCTCCCCGACCATCCGGGTGATCGTGTCAAAGACGGCCTGGTAGTTGTCCACCAGCACATAGTTGGTGGTCAGGTTGGCAAAATACCGGTCCACCAAAACGACCGGTTTTTTCCCCGCGATCAGCTTTTCGATATCCCCCTCCAGCCCCTCGGTGGGGGTAATGATATACCCGTCCACCTGGCGGTCCTGGAGCATCTGGATCAGCTCCTTGGCCTTTAGGGTATTGTTCTCGGTGCTGCAGTAAAGTACCTTATAATTGTACTTTTTAGCCTCGTCCTCGATCACCTTGGCGAGGTTTCCAAAGAAATGGTTCGAGATATTTTCCACGATCAGCCCCAGCGTGTGGGTTTTCCCTGTCCTGAGGCCCCTGGCCAGCTGGTTGGGCTGGTACCCCAGTTGCTTGGCCAGTTTGGTGATCTTTTTGGCCAGCGTATCGCTGATCCGCATTTCTTCCGCTTTCCCATTGAGCACAAAGGACACGGTTGCAGTGGACACACCCGCCTTCTGTGCTATGTCTTTAATGGACAACTTCTTCATGTATTCATTACTCCGGTCATGTAATTTATCATTTAGTTTGCACTCATACAAATCGTTTTAGCAGGCCGGCATAAAAGAAGCCGCCCTTTTGGGGCGGCTTCGTGAAAATACTATAAGGAGCGTCCTTATTTGATTTCTACATCGGCACCAGCTTCCTTCAGCTTGGCGGCGAGTTCCTCGGCTTCTGCCTTGGAGATGCCTTCCTTTACGGGCTTCGGAGCGCCGTCTACCAGGTCCTTGGCTTCTTTCAGACCCAGACCGGTCATTTCCTTTACAATCTTTACGACACCCAGCTTGCTGGCGCCGCCGCTCTTCAGGATCAGGTCGAAGGAGGTCTTTTCTTCAGCTTTAGCTGCTCCGCCACCACCGTCGCCGGAGGCTACTACTACAGCGGCTGCTGCGGGTTCGATGCCGTAGTCGGCTTTCAATACGTCGGCGAGATCCTGTACTTCTTTTACAGTCAGGCCAACCAGTTGTTCTGCGAGTGCTTTAACGTCTGCCATGTTTTTAAATTTTTAGAGTTTATAAATTCCACCTTCATAGCGCGGGCTCCGGTGGATACATTTTGCTGATTATTCTGCTGCGGGTGCCTCTGCGGCGCCTGCATCGGGTGCACCGGCTTCGACACCGGCGGCTTGCTTCTCGTGATGATGCAACAGGGCGGCCAGTACGCGCTTGGCGGGCGACTGGAGCAACCCGAGGACTTCCCCGATGAGCTCTTCCTTGGTCTTGATCTTGGTCAGGCTCTTCAGGTTCTCATCCCCTGTGTAGACATCGCCATTGATAAAGGCGGCTTTCAATTCCGGCTTTTTCAGGTTCTTGTCGTTCCGGAAGGAAGTCAGGATCAGGGCCGGTTCCTTCGGGTTCTCGGAGAACATCAGGGCGGTCACCTTGTGCAGGGAGTCATAGACACCGCTGTACTTGGTGCTGTCCAGGGATTCCAGGGCCTTTTTGATGAGGGTGTTTTTGGCAACCTTCATCTCTACCTTCTTGTCGAAACAAGCGCGGCGCAGGTTGGAGACCTGCTCTACGGTCAGGGACTCAGTGTCCGTAACGTAGAAGTTATTATATTGAGCGAATTTCCCTTTCAGGACTTCGATCACTTCGTTCTTTTGCTCTTTTGTCATGATAAGTCGTTTTAATTCGTTACAGATTTGGTATCGATCATGATACCGGGGCTCATCGTGCTGGCCATGGACAGACCCTTCAGGTAAGTTCCCTTAGCCGTGGAGGGTTTCAGTTTGACGATGGCATTGATGAGCTCCTGGCTGTTTTCGGAGATCTTGTCCGTACCGAAAGAGACCCTTCCGATAGAGGCATGAATGATACCAGCCTTGTCTACTTTAAACGCGATCTTACCACCCTTGACCTCGTTCACGGCGGCGGAGACGTCGTTGGTCACCGTACCGGTCTTGGGGTTGGGCATCAGGTTGCGGGGGCCGAGGATCTTACCGAGCTTACCGATCTTAGGCATGACGGAGGGCGTGGCGATGATGACATCGACGTCGGTCCAGCCGCCTTCGATCTTGGTGATGAACTCGTCCAGACCAACGAAGTCGGCGCCGGCGGCCTTTGCATCATTTTCCTTGTCGGGCGTGCAAAGGACGAGCACCTTTTTGGTCTTGCCCGTTCCGTGGGGCAGGGTTACCGTGCCGCGAACGGCCTGGTCGGCCTTTTTGGGGTCGACACCCAGGCGGATATGAAGGTCAACAGAGCTGTCGAATTTGGTGCAGTTCACCTCTTTTACCAGGGAACTCGCTTCTTTCAGCGAATACAGTTTGTTCTGATCCACTTTGCCTTGGGCTGCTTTTCTTTTCTTAGTGATGGCCATGTGTCAGGTCTTTTGAGGTGAACAATTAATTTTCCCAGGGGGCTTTACCGTCCACGGTGATTCCCATGCTGCGGGCCGTACCGGCCACCATGCGCATAGCACTCTCTACCGTGAAACAATTCAGATCGCTCATTTTGTCCTTGGCGATGGCTTCCACCTGGGTCCAGTTCACCTTGCCGACCTTGTTCCGGTTCGGCTCTTTGGAACCACTTTGAAGTTTTGAAGCTTCCAGCAATTGTACGGAAGCGGGGGGCGTCTTGATGACGAAGTCGAAAGACTTGTCGGCATAGACGGTGATCAACACCGGCAGGACCTTACCGATCTTGTCCTGGGTCCTGGCATTGTACTGCTTACAGAATTCCATGATGTTGACACCTTTGGAACCCAGTGCAGGACCTACGGGAGGAGCGGGGTTGGCCTGGCCACCCTTGACCTGAAGTTTTACGAAACCTGTGATTTCTTTTGCCATTTGACTGGTTTTTTGGTCATAGCGTCCCAGGCCTTCCAGCCTGAAACTCCCAAAATTGGGACGGCAAAGGTAGGAAATAAATCATTCCATCACAAATTTAAACTGCTGGTTCGTCCCCCCGTTCCGCCACCAGAGCTGGATGGCGTTCCCGTTATTCGTCTGGCTGTTAAATACGTCCATAACAGTATTGGGTGCGGCAGCCGGCGACAGGGTGTTGTATCCTCCACCAACAGGTTTTACTTTCCACGCCTGGGTGGGGGCTCCCGTATAGGGCTCGATCACGATCTGGGCGCCGTAACCCGGCGCACTGGCCGTGTCGGTCAGCGCCATGGTATTGTCGGACCCTGACAGGAATGCATAATATCCGCCCGAAAGCGCCACTGCCCGCCAGAGCTGATTGCTGGCTAACGGGGAATCGGGGCTGAAGAGGGTTACCTTGTTGCCGGGAAAGGTCCAGCCGTAGTAGAGGTCGAGCAGGCTGGTGCCGTTAAGACCGGTCACGATATAGAAGCTGGAGTCAGGGGTGATTCCGGTACCGTCGCCAAAATACATGTCCACCTCCCCATTCGTAGCGCTGCTATTGACAATCACGGCATTAAGCAGGGAAGGCGTCACCGTCTGGTCTCCGCCCCCGGTAAAGTGAAGGCTGTCGGGAGCGGGCCCCTGCCTCATGGTTACGCGGATATTGGTGAATTGTATGTACGGCTGATTAGGCCATTGGGACATGATCTTGGTATAGGACTCGAAGCAAATGGCGGGGTCTACGGCTTCACTCGTCCGCGTGATGTATACGTCTCCCGCAGGGAAACCCGTAAAGCTCTCCTTATAGTTCCAGGTTGTGTCGTCGGGGTTGGAAATAAACGTAACGACACCCGTTAACTGGACACCGGGCGCGACCCTGATAAACGGCCCGTGAAAGTAATGGCCATAGGTAAAATACCAGTTGGCAAGGGAATAGACATTCCCAAGCCCCTCGTTGTATTGCAGGACCGGTTGCAGGGCCCCCCCACTCAGCGCGTTCCACCAAAAAAGCGTCCCGTTGTTGACGGTGTCCATCGGGTAATTGGGCACCAGCCAGTTGGTCGACAGGGATTGGATGCCGGACAGGCTGGCTTGGGTGTAATCGGCTTGTTCATTCCTCCCGGTAGGGCCGGGCGTCCCAAAGGCCGGGTTGGTCCCAAAGGTCGTGACCAGGGGAACCGTCACCTCTCCCCTCAACGCCTGGGCAAAAGCATAGGGATCGGTGGCAGCACGGTCGACCGCGGTGGGTACACCCAGGTCTCCCAACTCCTGACCGTTATTGATGTCGATCAGCCGGAGACGGCCGCCCATCAATTTAGCGACGGTGTGGTTGTCCACCTGGTGAACCCGGGAGGCAGGAACAAGCCCATAGGGGGTTTGGACCATGCCCTCACTGGAAGTCAATGGCGTCTGGGCGTGTTTAGTACAAGAAGCAAGGAACAGCAGGGCAATGCCTGCAACGATGGTTGATTTCATATACGGATAAATTGATTCAACTAAAATTAGGCTCCTTTCCATTGGTGCCCTGTCTGACCATCCCGCTCCTGGGTGACGGCCAAATCCTACGTAAAAAGGCCCGGAGTTTTTCTCCAGGCCTTTGCTACATAGTTGTTCGACGTCCTTACTCAAGGACAAACCTGAACTGCTGATTGGTCCCTCCATTCGCCGACCAGATCTCGATCTTGGTGCCATTGCCGGTGTCGTGGGCATATACGTCAAGGTTCGAAGAAGGCGCACTGGCCGGTGACAGGGTATTATACCCTCCTCCCACCGGGGTGACCTTCCACTTTTGAGCCGTGGACCCCGTGTAAGGTTCGATCACGATTTGGGTGCCGTTACCGGTCCCCCCGGCGCTGTCGGTCAGTGCCATAGCAGTATCGTTACCTGCCTGGAACTCGTAATAGCCGCCTGGCAACGCCACTGCCCGCCAAACCTGGTTGCTGGATACCGGGGAATTGGGGCTCCACAACTCCACCTTGGTGCCGGGGGAAGTACCGCCTGCCGTGATGTCCAGCACGCTGGTCCCATTGACGCCCGAGACGATGTGGAAGCTGGAGTCCGGCGTGATCCCCGTTCCGTCCCCAAAATACATGTCCACTTCACCGTTGGTCGCGCTGCTGTTCACCACCACCGAGTTGAGTAAGGACGGTGTCACCGGCACGCTTCCGCCCCCGGGGGTCCAATGCAGGCTGTCCGGGGCCGGTCCGCTCCGCATGGTGACGTCGATGCTGGTAAACTGCATAAACGGCTGGTTCGGCCATTGGGCCAGGTTCTGGGTATAGGCCTCCAGGCAAAGGGCCGGGTCCGTGGCCTCCGTTGTACGCGTGATGTTCACGTCCCCCGCAGGATACCCCGTAAAGCTCTCTTTATAATTCCAGGTCGTGTCGTTGGGGTTGGAGACAAACGTAATGACCCCTTGCAAGGACGTACCCGGCGTGACCGGGATAAAGGTTCCATGGAAATACTGGCCTTCCGTAAAATACCAGTTGGCAAGCGTATAGGCGTTGCCGTACCCCTGGTCATACTGCAACACCGGTTGCAAGGCGCCCCCGTCCAGCGCGTTCCAATAAAAGATGGTAACCGGGTTGACCGTGTCCAGCGGAAAATTGGGCACCAGCCAGTTGGTCGACAAAGACTGGATACCGGACAGGCTGGCGGATGTATAATAGGAGCCTTCGTCCCTACCCGATGCGCCGGTCGTCCCAAACGTCGGATTGGTTCCAAAGGTGGTCACTGTGGGAACGGTGACTTCCCCTCTCAGCGTACGGGCAAAAGCGTATGGGTCCCTGGCGGCCCGGTCGGCCGCCGTGGGCACGCCCAGGTCCCCGACGGTCCGGCCGGTATTCATATCGACCAGGGAGAGGCGGCCGTCCACCATTTTGGCGACGGTATGGTTGTCCACTGCGTGAACCCTGGAGGCGGGCACCAGGCCATAGGGGGTTTGGACCATGCCCTCTGTGTCGGCGGAGGACAACACGGTACGGGCGTGTTTGGCACAGGATGCCAACAGCAGCAGGGCGAGCCCTGCGACGATTGATGATTTCATATAGCGAAAATTGGTTAGCTCATTTGTGCGTTAAGTCTGGAAATCGCATCGTGATCGAATACACCCCCGGCACCCAAAGCCGGAACGGCAACCTCGGATTCGCACTCCACATCCCGTCCGGCTGACCCGCGGCAGAGAAATACTGGGTGGGAATCCGGTAATACAGGTTAAACCCATTCCCCAGCGAAGCAAAAGGGAACGGGGTCAGGGCGTAGTTGAACAACATCGCCGTATCCGTATAGGTATAACTGTTCGTATAGTTTTCGAAACACTGCAAATAAGGCGGCGTGGGATTGACCCCGCTGTTGGGCCGTTTGACGATCTCACCGGTTTTCGGATCGAAGGGCACGCCGTTTTGGTCCACCATTTTTAATATGATCAGGTTGGGGGTATCGGCGAGGTAGTTGATGGTGATGACCGGCGTGGCCGCCAGGCGGGTCACGGATTCATTCCCCACCTTGAACAGCTTGTCGTAGGTGGTCCCCAGGTCCGGCACGGACTGGTACGCGGGCGCATCCACGAGGGTGATCTTTACAAAGTTGTGGAACATCTCGCTGCCGACGACATTGGAAATCCGCTCGTCCAGGGAATAAGTACCGGCAGGCAGATAAATCGTCGCAAAGTTGGCATCGATCACCCCGCTCCCCGAATTCAGGCTGATGGGCGGCAATTGCTGCACCTGCTGCTTCGCCTTTATGTCGCTGAGGGTAGTGTCCGTCGTGGCATTATACGCGCTGGTCCAGGTGGTGACCGGGTACTTTTTAAAAAAGATGCTGTCCACGTTGTTCCCCGCCGAGTCATAGACGTGCACCAGGGTAACCGTCAGCGGCTGGGAGGAGCCATCCGGGTTGACGGCATCGGATGTGTACACCCTCCCCTTTGAAATGGTATAGTCGCTTTGAAGGTATTGTATGTTGGGGCTCAAAAAGCCCTTCTCGTATTTCGTACAGGATGCAAGCGCCGCCAGCAGGGCGGCGAGCAGGCATAAGGAGCGTTTCATCTGCAGTCTATTGATTGGTTCCATAAAAAAACAGGGTATGTCCGTTTTCCAGGACGTTCAGCATCCCTGTCGTGGTTTGTATCCCCGATGTCTGGCAAAGCGTATGCACCCCTACGTTGGTCGGCAGGTCCGGTGCATTGATGGGCAGCGGGGGTGTTCCCCACAGTTGGCTGAAATATTCCACCTGGGGCTCGCTGGACACGAAGGTGGAGTAGCCCAGGTTGGGGTTTTGGGTATATTCAAACGACACGATCACCGAATCCCCCGGCAGCGCGGAATGATAGACGGTGCCGCTGTTCGTCAGGACACTAAAGGGCAAGGGCTGGTGTACGATGTACATCAGCAGGGAGTCCTTCACCTTGGCCAGGTCGTATTGGAGCATCGTGTCCAGGGTATATTTTGCAAAAGGATTGACGTTTTGCGCCTTGAGCGTTCTGGCCAGGAAATAGTTATCGATGGCATAGTCGGTGGGGGCGAAAAAGGTAATCCCGTTTTGGTTGATCGTGTCCTTCAAACCCGCTGCGTCGATCAAGAGGATCAGCGTATCGAACAGGTGCATCGAGTTCCCCTTGAGGTAGTCATACGTCGTCATGTTGACCTTGGGGTTGGAGACCTGTCCCCCGGTGATATAATTCTGTTTCCTGCAGGAAAGGATCACCAGCGGTACAAAAAACAAAAGGCAAATATTCTTTTTCATCGCTTGTCGTTTTATTTGTTGCTGGACCAATAAGGATTCTGTGTCAGTAATGGGTCCAGGGCGAAAAGAGACCCCAGGTCGAGGGGCCAGTAGTATCCTTTTTGCGTGACCCTGGCCGGGGGATAGTTCAGCCCTTCTTCCAGGACATGCAGCACCGTGTCCGTGCGGATCATGTCGTAGAAGGTCTGGCCTTCGCCGATCAACTCGCGGGCGCGTTCACTGAGGATCGCATCCACCAGCGTCGTGGGATCGGTAGGACCCGTATAATTGCTGGCACTTGCCCGCGCGCGGATCTGGTTGATCTCCGCCACCGCCGCCGGCCCGTTGCCGGTCATGGCCTGCGCTTCCGCGTCCAAAAGGATGATGTCCGCCAGGCGGAAAAGCGCGAGGTTGTTGCTGATGTAGGCGTTTTGCTGGATGCCGGGGTTCTGGTAGGCAAAGTTGGCATACTTCAACAAGAGATACCCTGCGGGGTCGCCGTTGGTGGCGTTGACATATTTGAGGACCGTGTTAAACCGCATGTCGGATGAGTTCCCGTTCGCATCCACGGCAAAAAGCGTATCGATCTGAACCGGGTCCGCCACCCAGGCCGTGTTGGTGAGCTGGTTGTCCAGCGAATCCTTTAGGAAGATCGAGAAGAAACTAAACTGGGCTTCCGTCCAGGCGCTATAGGTATTGGCATATCCCTGGGCAAGGTTGGCCGCCGCCGAAGGCAGGAACTGGGGATCGTTCGCATTGTAGGTCATGGCGATTTCCATGATGTTTTCCAGCGATGCTTCTCCCTTCCACAGGTTGGTATAGGTTGCCCCCGGCTCCAGGCTGTATCCACCGTTTTGTATGACCTGCTGACACGCCAGGTGTGCGTGGGAATAGTCGTGCATCCAGGCGTAGATGTGCGCCATCAGTGCATAGACCGTTCCCCGGTTGGCCCGCAGCGTCTGGGTTGGATCCCCACCCTTGAAGGCCAGGTAACGGGCCGCGGTCTGCAGATCGGCAAGACAACTGTCGAGCGCAATCGTTTCGCTCGTCCTGGCCACGGGCGGGATGTTCCCATAGTCCACCTGGTCGTATGTCCTCGTGACATACACAGGGTCGCCCCAATTCCTGACCATAAAAAAGTAGGCCAGGGAACGCATAAACAAAGCCTCGCCTATGTAGGCGTTGCGCACCGAAGTATCGCTGCCCGTAAAATCCGACAACGGCATTTGCGGCACCTGCTGCAGGATCAGGTTGCACTGGGCGATGAGCGTATAATAGCGGCTCCAGTTGGTGAGGTCACCCAGATAGTCGGCGGTCGCCGTAAAAAAATCAGACCCGTTGGCCGGTGACAACGGCGTATAGTTCCAGGCCTGGGAAGAAAAGATCCCCACCACAAAATCCCCGTTTGTAAAAAAGGCGTTGCTGGACCGGAGACAGATCCTGAACTGTCCATACATGCTGATGGCCGCCTGCTCCACCGCGGACTGGGACGTCCAGAATTCGGACCCGTAGGTGGAATCGATGGGGCCCTTGTCAATGTATTTTTTGCAGGAGGTGAGACAGGCGATCGCCAGGCACCCTGCAACTATAATGATTTTGTTCATCTGCATCATGTTTAAAAGGTGACGTCTACGCCAAACGTAAACTTGTGTGGCACCGGGTAATTGCCCCCGGTGTAGATCCCCAGTTCGTTGACCGCCTCAGGGTCGGGAACGGTCGCATGGGTAAACGTGTACACATTGTCCACCGTACCATAGATCCTCGCCCTGGTGATCTTGAGCTTGTCGGTCCACGAGTTGGGAAGCGTATACGCCAGTATGATGCTCTTGACCTTGAAGTAGGCCCCGTTTTCGTTAAACATCGTCGAAAAGGGCAGGAACTGGTAGAAGTTCGGGCCGTAAGGATTCAACGCGGGGAAAGAGGCGTTGTAGCTGCCGCCGTTCTTCGACGCCTGGCTGGGAACCCAGTAGTTCAGGCTCGACAGGTTGGGCAGCCAGTTGGCGGCCATGGCATTGGCCGTGGATGAATAGCTGCCCGACGGAAAGCTAAACACGTCCGCGATCTGGCTTTGTTTGTAAATATTGACGATGTCCCTTTTCCCGCAAAAGACACTGATGACGCTTAGCGTGAAATTTTTGTAGGAAAAATCATTAATAAACCCACCCGTGTACTTCGGATTTGGATTTCCGCTTGGGATCCGGTCTCCATAGTTGTCCCCGTTGTTTTCCCCGCTCCATACGTCATAGTCGTGGTTCTGGTCGATCCAGATCGGGTATCCGGGCTGGACCGGGTAGTAGCCTTTGAAATAGGTGAGGCGTTGACCGGTGATGGGATTGACCGGGATCTGGCTGGCCGTGTTGTATACCCCGGCATACTTCATCTGGAACATCTCGTAGATCGGCTGTCCCACCGCGTAAATACGGCCCACCCCGTAATAGTCGTCGATCTCAAACGTGCGGTTGTTGTTCGGCAGCTTGGCGATGACGTTTTTGTTAAAGGAAAGATTCAGGGTGGACGTCCAATGGAACTTGCTGTGCTCCGGCAGGATGTGTCCCGTCAGGCTCAGGTCCAGGCCGCGGTTGTCCACCCAAAGGTCGTTGCCGTTAAAGGTGATCTGGTTATACCCGGTGAAAAAAGGAAGGTTGAAGGTGAAATAATCCCCCTCAGTCGTCTTGTCATAGATATCCGCCATGGCGTATACACGCCCGTTCAACAGTTGGAATTCCAGGCCGAGGTCCTTCTGATACGTCCGGGACCAGGTCAGGTCGTTTTTGGTCAGACCATTGTTAAAGCTGGGGGAGATCCCGGTACTCCCGCCATACGTCCCGTTGACCGTATAGGAATTGTAGGGTGCATAATAGTCCAGCGACTGCTGACCCGACAACCCATAGCTCGCCCGGAGCTTCAGGTAATTCACATACGGCTTTATACCCTGCAGATAGGGCTCGTCCGATAAGATCCAGCCCACACCGGCGGAGGGGAACTTGCCCCATTTGCTGTCCGATCCAAACCGGGAAGAAGCATCGGCGCGATCCGCCACATAGACGATATAGCGGGTATCATAGTCATACTGTACCTGTCCGGCAAAAGACAGGATCGCCGAAGACTGGTAGTCCGACGAAGCCGTCAGGTATTGCTGCGGAATACCGCTGACCACCTGGATGCCGTTGGAAGGGACGTTGTACCCCGAGGCAGAGGTGATTTTGGAAATGTCTTCGTTAAACTGCTGGGTCCCCGTCACCACCAGGTGGTGTGCGTGTTTACCCGCGTTAAAGGTGTGCGCATAGTTCAGCGCGTTGGACACAAAATATTCCACATAGCTGTTGGCGTCCGATTCCGCGTAAGAAGGCTGGCTCGTCCCCTGTTGTGCTTCCAATGCATTCTGGTTGGAAGGCCGGAAGTAGTCCTTGTTCGAAAGCGAGGCCGACACCGATCCCTGGGTCGTCAACCGGAGCCCTTTGAGCACATCGTAGTTCAGGGTCATGGAACCGGAGTACCAGTCGTTGGTGTTCTGGTTCCGCAGGTCGCTGGATAAACCTAAGTAATTGGCCGAGTCAAAACCATTCAAGCCAAAAAAGGAAGAAGGCAGGTTCCCGTTGTTGACATTGAACGGCGTATTGTTGTCGCTATTGCTCAGCTTCGCCCCCCGCTGCCGGTCGCTGTGCGACATCGACACCACGAACTGCGAATTCAACTTGGGACTCAACCGGAAATCGAAATTACCCCGGACCGAATACCGTTTGAAGTCAAAGTCCTTGATGGTGCCCTGTTCGTCATAGTAGTTCATGCTGACCCGGTAGCTGACCAACTCGTTCGCCGCGGAGATCGAAAGGTCTGCGTTCTTGACCGCCGCATTCCGGTAAAAAAGCCCCTGCCAGTCCGTGGCATTGTTGAAATACGGGTTTACGCTGTCGGTCAGCAGTTGTGGCAGGTTGGAAAAGTTGTTATACGATCCGTATGTCTGCAGGAGCCCCAGCTTTTGCGCGCGTTCGGCGGTACCGGTAACCGTCGGCAACAGCTTGGGTTCCTCTACCACGCCTCCATAGAGGTTGACATAAAATTCGGGTTTGCTGCTCCGGCCCCTTTTGGTCTTAATATACACCACGCCGTTGGCGCCCCGGGAGCCCCAGGCCGCGGTGGCCGCCGCGTCCTTTTGCACATCTATGCTTTCGATGTCGTTGACGTTGATCCCCGCCAGGAAGTCCGTACCCGTGGACGTCCCCGCGGCGTCCTGGTTATAGGAGATGTCTTCCGGGTTGACCGGCACCCCATCGATGACATACAACGGTCCGCTCAACGCGTGCGCCTGGTCCAGGTTGCCTACGCTCTGGCTGACCCGTGTATTCCCGCGTACCGTGATGCTCGGGGAAACACCCGGCTCCCCCGAAGTGACCTGTACATCCATCCCTGGTACACGCCCCTGCAAAAGATTGTCGAAGGAAGGAGACGGCAGGTTCTCGATCGCCTTGCCGCTGACCGAAGAGATCGCCGCGGTCGTCGTCTTCCGGGACTGGGTTTGCACCCCGACGACCACCACGTCCTTTAGCGCGCCGTTTGACAGGTCGTTCCTCAGACCGATAGCCAGTTCCTGGCGGCCGTTCAGTTTGACCCGCTGGTGAACAAAACCCACATAACTAAATTCGAGAGAGACGTCACCGGAGGCGACGCGAAGACTAAAATTTCCGGAGGCATCGGTGGTCGTTCCATTCTTGGTTCCTACCTCCCGGACGGAGACGCCGGCGAGTACCTGGCCGTCTTCTCCTTTTACGGAACCCTTGACCGTAAAACTTGCCTGGGCAAGCGCAAAGGCCGGTATACAAAAGCAATACAGCAGCAGCAGCCGCAATCGAAAGGTCATCGGTTGTTGTTTTGGTGAAGCGCTTCTAAAATAAACTTCGGCATCCTAAAAAAACACCCCCCCGAAACGTCCACCCCGAAAGGCTTTCATGCGCAATCGATTGAAAATTCCACAACAACCGTTTGCGCATTTTTTCAAAACACCAAAACTTGCGCAACCGTTTGTCCAGGCGCGTTTTTGCCTAACCGGTGATTTTTAGTAACTTGTAGGTATGCGCACTTTTGCCTCCAGGAACAAGCGGTTTGAGAGCAGGGCCGTTGCCCACACGCTCCAGCGAAGCCGTGACCAGAAAGAGGTACGAGCGATCGTGGCTCCCACCATCCCCCGGGGCAAAGGCATCATTCAACCCCAGTGGGTATATCTGGACCGGGAGGGCGGCCAAAGCCTCAACCTTCGAAAGACCAACGATCCCAACGTGTTCGAATTAAGCCGCGACGGCAGCAAGTATACAGTTATAGGATACGCCACCAACGGCAGACCCATTGTGCAAAAAGTCAACCAACAGCTCCACTCGGAATGGAGGTATGATCGTTTTTCCACTTACCAGAACTGGACGTCCCAATCTCAGGGTATTTCCGTAGAAGGCCCTTTCGGCACCGGTAACATCAACTCCGTCCATAAAAGGGGGGCGCCCAAGATCTCCTCCCGGAAAGAGGACTTTGGAAACGTCCGTCTCGGGGATACCTATGACGAATATATCAGGGGCATTAAGTCCGGCGGAATGACCGAAGCGGAGATTGCCCAGGCCTTGCTGGACCTTGACGACAACGCCCTGGTGTCAGACATCGAAAAACGCGCCGCCTCCATGCTCCACGTCACTGTATATCTGGCCGAGGAATGGCGGAAACAAGGCGCCGCCAAACTCTACCGCGGCTTTCTCCGGTCGATCGTTGCCGGCCAAAAATCCTTTGACGACTTCCGCAACGAATTCGAGTTCATCATCAGCGCCGATGAAGGGCGAAAGCAGGTCGCCCGTTTCAGAGATGTCTACAGGGGCGAGAAGAAAGAGACCGACCTCCCTGTCCATGAACAAATCTTGTATGAGAACCTAAGCCCCATCAGGGATGAGGACTTCGAGTCGGACGAGGAATTGGAAGATCAGAAGTCCCTGACGAAGACCCGCGACCACAGCCTGCAAAATAAAGGCACTAAAGGCTGGCAGAATGCATGGAATTTTTAGTAAATAGCGGCTATGGATCAGAAGTTGCCCACCATTAAAGAGATTGCGAAACGTTTAAACATTTCTGTATCAACCGTCTCACGCGCATTGCACAACCACCCGCGGATCGGCCTCCGGACGAAGATGCAGGTACAAAAGCTCGCCGAGGAGCTCCACTATGAACCCAACACACTCGCCATTTCGTTCAAGCAGAAGAAATGGTTTACCATAGGCGTGATCCTTCCCGAACTCAACGAGCAGTTCTTTTCCCAGGCCATCAGCGGCATCGAAGACGTCGCCACCGCCCAGAACTATACCGTCCTCATCGGCCAGTCCCACGACTCGATGGAGCGCGAACGCATGCTGGTGGAAGCGTTCCGGAAACACCGGGTGGACGGCATCGTGCTCTCCATGGCCAAAAATACAGACGACTACCAGCACCTCGAAGTCCTCGACAAATACAACATTCCCTTAGTCTATTTCGACCGCATCCCCAAGGGAGGACAAGCCCTTTCCGTGAGCAGCAACATCCGCTCCGGGGCCGAACAAGCCGTCCGTTACCTCCTCGAAAAAGGACACAAGCGGATCGCCCTGCTCAAGGGCCCCGATAGTCTCATCGCCAGCGCCCAGCGCCAGGAAGGGTATACGTCGGCACTGAAACAACACGGGCTCCAACTCGACCCCGACCTCATCAAGGAGATCGACCTTTCCCCCGAGGGCACCCGCGCCGCCCTCACACAGCTCCTGGCGCTCCCACAACGCCCCACCGCCATCCTTTGCTTCAACGACTACGTTTGTTTCGACGCCATCCAGGCCGCGAGACAAGCCAAAATCCGCATCAATAAAGACATCAGCTTCGTCAGCTTCGCCAACCTGCCCATCTGCAATTTCCTCGACGTACCGCCCCTCGCCTCCGTCGAGCAACATCCCTACCGCCAGGGCCAGCTCGCCGCCGAGATGCTCCTGGATATAGTCGAGAAGCGAAAGACAATAACAGATATAAAACCGGTCATCCTGGACACCGAATTAAGGATTTTCTGACCTATCTTCATGCCCCTTATTTACGCGTAATATGTTTTCTCTTCAGCAAAAATCCGCCGTCATTACCGGGGCGGGCAGCGGCATAGGCAAAGCCATTGCCCAGACCTTTTCGCAAGCCAGGGCCACCGTCCATCTCGTCGACCTGAATCCCGATGCCCTCCAGCAAACGCTCAGCGACCTTCCAGCCGAACGCTCATTTGCCTATCCCTGCAATGTCGTCAGCCAGGAAGCCGTAGCCGGCATCACGTCCAAGATCCTGGAACGGTCCGGTGCGATCGACATCCTCGTCAACGCCGCCGGCATCGCCCACGTCGGCAAGCTCGACACCACCACCGAAGAAGACTTCGACAAGGTTTTCGCCGTCAATGTCAAAGGCGTGTACAACATGATGCGGGCCGTGATCGGCCCCATGACCGCCCGTAAGAACGGCGTCATCCTCAATATCGCCTCCATCGCGTCGACGGTAGGCATCCCCGATCGTTTTGCCTATTCCATGAGCAAGGGCGCGGTCCTCACCATGACCTTGTCCGTTGCCAAGGACTATATCGGCCAGGGCATCCGCTGCAACTGCGTTTCCCCCGCCCGCGTCCATACCCCCTTCGTGGATGGCTTTATCGCCAAAAATTATCCCGGCAGGGAAGCCGAGATGTTCGACAAGCTGTCCAAAACACAACCCATCGGCCGCATGGCCAAACCCGCCGAAATCGGCGCCCTCGCACTTTACCTATGCTCCGACGAAGCCGGCTTCATCACCGGCTGCGACTACCCCATCGACGGAGGTTTTATCAAACTCAACAACTAGACATCATGCAACTGATACGATTTGGCGCCCCCGGGGCAGAACAACCCGGTATCCATAAAGACGGCAAACGCTTTTCCACCGCAGCTTTCGGTGAAGACTATACGGAGACCTTTTTTGCCACCGACGGCATCAACCGCCTCCGCGCCTGGCTGGACACAAACCCCACCCTGCCGGAAGTCCCCGCCGCCGAACGCTGGGGCGCGCCCATCACCCGTCCCTCCAAAATCGTATGCATCGGTCTCAATTATGTCGACCACGCCCGCGAGACAAACGCCGAGATCCCCAAAGAACCCATCCTGTTCTTTAAATCCACCACCGCCCTCGTCGGCCCCAACGACCCCGTCCACATCCCCCGCGGCAGCGAAAAACTAGACTGGGAAGTCGAACTCGCCGTCGTCATCGGCAAGCGCGCCACCTACGTATCCGAGGACGACGCCCTCTCCTACGTCGCCGGCTTCGCGCTCCACAACGACTACAGCGAACGCGCCTTCCAGATCGAACGCGGTGGTCAATGGGTCAAAGGCAAAAGCTGCGACACCTTCGCCCCCCTCGGACCCTGGCTCTCCACCCCCGACAGCATGCCCGACATCAAAAGCCTGCGCCTCTGGCTCACCGTCAACGGCAAGACCTTCCAGGACGGCAACACCTCGAACATGATCTTCCCCGTCCCCTTCCTGGTCTCCTACGTCAGCCAGTTCATGACCCTGCTCCCCGGTGACATCATCTCCACCGGCACCCCCGCCGGCGTAGGCCTCGGCTTCAAACCCGCGATCTACCTCCGCGAGGGTGACGTCGTCGAACTCGGCATCGATGGGCTCGGCACCTCGAAACAGATCGTCACGAAGCTCCCGTCCTAAACCAACCCGGTCAGCACTTGGCTCCCACCGTTCTCCCCCTTAGGCCTGTGCCGCCTGGGGAGGGTAGGTAGGTTTTTTCCCACTTTTGCGTGAAATATTTGGGTGCAAGCCAGTTTAAATCCCACGCAAAAGTGGGAAAAAACCTACCTACCCTCCCCAGGCGGCGCGCGCCGATGGGCACAGAGTCACGGCGCGGAATTGCGGTGCGGAGTCGAGGCACTAGGTCTGATGGATAGGAAAATAAAAAAGGGAGCCAACCGGCTCCCTTTACTCATATACCCAAGCCACGCGCGCTTACGCGAGCTTTTCTACTTGCATGTAATTCAGTTCGACAGGCGTAGCGCGTCCAAAGACTTTCACCGCGACTTTCAGTTTCTTCTTTTCGTCGTTGACTTCTTCGATCACCCCGTTGAAGTCGTTGAACGGACCGTCGATGATCTTGATGGTCTCGCCCACGATAAAGGGTTCGCTCATGGTGACGCCGAGGTCGGACATTTCATCGACCTTACCCAGCATCTTGTTCACCTCGGCTTTGCGAAGGGCGATAGGATCCTCCTTGCCGAGGAAATGGATAACGTTCGTGGTATTTTTGATGGCGTCGCGAATGTCGTCGTTCATCTTCCCTTCCACCACCTCGATCATCACATAACCGGGGTAGAAGTTCCGTTCGCGCATCACCTTCTTTCCATTCTGTACCTTATATACCTTCTCCATAGGCAGGAACACCTGTTTGATCAGGTCACTCCAACCGCTCCGGGAAATTTCCTTATCCAGGTACTCCTTTACCTTACGCTCCTTTCCACTCACGACACGGAGGACGTACCACTTGGTTTCTTTTTCTTTTACTTCCTGGTTTACAGCTTCTTCCATCACTAAATGATTGAGTAAAAGGCTTGTAATATCCGGGATATGGCGGCATCCATGACCCACACCAGGAAGGTGATCAAAGCCGTGGCGCCCAGGACGATCGTCGTGGACTGCTGGAGCTGAGACCAGGTTGGCCAGGTGACCTTCTCGACCAATTCCCGGTACGAGTCTTTAAAATATGTTGCTATCTTATTCATTCTCTGAATCTTGCAGCACGGGCTCGCGGATTCGAACCACGATCAAAGGTTTTGGAGACCTCTATTCTACCATTGAACTAAGCCCGTAAGAGACCAATAGTCATCGGTCGACGAAGTTACAAAAACTTCGGGACTAATGACTATTGGATGTATAAAGCCAACTATTTCAGGATCTCGGTTACCTGACCAGCGCCTACGGTACGGCCACCTTCGCGGATAGCGAATTTCAGACCTTTTTCCATGGCGATGGGGGCGATCAGCCGAACGGTCAGCGAGGTATTGTCACCAGGCATGATCATTTCGGTGCCGGCGTTCAGTTCCACTTCACCGGTAACGTCCGTGGTACGGAAATAGAACTGAGGACGATACTTGTTGAAGAAGGGCGTGTGACGGCCACCTTCTTCTTTGCTCAGTACGTAAACTTCCGCCTTGAACTCGGTGTGGGGAGTGATGGACTTCGGTTTAACGATAACCATCCCGCGACGGATGTCTTTCTTTTCAATACCGCGGAGGAGCAGACCTGCGTTGTCACCGGCCTGGCCTTCGTCGAGGAGCTTCTTGAACATTTCAACACCGGTTACGGTGGACGTCAGGGGCTCGGGGATCAGACCAACGATTTCAACAGGCTCACCTACCTTGATGATACCGCGTTCGATACGACCGGTAGCAACGGTACCACGGCCAGTGATCGAGAACACGTCTTCCACGGACATGAGGAAGGGTTGATCGATCGGGCGGGGAGGCAGGGGAATGTAGGTGTCAACAGCATCCATCAGCTCTTCGACAGCTTTTACCCATTTTGCATCACCAGCCAGTGCGCCGGTTGCGGAACCCTGGATGATGGGCGTATTGTCACCGTCGAAGCCGTAAGAGCTCAACAGTTCGCGGATTTCCATTTCAACGAGTTCGAGCAGCTCGGGGTCGTCAACCAGGTCAACTTTGTTCATGAAGACCACGATACGGGGTACACCTACCTGGCGGGCCAGGAGGATGTGCTCCTTCGTCTGGGGCATGGGACCATCGGTTGCAGCCACAACTAGGATGGCGCCATCCATCTGGGCGGCACCGGTGATCATGTTCTTCACATAGTCAGCGTGACCGGGGCAGTCAACGTGCGCATAGTGACGATTGTTCGTCTGATACTCGACGTGTGCAGTATTGATGGTGATACCACGCTCTTTTTCCTCGGGCGCCGCATCGATTTCATCATACTTTTTTGCTTCTGCCCAGCCTTTCTTCGCCAGGATCGACGTGATGGCGGCCGTCAATGTAGTTTTACCGTGGTCAACGTGACCGATGGTACCTACGTTGACGTGGGGTTTCTCCCTCTTAAAGGTCTCTTTAGACATTTTTATCGTTTTTTAAGTTGTGGTTTAAATTTGTTTGCCCCATGGGTTACCACGGGGTTTGCAGTTTCACTTATTTCCTTTCTCAGAGCCGTTAAAGAGAATTGAACTCTTGACCTCTTCCTTACCAAGGAAGTGCTCTACCACTGAGCTACAACGGCTTACAAATCAATTCTTTGGAGCGGAAGACGAGGGTCGAACCCGCAACCTATAGCTTGGAAGGCTATCGCTCTACCAATTGAGCTACTTCCGCGGGAGGGCGACGACGCTTACGCATCGTCCATGTTGGTGGGCAGGAGAGGATTCGAACCTCTGAAGTCGAAAGACAGCGGATTTACAGTCCGCCCCATTTGGCCGCTCTGGAACCTGCCCGGTAATCCGGTTAAACAATATGTCAAATGTAGCCGTTGCTACGCTTCTTTTTTTCCGAGTGTAATGCTTTACCTGAGCCACTTGTCGGGATCGAACCAACGACCTACTGATTACAAATCAGTTGCTCTACCAGCTGAGCTAAAGTGGCCTGACCCGCGTTTTTTCCCGAACTTTTATATACGGCTGTAACGCAATGCTGTAAAGAACTTGACGAACCTGGAGACTGAGCCTAGCCAATTTCGGGATGGCAAAGGTAAGGGAAAACTTTTAAACCCAAAATTTTACGAAAAAAAATCCGGCAATGGGTTTTCCAGAGGGAAAATACACATTGCCGGACTGATAAATCTACCGGGTTCCTACTCGTTGGTCGGGACCACCAGGGGCACCATCATTTTTGTCTTTTCTTTTTGTCGCTTTATTTGGGTTATGAGTGACTCCAGGGCGCTATCGAAAGAAGCTTCGAAGGACTTGGAGGATTGCTTTACAAAAAATTCGTGTCGTGGAACGAGAACTCTGATCTCCGCTATTTTGTCCTTAATCTGGTGCACTACGTTGTCCAGCTTCAGGAACACTTCAACCGCGGTAATCCGGTCGTGGAAATTGTCCAGTTTCCTCACTTTTTTGCTCACATGATCCAACAATTTGCTGTCTGCATCAAACCGAACCGTTTGAATGTTTACGTTCATAACAACTGCAATTTTAAAGTGAATAATAAATAAAGAACTTCGGCGTCTAAAGACATTTAAAGGCGTCTATTAAGGTAAAGCCTTCGGACAATTTAGCCAAAAAATAACGTGAAAATCTTGTGAATGATTTTTGCCGGAAGTGTAGCCCAGGCTAGGCTTTTGGGTGTGCCCTGGAAAAGGTCTCCTTCAGTTTCTCAATGGAGTTGTGGGTGTAGACCTGGGTAGCTGCAAGGCTCGAATGTCCCAACAATTCTTTGACCGCATTCAGGTCGGCGCCGTGTTCCAAAAGATGGGTGGCAAAAGTATGCCTCAATACGTGCGGACTCTTTTTATCCGTCGTGGTCACCAAGGCCAGATAATGTTTTACTACTCTATATACGTATTTGGGATACAGCGGCTTGCCCTTAGGGCTTACCAACAGATGGGTACGGTCGGGCGTTTCCAGCTCCCGCACTTTCCATTCCTTATAGGCCTGAAGACGGTCCATCCAGACCCGGTCCAGCGGGATGACGCGTTCCTTGTTCCCCTTCCCCAGAACCTTCACCAGGGATTTTGAAACATCGACCTGGCTTTCTTTCAATTGCACCAGCTCCGACAACCGCATGCCGGTCAGGTAAAAAAGCGCCAGGATCAGCCGGTGGGTTTCCCCTTCCAGGCCGGGCGGAAACTCGACTGCGCGAAGGGCCTGTATGTCTTTTTCCCCCACAAATCCGGGCAGTCGCCGGTTCATTTTTGGGGAAACGATGACTGCCATGGGGTTACGTTGGATAACCCCCTTGCGCAGGTAAAACTTGAAATAAGACTTCAGGGCCGATATCTTCCGATGCAAGGTCCTGGAGGTCAGCCCCTCTTCCTTCATGGATGCCAGCCAGCTCCGGACAAAACCCGATTCTACGTCCCCGGGGCCACCTACCGAATACTCCGTTTGGAGGTAGGTAAAACAAGCCGACAGGTCGTTTTGATAAGAAAGGATCGTATGAGGGGAATACCGCTTCTCCCACTGGAGGTAGGCCAGGAATTCGGCTATATGGGGGGGAAGATCGGCGTTTGCGGGCATAAAAATATTGATAGCTACAAAGTTAGAACTTTATCGCTATCAATACACTTATGGGCGCGTCGACCATGCGGTCCCGCGCCCTATCGAGGACGGTCGCCCGTTCCTATTTTTCGATCTCGCCGTTGGCCAGCTGCTGGCGGTAGACTGCCTTCAACACCTCGGTCCTGCGCCGTACGGACGGCTTGGTAAACGACTGGCGTTCACGCAATTGCAACAGGATTTTGGCCTTCTCGAATTTCTTTTTGTACTTCTTGAGGGCTTTGTCGATGTTTTCGCAATCTTTGGAATCAATAATAAGCATAATTCAATAATCCTTTTTGGGACTGCAAAGATAAAGCTTATCGTCAAATTTCCGGCAGGTTTTCCCGAAATTTGTGTCCTATGTTCACCGGCATCATCGAATCCCTTGGTAAAATCCACTCCGTCAGCATATCAGGCACCAATAAAACCTTTTGGGTCTCCTCTCCCCTGTCCTCCGGCTTCAAAGTCGACCAGAGCGTTTCTCACAGCGGCGCCTGTCTGACCGTCGAGGAAGTGAAAGGAGACCTCCACCGAGTCACCGCCATCCAGGAAACCCTGGACAAAACAAACCTCGGCTCCTGGAAAGAAGGGACTCTGGTCAACCTGGAGCGGTGTATGCAACAGGGCGGCCGCCTGGATGGGCATATTGTGCAAGGTCATGTGGACACGACCGGTACCTGTACCGGTGTGAAAGACCTGCACGGCAGCTGGGAATACCGCATTTCTTTTCCCCCCTCCTTTGCGCCCCTGGTGATCGAGAAGGGCTCCATCAGCCTCAACGGGATCAGCCTCACCATTTTCGACGTCGCCCTGGACGCCTTTAGCGTGGCGATCATCCCCTACACCTATACCCACACGACGATGCAAACGCTCCGCCCCGGCGACACGGTTAACATCGAGTTCGATATGATCGGAAAATACGTCCAGCGCCAGGCCGAAGTACACCTACTTGCCGCGAGGGCCTAGCCGTCTTTCTCCGCCGGAATACCTTTACCGCCCTCGTCCACAGGGCCGCGTCCACAAAAAGGACCGGCACCCACGCTATCGTTTCCATACGTTTTACTTATTTGAGTAAAAGTAGGGCGTAGCCTGCAACCCTGTATGGGCGCGCGCTTCGCGCTCCCGCGTTACACGTAGAAAAACTTTTGCGGGCCACGGAGGGGCTCCCTCTTTATACGGAGCCCGCGGCACAGCCGCCGGCCCCCCACAGGCGCACGCCGCCTGCGGCGACAGCCGCGGCTGCGGGGCCGCCACACGTAGCCTCGGCCGCGCAGCGTGTGCCTATCGCATGAGGTACATTTTTCCATACCCCGACTTGAAGTACTGATTCGTATTATCCCCCTGATCGGTAAACTTCCCAAGCTTCTTCCCATTCAGGTTCGTGATGACCCTGTAGAGGTAGACGCCGTTGCCAACCTTGTTGCCGTACTGATCGGTGCCGTTCCATTTGAATTGCGTGATGTTGCGGCCGATGTGCAACGGGCCTAGCTCTGCCTCGGTGATCTCGCGCACGATCTTGCCGGTGATGGACAGGATCTCGATCCTCAACTCCTGGGGCACCTCGGACCCGGTGATCGTAAAGACAAAGGCCGTGGACGTGGTGAAGGGGTTGGGATAGTTAAAGACATTGGAGATCATCGGCGTGTTGATGACGCGGAAGTTCACGCTATAGCTCAGCCGTCCCGCCGTGTTGCCGCTCTGGTCCTGCCCGCTGACCGTCAGTGTGTAGCTGCCGTCCTCTATAAAAGAAGGATGCAGGATGACCATGGCGATGTTCTTGCCCGTGGAAAGGTTGGCGGGGATAAACTGCGCGCTGTCCGTCCCCGTTTTATAAAGGTGTGTCGTCCCGTCGGGGAAAAGCACCGACACAGTGATGTCGGTGGAATCCGAGAGCGCCAGGTACTTGCTGTTGTCCTGGAGCTTAACCGTGATCTGGGGCCGGGCCGATACGATGTCCTGGTTCAGGATGTGCACCCCGTCAAAGGTCACGTCCATCGTAGGCATGTAGTTATTGGGCTTGACGTAAAATGTCTTGTACAAAAAGTTATTCGTCAGGTATTGTTCCGGTTGGGCGTAGTTCGGGTTGAAATTGACGTAGAGCGTATTTTTCCCGATATAATTCTGGGACGCGATCGTATCGAGCAGGTGTACCGAGTCTCCCACCGCGAGCGGTTTGGTCTTGGACAAGGGAATGGTATGCGTTATATTCTGGTTGTCGGTAATGGTCAACTGCACCTGGATGCTGTCGAAGGCCGCGTCGCTGATGTTCTGGAAAGCCACCCCGAAGTCAAGGGGCTGCCCGTCCTGTAGTGTATCGGGACAGGTAAAATAATGGTTGGGGGCGATGGCGCCCTCGGGTGCGTCCTGATAGTGTATCATCAGGCGTTTGAGCTGGTAGGGCGTCTGCAGGACGGAGTCCTTGCTGGTCATCTTGATCTGCAATTCCGGATAGGTCGCCGCGGAGATAAAGCTGAGGCTGGTATCCTTGAGCAGGGAATTACTCGTATACAAAAGGGTTTGCGTCGAGTCCTTTTTGATGCCGTATACCTGGACCTGGAGGCTGTCCGCCGGGTTGTCCCAGGAGCCGTTCCATTGGATTTCCTGCCAGGTTTTGGCCGGCCCTACAACGGTACTGGTGATCGATCCCTGCTGGAGGGTTGAGTTGAAGTTCATCGAACCGGTGAGCTGGTCGCCGACATTGGTCCCTACCTTTTGATAGAAGATCGTATAGGTGCCGTTCATTTCTTTCCGGGCGATATAGAGGATGGGCACCAGGCGATTGAAGGAGTCGATGGTGTTAAAACCCATGTTCTTAAAGGTATTGTACAACGAAACGCCCGACCCGAAGACCGATGTATCCGATTTCCAGGCGCCGATAAACTGGGTGGTGTCCGTAGACCACATCCAGGCCCACATGGCGAAGATCGTCCCCCCGGGTATGCTGTCGAAGAAACTCATGGCGGCTTTCCGGTTGGCCGTTGTCAACACCGGGAAGCTAAATCCATAAGGCAGCGCGCTGCAATTGGGCGAGCTCCCATACTTTGCCACGCCTGTAGTGGGATTGATGGTGTCGTACAACACCAGGTTGTGCGACTGGTTGATGAGCAAAAACGAGAGCGACCCCAAGGTGCCTCCGCAACCGGAGGAGCTGACGTCGTACCCATCCAGGAGGGCGGCATCGGCCTGGTCCCCGCCATAAGGATAAATCTGCGTCATGACCTGGAGGGTGTGGGGGGTCTGCGGGAAACTGAATACCCGGTCGGAATCGAGTCCCTCCAGGTTATAGGTATCATTTTGCCATTGGTAGTAGTGCGACTGGTTCCAACCCGGCGTGCTTCCGTTCACATACATAAAGGAAGACAACGACCAGTTGGCCTGGGCGCCATTGGCGGGAAGGATGGCCACCCGCCAATAATAGACTGTGCTGTCTTTATAAGAGAGCGAGGGCGTGAAGGACAATACCCCACCCTTGGAAGCCGCCTGGAGCTTCACCATACCCGGCGAGTTGAAAAGAGCGGTGGTATCTATTTCGTAGATATAATTCCGGACGGAGTCCAGCGGGTCCGCGGATGACGCATAAAAGACGATCGGGGATTTCCCGACGATGGAATAAGCCGCGGGATAAACCGGGGTTACATCCTGGTCGTAGATAAAAAAGGATTTGGTCACCACATTGTTGGCCATCGACAGCTCGCTCACCTTGCCGTCGGCATTCAGGTCGACGGTCAGGCTGTTGTTCCCTTTGTCCTTGGTCGGGTTGATCGGGATGGTCAGGGCGATGGAGTCTTCCAGGGGCGGCGCCAACCTTTTCTGGCTGTATAAGGTGGTCACCGTTCCATCCGGCAGTTGCCACTTGACCGTCACCAGGATGGAATCGCTCGTGGCCATGCCGAGGTTGTAATAATAAATCTGGGCCGTAAACTGGTTGTCCGCGACCGAAATGATGGAAGGATTGATCACGACCTCTGGGGCCTCGATCGCGTAGTCCGGTTTGGGGTTGTGATAAAAAGTAATGGCCGGGTCTCCGTTTAGCGACAATTGCTCCATACAGCAACGCCCATAAAAATCGCTGGCAAAAGAAGGCGTGTTCCCCAGCGTCTGCGTCGTGTGCATCATCTGGATGCCGGAAGGCGCCCCGTAATACAGGATCGAAAGGTCGTTATACAGTTGTGTATTGTATACGTCCAGGTAGCTGACGATCCCAATGGATGAAGAACCCATATACCCGATGGCGCCGTTTTCGGACGCCAGGACGAATTTTTCCGTGACCGTTAAGCCGTTGGATGTCAACCGCGCGCTATCCGGTTCGTACATGTCCCCGGCGTCACAACCGTTGGCAAGGAAAAAAGGGTATTTGCCCTTCATATTAAACTGGGTCGGATCCCCGAGGTTATACCCCAGGATATTCGAGGAAGAGTGTCCGAAATAGTTGACCAACCCTACCCCGGAAGAGAAAAGATCGGTGATCTGCTGGTTCGAAAGGTCCTGTACGTTGGTCGTGCTGGTTTTCCGGAAAGTATACACAAGCCCCCCGTAAGCCGTATCGGAAATGATGCCCTGGTATTTTTGCAGGTCCAACTGGATAATATCCCCCGCGAGGGCATCCGCCCCTACGACATGGATGACGTTCTTTTTCCAGGCTTCGCCGGCGATCGTCCCGGTATAGTTGTTTTGCAACAGCTCGTATTCCTTGACCTTTTGGAGATAGGGCGCGATCTCGGCCCCGTTGACCACGCTCAACCGGCCCAGCGGGGTCGCATTCCCACCGAACTGGTTTCCGTCGTTCGCCAGCAACATGTCCGAGGGGGGGTTGCCAAACGTAGGCAGGAGGGCCAGCTTATAGATCGTGGGGATATTTTCCCACGACTTAACGTATGGATATGCAACGGCCTTCCCGATCAAAAAGGCAAACTTGGGCTTTGCCGTAAAAACGTTCCGGGCGTACCTCAGAAAGTTCTTTATGGACAAGGGATGCATTTTGATCCCAAAGGCAAACTGGTCCACCAATTCCCCAATGTCGATGGTCTTGGCATTGTACCCGCCCCCTGCAGCCGACGCCCGGTAACTGCGATAGGCCTCCACGTTGTTGTTCCCGCTGCCGTCGTTGTACAAAAGGGGATTGCTGATGACCAGAAAATCCCCCTGGTTCGCCGCCAGGGCAAAATTGGTGAATTGTTTGGTCTGAAGCGACGTCACTTGCTGGATGGTACCGGGGTCCTCGCTGATCAGCGCCAGTTCCCGGTTCGTCATCGACGCCGGCAACACAAACTGTACCATACCCGGAACCGTTAGATCACCGGTGATGCGCAGCCCGTTGGTCAGGTCCAGGAGCACGGGTGCCACGGCCCCATAAGTGAAAGAAGTTACCTGCAAATAATTTCCCGTATCGCTGGCGGGAAAGGTGAAAAAAGCATGGTTGCCGCCCCCGAACGAAAACGGGCTCGGATAGGTCACCTCGGTGAACCCCACCGTAAACTCGTCGTTCCCGTCCCCGTTGACGTCCGTCATCGTCACGCCCACCGTTCCGGCAGCCAGTTGGCTCGTGGGTACGGTTCCGGAAATCTTGAACCCCTGTGTCTGGCTGATCGCCGTGTCCTTCAATACATGGCTGGCGCCCCCCGTATTGTACGCCAATTCCATCGTCCGGTTTTCAAAGGAGAGGTTGGCCAACCCGATCCTTACCGTCGACGGCGGACCCGCCGCGTACACATTTAGACCAGAAAAGGTGTTGCTGAAAGGGCTGCCGACAAAGTATCCGTTTCCATCGATGTACCCCTCACCGGCATCATAGGAAGAGGAGATGATATAGCTGCCGTCGACCGTCAGGTAGACGCCGTTGTCCCAGGCCTTGAAATAGTTGCCGGTGCGGCACATATAGTAAGGCTCCGGCGCCAGGTGGTTGGTTGCTACCGTGTTCGGCACGTCGCTGACCCGGAGGTTGCCGCCCCCGGGATTGACCGTCAGGAAATACACCGCCGTGTCCGTTTCCAGGCTCCAGTGATCGCACGTCTGGAACGTAGGCTGCAGGTACAATGGATTGTCCGGTTTGCCGTCGTTGATCCTGCCGTAAAATTCGATATAGCCGTTCGCCGGGAGAATCCCCGAAGGCGAAGTGGTATAGATCGGCACCTGTACACCGTTACGCCACAGCTGGAAAGTCGACGCGTCCGCCGTCCCCAGCCCGGCCGCGGTAAGCACCGACTGACTGATGCGGTACACTCCGTCGGAGCCTACCTTGAATTTGTAATAGGTCTTGGAAAAATCAATCCATTCGTTGTTATAGGCCTGCGCCCCTGCATAGCCACAAAAGGCCATGAGAAGGACGGTCAGAAGCAGCCTGAAGCCAGTACGGTTCATAAGACGGATCAATAGGGTTTCTACTTCCTGGGCAACGGGCCCAGGTCGAACTTCAATGAAAAGATATTCGTATACAACGGATCAGATTGATTCGCAAGGTTGGTAAACGCATAGTCGATCGTCACGAACTTGATCTTGAACCCCGCCCCTATGCTGGGCTGATAAATCCATACCCTTTTCTGGTCCAGCGTATCCCCATCCGCGAGCGCCCGCTGGAAATTGTTCACGCCCGCCCTCAGAAAAATAAAATCCTTGTAACCGGCCTCCAGCCCCACGTGCGGATCGACGCTCACCGGGTTCGAGCTGATGATCGTGTTGCGCATTCCGTCAAACGTCACGTCCAGGTCAATCGCCGGTCTCAGGGTCACCCTGGAGCCCAGGTGAAACAAATACGAGCCCCCCACAATAAGTTGGGGCGCCGTCAATTCCGTCGACTTCACCGGGATGTCGTTTTCCGTAAGGTACAAGGCCTGTTTCTCCTCATCCGTGAACGAGAAGCTCCAGGCGTTAAACGTCGTTGTCATATCCTTGACGACCACCCCAAAAGACCCTTTTTTCCCCAAATACTGCAGCCCGCCGTCAAAACCAAAACCCCAGGCGTGCGCAAAGGAACCCACGTCCCGGTAAATGATTTTTGTATTAAAACCGACGCTCCAGCGCCCGTTTTCCGTCTCCCGGATTTTTTGGGCCAGCGACAGCAAAAAGGCGTAGTCCGCCGAGGAAAAAGTCTGAATGTTGTTATAGTCGATCGATCCGTCCTGCGGGTTCACCAGATACAGCGTATTCGGGATGTCGTCCACCGCAAACCGCAGTAAGGACAACCCCAACACCCTTTTGCCGTCGTTGATCGGAAAGGCCGCACTCGCGTAGTCATATTTGCCGATACCCGCGAAATACTCCGCGTGCATCAACGCAAAGTCCGGTTTATCTTTCACGCCCATCAGCCCCGCCGGGTTATAATACCCCGCCGTGGCATCCTTTACGGAAGACACCTGGGCCCCGCCCATGGCCAAACCCGCCGCGCCGGCGCCAATGTTTAAAAAATCGTTGGAATAGGTGACAAATTGTGCCCTGCCACGCAGGGCCAGGCAAAAGGAGGCAAAGGAAAGCAGAAACAGTCTAGTGATCGTGTTCACAGAATATTGGATATAGGTCATAAATATACAAAATATTTTACTTTTGCCCCCATGCCGAAAAATCTCATACAAGAGCTACAATGGAGGGGTATGATCCAGGACATCACACCCGGTACGGAAGAACAGTTAACGAAGGAAATGACCAGTGCCTATATCGGTTTCGACCCTACCGCCGATTCCCTGCATATCGGAAGTCTCGTCCCTATCCTGCTCCTGGTCCACCTCCAACGCTCCGGGCACAAGCCCATCGCCCTCGTCGGCGGCGCCACCGGCATGATCGGCGACCCCTCCTTTAAATCCGAGGAACGCAAGCTCCTCGATGAAGCCACCCTACTACACAATTTGAGCGGCATCCGGGCACAGCTCGAACAATTCCTGGATTTCGACCCTTCCCTGCCCAACGCCGCCGAGGTCGTAAACAACTACGACTGGTTCAAAGACATGGGCTTTTTGCAGTTCATCCGCGACATCGGCAAACACATCTCCGTCAACTATATGATGTCCAAGGACAGCGTCCGTAAGCGCTTAGACTCCGACAGCGGCATCAGCTTTACCGAATTCACTTACCAACTCATCCAGGGATACGACTACTACTGGCTCAACGCCCACAAAAACTGCAAGATCCAGATGGGCGGCAGCGATCAGTGGGGGAATATCACCACAGGCACCGAGATCATCCGCCGGATGGGCGGGGGCGAGGCCTTTGCCTTCACCTGCCCCCTCATGACAAAGGCAGACGGTGGAAAGTTCGGCAAAACCGAAAAGGGCAACGTCTGGCTCGACCCCAAAAAGACCTCCCCCTACCAATTCTACCAATTCTGGCTCAATGCATCCGACGAGGACGCCACCAAATGGATAAGGATATTTACTTTTCTTTCCCAAGAAAATGTTAATGAATTGTTGTCCGAAAACCAAAACGAACCTGGATTACGTAAATTGCAAAAACGTTTAGGCAAGGAGGTGACCACCTTCGTTCACGGGCAAGAAGCGTACGAATTTGCAGTAAGGGCCTCTGAACTCCTCTTTGCAAACGATACCATTGGATTATTAAACGAGCTTACCGAAACGCAATTATTGGAAATCCTGGAGGGTGTGCCGACAGTGTCTTACCCGGGGAACCGCCTTCAAGAAGGCGTGGATATAGTATCCTTCCTCGCTGAAACCGGAATATTTCCAAGCAAAGGTGAAGCCCGGAAAATGGTGCAGGGCGGTGGCGTCAGCATCAATAAAGCCAAAGTCGAAGGAACCGACAACACTTTGACCCTCAGCTCACTGTTACACGATCGCTACTTGCTTGTGCAAAAGGGAAAGACCAAGTATTTTCTTGTAAAAGCCGAATAGAAAACCTTATACCCGCAATCACCCGCTCTCAGCCCGCAATCTTAACCCGGCCCGCGCGCATAACCCTGCGTTGTATCCGTAACCTGCAGAGCCATTAACCATTAAACCTTATCCCTCTTATGAGGACCTTATTCCCGGCCGTGTGGCCGGCAATGGCAGGGTTATGCATTGCCGGTGTCTACGGTTGTACAAAGGAAGCGGGCTCCACCCCAGCCTCCCCTTCCTCGTTCGTGGTCGCCTTTGCCTCCGACTCCGCAGGTCGCAGCGCCGCTATGACCGACTATCGTACTAATTACCTCGGCTCCGCTGTGGCTTCCGTCGGTTGGACTGGCCATAGCTCCGACTGCGACCAAGGCGACACCCCCGACTCTGTTAAAGCTCGTGAGCTCCAACGCCTCAACTACTTCCGGCGGCTTTGTTCGCTGCCACCGGTCACCCTCAACCGTGACTATACTTTAAAGGCCCAGCAAGCCGCGCTCATGATGAAAGACAACGACGCGCTCGACCACTATCCCCCCCTCACCTGGAAATGCTTTACGTTGGACGGCCAGCTCGCCGCTGCCAATTCCAACCTCACCCTCGGTGTTTCCGGCCCCGACGCCATCGATCTGTATATTTCCGATCCCGGTGTCACCACCCTCGGCCACCGCCGCTGGGCCCTCTACCCCGCCCTCGCTGAGGTCGGCACCGGGGATACCGATTTCACCAACGCCCTTTGGGTCATCGGCGGGTTCGGGGCCCGGCCCTCCAATACGTTTACAGCTTATCCCGGGAGTGGCTACATACCGGCGCCCCTCGTCTACTCCGTCTGGTCTTTTTCGGTGTCGGCCGCGGACTTCTCTTCCGCCTCCGTTACCGTTTCCGACAGCACTGGTTTTGCGTATCCCGTGACCCTTTCTCTTACCGACAGGGGCTACGGCGATAACACCCTCGGGTGGACTTTTCAACAGGACTTTTCGTCTTTGAAGACCGACTTGCGGCTAGACGTGACCGTATCCGGCGTCCGCGTGGACAGGGCACTGCATAGTTATAAGTATACGGTGTATATTATGGCGGTGTAGGGCGCTGTTGCGCCCTCGCGGCTGAGCCGCCCAGCGCGGCCCACCGTTGACCCTACGCCAGCAGCGCCTTATCCGTATGATACACTTTCAGGATAAGTTCCCCGAAGATCGTATTCGCCCACGCAAACCACTTCCGCGTGAAGTTCGTCGCGTCGTCTTTGAAGAAGGATTCGTGCATAAACCCGGTCCCCGCGTGTGTCGTTTGCAGCATGTTCAGACAATGCCCCATCTCCGCCGGATCCGAACTCGTCAACGCCCGGACGATGATCCCCAACGGCCAGATCATATTCAGGCCACAGTGCGGTCCGCCCACGCCTTCTCCCGCCGTCCCCTTAAAAAAGAAGGGATTCCGGTGCGACAACACCAGCTTCCGGGTATTTATATAGATCGGGTCCGTCTTCGGGACCGCCTCCAGGTAAGGCATCCCCAGCAAAGACGGCACATTCGCGTCGTCCATCAAATTATAGCTTCCAAACCCATTCACCTCGTAGGCATACACCCGCCCCATCACCGGGTCATTCACCACCGCGTAATGCTCCAAGGCCGCCTCCACTTCCCGGGCCAGCGACAGACACCCCTGCGCCAGCGCCGCGTCCCCATGAATCGTCTGCACCATTTCCGCCGCCTGCTTCAAACTCACCACCGCAAAGAAATTCGACGGCACCAGGAACGGAAAAATCGTCGCATCATCACTCGGCCGGAACATCGAACAGATCAGCCCCACCGGGTTCACCGGGTATCCATAGCCCCCCATCGGCACGCCATCCGTAGCCCAAGCCGTATTCCGTTGAAAGCTATACGGCCCTTCCCCATTCTTCCGCTGCTGGGTTTTAAACGTCCTCAATGTATTTGTTATCCCCTCCTTCCATGCCAGGTCAAACGGCGCCTTACTCCCGGTCCTTTTCCAATAATTATAGGCCAGCCGGATCGGATAACAAAGCGAGTCGATCTCCCACTTCCGCTCATGGATCCCCGGCTTCATGTCCGTGATATCCGTCTTTTTCCACTCACTCACCTTCGTATCGTCCTTATAAAAAGCATTCGCATACGGATCCAACAGGATATTCCTCGTCTGCCTCCGGATCACCCCCTCCACCAACTGTCCCAGCCGCGGGTCCTCCTTCACAAACGGCAAATACGGCCAAACCTGCGCCGTACTGTCCCGCTGCCACATCGCATCGATATCCCCCGTGATCACAAAGGTATCCGGTGTGCCGCCCGCCATCGAGAAGTCCACGGTTGTGTCCAATGTATTCGGGAAGCAGTTTCCAAAGAGCCAGGCGAGTTCCTTGTTGCCCATTTCTCTTTGCAACTGGGTGATGGCAGCCTCGATGGCCGGGCTGGAGAATTTACGGTCGGCTTGCGCAACCCGGACGACCGGGAAGTCTGCCAGGCTCATAGCGCCGGCGACGCCCGCCATTCCGCTCGCGCCCGCCGCGCCCGTTAGCCCGCTTGCGCCGCTTGTTCCCGCCAGCACCCCAACCCTATCAGCTCCCAATGCCAGCCCCGTTGCCGTCAGGGCCGATTGCCGTAAAAATTTTCGTCTTTCCATATGCAATCATTTATGGCTAACCGCCAATGCTTTATCGTTTAAGCCTGGAAGATAAGAAAATCCCTAAAAAGTTGGTTGGAAAGTATCCGATCCCTACCTTTGCATCCCCTCAAGGGACTGCCCGATAGTATAATGGTAGTACGACAGATTTTGGTTCTGTTTGTCTTGGTTCGAATCCAGGTCGGGCAACAAAAATTCAAAACCCGCCATCACGGCGGGTTTTATTTTTATATACTTTATATGATACGCAATCTGGCTTATTCTTGTTCCTTTGAAAATATGACTTCAATGCCCTCTTTGAGCTGCGGAATGTTCGTATTGATGGTGTCCCATATGATATCGTAATCCACCCCGAAATAGTGATGAATTATTTTGTTACGAATGTCGCTCATATCGCGCCATGGAACAAAAGAGTACTTCTCTTTGAAGTCCGGGGTAATTTTGTTACTGGCTTCACCAATTATTTCAAGGCTGCGGCAAACAGCTCTGGTCAAACGATCATTTGCCAGGAATTCTTCGAAGGTGCATTGACTGGATTCTTTCAAAAGGTAATTACATTCATCCAAAATATGTCGAAGGAACTCAGTCTGTGACAGCGACATATTCTACCGTTTTAAGAATGTGCGGACCAATGTATGGGCTAAGAGATTGGGTGGTTACCAGTTCCACTTTTTTATCAAAGAGGTCCTCAAGAAAACGATTTAATGATAAGAAATTAGAAAAGGTCTTTTTCTCCTTTCGGATGTCAACCAGCAAATCTATATCACTATGAGCAGTGGCTTGATTCCTTACATAAGAGCCAAAAAGTCCGATACGGCTGACGCCATATGATGCCAACATCGGCCTATTCGCCGAAAGTGTCGCTAAAATGCTGTCTTTATGTAACTTAGCGCTCATACTGTAAAGTTAAATCAAATCTTCGATATTTTCGATTAGGCTAATTGTCTGCAAGTTAAGGCATGCAATATATGAGAGCCTTCAATAGCAGGCCGGTTCGAAAAATGTACAGCCAGGTCAACAAAAGCAAAGCCCGCCGCACTTTGCGACGGGCTTTTTTTATATCGGAGCAGTAACAGCCGCGCCAGTGCAGCGGGCCTCGCTTTTCTAACTCTTCTCTACCCTCACCGTAACAACCCCCTGCCCCGCAACAGATATCTGATCCCCTGCGGGTGCCAACACCCCCTCCCCTGTATTACTTATATGCACCGCCCCCACGGCCCCACTCCACAAAAGACCGGTTGACTCATCGCGGGCCCCAGGGTTATACAACGTAACCATCCACGCCTTCCCATCCAGGCTCGGCCGCAAAGACAGTACAATAACACGCTGATTGGAAAGCCTCAAACGAGGCTGGGAGACCCCGTCCCCGGAGGCCGCCGCAACGATCAGCGGCTGTGATTGATCTATGGCAAAAGTAGACGCCGACAGGGCGTCGAACGCTCCGTGAGGCCGGAGAATATACCGGAAAGTAATGATCCCATCCTGGTAGGCCCTGTAGTTCGTTTCCCAGTGATTGTTGAGCGCCCAGGAGTAAAGCTTTTGCGTGGGGTCGATGTGTTTCCGCCATACGTTCGGGTTACTTTGACCACCCAGGAGGGTCGCCGTTATACCCCCGACTTCCACCAGCGGCGCGTCCAGCGTGACCCAGGTGACACCCAGATCCTGGTTGGAGACGTCGGCCCAGTTGCCGACCTCCAGCCAGTTCTTGCAGGAACCCGGGATTTGGTCCTTTTCCGGTTGCATAATGCCCATGGGGATTTCCAACCGCATTTGGCCCTGGTCGACGTGAAAGGGAAATCCGACATTCAGGCTTTCTTTTCCGTGGAGGTTTGCCCAGGGATAGTCTCCGGGATGGGGGTCCAGTTCGGCGGGGAGTTTGTCCAGTACATCTTTTATCGCTACAAAGTCAGCGCCTTTAACCAACCGGTATTCCCGTACGTAATTGGCCGCCCCCGGTGCATCGGACACCACCTGAAGCGCTACCACCAACGGCCCTTGCTCTTTGACGGTAATCTTAGCCACACCGCTATGTTGTATGTCCGCGAGGTTACTGCCCTGCAGGAACAGGTATTCATTTAGTCCACCTGTTGAGTCATTGTCAACGAACTCGTTAGATACCCCCATTTTCTTCAAACTTGTAATATTACCCGTGGAAGGGTCGACACCGACGGTGATCTGGTCATTTTCGAGAGAATGGTCGCTCACCTTCAAAGCCGGTGTGGCATCCGGCGCAGATGAACCCGCTGAAATCGTATACCGCCTGGAAGCAAACGGCGGCACTTCTGAAACCATGAACGCAAGCTCCCCGGTGGACAGCCGCTGGGAGGTCAGCACCTGCCCCGCCGCATCCTTCACCAGGTCACCGGCGGAAGACAGCTCACGAGGGACCAATACTACGCCCGACGTCGACCAGGAATGCGTGTTGAACACATCGACACTGTTCCCGGGCGCGACCGATCCCTGGTCTAACGCATCCGACAGCAATTGGCGGGAAAGACTGTCGGCATTCGTGGCGTAAGACTTCTTAATAATCCACTGTTCCATCGTCTTTTGGCTCAATGGTCTTGTCACGCTGACATCTGCGCCCCAGGTATGCTCGGAATAGAGGATAACATTTCTCCAGGCATCGCGATCCGTATCCGAAGGAAAACCCGAAAGGTTTTTCATAACCCATAGTGCCTCCCCTTGGCTCATGCGGGCGCTGGTCGCACGGTTTTCCGCCGTCTCGAAAGCGGAGGACCCGGTGCCATCCTCCCAGTAGCCGGTCCAATCTCCCTTCTCTTGCGGGATCTCCGAGGCATACCGGTCCTCAAACGCTTTGAAGGCCGTGCTGGTCGACGAAATAATAAACCTGGGCCAGGTATACGTCGTATTCCAATCCTTTACAAAATCGCAAATGGTCATGTCAGGGGTGGCATTGTCGCCATGACCGCTCCACCGGATATAGGATATATCATACTTAAACTGTTTCCGGTCCAGCTCAGCGATATACTGGCTGACGAATTTCCTGGTCAGGCCTTCGGGCATACCATGGGAGAGGGCATAGCCGCGATAGGGGATCCAGACCAGGACTTTGTCCTTGCCGTTCGGGCCGATCCAATAGAACGGTTTATCCTCACATTGCACCAGGATGTCCCCGATCCGGTCAAAATAGTTGGGTGCGACGCTGAAATACTTGATCCCGGCCTGGGCCATGGCCGTGACGGTCCCCCAGGTATATCCAGGTACGTCGCTGATCATGGCGGCATCGACCGGGGTCCCGCACAGGGACGCGACCTCGGTCCCGCGGTGGAACAACTGGAGCAATTCCTCCGGTCCGCAAATGCCCGTGAGCGTGTTTACATACATCCCGTTTAGGGCAACGCCGCCATCATGAACCGCCTCGACAAACCGTTTTCTTTGCTGATCATTCATCCGGTTCAGAAACAAATCGGCCGCGTAAACCCCTTCCAGGTTCCACACGAAGCGGGCACCCGCCGGGTAGGACTTTGTCTTTTCCGCGTAGTCGATGCCCGTCAGCAGGTTGTTCATCTGTTTCCGTTCGACGTTCGTCTGAATCTCGGTATAGCCGATGTCATTGTGACTGTGCGGAAGAATATACACCGTCATTTTCCGGACGGGCTGGAGGGAGACCTGGCCCTTATAAAGGGTTTGTTGACCAACCGATACCCGGAACCGGGCCTCCCTCGCTTTTGCCGTCTCCGGCGCGTAGGCTTCAATATCGTGGTTCCCTCGCCCGACACCAACCGTAAGGGGGGGCGCCCCATCGACGAAAATCGTTACCTCGACGGAGTCTCCCAAATTGTCCATAGTAAGATCGATACTTTGAAAGCTCCGTTCTCCCCGCAGGGAAAGAAAGGGAAGCCCTTTCACGCTCTTGACCGTGATTTGAGCAAATGAAACACCCGTCAGCATCAAAAACACTACGCAAGCCGTTATTTTTTTCATATTAATATCCAGGGTTTTGCGGAACTAAATTAGGATTTCGCTGCATTTCCGTTAGAGGTAAAGGAAATAAAAGGTCGGTATTAGCGTACGTTTGACCACGACCGTTGGAGTGGCCGACCAATGCCGAAAAGGTTACATTATGCGATGCATCGACATCCGGATAAGACTGTGTGCGAAGCATATCAAACCAGAAGTGGCCTTCCATGGCCAGTTCCTTGAACCGCTCCGCCAGGATAAAGTTACGACGGCTGGCTTGATTAGCGGGAATAGCGGGTGGCGTAACATAGGCCCTTGCCAGGATGGGTGTTAGAAACGGGGTGGGGTCCTGGTTCAATTCATTGGCAGCCTCCGCCGCGATCAGGTACACATCGGCCAAACGGTAAACGCTCGTATACTTCCCGGATGCCGCGGTGCTGAAGATCGCCAGGCTATCGAACCAGCGGTACGGCATGAAGGAGTATGTGATCGAAGCCGGGGTTCCACCGGTAGTCGTGTAGTTAAACGACGTGCTGTAGAATTGCTTCTCATGCCGGCGGATATCGTTCGTACTGTCGTACATGCTCAACAATGTCGTCGTCGGCGTCCAGGCCTGGGTAACCAGGGTATACGCCACGTGCAGGTTCGAATTGGGCACGCTGAGCGGGAAGGTATTCGGTAATGAATACTCCGGGTAAGCACTTTGCTGGATGGAGCTGTTGTATTCGACGAAATACATATACTCGCTGCCCTGGTCATAAGCGGTTAGCCGCAATTTGTCGAACGCCGTCGTTCCGCCGGAGTTGTCGAAGAGCGCATAACCGCCGCTGCTGTTGATGATCGACTGTGCCGTCTGCAAAGCGGAGGTGTAGGCCGTTGAACCCTGGCCCAGCGGTTTACCTGCCATCGTCAGGTACACCTCGGCCAGTACCGTTCCGACGGTACCCTTCGATATTTGATTCCCATTTTGACCCATGGGCTTGTCTGTCAAGCCCCCGTTCGTGTAGGCGTCGTTTAAATCCTTAACGATGGCCTGATACACCGAATCTACGGAGGTGCGCGGTGCATAGATCCCATCCAGGCTTGTATAGGGCTTTAGGATCAACGGAACAGCGCCAAACAGACGAACCAGGTAGTAATAGTCCATCGCCCGGAAAAATTTGGCCGTCGCGACCAAAGGCGCGGCGCTCGTCTGGTCGATCGACGTGCTTGCACTGACGGCCGTAATAATCGTATTGGCACTCGCGATGTTGCTATAGAACGAAGACCAGATGCCGTCTACGTAGTTGTCCTCGTTATCCGCTGTTTGCGTCAGCGAGGCGAAATAACGAACGCTCGGGTTTTGGGCCACGACGTTGTTAGACATACCGCTCAGGTTATCCAACGTAAAGCTGTTGCTGCCGTCGTAAAGACCCCCAATACTAAAAAAACTGTTTGGCCCCGTCGCTGGGTTATATAGATAATTGACAGCGCTCTGCACCTGGTCGATGGTTTGATAGTAGTCACCGACCGGCTGTGAACTCTTTGGGTTTTCCGCTAAAAACTTCTTGCAGGAGGCGAACACCAGGGCAGCCATCCCCAACGCAAAAAATGATATTTTTTTCATTTGAGTGATGTTAAATTGGTAATTAAAGGCCCATGTTCAGACCGAACGTAAACGTCCTGGCTTTCGGATATTGATAAAATTCGATGTTCTGGCCGAAGGGTGGCGCGCCGGGGGTATTCCAGGAAACACTTTGCGGATCATAGCCCTTGTATTGCTTCGACATGATCAGGAAAAGGTTTTGCGCGCTGACGTAAAAACGAAGCCGGCGAACATGGAGCGGGCTTAATTCGTTCTGTGTGAGGTTGTACCCAAACACGATGTTGCGACCGCGAATGAAAGAGCCATCCGCCACCCAGTGGCTATC
Organism: Dinghuibacter silviterrae; assembly: GCF_004366355.1. Classification (NCBI taxonomy): domain Bacteria; kingdom Pseudomonadati; phylum Bacteroidota; class Chitinophagia; order Chitinophagales; family Chitinophagaceae; genus Dinghuibacter; species Dinghuibacter silviterrae. Next base: position 211,617 of record NZ_SODV01000002.1, on the reverse strand, counting down.
AAACGCCGCGCTTTGACCGGCGTCCGGCGCAAAACGCAATTGCTGTATGGGCGTATTCTGATTTTGAGGGGTCCAGGCATTCAATACGGTGACCAGTGAATTGCTATACCCGGTCCGGTCTTCCGACGAGAACAGGAAGGCTTGAGCAATCTTGGCGCCCTCGGAGAACTGAAGATCGACCATCAGGTCAAAATTCTTATACCGGAACGTATTCACGAAACTTCCGTTCCAGTCAGGCGATCCGTGACCAAGAATAGACTTCTGTGCGGATTCTTTTTCCTCACCGGCTTTATAAGGGAAATTGGGGTCCTGGGCCAGTCCGGCCGCTACATCAGCCGTGCTGTAGGTGCCCATGCGCTGATAACCGTAGAAAGATCCGGCTGCCTGCCCAACGCGAAGGATGGTAAAACCGTCACTGACCGGGCCCCAATACGGACCGGGAAATATATCTTCGTTATTGCTACCCAGTTTCAGCACCTTGTTCTTGTTGTAGTTGGCCGTGAAAGCCGTGGTCCAGGAGAAGTCCCGTCCGTCGACGATCCGGGCAGACACCATCAGGTCAACGCCCGCATTTTGCATGCTGCCGATATTCGACAATACGCCGGAGAAACCGGTGCTGTTCGGAACGGGTTTGTTCAACAACAGGTTGGTCGTCTTTTTGTAATAATAGTCGCCTTCAAAGGACAAACGGCTGTGAAAAAGCTGCAATTCAAGACCGACATCCGTTTGTGCCGTCTTTTCCCATTTCAGGTCCGGATTGGGCAAGCCGTTGATACTGGACGAAGCGACGCGGTTTCCATCCAAAAGGGTTGTCCCGCTGCTGATGGTCGCCAGCGACTGATAACTTCCGATTTCCGTGTTCCCCGTGACGCCGTAGGAGCCGCGGATTTTCAACAAGTTGATCGCCGAAACGCCCGACAGGAAATTTTCCTTGCTGGCTACCCAGCCGGCGCCTATGGAAGGGAAGGAACCGTATTTATTGTTCGCGCCAAAGCGGGACGAGCCATCCTCGCGTTCTGTCAGCGTCAACAAATATTTGTCGGCGAAATTATAGCCGACCCTGGCGAAGTACGAATTGATCGACCACCGGTCATAGCTGCTGGCGGGAGGGTTCGGCTGAGCGCCGGCGGCCAGGTTGTATTGGCGGTAGAAGTCATCGGAGAAGTACTGTGTGCTGCCATTCAATTGTTCGTCGATCCGCTCCTGCCAGCTGGCACCGAGCAACACGTTGATATGATGTTCACCAAAGCGCTTCTTGTAGGTCAGGTAGTTTTCCTGTTGCCAGTAGGCATATTGCTCGCTGTTGATGGACGCGACCCCTTTCTGGTTCGCCGAAATATTCAACAGGTCGGAGGGGCTGTAGTAGTCCGCCTGGTTGTTTTGAAGGTCCGTGCCAAACTGGGTTTTAAAGTCCAGGTCTTTGGTAAGATGGAAATTCAGGAAAGCGTTTCCAAAGATTTGGGTGCGCGTGTTGAGGCGGGTCTGCTGCAGCAGCACCTTCGCCGGGTTTTCCGCCGCGTCAAGGAAGGAAAAGGTGGACGAAACCTGGTTGTTGGCCCATGACCCGTCCGGGAATTTCACTGGAAATATAGGGGGCATTTCGATCATGGTCCGGGTCGGCGTGTTGGCCCCTGTGGTCGGATCGACTTCGTTCTCTTTGGAATAATTGACCAGGACGTTCATCCCGAAGTCCACCCAACTGGCCAGTTTGGCGTCGTGGGTAAAGCGAAGATTGTAACGGCGGAGGTCGGAATTCAACATGATCCCCTGGTTGTAGGAGTAGTTCATGAATATACCGGTCGATGAATTTTCCCCCCTGGTTTGGATAGACACCTGGTGATTGTTCGAGATGGCGTTCCGCGTGGTGGCCTTTTGCCAATCGGTGCTGTACTTAGGGGTACCGTCCGAATTAAAAAGCCGGGTATCGCTTAGGTCAAGGGACCGGGGGGGTGCGCCCCATATACTGTTATTGGCCATGCCGCCTGCAAGCACCTTCAGCCATTGGGTTGAATTCAATACCTTCATTTCGTGCTCCAAGTGCCCGTAACTAACGGACATATCGTAAGAAACCACCGTCCCGCGTTGGCTTGCTCCACGTTTTGTTGTCACGAGGATGACGCCATTGGAGCCCCTGGCGCCATAAATGGAGGTCGCCGAAGCGTCCTTCAATACCTCTACATCCTGTATGTCGTAAGGGTTGAGGAACTGAATATTTTCCATGGCTACCCCGTCCACGACATACAGCGGATCGGTACTCGAATTGATCGAGCCGATACCGCGGATGATGACGGAGGCAAGACCACCCGGCGCACCCGAGTTCAACGCAATATCGACACCCGCGACGCGCCCCTGGAGGCCTTCCAGCACGTTGGTGATCGGTTTGTCCAGGATTTCGCCGGATTTGACCGAAGCCACCGAACCGGTGACGTCGACCTTCCGCGCGGTACCGTATCCGACAACGACCAGTGAGTCCACGGCGCTGTGCGCCACCGCCAACACCACCGTTCCGGCTTCGCCGGCACTGACCTCCTTGGAGCCGTAGCCAACAAAGGAGAATATCAGTTTCGGATTTCCCTGGACCTGCAAATGATAGTTACCGTTGTCATCCGTGGTCGTACCAATTTTTTCTCCCCTGATAACAACGGAAACGCCGGACAGCGGCTTACCGCCGTCGTCGATCACCCGCCCGGTCAATGGCCGGGACTGAGCATGAAGTGCCCCATTGTACAGCGATATAAGCAGAAGAAGCAGGCGCCAGATCTTCTTGCTTTCCGGGTTTGGTCGCAGCCTAACGTTTTTCATAATGGCAAACAATTGTTGGTGATTAAATATGGATAGTCATGTTCATACGTCTGAACATATTAAAAATCAAAAAAATGCCCTCTAAAAACTGCCTTTTTTAATGTCGATGTTGTACACAAACTTATCGCTCCGATAGTACCCGACATTGTATTCCACCGGCCGGTCACCCACATCGTATACAAACCGCTCCCTGATTAACACCGGGAAGCCTGGCTCTACGCCAAGCCGCTTGGCCATAAGCCCGGCGGAGCTCGCCTTGATTTGCTCCTGGCTTCGTGCCACGACAATTCCGTATTTCTCCTCCAACATGGAATACAAGGGCCGGTTGAAATCGTCCTGGTCGCCGGCCCCGATGCGCGGGTGAAACCAACTCTCGAAATAAACGATCGGTTCTCCGGATGCTTCGCCCTTCAATTTCGATAGCTTCAGGACCTTTTTGTTTTCATCAATAAGAAAGAAATTCCGGATAATGTCGTTGACCAGCGTCCATTCCACCTTCAACCGAAGGTTGGTGACAACGATACCTTTCTCCTGCATTTCCCGGGTAAAGCTGTACCAGTGATCCAAGCCGGTTTGTAAGCCCCTTCTTTCCGCGATGCGTGTGCCTACACCTTTTTTTCTGATGATCAACCCTTCATTCTCCAGCTTGTTCGTTGCCTGGCGAATCGTGTTCCGCGACACCCCGAGCCGGTTCGCCAATTCGACCTCTTTGGGCAAAAGGCCGCTCATCTTTCCTTTCTCAGCCGCAATCAGTTTTCGAAGAAATTCCTCGACCTGGGCGTGAAGTGGCAGTTTGCTTTTGTGATCGATCAATTGAAATGTAGGTATGTTCGAACATAAAGAACGAAAGAATAAAAATAACCTACAAATAATATTTCCGGGAGTTTCGACCGGCGCATGCCCCAAACGCATGTATATGTTCAGTCCGTAGGGAATAACGTATTTAATCTTAATACACTTTTACCCCGAACCGGTTCGAACTTTGTTCAAAAAAAAAAGTTGCGCGACCCGCGCCCGGCACTAGTATATACCGACTTCTCCTTTCACGGAGGCGAATATTTTTTGCGAATTGAATCCCACCCCGTGCTTAAACACCCATACAATCTTTCTGATATTCTGAATATCCTGAAAAATATCCCCATCAACAACCACAAGATCCGCCGCCTTACCAACTTCTATGGAACCCATCTTATCTGAAAGCCCCAGCGCTTTTGCGCCATTGTACGTCGCGATGCGTATCGCTTCTATCGGGCTGAAGCCCGCCTTCGTCAACAATTCAATCGACTGCTGTGAGCCATATCCCGCCAGGGTGGCGCCGCTGCCCGTGGGATCGGTACCCACGGTCAACAGGCCGCCGGCATCCGAAAACATTTTTTCCATCTTCATTTCCTCCAGCATGGCTTTATTGCCCAAAGGGCTTCGCATTTTGTTGTAGACATTCAGGAACATGCTCCGGGTATCGGGCGCCATCGCCTCCAGTACTTCGGGACGGATCGTTGTATCCAGGGTAGTCATGTTGTAGATGACGGCCAGGGTGGACGTCACGGTCACTTTTTTATCGACCAGGAATTGGATAAGCGCTTTTACTTGTGGAGAATCCGCGGAGGCGATGGGTGCCGCAAACAATGGACAGGCATCCTCCTTTTTGTTGGGGACAAAATCCGTGGACACAGAAAAGCCATGCTCCAACTGGTCAATGCCCATTTCGGCCGCCTCGCGGTAGGTGACCGCACATAAATGGCCCGTCACTTTTAGTCCTTTGGCGTGCGCCTCATCTATGGCGGCCTTCAGCGTAGCCCTATTCACGAACATATATCCCTTGAAGGAAGTGCAGCCCTGGCTGGCCCAGAAGTCGACAAAGGCTTTCGCCTCTGCGGGGCCGCTCAATTCGTGCATCCCTGGAAAGATGCTGCCTTTCCCTTCCAGGTAGGGGGCGGTCACGTCCATTTCCGGTCCGAGGATCTTGCCCTGGTCGATGTCCCGTTTGAGGTTCAGGTCGGAATAGGGCTCGACGCTGCCGGCGGTACGAATCATCGTTGCACCACAGGCGAGGTATAGTTTGGGGAAAGTATACGGCAGTTGTTTGACGTGTAGATAGCTGAAGTCAGCCGAGTAGTTCGCATAGTACATGTGTTCATGTAAGAGCACAAACCCCGGCAACAGGGATTTCCCGGTAAGGTCGATGACGGTGCTGCCCGGAGGGGCGGACAATTTTTTGCTGTCATCTACTGCAGTGATCACACCGTTTCGGACGATCACCGTTTGGTCTTCCAGCACCTTCAGGTGTTTGACATCGGCGAGCCTGCAATGGGTAAAGGCGATAAGGGTGGTATCGTAATCGATGTATTTCTTTACCACGTCTGAAAAGGACGTCTGAGCCATCGCCTGCAAACCGGCGATGAGATAAAATCCGGCAAGGAGAAGTTTTTTCATACAGCGGTTGGTTTTTATATAATAAGAAGCCGATTGGTTGCAAATATATGCGCAACCGATCGGTTTATCAAGTTTTTTGACCTGATTTTTTAAATTTATCCAGCCTGTTAATTTCCTCTAATCACTATAATTTGTCCCCCATACCACTTATTTTCAGCTTGCATTACCCCTAAGCCTATGTTCCGCCCCATCAAAATCCCTGCAATCATCCTGATCACTTTCATAAGTGCCTGTCAAAAGAGTAATGGTATACCCGCCACCCTTTCGGTCTCTCCCGCTATCGATACGATCGGCGGGATTATCACCATCACGGGCTCAAGCTTCTCCACCAATGCTACCGCCGACGTCGTCCAGTTCAATGATACGACTAACGCGCAGGTGTTGACCGCCACTTCTACCCAATTAACTGTTGTCGTGCCTTACTACACTGCGCGAGACCGGATTACCATACAGGTGAACGGCAGGCAATGGCAGACGGCCCAGGAATTCCAAATCGCCCCCAAATTCACCCCGCAAGCGGAGGCACCTGGTTATCCGATTACGATCATAACCGGGGGCAGTACTACCCTGTCGGATTATTCTGTTTCATTCAATGGCGCTACGGCAACGCCCTCCAATCTGTTTATGTCATTTATGACCGTGGCCGTCCCGACCGGTGCAACCAGCGGCAAAGTAACGGTCAATTTTAAAAACCAGCCTTACACCTCGCTCTCGGATTTTACCGTTACACCGGTGGGCGAAGTAACCAACCTTACCGCAACCGGTGCCTTCCAAACGCCGGCAGGCATGACTTTTGACAAGAATGGAAATCTTTATGTGTCTGACCCGCCAGCCGGTGTGATCGACAAGGTCGACCCAAATTCCGGTACGGTCACCACCTATGCAGGGAACGGGATGTTTAGTTTTGGCGGTGGAAGTCCAATCCTGTCGGCTGGCATCTATGGCGCATGGAATCTGGCATTCGGACCGGATGGGAACCTCTATGCCACGGATAGATTTTACGGTATCGTCTTCAAGATAACGGCGGACAGTGTAACGTCACTACTGCCGATGGGCGGCCCGGCAGGTATCGCGCTGTCATCGCCGGTAGGCATTGCCTTTGATGGATCCGGAGATCTCCTTTTGTCCGATGCGGAGCGAATCAAGATGGTAAGCCCCAGCGGCAGCGTAAGTATCCTGGCCGGTACCGGGCTGCAGGGAATAGTCAACGGTCCCGCGGCTTCCGCAGGTTTTTCCTATCCCACAGCTTTGCAACTGGACGGTTCAGGCAATGTGTATATATGCGACAACAACATGATCCGGTTGTTGAGCAATGGTTCGGTAAGCACTTTTGCCGGTGGCGGCGGAAATGGAGGATTCCAGGATGGCGTCGGCACATTTGCAGGATTCACCAGTGTAAATGACCTGGTGAGGGACCCGAAAAGCGGCAATATATATGTCACCGATCCGGGCGATCATGTCGTCCGAATGATCGCCCCAAACGGTTTGGTGACCACCATTGCCGGTAAAATCGGGGTGCAGGGAACGCAAAACGGAACTGGTTCCGGAGCCTTGTTCGAGGGCCCCTCAGGGATCGCCATGGATAAAAATGGGGTGATCTATGTGAGTGACGGGAGCGGCGCCACTTCCAGTATCCGGAAAATCATTGTACACTGACAAGGCCCCGCCGCACGCTACTTAGCATCCGCCGCCGCCTTCAACGCTCCAATATCCAACTTAACCATCTTCATCATCGCCTGCATCACCCGCCCCGCCTTTGCCTTATCCGGCCCACCAAGAAGCTCGGGTAACATGACCGGCGTCACCTGCCAATAAAGTCCAAACCTGTCTTTCAACCAACCGCAGGCAATCTCTTTGCCGCCACCCGCGAGGAGCCCATCCCAATAGTAATCCACTTCTCCTTGCGAGACACAGTTGACCATAAGAGAGAGCGCATCCGTCAAGGGATGACCGGGTCCGCCGTTCATCAAAGTGATTTGCTGTCCTTCCAGCTCGATGGTTGCCACCAGCAAGACGCCTTCAGGCCCGGGTGCCCCGGGCGAGTTGTACGCAACCCTGATCACTTTCGAGTTCTTAAAAACCGAAAGATAGAAGTTCATGGCTTCTTCGGCGTTGTTGTCGAACCATAAGAAAGGGCTGATCTTTTGCATAAAATGGACTTTTATGGTTTGATATTAGTCAAAGCAAACTGCATTCCCATATTAAATTTTTCAAACTAAAAAATGATGGATTAAGTGCCGCCGCCGAAAATTCATGGATTCACCGGCTTACAATCATTATTATACGTCTCGAAAATTTCATTCATATAATTGCGATTATGCCGTACCGACTTGCTCAGCTGGTGATAGCTCTTATCTGCCATGGCCACCGCTACAGGGCAACCGGCAACAAGCCTCATGATATCGGTTTTGTTGGCAAAACCCACCAAGGGCGCGAAGTCTCCTTTTTGTGCATAGTAGTCTGTTCTGGTATAGCTATAGGAATGGGTAAAACCGTTGTGGTCGGTGGTGGTATTCGTCACTTCTGTAAACTGGACATACACGTTTATTTTGCCACGCACGATCCTTTGAACGAATTCATTCCCCACCCGTCCATAAAAAGTGGCACCACTGCGGTATCCGGTTACTTCCGAGCTATGGAAGGCCTGGTCGTCGATTTTAATCTGCTTTTTTTGCAGCAAACCGGCCTTCCAGACGATTCTATCCCCGTACACTTTTGTACCGTCGTTTAACAACAGGTAACTTCTCGTTTCGGAGGTGTCTTCCACGCTGTTGCTGTAATTAAAAGCGCCCATGTGGAGCTTGTTAACGGTAGATGCCAGGGCGAAAAAGGCAAAAGCCGCGAGGCAGCAAAAAGAAAAGACGTGTTTTTTTGTGTTGTGCATTTTCAGTGAGATAAGGTTCTAAATATCTGATTCAATATTAAAGCGATGGAAAAAAACAAGAAATAAACGGCCACGTCTTTTACATCCCCGGTCCCGGGTATCAGGTGGCGGTATTGCAACAGTTCGAAACAAGCGGACAAAAGAAATACAGGTGTGATCCAGCGTATGTTTACCTTCCTGTCCCAGATAATCAGGATAGACGATATAAAGGCATACGCCCAGCAACCATCGGGCAAATAATTCTTAAGGACAGCAGGGATAGAGATCCGTTGGGCGGACCAATAGATAAAAAGACCGAGGGACAGCGGCAAGATGACGTTCAAAAGAATGTCTACTCTTCTATCGAATTTCATTTCTATACTTAGGTCAAATATAAGCTTTTCTCGACATATTTTCGGACTGCCTGCGCCGGGTATTTTTCCCAATCTAGCAAACCAATTTCCTAATCCGTCGCGACCGGGAAACCACAGACCGTGACATTTGCTGTCGAAAAAAAACCAGCACCATGCTTCACTACCTGACGCGCCTTGGCGCGACATTCATCCTTTTTTGCCTGATCGGAAAGGGCTATGCCCAGCAGCGCGATACGATAAAATTAAAAGAGATCCTGATCGCCAGCCGCAAGGCCGGACGGTACGCCACGCTTAGAAGCGACGACGCGTCAAAAATGCCCTTGAACGACCTGGAAAACCCGCAGGTATACACCACCGTGACCAAGGGGCTTATGGCGGACCAGTCGGTCTACACGCTGGACGACGCGCTGAAGAACGTACCGGGGGCCAGCCAGCTTTGGGGAGCGACCGACCGGTCGGGGTTTGGGAACGGCAGCTCTTTTGTCCTGCGGGGGTTCCAGCTCAATACGTACCTGAGGAACGGCCTCCCGGCCAACGTCAGTACGACCATCGACAACGCCAATATCGAAAGCGTGGAGGTCCTGAAAGGGCCTTCGGCGACCTTGTTTGGCAGCGCGGTCACTTCTTTTGGCGGGCTGATCAACCGGGTGACAAAAAAACCCTTTGACCACGCGGGGGGTGAGGTTTCCTATACGGGCGGGAGCTTCGGATACAACCGGCTGACGGCCGACGTCAATACGCCCCTCGACACGGCGGGCAAACTGCTGTTCCGGGTCAATGCCGCGCTGAACACCCAGAAATCCTGGCAGGACGCGGGTTTTCACAAGGATGTCTTTGTGGCGCCCAGCCTGTCCTACAAGGCCAGCGACCGTTTGTCGTTTGCCCTTGATGCCGAGCTGTACCAGTCTCAGGGAACGACGCCCCAGACCTTTTTCTTCAATACGACGGTCGCCCAGCTCGGGGTGAACAGCGCCGATAAGCTGAACTTGGACTACCACCGTTCCTATATCAGCAATGACCTGTCGATGACGTCCTCTAACCTGAACGTTACGGGTCAGATGAACTATAAGCTGGCGCGTAACTGGACCTCCCAAACTACCGTCACCTCCGTAAATACAAGTTCCTATGGTCCGATGCCTTATTTCTACCTGCTCCCGGGGAACACGCAGATTTCCCGGAACGTGTGGACGATCGACGGGACCGACCAGACGCTGGACATCCAGGAAAATGTCGTGGGGAGATTTTCGACCGGGTTTTTGAAACACCGCTTATTGGTGGGCGCCGATTTTTACAACTACAATGTCAACGTCCGCTATCATGAATTCATGGGCACAGTGAACGGACAAGCCGCCGCAGACCTTTTTGACATCATCCCCACCACCGGAGCCATCCCTAACTACGACAACTTTAACAAGGCTAAGGTCGACTCCGCTTATGCCAACAGTCCGGCGGATCCCTATCCATACGTGCTCTCGAACAAGACCTATATCTCCGGCGCCTATGCCTCGGACGTGATCAACATCACCGACCGATTGATCCTCAACGCGGCGTTACGCGTGGATCACTACGACTTCAAAGGCAACTACAATCCCGAAGATGGCACCACCAGCGGAGGCTACCAGCAGACCGCGCTGTCGCCGAAGTTTGGCGTGGTCTACCAGTTGCTAAAGGACCGGCTTTCGGTCTTCAGCAACTATCAAAATGGTTTTACCAACGAAACCGGAGTGGACTACCAAGGGCATAGCTTCAAACCGGAGCAGGCAAACCAATGGGAAGGCGGTATAAAGATGAACCTGTTTGACGGGCGGTTAAACGGCACCGTGAGCTATTACGACATACAGGTGAGCCATATCCTGCGCACCGATGTCGACCATCCCAACTTCCAGGTACAAAACGGCACGGAAGTCAGCAAAGGCGTCGAAGTGGAAGTAAACGCCAATCCCCTTTACGGTCTCAACATCACCGCCGGTTATGCGCACAACGATGCAAAGTACACCAATGCCGATGCGGATGTAAACGGTCTGAGACCCAACAGCGCCGGCCCACAGGATATGGCCAACCTCTGGCTCAGCTACCGTTTTTTGAGGGGCGCCGTCAAAGGCCTTGGTGTGGGTTTCGGGGGCAACTATGCCGGGAAGAGCCTGGTCGAAAACAGCGTCAGCGAGGGACAGTTCTTCCTCCCTGCCTACACCGTGATGAATGCTTCGGTCTTTTATGATACCGGTCGCTTTCGTTTGTCGGCGAACGTGCACAACCTGGCCAATGAAAGATACTGGATCGGCTGGTACACGGTCAATCCGCAACAACCGCGCGCCATCAACGGGAGCATTACTTTCCGGTTCTGACCTCCAACACCCCGCCGTTTTTTAGCAAGGTGTCTCCGATAAAGTATCCCGCGATGGGCTGTCCATTGTAGGTGACCCGCGTGATCTTCCGGCCGGCGCCACTTTTGACGATCGTAAATGACGGACCCGTCCGGATGACTACCTTGTCAAACAGGGGCACCGATACGATGTAGTCGGGATCGGCCGGCGAGAAGGGATAAAAACCCATGGCATTGAACACATACCAGGAGGACATTTCCCCCGCATCGTCCATACCCGCGTAGGCCAGCCCGTACTTACCCATCCCATAAAAATGATGAAGGATGCTGTCCAGAATCACCTGGGCTTTTTCCTGCCGTCCCGTGAAATAATACATGAAGGGCGTGCTGTGGTCGGGTTGGTTGCCCTGGCAGTATTGCCCGATAAAGCCGGAAATATTATACGCTTCTACGCCGTCCCAGGGTATGGAAAAAAACGAATCCAGTTTTTGTTCGCATGCCCTGGGACCGCCGTAGAGGGCGACAAGCCCCTTTGGATCCTGGGGTGCAAAAAAGGAAGACTGCCAGCCGTTGGCTTCCCGGTACATATACTCGTAGTAAGGATACTTTGGATCGAACGGCGTAACCCAATCTCCGTTAGCGAGGCGACCCCGCATCAACTTCATGCCCGGGTCGAACACATTTTTGTAATTCGACGTCCGTTTCATCAGCATCCGGTCGTTCGCGGTATCCCCCAGCGCCCTCGCCAGCAGGGCAACCGCATAGTCGTCATAAGCATACTCCAGGGTCTTGGTGGTACCGGCCTTTGCCACCGTCTCGATGACCGGGTGGTCGACGACCGGCGTGGACACATATCCCTTGTCCATATACTCCTGGATGTAGGGCCGGGTCCCGCCTTCCACCGTTGCATTCCGCAACAAAAGATGATAGGCGCTTTGTATGTCGTAGTCCCGGATACCCCTCAGGTAGCTCCCCGCGATAAAAGGCGCGGCATGGTCACCGTGGAAAAAGGTCGGCATAAAACCCGTCTTTTCCCCCTTATCGATCAACGACCGGATGACGTCCCGGCATACATCGGGGGTCAAAAGCCCCAACAGTACGTCCTTGTTCCGGTAGTCATCCCAAAGGGACGGCTCGGTATAGTAGTTGAACCCCTTGTTGACAACCTTCCCGCTTTTGTCGGTAAAATCACCGTTGACGTCGCTCCTCAAAGCGGGCCACAAAAAGGACCGGTAAAGACAAGAATAGAAGAGCGTCTTTTGCCGCTCGCTGCCACCGGTCACGGTGATCTTTGACAACAACCGGTTCCAGGTCTCCTCCGCCTGGTGACGGACCACCGCAAAGGATTTCTGTCCTATTTCCGCGTGCAGGTTCTCCCGGGCGTTGTCGATGCTGACAAAAGAAAAACCGATGCGCAGCTCCAGCGGCCCCGTCCGGCCGGCGAAATGCACTACGGGCACCGGTCCGTTCTTACCCTCCAGGGAGTCTATCCTTTGGATAGGGTGGCTGGCCTCCGCGTAGAAATAGATCTTTTCCCCCGCCTCCTGAAAGCCCGTAAAAGCACTGTCCCCCTCCTGCCCGATGGACCACCGTTTCACCCGTTCGTTCGACCGGGACAAATCTGCGATCACCTCTTCAGACCGCCCTTGCAGAAAAGTATACCGGTGGTAGGCGCAGCGAAGCGTCGATGTCAGCTCGGCGTTGACCCCGTACCGTTGGAGAAAAACCTGGTAAAACCCGGGATGGGCCGACTCCCGTGCATGGCTATAGCCCGAGGCAAAGTCATCCGCCTCCACTGCCCCGGTCACCGGCAGCAGGGGAACATAACAAAGGTTCCAATGCCCCTTGCTCGTGTGGGCAAAACCATAGATCACCGTATCCTCGTACTGATAGCCCGACCCGCTGTGGAATTGGGTCACCGGTGTCAGTTGCACCATCGCGTTGGGAACGGACGCCCCCGGGAAAACTTCCGCCCCCCAGGTCCGGTGGGTCGGTTTGTAGCCAATATCCGCGCTGTCCCACAAGGTAGCGGTGCCCAGCAGCGGATTTACATAGTCAAAAGGCCGCTTTTGCGCGTGCACTCCTATCGTTATACAACAAAGCCATAAAAAGGCTGTATATCTACCCATGGTCAAATCTACACCTTCAACCCCCACTGACGCAAAGAAAATATATGACCGGTATACGCCAGCGGCACCAAAACGCCCGGCAGGAAAATATACGGGAACCTGGCCAGCAACCCGCTGTCCGGTGCATTGTGAAACATCCTTATGGGCAAGGGCATCGACAACACCCCTAACGCCAAGGCATTCGTCAGCAACAACAGCCCACCGATATTGAACACCAGGGCTATTCCCCGCGGCCAGGTGCGTTTTACAAAAACAAAGTACCCCACCGGTATCGCCATGAGTCCCGTCAACACGTCGAAATTCCTCCCTTCAAAGCTCATTTGAACCGGGAGCAGGGCAAAGCTTACCGCCAGCCAAAGCCCGATTTCCACCAGGATGCGCATCGTCTGTATGTAGATCAACCATTGCGGCGGCAGGCTCCGCAGCCACTGCGTCCCCCTTTTTGAATAAGCCACCGCCAAAACCACGGGCAATGGGATCAGCAGGGCAAACGGGAGACGGGGGGGCAGCTTTGTGAAATCGGCAAAAAAACCATTCACCGCCAGCCCGCTGATGATCGCGATCCAGGCAACCACCAATACCGCCGTAAGAAACCGGTAATTCATTTTTTTTGCGTAAAGATCGACCCCGGCACGCCCGGCACGATAGCCAAAATTGCTATTTTGAAGACGCCCTGTACTGCGTAGGATAAATACCCATTCGTTGGAAAAATAACCGGCTAAACGACGGCCCATCCTTATATCCCAGCAAACCGGCCAAGTCAGCGACCGGGATCTGCGTACGAGATAGCAGGACTTTCGCCTTTTCCATCCGCAACTGCTGCATATACTGATGCGGGGACACGCCATACGCCTGCCGGAACAGGCGCAGGAAATGATATTTGGAAAGACTGGCTTCCACGGCCAACACATCAAGACTCAAGACCTTATCGAAACCCGCATGTATGGCGTCCATAGCCCGCGAAAGCCGTTTGTACAATTCCACGCGGATAGCCACCTTGACCGGTGGCAGCTTATTTACGCGCGAAGCAATATGCCGGTGCTGCTGTAAGTGGTATTCCAAAAGAGCCGACAACTGTTCCTCAAAAAAGAGTCTATCAATCCCACCACGCATCAGCCTATTAACCAACTCGTTAAAGACAACGTCTCTCCTGTGAAGTTGATTGAAAAACAAAACAGGAGACAATTCCGCATCCCTCCCGTTCTCCAAAATCCGGTCCGCCGGCGTCACCAGCGCATTCAATACCGACGCCGCAAAAAATTCCCCAAAATGGATATTAAAGGTTTCCGTATCGGAGCCCTTTTCCACTTGTAAAGTATACTGCTGCGCATTGTTGCTCACAAAATAACTATCCGTATCGATACGGCTCGCCCGCCGGTCCACACTGCAAATACTGCTGCCCCGTATGTTGAGGAAAAAAGAAAAGGGCCCTTTTACGTCCGGCCGGTAGCATTCTCTGGTCTTCGTGTGGATAATTACGCTCGGAAAACCTTCCGTGTCCAACACGCAGTTCCCCCACCCCAGCCGGTTTTCAAACCGCCTGTCGATCTGGCCTTTCAGCCAGGTAATGTCCGGGAATTCCTCCATGATCATACACCACCAATATACAAAAAAGGGCCCACACCTCCTGGTGCAGGCCCTGACCCGCCCGTGCCCTCCCTCGTCCTCACTCCTGGTTCATTTCCTCAAATCCGGCCATAAGTCAAACACCGCGTCTTCAAACTGCTCACAACCTACAATCTCCAGGTCTTCTATCTGTTCCAGGAATTGCGCCGCGACTTCTTTGGGGCAATATATCCGAAGCGGTAATGTGATATGCCCTGCCTTGATCTGTTCTAAAAGTTCCCTTAAAAGATCACCGGGCACATCCCTTACTTTACCTTGTAAATCAATCTGACCAAGAAACAAAAAATGTTCTGGGATGTCCTTATGTATATAAGCGGCCGTTAATGCCATACCCGTCGCCATGTCGGCTAATGGACTATAATGATCGATCCTTGGCATTTTGCAGTTAATGGCGAGCCTCAATTGTTCGTGCTCTGCATCGAGAATTTGAGCAATGATAGGCATAAGCTGTTGTATCCCCTTTTTGGCCACTATTTGTGTAGTAATGGACCCTTTTGATTCGGGTGGCGGCAAAGAAATCATTACCTGGACTTCAGCCACGCCAATTTTAGGACCCAGATATGTCCTTGCTACACTGTTGGCTGTAACGTTGTATGGAGACAGTTTTAACCACCTGGTCTCTTTATCTATCTCCAAAGGGATGATCTTCCCGGATGTGTATCCAAAGCGGTTTTTGGTAACGGTTGTGGGACGGCTCCCCCGTAGCAACCTATTGATCATTAAAACACAATCAACATTATGCTCAAAATCCTTCGGGCCGGAGATATCTCCGCTTTTTGTTACATGCGCCACCAGGAATACGGTAATTTCTTCGGCCTTGCACAGTTGGCAGAACTCATTCAGCTGATTGTATTGCTTTGTCGCCGCTGATGAAAGTCCATTTCCCTGTACCGAGTCAATAACAACCATGCTTACCCCATGGTACCTTCCTTTGGTGCTGGCTATCTCCTTGGCAAAGAAAAGGGGCAACTGGTCCAGGCTTTCAATCCCATTTTCCGGTTCAATCAACCTTAATGCCTGCTTTTGTTGCTCGGCGGGCCAGTGCTTTGTCATGTGTGTTACCGTGTGGCGAAGTTCTTCCTTCCTCTGCTCCGTCTGAATAATCAACGTTCGCTTACCCGCCCGCGAAAGATCCAGCGCGATTTGTGTCGTTAGGGTCGACTTTCCTATACCCGGCTGGCCGGCAATTAAGTACGCGCCACCGGCCACAAACCGGCTCACCGCTTGTTTGAACCAGTCCATCTCCTTTCCGAGAGGCAGCTCCTTGAATTCTATCGCTTCTACTGAAAGTAAGCCTTTTGAATGCCCATCATCCAATGGCTCTGGATCACCTGGTTCCTCTTCGCCTTTAGGCGGTTCCTCACTTTTGGGTTCCTCCCCGCCAGCGCGCTCGTTTTTGTCCTGAGGCTTTTCAGGATTCTTCTGTTCTTCTTCATTGTAAGTCTGGTCCATAAAATCTGATTTTTAGATTAATAATTAATTTTAGCTCACATAGGGTCAGATCCCCCTACACTGTACAGTAAGAGAATAAATATCTTCTCCAGCACAGCGCTCACACGCAGTGCCCGATAAAAGCGAACCAAAAAGAAAGGGGAAAATTCAGCTAGACCATCGGCAGAACCGGACTACTAAGTTAGTACTCCATCCTTCTAAATTCCAAGAAAAATCTTGAAAACTTTATAAAATACGGAGGCCCTCCCGTGAAATACGGAGGGCCTCCAGGGAGCGGCTAAAAAAACTATTTCGCCTGATAATATTTCTTCAACACCTCCCAAGCCTCTTTCCGAACCCCCTTATGACTCATCACCCCTTTGTTATTCCATCCTTCCTGATAAAGAGGATTATTGCGTTTGGGGCTGCGGAAGTCGGCGAGTACCCAGGGGGAGAGACCCACGAAGTTGGCAGGCATGCGTTGTAGCATGGCGACCTGCTCACGGTAGTACCAGGCCTGGTATTCTTCGCTCCAGCGGGTGAGGGAGTCGGCGTGGTAGCCGCCCAGGGCTTCGGCGCCGGTTTCGCTGATAAAGAGGGGTTTGTCGTAGATGGTGCTCCAGTTGGCGGTGCGGCAGGCAGAGGGCAGGCCGCCATACCAGCCGAGGTATTCGTTGAAGGCAACGAGGTCGACGTATTGTCCGAGGGGATCATCGACGACGCGCTTGGAAGTGGCGCTCGATCCATAGTTGACTTCGAGCGCGGCCGAGATCAACCGGGTGGAGTCGAGCGAACGGGCGGAGGCGATGAGCCGGCGCATAAAGTCGGTGCGGGTGGTATTGACGGGCGTCTCGTTGCCGACGGACCAGATGATGACGCTGGCGCGGTTGTGATCACGGGTGATCATTTCGCGAAGCTGGGCGTTGGCTTTGTCAAAGACGGCGGGGTTGCCGAAGTCGATCGTCCAGTATACGGGGATTTCGGACCAGACGAGGATGCCGAGGGAGTCGGCGAGACGGGTCATGGTTTCGTCGTGGGGATAGTGGGCCAGGCGGACCATATTACAACCCAGCTCCCGCGCCCAGCCAAGCAATTGCGCGGCGTCGCGGGCGGAATAAGCACGGCGGCCCTCCTGGGGTATTTCTTCGTGTATACAGATGCCCCGCATAAAGATGGGTTTGCCGTTGAGCAGCACCTGGCCGCCCCGGGCCTCGATGGTCCTGAAGCCGATCTTGTCGGTGACCTTGTCGGCACCCGCGGTAACGACGACGGTGTAGCGCTTTGGAGAAGAAGGGGACCAAAGCTGAAGGCCGGGCACGGAAAACGCAATACCCACGCTGTCACCGGTCACAGGGAAGGTTTGGCGAATGCCAAGCTCCGGTATCCCGACAACGACCGACGACGGAAGCGACGAACCCGAAAGCCGGATGCTGCCAGACAAAGCGGTAGCAGAAGCCGCCTGTAGAAAAAAATCGCGTATAAACGACGACGGCACCTCGACCAGGCGAACCTCGCGGGTAATCCCGCCATAATTCCACCAATCGGTATTCACCGTAGGCACCTCATCGGGATAACGCCTGTTGTCCACGCGGACGACCAGATAGTTCCCCGCACGCCGAAGCAACGAATCGGGTATCTCAAAATTAAACGGCGTAAACCCGCCCTTGTGCATGCCCAGCTTGACGCCGTTGAGGTAGACATCGGCGCGGTAGTTGACGGCGCCGAAATAAAGAAAAATGCGATCGCCCGGATGACGCCTGACAAAGTCGAACGACTTCTTATACCAGACCGTGCCTTCATAATACTCGAACTTTGGATCCTGGTGGTTCCAGTCACCGGGGACCATGAGGCTGTATTTGTCCGTATACCCGAATTCTATTTTATCCGTTTTGCTGGATGGAACGTCGGAATTCCAATAGGCATTCCGGTCGGAACGGGCCATTTCCTTGTACCGGTAGTCCAGGAAACCCGTTTCGTAGGGGTCGATGATGTACTGCCAGCGCCCGTTCAGGCTGACTGTCTGACGGGAAGGGATGTCGGTGATGAGGTCCGTCTGGGCAAAAACCCGGGCAACAAGCCCCATCACAAAGGTTAGCGCGCAAGCAATCCGTATCATAATTGTACTTTTTTCATTTTCCCATTATAGGGTATTTCTTTACCAGGACCACGCCCCATGATCACGACCTTAAATTTCCGTTCCCCCGGCATTCCCGGGAAATGTCCCCGGCGATCGCCGACAGTCAATGTATGGGAGGCCTCATTCCATTGGAAATCTATCTCGGAATAGGCGCCCGATTCATAATTGTAAGAGTCGTTTTCGTCTTCGTAAAGTGTAAAAGTTGCATCGGCGCCCGGATAGACGCGTATTTCCAGGTCGTCCCACTTTTTCTCGGTGGCATACTGGACTTCCGGTCCCCAGGGAAGGATGGAGCCCGCCCGCACAAATACGGGGAGAATGTCCATAGGGGTACCTTTGATGATCCGGCGGCCGCCGGTAAATTGCTCACCCGTCCAAAAGTCGATCCAGTTGGCGCCGGAGGGCAGGTATACGCGTTGCATCGACGAACCCTTTTCCGTTACCGGTGATACCAGTAAGGAACGGCCGAACATGTACTCGTTGTCCATATTAAAAACCGAAGTGTCGGACGGAAAATCCGACAAAAGCGGTCGCATGAACGAACCCGAGTTCTTTGTTACCTGCCAGGCCGTTGAATAAATGTAGGGCAGCAGGGAATACCGGAGGTCGATGAACTTTTCCTGGATGTCGAAGATGGGTTGCCCGGGCCCGCCAAACTGGTAGATCTCCCTGGGGATGTCCGTACCGTGGGAACGCATAAAGGGTGTAAAGACGGCGAACTGCATCCAGCGGGTATAAAGCTCCTGGAATTCGGGGTTTTTGGCGCCGCCGTCCTGGGCAAACCGTCCGGCAAAGAAACCGCCGATATCGGTGTTCCAATAAGGGATGCCGGTGAGGGACAGGTTCAGCCCCGCGGGGATCTGCGCCCGAAAGACGTTCCAGTCGGAGCGTACATCCCCGCTCCAGTTGCAGGAGCCAAAACGTTGCTGGCCGGCAAAGGCCGAACGTGTCAGGATGACCACCCGTTTTGCGGAAGTTGTCTTCCGCTGGTGGGTGTATATCCCGTTGATGTGCATCAGGGGAAAGGCATTTTGGACCGAGCGGTAAGACCCCAGGTAGGTAGGCTGCTCGAAATCGCTGTCTTTTACATCAATATGATCCGGCTCCGAAGAGTCCAGCCACCAGGCGTCTACACCCAGGGAGAAGATCCCTTTATTCAGATAATCCCAGTAGAGGTCCCTGGCCAAAGGATTATAAGGATCATAAGGCCTGGCTCCTGCGTTCGGCGGCCATGAATCGAAGTTGATTAAAAGATGCTTGGCATCAAACTCCGAATATTGCCTGGTCAGCGGCCCAAAATCCGGCCAGGCAACCACAAACAAGTGGGTATGATACGCGTGGACGCTGTCCACCATCAATTTGGGTTTTGGAAAACGGATGGGATCGAACTGCATCGCATTCCAGTTGCTGTCCTGCCCCCAGTATTGCCAGTCCTGGATGATCCCGTCGATCGGAACCTGCAGGGCCCTGTAGCGGCGCACCACTTCCATGAGCTCGAACTGCGTTTTGTAGCGCTCCCTGGATTGCAGAAAACCGTACACCCACAAAGGCATCAGGGGTGCCTGCCCCGTTAGTTCGCGCATCTGGGCCACCACGCCGTCTCCACCGGCTCCATAAAGAAAATAGTAATCGGCCCCCTGTCCCACCTCCGACTCGAAGGCGGTCTCCTGGGGGTTATCGGAAAACAAGGTGGGTGAATAATTGTCCCAGAAAAGCCCGTACCCTTTCAGTGATTGGAAAAAGGGGATGCAGATCTTCATATTCTCCTGGGCCAGGCGGATCCTTTGGCCGCGCTGGTTCAAACGGCCGTTTTGTTGCTGGCCCAGACCGTAGATCGGTTCCTTTTTGTCCAGGAGAAAGGCCTGCCTCACGATAAAAGACGAGTCCGTGGGGGAGAACTGGATCCCATAGTCCTTTTCCGTCAGTAACGAAGCGCCTGATAAAGAGGCAAACGCCACGCGGCCGGTCCGCGTATCCAGCGACACCTGTATCGAATCGCTTTGCAGAAGGACGCGCCAGCCCGAAGTGGACATGGTAAAAGACACCGGCCGGGGTTCCATGATCACCGACAGGCTCGACCGTGCATATACCCTTCCGACCGGATATTTGATCACCCGCACAATCGAGGGGCTGTAAAACCGGATCTCCACCGAAATGTCATTGACTACGGCCTTTACGCCGGAGGGAGTCTTCTCGACATCCTGGGCCATTGTAAAGCCCACCGCAAAAAGCATAAAAGCGGTAAGCAAAGTTATCGTCTTCATAAACTTGGTTTCACGCGTTGGATGGTCCCGTCTGTATTAAACGACAAACGATCGATACAAACTTCGCGGTGGTATCCCGCCGGGGATCCCATCCGGATACCCGCCGGTCTCGTAAACCGGTGGTAAATGATATACCAACGGTCGGTACCCGGCACCTGGAAAACGGCATTGTGTCCCGTCCCGTAGATCCCCAAAGCGGGATCCTTTGCGAGGACAAGGTTGTCCGCCGGTATCGTAACCGGTCCGGTGGGCGACGCCGCATAGCCATACCGCACACAATAATTGGGGCTGCGGGTATCGTCCTGAGACCAGAAGAAATAATACCGGCCCTTCCGGTAGGCTACCTCCGTGCCTTCCCGGAAGGTCGTGTCCGGGGTGATCACCCGGATCGAGGCCGTGTCGATGGATACCATATCCGCTTGTAGCGCAGCCACGGCCATATAGCCGTTCCCCCAGTATAAATAGTCTTTTCCGGAGACCGGGTCGGCAAAAACATCCGGGTCTATCGTCTGTCCGCCATGCGTGCCCGGAGGATTCACCGCGATCAGCGGTTTCCCGGAATCCACAAAGGGTCCCGCCGGGCTGTCCGACACAGCCACTCCTATCTTCTGAGCCGCGCAGAAGTACAAATAATACCGGTTGTTTTTCTCGATTATGCTAGGCGCCCAGGCATTCACCTTGCCCCAGGAAACATTCTTGGGCAAGTCCAGGACGACCCCCTCCTCTTTCCAGTGTACCAGGTCCGTGGAAGAGAAGGTTTTAAAATAGGTGCCCGACCAGCGGTCGTATCCATCGGAGGTAGGGTAAATATAGTATTTATGCGTGTGCCGCGCGTAGAGTATTTCAGGGTCGGCGTAAAAGCCGTCCAGGATGGGGTTGACCCGGGGTACGACGGAGACCGTATACGTCTGTAACGAAGCCGCGCTAAGGCCTACGCGGTAAGTCACCGGCCCATGGCTAAAATCCACCGCCCCATGAGGCAACACCATCACCCCACCGGTCCTATCGAATTCCGGATCAAAATGCGTAAGGTCCGTACCCGGCCGTACCGGCAATTCCGCCGAAGAAGAATCCAGGCTAATGTTCATTCGCTTCACACGCGGATTCAACGCGGCGGAAAAAACGTCCGCCGCATTCAGAGAATCAAAACGCCACGTACCCGTATGCACATCGATGCTCCAGGGCTCCGGTGGCCGCAATGATAAACCGTCGCGATAAAAAGCAACCGGCATCCATAAATAGGTGGACAGCCATTGGGTGGAAGGTTTCCAGATGTCCCCCATAAAGATCACCGTCGAGTCTACTTTTAAAAGCATGGTCGATTGCGAGCCATACGTATTCACCTCCGGGGGCGCGATGTCGCGGAAAGAAGACCAGGGACCCTCCAGCGACGCCGCCGTCGCATACTGGTTGGGGTTGGGTCTCCAACCGGTGAGCGCCGACCCGATGACGTAGTAAAGGCCTTTGTAGTGCACAATGGCGCCGCCTTCCATGTGTTCCTTGATCAGGCACATTTCCTTGTCGAGGCTGAGATAGTCGGAAGGATTTAGCCGCGCGATGCGGAACCCGAAAGGCCGGTCTTCAAAGATGAGGTAGGCCGTACCGTCGTCGTCTACAAACTGCCCGATGTCCCGGCTTTCGTGCCCCAGCGGCCGGAAGCTCCTGACATACGTAAAAGGGCCCTCGGCCTGCGCGCTGACCGCCACCCCTACCCGGGCAAATTGATAACGCCCGTCGTCAAGGTGGAAATACATGACATAACGCCGGGTAGGTGCATTGTAATAGACTTTGGGCCGTTCGAGTATCCAGTGTGGCCCGAGTTGCTCCGGATCGCTTAAAGAAAGCACGTCTCCCAAAAAGGTCCAGTGCATCAAATCCCTGGAACTGTAACAACTGACGAACCGTTTCGCCGTATCCAGCCCCTGCCGCCGTTCTTCTCCATACCAGTAATAGACATCGCCTCTTTTTAAAATACCCCCCCCGTGGGCCTGGATGTGGTTTCCGGACGCATCCGGCCACAAGGCACCCGGCGCGATCTGTGCAAACGGCACAAAAGCGGAAAACAAAAAAACGAGCAAAAGGCATACCCTCATAAAAAATGTTATTTTTACACTTATTCCAAAAGTACGATGCTATGCGCAAATATCTGCTCCCGGCGGCGCTCGCGTTAACGGCCTGCAAGGCAAGCGCGCAAACCCGCCTCACCCTGCACCTCGACACCCCCATGGTAGCCATGAGTCCCCGGCTGTACGGCTTGATGACGGAGGAGATCAATTTTTCCTACGAAGGCGGTCTCTACGATGAACTGATCCGCAACCGTTCTTTTAAAGATTCCGCCAAGACCGCCGCGTTCTGGTCGTTGGTGCAAACACCCACCAGCCAGGCCACCATGAGCCTGGACCGCCAACATCCCCTCAATGACGCCATGCCCGTGTCGCTCCGCCTGGATATAGCAAAGGCAGGCGCCGGTGTGACCAACCAAGGGTTCTGGGGCATACCGGTCCGGCCGAACCAGGTGTATAAAGGTAGCTTCTACGCAAAATACAAAGGTGCTTCCAGCCAGCCGCTCACTTTAAAAATAGAAAGCCCGGACGGCGACACCGTCTTTGCACAAACCACCGTCGACCCGATCGGCAATGACTGGAAGCAGTACACATTCACCCTAAAAACGGCCGGCACGCCATCGGCTAACGCCCGTTTTTCCATACGTCCTGCCGGCGAAGGCACCTACTGGTTTACGCAGGTTTCCCTTTTCCCACCCACTTATGACGACCACGGACTGAGACCGGACCTGATGCAGCTCCTGGCCGGTATGAAGCCTTCCTTTCTGCGTTTCCCCGGTGGGAACTATGTCGAAGGATGGAACTTTTCCAACCGCTGGAACTGGAAGGAAACCATCGGGCCCGCCGAACAACGCCCGGGTCACCTGAGTCCCTGGGGATACCGGTCCACCGACGGCATGGGCCTGCTGGAATTCCTCGAATGGTGCGAGGACCTGCACATGGAACCCCTGCTGGCCGTTTTTGCCGGGTACACCCTGAATACAGACTACCTCACGGCAGGCCCTTTTTTACAGCCCTTTGTCGACGATGCCCTGGACGAGATCGAATACGTCACCGGGGATGTCCATACCAAATGGGGCGCCCAACGCGCAAAGGACGGCCACCCGGATCCTTTTCCCCTGCACTTTGTCGAGATCGGTAACGAAGATGGCTTTGACCTGTCCGGCAGCTATGAAGGCCGTTATGCACAATTCTACGACGCCATCAAAACCAAATACCCCGGGCTGCAGGTCATCTCCACCGTGGGTGGTAAAGACTGGCTCGGCGGCCGTTTCCCCGCACCCGCCGGCCGTACGGAGATCGTGGATGAACACTACTACCGCAACGCCTGGGAGATGGAAGCGCACGCCCACCAGTACGATCACTATGACCGCAGCGGCCCCAAAGTTTTTGTTGGCGAATGGGCTACCCGTGAGGGTTCCCCTACGACCAACTTCAATGCCGCCCTTGGCGACGCCGCGTGGATGACCGGTATGGAAAACAACGCGGACCACGTCATCATGGCCAGTTACGCCCCGCTCCTCGTCCGTGTTGATCCGGGAGGCATGCAATGGCGGAGCGACCTGATCGGGTACAATACGCTCACCGCGTACGGCTCTCCTTCCTATTACGCACAAGCGCTTTTTAGCAACCACCTCGGGAACGCCATCATCAAAACAAGCGCAGACAACGTTCCCACCCAGACCAAGGACGACAAAACCATCGACGCTTTCTTTTATTCCGCCACCACAAAGAATGATACCGTGTACCTCAAACTGGTGAACACCCAGTCAACAGCACAAAAAGTCGTCGTCGACATCACCGGGGCAACATGGAAAAGTGCGACGATGTGGACCCTGAAGGCCGACAGCCCCACCGGGACCAATACCATCGACGATCCCCAAAAGATCGTCCCGGTGGAAACGACGGTAAAGACGCTCAACCAAACCCTTCCACCCTACTCCATCACCGTCCTGCAATTCATGGTACAACGTTCAGCACGGGATGGTCGATCCCGATGAGCGACGTCTGTTCGGGTTTTAAGAGTTCAAAAACGATGACCTCGTTCTCGCCTTTTTTTAACCATTCGGCGGGAACGTACACCGTTTGCTGGGGTCCGATACACCAATACCGCCCGAGGTTATGTCCGTTGACCCAGACGCAGCCTTTGCCCCACGCGTGCATATCCAGGTAGGTGTCCAAAGGCTGTTCCAGGGTAAACGTTCCCCGGCGCACCACCGGCGAAGTGCCGGAAACGGCAATAGAATGAAACGGCAGCGACGAAGGACGCAGAAAGGGCAGCGAAAACATCTGCCAGTGATGCACGGCTGCCCCCCCGAAAAACACCTCTCCGGTAATCCCCTTTACATTCTGCAAGAGGTAAGGCCCAAAGTTGATCCGCCCCAGGTTCTCCACGAGAATGTCCAGCCGGACTTGACCCGGTGGCAGCGTCAATAAAACACTGTCCAGGGAGAGGCGCCGGTCCAGCACCCCCACACGAACACCGTTGACAAAAACAAGCCCATAGTCGCGGAGGCCCTGAACCGACAACATCCCGGAGACGCCACCGTGTAGAAATGTCCGGTACAATACATACCCATACGCCTGGTGAAGGTCCTCAAATGTCAACGGTGACAAAGACGAAACCGGCGCCGGCAAAATATCGAACAAGGACGCAAGACCCGTAAAAGAGACACCCAAAGAAATCGCCGGTTTTGGCGCCGGTACCGGCGGCAGCACAAACGCCAGATGTTTCTGTATAACGGAGCGGAACGCAAAATATTTCTCCGTCGGATTCCCCGCCTCATCCAGCGGCGCATCATAATCATAGCTGCTCACCTGCGGCTCGAAGGGCCGATGGTCATTATAGTTGGCGCCGTTCATAAATCCCCGGGTCGTGCCCCCGTGAAACATATACATGTTGATGGAAATACCGGCCGCCAGGACAGAGTCCAGGCGACCGGTATACTTGGCTGCGGGCGTGATGTGGTGCCGAGTACCCCACCCGTCAAACCAGGCGGGGTACCATTCGGCAATGTAATAGGGGCCTTCCCCATTATGATAACGATTGACCAACTGCTTGACCGTCGGGGGGCGGTCCACCCCGTTGAGCGCGGGGAGCAGACCGGGAAGATACCCGCGGGCTACATCCTTTGCGGGATCGCAGGTGTACAACAAGCCGTCGAACCCGGCTTCGCGGAAGATCGCCCGGTTGGTGTCCAGGTAGGCCTTGCTGCTGTCATACGATCCATACTCATTCTCCACTTGTACCATGAGGATGTTGCCCCCGTGGTTGACCTGTAAAGGCGCCAGTTGCCGGCCCACCTCCATGATGTACTTCCGGTACTCGGCCAGGTAGGAGGGTTCCAGGCTCCGGACCACCAACCCTTTTTCCCGGCCCAGCCAATAGGGGTATCCTCCGAACTCCCATTCCGCACAGACATAAGGTGAAGGGCGCAGGACCACCCAAAGTCCCTCCTCCTGCGCCGTTTTTACAAAGGCCGCGATGTCGTTGTTCCCCGAAAAATCCCACACCCCTTTTTCCGGTTCGTGTACGTTCCAGAATACATAGGTGCCGATCGTGTTGAGTCCCATCGCCTTGGCCATCTTCATCCGTTGCCGCCAGGCCTCCCGGGGGACGCGGGTATAATGCATCTCCCCGGAGATCATCTGGAAAGGCTTTCCGTCCAGGAAGAAACAACTGTCTCCCATGGTGAAGCGCTGGGCAAACAAGGCGGAACAAAAAAACAAGAGCCCCGTAACCAAAATAATCCTCATCAGTAGCCGGGGTTTTGTGTCAATACGGCATCCTTATTAAGATATATCTCGTTTTGGGGAATGGGCAACAACAAATCCGTATTGGTCAGCCCCGTCACCGGATTGACAACCGACGTAGGGTTCAGGGCCAGTGTCCGGGTCACCAGCTTACCCGTCCGCATCAGCGTCATCCGCCGGTTTTCCTCACCGATCAGCTCGCGCGCCCGCTCATCAAGGATAAAGTCCAGGGTGATCTGGCTGGCCGTGACCTGGGGTGCCCCCGCTCGCGTCCGCAGCGCGTTGATCGACGCAGCGGCGTCGGTCTGATGTCCTTCCTGCAGTTGCGCTTCCGCTTGTAACAAATAGGTCTCCCCCAACCGCATGATGATGTAGTCCTTGATCGTGGCATAGCCAAACACGTCGTTGGGATCAAAACAATACCACTTGGTCGTATGCGGACAGAGGATATACACCGTGTCGGAATTGTCATAAGGTACCGGTTGCCCGTATGTGGCCGGTTTGGTGGCGTCGTTGTACCAGTAATGCCGGCGGATATTGTATTCCGAATTCCGCATGTCGCCCGCGGCATACAGCTGGTACAGCACCCAGTTGCTCAACCGCATCCGGCCGATACCACGGCCACCCAGCGAATCGCAGATGACCATGCCAGCCTCTTTATAATAGGCCGCGCCCCAGTTCCTCCGTTGCTGACCGCTGCCGGACGTACCCCCCGCCGCGGTAGACGGGTTTGTTTGTTCCAGTACCCAGATGGCCTCAGTATTGCCCTGTTTGCGGCGCTGGTTGCCATACACAAACATGTCGGAGAAGGGATCCCCGGGCTGGCTGGCGTGTATACCGTACCGGTTATTGACCAGGCTAAACTTGCCGCTGTTGATGATGGCCTGCGTCTGCTGTTCGGCCAGGGCGCCCTGGTTCATCCGCAGGTAACACTCCGCCAGGGTTTGCATGGCCATGTATTTGTTGGCGCGTCCATACATTTTCCCCGCGGAATTGGACTTGACCGCCTCGATGTCGGGTAAGTTCGTCGCTGCAAACTGGAGGTCGGATACGATCAGGCCATTGACCGTGTCCAGCGAGGCCCGGACGAAATCGGTTTTTGGCGCCGTCAGCGGGGCTGTGACGACGGGAACACCCCCAAAACAAATCGCGAGTTGCTCGTAGGCGTATCCCCGGAAAAAATGCGCTTCCCCGTCGATATCCGCCTTGTCCGCCGCCCCGATGCTGTTGAGCCCGGGCTTCTCCACATTGGCGATGATGGCATTGGCGTCGTTGATCAACTGGTAGGCCCACGTCCATTCAAAGTCGGCCGCCGGGTCCGTCGAGATCAGGTTCGCATAGTTATAATAAGGTACCTCTATCCCCTGGGGTTGCGTGGCAAATGCCACGTCGGTCCCCACCTGCCAGACGCTTGGCCAGCCCTGGTTGCTGGAATAGGTATAGTAAAGACTCGTCTGCTCGTACAAACCGAAAACAGCGGCCTCGAAACCCAGCGAATCCGTCAGGGTCGAAGGAGAGTATGTAGAGTAGGGTGATTCGTTCAGGTAACCCTTTTTACACCCACCCAGCGCCGCCAGTAGGATCAGGCTTACTATGATGATGTTCTTTTTCATTTGTGTAATGTTTTAGCGAAGAGACACATTGATCCCAAAAACGATACTGCGGACTTCCGGGTAGTTGTTGGTCCAGTTACCCGTTCCCCGCATCGAATAGTTGTTCTCCGGGTCCCAACCGATCCAATGGGTCCAGGTATACAGGTTGGTTCCGCTGGCGTATACCGTCATACCGCCCAGGTGTGCTTTTTGCAAGTACCTGTCCGGAACGGTATAGCTCAGGGTGACATCCTTCAGCCGGGTGAAGCTGGCGTTCATCGGATAGCCATATCCCCTGGTATTGAAATAGGACAGCGCCGGCCAATAGTTGCTGTTGTTCGTGGGCGTCCAATACCCGACCGCTGCAGGGGTATTCCGGCGACCGGTCTCGTCCACATAGTTGACGTCGGCGTTGTTCTTCATAATCCCCTGTACGGTTTGTAAAAACACGCTCAGGTGAAAATTTTTGTAGTGAAAGGTATTGGTCATCCCCGCCGTCCATTTGGGGGTCGTTTGCCCCAGGATGGTTTTGTCTTTGGCCGTGATCTGGCCGTCGTGGTTGAGGTCCGCGAACTTCAGGTCGCCGGGTTTGGCGGTGGGGTCCTGCTTGGAGGGGTCCTCTCCGGTTTGCCAGACACCCTGGCGCACATAGTCGTAGATAACGCCGATGGGATGACCGATAAACCAGACGTTGCCGGTATCGCTTTTATGATCCCCGTAGAGGTCGACGATCTTGTTGCGGTTGGTACCGAAGTTGAGCATCGTTTCCCAGCGAAAATCCCGGGTGACGATGTTCCGCGTACTCAGCGTCACTTCCAGGCCTTCATTACTGGTTTGGCCGATGTTGTCCAGCACGCTGGTATAACCGGTGATCGAAGGGATCTGGCGGCTCAGGATCAACCCGTCGGTATGGGCATGGTAGACATCGACGGTACCGGTTACCCGGTTATCGATGAGACCAAAATCGATCCCTACATCCGCCTGTGTGGTACTTTCCCAATGAAGATCGGCGTTCCCCAGGTTCCCGGCGACAACGCCGATCGTGGTCAGCCCGTTAAACGTATACTGCACCGAATTGTCCGTGGTGATGGTGCCATACGGGTTGATGGCCTCGTTCCCCGTCTTGCCGTAAGACCCGCGGATCTTCAGGTTGTCCACCCAGCGGACGCTTTTCATAAAGTCTTCCCGGGAGAGGTTCCAGCCCAGGGCCGCGGAGGGGAAAAGACCGTATTTGCTGTTGTTGGCGCCAAACACAGACGAACCGTCCCGGCGGGCGGTCAGCGTCAGGAGGTACCGGTCATTGTAGGAATAGTTGATCCTTGCCATCTGCGACAACAGGTTGTACTTCGACTGGTAGGAGCCGTTGGTCCCGCCCCCGGTACTGCCCGCGGTGATGGTCGACGCCGCCCCGATATTGTTATAGGTCAGGAGGTCGTTGACAAAACCCGTGGCCGAAAAGGCTTCCGCAAAATACTTCCGTTGCTGGGCGCTGTACAAACCCGTAAAGTCGATATGGTGTTTGCCCAAATCGCGGTTATACGTCAGCAGGTTGTCGATGAGGTAGCTGTTGGTCTCACTGTTAAAGGTCGTGGCATTCCCCAACAGGTTGTTGGCGTCCCGGCCGGTATAGGTATAGATGGCGCCGGGGATATACGTCGTCCCGGCGTTCAGCCGGTACTTCAGACCGGTGAGCACGCCCCCGAACTTTACTTCCGCAAAGCCGTTCCCGTTCAGGTTGTAGTTGTGGTTGACGTTCGTCGTATACAAACCAATCAGCGGATTGGTATACAACAGCTCGGGGTACATCGGGTAAATGTTGTACGTGCCGTCGGTGTTGTACTCCTGGCCGTAAGGGCTCATGGCCGTTGCGTACAACAGGTTGGCCTGTCCCCCGTCATAATTATTATAAGTGAAATAAGCCGACGTCCCGATGGTCAGGAAATCCGTGACGTTCACATCCAGGTTGGACCGGACGCTGGCGCGGTGGTATTGATACCCCTTGATGGCGCCCTTTTGTTTCATATACTCGCCGGAGATAAAGTAGTGGACGTCCTTCGTCCCCCCGGAAAGACTTAGGCTGTTGTCGTTGGTGATCCCCTGCTGGGTCACCTCCTTCATCCAGTCCGTGGTTTTGCCGGCGTTATAGTTCGGCAGCTCCGAGTAGTTGGGAACTGGGCTCGTTTGTACCTGGTTCGTCTCGGTCATAAAGTCTTTGTACTTCTGTACATAAGAAGGACCGTCCCGGGGTTCGAGGATATGCGCCAGTTTGTCAAACCCGGTGTACGCGTTGAACCGGATCACCGGTTTGCCCGTCGTCCCCCTTTTGGTCGTGATCAGGATGACGCCGTTGGAACCATTGGTCCCATAGATCGCGGTTGCCGAGGCATCCTTTAGGATCTCGATGGAGGCGATGTCGTTGGGGTTGATGTCGTTGATCGTGGCGTTGGTCCCCGTCATCGGGAAACCGTCGACGACGATAAAGGGTCCGGAATTGGCCGTGATGGAATTCTGCCCCCTGATCTGGATACTGGGTTCGGCCCCGGGCACCGAGGAGGTGTTGGTCACCGATACCCCGGCCACGGATCCTTCGACCGCCTGGAAAACGTTGGTCACCGGCAGTTGCGTCAAACGGTCCTTGGGAACCGAAGACACGGCCCCGGTCACGTCGGCCCGTTTCTGTGTGCCATACCCGACCACCACCACGTCCGATAGCAGTTGGTTGGTCACGGTCAGGGTCACGGACAGGGAAGTCTGACCCCGAAGGGTGATTTCCTGGGTGGCGTAGCCGACCCGGCTAAAAACAAGGGTGGCGTTTGCAGGCGCCGTGAGGATAAATGAACCTTCCGGGTTGGTTTGGGTAGCCTCCCGCCCGCCCTTTACCTGGACCGTTACATTGGAAAGAAGGGAATCGCCGGAGGTGACCCGGCCCCGGACCGTGACCTGTTGCGCCCACAGGCCGGCCGAGAGGAACATGCAAAGCAGTAAAAGGAATGCCTTTTCTCCTGGCAAGCAATTTCTCATAAACAATCGTGTTTAGGAGGGCAAAATACACTGGCCGGGAGTAGTGATTCGGGGGGGTAATCTCAGGATTTAGGGGGTAATCTCACAATTTGAGTTGCCGGCCTACGGTCCTTCCCCTACGGCGCCCTTTTGAGGTGCCACTTATTGGAAAAAACCTTCCGGTATTTCTTTATATAGTCCGACGGATTCATCCCGTATTGTTTGTGAAACTGTTCCCGGAAGTACTTCCCGTCGCCGATACCGACCTGGAGAGCCACCTCGTTGACGTTATAGGGGGAGTGGATAAAAAGCTCCGCCGCCTTCCTCAGCCGGATAAACCGGATAAGGCCATTCAGGGACTGCCCCGTCAGGTCCTTTAGTTTTTGGTAAAGGTGGGAATGGCTCATCCCCAGCTCCAGGGACAACTTCTTGATGGAAAAATCCTCCTCTTCCAGGTGTGCTTCCACCACGGCGACGATGCGGTCCAGGAATTCCTTGTCTTCGGCCGAGACCCGGGGAGCGTTGTCACCCGTGGTGATGGTATGGTAGATCGACTGCTCCACCCGGTCCCGGCTGGTCAGCAAGGCCCCTACCCTGGCCACGAGCAGGTCCCGGTCGAAGGGTTTGGTGATGTAATCGTCGGCCCCGTGTTTAACCCCTTCCAGCTTGTTGTTCGCAGAAGCCGACGCCGTCAGGAGGATCACCGGCGTTTGTCCGAGCAACGGGTCGTTTTTGATGGTCTCACACAATTCGATCCCCGAGATGCCTTCCATGTGCACGTCCGAGATGATCAGGTCCGGCCGGTGTTCCCGGGCCAGGCGGAGCCCTTCATCCCCGCTCAGGGCCTTGTACACAATAAAATGTCTTTCAAACACTTGTTGGACATAAGACAAAATTTGGGCGTCGTCGTCTACGATCAACAGGCTTTTTTGGCCACTGACAAGGTCTCCCGCCCTTGTTGGGTCCGGCGTTTCGGCGATTTCTTGGAAAAGAGAGGAGCGCCCGGTGTTTTCTCCACCGATCACCACACCTTTCAGGTGTCCGTTGCCTTTGAGGAACTGCAACCGGAAACAGGTTCCTTTCCCTGCCTCACTTTGATAGGTGATCTCTCCACCGTGTGCCACCACAAATTGTTTGACGAGGAAAAGACCGATCCCGAAACCGGATATGGAAGTCATATCGCTCCTCCTGATCTGGTAAAATTTATCAAACACCTGGTCCCCGACTTCCGGCGGTATCCCTATCCCCGTATCTGCCACGCTGATCAGGACCGTATCCGCGTCCTCGCGCAACGACAAGACCACCTCCCTACCCTCCGGCGTATACTTCAGGGCGTTGGAGACCAGGTTGTATAAGGCGATTTCTATTTTCTCCCTGTCCAGGTAAAGCAACAACGCTTCCACCGGGGTGTCGAAAAGGTACCGAATCTTTTTTGCCCTCGCCCCTTCCACAAAGCACAGGTAGACCTCCCTACACAACGCCACGGCATCAACGGGCGCGGGTTTTATGTCGTCAGACCCGCTTTCCGCCTTCCGGAACAACAGGAGCTGGTCGACAAGACTCAGCAACCGCTGCGCGTTCCGGTAGACAAATGGCAGCCGTTCCTGTTCGTCCTCCCGGGTATCCGACTCCAGCAGTTCCTTCACCGGGTTGATGATCAAGGTCAGCGGACTGCGGAATTCATGCGTAATGTGGGTAAAAAAAGAAAGCTTCCGTTCGATCAGCTCCTTTTCCTTTTCCGTTTCCAGCTGTGCCAGCCTGACCTCGTACTTCAACCGCAAACGGCCCCGTGTATACCGAACATACAAAAGCACCAGGCCACCCACCAGGAGCACGTAGCCGGCATACGCCCACCAGGTCCGGTACCAGGGGGGCAGGACGACGACCCGCAACAGTTCCCATTCGTGACTCCACGTACCGTCCGCATGGCTGACGCGGACCTTGAATACATAGCTGCCCTCCCGGATGCTGGAGTAATTGGCCGTCCGGCTGCCGTTGGTATAGCTCCAGCCCTTGTCCCAGCCGGAAAGACAATACGCATAGTTGATCTTGTCCGTGCTCCCGTACTCCAGGGCGGTAAAGTCCAGGGACAGCATCGCCTGGTTAAACGGCACCGTTAGTTCCCGGATGTTGTCCTCCGACCGGTCCGTCACCCAACGCGAATTTCCGCGGATCGGCTCGTTTTTGATACGCACCTGTGTCAGGTAGACGTTGGGCATTTTTTTTGTCTGCAGGACGCTGTCGGGGAAAAATAGATTAAATCCCTTGATCCCTCCAAAAGCCAGCTCCCCGGAGCTCAGGGCCAGCCCGGCATTAAAGCTGAATTGGGTGCTTTGCAGACCGTCGGACGGGGAAAAATTACGGAACCTCCCCTGCTGGTATTCCGACAAACCGTTGTACGTGCTCATCCATAAATTCCCGTGCCTGTCTTCCAGGATCCGCAAGATGGTGTTGCCCGGCAACCCGTCGGCGGTGGAATATCGGGTATACGTTCCCGTAGACCGGTTGAACAACAAGAGACCACCTTCTTGCGTACCGACCCAAAAACGGCCCTCCCGGTCTTCGTGTAAGCAGCGAACCGTATACCCGATCGGGAAAAAGGTATGCTTCTTATGTTCCCTGTCGATCCGGATCAGGGTGGTATAGTTTCCTCCCCACAAATTGCCCTCCCGGTCCTCGGTCAACGCCTGCAGGTTCGACACCTGTTCGTCAAACAAAACGAACCTGCCGCCCTCGAACCGGTACAAACCGCCCTCGTTGGTTGCACTCGCCCAGAGCTGTTTGTTGTGGTCCTCCACCAGCGCCCACACGTGCTTCTCTTCGGTATTCGTCTCCGGGTTGACGCAAGGGAAATGGGTAAACTTTCCCGTGGCCTTGTCCAGCCGGCTTACGCCGTCAAACCACGTCGCCACCCACAACTGATCCTGGCTGTCCCTTAGGATGCCCGTGATAAAATCATTGTTGATCGAACCCGGATCCGCGGGGTTATGGGTATACGTCCTGAACGTATTCGTCCGCCGTTTCCAAAAACGCAAACCCGCCCCGTCCGTTCCAATCCAAAGGTTATGGTCCGCATCCTCGCAAAACGATAGTATAAAATTGTTGACGATGTTCTTTTGTCCCGGCGGATCATACGTTATGGTTTTAAAAGAGCTTGTCTTCGGCTCGATGACATTGATGCCTCCCCTGAGGGTGCCGATCCACCTCCGTCCGTCTCCGTCCTCATACAACGCATACACCGCGTTGCTGTTGACCAGTGGCGTTCCCGTGGAGGACAACAAGGGTGCTGCCAGACGATCGCCTGGATGCAACGTCCAGACACCCGATCCGTCCGTACCCAGACACATATCGTTCCTGCCGTCAACGGTGATCGACACCACCCGGCTGCTCTGGGGCAGGTAGTTATGGGAATACTGGTTTTTAGTTCGGTCCAGGAAGACGACCCCATTGTCCGTGCCCACCCAAGGCGTACCCTCGTTGTCCAGCTTCAGGCAAAATGCATTTTTCACGGCTCCGTTTACAAGGGACAAACGCTGATGATCCACGTCGAGGACGTAAAGACCCCTGTTTTGTATAAACACCCAAACCGTTTTGCTCCGCTGATCATACTCGATGGCGTATACGTCATACGCCCCCTTATCCCCTGCCAGCTCCCCCAGCGGAATCTGGCGGCCCACCCTCGACCGTCCCTCGAACAACAGCACGCCGTTCCGGTGCGCCCCCGCCAGGACAAACCGGTCTCCGATCGTCTGGATACAATGTACGCTCTCCCGCACCTTTTGAGGCGCCCCCCCGTCCCAGGAAATGTAGGAAGGCACCGAGAACCGGCCGGTCACCGGGTCGAGAATGCTCACCCCCTTCTGACCGCTGACCCAGATATTGTTGTGCGGGTCCGCTTTGACACTGGCAATGTTATCGAAGGCAAGAGACGTGGAGTCCCCGATGACGTTCCGGTACACCGTAAACCCGTACCCGTCATAGCGGTTCAGCCCGTCGTAGGTGCCGAACCACAAAAAGCCCTTGGCATCCTGGCATACACAGGTTACCGCGTTGTTGGATAAACCCTGTTCGATACCTAAGTATCGCACACGCGGATCGTCCCCGGCGGATGCCAAGGCATACGTGCATACAAAAATGGAGGCGAGAAGAGCCTTATACATAGCAGCAATCGTTTTGGGCGTTGGCGCCGAAGCGCGCTTATTAAGGTAAATTAATACATATTTGGAAATTCACTTTGTATATTGAATTATATCCTCAAAGCCATGAAGTCCTTGCTATCTGTATTCCTGATCACCCTTTGTGTCGAGGCGACGGCGCAGACGGACACTACGACCATTTATCTTCCCCATAAACAGCTCGACAGCACCATTAAGAACCTTGCCCCGATCCCGGGGAAGGCCATCGTTTATATCTTACGCCCGGACATCCACGGCGCCTTGTTAAAGTACAGGTTTGATGTCGATACCTTCATGATGGGCTGGCTGGGCATAAGGTCATACCTCTATACGATTTTGGATCCCGGCGTGCACGTCTTTAAAGCAATCATGGAAAGCGACCTGAAGCTGACCTCCACCCTCGAAGCGGGCAAAATTTACTTTATGCAACTGGACGTCCGGCTCAGCTTTCGCCATCCCAGTCCATGGTTTACCCTGTATAAGGAGGAAGACGCCAGGAAAGACCTCCGCAAATGCAGCCTGTCCAAGTACAATTCATACCCGGATTTCCCCCGTGTAAAGCTCCGGATGTTTGAACCGTAAAAATAGTTGATTTTGTCAACTACTTATCCTACCTTTGGGGTATGAACGCAAAAACCATTGCCGGTATCCGGTCCTTCAACCGTTTCTATACCGGCTTCATCGGCTTGCTCGACCGCTACCTCCTCGACAGCGACTACAGCCTCCCCGAGGCGCGCATATTGTATGAACTCCATCACGGCGAAGGCGTACAGGCCTCCGACATCATCGACCGCATGGGGATCGACAAAGGTTACCTCAGCAGGATCCTGGACCGCTTCGCCGAGCACAAACTGATCAGCCGGAAAAAATCCGCCGAAGACGGACGGCGGGTCCATCTTTTTCTGACGGACAAGGGACAAAAGGAATTTGAAAAGCTCGACCGCGCCTCCGACAACCAACTCAAACAACTCCTTGCCGACCTCCCGCCAAAAGACTGGCAGCGTCTGAAAGGACACATGACGGAAATCGAAGACCTGCTCACCCGGAAACGTGTATCGATCACCGACGTGACCCTCCGCACCGACCTCCGTCCCGGCGACATCGGCTATGTCACGCATCTCCATGGACGCATCTACAAAGACGAATGCAACTACGGCCCCGGCTTCGAAGCGTATGTCGCCAAGGGCCTGGCCGAGTTCTACCAGCAATACGATCCCAGTCTCGACCGCGTCTGGATCTGTGAACACCGGGACCGCATCGTCGGCTTCCTCCTGGTCATGCACCGCCCGGAAAACGCGGCCCAGCTCCGTTATTTCATACTGGAACCCGAATACCGCGGCCTCGGTCTCGGCAAGAAACTCATGGACCTGTACATGGCTTTTATAAAGGAAAAAGGATACAGCAGCAGCTATCTCTGGACGACCAACGAACAGGAAACCGCCATTGCCTTATATAAAAGGCTAGGCTTTGTTCTTACGGAGGAGGTGCCGTCCAATACTTTTGGGAAGGCGCTTACCGAGCAGAAATATGAGCTGAGCCTCTAGCGCCAGTCCCACAACACCACGTCCCAAGTACTTCCGTTGTCCGGGTAAGAGTCAATGACCTCGAAGCCCACTTTTTTGTGTGCCTTGAGTGAGCGCGGATTGGCTTGTGAGATTTCGGTAACGAGCATGTCGTATTGGGTGGAAAAATGGTCTCTATGGAATCCGTACAACCGTTCCACCACCCCCTGTCCGCGATAAGGCTCCGCCACGCAGATCTGCCCCATCAGGTAAATCCGGTAGTCCGCGAGCCGCCGCCCTTCATACCCGATCGTCTTCAGGTGCGCCATCGTGCTACCCATGACCGGGTACACCGCCTCGCAGGCGTCTGTAAGCGTCAGCGCATAACCGGCCAGGGTATCTCCATCCATGACGATGACCGAAGGCACGATGGCATGGAGGATCCTCAGCACCTCCGGTGTATACACCCAGGTAACAAAACCTTCTTTTGCCTTGGTTTCTTCGTCCAGCAGGGTCACCAGGTTTGCTTGTGAGAGGGCGGCGATTTGGTCCAGTTCTTTTTCGGTGGTGACTATTTTAGCGGTCAGCATGAGGGTCGTTATTAAAGAGCGAAATCTGTGCTGTGTTTATTGTCTTCAGTGTCTTTCGGCGGCGCATCGCGGGGGCGGGCACCGGCGCGGGCTCCTCCGGCCGGGTCACCACACCCTCTGCGTTCCAGAAAGGACCGGCCTCACCCGTATACGATCCATCCACCACAATCACCCCCGTCTCCTCATAACGGGAAGCCACCGTAATGACCGTCCCGCCCGCCTTTTCCTCAAACAACGCCCGCACGAGCTCCGGGCGGTTGTTGTCTTCGGAAAGATGCGAGAGCAGCAAGTGGCTCAGGTATGCCGGTCTGTATCCCATAAAAAGCTCCAGCGACTGCCGGTTGGACAAGTGTCCCTGCCCGCCCCGGATGCGTTTTTTGAGCGGATAGGGATAACGCCCCTCCTCCAACAGCTGCTCGTCATAATTTGTTTCCAGGAAAGCCGCGTGACACTGCATAAAGTGTCGTATGAGGTTATCGCAAACGACGCCGATGTCCGTAAAAACGCCCACCCGCAAGTCGCCCGATGCGATGACAAAACTGCAAGGGTCCGCGGCATCATGCGCCTTTGAAAAAGAAGTCACGGACAAGCTCCCGACGACCACCGTCTCCGGCAATCCCTGTACCAGCCGCGTATCCACGGACACGTGCCTCCGCGTCGCTTCGGCGATGTACACAGGCAACTTGTATCGGCGCGACAGCACCTGCAGCCCCCGGATATGATCTTCGTGTTCGTGCGAAATAAAAATCCCCTTCACCCGCTCCATCGCCAATCCCAGCCGTTCCATCCGCCGTTCTATTTCCCGGCACGACAGCCCCGCGTCCACGAGAAGGGCATCCTGGTCGTTACCCACGTAATAACAATTGCCGTTGCTGCCGGAATTCAGGGATGCGATGGAGAGGGACATAGGACAAATGTACGGGTTTTAGCCCTCCGCCCGGCGAGGCCGTATCGTCAAAAACGCCAGCAGCGCCGCTCCCCACGCGAACGTCGCCGCGATCCGCATGATCCTTTGGTAGACGTCGATAAACCCGTCCCGGTAAACCTTTTGGATCGCGCCAGCCATGGCCCCCGCATCCGCCGGCACTTTTGCATTCCCTAATTCGACCGCCTGCGCCAGCGCCTGCCGGTGAAGGCCGGCGTCCAGCCCCAAATTATCCAGCCTGTGCCCGATCGACGCCGTAAACAAAAGGACGGCCAGGGAACCAAGGATCGCATTGGCAAAAACATTGGCGACCCTGGTCAGCGCATTATTCACCCCCGATGCCACCCCGGACAACTGGTCACTCACCGACCCCATAACGGCGGTGGTGAGCGGCGCCACCGTAAAGGCCATCCCCAGCCCAAAGATCAGCATACCCGGTAAAAAAGTTGTCCAGTAGGTCGACGGTCCCCCGGTTTCCCCGACCAGGGACAGCAACCAGAGCCCCAGACCTGCTGTGGCTGCCCCCCCCACCAACAAAGGTCTCGGGCCGTGCCGGTCCGCCAGCGATCCGGCAAAGCGCGAACACAGGATCATCACGATCGTAAACGGCAAAAAGGTAAGCCCTGATTGCAACTGGTCATATCCTTGGGCCTGGACCAGGTTCAGAGAAAGGAACAACATTCCCGCACCGAGGCCCGCATAAAGGAAAAAGGTAAGAAGGTTTGCCCCGGCGAAGGTCCGGTTGGCAAAAAGATGCAACGGCATCATAGGGTGCTTGCTTCTCTTTTCCACCAAAACAAAGACCCCGAGCAACAACACGCCAGCCCCGATCGTAGCCAAAACCCAAGCGTCCCTGATACCGGCCTGGGGTAACCGCAGACAGCCAAAGGTCAGTAAAGCCAGTCCGAAAGCGATGGACAACGCACCCGGGATGTCCAGGGCCGGATCGGCCTGTTCGTCCCTGTTTTCCCCGACTTTACGCCAGAGGATCACCAAGGCCGCAATACCGATAGGAATATTGAGGAAAAAAATATACCGCCACAGGCCTGCATCCGCCAGGGCGCCCCCCAGGACGGGGCCACCGATCGTGACAATGGTCGAGATCGCCGACCAGGTACCGATGGCCTTGCCTTTTTCTTTGTCGTCGATCGTAGAGGAGATCAGCGACAAACTTCCCGGGATCATCAGCGAGCCGCCCAAACCCTGGACAGCCCGGAAAGCAATCAGGTAAGCCACCCCCGGTGAACATCCGCACGCGGCCGATCCTACAATAAAAGCCGCAATGCCGGTCATGAATACCTTTTTGCGACCCAGCTTGTCGCCCAACGCGCCCCCCACCAGGATGAGGGAAGCCAGCATCAGCAAATAGGCATTGAGTATCCAGAAAATTTCCGTGCCCGTGGCACCGAGGCTGCGTTGCAGCGATGGCAAGACCACGTTGAGCGCGGTACCGTCAATAAATCCCATGGAAGAAGCCAAAATGGCCGAAGCCATCACCCACCGGCCGGCCGGGCTGTTGAGGGGAACCGTTGACATACTATGTTTTGTACCAGCGTTGTGTCGTCAAATCCGCGAAGGCGCCACTCCATACCTCTTCTTAAAGGTAAAGGAAAAATGGGAAAGGTCCTCGAACCCCACGTCCAGGTAGACATCCGAAGGGGCCTTTCCCTTT
Source organism: Dinghuibacter silviterrae (assembly GCF_004366355.1). NCBI lineage: Bacteria > Pseudomonadati > Bacteroidota > Chitinophagia > Chitinophagales > Chitinophagaceae > Dinghuibacter > Dinghuibacter silviterrae. The sequence continues at coordinate 171,963 of NZ_SODV01000002.1, read as the reverse complement.
TCCTTGATCAGGTAATGCGCTTCCTGAAGCCGCCGCTGTTGCAACCACCGGCTCGGCGTCGCATGAAATATCTTTTCAAAATCCCGTTTGAACGTCGCCAGGCTCCTCCCCGTCAGGTACGCAAACCGTTTGAGCTCCACGTTAAAGTGAAAGTTCTTTTGCATAAATGCCTCCAGGTCGATCTTCCCCGGTTCGCTAAAGTCAAAAAGTATATCCTGTAGCCACGGGTCCGTCCGGATTAGCACCAGGATGGCTTCCTTTACTTTCAGGTCCAGCAATGGGCCGTCCATGTCCAGGTAGGGCGGCAGGGAGTCCATGTAGCTTTTGTAGAGCGGGGCGGCCGCCAGCGTTATGATGGCGCCTTCTGCGGGCGCACCCGGCGCGGGCGCCAACCCATATTCCACGCTAAAGCCCCTCAACGTCTCCTGGTCCAAATACACAGACAACGTCCTGAATTCTCCCCCCGGCGGCGGCAGCTTGTTGAATTTGATCAGGTGATTCCTGCGGGTGAAGTGGAAACTCCCCGGTTCGCAGACATACTCCCGCTCCGCGTCGTTGAGGATAAGCCTGCCCGTGAGCTGGAGACTAAACACGTGCTCCGGGGCAAACTGCTCTCCCGCCCTGCTCTGTGCATGATAGCAGGAAGAAACGATGGCCGGGGTATTCCGGGACGTGTTCATGGGATGACAAAATTACGACTTGAACAACCGCGCCGCGGCTTCCGTTTCCAGGAAATTGACCGCCCCCTCGTGGTCGGTGGACAAGCTGACCGCTTCCCACTTGGCCAGATCCTGCAGCTTGTCCGTATCCGCCTTGCGTGCCAGCGCCAACGCTTCGCTGCCCAACACCAGGTGTACGGGGGGCTCGGGATGATCCGCCAACTCGACCATCACCTTTGCCGCTTTGTCCGGATCTCCCATAGGCTCAAATTGGCCGCTTTGGAGTAACTGCGTCATAAAACCAACCGTCTTCTCGTATCCTTCGATCACCGGTGCAAAGCTCATCGACGCACCCGCCCAATCGGTCCGGAAACCACCGGGTTCTACCGCCGTCACCCGGATACCCAGCGGCGCCACTTCACCCGCCAACGATTCGGAGAAACCACCCAGCCCGAACTTCGCCGCCTGGTAGATGGACAAACCCGGCCGTCCGATGCGACCACCCACAGAGCTGATCTGCAGGATCCTGCCCGAGCGCTGCTTCCGCATATACGGCAACACGGCACGGGTCACCTCGATCGGCGCAAAGAGATTCGTCTCAAGTTGGCTGCGCACCTGTTCATCCGTATAAGCCTCCGCCGCACCCGTGATCCCAAAACCCGCATTGTTCACCAGGACGTCGATACGTCCGAAATGGGCAACGGCAGCGTCCACCGCCTTGCGGATTTGTTCTTTGTCCGTCACGTCCAGCGCCAGCGTCAGCACCTGTTCGCCATAACGGTCCTTAAAATCCTGTAATTGTTCGGGCCGGCGCGCCGTAGCCGCCAGCCGGTCCCCTTTAGCCAAAACAGCCTCTGCCAGGCTGCGCCCCAGACCCCTGGAGGACCCCGTAATGAACCAAACCTTTGTCATATCAACATGTTTTTGTGACACAAAGTTCCGCCGCCCGGTCCCCTCCCTGGTTTGTTAAAAAGCTCATTGTTGGTTTGCTAAAAAGTTCACCTGCTGTTTGCGCGGCCACCGTATTTTTGATCACATGCGCGTACTCATCGCCCCCAACGCTTTCAAAGACAGCCTCGACGCCCGGGCTGCCGCGGACGCCATCCGCGAAGGCCTGGAGCGTTCCCGCCTGGCCGCCGGGTATTTCTCCTTCCCGATCGCCGACGGTGGCGACGGCACCGGATCTCTGCTGACCGAACGGCTGGGAGGCACGCGCGTCGAGGTCCCCGCACAGGACCCGCTGGGCAGAACGATCGGAGCGGCCTATGGGATTGCCCCCCGCTTTGGGGCCCCTACGGCCCTTCTCCACCAGGCTGCGCCCGGCCCTATCGCCCTCATCGACATGGCTACGGCCTCCGGTCTAAGCCTTCTCCAACCCGGCGAACGCGATCCGCTACACGTCACCAGCCAGGGCACCGGTCAGCTGTTGCGCTCCGCCCTTTCCGCCGGCGCCCGCCAGGTGCTCCTAGGCGTAGGCGGCTCCGCCACCGTCGACGGTGGCGCGGGCATCCTCCACGCCCTGGGCGCCCGTCTCCTCGACGCAGCGGGCCACGAGCTGTCCCCCAACCCGCTGGGTCTTCTTCAACTCGATCGCATCGACCTTACCGGTCTGTATCCGCCTGTGCGCGATACGCGGATGCTTATCTTGTGCGACGTTGATAATCCCCTGTTGGGGCCGTCTGGTACGGCCGCTGTCTTCGGCCCGCAAAAAGGCGCGGATGCCGGCACCGTAGCGCTTCTGGAGAAGGCGCTGACGCGCTGGTGCGAGGTTATCAGTCGCATGGGTGTGGACCGCCGCCCCGGGGCTGCCGGCGCAGGTGCGGACACGGCCGCCCTCTCCCTTGGCGCCCTCCCCCACGGCGGCGCCGCGGGCGGCGTGGCTGCCGGTCTCTTCGCCGTCCTTGGCGCCACCCTTGTCAATGGCGCCGACGGTTTCCTCGACCTTACCCGCTTTGACGACGCCCTGGAGCGCGCCGACCTCGTCCTCACCGGCGAGGGCAGCCTCGATGCACAAACCCTGCGGGGCAAAGGGCCGTACGCCATTGCCCGGCGTGCCCTCACGCGCGACATACCCGTGATCGGCCTGGCGGGCAGCATACCCACAGCAGATGAGCCACGCCTGCGCGACTTCTTCGACGCGCTTTTCAACATCAACCACGCCCCCTCCAGCCTGGATCAGGCGCTACGGGACACCCGCGCCAACCTCACCCGCACCGCCCTTGCCATCGGGGACCTGCTGGCGCTCCGCTCGTAGGCGGACAGACAATGTATTGAAACCGGACACCGCCTCCTCGATAAGTTCATACAAGGAATTAACAATCATAAACTTATATATACGGCACGTTTTTAGACCCTACCAGGCTACTGAAATTGTCGACATGATCAAGAATCTTCTCCTGGTAGCGATCCGCAACCTCAAAAGGGACAAATGGTATAGCTTGTTAAACATCCTTGGCCTGACCATCGGCATAACCTTCGGTTTGCTGCTCCTCCTTTACATCAAAGATGAGCTCAGTTATGACCGCTACCACGAGAAAGCCAACCGCATCGTCCGCATCGTTTCCAATATCAAGGAGGAGTCAAAGGATACCATGCGCTGGTCCAGCAATCCATACCCCCTCGGGCCCACCCTGAAAAAGGATTTCCCCGAAGTCGAGGAGGCCATCCGTTTTGTCGATAATGGAACCATGATGTTTAAGACCGGGGACACCCGCTTCTACAATGAAAATACTTTTTTTGTCGACAGCGGATTTTTCCGGGTCTTTACCTACCCGCTCCTTGAAGGCGATCCGAACACCGCCCTGGTCGACCCGAAATCCCTGGTCCTGACCCGCTCCATTGCGGAAAAATATTTTGGAAAAGTAAATGGCATTGTCGGCAGAACCCTGCTCGATGACAGCGGAGCCGTGTACAAGATCACCGGCGTCATGGAAGACGTTCCAAAAAACTCGCAGCTGACGTTTAACATCCTGATCTCCAACGCCACCCTACCCGTGGATTTTTCGCCTCAATGGGGAAACTTCAGCTACTTCACCTATGTGTTGCTCCGGCCGCATACCGACCTCCAGGCTTTCGACCGGAAAATGCTTCCCCTTTACGACAAGTTCATGGCGCCCATCTTTGCAAAAAACAATATAAAGATCAGGCTCAGCGCCCAGCCCCTTACCGAAATGCACCTTCATTCAACCGACATTTCAGGACCAGGGGAGTACGGCAGCATGTCCTACATCTTCATCTTTGGCGCCGTCGCCCTGTTCATGGTCCTGATCGCGTGTATCAACTATATGAACCTGACCACCGCCCGGTCCGCGCGCCGTGCCAAAGAGATCGGTATCCGGAAAGTCACCGGTTCTTCGCGAAGCCAGTTGATCACACAATTCCTCGTCGAATCCACCTTGTCCTCTCTTGTCGCGCTCGTCCTCAGCCTCGTATTGATCGCCCTGCTCCTGCCGACCTTTAACACGCTGGCCGGCAAATTTATCACACTCAACACACTGCTGGATCCCAGCACTTCACTTTTGTTGCTCGGCATCGTGCTGTTTGTCGGTCTTTGCGGTGGCAGTTACCCCGCCTTTTACCTTTCCAAATTCATGCCCGTCAATATCCTTAAAGGCGCTCTTTCCAAAGGGTCCAGCAATGTCACCCTCCGCCGGATCCTCATCGTCACCCAGTTCAGCATATCCATGACGATGCTCATTTGCACCTTTGTCGTGTACAATCAGTTGCAATACCTCCAGCACAAAGACATGGGTTTTAACAAAGACGAGGTCGCCAACATTACCGTCAATTCCAACAGTGACGAGCGGAGCCGGATCCTTGCGTTTAAAAACGAAATGCGCAATACCCAAGGCGTCCACTCCGTTAGTACCGCCGAGTCCATCCCCGGTTTCGGCAACAGTTTCCAGCTATTCGACGTTCAAACCGACCACGGCATCGTCGACAAAGGCGTGGACGTGTACGGCATAGACGAAGACTATTTCAAAACCCTTGGCATTCAATTGACCCGCGGCCGTAATTTCTCCGGCCTGCCCGACACCCTCCACAGCATCGTGGTCAATGAAAACATGGTCCGGTATTTCGGGTGGAAAAACCCCATCGGCATGCGCGTCAAATACCCCGGCGATACCACCGGCAGGCACTACCTTGAAGTCGTCGGTGTTTTCAAAGACTTCAACTGGAAATCGCTGTACAGCCCCATGTCTCCCCTCATCCTTCTATACCGCCCGAACAGCTTCAACGTCCAGTTAAAGCTTGACGCCCAAAACATCCCGGCCACCCTCGCCATCGTAGAAAAAAACTGGAAAACCGCCTTCCCCGAACTGCCGTTCAGCTACATTTTCCTCGACCGCGAGTTCGACTCCCAATACGCCGCCGACCAAAGAAGGGGAAAGATCTTCACCGCCTTTTCCATCCTCACCGTCGTCATCACCTGCCTCGGACTTCTCGGCCTGATCGCCTTTACCACCGAACAACGGCAAAAAGAGATCAGCATCCGTAAAATCCTCGGCGCCGGCCTGACGGAAATCATCCCGCTGATCACCCGCAATTTCGTGTACCTCGTCGGGCTGTCCTGTTTTATTGCATTCCCCGTCGCCTACTGGTTCATGCACCACTGGCTCGACAACTTCTCCTACAACACGGGGATGACCTTTGGGCCGTTTATCCTCTCCGCCCTCGCGGTGCTGGTGCTGACGCTGCTCACGGTTATTTTTCATACGGTCAAGGCGGCGGTCGCCAATCCGTCGAAGAGTTTGAGGACGGAGTGACGCCGGGGCTCCGCGCCGCTTTAGCGCTCCACCGTCTTTATCACCGCGATGATGTCCTCCTCCCCCATCGCGGCCGCCGCCGCCTGGTAGGTCTCGTACGCCGCCTCCGCCAGCGGCGTCTCCAGCCCTTCGGCTTTCGCCAGCCGCAGATCCTTGGCGATATGCTTCAACGCAAACGCCGCGGTATAATTATCGTGCAAAATCGCCTCCCCCTTGATCCGCGCAAACACATTGCTCATCGCGCCATTGTTCACGATCGTCAGGAAGTCCTCCGCCTTCACCCCATGCGCCCGGGCAAACAACAACGCCTCCGCCAGCCCCTGCGCATGGATCCCCAACAGCACATTGATCGCGAGCTTCGCCGTATTCCCCGCACCCGTGTCTCCCACCCTCAACACCAGTTTACCCAAATGCGCCAGCAACGGCGTCACCCGTTCCACCACGTCCACGCTCCCGCCTGCCATGATCACCAACTGCCCCTCCTGCGCCTGTTTCACACTCCCCGACACCGGCGCGTCCACATAGTGGCTCCCCAGGGCCGCACACCGGACCGCCACCTCCCGGCTCACCTCCGGCGACACCGTGCTCATGTTGACAAAGGTTTTGCCCCCCATCCAAAGCCCGCCGTCGAACACCTCCCGGACCGCCCGGTCATCTGACACCATAATAAACACGACGTCAGATTGTTGTGCCACGTCACCCGGCGTCGCCGCCAGTGCCGCGCCTTCCACGGCCTTCCCTTTGCTCCGGTTGTACACCGTCACCGCAAAACCCGCGTTTAATAACCGTTGCGCCATAGGCACCCCCATATTTCCAAGGCCGACCCAGCCCAGTCTCGTTGTTTCCATCGTTTTTGAGTTTGTTTCCGGCAAATTTACTCGTATATTTGCCCCCCCGAAGGAGCCTCACGGCTCATTTCCGGGGAAGCCACTGCCCAATAGTATAAAGGTAGTACAGCAGATTCTGGATCTGCTCGTCTTGGTTCGAATCCAGGTTGGGCAACACCAATTCAAAACCCGCTCCTAGAGCGGGTTTTGCTTTTCATACTATTGAAAGTAATTTCCTGTGACTTTCCACAAAAGGGAATAATTCAGGCAGCCACTTGATTTCCATCCCCTTTAACAACTTTTCTAAGCTCGTCCTGCAAGAAGCCTTTTAGACTAAGGTCTTCATCTAGCAAGGGCCAATGTACGCCTGTACCCCCACCTATAAGCTCGTATTGCAAAAGCTGAGATTTTTCAGCATTTCGGAGAATGCGGTATGAAGATATATGTTGACTTAAAATAGCCCTGGTATTTAAATATATGGTCATCAAGTCAAGCTCAGGCTTAATGTCCAGTGCTTGGATGCGTATCCCGCCTTGAAAAATTAAATTTTCAATGGCATCGAACTGTTTATTTTCGGAAGTACTCATTCCATCTATTTTTGAATTCTTCAGATTTATTTTGCACCGTTTCCAAAATGTCATTTTCCTCTGCCTTAGTAAAGCCAATCAAGTATTCAATGCTTATTAACGGCTCTAGCCAAATTTTTCCATTCGCGCTTCCCTTGGTCACATGAACATGAATCGGTTCATTGTTTTCATTGCTATAAAAGAAAAAACGAAGTCCGTTTAAAAATAACAATGTCGGCATTTCATCAAATTTAACGCTAAAAGCCCACACTTCAAATTTAACCCAACCTCTATTGCCAACCAAGTTATTGATAATCAACATCAATAATGCTTGAAAGTGGGATAATTTCAATCCACAGCTGGTTCGAAAAATATACAGCCAGGTCATCTTGCTGCGGGCCGCTTTGGGTAATGCAATGCGGCATTGGATCACCGCAGCCGCGAAGGCGGCGGCCTTCGTCAAAAGTTATATCATTTTTTTCGTATATTTAACTCCCAAACCCACAATTTAACCGCGCCGAATGAGAAATCTAATTGTTTGTACCTTTTTGCTGCTCACAACCGTACTATCCACCTCCGCCCAAACTCATTTCCAACCTGGAAGCATCGTTAATGACAATGGCGATACGCTGCATGGTTACATTGATTACCAGCAGTGGAGAAAGAATCCCAAAAGGATAAAATTCCGTCAAGGTAACGAAGACAGCCCCGCCCAATCCTACGGACTCCGGGACATTACGTATTTCAGCATTGATAAACAGGATGCCTATGTCCGGGCCTATGTGAAAGAAGACATGAATTCTGTAGACCCAGGCGCCAACGAGGATGTCAAAGACTCCTTCATCCAGGATACCGTTTTTTTGAAAGTCCTGGTCATCGGAAAGCGCCTTTCTTTGTATGCATTGACCGATTCAAAGGATCATTATTATATCAGCGATGGTCCTGGTCGTTTTAATGAACTGATTTACAAAATACACATTGTACAATTGGAGTCCGGAGGCACACGTGAGGATGCTGTCAACGAATTCAGACATCAGTTGTTGGAGTTCCTTCCAAGCGAAGACAGCGTGTCTATGGCCGAAAGGATTGAGGGTCTGCCCTTTTCGGAGCGTCCCTTGATGAGGGTGGTGAAAGACCTTAACGGAAGTTCAAACACGACTTTTGTGAACCAATATGCTCAGGCAAGCCCTATAAGGGTTCAGTTTTACCTGGGCGCTGGGGTATCCACCTCTTCTTTACGCTTTACCGGCAACGATAACGGAGCCTCTCCCATGTCCTTCAACCATTCAGTGGGACCTTTGGGTGAAATTGGAGTCGATTTTACGATCAACCAAAAATGGGGAGACATTGCCCTGAGACTGTCCGTTGCCTATTGGACAGCCAGCTTCTCCGGCAAGGAAAATGACAACCAGGGAACCGACACCTATAAACTGGATATGAATATCATTACTCCTTCGGTGGACGTAATGTACAGTTTCTACAAATCTAAAAACATGAGGTTGTATGCGGGTTTGGGTGTCGGAATCAATGAAGCAAGCTATCCCACCAACTCGTATGTAACCCACAAACCCGGTATTATAGCGCAGGACACGGCCAACATGCGCCTTACCCCGGCAAACTCCTGGTTCAACCTACATTACCGGGTTGGCGGCAAGATAGCCAACCATTTTGGGTTGGAAGTCGAAGCTATTCCTACCGGAAGCCTGACCAACAATGTTGACTTTAAAGGTTCGGTTGCTAACTATTCCTTAAAGGTGCTCTATTACTTCTAGGCAAAAATAAAGCGCCTCCTTCTCCTCACCGGAATCAAGGTTCGAAAATGTACAGTCAGGGCCCCGTACAAGGTGCGGGGCCTTTGAATTTATTCACGACGTTGCCGGCAGTTTATCCGGTTATCCATTCCAGATAATTATCCTGATTAATCAAAGTAAAATCAGCGTCCGGATAAGCCTTTGCAAAAGCGGTAGGGATTTTAACTTTCTGACTCTGCCATTTGCATTCGAACGCCTGCAAATGTTGCTTGTTATCCAGTTCTATCAGATCGATTTCTTGTCCATCATAAGTTCGCCAGAAGAAATATTGAGGTTGATAATTTCGATAATTGTTATGCTTTATTCTTTCACTCAATATGTATTGCTCCCATAATTGGCCAATATCATTGCGGCTTTGCAATGAGCTAAAATTATTGATCAATGCGTTACGAATGCCATTGTCATAAAAATACCATTTTTTACTCTTGCTGACCTCTTTACGCAAGTTATTACTATAACCTGTCAAAGGGAAAATAATGAATGCTTTGGCAAGCAAGTCCAGATAACGTTCTACCGTAACTTTATTTAGTTGGAGACTATTTCCCAGCTCTGTAGTACTTGCCTGTCCGCCTACCTGCCAGGCAAGCATTTGGAGTAATTTATACAAGACACCGGCGCCTTTGACATTTTCCAGTGTCAATAAGTCTTTGAGTAAATAACTATTTACCATTTGTCTTAAATAGCTCTCCTGCTCCTGCTGATGCTGAAGATGCCATAATTCAGGATATCCTCCATAAATTAATCGTTGTTCAAGATTCCGAAGAGTAGTAAATCTATCTTCCAGAGCAGACAATTCTACTTGTGCAATGGGATATAAATGATATACTATATTCCGTCCCACTAAAGGTTCTCCGGTATGATTTACCGGATCAAAGCTGCTGCTACCTGTCGCAATAATAGTGATGGCCTTCACGTTATCAATCATCAATTTCAGTATCTTCCCAATCTCCGGAATAGCTTGCGCTTCATCGATAATAACAATTTTCTTTCCCTTCGTCAGTTGGATGTAATTTGTAATAGTTCTTTGCTGCAACAAACCGGCTACCTGCATATCCTCACCTTGCAGCAAAAGCACGTCATCGCCATGCCTGGCAGCAATATTCTCAATAATGGTCGTTTTACCTGTACGCCGGGTTCCATATAACATAACCACCTTTTGTTTACCCAGTTCGTCCTCAATTTGCTTTTCTATTATTCGGGGGATATCCATATAATATAAATTAGGTCATTCAGATGTCGTAATTTATATAAATTAGGTTATTTAAGTACCCTAATTTCAATCTTTTAAACTAAATCGACATATTAAATTGATTATCAGCACCCTCAATCCGGCTCGAAATTCGGCTATTCCAAGGCAACAAGGCGTGCAACCACTTCATCCCCTTTTCCCCCCATTCATCGCCCCCTCCCCTACTTCGTCGCCTCGCCGCCCCGGTGTTCCTTTGTGTCATACTCCTGGTCAAAACCCACAACAGCCTCAAAAGCATTGAGACTTCCCAGATCGCCTATATCAAAGCCCTCGACAAGCTGCTCTATATCTATACCTTTTCCGGCCAGGTCCATATCCAGGATGACTCCCTCGAAGAGCTGGAGGCCTCGCTCCATCCGGATCATTTTTTTCGCATCAATCGCAAGTACCTGGCCCACATCAATGCCGTGGCTGAACCGGTGAGTCGCAGGCTGCGGCGGCTGAGGTAATCCAGGATGGACAACTAGTTTTCCGGTCCGCTAAAAAGCGGACCTTTTTTATAATTAGGACAAGACTTGTCGATTTCCCCCTATAGATTTTCTTCTTGACACGGTTCATTTTCCAAATACGCATATATTTGTACGATCTACCAACACGATGTCATGACCGAATCCCAAAACATAGAATATAAACAGACCTAGAGGGATGACTACCTTAAATGGATATGTGGCTTCGCCAATGCCCAGGGCGGGAAGATATTCATTGGTATGGACGATGATGGCGAAGTCTCGGGGATCGATGACTACAAAAGGCTTATGGAAGATATCCCCAATAAAACAGTCAACCACCTTGGAGTAATGGTAGATGTCAATCATTGCAAAAAAGGCGATAAACATTATCTTGAAATCGACGTACCGGTAAGTAGTGTCCCAATTTCCTATCATGGTGTATATCACTACCGGAGCGGCAGTACCAAACAAGAGTTGAAGGGCGTTAGTCTTCAAAATTGGCTCCTCAAAAAAATGGGGAGGCACTGGGAAGATATTCCCGCCTCTGCTTCAAGCCTCAACGACTTGGACCAGGATAGTATTCTCGCTTTTCTAAAAAGGGCAACCGTCCATAGTCGCATCCCGAATGAGGCGCGGCAATATGACATCCCAGCGCTACTCGAAAACCTCCACCTGCTCACTTCCGATGGGCAGCCCACTCAGGCCGCCGTTCTCCTCTTCGGCAAAAGACCCTCCCAGTTTGTTCCCACATGCACCATTAAGATAGGTCGGTTTGGCAAAAGTGAGGACGAACTGTTGTTCCATGACGTCATCGAGACAAACCTCATCTCCATGCCAAGTGACGTACTGCGAAAACTCACCGATCGCTATATCGGCCGCCCCATATCCTACAAAGGGCTCGAACGTCTCGAACCAATGGAATACCCGGAGCCAGCACTTCGGGAAGCAATCCTCAACGCTATTGTTCATAAGGACTATTCCAGTACCTGGACCTTTCTGCGCGTTTATGACGACAAAATTGAAATATGGAACCCCGGTCCACTCCCCGAGGAGCTAACCATACAGAAGCTGAAAGGCAGACATTCTTCTTATCCTCGCAATCCCCATATTGCTGAAGTATTCTTCAAGGCAGGCTATATCGAGGCCTGGGGCAGGGGCACCACCAACATGATTCAGGAATGCCTGGCCGCAGGCTTACCGGAGCCAATATTGGAAGAGGATCAGGGAGGAGTTCGGGTCACTTTTCTAAAAGACATCTATACTAAGGAGCACCTGACCCAACTTGGCCTTTCAGATCGAAAGATCTATGCAGTCCTTTATATCAAGGAAAAAGGTTACATTACTAACAGCCAATACCAAAAGGCCTTACAAGTATCCGATAGGACTGCACTCAGGGATCTTGAAGACCTGGTCCAACGCGAGGTTGTAGTCAAAATGGGAGAAAGAAAGAGTACCCGGTACTTACTGAAAAAGTAATCTTAGCGCGCCTTGATGGCGGATATGGCGGATAAATGGCGGATAAACGACGGATATGGCGGATAAATGCTGACTATCTTAAACTTTACCCGGAATCCCCAAAAGTTATAAATACGATTATAACTCTCCAACAGATTTTTGCTATCTTAAAAGTATATGCCCAACAAATCCCTCGGCAAACGCTCCCTCGCCACCCTCCTCGACTACCTCGTCGTCTACGCCTTCACCTATTTCTATATCCTCGCTTTCGGCGAAAGAGCGCCCAACGGCACCCACGTCATCCACAATTCGGCGCTATTGATCCCGACGGCGTTCTGGTTTATTTTTATCGTGCTCACCGAACAGTACCTCGGCGGGACGGTGGGTCACCAATTGTTTGGCCTGCGGGTGATCACCGCGGACAAACACAGCCTCTGGCTTGGCCGGACGCTGGCCCGGCGGGCGTGTGACGCCATAGAGATTTCATGGTGTTTTGGACTGATCGCCTACATCATTGCCCAAACTTCCGAAAAGGGCCAGCGGCTGGGGGACATGGTGGCCAGGACGACCGTGGTTGCCAAAAAGGACCTGAATGTTACCATTCAGTTCGAGTTCGAACAAACCGGCGCCTGAAACAAAACCGTACACCCATTGTATCAAAACCATACAGTAAGAACACACAAAACGCTGAAAAAAAGCCAGTTATAAACTGGCAACGCATTTGTGGATGCAAAGTACCTTTACTGATAGCCATGAAGTATACAACGGTGGAAGAACTCCTGATGGACGACGGGTTTCTGGCCTGGTACCATCTGAGTGACGACAAACAAATCGAGTTCTGGGACGCCTGGATTGCGTCCAGCGAAGAGCATCGCGCGCTGGCGCGGGCGGCCGTACAGACCTTGCAATACCTTCAGTTCCGGCCGCAAACGCAAAAAAACCTCCAGGAAAAGGCGGACCAGATATGGGATCGGATCAAAACCAACATCCGAAAGGAAGCGACCCCTCAAAAAATAAAGACCAAAACCGCCAGCCCGGTCATGCTGGCCTCCTCCTACATGAAAGTCGCCCTGCGCAATTTCCGCAACGGGAAAATGCACAGCCTCATCAATATCTCCGGCTTGTCCGTGGGGATGGCGGTGGCCGTCCTGATCGGCCTTTGGATCATGGATGAATTGTCCTACAATACATACCACGCGAATTACAGCCAAACGGCCCAGGTCATGATCCATGGCACGCAAAACGGATCGGGCTTTGCCGACGGTTCCGTTCCCATCCCGCTCGCACAGGCCATACGTTCCACGCACGGCAGTGATTTCGAGCGCATAGGGCTGGCGACCTTTCCAGGCGGGGGGCATACCCTGGCGGCGGGGGACAACAAGTTCACCGAGCCGGGAGCTTTCATGGAACAGGAAGCGTCGGATATCCTGGCCTTAAAATTACGCAAGGGCAGCCTGTCCCTGTCGGATCCTCATACCATCCTGCTCTCGGAAACAACGGCCCAAAAACTTTTTGGCGCCCGGGACCCTATCGGCCGCATCGTCAAGATGGACAACAATGGCAGGCTGGTCCTCAAGGTTACAGGCGTATACGAGGATGTGCCCGACAACGACGACTTCAAAGACCTTCATTTCCTCTGTCCCTGGGAACTCTTTGTTACCAGCTGGGACTGGATCAAACCGGCCCTTACCGACTGGGAATTCACGGCGACGAGCATCCTGGTACAAATACCGGAGCACCGGGACTTTAACGTCCTTTCGGCGAAGATCAAGGACCTCATTACCCAAAATTGGAAGCCAAAAGAAAAAGGCATACACGAAGACGTGTTCCTTTTCCCGATGAGCCGGTGGCACCTGTATTCGAATTTCGAAAACGGTGTCAACACCGGGGGGCTTATTACCTTCGTCTGGCTCTTTGGGATCATCGGGGTGTTCGTACTCCTGCTGGCCTGTATCAATTTTATGAACCTCAGTACGGCCCGCAGTGAGAAACGGGCCAGGGAGGTGGGTATCCGGAAGGTCATGGGGTCCGTCCGCGGGCAATTGATCCAGCAATTCCTAAGTGAATCCATCTTGATCGCCCTGATGGCCTTTGTCCTGTCCCTGGGCCTGGCGCAGCTCGTGCTGCCGTGGTTCGACGGCATTGCCGGCAAACGCCTGGACATGCCGTGGTTCAATGGCTGGTTCTGGGGGATGGGTTTGGTATTCACACTTTTTACAGGAATCATCGCCGGGAGCTATCCGGCGCTCTTCCTATCCTCCTTCCAACCGGTCAAAGTGCTCAAGGGGACTTTCCGGCTGGGCCGGTTTGCCGCCGCTCCCCGGAAGGTCCTGGTGGTATTCCAGTTTGCGATCTCGGTTCTCCTGATCAACGGGACGATCATCGTCTTCAGGGAGATCAACTACGCGAAGGACAGGCCCACGGGCTATGACCGTGCGGGCCTGATCTCCATCCAGGAAACGACACCGGAGGTGTATAACAACTACAGCATCATCCGCAGCGAGCTCCTACGCACCGGGGCCGCCACCAATATGGCAGAATCCCAGTGCCCGGTTACCAATATATTCGCCGGCGCCAATGGGTACGACTGGCCGGGCAAAACGGCGGGCCAGGCCGATAATTTTGCCGTGGTAGATGTCCGCCACGAATTTGGCCAGACGATCGGCTGGCAGGTAGTACAGGGGCGTGATTTTTCCAAGGCCTATCCTTCGGATTCGATGGGGATGATCTTAAATGAAAGCGCGGTAAAGTTCATGGGCCTGAAGCATCCCATTGGTGCGATCGTCCACGACAGGGATCATAAAACCTATACCGTCATCGGTATCGTAAAAGACATCATTCAAACGAATCCGTATGGCAACATTCCGCAAACGATCTATACCATCCTCCACGAAGGGGGAAATTTCCTCACGATCCGTTTAAACCCGGCCTTAGGTCCCCAAGAGGCACTGAAAAGGGTGGAAGCCGTCTTTAAACAATACAACCCGGCGGCGCCGTTCGCCTACACTTTTGCGGATAAAGACTACGCCAAAAAATTCGGGGACGAAGAACGCCTGGGCAGTCTGGCCCTGTTTTTTGCACTCCTGGCCATTTTTATCAGCGCCCTCGGGCTGTTTGGCCTGGCGTCCTTTGTCGCCGAGCAAAGGACCAAAGAGATCGGCATCCGGAAAGTCCTCGGCGCCTCGCTGTTGAGCCTTTGGCAACTGCTCTCCGGAGAATTTGCTATACTTATCTTGATGTCGCTCGTGATCGCCACCCCGCTGGCCCGGTATTTTATGGGACAATGGCTCAGCCATTATAATTACCGCACCGGCATACCCTGGTGGATCTTTGCCGGGGCCGGGCTAGGGGCCATGATCCTGACCATGTCAACGGTTAGCTACCAAAGCATCAAAGCTGCCTTGTTGAGCCCGGTCAAAAGTTTACGGACGGAATAGCATTACATTTTTCGAACACCGGTCACTTGAATGATTGACATGAGTCCTTCTGACCCCGGAACGGGGTCAGGGGGCATGTATTCTTCACCTCAATCGTTCACTCCTTATGAGCAAAGTGCTTACAGCCTTGCTGGTGTTCCTTTTTGCCTATAGTGCACAAGCACAGGAAGGGACCCGAAAGATTACCGGCAAGGTCCAGGAAGACGGAAGCAACAGTCCTCTTCCCGCCGCTACTATCCAGGTTAAAAACAAGAAAATCGCCGCCATCACCAATCCGAACGGTCAGTTCACCGTGACGGTCCCCGAGGGAACGGTCGTCCTCGAAGTCTCCTCGGTGGGCTATGTGACCAAAGAAGTCACGGTAGACGGTTCGATGGAATTCCTGACGATCAGCCTGGCCCTGGATTCCAAAACCCTTTCCAACGTCGTGGTCACGGCCCTCGGCGTACGCAAAACCGAAAAGTCGGTTACCTATTCTACCCAACAGGTGTCCGGGGGAGAGCTGACCCGGGTCCGCACCGACAATCTGATGGACGCCCTGGATGGGAAGGTCGCCGGGGTCACTATTTCTCCCAGCTCCTCTGGTGTGGGTGGCTCGGCCAAGGTCATCCTCCGCGGCAGCCGTTCCGCGGCCGGGGGCAACCAGCCGCTGTATGTCATCGACGGTATCCCCATCTCCAACGCCTCCAATTCCAACATGCAGCCCAACAGTACGTATGGCGGCGCCACGAACGTGGATGGGGGAGACGGTATTTCCAACCTCAACCCCGACGACATCGAAAGCATCACGATCCTGAAGGGCGCTTCGGCCTCCGCGTTGTATGGAAGTCAGGCGGCCAACGGGGTGATCGTCATCACCACCAAAAAAGGCAGGGTCGGGCATACCCAGATCCAGTTCTCTTCGCTGGCCTCCATGGACAACATTGCCTACAAACCCAAGTTCCAGGACGGATACGGGCAAACGTCCGCCGGCGCTACGACGAGCTGGGGTTCCAAGTTGTCCTCCGGGGCCTCCGACAACCTCAAGGACTTTTTCCAGACGGGGGATAACTTCACCAACTCCATCAGCCTGTCCGGGGGATCTGACCTCGCACAGACCTATTTTTCCTACGCCAATACCACTGCCCGGGGCGTGGAACCGGGGAACAAGCTCACCCGGAATAACTTTAACTTCCGGGAAACGGGGCACTTCCTCAACAACAGACTGACGGTGGACGCCAATATCTCCTACATCACCCAGGAGATCAACAATACACCGGGCATGGGTCTGTACTTCAATCCCCTGACCGGTTTGTACCTTTTCCCCCGCGGTGTAGACATCACCCCTTATAAGAACAACTACGAAGGGGCTGTTGGGTCCAACGGGGCGCCCACCCAAAACTGGCCGTTTAACGAGGACGTACAGCAAAATCCCTGGTGGATCATCCACCGCAACCCCAACGACGGCAAACGCAACCGCATCCTGATCAACGCCAGCGCCAAGTATGACTTTGCCCCCTGGCTGAACGTCCAGGTACGGGGGAACGTCGACCGGGCCAACGATACCTACGAGCAGGACCTGTATGCAGGTACCATCGGGGTCTTGTCGCAACCCAACGGTCAGTTCCTGTATACGAACCAAACCCTGACCTCCAAATACGGGGACGTGCTCGTTAATTTCAGCCCCGCCGCATTCTCCGGCTTTAAACTGGACGGGCTTGTGGGGAGCAGCATCACCGACGTCAATACCATTGGGTCGACGCTGGGACCGGACATCAACGGGAACTACACCGCCCCCGGTCTTTTTATCCCGAACATCTTCACCGGTCAAAACCTGGTAGCGGCCAACGGCGGCACCGCGGGCAGCAACGACCTGGCCCTGCCCAACAACCACAACCAGATCCAGTCCATCTTTGCCAACGTAAACCTCTCGTACAAGGAATGGGCCTACCTGACCCTGACCGGCAGAAACGACTGGTCTTCCAACCTGGCCTTTACGC
Organism: Dinghuibacter silviterrae; assembly: GCF_004366355.1. Lineage (NCBI taxonomy): Bacteria > Pseudomonadati > Bacteroidota > Chitinophagia > Chitinophagales > Chitinophagaceae > Dinghuibacter > Dinghuibacter silviterrae. The sequence goes on along the minus strand of NZ_SODV01000002.1, from coordinate 154,765 downwards.
CCAACGAGTCCTACTTCTATCCTTCCGTAGGGTTGTCGGTGATCCTCAGCCAGCTCCTCAAGCTGCCCAGCGCGATCAACTACCTGAAGGTGCGCGGGACGTATGCCCAGGTCGGGAATACGGTACCCAATTATGTAACCAATCCCCTGGCCCACTTCGGTACGGCAGGAGCGGTCGTCCTGAACTCGGTCGCGCCCTTCCCCACCCTGAAACCGGAAAAAACAAAATCCACAGAGCTGGGCGCCGACTTCCGGTTGCTGGACAATCGCCTCACCGCCAGCTTTACCTGGTACAAATCGAATACCCTCAACCAATTCATCCAGGTGACTCCCTCCGCGACCACCACGTTCTCGAAAGGGTATGTCAATGCGGGGAACATCCAAAACGAAGGGATTGAATTCATGCTGGGATATGACGTCGTCCGGGCGTCGCACTTCACCTGGAACACGGCCTTCAACGGGTCTACCAACCAGAACAAGGTGATCGACGTGGACGCAAAGGACGGGATCAACCAATTCATCATCACCCCCAACTTTAACAACAGCTACGAATCGATCTTGTCCAAGGGCGGCTCTTACGGGGACATCTACGGCGTCACCCTGCAAAAGAACGCGCAAGGCCAAATCATGATCGGCTCCGGTGGTCTTCCCCTGACCAACAACGGGTTTAACCTTATCGGCAATCCTAACCCCAAATTCCAATTGGGTTGGAGCAACACCCTTACATACAAGAACCTGACGTTCTCCTTCCTGATCGACGGCAAGTTCGGCGGCAACGTCCTGTCGATGACCCAGGCCATGCTGGACCAATACGGCGTGTCCGAGGTGACCGGCCAGGCAAGGGACGCCGGTGCCGTGAAAATAAACGGCGTTGGTCCCAACGGGATCGCCGTCACCACGATCAACCCGCAAACCTGGTATACCACGATCGGCGGACGCGCCGGCATCACCGGGGAGTATATGTATAGCGCCACCGTCGTCCGGTTGAGGGAAGCCGCGCTGGGGTATACCTTCCCCCTGAAGTCGACCATTGTCAAGAACTTACGGCTTTCCGTCACGGGCAGGAATCTTTTGTATTTCTCCAAAAAAGCGCCCTATGATCCCGAGCTGACGATGTCCACCGGTAACGGTCTTTCCGGGGTGGATGTCTTCAGCCAGCCCGCTACGCGCAACTTAGGCGTCAACCTAAACGTCACCTTCTAAAATCGTTTGCGATGAACCATTCTTTCAGATACCGTGCGCTCCTCCTGCTGTCTTTGGCGGGTCTGGGTGGCTGCACGAAGAATTTTGACAAATACAATACGGACAATACAGGCCTGACCAGCAGCCAGTTTCAGATCGGGAAGGTCTATCCCGGCATACAAACCGCCATCTTCGGAGAGGAAAATGCCTACCAGCTCGACCAGAACCTGAACGCGGATTGTTATGCGGGATACATGATGTCTCCCGATCCGTTCCGCGGCAACATCAACAACCTCAGCTATAGCCTCGTGGACGGATGGAACCAGAATCCATGGAACGACGCCTATACGCTGGCGATGGGCCCGATCAACGCCATCGAGAAAGCGGGGATTCCCGCCTCCGCCCCGGACTTCTGGGCCATTGCCCTCATCCTGAAAGTAGAGACCATGGACCGGCTGACCGACAAGTTCGGCCCCATCGCGTTGAGCCAGGTGGGTCTTTCGGTCCTGTCCACACCCTACGACGCCCAGCAAAGCGTCTACCAGCAGTTCTTTGGCGAACTCGACACAGCTGTCGCCAACCTCCAGGCGTACATCGCGGCCAACCCGGGGAGCAAACCCTTTGCGTCCTTTGACCTGGTTTACGGGGGCGACTACACGGAGTGGCTCAAGTTTGCCAATTCCCTCCGGTTGCGCCTCGCTATGCACCTGACAAAGATCGATGTCGCTACCGCCCAGGCCCAGGCGGAAAAAGCCCTGGCGGCTTCGGGTGGCCTGATGTCGGTTCCCGCGGACAACGCGGCGGTGTCCGGCGGTGGTTACCACAACCCGTTGTTTGTCATCACCACCAGTTGGACCGATATTTCCATGGGCGCACCCGTAGAGTCCTATATGGTGGGCTACAACGATCCCCGTTTGCCGAAGTATTGTTCCCCGGCCACGGATTCCCGTTTTGCGGGTCAGTACGTAGGCATTCGCATCGGGTCCGCGATCACGGCCAAGCCCGGATACACGGGGTATTCCACGCTCAACCCCCAGACGTGTGTGGCCAGCGCGCAACCCATGCTGATGATGACCGCGGCCGAGGTTTGGTTCCTCAAGGCGGAAGCCGCTCTACGCGGCTGGACCGGCGCGGGCACGGCGCAAACCGACTATGAGACCGGCATCACCACCTCCATGAACCAATGGGGCGTGTCACCCGGCGCGTACCTCACGGACGCCACGAGCACACCGGCAAATTACACCGACCCGGGCAACGCCGCCAACAACGCAACGGCAGCGTCCACGATCACCATTGCCTGGAATCCTGCCGCCACCAACGAGCAAATGCTGGAACGCATCATCACCCAGAAGTGGATCGCGATGTTCCCCGAGGGACAGGAAGCCTGGACGGAATACCGGCGCACCGGTTACCCCAAGCTTTTCCCCGTGGTCAACAACAACAGCAACGGCACGATCGACAGCCAGATACAGATCCGCCGTCTCGCCTATCCGCAAAACGAATACAGCACCAACAACGCCGCGGTTACCGCCGCCGTCAAGGTGCTCGGAGGCCCGGACAACGGGGGTTCCCGTCTGTGGTGGGACGTGAATAAAGGAAACTTCTAAAGTCAGTTGGGGTATTTACATACAGGAAAGGGGCCGCCCGTCATGGGTGGCCTCTTCTTTTTAGAACCGCGCCAGGCAACGCCTCAGGCTGTCCTTCCAGTCGCAGATGTCCACGTCGAAGGCTTCTTCGATACGCGTCGTGTCGAGGACCGAATAAGCCGGTCTGCGGGCAGGAGTAGGATATTGCGCGGTGGTCAGGGGATGGATGACACAGGGTGCCTGGATCAATTCCTTGACGGCCGACGCCAGGTCGAACCAGGTGATTTCTCCACGGTCTGCATAGTGATACACGCCATGGAAACGATTGTCCGAACACTGTTTGTATTCGGCAACGATCCCCAGGAGCGCCTTGGCCAGGTTTCGTGCGTAGGTGGGACGGCCCAACTGGTCGGCGACTACGCCGATGGATTCTTTTTCCCTCAACAACCGGAGCATCGTTTTTACAAAGTTCTTCCCGTAATAGGAGTACACCCAGGAGGTGCGCACGATCACGACCTTTTTATGAGCCGCCAGCGCCAGGCGCTCACCTTCGAGCTTTGAGGCACCGTAAACACCCAGGGGCGAAACGGGGTCGGTTTCGCGGTAAGGTTGTTTCCCTTCCCCGTTAAAGACGTAGTCTGTAGAAACATGGAGTAATAAGGCGTTATAACGTGCGCACAACAACGCGAGCGCACCCACCGCGGTGCCGTTAATAGCATACGCCTGCTCTTTCTCGCTTTCCGCCTTATCCACCGCCGTATAGGCAGCGGCGTTAATGCACACCGAAGGCTGTACCCGATCAAAGGCCTCTGCCAGCAGGCCAGCGTTGTCCAGCGGCAAATCCGACCGGTCGAAAAAATGAAATGTCCAGTCCGAATGCGCCTCGGCCAGATCCCTCAGCTCGCTGCCGAGCTGTCCGCCCGCCCCTGTGACCAGGATATTCATGCAAAATGATTTTCGGCCTCCGCCAGCACCGGCAGCTCCACATCCTTGGTGGATAAAACCGCGTGTTCCGCAGGTATCTTCCAGTCGATGTTCAAAGAAGGGTCGTCATACCGGATGCCGCCCTCGGCCGCCTTGTTATAAAAATTATCGCACTTATACAGGATTTCCGCCGTTTCGCTCAGCACCGAATACCCGTGGGCGAATCCCCTGGGCACCAGCAACTGGCGTTTGTTGGCAGCCGATAGTTCTATCGCAAAGACCTTTCCATAAGTGGGAGAGCCCTTGCGTATATCGACGACAACGTCCAGGATCGTCCCTTCCAGGGACCGGATCAACTTTGTCTGGGCGTAAGGCTCATGCTGGAAGTGAAGCCCGCGGATCACCCCGTAGGTCGACCGCGCCTGGTTGTCCTGCACCCAGGTCCGCTCAAAACCTTCCGCCTCGAATACTTTCTGGTTGTAGCTTTCAAAAAAATATCCCCTGTCGTCGTGAAAGACGCGCGGTTCATAAACTACCAGACCCTCAAAACCGGTTTCAAAAAAGGGCATATAATATATCAGTGTTTGCCGTATTGCTTCGTATAGTATTGCTGGTATGCCCCGGAGGTCACGTGTTCGATCCAGTCCTCGTTGGCGATGTACCAGTCGACGGTCTTCTCCAGACCCTCTTCAAACGTAATGGACGGGACCCAGCCCAGCTCCCGTTTGAGTTTGCCGGCATCGATGGCGTACCGGAAGTCGTGCCCCGCCCTGTCCTTGACATAGGTGATCAGCAAGGCCGACGTGCCTTCGCTCCGTTTCAGCTTGCGGTCCATGATACGGCAAAGGAGGTGGACGATGTCGATGTTTTTCCACTCGTTGTGGCCGCCGATATTATAGGTATCTCCCGGTTTGCCCTGGTGAAAGATCACGTCTATGGCGCGGGCATGGTCATCCACCCAAAGCCAGTCGCGGACATTTTCGCCCTTCCCGTACACCGGCAGCGGCTTGCCCTGCATGATATTATTGATCATCAGCGGGATCAGCTTTTCCGGAAACTGGTGCGACCCGTAGTTGTTGGAGCAATTGCTGACCACGGCCGGAATCCCGAAGGTATGGTTGTAGGCCCTGACCAGGTGGTCGGAAGAAGCCTTTGACGCGGAATAAGGAGAACGGGGGTCATAAGGGGTCTCTTCCGTAAAGAAACCCTGATCGGTGAGGGATCCAAAGACCTCGTCGGTGGACACGTGATAAAACAGCTTCCCCTCCATCTGGTCCTTCCAGTGCGTCCGTACCGCATTCAGTAAGACCGCCGTCCCCAGGACATTCGTCCGTACGAAGTCCATGGGGCTGTGGATCGACCGGTCCACGTGGCTTTCCGCCGCCAGGTGGATCACGTGGTCAAAGCCGTGCTCCGCAAAGATGCCGTTGATAAAAGCTTCGTCGGTGATGTCGCCCTTGATAAAATGATAGTTGGGCGACGATTCCACATCCCTGAGGTTCTCCAGGTTACCGGCGTAAGTGAGTGCGTCCAGGTTGTACACCTGGTACGCGGGGTATTTTTTTACAAACAAACGGACCACGTGGGAACCGATAAAACCGGCGCCACCGGTGACGAGTATCTTCATTATATGACTTCTTTAAAGTAGGCCAACGTCTTTTTCAAACCTTCGCTCCGGGAAACCGCGGGCATCCATCCCAACAGCTCCTGGGCCTTGGTGATGTCGGGTTTGCGTTGTTTGGGATCGTCCTGGGGCAGGGGTTTGTAGATGATCTTGCTCTTCGAGCCGGTCAGCTTCAGGATCTCTTCCCCGAATTCCTTGATGGTGATTTCATCCGGGTTACCGACATTGACCGGGTGAGGATAGTCGCTCAGCAACAGCCGGTAAATGCCTTCCACCAGGTCGTCCACATAACAGAAGGAACGGGTCTGGGAACCATCCCCAAAGGCGGTCAGGTCTTCCCCCCTCAATGCCTGTCCGATAAAGGCGGGCAGGACACGGCCGTCGTCGAGCCGCATCCGGGGTCCGTACGTATTAAAGATCCGGACAATCCTTGTTTCCAGCTTATGGAAGGTATGATAGGCCATCGTGATGGACTCCTGGAAACGCTTGGCTTCGTCGTATACGCCGCGCGGACCGACGGGGTTGACATTTCCCCAATAGCTCTCGTTCTGGGGATGCACCAGGGGATCGCCATACACTTCGGAGGTCGACGCCACCAGGATACGGGATCCTTTCGAACGCGCCAGTCCCAGCAGGTTGTGCGTCCCCAGGGAGCCCACTTTCAGCGTCTGGATCGGCATCTTGAGGTAGTCGATCGGGCTGGCGGGGCTGGCGAAGTGCAGGATATAGTCCAGGTCACCGGGAACGTGTACGAACTTGGTCACGTCATGGTGATAGTACTCGAAGTCTTCCAGGGGGAACAGGTGCTCGATGTTCTTGATGTTCCCCGTGAGCAGGTTGTCCATGCCCACGACCTTGTAGCCCTCCCGGATAAACCGGTCACAAAGATGGGAGCCCAGGAAACCGGCTGCACCCGTGATCAAAACGCGTTTCTTTCTTTGCATGGAATTATGGTTTAACCGGCCTCCTGCCAATACTTTCGTAGTAATAACCCAGGGAAGCCATCAGAGGTCCTTCAAATACGTTCCGTCCGTCAAAAATAACCTTTTGTGCCAGCTTCGTCTCCATCAGGTCAAAATCCGGTGTCCGGAAGGCACCCCACTCCGTGGCAATCACCAACGCTTCCGCGCCTTCCAGGGCGTCGTACTGGTTCTCTGCAAAAGTAATTTTATCCCCCACCATGCGTTTGACCCCCGGCATCGCCTCGGGGTCGAAGGCGGTGACGACGGCCCCTTCCGCCAGCAAGGCGTCGATGATATATAAGGCCGGCGCTTCCCGGATGTCGTCCGTATTGGGTTTGAAGGACAGCCCCCACAACGCGATCTTTTTCCCGCGGAGGCTGCCGCCAAAAAAGCGTTTTACTTTGGGGACCAGGTAGGTCTTTTGCTCCTGGTTGACGTCCATCACCGAGCGCAGGATCTTGAATTCATACCCCACTTCGTCCGCCGAACGCGAGAGCGCCTGCACATCCTTGGGGAAACAGCTCCCGCCGTACCCGATGCCCGGGAAAAGAAACCGTTTCCCGATGCGTTCATCCCCCCCGATACCCTTGCGCACCATATCCACATCCGCGTCCAGGCGTTCGCACATACGGGCGATTTCGTTCATAAACGTGATCTTCGTCGCCAGGAAGGCGTTGGCCGCGTACTTCGTCAGTTCGGCGGAACGCTCGTCCATATAAATGATCGGGTTCCCCTGGCGGACAAAAGGCGCATACAGCTGTTGCATCAGCGCGTTCGCCCTTTCCGACGACGACCCGATGACCACCCGGTCCGGTTTCATAAAGTCGTCCACGGCAACCCCTTCGCGAAGGAATTCCGGGTTGGACACCACGTCGAATTCGACTTTGGCATTGGCCGCGATCGCTGCCCGAACCTTGTCGGCCGTACCGACGGGGACCGTGCTCTTGTCCACGATCACCGCATAGGCGTCGAGGATCTTACCCAGCTCCTTGGAAACACCCAGGACATAGCTCAGATCCGCAGATCCGTCTTCTCCCGGGGGGGTAGGCAGGGCAAGGAAAATAATTTGCGCCCCTTTGATTCCCTCGGCCAGGCTGGTCGTGAAATGAAGGCGGTTCTCTTTCAGATTTCTTAGGAAAAGGTGGTCCAGACCGGGTTCATAGATGGTGATCGTCCCCCCTTGCAGCTTCTCGACTTTAGCTTTGTCGATATCCACGCAGGTGACTGTATTCCCCGTTTCTGCAAAACAGGTCCCTGTGACAAGTCCGACATATCCTGTACCAACGACGGCAATACGCATAGATTAGGTTTTAAGCGTTCAAATATTCCAATACAGAACCCGTAATGTGAAACAGTTGTTGATCGTCCAGCTCCGTATGCATGGGCAGGGAGATGACCTTCGTGGTCAGGTCGTCCGTCACGGGCAGGTGAGGCATCACGCCGCCCTTTCCGGCGAACATCTGCTGCCGGTGACCCGGTACCGGGTAGTAGATCATCGACGGGATCTGCCTGGACGCCAGGAAGGTATTCAACCCGCCCCTGTCCGCCCCTTCCAGTTGGAGCGTATACTGGTGAAAAACATGGTGCGTATACGGCGCCCGGTAAGGCGTCCTGATCTTGGCATGCCCCGCAAAAGCAGCGTCATAGAAATCCGCCACCTTCCTCCGGGCGGCAATGTACCCGTCCAGTTCCTTCAGCTTGACCCGCAGGATCGCCGCCTGGATAGAATCCAGCCGCGAATTGCAGCCCACGACGTCGTGGTAATATTGTTTACTCTGGCCATGGTTGGCGATCATCCTCAGCTTAGCCGCCAGCGCGTCGTCGTCCGTGCAGATCGCACCCCCGTCCCCATAGCAGCCCAGGTTTTTGGAGGGGAAAAAGGACGTGCAACCCGCCAGCCCCAGCGTGCCGGTCTTTTTGGTGGTCCCGTCCGGGAAGGTATACGTCGAGCCGATCGCCTGCGCATTATCCTCGATCACCGGGATGCCATGCTTGTCCGCCACCGCCAGGATCTCCGCCATGGGTGCCGCCTGTCCGTACAAATGGACGGGGACAATGGCCTTGGTCCTCGGGGTAATGGCCGCTTCCAGCGCCTTCGGGTCTATGCAAAAGGTCTTCGGATCCACCTCCACAAAAACCGGCGTTAGCCCCAGCAGGGCCACCACCTCGGTCGTGGCGATATAGGTAAAGCTCGGCGTGATGACCTCATCCCCCCGTTCCAGCCTCAGGGCCATCAAAACGATCTGGAGCGCGTCCGTCCCGTTGGCACACGGGATCACATTTTTCACACCCAGGTATTCCGCCAGCTCATGCGCAAAAGACTGAACCGCCGGACCGTTGATATACCGGGCCGTGTCCAGGACCTCCCGGATGCCCTCGTCGATCTGATCCTTGATCCGGGCATACTGTTGCTGAAGGTCTACCATTTGTATCGCGCGCATATTCATTTTTTAGGCGGGGCAAAAATAGTTATAGTTTTACCTTCTATGTACCGGACCTTCATTTTTTTATATCCCTTATTCGTACGGCTCGCCTCCCTATGGAACCCCAAGGCCCGCGGGTGGGTCCGGGGAAGAAAAGGCCTCCTGGAGGACCTGGAAAGCCGTTTCCGGGGGGAAAACCGGCCCGTGGCCTGGTTCCACTGCGCGTCCCTCGGCGAATTCGAACAGGGAAGACCCCTCATCGAAGGCCTCCGGAAGACCCACCCCGGGGTCTGCATCCTCCTCACGTTTTTCTCCCCTTCCGGTCTGGAGATCAGCAAAAAGTACACCGGCGCCGACGTCATCTGCTATCTGCCCATGGACGGCCCCCGCAACGCCCGCGCCTTCCTGCAGGCCGTAAAGCCCGCCATCGCCGTCTTTGTCAAATATGAATTCTGGCATTTTTACCTCTCCGCTCTCCGGCGCACCGGGGTCCCCACCCTCCTGGCCAGCGCCGTCTTCCGCGCCGACCAGCCCTTTTTCCGCTGGTATGGGGGATTTTGGAGGAAAATGCTCGGGTGTTTTACCCGGATCTTTGTGCAGGACCAGGTGTCCCTGGAGCTTTTAGCCGGCCTGGGCCTGACGGATCGCATCCAATGGAGTGGTGATACTCGATTCGACCGGGTACTGGAGCTTACCGGTGCCGCGCTCCCCGCACTTGCCGGGGCCGCATCGCCGCACGACCTTGCCGGTGGTGCGACGCTCCCGGCGACCGCCGCGCCCCACGCCCCCGCGGCGGCCCGGCCACTGGACCCCGCCCTCGCACCGGCCGCCGCCTTCTCCGGGGACGGCCCCGTCATCGTCGCCGGCAGCACCTGGGACGAGGACGAAAAGGAACTCGTCCACTTCGCGCGGACCCACCCCCATATCCGGTTTATCCTCGCCCCCCACGAAATCAGCAAGGAACATATACGTGCCATCCAGCACGCCTTCCCCGAAAGCGTACCTTACTCGACCTATACCCCCGGCACCCACGCCCGCTGCCTGATCATCGACAACATCGGTATGCTGTCCCGGCTCTACCAGCTCGGCACCATCACCTTTGTCGGCGGTGGTTTCGGGGGAGACGGCGTCCACAACGTCCTGGAGGCCGCCGTTTGGGGCAAACCCGTTGTGTTCGGCCCCATCTTCGACAAATACAGGGAAGCCACCGAGCTCATCGAGGCCGGTGGCGGGTTCACGGTGGACAATGCCCTGGCACTGGAAAGCTGTTTCCGCCAACTGCTCGACCACCCCGACACCCTTGCCGCGGCCGGACAGGCCGCAAGGGCATACGTAGAGCGGGAGGCTGGCGCCACCGGGCGCATCCTTAGTTATATACAGGAAATGGACGTATGGGTCAGGCCGAAAAACGTCTCCTGACCAACTGGTAGAACAGCTGGGTGCTGTGTTTATTCTGGTCCCAGGCCAGCTTCAGCTTCAACTCCCGTTCCATCCAATAATAGGCCTCCTGGAAAATGGAGAAATTGTTGATGGTCTTGATCGACCGTTCGTACATCGTTTCGTCCCCCCGGAACAACTCGCTGATAAAGAGGTACCTGTCGTTAATTCCCACGGCCTTGCGCAGGTCCTTGACCGGCGTTTCCGTGAGCCGCGCGCTGACCTCCTTCTGCTCCGGCTTTTGCTCCTTCAAAGCGTCGTTCAGCGAACGGCTCGCTTCCCCAGCCATCACGTCGTTGAGCTCCTTCCCCCGGGCTTCCTGCGGAATCTGGTGGGTCAGGGTCGGCACTTCCCGGATGGGGTTGTACCGCGCAGGTTCAGCCTCGCGGGTCGCGGGCCGCGGCTGCGGTTCCGTGTACGTCGGGCGCGACTGCGGCTCTGTGTACGCGGGGCGCGTCTGCGGCTCTGGCTCCGCATACGACGGGCGCGGCGGCGCTTGGGCAGCGGGCTGATACACGGGCGCCGCGCTCGGCTGCGCCGGTGACGCCTCCCCATACATCGGCCGCGTCTGCGGCTGGTACGGCGCGTGCTCGGGCGGCGCATCGGCCGCGGGCCGGGCCGGGGCTGCGGGCGCCGGTTGCGGTTCCGCATACGCCGGGCGTGCCGGCGGCTGCTCCGTATAAGCCGGCCTCGCCGCCGCCACCCTCGCGGGCTCGGCGCGCTCCTCCTGCACGGGAGCAGGCGCGTCGTTCGGCAAATACCGTTCGTGTTCGGTGTTGGAAATTTTGCTAGGGATAGGTCGATGGTTGCCCGGCAGCACCACAGCTACATGAGGGGAGGCGGGCACGGTCCCCTTTTGGAGATGATACCTCAGTTCTCCTTCGAGCAACTGAGTAGACAGTAAAAGTTGTTCAATATCAGCCCCTGCTGCAAACTGTTCCCGTAATTTTTCGATCAAAGCACTGATTCGTTCCATGGAATTGAATTACGTTTGCACAAGTCGGAGTGAAGTTACAAACACTTTGCCAGAATTAGTTTAGACCGTATGTTTATTGAACCGCACTGGACAGGAGGTGAAAGAAGAGGATGGATCGAAGTCATCTGCGGGTCGATGTTCTCAGGAAAAACCGAGGAGTTGATCCGTCGCCTCAAACGCGCCCGGATCGCCCATCAGAAAACAGAAATTTTCAAACCGTCCATCGATACCCGTTACGCCGAAAGAGACATTGTATCCCACGACGAACGCCACATTCCCTCCACTCCCATCGATAACTCCCAGGAGATCCTTTTATTGTCACAGGACATGGACGTCGTCGGCATAGACGAGGCCCAGTTCTTCGACGCCGAACTCCCTTTCGTGTGTGACCAGCTCGCCCTACAGGGCATGCGGGTCATCGTGGCCGGTCTTGACATGGACTTCAAGGGCAACCCATTCGGTCCGATGCCCGCCCTTCTGGCTAAGGCCGATTACATCACCAAGCTACACGCCATTTGCGTCTGCTGCGGTCACATCGCCTCCTATTCTTATCGCAAGGTCTCCGCCAAGGGGCAGTTGCTCCTCGGCGAAGCCGAATCCTACGAGCCGCGCTGCCGCAAATGCTACACCGCGGGACCGGCAGCCGACCGCCGTGCCGGGTAATAACGCCACGGCCGCCGACAGGCGCACCAGGTTATAACGAAGGCCACGGCCGATAAATTGCGGCCCTTTGCGCCGCGCGCCCTATTTTTGCCCCCATGTCCTCCAGCGCCAAGATCCTCCGGCTCCTCCGTAAAGACATCCTTCTGGAGATCCGCCAGCAATATGCCCTGTATGGCATCCTATTATACGTCGCGTCGACCATCTTCGTCCTGTATATGGCCATGGGCCGGCCCGAAGCGGACGTCTGGAACGGGCTTTTCTGGATGATCCAGCTTTTTATATGTGTCAACGCCGTGGCCAAAAGCTTCCTCCAGGACTCCCGGGAAAGGATGCTCTATTTCTATAACATCGCCGGACCGGTCGACTTTATCCTGTCCAAGCTGCTATACAACCTGCTTTTGATGTTGACCATGAGCCTGTTAAGCCTCCTGGTCTTTACCCTCCTGCTGGGCGCCCCGATGATGAGACCCGGGCTTTTCCTGGGGATTACCTGTCTGGGCGGGATCAGCCTCAGCCTGGTGTTTACCCTGCTGGCCGCCATTGCCTCCAAGGCCCGCCAGCAGGCCGCGTTACTCGCGATCCTGGGGTTCCCCCTGATCATCCCGCAGATCATGCTCCTGGTCCGCCTTTCCAGGGACGCCTTTGGGGAGGTCTTCCGTGCCGGGGCCGTATGGAAAATAACCGCGCTCCTGGTGGGTTTCGACGGTATGGTCGTCCTGCTGTCCATCATTCTTTTCCCCTTTTTATGGAAAGATTGAACCAACCCCCGTATTTTTGCACGCACATTTTCTGGACATTATGATGCGGCAGTATTGGTGGAAAATAGTCTCGGTCGTCCTGCTTCTGTACACTTTTACAGCGGGATTCCTGACACCGGTGCCGGACCTGGGGAACCTCCACCAGTCCATTCGGAATCTTTATTTCCACGTACCGATGTGGGCTGCCATGATGACCCTTTTTTCGGTTTCGGTGGTCAATGCGGTGCTGTACCTGCGCAAACCCGATCCGGCCTACGACCTCCGTTCTTCCCGGTATGCCGGAACCGGGATGATCTTCAGCCTGTTGGGCCTTGTGACCGGGATGATCTGGGCCCGGTATTCGTGGGGCGAGTTCTGGAGCAACGACCCCAAGCAACTCGGTACCGCCATTGCCATCCTGATCTACCTGGCCTATGGCGTATTAAGGAATTCCATTACCGACCTCGACAAAAGGGGCCGGGTCAGTGCTGTGTATAACATTTTTGCATACTGTATTCTTTTCCCTACCATCTTTATCCTGCCCAGGATGGTCCAGTCCCTGCACCCCGGCGGTCAGGGCGTGGAAGGCAACCCGGGGCTCGGGGGCGACAACCTCGACCCCATCATGGCACGGGTGTTCTTCCCGGCCATGATCGGATGGAGCCTTCTGGCGGTCTGGATCGCCAGCCTCCAGGTACGGTACAGCATCCTTCATGAAAAAGCGACGAACCATGACGCGTAGATTGACGAGTGTCTTCCTGCTGATCGGCCTTTCCGTACGGGCAATTGCCCAGGATACGGCTCAAAATCAAGGTTTTATGGAATCAAGCGGGAAGATCAGGGTCGTCATGGCCGTTTGCCTGGTCATACTGATCGGCCTTATTTTATACCTGTTCCGGCTTGACCGGAAGATCTCCCGTTTGGAGAAAAAGTAACGACACTCCGCTTCACCCATACTAACGATGCAAATTAAGTCTTAAAGCTAACAAACATTCGTAAATCGAACTTAATTTATCACCATATGTCAGGTACACAGCCACTCTCCTTTTTTGAAAGCGTAGAAAAAAGTTTTGACAAGGCAGCCCAGTTTACCCACTGGAACCCGGGGGTCCTGGAACAGATTAAGGCCTGTAACGCCGTTTACCGGATGCGTTTCCCCGTAAAAATGGACGACGGGCGCATCGAGGTCATCGAAGCCTACCGTGTCCAACACTCCCACCACAAATTACCCTGTAAAGGCGGGATCCGTTTCGCCGCCGAAGTGAACCAGGACGAAGTCATGGCCCTCGCTTCGCTCATGACCTACAAATGCGCCATCGTCAACGTCCCCTTTGGCGGGGGCAAAGGCGGTATCAAGGTCAATCCCAAAAAATACAGCTCCTTTGAGCTCGAAAAGATCACCCGCCGCTACACCGCCGAGCTCGTCAAAAAGAACTTTATAGGCCCCGGCATCGACGTACCCGCGCCCGACTACGGAACCGGGGAAAAAGAAATGGCCTGGATCCTCGACACTTATGCTTCCATCCACGCGGGTGAAGTCGACGCCATGGCTTGTGTTACCGGCAAACCCGTTTCCCAGGGAGGCGTGCGCGGCCGTAAGGAAGCCACCGGTCTGGGCGTATTCTTTGGCATCCGTGAGGTTTGCCATATTCCGGAATTGATGGAAAAAGTGGGGCTGACGCCCGGTGTCGAAGGCAAACGCGTTGTTGTGCAAGGCCTGGGTAATGTGGGTTACCATTCCGCCTACTTCTTCTCCAAGGCCGGCGCCAAGATCATCGGCCTCGCCGAATACGAAGGGTCCATCTATAACGAGGACGGCCTCGACATCGACGCCGTCGTCGAACACCGCAAAGCCACCGGCTCGATTCTTAATTTCCCCGGCGCCAAAAACTTTGCAAAAAACATCGACGCCCTCGAAATGGACTGCGACATCCTCATCCCCGCCGCCCTCGAACAGGTGATCACCGGTGAGAATGCCCCCCGCGTCAAGGCCCGCATCATCGGCGAAGCCGCCAACGGCCCCCTCACCCCCGAAGCCGACGAAATCTTTATCCAAAAAGGGACCCTCGTCATCCCCGACATGTACCTCAACGCCGGTGGTGTAACGGTCTCCTATTTCGAGTGGCTCAAAAACCTCAGCCACGTCCGCTACGGCCGTATGGAAAAACGCTTTACCGAAAACCTCAACACCCACATCCTCACCCAGATGGAAGAGCTGACGGGCAAACAGGTGACCCAAAAGGAAAAGACGCTCATCATGCACGGCCCCGACGAGATCGACCTCGTCCACAGCGGGCTCGAAGAAACGATGATCACCGCTACGCAGGAGGTGATGCAAGTATGGCGCGACAATCCCAACATCCCGGATATGCGCACCGCGGCATACGTAGTAGCGATCAACAAAGTCGCCACCTCTTACGCCGAACTGGGCATCTTTCCATAGGTCCCCTTCGGCCCACCCGGCGTTCGCCGCTGCGCGGCCGCCGCGGGCCGAAGGCCCGCTGGCCTGCGGCGGGTCCCGGCCGGGCCCGATCTTATTCCCAGGAGGGGAGCGCCGTCATTTCCGACAGCCTCCCCTCCCGTTTTTCCCACGCATACGTGTAATGCCCGTTGGTGATCGCGATGTACCGCACCGGCACCTGGATGTGGTACCGCAACGCCTGTTCCAATGTATCCGGCCCCAGCGCAACGGAGGTCTCCTTACATTCCACGAGCAACCAGGGCCGGGTATCGCGGTCAAAAACGACGATGTCGTATCGCTTGCGGCGCTCGCCCACAAGGATTTCCTTTTCCACAGAAACCAAAGACGACGGATACCCCTGCACCTGTAGAAGATATTGCAGGAAGTTCTGACGCACCCACTCCTCCGGTGTGAGCCGGACCCATTTGCGACGGACCGGGTCGAGGATGACAGGGGCTCCGTCTTCCTCGCGGATGGCATGCGCATAGTCGGGATAGGTGATGTGGATCATAGCAGCAAAATCGCTAATTTAGACGATTAATTATGATTCAGAAAGACGACATTGTCCACAACTGGCTCCCCCGGTATACCGGGGCGCCCCTTGAAAGCTTCGGCAAATACATCCTGCTGACCAACTTCAGCAACTATGTAAAGCTCTTCGCCGAGTGGCATCATGTTCCCATCATTGGCCCGGACCGGCCGATGCAGTGCGCCACCGCCGACAACATCACCATCATCAACTTCGGCATGGGCAGCCCCGGGGCGGCCACCATCATGGATTTACTTACGGCGATAAAGCCGGAGGCGGTGCTTTTCCTTGGGAAATGCGGCGGGTTGAAAAAACGCAACAAGCTGGGCGACCTTATCCTCCCGATCGCCGCGATCCGCGGGGAAGGGACCTCGGACGACTACTTCCCGCCGGAAGTACCCGCCCTCCCCGCGTTCGCCCTTCAAAAAGCCGTCTCCACCACCATCCGTGACTACGCCGTCGACTATTGGACCGGCACCGTGTACACCACCAACCGCCGCGTATGGGAACACGACGAGGAGTTCAAGGAATACCTTCAGGAGATCCGCGCCTATGCGATCGACATGGAAACCGCGACGATCTTTACCGTGGGCTTTCACAACAAGATCCCCACGGGCGCGCTGCTCCTGGTCAGCGACCAGCCTATGATCCCCGAGGGTGTCAAAACAGAGGAAAGCGACAAGCTTGTCACGGCCTCCTTTGTCGAACGCCACCTTCATATCGGCATCGACTCCCTCAAACAGCTCATCAACAACGGGCTGACCGTCCGGCACCTGCGGTTTTAACGCGCGTGCCTAACCGTTTGCTTACGGTGCGCTAATCCGGGATCGGTACTTTGGCGGCATGAGCCTGCGCAAGCTGTACAGTCACCCTGCCTGGGTGACCATCGCCGCCTTCGGGACCTACTTTTGCATGTATGGTTTCCGCAAGCCCTACACCGCAGCTACCTACGCGCACAGCGCCTTTCTTCACCTCGATTATAAGGTCCTCCTGGTCATCAGCCAGACCCTCGGTTATGCATTGGCCAAGTGGATCGGCATCAAGGTCGTCTCCGAGGCCACCCGGGGCCGTCGCCTGCTCTTGCTCGTAGCGCTCATCGCCCTGGCGGAAGTCATGTTGTTGCTCTTTGGCGCCACGCCCCGTCCCTGGAACATCGTTTGCCTTTTGCTCGACGGGCTTTGTCTGGGCATCGTTTATGGCCTGGTGCTTGGTTTCCTCGAAGGAAGACGGAATACCGAGGCCCTGGTGGCCGGTCTTTGCACCAGCTTTATCCTGGCCGACGGTGTTACCAAAACGGTGGGCAGCCTGCTCCTTCAGCGGGGCGTGCCCGAAAACTGGATGCCCGCCTGTGCGGGCGCGCTTTTCCTCGTCCCCACCCTTTTGTTTATCGGGATGCTCAGCCGTGTCCCCGCCCCTTCCATGGCGGACATAGCCCACCGGTCCGAACGCGTCCCCATGCCGGCGGCCATCCGGCGGCGTTTTTTCCGCGCCTATGCCCCGGGGATGACGGGCATCGTCCTCATCTATCTTTTCGTCACCCTTCTCCGCGGCCTGCGCGCCGACTTTGCCCCCGAAATCTGGAAGGGCCTGGGATACCGCCAGGATCCCGCCCTTTTTACCCAATCCGAACTCCTGGTCTCCCTCGGGGTCCTGGTCACGAGTGGCCTGACGATCTATATGTGGAACCACTACCGCGCCTTCCGTTTCTCCCTCCTCTCCGGCCTCACCGGTTTTATCCTCCTCCCGCTGTCCGTCTGGGCCCTCGTACACGGCCTTGACAAATTTACTTTTATGGTGCTGATCGGGCTGGGCGTCTACCTCCCGTACGTGGCCGTCCACACCACCCTCATCGAACGCCTGATGCCGCTGACCCGGGAACGCGGCACCAGCGGCTTCCTGATGTATGTCGCCGATTCGGTGGGCTACACCGGGTATATCCTGCTGATGCTTTTCCGTTACCTGGCCCCGCCCGGGGAGTCCATCCTCCACCTGCTGTTGCGCGCCTGCCTTGTCCTCGGTGTCGCGGGAGCGGGGGTTGTGCTTTTTACCGGGGTTTACTTCCACCGCAGGTTTGCGGCGCGGCCGGGGCCCGTGCCGGTAGAGGCGGCGGTCGCGTAAGCCGCGGCCACTTCGCGCAAATTCCGTAGGTTTGGCCCATGCCCCTTCTCCGCATCCAACACCTGCAGGCCACTTTCCCGGGCCAACCCCAACCGGCGCTGCAGGACATTTCCCTGGACATCGACCGGGGGGAATGGGTCGCCCTCGTCGGAGAATCGGGCTCGGGTAAGTCGGTGACCGCCCTGTCAGTCCTCGGTTTGATCCCGCAAGCGCGCTATCCCAGCGGGGCCATCCTGCTGGAGCGCCCAAGCGGCGGGGCCGCCGCCGGGGCCGACCCGCAAGTGCAGGCGCCCACCGGGGCCCCGCCCACCCTGGACCTCCTCCACGCCGCCCCCGACACCCTCCGCCATATCCGCGGCCGCGAAGTCTCGATGATCTTCCAGGAACCCATGACCTCCCTCAACCCCGTCTTCACCTGCGGCTTCCAGATCGCCGAAACGCTCCGCACCCACCTGGGCCTCACCGCGCGGGAAGCCAAAGAACGGGCCCGCGAAGCCCTGGCAGATGTCTTGCTTCAGGATGTCCTATACGACCGCTACCCCCACCAGCTCAGCGGTGGTCAGAAACAAAGGGTCATGATCGCCATGGCGATTTGCTGCCGCCCCGCGCTGCTCATCGCCGACGAACCCACGACCGCCCTGGATGTTACCGTCCAGCAGGGGATTATCCAGCTCCTAAAAAATTTACAGCAAAAAAGGAACATGGGTGTCCTTTTTATCACCCACGACCTGGAGCTCGTCCGCTCGGTCGCGGACCGTGTCCTCGTGATGTACCGGGGTCGCCTCCTGGAAGAGGGACCCGTGCCGGGGGTACTGGACGCGCCGCGGCACCCGTATACAAAGGCGTTGCTGGCCTGCCGGCCCGGCCATACGCCCAAGGGACAACGGTTACCCGTGGTGGAAGATTTCTGGCGGGAGGAGGGGACGGCTCCGCCCCCCATGCCGCCGAAGACCGTTCCCGAACCGCCAAAGGCAAAGACGATCCCCTTGCTTCGGGCAGAGGACCTAAAAGTCTGGTTTCCAGGAAAAAACGCATTATTTGCCAAGCCACATCCGCCCGTAAAGGCGGTAGACGGCGTCAGCCTGACGGTCCACGAGGGCGAAATCCTGGGCCTTGTCGGAGGGTCCGGTTCGGGAAAAACAACCCTCGGACGGGCCCTCATGCGACTGGTCGATCCCACCGGGGGAAAAGTCTTCTTCCGCGGCGAGGACCTGACCGTCCTGGGGCAAAGGGCACTAAGACCCTACAGGCGTCAGGCTCAGATCGTTTTCCAGGATCCCTATTCCGCACTGAATCCCCGGATGACCATTGGCCGGGCTTTAGGAGAGGTCGCCGGCCCGGGGCATGTGCCGGGGCTTCTCGAACAGGTGCGTCTGCCGGCCGCTTTTGCCGGGCGCTACCCCCACGAATGCTCCGGTGGGCAACGACAACGCGCGGTGATCGCGCGGGCGCTGGCCGTGCAACCGCGTTTTATCCTTTTTGACGAATCCGTGTCTGCCCTGGATGTCAGCGTACAGGCACAAATACTCAACCTGATCGGTGATCTGAAACGGGAGCTGGGGTTTACGGCGGTCTTTATCTCCCACGACCCGGAGGTGGTCCGTTACCTCTGCGACAGGGTCATCGCGATGAAGGCGGGGCGGATCGAAACGGATTAGGTACAAAAAAAACCGGCCGCCGGGACCGGATGCGTCTCTAAAATACGTATCTTGACAAATTGTTTATTATATCGTACCTTTGCAGCCCCAAAAACTCATGCCGTAACATGACACCCGGGGGAAGCGCAAAAAACGGGTGAATCACAGTCAATTCAATTAGAAAATGAAACTATCGCAGTTCACGTTTGACTTACCGTTAAATTTAATTGCCCAGCACCCTTCGAAGAAGAGAGACGAGAGCCGCCTCATGGTCATAGAAAGAAAGACCGGGAATATCGAGAACCGGAATTTCAAGGACATCATGGATTATTTCGACGACAAGGACGTTTTCGTCGTCAACAATACCAAGGTTTTCCCGGCGAGAATGTATGGGCGCAAGGAAAAGACGGGGGCCAAAATCGAAGTTTTCCTCCTTCGTGAACTGAACAAACCCAACCGCCTTTGGGACGTCATCGTGGACCCCGCGCGTAAGATCCGGGTCGGCAACAAGCTGTACTTCGGCGACAACGACGAACTGGTGGCCGAGGTCATCGACAACACGACTTCCCGCGGCCGGACCATCCGCTTCCTTTTTGAAGGCAGCGACGACGAGTTCCGCAACATCCTGGAAACCCTGGGCGAAACGCCCCTTCCCAAATACATCAAGCGCAAACCCGACGAAGAGGACAAAGAACGCTACCAGACCGTGTACGCCAAGTTCGAAGGCGCGGTAGCGGCCCCCACCGCCGGTCTGCACTTTAGCCGCGAACTCATCAAACGTCTGGAGATTAAAGGGATCCGCTTTGCCGAAGTCACCCTGCACACGGGGCTGGGTACGTTCCGCCCGATCGAGGTGGAGGACCTGAGCAAGCACAAGATGGACGCCGAATATTACCGGATCGACGACTTTGCCTGCAAGATCGTCAACAAGGCCAAGGAAGAAGGGCACCGCATTTGCTCGGTCGGGACGACCACCATGCGGGCGCTGGAATCTTCGGTAACGGCCCAAAAGCTGTTAAAGCCCTCCGAAGGCTGGACCAATACGTTTATTCACCCTCCTTACGATTTCAACATCGCCGACTCCCTGGTGACCAACTTCCACCTCCCCAAGACGAGCCTTCTGATCATGGTCTGCGCCTTTGCGGGTTATGAACTGACGATGGAAGCGTACAAAAAGGCGATCAAGGACAAATACCGCTTCTTCAGCTACGGCGACGCTATGGTCGTTCTCTAATTATGAAAGCGATGACCAGCAAGACGCCGAAGGACACGCTCACGATCATGACCGAGCTTGTCCTGCCCAACGATACCAACGGGTTTGGAAACCTGATGGGGGGCCGGCTCATGTATTGGATGGACATTGCGGCGGCGATCGCCGCGGGGAAGCATTGCAATGCCCCCACGGTCACGGCATCCGTCGACAATATTTCCTTTGAAAATCCCATCAAGCTGGGTAACATCGTACACATCGAGGCCAAGGTCACCCGAGCGTTTACCTCGTCCATGGAGGTGTACCTGAAGGTGTGGGGAGAAGACAGCACCCAGCAGTACCGCTACAAATCAAACGAAGCCTATTTTACGTTCGTCGCCCTGGACCCCAACCGTAAACCCCGGCCGGTGCCCCAGATCATTCCCGAAACCGATGAAGAAACGGCGTTGTATGACGGCGCGCTTCGCCGCCGGCAGTTGCGGCTGATCTTGGGCGGCAAAATGAAGCCCGACCAGGCGGACGAGCTCAAGGCGCTTTTCTTCAAATAAGCCCGGAAAGGACGTCATCGTATCCGCAACGCGTACCCGATGACCGCCGTCGCGGACCCGGTATTATTCTTCCCATCCTCCGCATACCGCTGGATATTGATCACCCCGTAGGATCCCCCCGCATTGAGGAAAAGGTACCCATGCCCGCAAGGATGTTCGATCGCGATCCCCCCCTGGAACCCGCAGTTGAACCGGTGGATCTG
Source organism: Dinghuibacter silviterrae (assembly GCF_004366355.1). Taxonomy (NCBI): domain Bacteria; kingdom Pseudomonadati; phylum Bacteroidota; class Chitinophagia; order Chitinophagales; family Chitinophagaceae; genus Dinghuibacter; species Dinghuibacter silviterrae. The sequence goes on along the minus strand of NZ_SODV01000002.1, from coordinate 133,546 downwards.
GTCGGTGATGTCTTCCGTCCCGGAAAAGTCCTGTTTACCGACGGGGAAGGGCTGCTGCTCCTGCGGGTCGTAATAGATCATGCTGGAATCCTTTGTAATGGTCTTGGCGTTGAGTAAGTAAGCGACATAAGGGCCCAGGTTGACCGACAATGTCCAATGGGCGCCGAGCGGCATCTTGTATTTAGCCAGGAGGGGCAGTTGAAGATAGTTTAAACGGGCTTTGCTGTAAAAGGTCGCATAGAAGTACTCGGGGGGTGTATACCCTTGGGGAAAATAAGCGGCAAAAGGAGCCGTCGGGATCGCCTGCACCCCGTTCTTTTTCCCACCCTCTGTAACGAAACTCAGCTCGGCCCGGAGTGACCACCGTTTCTTCCAGCCATATTCCGCAAAAACGCCGAAATCCGGGCCCAGGATAGAGGAGTATCCTTTGCTAACAGGGGAGCTTCCACCTGCCGTCAGGTTAGGAATCCCGACGCCACCTTCGACACCGAGGTAAAAGGGCTTTTGGGCGTAAGCCCGGGGAATGGCCATACCGGAGCAAAGAAGGACAGCCAAGGCAAGCGAGCGCATATATCCCATTATAGCAAGTATTTTGGAACTAAATATAACAAAAATGTTCTACTCGTGCGGGTGGTGCCGGTGCGCATGCTCAGGCCCCTGCTCGATGGCATCCATAATCTGTTCGAGGATGCGCTCCGTGGATTCGTTGTAGTCCAGGTCCAGCGGTGGTTTGAAGTCGACGGTCAGTTGGGTGCCGGCTTTGCGGACGCCGATCCCTTTCTTTTTAAATGCCCGCCAGAAGCCGCCGATGACGATGGGGACCACGATGGGCTGGCTTTTCTTGATGATGTAGGCGGTACCCTTGCGGCCGGGGGCAAAGGGTTTGGTCGTGCCCTGCGGAAAGGTGATGACCCAGCTCCGGTCGAGGGCGCGCTCTACTTTGCGCGTGTCCGATGGGTCCAGGCCCCGGCGGACTTCCTTGCCGCCTTGTACCCAGGTCCGCTTTACGGAGATGGCGCCGGCCAGGGAATAGATCCGGGTGACCCAGTTCTTGGAAATGGTTTCGTGCGCGGCTACGTAGTGTACGTTGGTGTAGGGGGACAACAGGTAATAGGGAATCCCGAGCTTGTTGCGCTTGCCCCATTTCACCGCGCAGAAGATGTGCAAAAAAGCAATCACGTCTACGAAGTAGGTCTGGTGGTTGCTGACGAACAACACATTCCGGTCGGGGAGATGCTCCAGGTGCTCGGTACCGCGGATGATCATCCGGTTCCGCAAAGCCAACCCGGGATAGGACAGCGCGCCCACCACAGAATACACCAAGGCCTTCACTATTCTGATCTTTCTGATTCTTTCGGCAAGCTTACTCATTCCAATCATGCTTCGGGCCCGCAAAATAGAGAATTGGCGCCGATCCAACCAAAAAAACTATGTCTTACCTTTGCGCCGATGCAACCCACGACTGTAATTTTCGACATGGACGGCCTGCTGATTGACTCCGAACCCTTATGGGGAGAAGCTGCCGAAGAGATCCTTGCCCGCTTTAATGTGCGCCTCACCAACGAGCAGTACCACCAGCACACGGGGCTGCGCACCCGCGAATTCCTGACCTGGTGGTTTTCCTTTTTCGGCATATCGCCCGACCATCTTGACACCGCCGAGACGGACCTGGTCGACCTGGTCATCCAAAAGGTAAAGGCCCGGCCGAAATTCCAGCCTGGTGTGCCCTATATCCTGGACTTCTTCAAGGCCCGCGGCTTCAAGATCGGGCTGGCCAGTTCCTCCCCCATGCGGCTGATCGATACTGTGGAAGACCTTGGACAATTTGGCGACTATTTCCAGGTAAAAACTTCCGCAGAGTACCTCCCCTTTGGCAAACCTCACCCCCAGGTATACCTGGAATGTGCGCGGGCGTTGGGTGTGTCGCCCCTGGAATGCGTGGCATTCGAAGACTCGTTCAACGGCATGATCGCCGCAAAAGCAGCCCGGATGTCGTGTGTGGTGGTTCCCGCACCCGACCAGCAGCGCCAGCTCCGCTGGCACGCGGCCAACTTAAAACTCTCGTCCTTAGCCAATTTCAACGACCTCTTGCTGGAGGCGATGGGCGCCCCGGCGGAAACCTTGAAAGAATGTTAATGTCTTTGCTTTTCCGGGATAAAGGTGTACCTTAGCCCTTCTACCTCTGGCAGGGCCAATCCACATTTTTTGGTATAGCGCTTGTAGCCATTTACTACCGCCCCTGCACCATCTAAAAAGAACTTGCTATCGATACGGGAACTTGCACCGAAATGAGCGCTTGCGACGATTTAGGGAAGTACGGATGATTTTGTTAACCTGAAAAATATTTATCTATGGAACACGTGACTCTTTCTCCTGCCAGGATTCGTAAAAACAAGTATGTAGCACGCAAACTCAATGACCTCCTCGACATCTTGCACGAGTTGAAGGTCGGATTAGACCAGGTAGCGGAGTCCGTATCCGATAAACAAATCCGAAAAACGATTACCAGCGTGGCTTTGGAAAGCAGCCAGTATGCCACGGAAATCACGTCCAAGATCCATAGCCTGGGCGGCAAACCCCATCCCTCCTCACCGGAACGGAAATACAACCTGATGGGTCTGGATCCGAAGTCCGCCACCGATGAAACTTCCGTCGCGGAAGCCGAACCCGAGGTACTCGCCCGGTGTTATTCTTCCGAGAACTTCATCGTAAAGGCCTATCGCGACTTTCTCAACGAATATACCCCTTATGAAGACGTGAGGTCTCTCATCAGGGCCCAGCTCAACGGGATCCTTTGCGCGTTTGTCCAGCTAAAGCTGTTCAATGTGACGCTTAGGTCCTAAACACGTCGCGCGGGAAAGCCCGAAAGTTAAAAAAACACCCACCTATGTAAACATACACGACCGATGATACACACCACCTCCACATCCGATCCCATCGTACAGCACGTCAGCGAATTGATCGCCATCAACAACGAGCGGTTCAAGTCGTATTCGCGCGCCATGCTGAAAACACACGATTCCAATTTCAAGTCCCTTTGCGCCCAGACCAAAGAGCGGACGGTGCATTTCAACATGCAACTGATCAAGTTCCTGGTGCAATACAACCAGCTCCCGGAAGACTTCCACTTCGGGTGGAAAGGCCCGGTCCCGAAGTCCAGGGGCGTTGACCGGAAAGCCTGTTTCCGTTGGGACGCCATTGCCCTGAAGGCCTACCGGCAAGTCATCAAGGACCTCCAGAACATACCGAAAGAAATCCAGCGCATCCTTTTGCAGCAGCAGGAAATCCTGGAAAGCGACCGGCGCTACTCGGGGATCGCGCTTTAGGCTACCTTTGGGGAGTCAATTCCCCCGAATGGCCAAAACACAACCCCGAAAACCGCTCACCCTTTCCAACCTGAAACAGGTTTTCAGGATCTTTCGTTTCCTCCGCCCCTACCGGGCGCCCTTTATCCTTGCCTCTATCTTTTTATTGCTCGGCAGTTTTGCCGGGATGGTCATTCCATTCCTGATGGGGAAGCTCATCGACAGCGCTTCCGCCCATCCGAAGCCGGGACCCTGGCACGATACGACCGCCGTCGGGATCGCACTGGCGGCTGTCCTCGTCCTTCAATCCGCCGTCGGGTATTTCCGGGTAAGCCTTTTTGCAAAGGTGACGGAGAAGACCATGGCGGCCGTGCGCACCCATCTCTACGACCACCTCATGACGCTAAGTATCGGTTTTTTTGAGGAGCGCCGGGTAGGGGAAATCATCAGCCGCAGCACCAATGACGTGGACCAGCTCCAAGACATGCTGTCCGGCACCCTGCCGGATTTTGCACGGCAACTGGTGGCCATCATCTTTGGGATCGCTTTTACCTTTGCCGCTTCGGCCCGGCTGACCCTCCTGGCGATCGCCATCGTGCCCGCGCTGGTGGTGGCCACTTTTTTCTATGGCCGCTTTATACGCCGCCTGGCGCGGGAACGCCAGGACGCCCTGGCCGCTACCAGCGTCATCACCGAGGAGACCCTGCAAAACATCCATACCGTAAAAGGCTTCTCCAACGAAGAATACGAATCCCGGCGGTACCGCACGTCCCTTGACAAGGTGGTGCGCCTGGGGATAAAGGGGGCGGTGTACCGGGGCGGGTTCGCGACCCTGTTGTCGTCGGGTTTGTTTGGTTCTTTTGCCGTCGTGCTCTGGTACGGCGTGACGCTGATCAAAAGCGGTGACCTGACGAGCGGCGTCCTGGTCTCGTTTATGTTATACGTCGGCTTTATCGGCGGCGCGGTCGCCCAGTTTGGCGATCTTTTCGGCCGGCTCAGCCGGTCCATAGGGTCCTCCGAAAGGTTGTTCGAGATCATGGAAGAGCCCGGGGAATTTGCCGCCCTCGATACAACGGAGCCCGTCAGGGATCCCATACACGGCGCCATCACCCTCGACCACCTTCATTTTGCCTACCCCACCCGCAAGGACATAGAAGTCCTCAAAGGCATTTCCTTCGACGTACAACCCGGTCAGAAGATCGCGCTGGCGGGGCAAAGCGGCGCCGGCAAGTCAACGATCGCGCAGCTCATCCTTGGTTTTTACAAACCCGTTTCGGGCACGATCCTTTTTGACGGCAAGCCCGCAAAAGAATTCGACCTCCGGGCGCTTCGCCGCCAGATGGCGGTGGTCCCGCAGGAAGTCCTGCTTTTTGGCGGAACGATCCGGGAAAACATCGCCTACGGGCGTCCCGGGGCATCCGAGGAGGCCATCCGCGAAGCCGCCCGGCAGGCCAACGCCCTGTCCTTTATCGACGGCTTCCCCGACGGAATGGACACGATCGTCGGAGACAGGGGGATCAAGCTGTCCGGCGGGCAACGCCAGCGCGTCGCCATTGCCCGGGCCATCCTCAAGGACCCGGTCCTGCTCATCCTGGACGAGGCCACGAGCGCCCTGGACTCCGAAAGCGAACACCTTGTCCAGGAGGCGCTGGAAGGCCTGATGCGCAACCGGACGACCCTCATCATCGCGCACCGGTTGTCCACGATCCGTCACGTGGACTGCATTTTCGTCCTCCAGGAAGGCCGGATCGTGGAGTCGGGGTCGTTCGACGCACTCGAAGGACGACCCGGCGGGGTTTTCCGCCAATTGCTCCAATTACAATTCCAGAAAAATCTAGTTGAACGCGTTGAACCCGGTGACGTCCATCCCGGTGATCAGTAAATGGATGTCGTGCGTGCCTTCGTAGGTGATCACGCTTTCCAGGTTCATCATGTGCCGCATGATGGAAAATTCTCCCGTAATGCCCATACCACCGAGTACCTGCCGGGCCTCCCGTGCAATACCCGCGGCTATCTCACAGCCGTTCCGTTTGGCCATCGAGACCTGCGCGGGGGTGGCCTTGCCTTCATTCATAAGGATACCTAACCGCCAGTTGAGCAGTTGGGCCTTGGTGATCTCGGTGATCATTTCGGCCAGCTTTTTTTGCTGGAGCTGGAAGGCGCCGATGGCCTTCCCGAATTGTATGCGCTCCTTGCTGTAGCGAAGGGCGGTATCATAACAATCCATGGCGGCGCCCACGGCGCCCCAGGCGATGCCGAACCGGGCTTTGGTCAGACAACTGAGGGGCCCCTTGAGCCCCTGGACGCCCGGAAGGATATGGTCCTTCGGGACACGGACGTTGTCAAAAACCAATTCCCCGGTGGCGCTCGCGCGCAGAGACCACTTCCCATGGGTCTCCGGCGTGGTAAAACCTTCCATGCCCCGCTCCACGATCACACCCCGGACGACGCCCGCGGCATCCTTTGCCCACACAACGGCGATGTCCGCAAAAGGAGCGTTGCTGATCCACATCTTTGCCCCGTTCAGGACAACATGATCCCCGTCTTCCCGGATGTTGGTCTGCATACTCCCCGGATCGGACCCGTGGTTGGGTTCGGTCAGGCCGAAACAACCCATGTATTCCCCCGTAGCCAGTTTGGGCAGGTATTTCCGTTTTTGTGCCTCGCTCCCGTAAGCATAAATAGGGAACATCACGAGCGACCCCTGGACCGAAGCGGTAGACCGGATACCGCTGTCCCCCCGTTCGAGCTCCTGCATCATCAGCCCGTAGGAAATATAATCCAACCCACCGCCCCCATATTCAGCGGGTACCGTCGGACCAAAACATCCGAGGGCGCCGAGCCCCTTGATCACGTGTGTTGGAAACTCGGCCTTTTGTGCGTATGTTTCAATGTCCGGCGTAATCTCCTTTTTGACATAAGCGCGTACGCTATCCCTGACCATCTTGTGTTCGTCGGTCAGCAGCTCATCCAGGAGATAGTAGTCGGGAGACTGAAAGAGGTCTTGGGGCATAACGATCGTTTATTAGCAAACGAATGTAGGAAAAAAAATTCTGGCCGGCTTGCAACATCCTTTTTTCCCGCTTGTTATTAGAGTATAGATGGAGGTCGCTGTTTTTAGCCATACCAACGAACTCGTGCACCGGAGCCGGGGCGGGGACGCCTATAGCTTCCAGTTGCTCTATAAACAGTATGCCCGGGCGATGTACAACACCGCCCTTCGCATCCTCGGGAATACGGCCGACGCGGAAGACGTCCTCCAGGAAGCGTTTATAGACGCGTACAAAAATCTGTCCAGGTTCGAGGAGCAATCCACTTTCGGGGTCTGGCTCAAAAAGATCGTGGTGTATAAATCGATCAACCAGCTCCGGAAAAAGAAACTTGTGTTGATCGAGCCCCCCGAGGTCTGGGACAAGGAGGAGCCGCACCCGGGGGAGCCGGACGAGGCCTTGCTCCAGGTCCACCGCATCCGGGAAGCGATGGAGCGGCTGTCCCCCGGTTTCCGGGCCGTCCTGAGCCTGTATCTTTTCGAGGGCTATGACCAGGAAGAAATCGCCGGCATCTTGGGCGTCACCCACGCCACGGTCCGGACCCAATACATCCGGGGCAAGGCCCGGCTTTTACAACTCATACGTGAAGGAGGTAATCCATGAACGATCCTTTAAAAAAATACATCAAGGCCCACCGGGATGAATTTGACAGCGAGGTCCCCGGGCCGGCGGTTTGGGAACACATTTCCCAGCGTATGACCATGACATCGGCTGTGCGCCCGCTTCGTGCCTTTCGCTGGGGCATGGCGGCCGCTGTGACGGTGCTGGCGTTGATCAGCCTGGGGCTGTACTTCCAGGACCGGGGTGACCACAGCCGGCGGGTGCCGCCCCCCATCCAAACCGACACCACTACGGAGGCCTCCTACGACCAGGAAATGGGCCACTTCTCGCAGATCATCACCATCAAGTACAAGGAAATCGAATCCATAAAAGCCACGCATCCCGAACTATACCGGCGCTTTACGGCGGATCTGCAAAAACTGGATCAGTCCTATCAAGAACTAAAAACGCAACTGCCCGGCCAGGCCAACCAGGAGGTCGTGCTCCAGGCCATGCTTCAGAATCTGGCCCTCCAGGTCGACCTGATCAACCGGCAGTTGGACATTATCGAACAGTTAAAAAGTGAAAGCCATGTGCAACCTGTTACGCATATCTAAACTCTTCACCCTTACCCTCCTGCTCTCCGCCCGGGTGGTGGCGGGTCACCAGGCCGACAAAGAAAAAGACTATTCCAAGTCCTATACGTTGAGCGCGTCGGACAAAGTGTCCATCAGCAACAAGTTTGGAAAAGTCGACGTTCATACCTGGGACAAAAGCGAGGTCCAGGTGGACGTACACATAAAAGTCAGCGCTCCCCTGGAAGCCGAGGCCGAGACGATCCTGAACCGGATCCAGATCAAGGACAGCCGTGAAGGAGACCTCGTTTCGTTTGCGACCGACCTGGGCACGGAAGAGGAACACCACAACCACCACCGCAACCAGAAGTTCAGCATCGACTATACGGTGTACATGCCCGCCGCCCAAACCCTGCGGTTGAAAAACGAATTCGGGTCCACGAGCATACCCGACTACACCGGCCTTATAGAACTGACCAGCAGCTTCGGCAGCCTGGAAGCCGGTCGCCTCGCCTCTGTCAAATCGTTAAAGATCGAATTCGGCAAAGCGCACGTACAAAGCGTCAACGGCCAGGACAACGGGGATGTCTCCGTAAAATTCTCCAAGGCAGACGTGTCCGAGGTCTCGGGGCATATCGATGCGGACTTCGAATTTTGCAATATGATGGACGTCCGGGTCACTTCGGCCATCAAAACCCTCCGGATCAAAAACTCCTACACCCACCTCAACCTGAAACTGGCGCCCGGCATCCCCGCCCGGTTTGACATCTTCACCAATTTCGGTTCGCTGAACAACAGCAGCGATTATCCCATAAAAGAGGGAGAAAAGCACCACGACATGTTCCAGAAAACGTATTCCGGGAAATCCGGCGATGGATCGGTGGACGTCATTCTCCACGATGAGTTCGCCACCGTGAATATCAGCTGATCGTCGTACATTGGCCGTCCAAAGCTTCCCCATGGACGACACGCTTGACTATGCCCTCTCCCAGGACCGGGCCGACGAACTCAAAGACTTTCGTGCGCAATTCCACTTCCCGCTGGCGGGAAATACACCCGCCTTATACTTCTGCGGCAATTCGCTGGGGTTACAGCCGAAAAAGGCCGAGGCTTATGTACACCGCGTCATGAACGCCTGGAAAACCTACGCCGTAGGCGGTTACATGATCGGGGACGCGCCCTGGATGTACTATGCCGACCGTTTCAAGGCTCCCCTGGCGGCCCTCACCGGCGCGCTGCCCCACGAGGTCAGCGTGATGAATACCTTGACCGTGAACCTGCACCTGTTGTTGTGCTCATTTTACAGACCCACGCAGGAGCGGTACAAGATCCTCCTCGAAGCCGGCGCCTTCCCCTCCGATCAATACGCTGCCCAGACGCAGGCCATCCACCACGGCCTGGATCCAAAAGAGGCGCTGATAGAGGTCGCACCGCGGCCGGGTGAAAAACTCATCCGGGAGGAGGACCTGCTGGAGGCGATCCGGCAGGCGGGACCGTCCCTGGCTGTCGTTCTCATCGGAGGTGTCAACTATTATACCGGTCAAAACTTCGACTTGAAGACCATCACGGCCGCCGCTCATGCCGTAGGCGCCCTGGCGGGCTATGACCTGGCCCATGCCGTGGGCAACGTGCCCATGCAACTGCACGACTGGGACGTAGACTTTGCCGTCTGGTGCTCCTACAAATACCTCAACGGGGGACCCGGCGCCGCCGGGGCGGTGTATATCCATGAACGCTTTTCCCTGGACCCGGCCTTTCCCCGCTTTGGCGGCTGGGGCGGTTCCAGGCTGGATACCCGTTTTGACATGCTGCCCGATTTCACCCCCGAAAGAGGGGCCGACGGCTGGAACCTGAGCGTCGCCGCCGCCCTCGTGATGGGCGGGTTGGAAGCCTCTTTGGAACTTTTTATGGAAGCCGGTCTGGACAGGCTTCGCGCCAAGAGCCTGCGCTTGACCGGTTATATGGAATACCTCTTTACAAAACTACCCGGCGGCGCCTTCGAGGTCATCACACCCCGCCGCGAAGAGGCCCGCGGCGCCCAGCTTTCCGTTTATTTCTACTACGAGGGCGCGGCGCTCCAAAAGTCCCTGGCGGCCGCCGGGATCATCACGGATTACCGGGACCCCGGCGTGATCCGTTTTTCGCCGGCCCCGCTGTACAACAGCTTTGAGGACGTATATCTCCTCTACGAAGCCCTGGGTGCAATTCTGAAGACCCGATAAAAGGATAAACGGTCGCCGGTTGCTGGAATTAAGTCGTACTTTTTTGTCTTCGAACAACCACAGACATGCAGAAACGACTGATCCCCTCTTTGGGCCTGGCTGTCACGGCCTGCCTGGGTCTTCAACTGGTTACCGCCCAGGTCCCCGATCCTTCCCTTTTCGCCAACCTCCGGTACCGGATGATCGGCCCCCACAGGGGCGGCCGCACAGTAGGCGGCTGCGGGGTTCCCCAGCAACCCAACGTCTTTTATATCGGCGTGAACAACGGGGGCGTCTGGAAAACGACCGACTATGGCCGCACCTGGAACCCGATTTTTGACGACCAGCCGACCGGTTCCATCGGTGATGTGGCGGTGGCACCTTCCAATCCCAACGTCCTCTATGTGGCCAGCGGGGAGGGTATCCAGCGACCGGACCTGTCCGTGGGCAACGGCGTCTACCGGTCCTCCGACGCCGGCAAAACCTGGACACACCTGGGCCTGGAAAAAGGCCAGCAGATCGGCGGCCTGGCGATCGATCCCACCGATGAGAACAAGGTGTTTGCCGCCGTCCTTGGTCACCCGTACGGCCCCAATGAAGAGCGGGGCGTCTACCGGAGCCTCGATGGCGGGAAAACCTGGGAGCGCGTACTTTATAAAGACGAGAATACCGGCGCGGTCCAGGTGACCATCGATCCCAAACACCCCAATATCGTCTACGCCGATCTCTGGGCCGGCCGCCAGGGTCCCTGGGAAAACGGGGCCTGGAACGGACCCAACAGCGGTCTTTTTAAATCGACCGACGGAGGCACGACCTGGCACCCTTTGACCAAGGGGTTGCCCACCACGGCCCAGGGTTTGGGCAGGATCGGTTTTTGCATCGCCCCCTCCGACCCCGACCGTTTGTATGCCACGGTCGACGCGGGGGCTTACGGTGGCGTATACCGCTCGGACGACGGGGGCGAGTCCTGGACAAAGCTGAACAGTGACAACCGTTTTTGGGGAAGGGGGGATGACTTTGCCGAAGTAAAGGCAGATCCCCAAAACGCCGACATCGTCTATACCGCCGACGTGGTGGTCTGGAAATCCACCGACGGCGGGAAGTCCTGGAACGCGTACAAGGGCGCACCCGGGGGAGACGACTACCACCGCATCTGGATTAACCCCGACCATCCCGAGGTCCTTCTGATCGCCTGCGACCAGGGCGCCATCGTCACCGTCAACGGCGGCCAGACCTTTTCTTCCTGGTACAACCAGCCCACCGCCCAGTTTTACCACGTAGCCACCGACAATACTTTCCCTTACAATGTATACGGCGCCCAGCAGGAAAGCGGGTCCATCGGCATCGCTTCGCGCGGTAACGACGGGGAGATCACCTTCCGGGAATGGCATCCCGTGGGTGTCGAGGAGTATGGCTATATCGCCCCCGACCCCCTGGACAACAACATCATTTATGGCGGCAAGATCACCCGGTACAACAAACGCACGGGCCAGATTCAAAACGTCGCCCCTGAAGCCGTCCGGAGCGGGAAGTACCGTTTCCTGCGGACCGCACCCGTCCTTTTTTCGCCCGTCGATCCACACACCTTGTACCTGGCGGGGAACGTCCTGTTTTCCACCCGGGACGGGGGGAACTCCTGGAAAGTCATCAGCCCCGACCTTAGCCGCCCTACCTGGGACATCCCGGCCACGGTGGGCATATACAATACGGAATCCGTACTAAAAATGGCCCGGAGGGGCGTGATCTACACCGTAGCCCCCTCTCCCCTGGATATAAATACGATCTGGGCCGGTACAGACGACGGCCTGATCCATATCACGAGGGATGGCGGAAAAACGTGGACCAATGTCACCCCCGCCGGTCTTCCTTCCTGGAGCAAAATATCGTTGATCGAAGCAGGTCATAAAGACGTGCTGACTGCTTACGCGGCGGTCAACGCCATCCGCCTCGACGACATGCATCCCCATATCTACCGGACCCGCGACGGGGGAAAAACCTGGACGGAGATCGTGACCGGTCTGCCCGAAGACCCCATCAATGCCGTACGGGAGGATCCCCGCCGGAAAGGCCTCCTGCTGGCAGGTTCGGAGCGCGCGGTCTATGTCTCGTTCGACGACGGGGATCACTGGCAATCCTTACGGCTGAACATGCCCGCGACCTCCATCCGCGATCTTGTCATCAAGGACAACGACCTTGTGGTCGCGACCCACGGGCGTTCTTTTTGGATTTTAGACGACATCGCGCCATTACGCCAGTTGAGCGGGCCTGCCGATGCCTTGCTTTACCGGCCCGATACCGCCGTCCGGGTGCGCTGGGACATGAACCCGGATACGCCGCTACCCCAGGATGAGCCGGCGGGTGAAAATCCACCCGATGGCGCCATTATTGACTATTACCTGGGCGCGACCGGCCCGGTCAGCCTCGATATCCTGGATGCCTACGGTCGGCTCGTCCGCCATTATAGCGACACCGATACAGCCTACGCCGTCCCGGACGTCAATATCCCGTTGTACTGGATACGGCCCCAGCAAATCCTTTCGAATGCGCCCGGCCCGCACCGATTTATCTGGGACCTGCACTACCAACCATTGAACGTGCCACCCTCCTATCCCATCGCGGCCGTGTTTGGGAATACAGCCCCGTCGGCCACCTCCCCCTGGGTGCTCCCCGGTACGTATCAGGTGCGCCTGACGGCGGGCGGTAAGACCTATACCCAGCCCATACACGTCCGCATGGATCCCAGGGTCAAAACGCCGATGGCCGGGTTGCAGCAACAATTCGATCTTTCCATGAAAGCGTATAAGGCGCGCAAACAATGCCTGGACGCGATCGCGACGATCGGCCGTCTAAGAGCCGAACTTCAACCCACGGGTACGCCCGACTTCGACCAGGCCATAAAAGACCTAAGTGCCCTAGCGGGCGCCGCCCGTCGCGGCCGGAGAATGGGAATGGGAGCGGGTGGCGAACAAGGCGCCTCCAACTTCGGCCAGCTCGAAGGCACGTTTGCCTCCCTGCTGACCTTGCTGGAGGAAGCCGACATGCCCCCCACCACGCAGGCCGCAGCCGGTTTGAGCACCGCCCTGGAACAGGCCGCACAGGCGGAAGCCCTTCTGCAAAAAGACATTTCGGCCCTCAACGCCCAGTTGAAAAAAGCCGGTAAACCCCCGATCAACCTTTAACCAACCGATATATGCGTACGCTATTGATCCCGTTCCTCCTGCTCGCACCGGCGCTGTCCGCCCAGCGGCACAAACCCGTGGAGACGGACACCGATTCTGTTTTTTACGCCCAGACCAAATACCGGCTGATCGGCCCTTTCCGGGGAGGCCGCGCAGACGCCGTCGCGGGTTCCGTTCACCAGAAAACCACGTTCTATTTAGGCACTTCCGGCGGAGGGCTTTGGAAGACCGTGGACGGCGGTAATAATTGGAAAAATATGTCGGACGGATTTTTCGGGGGTGGCGTAGGCGCCGTAGCCATCGCGCCCAGTGACGAAAGCATCGTCTACGCCGCAGAAGGCGAAGGCACCATCCGGAACAACGTCACCGAAGGCATGGGCGGTATATGGCGGAGCGACGACGCGGGCCGGCACTGGAAAAACCTCGGGCTGGCCGACAGCCGTCATATCGTCAAAATCCTCATCCACCCCAAAAACCCCGACATCGTCTGGGTCGCCGTATTGGGACACCTGTTTGGCCCCTCCAAGGCCAGGGGGATTTATAAAACGACCGACGGCGGTAAAACCTGGAGACAGGTCCTGGCCGTGAATGACCAATCCGGCGGCTCCGACCTGGCCATGGAACCCGGGGAACCGTCGGTCCTGTATGCGGGCACCTGGCGGGTCATACGGACCCCTTATGGCTTTGAAAGCGGAGGCGAGGGAAGTGGTTTGTACAAAAGTATGGACGGGGGCGAGACCTGGACGAACATCACCGGCAGCAAGGGTTTTCCGAAAGGGATTTGGGGCGCGGTGAATGTCACCGTCGCGCCCAGCAACCCGGACAAGGTTTACGCCATGATCGAGAACAAGGACGGCGGTCTGTACACCAGCAAGGACGCCGGAAAAACCTGGACCAAGACCAACGGGGACAACAACATCAAACAAAGGGCCTGGTACTTCAACCGCATTTTCGTAGACCCCAAAGACGAAGATATCCTCTACTGCCCCAATGTGGAAATGATGAAAAGCACCGACGGCGGCAAGACCTTCGAGTCCATGCGGACACCACACAGCGACCACCACGACCTGTGGATCGACCCGGAAGACCCGCAGCGGATGGCCCTCGCGGACGACGGGGGTGGTCACGTCAGCTTTGACGGCGGCAAAGAGTGGAGCAGCTCCGACAACCAGCCGACCGCCCAGATTTACAGGGTATCCACCGACAATGCTTTTCCCTACCATATCTTAGGCGCCCAGCAGGACAACACAACCATCCGGATCCGCAGCAGGTCCTATGGAGGTGCCATCGGCGCAAACGACTGGACACCGACAGCAGGCTTTGAAAGTGGTTTCGTTGTAGCCGATCCGAAAAACCCAGACATCGTGTACGGCGGGAACTATGACGGGTATATCGGGCGTTACGATCACCACACCGAAGAAAACCGCGTCATCACCGTCTGGCCGGACAATTCCACCGGGGAAGGCGCGGACGTACTGAAATACCGGTTCCAGTGGAACTTCCCCTTGTTCTTCTCCCCGAATACGCCGGGCCGTTTGTACGCCGCGGGCAACGAGCTCTTCGCCACCGATGACGAAGGCAAAAGCTGGACGGCGATCAGTCCCGACCTGACCACCAACGACAAATCCAAACAAGGGCCCAGCGGGGGGCCCATCACCAAAGACAATACGTCCGCCGAATACTACTGTACCATCTTTGCCGCGGCGGAGTCGCCCCTGGAAAAGGACCTGCTTTGGACGGGCAGCGACGACGGTCTTGTGTTTGTCAGCAAGGACGGGGGTGCGCACTGGGATAAGGTTACCCCGCCCCAGGCCGGCGGGTGGATGATGTGGAACTGTATAGAACCCGATCCTTTCCGGAAGGGGGCGGCGTATATCGTCGGAACAAAATTCAAGCTGGACGACTATACCCCCTATATCTACCGGACGACCGACTACGGCAAAACCTGGACCCTGATCACCAATGGTATACCGCCCACCCACTTCGCCCGTTGTTTGCGCGCGGACAAGGTCAAGGCCGGTCTTCTCTACGCGGGCACGGAGTTTGGCATGTACATCAGCTATGACGACGGGGGCCACTGGAAACCTTTTCAGCTCAACCTCCCCGTCACCCCCGTCACCGACCTGACGATCAAGGACGACGCCCTGATCGTCGCCACCGAAGGACGAGCGTTCTGGAGCCTGGACGATTTGGGCTTTGTCAGACAGCATGGAGACAGCCTTCAAAGGCTTACGATTTTCCCCGTGGCCGACGCCTGGAGAATGCGTGGCTTTGGAGGAAGGCGCGCCGCCGGCAGCACGTCCAATGCCGGGGAAAATCCGCCCAACGGATCCCTCTTTCAATACTGGCTGGGCGGCACCCCGGATTCCGCCGCCGTGTCCATCACCATTTTCGACAAACAGCAAAAACCCATTCGCACGTTTAGCACAAAGGCCACCGACCCGGACGACAAGCTGGAGGTCAATGCCGGCATGAACCGTTTTGTATGGGATATGAACTATCCCAGCGGAAAACGCATTCCCGGCATGCTCTTATGGAACGGCATGGTCGGCGGTCCCAAAGCCGCACCGGGTCACTACAGCGCCCGGTTCCGGTACGACAAGGATTCGGTCGACGTCCCCTTTGTCATCAAGGGAGATCCCAACTATGCCCTGACCGAAGCGGACTACGATGCCCAGGCCGGCTTCCTGCTCCAGGTACGGGACAAATTCGACGACGTCCAAAAGGCCATCCTCCGTTTGCGCAGCGTGCGCACCCAGTTGGGTGACCTCAACAGCCGGCTCGATACCGCACAAAACAAGGACATCCGGAAATACGCCGACAGCCTTTCCCACCGCCTGACCAAAATAGAGGAAGCCCTTTACCAGACAAAATCCAAAAGCTCTGAGGACATGCTCAACTACCCCATCAAGATCAACGACAAGCTGGCCGGCGTCTACAACACGGCCTCCGTGGGGTATACCACGCCCAGCAAACAGGTCAGGGATGTCTTCGCCGACCTGAGCGCCAAAGCCGACGTCCAGTTGACGGCGCTCAAGGAGGTCCTGGGCCCGGGTCTTGACAAACTCAACAAAATGATATACGAACGCCAGGTGCCCGTCATCAGCGTAAAAGACTAGTAATATGGATACCTCCTGGCTGGACCTTTCCTCCACCATAGGTTTGATCGCCACCGGCGTTCTTACCTTCAATATCCTGCTCGGCATGATGCTGAGCACGGCGTACAAAAGATCCCCGCTCTGGAAGCGGATGCCCACCCTTGTAAAAAAAGTCAGCATCGACGACCTTCATAACTGGACGGCGTATGTGGCACTCGTCCTGGCGTTGGCCCATCCGCTGCTCCTTTTGCCCGACAAGGCCAGCAAGTTTACCTGGGTCCACATCCTCTACCCCCTCCACGCACCCCACCAGGCCCTCTGGGTCCTTCCGGGCACCGTGGCGCTCTACGCGTTGGTAGTGGTGATCGTTACGACCCAGAAGGTTGTGAAGAACAAGATGAGCTTTCGGGCGTGGAAAAATATACACCTGATTTCTTACGGTACCGCGCTGTTGTTCGTGGTCCACGGCATCGTGATGGATCCCGACTTAAAAGACCGGCCGGTGGACTTCTTTGATGCCGAAAAGGTGCTGAGCGAGGTTTGTGCGTTGGTACTGCTGGCGGCGACGATCGTGCGCTACCGGTACCGCCTTCGCAAAAAATTGCCTGCCATGCCCAAGATAACACCAACACTGATCCTTTTCTGTCTCGTCACGGGCTGCGTGTCGGCTCAGTCTTTCGACAGCAGTATTTTCCGGCAGCTTCGCTTCCGTTTTATCGGCCCCGACGGCAACCGGGCCATCGCCGTGGCGGGCGTGCCCGGCGACAACAATGTCTCTTATGTTGGGGCGGCCTCCGGTGGTCTGTACAAAACGGAGGACGCCGGTATCACCTGGCGCCCGATCTTCGACAGCACCGATAATTCTTCCGTGGGCGCGCTCGCCATTGCCCCATCGAACCCCAAACAGGTCTGGGTGGGCACCGGGGAAACCTTTCTCATCCGGCCCGCGGAAGCCATGGGTAATGGCGTGTACAAATCCGTCAATGCGGGCCGCACCTGGAAAAACATGGGCCTCGTGGCAACCGGCCGGATCAGCCGCGTGATCGTGGACCCGACGGATACGAATACGGTCTATGTCGCCTCCTTAGGCAATACCCACGCCCCTCAACAGGAGCGGGGCGTATACAAAACCACCGACGGGGGAAAGACCTGGGAACGCGTCTTGTTTGTCGACGAGCACACCGGTTGTTCCGACCTCGCCATAGACCCTCAGCATCCCAACATCCTGTACGCCGCGATGTGGCAGGTCACGTTCAATACCTGGCAGCTCAACAGCGGCGGACCCGGGAGCGGCATCTTCCGGTCAAAGGACGGAGGGAAGACGTGGGAGCGCCTTAGCCTCCCCGGAGGACAAGCCCATCCGGTCGGCAAAACCTCGGTGGATGTTGCCTACAGCCAACCGAACGTGGTCTATGCCCTGATCGAAGACAAAGACCCCGGTTTGTACCGCTCGGACGACGGGGGGGATACCTGGAAGCTGGTGTTTACGTCCCACTCCCTGGCGCAACGCGCCTCGTACTACACGCGTGTGCGCGTATCGACGGGCGACCCCAATGATGTCTTTACCCTATCCGTCACCGTGATGGAATCCAAAGACGGGGGGAAATCCTTTAACGGCCTCCATGAGAATGGCGACTACCGGCCCGGGGGTGATACCCACGACATGTGGATCGACCCAAAAAATCCCTCCCGCGCCATGGTCGCCCACGACGGCTGTTTGAACATGACCTTTAGCAAAGGCAAGACCTGGCAAAACGTCAACCTGCCGATCGCGCAGATGTACCACGTTGCCGTCGACAACCAGGTTCCCTACTACGTATACGGGAACAAACAAGACGGGTTTTCTTACCGGGGACCCAGCAACAGCCTGCAGGGGGGTATCCCGCTCGGGCTTTGGACCGGCATCGGCGGCTGCGAAAGCGGATACGCCCAGCCGGACCCGGAAGACAACAACATCGTCTGGTCGGGTTGCTATGACGGGGGACTGGACCGGGTAAACCTGAAAACCGGCGACATCCGGGACGTGCGCGCGTGGCCGGAGGCCGGTTATGGTTATCCGCCCGCGGATATGCGGTACCGCTGGCATTGGAACTACCCGATGGTGGTTTCCCGTTTCGGACACAAGGTCTATATCGGCAGCCAGTACGTACACGTCACCGGCAACGGCGGACAAACCTGGACGGTCATCAGCCCTGACCTGACCACCAACGACAAAAGCCACCAGCAAAGCTCCGGTGGGGTCAGCACCGACAACCTGTTCACCTTCGACGGGTGTACGCTGTATGCCATGGCCGAGTCCCCCCTCAAAGACGGTCTCTTATGGACAGGGAGCAACGACGGGCTCGTCCACGTCACAAAGGACGGTGGCGCCCACTGGGACGACGTGACCGCACACATCCCGGGGCTGCCCAAATGGGCGACGATCCGGTCGATCGATGCCTCCAATTTTCACGAAGGAACCGCTTATATTTCGGTGGATGCCCAGTTTATCGGGGACTTCCGCCCTTATATCTACAAAACCACCGACTACGGCCAGACCTGGACCTCCGTCAGCGGAGACCTGCCGCCCTCCAATTCTTCGTTTGTCCACGCCATCAAGGAAGACCCGGACAAAGAAGGCCTGTTGTGGGCGGGAACGGACAACGGGCTGTACTTCTCGCCCGATGACGGGAGCCACTGGGTACACCTTAAAAACAACCTTCCCCCCGTACCCGTCTACGGGATCGCCGTCCAGTCCAACTTCAGGGACCTGGTGCTCGGCACTTACGGCCGCGGCTTTTACATCCTGGATGACCTTACGCCCATCCGCGATTTTTCGGCAGACGTACAACGTTCGGAAGCCTATCTTTTCCCACTGAGAAAAGCGTATCGCTTTCGCGAAAAACCCGGCATCCATGGTGAGCGTTCGATGACCACCGGCCAAAACCCGCCCTATGGCGCCAGTATCAACTACTACCTCAAAGACAGCGCAACCGATACCGTCAAAGTCATCATCCTGGACGGGGAAGGCCGGCACCTCCAACAGATCGAGGGCACCAATAAACCGGGCGTCAACCGGGTGTGGTGGGACCTCGGCCTCCAACCCTACCGCCTCCCGCCGCTCCGCACCCGTCCCGAAGATGCCGACTGGGTAAAACTCGACTCCACCGGCGAACGCGCCATGGTGATCTATGACCTCGACATCGGCCCCGGTCTCCAGGCACCCAAAGTACTGCCGGGTACGTATACGGTCGTCCTTAAAATCGGGCAGAAGGAATGGAAACAACCGCTTGACGTCCTGAGAGATCCGCACACGCAAGGGTCGGACCAGGACATTGCGGACCAATACGCCTTTGGCCAGAAGATCTATACCTCCATCCAAAGCACCCTTCACATGATCGATACCCTGGAGACCCTACGGTCTAAACTGCTGGCCGCCGCGGAAAAAACGACCGACAAAAAGCAAAAGGCAAGGTTGTTGAAAAAAGAAAACGAGCTGTATCTTGTGGAAAGCCTCCTCCACGACGTCCACCAGACGGGCGCGCGGGAGGATATCTTCCGGAATCCCGCCCAGATTCTGGAACGTTTCCTGACCATCAGCAAGGAAAGCATCAACGGCGGATCGGACTTTGGGCCCACCGACCAACACCAGGAAGTATACAACCTGCTGGACGGGCGTCTGAAGGCCGCCACCGCTCAATACCGGAAGGCGCTGGAAGGCAGTCTTCCCATAGACAAGATCGAACCTCCAAAACATAGTTGAAGAAAATCTGCACCATATTATTCCTGCTGGTCTATTTCTACACCCAGATCGGCTACTTCTGGCAGTTCCTGGTTTATCAGCAACTTCTCCGCGAAAGGGCCAGGGAGGCCTGGCTGAGCACCTTACCCGACGCACAGTTCCGCAGGCTGGGCCTTGACGAGGTGAATGCGTCGGGCAAGTGGCAGGACGGGGGCAGGGAATGCTGGTACAAAGAACACCTCTACGACGTCATCCGGCAACGGACCATCGGCGGCAAAACCTACCTGTTCTGCATGGATGACCGGAACGAAGCCCGGCTGATCAAAAAGTCCGGGGAAACAAAGCCGAGCCCCGGATTTCCGGGTAAGCTAAACGTCGTCCTGCTCCCGCAATGTGCCGGCGACAATATAACCACCCCGGCCGCTGTCGATGACCGCGGCGGATCACTCCCCTGTAATGCGCTGCCGGTGCGATACAGGGAGGTTGTCTTCCCTCCGCCCCGGGCCTGACCTTCCTCCTCCTTATCTTAGGCCCCCCGTTGGGGCCCACCCGTATTTACACCAATCAATAAAGCTGTGTATGAGAGGCAAGCATATTGTCCTTTGTTTAATGGCTATTGCCCCCGTGGCATGTATGGCGCAACAGGAACTAAAAGGTTTGATCAAGGATATACGCACCGGGACTCCTTTGCCCGGGGCGGTGGTATATATACCCGACCTGAAGTCGGGCGCCGTATCGGATTCATCCGGAAACTACCGGCTGAAGAATATTCCCCCTGGGACCTTCCTGGTGGACATCTCCAAAACCGGGTACGCCCGTCACCTGGAAACCATCACCATAAAGGGGGTTAGCCATCTGGATTACGCCATGATCCCTTCCCTTATGGAGTTGAATGAGATCACCATTACCGGTGTCACCTCGGCCACCGATCAGAACAAAAGCCCCGTTACCGTGGCTACAGTAGATGATACCTATCTTATGGAAAATACGTCCACCAACGTCATCGACGCGGTGGCGAAAGTACCCGGGGTTTCCGCCATGACCGACGGTCAAAGTATATCCAAACCCGTCATCAGGGGTTTGGGATACAACAGGGTGCTGACGATCAATGACGGCGTGGAACAGGTGGACCAGGCATGGTTTGATGAATTCGGTATCGAGGCCGATCCGGATGCGGTCAACCGGTACGAGATCCTGAAAGGCCCCGCCTCCCTTTCTTATGGTTCCGATGCCATCGCCGGCGTGGTCAACCTCATACCAGAGCAGCCGCTGCCGGAAGGACAGACCAAAGGTAAAATCCTGTTCGACTACCAGACCAACAATGGCCTGATCAACAACATGGTTTCCCTGGCGGGCACCAGGGGCGGCATCGCCTGGAGCGCCCGGATAGACAACATCATGGCGCATGCTTACCAGGATCCTTATGACGGGTACGCCCTGAATTCCCAATTCAGCAACGTCAATGCCGATGGAACGATCGGTGTTCACCGCAAGTGGGGTTATACCCAACTGCACGGCAGTTATTTCGATATGAAGACGGGGATCGTGGACGGCACCAGGGATTCGGCAACGGGTTTGATGGAAAGACAAGTCTCTTACCCCGACCTGAACAATGGACAACCCACCTATGTGATCCCCACAGAACAGGAACAAAAATCGTATACGCCCTTTTGCATCAACCAACGGATCAGGCATACGAAACTGGTTTGGGACAACAGCATAGCGATTGGCCAGGGCCGCGTTACCGGGATATTCTCCTGGCAGAAAAACCAGCGGCAGGAGACCAATGATCCCACGATGCCCAATACGCCCGACATCTATTATTTTTCCAACGCAGCGACGTATGACATCCGTTACCTGTCCCGGCAGATCGGAGGGTTCAACTATACCGCCGGGGTGAATGGTGTCTATCAATCTTCCCAAAGCCTGGGTACCCTGATGCTGATCCCCAATTATAACTTTTTTCAGATCGGCGGCTTTGCCATCGTCAACCAGGCGATCGGAAAACTACACCTGAGCGGTGGGCTTAGGTACGATACCCGCACCTTCCACGGCGTGGATCACTGGGTTGATTCCACGACACAAGCCCCCGTGGCACCCGATGCCCCAAACGGCTTTCATGAATTCCAGGGATTCACGTCCAGGTTCAGCGGTCTCTCCTTTAGCGCAGGCGTCACCTACGACCTCACCAGCCACCTCTATGTAAAGGCCAATATAGCCCGCGGCTGGAGAGCACCCAATGTCGCCGAATGCGGCGCCAACGGCGTACACGACGGCACCGTGGTCTATGAGATCGGCGACCCGGCACTCAAACCCGAGACCAGCCTGGAAGAAGACCTGGTGTTTGGCGTCCGCTCCAAAGACGTACAAGTCGAGCTGGACCTGTTCAACAACAGTATCCATGACTTCATATACGCGCAGGGGTTGCAAAGTGTATTCGGGGGTGATTCCATCAACAACTCCCTCAATGCCGCCGGGCTGGGTGATGCACCCGTCTACAAATACACCCAGGGCAAAGCCCAACTGTATGGTGGAGAGCTCAGCCTGGACATCCACCCTTCCGGACTCCGCTGGGTAGAACTGCAGTCGGGACTAAGTGTTGTCTATGGCAGTTTGCTCCATGCGCCTGACTCGGTCAAATACCTGCCCTTTGTACCCCCCACCCGTATTACTGCCGACCTGAAGTTCAACGTCCTTCCTTCGGCCAAAGGGGTAAAGAACGCCTATCTGAAAATAGGTGTGCTGGATTGTTTTGAGCAAAAGGACGTCTACCAGCAATACGCGATTTACAACGGCCTGAACACCGCCCTTACCCCCTTTGAATACGCTGCCAGCCGTTCCGCCACGAAGGGTTATGTCCTTTTCAATGCAGGCCTCGGCGGGGATATCCCATCCAGGGGGCGCACCGCCTGCCAGGTCTTCATTCAATGCACCAATCTGTTCAACACCGCCTACATGGACTATATGAGCCGGTTCAAATACTATCCCGTAAACTATACCACCGACCGCGTCGGCGTATTCAATATGGGCCGGAACCTCTCCGTCAAGTTGTTGATTCCGCTGTACTTTCGTTAAAACGCGGGGGGGCGTGCCCCCCCGCATTAAAAATCCGGGAATATTGCCTAAACTTGTGGCAAATAGAAACGGCCTGTAGAAACAGGCCGTAATCCTCTTTAAAAGCCAATGGCTTGTTAAGTCGGATGCAAGTAATATAAATGAGTTGGAAAAACGGCGTTGCCGAATGTACGGCGCCGTCATTGCATCCCTCCGGTGCGGAGGGTCAAATCAATAAAATCTCTTTGTGGGAAGCGCCCAACCGGGGCAGATATTGCTGGGGCAGGGGTACCGCCAGCGGCTTTACGCCCACATAAGCGAGCGGCAACACCGTCCGGCGTCCATGCGGGACGGGTACGCAATCAGAGACTTCGCGAATCGTAAACGAGCACCCCGGTGCCAGGCACATGGAGGTGGAAAACCGTTGTACGTCGATAAAGGAAGCCCTGCTTTTATGCAGCTTGACGTGTCCGAAGGCCTCGACTACGTCGATATGGGCGCGGTTGCCCCAGGCAAAAGTCATCGGTCCGAGAAAAATCCTCACGGAAAACAGCAGGAGTAATATCGTGACCCTTGACAACAAGTCGCCCTAAAATTATTTAATAATTTTTACCCGCAAAATTTTATCCACGTACGGTTGCATTTCCTGCTGGTATGCTTGTGCCGCGGCCCGTGCGGCGGATGCAAAGTCCTCACCCTTACCTGCATAGGTAATACCCCGGGAAACATTCACCAGGAGACCCAGGTCACTGTTGGCGGCTTTTTCGGAAATTTCCCGGAGGCTGCCGCCTTGTGCACCCACCCCGGGAACCAGGAGAAAATGGTCCGGTACCAGTTTGCGGATCCGGACAAACGCGGAGGCCTGTGTGGCGCCTACGACAAACATCAGGTTGTCCGGATGGCCCCATCCGCTGACGGTCGATAACACCCGTTCGTAGAGCGGCATGCCTCCTGCCTCCTGGAGCTCGAAGTCCGCGGCGCCCGGGTTCGACGTCAGCCCGAGAACGATGGCCCACTTCCCGTCAAAAGCAAGGAAGGGTTTGACGCTATCGGCGCCCATGTAAGGCGCTACCGTCACCGCGTCAAACGGCAGGCGTTCAAAAAAGGCCTTGGCGTATTGGGTGGACGTATTCCCGATGTCCCCCCTTTTGGCGTCGGCGATCAGGAAGTGGTCCTGACCGATATGGGAAACCGTACGCTCCAGCGCCCGCCAGCCCTCCACGCCATAACATTCGTAAAAGGCGGTGTTGAGCTTGTAGGCCACGCAAAGATCGCGCGTGGCATCGATGATCTCTTTATTGAAGGCGAAAATAGGATCTTCTTCTCCGAGCAGATGGGCGGGTACCTTGTCCAGGTCCGGGTCCAACCCCACGCAAAGATAAGAGCCGCGTTCCCGGATCGATTGTATCAGTTGGATGCGTGTCATGCGCTCACAAAATTACGAAATATCCCGGCGCTTTCTCATTTCCGCGGCGACGTCGCGGGCAGAGGCATCGCCGGACTGGTCCAGTTCACGGGCGACATTGTGGTAACTTTCGTCATCCCGGTTCTGGCTCAGCTTTGCCACGGCCTGGAGTTCCGTCACGCGGATACGGAAACCGACGATGCCGCGGAGGTCATCTTGAAATGACTTCTCCGGTATTTCCGATACGTGCACCGGCCGCGGCATCCCATGCTCGTAATGGTCGACCATAGCGGTGACGGCTGCCGCGAGCGCTTCTCCTTCCATCAGCTCCACGGTACCATAGGCGTGTACCGACAGGTAGTTCCAGGTCGGCACCATCATTTTGGTATACCAGCGGGGTGACACATAGGCGTGCGGACCCGGAAAAATCGCCAGCACCGTGGCGCCTTCCACCAGTGCGTGTTTTTGCTCGTTCCCACGGCTGATATGGCCGACAAGGAAAAGCGTATCGCCCTCCTCCACCGTCAACAAGGGGATGTGCGTACCAATGGGCCTGCCCTCCATGACGGAGACCAGGATCGCAAAGGAATGGGTCCGCAGGTGGTCGAGGATCGATGCCCTGTCTTTTTCTTCGTATCGTCTAGGTA
Source organism: Dinghuibacter silviterrae (assembly GCF_004366355.1). Lineage (NCBI taxonomy): Bacteria > Pseudomonadati > Bacteroidota > Chitinophagia > Chitinophagales > Chitinophagaceae > Dinghuibacter > Dinghuibacter silviterrae. The sequence continues at coordinate 108,771 of NZ_SODV01000002.1, read as the reverse complement.
TATACATGATCTTATGCATTGACGACGCTGGCCGCCTTCGCTGCGTCGAGGTGCGCATTCCGCATGGCAATGCTGCGCACCGCCGCTCCGGCGACGTCCAGGAAAGCCTTCCGGCTGACCGCGTCGTCTCCCATCATGGCCGGCACACCCTGGTCGCCCCCTTCGCGGATCCCCTGGACCAGGGGTATCTGCCCCAGGAACGGAACGTCAAATTCTTCAGCGAGACGCCTGCCTCCTTCTTTTCCAAATATGTAATACGTATGATCGGGCAATTCCGCGGGTACGAAATAGCTCATATTTTCCACCACCCCGATGATGGGCACGTTGAGCTGCGCCTGTCCGAACATGGCGATCCCCTTGCGGGCATCCGCCAGGGCCACCTTTTGCGGCGTTGTTACGATCACCACGCCCGTCACCGGTACCGTTTGCAACAGGGTGAGGTGGATGTCCCCCGTTCCCGGCGGCATGTCGATGACCAGGTAGTCGAGCTCGCCCCAGTACACGTCTGTCACGAACTGGCGGATCGCCGTGGAGACCATGGGTCCTCTCCACACCACCGCTTGTTTTTCATCCACCAGAAGACCAATGCTCATCAATTGGATGCCATATTGTTCCAGCGGGGCGATCATATTTTTCCCATTCACCGTCGTCATCAGCGGACGTTCGCCGCGGACACCAAACATGATGGGCACGCTCGGCCCATAGATGTCTGCATCCATCAGCCCCACGGAAGCGCCTCCCTTGGCCAGTGCGAGGGCCAGGTTGGCCGCCACGGTGGACTTCCCTACGCCACCTTTTCCAGACACCACCGCGATGATGTTCCGGACCTTGGGTAGTAATTGCTTGCTATCCAGCCTATTAGAGCTAACATTTGCCGTAAAGTGTACGTCGACCTCGGCCTCCTTGTCCACCAACAGATGGATCGCGTTCACACAGGCATTGTGGATCATATCCTTGAGCGGGCAGGCCGGGGTGGTCAGGACCACCGTGAAGCGGACTTTCCTGCCTTCGATATGAATATCTTTTACCATATCCAGGGTCACGATATCCTTCCCGAGGTCCGGTTCCTGGACGTTTCCAAGCGCCTTCAATACTTGCTGTTCCGTCATCTTTTATACATTTGTTAAAATAGTTTCCCTCCCGCAAAATTAACCATTGATCACCTTACTTTGCTTGAATCTGGTAAAATGGGGGTATCTTGCCCGTTGACGGAGTATTTACACTTTATGAAGAGATTGCTGAAAATTTGTCTGCTTGGGGTGATCGGCATTTTACCCGCATCAAGGACCTTTGCTCAATTTGAGAATTTCAAGGACTCGGTCGTGCAGTTGGTTGGTGTGGTCATGTCCTCTGACAGCCTTAAGGCCCTTCCCGGCGCCACCATCATGGTCAAAGGGGAGAGGAGGGGCGCCGTAGCCAACGAGCAGGGGGTGTTTTCGATCGTCGTACTCAAGGGAGACGTCCTGCAATTCACCTTCGTCGGTTATACCCCGGTGGAGAAAAAGGTCCCCACCGATATCGTGGGCAATCAATACAGCCTCGTTGCCCTGATGTCCGCAGACACCAGCAAGTATATGACCACGGTCGTGCTCCGGCCCCGGCCCACCCGGGAACAGTTCGAGCGGGACTTTGTGACGATGGAGTTCAAGGACGACGCCATGGCCACCGCCACCAAGAACATGGACCCGAAGCAAAGGGCGCGTCTCCTCAGGACCCTGCCCAGGGACGCCCGGGAAATGACCAACTACCAATTGACGCAACAGGCCCGGAGCATGTATTATACCGGGCAGGCCCCCCCACAGAACATCTTCAACCCCTTTGCCTGGAGCGAGTTTATCAAAGCATGGAAAAGGGGTGACTTCAAAAACAATTCCGACGACAATTATTAGTTCCGTCATGGCTGAACAAACGGTTGCAGTGATCGGGGCGGGTACCATGGGTAATGGAATCGCGCATACTTTCGCCCAGTACGGCTACCCGGTGACCCTTGTAGACGTTTCCACAGAGCGCCTGGACAAAGCCCTGCACACCATCGCGGCCAACCTCGACCGCCAGGTGGCAAAGGGAAGCATCCCTGAGACGCTAAAAGACGCCACCCTGGCCCGCATCCGGACCGTGACCACGATCCAGGAGGGCGTACGCGACGCGGACCTCGTTGTCGAGGCCGCCACCGAAGACGTGACGCTCAAACTCCAGATCTTTGGCAGCATCGACCAGGCGGCACCGGAACACGCCATCCTGGCCACCAATACATCCTCCATCAGCATCTCCCGGATCGCCGCGGCCACGCGCCGGCCGGGTCAGGTGATCGGCATGCACTTCATGAATCCGGTACCCGTGATGAAACTCGTCGAAGTCATCAACGGGTACGCCACCCAGTCTACTGTGACCGACACCGTGGTCGCCCTTTCCCAACGGCTGGAAAAGGTGCCGTGCGTGGTCAACGATTACCCGGGTTTTATCGCCAACCGCATCCTCATGCCGATGATCAACGAGGCCATCTTCAGCCTCTATGAAGGCGTGGCGGGCGTGGAAGCCATCGATACCGTAATGAAGCTCGGCATGGCCCACCCGATGGGCCCGCTCCAGCTCGCCGACTTCATCGGCCTGGACGTTTGCCTGTCCATCCTGCGCGTCCTCCACGACGGCTTTGGCCAGCCCAAATACGCCCCCTGTCCCCTCCTGGTCAATATGGTAACCGCCGGCCGCCTGGGGATTAAAAGCGGCGAAGGATTTTACGACTATACGGGTGGCCCCAAAAATGCGCGGCCCAGCGCCCGCTTCCGCGTATGAAACCCCTCTTTTTCCTCCTGCTCCTGTCCGCCCTTCGCGCCACCGCCCAGGACGACAGCGCCCTTCTTACCCGGCTGACCCGGATGCCCCTGCACTATGTCGTTCAAAAAACGTCCGTGCCCCCGCACATCGACGGCCGGCTGGACGACGCCGCCTGGCAAACGGCCCCCTGGACCGGGGACTTTTCCGATATTGAAGGTGATATCCGTCCCCGCCCGCGCTTTCGCACCCGGGCAAAGATGCTGTGGGACGAACACTATCTCTATATCGCCGCCCAGCTCGAAGAACCCGATGTATGGGCAACACTGAACCATCACGACGACATCATCTTCCACGACAACGACTTCGAGGTCTTTGTCAACCCCGATAACAACGCCAGGCACTATTTCGAAATGGAGATCAACGCCCTGGGCACCCTCTTCGATCTTTACCTGCCCGAACCCTACCGGGTCGGCGGGAACGCGTTGATCTCCTGGGACGCCACCGGTCTCCAAAAGGCCGTACACATCGACGGTACCCTCAATCATCCCGGGGACACCGACCGCGGCTGGACCGTGGAAATGGCCGTCCCCATCGCCGCCATCAGCATGGGTAACGGCACAGAAACGCCCGCCCCCGGGTCCCTGTGGCGCATCAATTTCTCCCGTGTCGAATGGGACACCGACGTACAGGACGGCCATTATGTAAAACGCCAAAACGTACCCGAGCACAACTGGGTGTGGTCCCCGCAAGGCGTCATCAACATGCACTTTCCAGAGCGTTGGGGGTACCTCTTGTTTGCAGACCACGATACGGCGTTCACGCTTCCCTTCTCCGAGTCGCTAAAAAACCGTCTTTGGGAAGTGGCCTACAGGGAAATGATGTATCACGGTACGCACGGCACCTATACGGATGCCGCCGGGCTTGGCCTGGCCGCGGAAAGCGCGATCGATGGACATAGCACGGCGCTCACCATCGAAGCCACCGCCCATACCTTCATTGCGATGCTGACCGCCCCGGACACCCATGAAACGTGGACCATCGATCCGAACGGGAATATCGGGCGGCAGCATTGAGAAATCCGCGCAGGGTGCGCGGCCGCAAAAGCGTCAGACTTTTTTGACCTCCACCGTATACAACTCCCCAAGCTTGTACAACGCCTCCGTCAGCCGCACCTTGGGTATCCCCACGACCATGCGGCAAAACAGTTGCAAGTCCTGTTCGATCACACGGCACTGTTGTTGACGCACCACCTGCATCACGTCGTTGAGTTGTGTATAGTCGAAGTGCAGCTCGTACGGCACCTCCACCGGTTTGGAGACGATCGGCACCACCTGGAGCGCCAGCGCCGTTGCGGTTTTATACGCATTGATCAGCCCCGGTACGCCTAAAAGCGTTCCCCCGAAATAGCGCACCACGATCACCGCGGTATTGGTCAGTTCTTTGGAATCAAGCTGTCCGAGGATCGGCCGCCCCGCACTGCCCGCGGGTTCCCCATCGTCCCCCGAACGGAACTGAAGACCATCCACGCCCAGACGATAGGCGAAACAATGGTGGTCCGCCTTGGGGTGTTCTTTTTTTACCTTCTGCAAACATTCTTTGAAATCGGCCTGGGTGAGAATAGGATAGGCAAAAGCAATAAACCGGCTGCCCCGGTCCTTGAATTCAGCCACCGACGGCTTGTCGATGGTATAATAAACGTCAGCCCCAATATCCATGCGTCACAAAACTACTATAAATGAACACACGGTCGTCCCCCAACGCAAAAGACCGCTGAAGCGGTACCACCGGCATAACGGGGGCGGGTATCCCGCCCGGCAGGTGCACCGTTTCCGACCGGATCACCCGGATTTCGTCAAAAAGCCCCCCGGCGATAAAGGAGGTTAACAAACGGGCGCCCCCTTCCACCAGCACGCTTTGGGCTGATCGCCGGTGCAGGTCCGACAAGACTTCGCGAAGGTCCCGGGTCGGATACACCACCGTCGGCGCCTCTCCGTCCAGCACCTTCATACCCGGGGTCAGCACCCCATCCGGATCCAACACCAACCGGAGCGGACTGGGTCCCGGCCAGTACCGGTTCGTCAGTGCCGGATCGTCCACCCTTGCCGTATGCCCCCCCACAAGGATCGAGGCCTCCTCACTCCGCCAGCGATGGACAAGCCGTTTCGACCAGGCATTGGACACCGCGATCCGCTGTCCCTCCCGGCCAATACACCCATCCGCGCTTTGCGCCCACTTCAGGATGATATAGGGCCGGTGCTTTGTATGAAAAGTGAAAAAACGCCTGTTGAGCGCCATGCAGTCCTCCTCCAACACTGGACAAATCACTTCGATCCCCGCCCGGAGCAGTTTGTCGATGCCTTTACCATTCACTTCCGGAAATGGATCACGCACCCCCACGACCACGCGCCGGATGCCTTTCGCCACCACCAGGTCCGCACAGGGGGGCGTTTTCCCATGATGAGCGCAAGGCTCCAGCGACACATACAAGGTCGACGCCGCCAGCAAAGCCCCCGCGTCGGCAAAACCTAAGTTCGCCCACTGCCCCGCCGCAAACCGTTCCTCCGCATCCCTGATGCAATGGACTTCCGCATGCGCCTGTCCATAGCGCTGGTGATACCCCTCACCGATCACCAGGTCGCGGTACACCAACACCGCACCGACCATGGGGTTGGGCGCCACGCTCCCCGCCCCCAGGGCCGCCAGTTGCAGACAACGCCGCATATACCTTTCGTGCGTGCTCATGCTGCAAAAGTACTACGTTTGCAGCCATGACGACCGGCGCCGCCTACGAATACCTCACCCGCTCCCTCCTGGCGGTCTACGACCCTCGCGAGGCCGCTTCCGTGGCCGACCTCGTCCTGGAAAGCCGCCTGGGTCTGCGACGCATGGACCGCATCCTCCGCAAGACCGATCCCCTGGCCCCCGGGCAGGCCGCCCAACTTGAAGCCGACCTCGCCCAGCTCCTGCGCCAGCGGCCTGTCCAGTATGTGCTTGGGGAGGCTTGGTTCGATGGGCTCCTTTTCCATGTCAACGAAGACGTCCTGATCCCGCGGCCCGAAACGGAAGAGCTTGTACACTGGATCGTCGAAGACGCCCGCAGCGGCGCCCCGCGCATCCTCGACATCGGCACCGGCAGCGGCTGCATCCCCATCGCCCTTCAAAAACACCTCCCCAACGCCGCGATCCACGCCCTGGATGTCTCCCCCGGCGCGTTAACCATAGCCCGCGCCAACGCCGAACGCCACCACGCACCGGTCCGCTTCATCCAGGCGGACTTCCTGGACAAATCCACCTGGACAACGCTTCCGGCGGTCGACATCCTGGTAAGTAACCCTCCTTATATCGCAGAAAAAGAAAAGGCCGCGATGCACGACCGCGTCCTCACCCAGGAACCGCACCTGGCACTGTTCGTACCCGACGACGACGCACTTGTATTCTATAGAAAGCTCGCCCGCGTCACAAATGCGGGGACCGTACTATACGTAGAGATCAACGAATCCCTCGGCCCCCAAACAGCCGCGCTCTTCGAAAGTGAAGGCCTGAACGAAGTCACCCTAAAAAAGGATATGCAGGGCAAAGACCGGATGATCCGGGCAAGACGATAATTATTTGTTATCCACCGACAACACCGTCCTCGCATTCAACTCCCGGGCAATCCGCATCACCGCAACGGCATAGTCGATAGGCACTGTCTTGTCGGAGTTGATGACGATGGTCGGCTCCCCGTTTTCCTTCGCCAGAACCGGTATCAAGGCCGCCTTGAGCTGGTCGATCGTCACCTTGTCCGATCCGACATAATACTGTTTGTTGGCGTCTATAGAAACGACGACCGATTGTTTGGCCTTGGTGTCGGCTTTTGATTTTGGCTGAGTGACCTTGATCACGTTCGGGTTGGCCAGCGTAGAGACAATCAGGAAGAACATCACCAGGATAAACAGGATGTCATTCAGCGCATCCGTGCTTACTTCGGCATCATGGGCCCTCATTCGTCTGGATCGCAGTTGCATACGGTTTATCGGGTGGGTTCTTGTAAAATATCGATAAAGTCGGAGCTGGCGCGCTCCATCTTATTGGCGCATTTGTCGATCTGCGTATGGAGAAAGCTGTAGCCCACAAATGCCAGCAGGCCGATGATCAGACCGGAGGCGCTGGTGATCATTTTGACATAAATACCACCGGCAATGGTGGTCAGGTCGTATACCCCTGTCGATGTAATCTCGTAAAACAATTGGATCATCCCGACGATCGTCCCCAGAAATCCAAACATCGGTGCGATCCGGGCGATGACGCTCAGGATGCCGAGGTTTTGTTCCATCTTGTAGATCTCCAGGTTCCCGATATTCTCCATGCTGTTCTCGATCGCGTCGATGGGTTTTCCGATCCGCTGTATCCCCTTGTCGATCACCCGCGCGACCGGGTTTGCCGTATTTTTGGCGAGGCTGCGCGCCGCCTGGACGTTCCCGTTGATGATGTGGTCGCGGATGATGTTCATGAAATTGTCGTCCGACTTGGACACCTTGCGGATATAGAAATACCGCTCGAAGAAAACGAATACCGCTATAAGGCTCAAAAGACCCAGGGGCACCATCATCCATCCGCCCTTGATCAGCAGGTCGATCACGTTCATCGTTTGGGCAGGGGCAGCGGTCGCCTGGGCGTGGGCAAGGGAATCGGTTATTTTACGGACAGAATCACCGGTCAATTGAAGCAAAATAGGGGTCATTCCTGTTAGGATTTATGGGCAAAAGTAAATTTTTCAGGTACCTAAGTAACGCAAAATAGTGTTAATTAGTATTCGACCCCTTGGAATCTGCCTTGGTCGTCAGGTTCATCTGCAGGAACGCCATGATTTGCCCCATGGTCTTCTGCATGCCTTCGCTGGAGCCGTCCAGGAAAATGACGTTCCCCTTCCCCACTTCCGCGAAGTTCTTGAGGGCTTCCGTCCACATGCTGAACAGGATGACGTTGGTATCCAGGTTCGCTTGTTTCATCTCTTCGGCGGCGTGGCTAAGCCCCTTGGCGACTTCTTCCCGGAAAAGGGCCACCCCTTGTCCCCGGAGCATGGCAGCCTCCCGCTCCGCTGCTGCCGAGATCTTGATGGCGTTCCCTTCCGCTTCGGCGGCCTTGGTCTTGGTGATCAGGAGGGCCTGCCCCTCGTTCTCGGCGGCCGCCTTTAGGTTATTGGACGCGACCACACGGCTCATGGAGTCGATGATGGCCTTGTCGAAAGTAATGTCGTTGATCTGAAGGTCCATGAGGTGATAACCCCATTCTTCCAGCGCATGGTCGAGCTGTGCCTTTACGTATTCAACGATCTCCCTGCGCAGACCCAGGATCTCTGCCTGCTTTTTGGTCGCCACGAAGCCGCGGATGGTCCCCTCTATGGTACGCACCAGGGCCTGCATAAAGTCCCGTTCGCTGATAAATTTAAACGCCACCTTTTTGATCGTCTCCTCGTCGGCGTTCTGAACGGCATACAGGAGCATGGCCTTGAAATAGACGTTGGCCTGGTCCACGGTCACCGCCTGGAATTCCAGCTCCACCGAACGGTTCTGGATGCTGATCTTCCGGTAGATCTGCTCCAGGATAGGGATCTTGAAATTGAGCCCCGGCCGGAGGATCCGCCGGTAGCTGCCAAACAGGGTCACGACGGCCACGTTTCCCTGGGCCACGGTCACCAGACCGGAAAAAATCAGGATCACCAGGATAAAGAGTCCTATAAAGGGAATATAGTTCATATCGATATGTGGTTTATTCTTCGCTATGTTCCGCCCACACCTGAACCAGGTGCACCAGGGTCTCCACCGCGGCTTCCATATCCGACACCCCGATCCATTCCCGGCGCGAATGGATCCCCTGCATCCCTGTAAACAGGTTGGGACAAGGCAGCCCCATATAGCTAAGCCGGCTGCCGTCCGTGCCACCCCTGATGCTTTCCGCGCGAACCTTGAGCCCCGTACGGCGGATCGCTTCCTGCGCATACAACGTCACCTTCGGGTGCTGCTCAAGGATATTCTTCATATTGCGGTATTGTTCCGTCACGTCAAATGAAAGCTCCGCGCCCGGGTGAGCGCTCACGACCTTCCTGGCCAGCTCGTACAAGGTACGCTCGTGGTCCTTTAGTCCTTCTACCGTAAAATCCCGGACGATAAACTCCACGGTCGCTTTTTCCGCCATGCCTTCGCAACGGACCGGGTGGACAAAGCCCTCCCGTTTGTCCGTCACCTCGGGCGCCAGCTTGTCTTTTGGCAAGGCCGCCAGCAATTCCCCGGCGACCTTTAGCGCGTTGACCATTTTACCCTTCGCATAACCCGGGTGGGCACTGATGCCCGTAATATCGATCTGAACGGCGTCCGCGTTAAAGGTCTCGTCTTCCAGCGACCCCGCCTCGCCCCCGTCCAGCGTATAGCCATAGTCGGCGCCCAGCCTCGCCAGGTCCACCTTGGCAGTCCCCCTGCCCACTTCCTCATCCGGGGTAAAAAGTATCCGGATGGTGCCGTGCTGTACTTCCGGATGCAGGCTCAGGTAATGCGCCAGGTCCATGATGATGGACACCCCCGCCTTGTCGTCCCCCCCGAGAAGGGTCGTCCCGCTGGCCGTGATGATGTCCAGGCCGATGTGCTCTTTCAGGTAGGGAAAGTCCTCTACGCGCAGCACCTGCGACGGATCGTCGGGGAGTACGATGTCCTCTCCGTCAAAGTGCCGGTGCAACAGGGGCCGGACCCCCGTTCCGCTGCAATCCGGTGCGGTATCGACGTGTGCGCAAAAACACAACACGGGGAGCGCTTTGCCGGTATTGGCGGGGATCGTCGCGTATACGTAACCGTAGTCATCCATCACCGCGTCGCTTACGCCTATGTCGTGAAGCTCCCGGACAAGTATCCCGGAAAGGTCCTTTTGCTTTTCCGTCGAGGGATGGGTGGACGACTGCGGATCGCTTTGCGTATCCACCCGTACATAGCGCATAAACCGTTCGCTGACCGTAAAGGCGTAGTCCAGCGGCATCAGACTATTTCAGCAAGGGTAATGTCGAAAACCAGCTCTTTCCCCGCCAGGAAATGGTTCCTGTCCAGCACCACCACGTCCTCTTTGACGGCTGCGATGGTCACCGGGATCTGCTGCCCCGCCCCGTTCGTCATCGTCAGTTGCATCCCGACTTCCGGCGTTAGCCCCTTCGGAAACTGGTCCCGGGGAAACTCCATGAGCAGGTCCGCTTCGTATTCTCCATAAGCCTCTGCGGCCGGTATATTGACGGTTTTCTTTTCTCCCAAAGTCATCCCCACCACGGCGGCGTCGAAACCTTTGATCATCATACCCGCCCCGACGATGAATTCAAGGGGGGCCCTTCCTTCAGACGAATCGAAGGTTTCTCCATTGGTCAGCTTTCCATGATAGTGCACACGAACCTTGTCCCCCTTTTTTACTTGTTGCATAATTTCAGATTTTTAAAGTATGCTTGCAAGTTAGCATCTTTGACCTCTCAAAACGATGCTAATGATAAAAATATGGTGGCTCCTGTGGATAAGCCTGGCGGCGGCCCCCTGCGCGGCGCAAATCGTCCCCGGCGCGGAGCACATGGCCCAATACCTCAAGCTCCTGGAAGGCAAACGGGTGGCGGTTTTCGCCAACCAGACCTCCCGGGTCGGGCCCACCCACCTGGTAGACACCCTCCTCGCCCGGGGCATCCGGGTCGTCCGGATCTTTTCCCCTGAACACGGTTTCCGGGGCAACGCCGACGCCGGCGAAGCGGTGGGCGGTGGCCGGGATTCCGCCACCGGTCTGGACATCGTGTCCCTCTACGGCAAACACCTGGCGCCCAACCCCGCCGAGCTCCAGGACGTCGACGTCCTCGTTTTTGACATCCAGGACGTGGGCGTCCGCTGGTACACCTATATCTCTTCTCTTCAATATTTCCTGGAAGCCGCGATGACCAATGGAAAGCCGTTGATCCTTCTTGACCGGCCGAACCCCAACGGTTTTTACGTAGATGGCCCTGTTCTTGATCCCCGTTTTAAGTCCTTTGTCGGTATGCAGCCGATCCCCGTCGTCTACGGGATGACCCTGGGTGAGTACGCGCACCTGCTCATCGGCCAGCATTGGATCGACGCATCGGCGGCGCCCGGCTTCCGCCTCACGGTCATCCCCTGTACAGGGTACACACATCACAGTCACTACAGGCTTCCTGTAAAGCCCTCCCCCAACCTCCCCAACATGCAAAGCGTCTACCTCTACCCGGACCTTTGTCTTTTCGAGGGCACCGCCGTCAGCGTCGGGCGGGGGACGGACTTCCCGTTTCAATGCTTTGGCCACCCCTCGCTCCCGGACCGCGGTTTTAGTTTTACCCCGCGTAGCGTCCCCGGGGCCAAAAATCCGCCCCTGAAAGACAAAACCTGTTATGGCACCGACCTCAGCGGTCTTTCCCTCCCCGGCGCCCTCGAAGGCCGATTCCAGCTCCGCTGGCTCCTGGAAGCCTATCGCGATTTCCCCGCAAAGGATAGTTTTTTCAATGCCTTTTTTACCCGGCTGGCCGGTTCCGGTCAGTTGGAAGCCCAACTTAAGGCAGGTCTTTCCGAGGCCGCCATCCGCGCCAGCTGGGCACCCGGGATAGCAGCTTTTAAAGCCATCCGCACCAAATACCTGATCTATCCCGAATAGCGCGCGGCTGCCCGTTTTGCCGTGAGCGAACATTTGTTACCTTCGCGGATGCGCAAAAAATGGCAGGACCTCAGGATCGTCTTTATGGGCACCCCCGAATTCGCGGTAGCTTCCTTAGACGCACTCGTACAAGCCGGCGCCACCATCGCCGGCGTCATCACCGCCCCTGACAAACCCGCCGGGCGGGGGCTTCAATTGTCTGAAAGCCCCGTCAAACGATATGCAAAAGACAAAAATCTGCTCCTCCTTCAGCCCGAAAAGCTCAAAGACCCCCAATTCCTGGAAACACTGGCTGCTTTAAAAGCCGACGTCCAGGTGGTCGTCGCTTTCCGGATGCTCCCCGAGGCTGTTTGGAACATGCCTCCACTCGGGACCATCAACGTCCACGCCAGCCTGCTCCCGCAATACCGCGGCGCCGCACCCATCAACTGGGCCATCATCAATGGCGAAACCGAGACCGGCGTCACGACGTTCCGGCTCCAACACGCCATCGATACCGGGAATATCCTGTTACAGGCGTCCGTCCCCATCGGGGAAAACACCACCCTGGGGGAACTCTATAACGATCTGAAAGTAAAAGGGGCGGACCTCCTAATCGACACCCTCGACCAGTTGGGTGAGGGCACCCTGGAGGAAAAGCCCCAACAGGTCGCCGATCCGCGCCAGCTCCGCGTCGCGCCGAAGATCACCAGCGAGACCTGCCTGATCAACTGGTTCCAGCCCGTAAACAAGATCTACAACCAGATCCGGGGACTCAACCCCTACCCGGCCGCCTGGACCCAGATGGAGGGAAGGACCCTGAAAATTTTTGGGTGTGAGAAAGAAATCGTCCCGCCCGCCCGCATGGCGGAACCCGGTTCCTATCAAACCAACGGCAAGACGTTTCTGAAATTTGCCGCCATCGACGGCTATATCGTCGTCAGGGAACTCCAGTTGGAGGGCAAAAAAAGGATGGCAATAGAAGACTTCCTCCGGGGGTTCAAACCCCGGCCCTGAACTGGACTACTTCGCGTAGCTTAAGGAGGCCGTAAACCGGTCGGTACTGGCGCCCAGTTGATTCACCGCGGCGTCACTCAGGACGATCAGCATCCCCGTATTTTGTTTGATATCGGCAATGTCGCCTAATACCTTTACAAAAACAACCTTGTTGTTGCTCAGGTTGGTCACCTTGACCACCGTTCCCCTTTCCACCCCCTTCATCAGGGCATAAAACTTCCCGTTGTCCCAGCCGCTGGTGCTTTTAAAGACGCCAGCCAGCCCATTCTCGTTGCGGGTCTTGCGTCCCTCGTCGGTCTGGGTCAGGTAATCCGGATGAAAAGCGCCTTCGCCGTTATAGTGGGATGAGCCCGGCGTGGTCACCGGGGCCGGCGTCACGGGCGCTGTCGCTGCCGTCGTTTCGGGTGCCGGCGCGGTAACCGGGGGAGCCGCCACCGGCTTTTTCTTTTTCTTGACGACGGGTTTTACAGGCTGGTCCGCCGGCGCCGCCAGGGGGTCCGTGGTGGCGGGAGCCGTCGTTTGGGCGGCCCCGTCATCCGCGGGCTTTGTGCTCATCGGTGCCGGATCTTGTTTCGCCGGTGCCGTTCCCTCCTGCCCGGTGGGCACCTCCTGCTTTGCCGGGGCCGGCTTTGCGACAGCCACCGCGGGAGCCTCCTCCGGAACACCGGCAGGCTTAGACACCGCCGGGCCTCCGGCCGCCAGGGGAGATTCTCCCTTATTGACCTTCAGGAACCCCGCCAGGACCTTCTGCCCCGCACTCAACCGGTACAAGGGCACCAGGACCTCCGTGGGCGCGTCTTTCTTTTTGACCGCCGTGTAGTTCTGTTCTTTCAGCGGGATCTTGATCACCTGGCCTATGCTCAAACCCCCGTTCAGGGCAAGCCCGTTAAACGGCGCGATCACCTTCGGGCTGATATTGAAAAGCCGGCCTATGCTGTAAAAATTCTCTTTGGGTGCCACCTGGTGGTTCAGGTAAAGTCCGCCTGCGTCGCGTTGTACGATCAGGTCCCCCGTCTGTGCCCTGACCACGGCAGTCCCACACAGTACTGCCACCCCCACCAACACCCCGCGAAACTGCTTCATCGATAGCATGATTTTAAGGTTAAACTTGGGTGCAATAATATCCATTTTGTAAACTTCGGGCAATATTTTCGATAATTCTTCCTCCGGAGAACGTAACATTGCGGTCCTTCCGTATGGCAAAAGAGAAAAAATTTTACGTGGTTTGGCAGGGCCGTAAACCCGGCGTGTACGACAATTGGGCCGACTGCAAAGCCCAGATCGACGGTTTTCCCGACGCCCGGTACAAGGGTTTTCCCAGCGCGGCGGAGGCACAAACCGCTTTCCGCGGCAACAGTGCGGCCTATGTCTTCAAAGGCGCAGGGACCAAGGCGGGTGCCAAAACCAACGCCCCCCGGGGAACCGTCGGCTCTCCCCTGAAAGAAAGCCTTTGCGTCGACGCCGCCTGGAATACGGCCACCGGCGATATGGAATACCAGGGTGTCTACTACAAGACCGGAGACCTGGTTTTCCGCCAGGGCCCCTACGCCGACGGAACCAACAACATCGGCGAGTTCCTTGCCATCGTCCATGCCCTCGCTTATTGCAAACAGAAAGGGCTTCTCCTGCCCATTTACAGCGACAGCCGCAACGCCATCGGCTGGGTTCAGCAGAAAAAAGCCAACACGAAACTGGAACGAACCCATCGCAACGCCGTCCTTTTCGACCTCATCGCCCGGGGCGAGCAGTGGCTAAAAGACAACACCTACAAAAACCCCATCCTAAAATGGGAGACAAAAGCCTGGGGGGAGAATCCGGCGGATTTCGGAAGGAAGTAAGGAAACCTTACTTTTTAAGCACCCGCCATTGTTTTGGATAGTAATTATTAATCCGGCCTTCCAGGACCTTTACCCAACCAAGTCCATACCCCCCATGGGTCACAAGGGCCCATCCTTTGGGCGCGTCATCGAGACTCAGCTCCTCTTTCCGGAGGAAGGCCAGCGCCTGCTCCAGGTCGAGCGCCACACGGGGAATGCCGGTTGATAATATGGAAGACAGCGCCAGTGCCGGATCGGGCACGACGTCCTTGCGCATGATCTGACCGATGGCCACCCCTGCTTCCCGGACGGGGAGCACGGACGACAAATGCGCAATGTCCGCTGTCAGGCCGGAAGGAAGGACGCGCACCGTTTCCCCGGTCAGCAGGTAAGTATAGTCATCGGGGGAAGCCACCCACGGCGCCACCAGTTCCTTCTCGCGTTTTCCCAACAGGCTAACACCAGGCCGGAACGTTCCCCGATAAGACGAAGACACGCCGTTGCGCTTCCGCAGACAGGCCAGAAACAGCCCTTCCCCTTCCAGCCGGTTCGGGTAAAACCGGTACCCATACTTCCCCGACTCGACTACGCCCCAGACCGGATCCAATGCCAGGGGCAGCGCTTCGAACCCGAGTTGCTCCACTAGCCAATCCACCACGACTTCGTCCTCCCGGGGTGAAAAGGCGCAGGTCGAATAGATCAGGAGTCCACCTTCCGTCAATGCCCCCGAAAGATCCGACAGGATCCGTTGCTGACGGGCGCCACACAGCTCGACCTGTTCGGGAGACCACTCCCGTATGGCCTCGGGTTCCCTCCGGAAAAGACCCGAACCGCTACAGGGCGCGTCCACCAACACCACATCAAAAAAACCAGGGAGCCCCGCGAATTCACGGGGATCGGCCGAGGTCACCACCCCGTTTGATCCCCCCCAGCGCTGGAGGTTTTCTGAAAGGATGCCCACCCGGGTCCGGATCACTTCATTGCTCACCAACAGGCCCCCGGGACCGATCAGGGATTGCAGGTGGGTGCTCTTCCCGCCCGGTGCGGCGCAGGCGTCCAATACGCGGAGGGCGCCCGGTGCCTGTTGGCGGAACGCCTGTTCCACGAACATGCTCGATGCTTCCTGTACGTAATATCGCCCGGCGTGCCAGGCGGGGTCGGTGATAAACGAAGGTCTGGAGGAAAGGTAGCGGCCGGTGTCGCACCAGGGGACGGGGCGCTGCGGCACATCCGGCAAAAAGCCGGCTTTCGCGGGATTGAGCCGTATCGACACCGGCGGCTCTCCCCGCTCGTGCACGGCCAAAAAGGCTTCTTCATCAAATCCCGGCACGCCCCTCAGGGAGGCAATAAGTTCTGGAGGAAGGGTCATATCAGTTCAGCACCGGCAAGGTCCGGGAATATTTCTTTCGATACTCGATAGGGGTAAGCCCCGTGATGCGTTTGAATACCTTACGGAAGGTCTTGATATCCTGGTACCCCGAATCGTACATCAGGGAGGTGATGGTTGGATTGCCTGCTTCCAAGGCTTTTTTGGCCGCCTCGATCCGGACCCGCTGCAGGTATTCCAGGGGTGTATTCTGGGTGGCGGTCTTAAACCGGCGGATAAAATTACGCAGGCTCATATTGATCTGCAGCGCCATTTGTTCTACCGATAACGGCTCGTTGTAATTCTTGTCAATATACTCCTGGGCGGTGAGGATCTGTTCATCCTGATGCCGGAACTGCCCCTGAAAAACCGCAAAATACGCCTGGCTTTCCCGGTCCATGTCCAGTGAGAACATCTTGGAAGCCCAGATGCCCATGTCGCGTCCGCAATATTTCTCGATCAGGTACAACACCAGGTGAAAAGCCGAAAACGCTCCCCCGCTGGTATATAATCCATCCTGATCCGTCATGACCATCCGGGACAAAAAGCGCGTATCCGGATAACGCCGTTTCAGGTCTTCTATGTCCCTCCAGTGTGCCGTGCAACACCGCCCTTCCAGCAACCCTGCTTCCGCAAGAAAATACGCCCCCGAGCAAAGGCTTGCTATCTCGTTCCCCTCGTCGTGCATGCGCCTTAGCCAGTCCAGAAGACTACGATGCCCCGCAAAGACGTCGTCCGGCTGCCCAAAAAAGGCCGGTACGATGATCAGGTCGGCCGACGCCAGGTCCGTATACCGGCAATAATGGATATAAGGAGCCGCCACCGGCAAAAGGTCATTGGAAGCGCTTTCGCCCACCAGGGTCACCGAAAATGCCCTCGGTTTCCCCGACGCTTCCAGGTAACGGTTGGTATGCTCCAACATGTCCAGTGTTCCGGAAATGGTCGATAAGACCACATCTTTATGGATCAGCAAAGCGATTTCTTTCATGACCAAGGGTTTTGCTTAGGTCAAAGATAGCCAAACCACCTGGCGCAAACACACCCGCGGACGCCAAAATGGAGGGGCGGAAGCGCCAAAAAAAAGGGGCCCCCGGATGGGAGGCCCCTTGGACAGACTATTGCAAATTATTCTTAGGAAAGCTCAAGTACGAGTTCACCATCCTTTACCCCTATGCTACCCGGGATACCACTGCCGGTTTCGGCGTCGTTGTAAGCGGAAGCACCGTGTTCGAAGGCATCCAGGCCACCAGGCCCGGTTTCGCCATGTTCTTCCACGCGCAGGTTCCAGGGATGCGGCAACAGGCGGATGACCCACATCATGGCGTAGGACACCGCGAAGGTCGCTAACACGATCGTCGCACTTCCGATCACCTGGGCCTTGAGGATGGCGGTGCCGCCACCATAGAACAGCCCTGCAAGGGGAGCGGAATTGTCAGCCCCGGTGGGTCCGGTGGCGCCGTATTGGCCGGAGGCGAAGAAACCCAGGGAAATGGTACCCCAGATACCCGCGAGGCCGTGTACGGAAACAGCGCCGACGGGATCATCGATGCGGAACCATTCGAAGAGGTATACACCGGCGAAGACCACAAACCCGGCCACAAAGCCCAACAGGACGGCGCCCAGGGGGCTCACCCAGTAGCAAGGACAGGTGATCGCCACCAGACCGGCCAGCATCCCGTTGATGGAGAAGGCCGTGTCAAACTTGCCCTTGGTGGGACCCCACCAGAGCGCCGCGAGCATGGCGCCCAGGCCTCCGGTACAAGCCGCCAGGGTCGTGTTGGCAGCGATACGGCCAATACCCTGAGCGTCCATCGCGGAGAGGGAGCTTCCGGGGTTGAAACCGTACCAGCCGAACCACAGCAGGAAGCCGCCTACGGCTGCCAGGGGCAGGTTATGTGCGGGAGGCAGACCTCCTTTTGCTTTATTGTCCCGGGCAAAGATGCGGCCCAGGCGAGGTCCGAGCACCATGGCGCCCGCCAGGGATACGACACCCCCGATCGTGTGGACGACCGTGGAACCGGCAAAGTCATGGAAGGGTTGACCCAGGGAAGGCAGGAAGAAGCCGGCGCTGCCCATGGTGGCCAGGAAGCCATCAGGACCCCAGGCCCAGTGACCGATGATGGGATAAATGAAACCGGTAACACCGATGCTATAAAGGATATCACCGCGGAAGCTCGTACGACCGATCATGGCGCCGGAAGTAACGGTAGAGCAGGTGTCGGCAAAAGCGAATTGGAAGATCCAGTGAGCCAGCAGAGGAATACCTGTAGTTTCATAGGAATCCGGCGCGCCCATCAGGAAGAACCAATGGTAGCCGATAAAACCGTTCCCATGGCTGAACATGAAGGCATAACCGATCGACCAGAACAGCACGCCGCAAAGACAGGTATCCAGGATACACTCCATAAGGACGTTGACCGTCTCCCGGGTGCGGGCAAAACCCGCCTCCAGCATCACAAAACCCGCCTGCATCCCAAACACGAGGAAGGCGGCCACCAGGGTCCATACCGTATTGATGGAATTCATGATGTTCGTCTCATGGGCGGTAAAGGTTTCCGCTGCATAAGATTTGGTCACCAACATACCGGGCAGCACCTTCATGGCAAACAACACCGCCAGGAGGCCGAGGATTTTCCCCGCGAAGACGGTGAGACCAAACTTCCACTTTTCCGCCTTTGTCAGGGCTACATACGGCACATCGGCGCGCCGGTGCCTGGAAGGAATCAATTTTCTTAACAACATGATCTACGTTTTTT
This sequence comes from Dinghuibacter silviterrae, assembly GCF_004366355.1. Classification (NCBI taxonomy): domain Bacteria; kingdom Pseudomonadati; phylum Bacteroidota; class Chitinophagia; order Chitinophagales; family Chitinophagaceae; genus Dinghuibacter; species Dinghuibacter silviterrae. The sequence goes on along the minus strand of NZ_SODV01000002.1, from coordinate 90,406 downwards.
TGCTACTAAAAAATTTGGTTGCTTATATATACAATTGTGAATACCCTAGAAGGAATATATAGCCGCGACCAGGAAACTGCCCGCCGTTTTTGTCGGCGTGCCGTTTGACTTGACGAAAATATTTTCACTCGCCGCGTCCACCCGTACTTCGGGAATAAAGATGAACCCGTCCACCTTCAGGTTGGCCGACAGCGTGCTGCCGAAAACCGAACCGCCTTTGCCATACCCGCTATAGACCGTCAGCTGGTCCTGGTCGTCGTGGTACTCTTCCCGGAGCGACAGCCCGAATTTGCTGGTCGGATCATAGTTCAGGTAAAGGGCCGAACCCCACCAATCTTCCGTGGAACTGTAGGTGCCCTTCCCTTCGTAGACCTTTGCCACCTTTACCGTACCGTTGTAGCCACCCGAGAACTTGCTGTTCAACTTGAAGTTGATGACACAATCGAACTGGTTGCTTTTCGTGGTGTCCACGTTCTGACCACCCACATAGTTGAGGTACAGCTTGAAATTGTCGCTGGGCGCATAGCTGTACTGCGCGATGAGAAACTTCTTGTTGATCACACCCGTTGGGACATATCTGTAGTCCGTGGGATTAGCCACGCCGACCATAAAACCGGACTTCCCGAAGGTAAAGTCCGCCCGGACACCCGTATGGGAGAACGGGCCGTAGGTAAACATATAGGACATGCTGTAGTTCCGGTTGGCATAAGCGTCGACCAACTCATATCCTACGTGCGTTGCCCAGGTGCCCGCCGTCAGTTTGAGCCAGGCGTTGGGAGAATAGCTGATGTAGAGTTGTTTGATCGCTTGCAGGATCCCGTTGTCGTTGTACGCGAACTCCTCGGCCCTTTTGCCAAACCCCAGATCGGCCACCATGTCGACCTTATCGGTCTTGTGTTCCAGTTTAACTGTTGCCATACCCAATTCGAAGGTGTTGTGAGAATGAGTAAAGCTGGTGAAGTCATTGGCCTTGTTTTGCCCGAAGTCATACCGGTAATACAGGTCGGCAGACCCCGTAATAGACAGTACCGGGGGCGCCGGTGTTTTCACAGCGGTGTCCGCCGTTGCACTGGCGGTGGCGACGGCTGTCGTCGCGGTGGTTGCCGGGGCCGTTTGGGCCTCCGCAGCGACGACACCCTCACACAAGGTTAGAACAGTAAAGAACCATTTTCTAAGCATACGATTAAGTTGGTTTTGGTGAAGAAAGAGCAAACAAGTTCCAGGGCGGCCGTGGGCGCCACCAAATATTACAATAAAATAAAATATCAACTTTTGATAAGAAATCGCGGCCTCATGGGTGGATTTTCGGACGGATATTGGCTTCTCTCTGGTGGTGATGTCAAATGTAATTAACAATTACATCACTTTGTCTTTACTCTAATGAAAGTACACGATTTTTAATGAAAATCGAATAAAACATAAACATATTTAAAATTTATATGCAAAAATATGACACAAGCCTTTCCATTTTGAAAAGGTTCATTTTCATTATGATAGTCTGGCACGGTGCTGCCCTTCCTGCTGGACAGACTGCGCCATATTCACATAATTAATTGTAAATAAATAGATTATAAATAAGAACGACGATCGGGAGCGCTCTGGTATGTGTTTGGGATTATATACATAGACAGGATCTATTAAGAAATAAAATAATGTTTATGTTTATCCGATTTGCTCTTTTACCGATTTTAACCTTGACGCAAGCTTTTACGAATCCGGATACAAAGGGCATATACCGCACACAGGCAGATTTCGACCAGCACCACCTCGAATTTTCGGCCCCCGCCTCCAGCCGCAAAGTGATCATCAGGACCCATGAGTTTCTCGGCGCCCCCCACGTCACCATCGATTCCGGTGGTCAGAAATACTATATCCTCAAGGTCGAGCTCTTTGGGTATAGCGACGGCAAAAAGAACTTCCGCTTTTTCGAAGACCAGGCCTACGAGATTATCGACACCGCCGGCTTCTACCTATACGCCAAAAGCGCCCTCCCCAAAGAAAAGGGCTCCATCGTCAAAACCGAATACTTTTTCAGCACCTCAGGTTCGGACGCCATTCAACCATTAACCATTGAAAACCTCAAAGCCGCCTACCCCGCCAAAACGGCCTTCCGCTACGCCCTCGACGTCCAATTCGGCCGCGACAGCCACCTCCTCGATTACGACAATCAACTGAAAACCTACAAACTAAAAGCGATCTTCCAGGGATTCTAACACTCCCCACTCCGGTAAGGTCCTTGCGTCCTAACCCCAAGCTCGCCTCGCGTGCCGCGACGGGGTATGTCCATTTTACTCTTTTCCGCAGAAGATTCTAACGATGGGCGGTCGCTTCGGTTCTCTGCGGAAAAGAGTAAAATGGACATACCCCGTCGCGGCACTTCAGCACGCCCGTGGAACCTAGGACTAAGGCTGGTTGGTTTTTTAACCGAGAAAAGGCAAAAAAACGGAAGGCCGCCCTCGATGGTTGGGGCGGCCTTTCCGGTTTCTCTCATGTCGATGGGAATTACCCGATAAAAACTATCTTAAAAACAACATTTCACGATACTTGGGCAGCGTCCAGAATTGGTCGTCCACCAGTTGCTCCAGCTTGTCAACGTGGTAGCGGATCTCGTCGAAATACGGGTCCTTCACTTCGGACTGGTAGGCGATGGCCTTGGTCCGGGTGTTGGTCATATTGTTGGCGATCTTCCTTTTTTCTACCATTTCTTCGACCTTGGTGTCGATCACGGTGATGTGGCCGGAGATTTCCTTCAGGATGCGCAGCTGGCTGGCGTACTCGGACTCGGACAGGCCGGCTTCCTTGAGGCTCTTGATATTGGAGGCCAGGACATGCTGGTATTTCACCGCGGAGGGGATGATGTGGTTCAGGGCCAGGTCACCGATGATACGGGCTTCGATCTGTACCTTCTTGATGTATTTTTCCAGCTCGATCTCGTGACGGGCTTCCAGCTCGGAGTGGGTGTAGACGCCGTTGTGTTCGTAAAGCGCCTTTGCTTTTTCGGTGACCATCGCGTCGAGGGCCAGGGGGGTGGTCTTTACGTTGGGCAGTTTGCGGCGGTGGGCTTCTTTTTCCCACTCTTCGCTATACCCGTCGCCTTCGAACAGGACCGACTTGCTCTCGGTGATGTACTTGCGGATGACGTGCAGGATGGCGACTTCTTTTTTATCACCCTTTTCGATCAGGGCGTCGACGTCTTTCTTAAAGCCTTTGAGGGTTTCGGCCATGACGACGTTGAGGACGGTCATCGGGCTGGCGCAGTTGGCGCTCGACCCTACGGCGCGGAACTCGAATTTGTTACCCGTGAAGGCGAACGGAGAGGTCCGGTTGCGGTCGGTATTGTCCAGCAGCAATTCCGGGATGCTCCGGTGCAGGTCCAGTTTGAGGACGGCTTCGTCCTGCTCGTCGAACTTGTCGCCTACTTTGGACTCGATATCGGCCAGTACTTTGGCCAGGTATTGACCGACGAAAACGGAGATGATGGCGGGAGGTGCTTCGTTGGCGCCCAGACGGTGGTCGTTGGGGGCGGAAGCGATCGACGCGCGGAGCAGGTCGGCGTAGTCATGAACCGCCTTGATCGTGTTGACGAAGAAGGTCAGGAACATGAGGTTGTTCTTCGGCGTACGGCCGGGACCCAGGAGGTTGACACCGGTGTCGGTGGCCATGCTCCAGTTGTTGTGTTTCCCGTTCCCGTTGATACCGGCGAAGGGTTTTTCGTGCAGCAGGACAACCAGGCCATGACGTTTGGCGACACGGGTCATGATATCCATGAGCAGGATGTTATGGTCGACGGCGATGTTCACTTCTTCGAAGATCGGGGCAACCTCGAACTGGGAAGGGGCCACTTCGTTGTGCCGCGTTTTCAGGGGGATACCCAGCTTGTACGATTCATTTTCGAAATCACGCATGAAGGCGTAGACCCTTTCAGGGATGGAACCGAAGTAGTGGTCTTCCAGTTGCTGGCCGCGGGCGGGACCGGCGCCGAAGACGGTGCGGCCGCTCAGGACGAGGTCGGGGCGGGCGTTGGCCAGACCGGCGTCGATGACGAAATATTCCTGTTCCCAGCCCAGGGTGGCGGTCACCTTGGACACGTTCCGGTCGAAATAGTGGCAAACGTCGACGGCTGCCTTGTTCAGGGCTTCGAGGGCCTTGAGCAGGGGCGCCTTATAGTCCAGGGATTCCCCGGTATAGGAGACGAAGATCGTCGGGATGCAAAGCGTTTTGCCTTCCCCGGTTTCCATGATAAAGGCGGGGCTGGAGGGATCCCAGCCGGTATAGCCACGGGCCTCGAAAGTGGCGCGGAGACCACCGGAGGGGAAGGAGGACGCGTCGGGTTCCTGCTGGATCAGCGCGGCCCCGTCAAATTCTTCCAGGGCGGTGCCGTCGCTCTTCAGCGTAAAAAACGAGTCGTGTTTTTCGGCCGTCAGACCTGTCAGGGGTTGGAACCAGTGGGTAAAGTGGGTAACACCCTTTGTTTCGGCCCAGGCGCGGATACCGTTGGCGATCTGGCCGGCGACGGCGCGATCGATCTTTTTACCTTCTTTAATACTATGAACCAGGCTCTTATACCCTTCGTCACTCAAAAATTGGCGTGCGGTCTTGAGGGTGAATACGTTGTCGCCAAAAAGGTCGGTGATGCGTGCGTTGCTCTCCGCGGGCGCTGCGGCGTCCTTGGTGAGGTTGTTGATAGCCTGGAATCTGAGAGACATAGCGAAGATAGTTTTGAATTGAAATATTTAATAATGAGTACCCGTTTCTTAGAAGTTGTCAAAATTAGGGACATTTAATTTAAAAATCAGCGCAAAAATCTCAAAAAATTACACATTCACTTTTCCTACCATATCTTACCCGATTGTCTTGATTTCCGCGATCAACTGCTGAAGAACCCCTTTGGCGTCCCCGAAAAGCATGGATGTTTTGGGCTGGAAAAATAATTGATTCTCGATCCCGGCGTACCCCGGTTTCATGCTTCTTTTATTGACGATGACCAGTTTTGCCTTTTCTACTTCCAGGATCGGCATCCCATATATCGGCGAGGACGGATCCACTTTGGCGGCGGGGTTGACGACGTCGTTGGCGCCCAGCACCAGGACGACGTCGGTATGGGAAAAAAGATCGTTGGCCGCCTCCATTTCCAGGAGACGGTCATAAGAAACATCCGCTTCCGCCAAAAGGACGTTCATGTGCCCCGGCATACGCCCCGCCACGGGGTGGATCGCGTACTGGACATTCACCCCCTTGGCGCTTAGGAGTCTTTCCAATTCATGACAGGCGTGTTGCGCCTGGGCGACCGCCAGCCCGTACCCGGGCACCACCATGACCTCCCGGGCATAAGTCAGCACCACCGCGGCGTCGGACAGGCTGATCTCCCGGTAAGTCCCGGCTCCGCCGGCACCGCCTGAGCCGGAACCCGAGCCTCCAAAGGACCCGATCAACACATTCAGGAGGGACCGGTTCATGGCCTTGCACATCAGGATCGTCAGGATGGTACCCGCCGATCCGACAAGAATTCCTCCCGTCAGCATCACCGGGTTGTGGTACAAAAACCCGCCACAGGCCGCCGCCACGCCGGTAAAAGAATTGAGCAGCGAGATCACCACCGGCATATCGGCCCCGCCGATGGGCAATACGAAAAGAACCCCGTACACCAATGCCCCTGCCGTAATCCCGTATATCAGCAACGGAACCTGGGCAATGCCCATATAGATCGAGGCGCCTAAGAGCACCAGGAACAAAAGGATATTGACGAAGTGCTGTCCCCGGAAGGCAAAGTCCCTGACAGAACCATTTAATTTCCCCCACGCCACCATACTCCCGGCAAAAGAAACGCTTCCGATCACCAACCCTGCCAGGGTAAAAGGCGCCGCCATGCCCTCGTGCCGGAATTCCGACAGGGAAATCAGCGCCGCGCAGGCGCCCCCCATTCCATTAAACAAACTGACCATTTCGGGCATGGCCGTCATCCGTACCTTCCGTGCGGCCACGACGCCCAAAACACCCCCGGCCAAAAGCCCCGAAGCGATCCAGCCGAAATTGTGCAACCCCTTACCTCCGTCCCGGTACAGGAAAAGGGTACCCGCTATAGCCACGGCCATACCACTGGCGGCCACCAGGTTCCCCCTCCGGGCAGTGGAAGGGTGAGACATCATTTTCAACCCTACGATGAAGGTGACGGAACCAAGGATATAACACAGGGGAAGCAGCGAGACCATCAGCCTTTCTTTTTGTGCTTGAACATTTCCAGCATGCGATCCGTCACGACGAACCCGCCCACGACATTCAACGTCCCCAGCAGGACGGCAAAAAATCCCAAAAGGAGCGCGGAATAATTATCCGGATCCGCCTCGCCCATGACGATGATGGCTCCGATGATGACCACCCCGTGGATGGCGTTGGCCCCGCTCATCAGGGGGGTATGGAGGACGCTGGGAACCCGTCCGATGACTTCCACCCCCAGGAATATCGATAGCAAGACGATATAGATCATCTGCTGGTTGTCGCCGATCCAGGTTAATAAGGATTCCATATTACAAAAGTGCTTTCATCCGTTCATGAACGACCTCTCCCCCGTGGGTGATACAACAACCCGCCACCAGGTCGTCCTCAAAATTCAGGGTCAGCGCCCCGTCTTTGCCCCGAAGAAGGGCCAGGAACTGGAGGACGTTTTTTCCATAAAGACGGCTGGCGTCCAGGGGCATCCCGGACGCCAAAGAAGAATCCCCGACGATCCGCACCCCCTTATATGTTTCGGTGCGTCCGTCTTTGGTCACCTCCGTATTCCCTCCCGTGGCGGCCGCCAGGTCGATGATCACCGAACCCTCCCGCATCCCGTCCAGCATGGCGTTCGTCACCAGGATGGGCGCGGGTTTGCCGGGGATCTGGGCGGTCGTGATGACCACATCCGCCCCTGCGATCGCCGCGGCGATCCTTTCCTGTTGTTTTTTATGAAAAGCTTCGCTTTGTTCTACGGCATACCCGCCCGCCCCGGAGGCGTCGGCCGCACCCTCCACTTCCACGAATCGCGCCCCCAGGCTCATCACCTCTTCCCTCACGCTGGGACGGGTGTCGAACACCTCTACTACGGCGCCCAGGCGCCTGGCGGTGGCCACGGCCTGGAGACCGGCCACCCCTGCGCCCAAGACCAAAACCCGGGCAGGCGGAACACTACCCGCCGCCGTCATCATCATGGGGAAATACCGGGGCAGCATAGCCGCCGCCAGCAACACGGCCCTGTATCCCGCGACACTCGCCTGGGAGCTGAGGATATCCATGCTTTGCGCCCGCGTGGTGCGGGGGATCATATCGAGACTGAAAACGGTGGCCCCGGCCTTCGCCAGTTCATACATCCGGGCCGGTTCATATAAAGGACGGTAAAAACCCACCAGCACTTTGGAGGCCAGCAATTCCATCTCGGCAGGAGCGGGTAAATGAAGACCCAGAATAAGCGCGCAATTGAAAACCGACGCTCTGCCGGCAATAGTCGCCCCGGCTTTTTCATAAACCGCGTCTCCGGTAAATGCACCGGTACCGGCGCCCTGCTCTACCCACACTGCCGCGCCCTTGGCAGCAAGGGTACTTACCTGTTCCGGCAAGACAGACACACGATTTTCACCGGGGGGTTCTTTGAGGACGCCAATCGTCATACTATGGAATGTACGACTTTCGCCGCATATTCCATAGTGTCTCCTACAGATACGCCGCTGACGGCGCTTCCTGCGAAATAAAATCCCGGATGTGCGTCCTCGTAAGCCTTGAGGGTCGCAAGCACCTGCGCGTGACCGAGGTTCTTTTGAGGGATGGCTGAACGCCACGTTTGGCCATGGAGCACGCGGAGTGTTCCGCGTACGCGGAGAATGGCCTTCAGGTCGTCCAACGCCCGTTCCTGCAGGTCCTCCACCTGCTCCCCGGCATGGTGTGCCCCGCCGGTCATCAGGGTCAGCAGCGCCTGCCCTTCGGGGGCCTTGGAAGGAAAAATCGAGGAAGTGAATATGCAACCCATCAGGGCCAATCGCTCCCGGCTGGGGACAAGAAACCCAAAACCCGGTGGAAGGTCCAGGGCGTCCTCTGGAACGGTCACGTGCAGGGTCCGGACGGATGCATAGTCCACGGGAACGCCCGCCAGGACACCCGGCGGTCCTGTATAGATGACGCGGTCCGCCTCCAATATGCCACCGGAATGGGTCACCAGGAAACGGTCTCCTTCAAAACGGATGTCGCTGACCGCGACCCCTGTATGGATGTTCCCGGCCAGGGGCGCGGCCAGCGCATCCGTCAACCGCTGCAGCCCCCCTTTGAAGTTGATGATCTTGCGTCCGCCCTTTAGCGTTTCTTTTTCCTTCATCATTCCCTTGATCACCGAGCCATACGTTTGCTCCCAACGACCGGCCACAGGCAATACCTGTTCCAGGGAGAGGCGTGCGATATCGCCCGCATAGATGCCGCTGAAGATCGGATCAACGACCGCTTCGGTGATTTCGCGGCCGAAACGCCGCGCAAAAAAAGCGCCGACGCTTTCGTCTCCCCCGCCCCCTTTTGCACGGAAGCGCTCGGTAAAGATGCGGGACTTGGCGCCCCAGGACAAGTAAGGTGACTTCAACAGTTTAACCGGGTGGGGGGACAAGGCGTACAGGGTCCTGTCTTTGACCAGGTAACGGTTTTTGGACACGGAAGCGGCTTCCAGTACGTCCTGTCCAAGCCCCAGGGCATCGATACGCGCCTGAAGCGCGGGTGTGCAGACAAGCGAATTAGGCCCCAGGTCCAGGTCGAAACCTCCCATGGTTTTGCTGGCAATGACACCACCCACGCGGGGGGATGATTCCAGCACCACCACCTGCCGGCCCGCCTTGTGCAACTCGAATGCTGCTGTCAGACCCGCGGCGCCACCGCCAACAACGACGATCTTCATAACGCAACTTTTCTTTGACCGGCCGGGGCCTTCCACTGCGGATGCTCTTCTCCTGCCGCGCGAACCCAACCTGCCAGTGCGCGGACCCAGTCCGGATGTATGTTTAAACACGGGATGGCGGTGAAAGAAGTCCCACCCGCTTCCATGAACGTGTGCTTTCCCTCGACGGCGATTTCCTCCAGCGTTTCGAGACAGTCGCTGACAAAAGCCGGGCAGACCACCAGCAACCGTTTCATCCCCTTGGAGGGCAAGGTCGCCAGCTCTCCCGCCGTATACGGGCTGATCCACTCATCCCTGCCCAGCCTCGATTGAAAGGAAACGCTGTACTGGTCCGGTGTCAAACCCAAGGCTTGAGCCACCTGCCGCGTCGTGGCGTATACCTGGTGCCGGTAGCAAAAACGGTGTGCGTCCGAATGCACCCAGCAGCAGTCCTCCGACTGCAGACAATGATGCCCCGTGATGTCGCCTTTTTTTATGTGGCGTACCGGTACGCCGTGATAGCTAAAAAGAATATAATCCACCTCTTCCTTCAGGTAAGGCCGGATGCTCTCCGCCAGCGCGCCGACATACGCCGGTTCCTGGAAATAAGGCTGGAGGACCCGGATCCGGAACGGATATTTTTGTTTTCGGTGAACCGCCACCGCATGTTCTACCGCCGTTTCGTATGAAGACATCGCATAGTGCGGGTACAGGGGTATCAGCAAAACCTCCTCCAGGTCCTTGTGCGCTGCCGCCAGTTTGTCATACGCCGCCTTCATGGACGGGTTACCATACCGCATCGATATTTCCACCGGCAGGTCCAGCTCCGCCTGGAGGGCCGATTGTAATTTTTTTGTCAAAACAATCAGCGGGGAGCCCTCCGGCCACCAGATCGAACGATACGCCCGGGCCGATTTGGGCGCCCTGAAACGCGTGATGATGCCGTCCACCAGGAATTTCCGGAACAGGTAAGGATAGTCGATCACCCGTTTGTCCATTAAAAATTCGTGTAAATATTTTCTTACATCTTTTACTTCGGTTGAATCCGGGGACCCCAGGTTCATCAGAATGACAGCGGTGGAAGACATATATGTCAAAGGTATGACAAACGTTCATACGCGCTTTACGTATGTACTTGCTGATGCGGTCCACCACTACCATAAAAGGTAAATATGACATTTCAATGACCGGTTATTTTTTACCGATCCGTCATCCAAAACTAGCTTTGCAGCCATGAGCGACGATTACTCATCCGAATCCAGTAAAACCATTGACCAGTTTTTCATCGCAGGGATCAGTTACAAAAAGACCGATGCGGATATAAGGAGTTTATTCGCCATCAACCAGGAGCAATATGGTCAGCTCATCTCCACCGGTCGCGCCCAGGGTCTTCATGAATTATTCGTCCTTTCCACCTGCAACCGGACCGAGATCTATGGTTTCGCTCCCGACCCGGATCACCTGATCGGCTTGTTGTGCAGGTTTACCAAAGGAGACGAAGAAACCTTCCGTAAGAACGCTTTTTGTCTCCAGGGTTTGCAGGCCGTGCGTCACCTTTGCCAGGTGAGTTCGGGTCTGGATTCCCAGATACTGGGCGACTATGAGATCAACGGCCAGATCAAGGTCGCCTCTAAATTTTCCAAAGAACGGGACTGCCTGGGTCCCTTCACCGAAAGGCTCATCAATACAGCCCTCCAGCTGTCCAAAAGCATCAAGAACAACACGGCCCTCAGCAGCGGCACTGTTTCCGTTGCGTTTGCGGCCATACAATACCTGAAGAACCACCTGGCCCCCGGACCTTCCCGCAAGATCGTCCTGGTGGGTGTGGGAAAAATCGGGCGCAGCACGTGTAAGAATGTCCTGGCATACTTAGATACCCGCAACATCGTCGTCCTCAACCGGACCCTCGACGTGGCCCGGGAATTCGCCCTGGAGCAAGGTATCCGCTACGCGTCGATGGACAACCTGCGCGAAGAACTTTCAGACGCCGACGCCGTCATCGTGGCTACCAATGCCCAGGCACCCACCGTCGTCGCCGCCGACATCCAAGGCACCGGCGTTCACCTGGTCCTGGATCTTTCCATTCCGTTCAATGCCGAACCCGCCATCGCCCGTTTGCCGGGGGTGACGCTCATCAATGTCGACCACCTGTCCAAGGAAACCGACGCCACGATCAGCCGCCGCAAGCTGGAGGTCCCCAAAGCGGAAGCCATCGTCGGTGAGTTCGTGGATGAATTCAAGGCCTGGTACAACATGCGCCAGCAGCTCGGCATGATCCGCGCCGTTCGTCATACCCTCCGCCAGATCCCTTCCGACCACGTCCCCGAAACCGTCGAAGGCGCCTACGAAGAACGCATGCAAAAAGTCATCAACAATCTGGCCGCCAAAATACGCCGCAACAGCCCCAAGGGTTGTTGCTACCTGGAAGCGCTACACGATTATATTACCCCGGGCGAATAACCGCCCATCCGCATCATGCAGCAAACAATCCGCATAGGAACCCGCGATAGCCAGTTGGCGGTATGGCAAGCAACGCTTGTCCGGGACCAATTGGTCGCCGGCGGTCATTCCGCAGAACTCGTATACATCAAAAGCGAGGGCGACATCGACCTCGTCACCCCCCTTTACGCCATAGGCGTACAGGGCGTTTTTACACGAACCCTCGACGCCGCCCTTCTCAGCGGGCGCATCGACATGGCCGTCCACTCCATGAAGGACGTCCCCGTCCAACTCGCCCAGGGGCTGGCCGCCGCCGCCGTGTTGACCCGCGCCAACCCCGGTGACCTTTTTGTCTATAAGGGCGACGCCGCTTTTCTCGACGACCCCGAAAGCATCGCCACCATCGCCACGAGCAGCCTCCGCCGCCGTGCCCAATGGCTGCACCGTTACCCGCACCACAGGATCGACAACCTGAGGGGAAACGTCAATACCCGTCTCGCCAAAGTAGCCTCCAGCGACTGGCAGGGCGCCCTCTTCGCCGCCGCCGGTCTCGAACGCATCGGCCTGAGACCGGCCAACAGCATTCCGCTGGACTGGATGCTCCCCGCCCCTGCCCAGGGCGCCATCCTGGTCGCCTGCCGTGAAGACGACACCCGCATACGCTCCGTCTGCGCCCCTCTTCACCACGAGCCGACCGCACTGTGCGTCGATATGGAAAGGACGTTTTTATCCGCCTTGATGGGCGGGTGTTCCACCCCCATCGGCGCCCTCGCCGAAATCGCCGGTGACCATCTCCGTTTTCGCGGCAATGCCTGCAGCCTGGATGGGAAGACTTGTTTGTCTGTGGAAAAAAAGGTGCCCCTCCCGGCGGAACTTTCCGCCCAGGCCCCAACGGGCGAAAGCCTCGCCCAGGCCTCCCTCGGCGAAAGCCGACGGGCCGCCACCGCGGATCTTGCCCGCGCCGCCGCCGGCGAGCTACTCGCCCGGGGCGCCACCACCCTCATTCAAAAAGTCACCACCTGATGGGGGCGACGCACTCCATATTGAGCACAAAGATCCTCGACGACCGCGCGCGCTCGTTCGCCCGCTCCCGCGGGTGGTCCCTGAGGGAAGAAGAATTTATCACGACCCGGCCGCTCCCCTGGGACCCGCCGCCTATGGACACCCGCACCGTCGCCATCTTCACCAGCGCCGCCGGCGTGGTGCGGCTCGGCGACCCTGCTGCCGTGATGCCGCCCGGCGGCGCGGCCCCGGCCGTCGCCTGTCTCTCTGGCAAAACCCTGGACACTGTCGTGAAACGCCTGCCTTCGGCAAAGCTGGTATGCACTGCCGCCAATTCGGCTGCCCTTGCCCACGCCCTGGTCGCCGACGGGCGGTTTACAAAGGCCGTTTTCTTTTGCGCCCGCGCACACCGGCCGGAGCTGCCACAAATCCTCCAGAAAGCCGGTATCGACGTGACCGAGGTCCCCGTCTATGAAACTACCGGCGTCTCCATAACGATCGATACCCCTTACGACGCTGTTCTTTTTTTTAGTCCCAGCGGCGTCGACAGTTTTTTTCAAGCCAACCGTCTGCACACCGGCGTCGCCTGTTTCGCCATCGGCGAGACGACGGCCATCAGCATAAAGAACCATACGGACACACGCATCGTCGTCAGTGAGGCGCCTACCCAGGAAGCCCTCCTGACCTGTGTCCGGTCTTATTTTGATCACCAGCAATGTTACGAATGAGCACACCGAACAATGACCTGATCCTGCGTACCCTGCGCGGGGAATCCGTGGAACGCCCTCCTGTCTGGATGATGCGCCAGGCGGGAAGATACCTTCCCGATTACATGAAGTTGAAAGACAAGTATTCCTTTTTCGAACGCGTGCAAACCCCTGAACTGGCCACCGCGATTACGTTACAGCCGGTCGACCAGGTGGGTGTCGACGCCGCCATTCTTTTCTCCGACATCCTCGTCGTCCCCCAGGCGATGGGGCTGGAAGTCCAACTGATAGAACACAAGGGCCCCCTTCTTCCCGATCCCATACAAAATGCTACAGACCTCCGGCGGCTCCACGTTCCCGAGCCCACGGAAGAACTAGGCTACGTCATGGACGCCCTGCGGATGATCAAAAGCGAACTCGCGGGCAGGGTTCCCCTGATTGGTTTTGCGGGCGCCCCCTGGACGCTCTTGTGCTACATGGTCCAAGGCAAAGGATCGAAGACCTTTGACGAAGCAAAGATCTTTTGTTATACCCAGCCGGAGCTCGCCCATACGTTGCTCGACATGATTACCGACACGACGATCGCCTACCTCCGCGCACAGGCGGCCGCCGGGGCGGACCTGGTCCAGATCTTCGACTCCTGGGGAGGCCTGCTCAGCCCGGAAGATTTCCATACCTGGTCCCTTCCCTATATCCGGCGGATCGTGTCCGCGATCAAGGACACCTGCCCCGTCATCATTTTTGCCAAGGGCGCCTGGCATTCCCTGGACGCCATGGCCGCCACCGGGGCCCACGGCCTGGGGATCGACTGGTGTATTCCCCCCGCCATGGCCCGTCAACTCGCCGGTGACAAGGTCGTTCTCCAGGGGAACTATGACCCGGCCCACCTCCTGAACCCCATACCCGTCATCCAGAAAGAAGTCAGGGCCATGCTCACCGCCTTTGGCGGCCATGCCCATATCGCTAACCTGGGCCACGGCATCCTCCCCAACGTTCCCGTCGATCATGCCAAAGCCTTTGTAGAAACCGTGAAGACATGGACAGCATAAAAGACCGTTTCATCACCCACATCCACGCCCTCCAGGACCAGATCTGCACCGCCCTCGAACAAACCGACGGGCGCGCCGTTTTCCGGGAGGACCGCTGGGAACGCCCCGGCGGGGGTGGTGGCATCACCCGGGTCATCGCCGACGGCGCCGTGTTCGAAAAAGGAGGTGTCAATACGTCCGTCGTATCCGGCGAACTTCCCCCGGCCATGAAAGAACACCTCAAGGCGGCCCACAACCGTTTTATGGCCGCCGGTCTTTCCCTGGTCCTCCACCCCGTCAACCCCTACGTCCCGACCGTCCACGCCAATTGGCGCTTCTTCGAGCTGTACGATGCCGAAGGCCGTACCGCCGACGCTTGGTTTGGAGGCGGAAGCGACCTCACGCCTTACTATATTTTCCCCGAGGATGGGGAACACTTCCATCGGACGCTTAAAGAGGCGATGGATCCATTTGATAAGGAGTACTATCCAATGTTCAAAAAACATTGCGATGAGTACTTTATCAATCGCCATCGCGGCGACGAAGCGCGCGGCATCGGAGGCGTATTTTATGACTACCTTCGAGGCGACCTCGCGCACCTCCTCTCCTTCCAACTCGCGAACGGCCACGCCTTCCTCCCCGCCTACCTCCCCATCGTAGAGAAGCGCAAAAACCTCCCCTACGGAGAGCGCGAGCAATGGTGGCAGGAATACCGCAGGGGCCGCTACGTCGAGTTCAACCTTGTCCACGACCGGGGCACCCTCTTCGGACTAAAGACCAACGGGCGGATCGAGTCCATCCTGATGAGCCTGCCCCCCAGGGCGCGCTGGGCGTATGACTACCAGCCGGAAACCGGGAGCCCCGAGGCCCTGCTCCTCGAATACCTGAAGCCAAGACAATGGATACCATAAATCTTTCTATATATGTTTCAGATTAAAAGGAACCGGATACTGAGGACCACGCCTTCCCTGCGGGCCCTCGTCGCAGAAACCACCCTTACCCCCAACGACTTTATCGTTCCTCTTTTTATCGATGAGGGTGAAGGGCAGGAAGTCGAAATCCCTTCCATGCCCAACTACTACCGGCGCTCCCTGGACAAAACCGTCCGGGAAGTCGAAGCACTATGGAGCATCGGCATCAAAAGTGTCCTGCTGTTCATCAAGTGCACCGACGACCGGAAAGACAACCTTGGCACCGAGGCCCTCAACCCCAACGGTCTTATGCAACGCAGCATCCGCGCCATCAAGGCCGCCGTCCCCGGGATGATCGTGATGACGGATGTGGCCCTGGACCCTTATTCCACCTACGGACACGACGGGATCGTGGAGAACGGCGAGATCGTCAACGATCCTACGGTCGAAGTCCTCGCCAACATGTCCCTCAGCCACGCCCAGGCCGGTGCAGACATCGTGGCCCCCAGCGACATGATGGACGGACGCATCGGGGCGATCCGGAAAACCCTGGAGGAAAACGGGTTTACAAAAACCGGTATCCTGGCCTACAGCGCCAAATATGCTTCCTGTTTCTATGGACCCTTCCGGGACGCCCTGGACAGCGCCCCCGGTTTTGGGGACAAAAAGACCTACCAGATGGACTACGCCAACCGGCGCGAGGCCATCAAAGAAACCCTGATGGACGTGGAAGAAGGCGCCGACATCGTCATGGTCAAACCCGCGATGGCCTACCTGGACATCATCCGGGAAGTAAGAGACGCAGTGACCGTCCCCGTCAGTGCGTACCACGTCAGCGGGGAATATTCCATGATCAAGGCCGCCGCCCGTATGGGATGGCTCAACGAGGACAAGGCGATCCTGGAAAGCCTTTGTTCCATCAAACGCGCCGGGGCCGACCTGATCGCCACCTATTTTGCCAAGGACGCCGTAAAATTGCTCAACGCATAGACCATGTACGAAGCCAGCCAACAATTGTTCGATCGCGCGAAAGCGTCTATCCCCGGGGGTGTAAACTCCCCTGTACGCGCCTTTAAAAGCGTCGGCGGTACACCCCTGTTTATAAAAAACGCCCGGGGCGCCTACCTCTACGACGCCGACGGCAACCGGTATATCGACTATATCGCCTCCTGGGGTCCCATGATCCTGGGGCACGCCTACGGGCCCATCGTGGAAGCGATCCGGGAACAGGCCCTTCATTCCACATCTTATGGCGCGCCGACCGAACTGGAAATCGACATGGCCGAGCTCATCCGGAGCATGACCCCCAACGTGGACCTCATCCGGATGGTCAGCAGCGGCACCGAAGCCTGCATGAGCGCTGTCCGTCTGGCCAGGGGATACACGGGCCGTAACAAAATCATCAAATTTGAAGGATGTTACCACGGACACGCCGACGCCTTTCTTGTCAAGGCCGGCAGCGGCGTCGCCACTTTTAATATCCAAACCGTCCCCGGTGTCACCGCCGGCGTATCGGCTGATACCCTTACCGCGCCCTATAACGACCTGGAGGCCGTAAAAACCCTGGCTCGTGAACATAAAGGCCAGATCGCCTGTATCATCATCGAACCCGTCGCCGGAAACATGGGTTGCATCCTTCCCCTCCCCGGCTTCCTCGAAGGGCTCCGGCAATTGTGCGACGAAGAAGGGATCATCTTTATCATGGACGAGGTGATGACGGGTTTCCGTCTCGCCCCCGGCGGCGCCCAACAACGCCTGGGTGTCAACGCCGACCTTGTCACTTATGGCAAAGTGATCGGCGCGGGCATGCCCGTCGGCGCCTTTGGTGGGAAAAGGGCCATCATGGAACACATCGCCCCCCTCGGCAACGTCTACCAGGCGGGGACCCTCAGCGGAAACCCCATCGCCATGATCGCAGGCTTTACCATGCTCCGCCTCTTGCGCGACCAACCGGACATCTATACCCGTCTCGAAGAAAAGACCCTTTACCTCCGTTCCGGTCTGGATCGTGTCCTCGCCGCCAGCGGTCTCCCCTACCGGATCAACCAACTGGGCTCGATGATCAGCGTCCACTTCAGCGAAGCACCCGTCACCGACTTCGCCAGCGCGGCCGCGTCCGACATCGAGCGTTTCAAACGGTTCTTCCACGCGCTGCTGCGCCGCGGTGTCTACCTGCCGCCTTCCGCGTATGAAAGCTGGTTCCTTAATGATGCGCTGACGATGGCGGATCTCGACGCGACCATCGCGGCCGCGGAGGAGAGCTTGCGTGAGGTGCTTTAGAATCTTATCGTAAAATGCTGCGGCGTATGAAACTCGCGCCGAAAAAACACGAGCCCGATAAAGAACAAATCCACCGTACACGTGACCATCGGATCGGCTTTGACGGCCGCCCAGGCCTCTTCCATCTCCAGGCTCCAGTGGATGTCGTCGAAGACGAGGATGCTCTCATTGTGCAGCCGGGGTTGCATCTGCCGGTAATACCGGAGCGTTGGTTCCAGCCGATGGTTGCCGTCAATGTACGCGAAGTCGAGCGATGACAGCGCCGAAAGCACGGAGCCAAGCGTGTCATCGAAATTGCCTTCCACGAGCCGTATCCGCGAAAGCCCCAGCGTGTCAAACGTACGACGGGCCACAGAAGCAATAGCCGGCGCGCCCTCGCAGGTGACGACCGAGGCGGAGGGATTACCCGAGGCCAGGTAGGCCGTCGTGATCCCGAGCGAAGTCCCCAATTCCAGGATCGTCGAAGGTTTGTAGTATTGCGCGAGCCGGAAAAAGAGTTGTCCGAACTTCGGCGGCTTCAGCGCCGTACGGGCGATGGAGGAAAGCCGCCGTTGTTGGGTGGCGGCGCCGCCGGTCCCCGCACCGAGGTCGTCGATGACGATCGTTGTATCCCGATCGGCGGAAAGATGCCGTCGCAAGGACTCGATCGCCCCATACGCTGGGTATACCTTTTTGTCGCCAAAGACACGCGTCACCATGTCAAACACGAAGGGCGAATGGATACCATGCCCCTTTCCATTGGCGGCCGTCATAAGATACCGCCCATATTTTGGAGCGAGCTGTAAGGGAGAATAGGCCATCAACGTTTTCTTTCCCAGGTTTCAAAAGTATACGCATACGCGTGCCGGGCATCTGCCTCGAAACGCCGGGCCTGCCGGAGATCCCATGAAGTCCAGTCCGGCTCCGGGAAAAAAGTATCGGCCTCGGGCCTGCCGTGTACCCGGGTCAGGTAAATTCGGTCGGTCCTATCCATAAAGGCGGCGTATATCTTGGCACCGCCGATGATAAATATTTCTTTGCAGTCCATCCCCGCCGCCAGCGCAAGCGCCTCTTCCAGGTTGGACGCCCTCCATACCTCCGGATCCTTGATCTCCAGGGTAGGCTGGGTGCTCAACACGATGTTGAAACGTCCCGGCAGCCGTTTGTGCCCCAAAGAATCCCAGGAACCACGGCCCATGATCACGGGCATCCCCCAGGTCGTGTACTTGTAAAACTTCATGTCGTTGGGTAACCGCCACGGCAGGTCGTTCTTTAGCCCGATGGCGCTGTTTTCGGCGGCGGCGACGATGGCGCTGATGATCATACGGCGACGGGGGCTTTGATGGCCGGGTGGCTTTGGTAGTTCTCCAGTGTAAAGTCTTCAAACGTAAAGCCGAAGATGTCTTTGATCGCTGGGTTGAGTACCATCCTTGGCAAAGGGAATGGCGAACGGGTCAATTGTAATTTGGCTTGTTCGACATGGTTCGAATACAAATGCACATCCCCAAAGGTATGGACAAACTCACCGGGCTCCAGGCCGCAAACCTGGGCCATCATCAGGGTGAGCAACGCATAGCTGGCGATGTTAAAGGGTACACCGAGAAAAACGTCGGCGCTTCTTTGGTACAGCTGGCACGACAACCGGCCACCGGCCACGTAAAACTGGAAAAGACAATGACAAGGCGCCAGCGCCATTTTGGGTACGTCGGCCACATTCCATGCACTCACGATCATACGGCGGCTGTCCGGTGAGGTTTTGATCTGACGGACCACGTCCGTGATCTGGTCGATCGTCTTGCCGTCGGCGCCTTCCCAGCTCCGCCATTGTTTGCCGTATACCGGTCCGAGGTCACCGTCCGCATCGGCCCATTCGTCCCATATCGACACACCATGCTGTTTCAGATACGCGATATTGGTATCGCCCCGGAGAAACCAAAGCAATTCGTAGATGATACTCTTCAGGTGGAGCTTTTTGGTCGTCACCAGCGGAAAACCGGCACTCAGGTCAAACCGCAGCTGGGGTCCGAAGCAACTGATCGTGCCCGTGCCCGTCCGGTCGGTTTTGACCGTCCCCTTGTCAAGAATGGTCGCTAGTAGGTCGAGATAGGACTGCATAGTGCAAAATAACGCAAAATCCGACAGAGCACCGCGTTTGCAAAGCCATGTCAAAGCTACCCCTTCCGGCGCTCCAGCTCCTTATGTATGAGACTCAATTCCCTGCCGGTTTGACCCGAGACCGAGCTGTTCTCCTGGGCGCGGCGCATCAGGTAGGGAATGACGTCCCCGATCGGTCCGAAGGGAAGGTATTTGCTGACCGGGCAACCCGCGGCGGCCAGGTTGAAGGAAATATTATCGCTCATCCCATACAGCTGGGAGAAATGGATATGCGGATGGTCCAGGGGAAGGTGCCGTTCCTGGAGCAGGCGTACCGCGAGCAGGTTGCTGTTCTCGTTGTGCGAAGCAACGATCAGGGAGATATCCTCGATATGCCGGATACAGAATTCCACGCCCAGGTTATAGTCCCTGTCGGTGGCTTCCTTGGTGGGCTGGATGGGAGAAGGATAGTGCTGTTCGGCGGCCCTTTTCCTTTCCTTTTCCATATACGCCCCGCGTACCAGCTTGGCCCCTAAGAGAAAACCCCGCTCGTGTGCAACCTCATAGCTCCCCTTCAGAAAAGCCAGGCGGTCGTGCCGGTACAACTGAACCGTATTGAACACAACCGCCCTGCCGTCCCGGTTAAACCGTTCCATCATCAGCGTGGTAAGCGCATCCACCGGATCCTGGATCCAGGTTTCCTCCGCATCCACCAGGACGCCCACCTTTGCCGAAGCGGCCGCCTCGCAGATCCGCGTCATGCGCGCGACGACCCTTTCCCATTCGGCTTTTTCGGAAGCCCCCAGTGAGTCCGTGTGGACGATCCCCTTGTACCCGTCATCGGGGCCGGACAAACTGTCCAGCTTCTCCAAAAGTCCGAAACGGGCAAACCCGGTGACCTTTACGCTGATCAGCGGGATGTTGGGCCGGGACCCCGCATAACGGATGACCCGGACAAATTCTTCGGTCGCATGGTCGAAGTTCTCTTCTCCCTCTTTGCCTTCCACCCCGTAATCGAGAATGACACCCACTCCAAAACGGGCCAGCGTTGCCGCAACACCGGAGGTTTCCTCCAGGGTTTCTCCACCCACGAATTGTTCGAAGATGGTCCCCCGGATCAAACCTTTCACGGGCAGGTTCAGCCGCATGGCCAAAGGCGTCATCCGCGTACCCCATTTCACCAGCAGGGGATACCCCATCGAGCTAAACAGGAGACGCGCTTTCCTGAGCGCCTTGTCTGATTTGTAGGCGAATGCGTTCTCGGTATTGTCAAAAGAAATCTCCCTCATGTGTTTGCTTTACAACCCGAACAACCCTTTATTCAGTAATTGAAGGGTCTTTTTCTTGTGCTCGGCCGGTACCAGGAGGGATACGTTGTGCGGGCTGCCCCCAAAGGAGACCATTCGGACCGGTATGCCGTCCAGGGCGTCGAAAAGACGCGTCAGCGTTGCCTTTTCCTCGGCAAGCTCGTGTCCGACCACGGATACGATGGTTTGTTCCTCGTCCACCTCGACCGTTCCAAAAGGCTCCAGTTCCTTGATGATCTCCGCAAGGTGGGCCTTGGTGTCGATGGTCAGGGAAACCGCCACTTCGGAAGTGGTCACCATATCGATGGGGGTCCGGTATTTTTCGAACACTTCGAATATTTTCCTCAGGAAGCCATACGCCAGGAGCATGCGGCTGCTTTTGATCTTGATGGCGATGATGCCGTCTTTTGCGGCAACCGCTTTTGCACCCCGGGAAGAAGCTTTTTCCTGGATGATCGTGCCTTTGGCATCGGGCTGCATTGTATTGAGCAGTTTCACCGGTACATTGTAGTGCTGCGCCGGCCAGATGGAGGCGGGGTGGAGGATCTTGGCCCCAAAATAAGCCAGCTCCGCGGCTTCGTCGAAACTAAGGGTTTCGATCGGCAGCGTTTTATCGACGATGCGGGGATCGTTGTTGTGCATGCCGTCGATGTCTGTCCAAATCTCGCACACCGAAGCCTGGATGGCGGCGGCGACCAGGGAAGCCGTATAATCGCTTCCCCCCCTTTTGAGGTTGTCGATCTCGCCTTTGGCGTTACGGCAGATATAGCCCTGGGTGATAAACAAGGGCGTTTCCTTATTTTCTTCGAGGAGCATCCCCAAACGGACCTTGATGGACCCAACCTGGGGTTCGTCATAACTGTCGATGCTCATGAACTCCAGCGCGGGCAGCAGCTTGTGTGTGAGGCCTTCCTGCTGGAGATAACAGGAGAAAAGTTTGGTGCTCAGGAGTTCCCCCTGGGCCAGGATGTCCTTATTGAGGGCTTCGTTAAACGATATCTTCAGGATGATGTTCAGGAACTCGAAGTGCTCCGACACGATCCCGTTCGCCTTATCCCGGGCTGGTCCGGGCTTGAGCAGGTCCTTTACAAAGGACCGGTAGTGCGCCTCCAGCTTATCGATGATGTCCTTGGCGCCGGCCTTCTCGCCCTGGGCGCAGGATTCGCCGATCGATACCAACGTGTTCGTGGTACCCGACAGCGCAGACAAAACGACGATCT
This sequence comes from Dinghuibacter silviterrae, assembly GCF_004366355.1. Classification (NCBI taxonomy): domain Bacteria; kingdom Pseudomonadati; phylum Bacteroidota; class Chitinophagia; order Chitinophagales; family Chitinophagaceae; genus Dinghuibacter; species Dinghuibacter silviterrae. The sequence continues at coordinate 68,558 of NZ_SODV01000002.1, read as the reverse complement.
TGGGTTCATTGTCCCGGGTGATCAGTTCCCTGACTTGGTGCATCCTTTCGGGCTTCCCGACGGAAGTCCCACCAAACTTCATGATTTTCATTGCTGCTAAATTCTGATTGCGTTACGAAATGGTCTGATGGCGATTTCATAAACGGCTGCAAATATACGGCCTCAGCGGAAATCAGCCCATGGTCGCTGGGAAATTCACCCCCCGCTTTCGCGCAAGGGCCTCCAGGTCAGCCGCCACAGCATCCACCACGGGTATACCGGAAGAACGGCGAATCCCTTCCATTTCCCGCTCCGGATCCCCCGGAATGAGCACCCGTTCCTGCCCCTCCACGGGGCGTGCCGACCGGAAGCGGCGTATCCACTGGTCCATATTTGCCTTGAAATCAGCCGCCGGTCTGAAGGCGTCGACGCGCATCGCGCCAAAGAAGTGTCCGATCCCCTTTCCGGGCAGATCGGGTGCGACCGGCAGAAAAGCCACGAAAGGCGGCACCCAGGGGCCATAATTGGCCCCACTCAGGACGGCGGAGAAAATATCTACGACCGCCCCAAGGGCGTATCCCTTGTGGCTTCCGTGCTCCCTGTCCCCACCCAGCGGCAGCAGGGCGCCCCCCCTGGCCGTCGCGGAAGGATCGTTCGTGCCGCGACCTTCCGCATCCTGTATCCATCCCGAAGGGGCCTCCGCCCCTTTCCGCTGCAGGATTTCCAATTTCCCGTTGGCGGCCGTGGTCGTCGCCAGGTCCGCCACAAAAGGCGGCTCAGCACCGGCCGGTATGGCAACGGCAATCGGGTTGGTCCCCAGGAGGCGTTCTATGGAAAAGGTAGGTGCCACCAAAGGGCTTGCATTGGTCATGGACAAACCGATCATATCGTGCGCCAGCGCCCGCATGGCGTGATACCCTGCGATACCATAATGATTGCTGTTGCAGGTGCTGACCCAGCCCGTTCCCGCGGTAGCCGCCTTTTGGATGGCAACGCCCATGGCAAAGGGCGCGACCACCAGGCCAAGACCGCTATCCCCGTCCACCACCGCGGTGGAGGGTGTTTCGTGGACGATGCGTATCTGCGGACGGGGATTGACCCGCCCGTTTTCCCAAAGACGGACGTAGCCGCTCAAACGCGCCACGCCATGGGAATCCACGCCCCTCAGGTCCGCTGACAACAACGCGTCCGCCGCTGTCAGGGCCTGTTCTTCCGGGCAGCCGATGGAGACAAAAACCTCCAGGGCCAGTTGGTGCAATGATTCGTAGGAAAAAACAGCCATCATGATCAAGCCTGGGCCGTGGGGCCGCCAAAGTTGAAAGGCAATTCTATGGTATCGAGGTCCTGGATCTGGCCGTGCGTCGACTCATACCGGTTGATGTTGTCCGCCAGCGCGTTCATCAGCCGCTTTGCATGATGAGGGGTCAGGATGATCCTGGACTTCACCTTGCTTTTTGGCGTACCCGGCATAACATTGACAAAATCCACCACAAACTCCGTATGAGAATGCGTGATGATCGCCAGGTTCGCATACGTCCCCTCGGCCACCTCTTCGGATATTTCGATATTAAGCTGCTGATTCTGTGCTTGCTCCTGTTGTGCCATACGATGAAAATGCTTTAGCACACAAATATACGCGCAAAACCCCTACACCCGTAAAACCCCAAATCCGGTACCCTTTCCCCGCCCTGCATCGCAACCGGTCCGCGGGACCCGCAAAGGGGTATGTCCATTTAACTCTTTTGCGTAGGATCCAGGCATGCAATGCGCGTTGAAGACCTACGCAAAAGAGTTAAATGGACATACCCCTTTGCTGAGACAGCAGGATGCCCTGTGGCCATACCGTAGGGCTTTTTTGAAGTAGAAAAGGAAAGGAAACATGAGAAAACTATCTTAACCGCGTCATCGTTTCCTGGACGACGGAGGTATCGCCGGAATAAGGGTCTATGAAGCCGTAGCTCAGCGTAAATGCATGTTTGACCGGGTCCCAGGTGGAGCTGCCGCTGATCAGTTTGTAGGTTTGTTTTCCGAAGCCGTAGATGTTGTCATTGGTGACCGTTACGCCGCCCGCGGGGTCGACGGTGAGGTCCATTTGTTCGCCGATGGACAGGTAGACCGTTTGGTCGGCGCAGTTGGCCACGACGGCATTGGGTATGAGGGCGCTGACGTAGGGTCCGTGGGGGTTCGGGTTGGGCGCGGTCGGATACCCTCCCTGGACTACAAAAAAGGCAGACAGGTCATATACCTGTTTCAGGTCGTTGATGATATATACATTTTCGCCCATCACCCGGTTGCCAACGGATTGATACAAACCCATGTATTGGTTGCCCGGGATGATGGCATACATCGTCTTGCCATAGTTGCCGCTGATCGTCTGTCCCTGTGCATCGGTGATGGAGACCGGCAGGATATAGGGTTGGGTGAAGTCGATCTGGTCCGTATGAAAGGTCAGGTAACAGGCCGCGGTACCCTTGCCGGCCTTGATCGTCGCGGTATTCCCGTTGGTCCAGGCATAGGTGCCGGCAGGTAAAAGAGCAAATCCGCCGCCGTTGGCGTTATTAAAAGCGTCAAAAGCCCCGGTGTCTACGCCAAGGGTCACCGTCACATCCTTCCCGATCAGCGGACCGCCCACATCGACGACGACGGAGTCGGAGGCAAGATACGTGCTGTCTACCCTCAGTTGCATAAAATACGAATACAGGTTTGCCTGACCGGCGGTTGTCTGGTTGAGATAGTTGGCCGAATTGAGTTGCTCGATCACGGGTTTGACCGTGCCAAAGTTGACCGTTGAGGACGTGTCCTTGAGACACGCGCTCAGCGTCAGCGGCAGGATATAGAGTAGTTTCTTCATTGCACAGATTTTTATGGCATCCAGAAAATTTTTGGCGAGACCGGGGACACGGTCCCCTCTTTTTCCACATTGTCCTTGTTGGAATCATATTCGCTTTGTGGGTAGATAAACCGGAGAACCCTTGGGTACAAGGCAGCCGGGTCTGTCGACAACGGCAGGTCCCCCGGGAAACCGGTGCGTCGGAAGTCGGTCCAGGCCTCTTCCGCATTGGTAAAACAAAGCGAGATGTACTTCTGGGTGATGATGGCCTGTATCTTGTCCGGGCTGGAGGTCCAGCCCACATTGGCCAGGGCCTGACCGTAATAGGCCGCCGCAAAGGTGGAAGGCGCCGCTGAAACCGTTCCATTCGTGTACACGCTCAGGTAGGTGAAGTGGTCGGTGATCGCCGACTGGTATGCGGCTTCGGCGGCAGCGTCCCCACCCGGCAACAACCCCCTTTCGATCGCTTCGGCCTGTAGGAAAAGACTTTCCCACGAGGACACCAGGATCGACTTCTGGGTCGCGCCTTGCAGGATACCCCAGGTCGCAAGCGATGTGGATACATTGTACGGATAGACGATGCTGTTGGTACTGGCGTTGACCTGGGGGCCGCTCCCGACATACGTTGCCGAGGCATTGGTCGGAATACCGAAAGGGTTGCCGGAGGGCTGACCCGTCGAAGGATCGCAAAGATAAAAGAACCCCACCCGTGGATCATTGTAGCTTGCCAGCTTGGCCATGAAATAGCTATTGGCACTTTGATCCGCATTCGCAAGGGCGCCCGTGATGCTATACCCCATCGTGCTCCAAAGCGGGTTGAGGTGGCTCGCGGCGTCTTTCGCATACCCGGGGTTGACAAAGGCCGTCTGACCCGCGCCCAGACAGCCGTTGGGATCGGCCGCGATTTTAGCGGCCTCCGCCTGTATCGTTGACGCCTGGGAAGACACGGTCACCTCGTGCAGCAGCAGACGAAGCTTGAGCGTGTTCGCGAGTTGCACCCAAGACGCCGGCGACCCCTGGAAAATAATATCCGCGTTCCCCGGGTTATAGGAGCCATTGGCCGTCACGCTGTCGCTCTCAAAGATCGCGATGGCCGAGTCCAGCTTCCCCAGACAGGCATTGTATACCGCCTGCGCGTTGTCGTACGAAGGATTCGTGACGCCCTGCGGCAATTGGAGCGCCTGGGAATAAGGGATATCGCCGTAGCCATCGACGAGCATCTGGTAGTCCAGCGCTTCCATGACCTTGGCCCCCGCGGCTAAAAACGGTTCACCTGAAGCCCCTTCTCCCACCTGCAGGTAGTCGTTCAGGTTATGGTAGATGTCCGTCCATACACCGGCAAAATCGGTGCTGGTATAGTTGTTCCGGGTGATGTTATAGGCCACCTGGTAGTTGCTGCTGAGGGCCTCATAAGACATCGGGTAGTTGAGGTTGAAGAAGTCCCCGAAGCCCGATCCCCCGTTCCCGTTGATGATCGTCGCGGTGAACGCCTCGGCATTGGTGAAAATGAGGGAAGGCGCCCCGCTGCTGGGCGCGTTGGGATTGCTGTTCACATTCAGGAACCCTTTGCTACAGCCGCAGACGACGAACACGAGTCCGAAAAACAAATATCTTGGTGTCATTGTTCAAGTGTTTAGAACGTGATGTTGAGATTCGCCCCATACGTCCGGGTCGGCGGCGCTTCGTTGATGCTGTTGGTGCCCGTGGCGTTCCCCTTGTCTTCGCTGAATTCCGGGTCCTGCCAGGTGTTTAGCTTGGGGAGGAAAAGCAATAGGTTTGACCCCACCACGCCCACCGAAATCGCCTGCACCACTTTCAGGTGGTGCAACACACCCTTGGGCAGGTCATACGTCAGGCTCACGTTGCGCAGGGACCAAAAGGCGCCGCTGGTGATAAACATCGACGGCGGGAAATACCCGAAGTTTCCCCAGAAGCCCACGCCGCCGTCGTTCACCGTGATGTTCGTATTCGGGACATATTTGTCCGGCCCCACCTGGATCACCGAGTTGGGATACACGAAGCGGCTGTGTTGGAACATCGCCGACCGGGCGGAAAGCCCATCCACGTCCAGGAAAGTGCCGGTGCCGTTATACATCACATTCCCGCCCCGGTATTCCGCCACGGCCGTCAGCGTAAAACCCATAAAGGCAAGGGACGTGGTAATGCCCAGCGTGTGTGCCGGATTGGTGGCGCCGAAATTCACCAGCGTGGGATTGACCGAGGGCAACCCGTTATTGGCCCCCACGATAACCCGCCCCAGGCTGTCCTTGTTCCAGTCCGGCACCTGCAAGACGGGATAAGGGTTTCCCTTGACGGCATACGCGTTGCTTTGCCCGTTGCTCGGGATATACAGCGAATTCGTCGGGCCGAGGTCCACGGCTACGTTTTTATAATGGGTATAATGCACGCCAACATCCCAGCGCAGTCCATTGCGCAAACGAAGGATATTGGCCCTCAGGTCCAGCTCCAGGCCGCGGTTGTCCATGCGGCCCACGTTTTCGAGGTAGTTCTGGTACCCGGACGCATCGGATACACTCACCGAAACGGTTTCATCCGTGGTCTTTTCGTAGAAATAGGATCCCTGGAGGTCAAACCGGTTGTGCAAAAAGGCGAGCTCCGCGCCAATTTCGTTGGACGTGGTGAACTCCGGTTTCAGATTGCCGTTGGCGTAGGTAAAAGACGTGGTCAAACCCGTCGTTTGTCCAAAGGGGAAGCCGGGCCCCGCACTCAGGACGTTTTGGACCTGGTAGGGGTTGACATTGAGGTTGCCCGTCTTGGTGATGCCGCCCCTGATCTTCAGGTAAGACACGACACGGCTGTCCTTTACCCCTGGAAGGACGTCGCTCAATACAAGGGACGCGTCCACGCCGGGATAGAAATACGTCCGGTTGGCCGCGTTCAACAACGACGTTTTGTCCTGGCGGCCGCTGCCGTGAATAAAAGCGAAATTCTTATAGTTCAACGTCAGGTCCGCGTAGTTCCCAAAGTTGCGGGTCAGGAAATAATACTGGTTGACGCTGGGTGTACCCGAACGGAAGTTGACGTTATACAAACCCGATATGTTCAACAAGGTGGTGGACCCGTTCATCAGGACATTTTCTTTTTCCTGGTTGACGGTATTGCCAAAGATCAATTGGCCGCCGAAGTCCCCGATGCTTTTGTGCAACGTGGCTCTGAAGTTCGAATAGATCTTCCGGTCGGTGACGTTGTCGGTGGCCACCTGCGGCAGGGCATCGCCCACATAGACCGACTCGTTGCCCGCCAGGGTGGCGCTGGCCAGGTAAAAAGCATAAGGGCTGAAGTTGAGGGCCGCCACCGTTGTTTGTTCATAATAGGAGAAGTTCTCCACCCCTAACTGGTAGTCGAGGGTAAGCCACTTGGTCGCGTCCAGCGAAAGGGCACCGCTGGCCAGCAGGTCCTGCCGGTTTTTGGTATACCTGTCGTTGTCGATGTACCAATAAGGATTTAACGCATACGCATTGTAGTACGTATTGATGTCGCCAAAAAGGGCGTCGGTGTTGGCATAGCTCGTAAAGGGCACCGACGTGGCAATGTTCTGGACCTGGTAATAGGTGTTGTACAGGCTGCCCGCCTGGTTCAGGTTGGATTCCCCATAACTCACGTTCCCCGTGGCCCGGAAAACCCCGTATTTTTTGGACCCGTTAAACCGTACCGTGGTCCGATTGAATTTATCTCCGGGCGTGATCCCCGTTTTTTGGATGTTTTGACCGCTTAAGAAAAAAGAACTGTTGTCATCACCCTGCGCATAGGAAATCCCGTTCTGGTAGGTCGCCCCGGTATTCCAGAATTTCTTGATCTCGTCCGCCAGGGGTTCGTAAGGGATCTTCTGGACTTGGCCGTTGGGACCGGGAAAACCGATGATGACCGAGTCCCCGCCCCAGGGGGACCCGTTGGCGTAGGGAGAAGCAAAACTTTGGTTTTCAAAAGGCACATACCCGTTTTGGTTGTTCGCGGGGTTGGCGTACGAGATGGCATCCGTGGCGCTGTATTCGCTGGAGGCCGGCCCGTTGTAGTACTGCATCTTTGGGAAAAAAGACACCTTGTCAAAGGTGATCGTGGAATTGAACTGTATGGTGGGTTTGTGCGCGCCCATCCGGGTCGTCACCACCATCACTCCGTTGGCCGCCTGGGAACCATACAAAGCGGCGGCCGTCGCCCCTTTCAGGATGTTGACGCTGGCGATGTCCGCGGAATTGATCTGCGCCAGGTAGGAAATGTCTACGGGGACGCCGTCCACGACCAACAGGGGCTCGTTGTTGCCAAGGAAAGACCGGTTGCCCCTCAGCGTGATCCGGACGTTGTCCGGGTCCACCCCGCTGTTGGTCAGGTCCACATTCATGCCGGATACCTTGCCGGTGATCCCGTTTGCAAAATTGACCGGCTGCGAGGCATTCAGGTCCTTGTTGTCGATCTGGGCAGTGGCGTATCCCAGCGACCGGGCTTCCCTTTTAATCCCCAGGGCAGTGACCACCACCGCAGCAAGCTCCTGTGAGGTCTTGGACAGGGTGACCACGAGCGTACCGCCGGCAACCACCGTGGCCTGTCTGGTCTCAAAGCCCGCCGACGACAAGACAAGTATGTCGCCCGCTTTGGCTTTGATGGAGAAGACCCCTTCCGCGTCCGCCACGGTCCCTCCTTTTGACCCTTTTAACTTGATGGAAACGAAGGGCACAGGCCCTCCCGATTCGTCGACCGCCTTTCCTTTCACGGTCAGTGTCTGGGCACAAAGAGTGCTTGCATAGAGGCAAAAAGCCCCTATGAGAAGAAAGATTATTCTCATATCTCCGAAGGTTTAAGCAAAAGTGGAGTATGAGCGTATAAAGTGGCGTATGAATCAAGATAACTATAAGTTTCAATCCTTGCAAGTCCTAACAAAAAAAAGTGCCGCCTGCGGATGCAGGCGGCACTTTTATAAAAGAAGTAAGGTTTGCTTACGGCATGAACCACAGCTTGGCGCTCACGACATCCACTCCACCGGGCAGGGTCGCCTCGGCGGCCTTCCAGTTGACGGAGTTGGTGGTTTGTTCCGCGAGCGGGTAGTAGAACCGCAACGGCAGGTTGCCTTGGGCACCGGTCGGAGGATTGACCACATCGAGGTCAGGATACCCCAGGCGGCGGATCACCGTCCAGGAATCCCAGTTCATGTTATAATCGGCAATCCATTGCTGGTAACCGATCTTTTGCTGCCAGGTCCCGGTCGCTGTAGCGTAGGCCACCGACGGCTGGGCCAGGTAAGTGGCGGCAGCAGCGTCCGCGGCGGTCTGGGTCAGACCGGAAGCGGCATACCAGAACTCTATAGACGCGGTGATGGCGTTGGCATAGTGGCTGGCGGCGGTTCCACCGACGGCGATACCGCGGGCGGCGGCTTCCGCCATCAGGAATTCTGACTGGGTATAGTCCAGGAGGTCGCCGGGGAAAGCAGGCTGCTGGATCGTCAGGCTAAAGTCGGAAGCCGTCTTGTACCCGTTACCCGCGCCGGGTGTACCCCCGGTATAGTTCCCGTTCTTGTCGGTCTGGAAGTACAGCGGCACACGGGGATCAGCCCAACCGTTCATCGTATTGACCAACAGGTTGGTGGTGATGAAGTCGTGGCGCTTGCTGTATACCAGGGCCTGGTACAAGGGGTTTGAATTGCCGGGAGAAGAAGGGTCATACGCCAGCACGGCATTGTCCGCATTCGAAGAGAACACCCCTGTAGCAACGGCGGCCAGCGCTTCCGTGCTCGCCGTGGTCGCGTCTTCGTCGGCGATCAGCATCGCCAGTTTGAGCTTCAGGGTAGCCGCAAACTTGGTCCACGCGGTAAGAGACCCACCGTACACCTGCTCCTCTGAGGAGGTCATGGTTCCACCCGCTACCGCCAGACCGGCGATGGAGCTGTCCAGACGGGTGAATAGGTCTTTTGCGATCGTCTTGGCGTCGTCATACTTCGGGAACGGGATCGTCCGGTTTTCGGCTTGTGAATAAGGCACATTGCCGTAAGTGGCGATCAGCCAGTAGTACGCCTGCACTTCCATGATGTCGGCTATGTCCAGGCTGTGGCGCAGCGTGACGGGATCCGGTACGTCCGTGGGAAAAGCAGCCTTGGCAGCGGTCAGGTTCCCCAGGATTTGCTCATAGATGTTGGCCCACCAGTTGTCCGGGGCGTTATACGCGGAGAAGTTATACTGTGCCTCGTACACGTAGGTATTCTCCGTCCATTCCTGGGACAACACCCGGAAGGGCGCAGAGGACACGCTGGTCGACGTGTAGTTGTCAAACAGGTTCTTTTCCGCGCTCAGGAACAACGAAGCCGAGGGAACGGAAGTCGGGCTTTTGGGGTCCACGGCCAAAAGAGAAGTATTCTTTACGCAAGAGGACGCCAGCACCGATATCGAAAGGAATAAATATGTCAGCTTTTTCATCGTCTTCGGTTTTTAGAGTTTGAGTTTAACGATAGCGGAGAACTGGCGGATCGTCGGATAAGCCCCGTTTTGGAAGCCTATGGAAGCGTTCCCGGAGGCCTGCCCTTGTTCGGGGTCGGCATAGGGTTCGTTCTTGTGGATGATCCACAGGTTGCGTCCTGCTAGTGAAAAGTCAATCCCTTTGATGACCGCCTTACCCGAGAACAGTTTGTGCGGTAGGGTATAGGTCAGGTTTGCTTCCCTCAGCTTGATATAAGAAGCGTCGTATACGAAGTCCCGGTCGGCCTGGCCGTAGGCGGAGCTAAACGTATAGTTGCCGGTGTTGATGTCGGATTCGTCGATACGGACCGTATTGGCCTTGCCGGTGTTTTCGTTCACCCCTTTCAGGATGATCCCGCCGCCTTGCGCCAGCGGGGCGCGTACCTGTTTGCCCTGGTCGTTCAAACCGGCGTTCTGGGGATACAGACCGGAGGAAGAACCATAGTCCATATCCAAAGAGTAGAGGTGACCGCCTTGTTTCACATCCACCAGGAAGCTCAGGGTGAAGTCTTTGTAGGTAAAGGTGTTCGTAACACCCCCCATCCAGTCGGGGGCGATGCCGCCCAAGTCGGTCAGCTGGTTGCTGCTGATCACGTAACGGCCGTTGTTGTCGATTTCCCTTTGGCCGTTCTTATAGACATAGTCCGTACCCCTCATGTTGTAGTAGCTCCCCACTTCGGCCACCAGTTGGAGGGCGTTTTGATAACCGGATATTTCATAAGAAGGCTGACCGCCGTACAGGCTCAGCACCTTGCCCTGGTTCTTGGCCCAGTTGACCGAGATGTTCCAGCTGAAATCCTTGGTCCGGACGGGCGTAGCATTGATGGTCAGCTCGACCCCCTGGTTCTGTAAGGACCCTCCGTTGACATAGAAGTAGGTGAACCCGGTCGATGTAGAGACCTTGTTCGGCTGGATCTGGTCGCTTTGTACCGAGTGATAATAGTCTGCCGTGACACCGAGACGGTTGTGGAAGAAGTTGGTTTCCACACCGATTTCCCAGGTCTTGTTGGTTTCCGGCTTTAAGTTGATGTTGTTGTTGGTCGTACTTTGCGAGTACACCGTACCTCCGTTGAAAGGAGTCCCTGCATTGAAGGTATTGTTGATGGCGTACGAGTTCACGTCGTTACCGACCTGGGCGTAGTTCCCGTACAACTTGCCATACCAGGTCGAATTCGGTACCAGCTTGGAGAAGATGATGTTACCGGACACCGAAGGATAATAGTACGTATTGTTGTTCGTGGGCAGCGCGGAGGACTGGTCACGACGAAGGGTACCCTCAATAGTGTAGGTCTCTTTGTACGTAAAGGCCAGGTCACCGTATTCGCTCGACACCTGTTTGCGGAAATCGGATTCACTCGGAGCGGCGATGCTCTTCGCCGAGTTGGACAAGGCGTACAAACCGGGGACGACCAGCCCGCCGTTGGTGGAGGCGTCGATGGTCGTCGTGTGGTCCCAACGGACGGTACCACCCAACAAGCCCCTCAGGTTCAGCCCGGGTGCGATGTTCTTATCGACGGTGGCGATCAGGTCGTAGTTGGTTTCGTTATAGCCGAGGTTCCTGCGGTCGTAAAAAGACGTCTCCAGGCTGCCGACATTGGCGCGTCGCTCGACCAGCATCGTGTATTGGTCCGTGGTCACACGGCCCAGGATGTTGACGAAGGGAACGGGTTTGAAGTTGAGGTAAGCGTTACCGAAATACCGGGAACGGGTATCCGTTTCTGCCATCTGGTTTTGAACCCAGTAGGGGTTGTCGTGGTAAGCCGGGATACCGATATGACCGGCGGTGTTGCTTTGGTAGGTCCCATCGTCCTGCCAGTTCCAACTGGCGTTGGACAGCGTCCGGAAGTAGTCGCTTTTCAGTTCCTGGATGTTGACGTTGGTGGGCCACCACTGGCGGAAGTCCGTCATGATGTTGGTGGTACCCGTATAGGGGTAGAGGTACCGGTTCTTGGCGTCTTCCTGGGAGTAGTTGAACGAACCGCCGACGTTGACCATGTCGCTGAGGTTTTGCGTCATGTTCAGGTTCAGCAGGTTTTTCGACATATTGGCGCTCGGCATGAAGTCCTTGTCGTCGGAGTGCGTAAACCCGATCTTGTAGGTCCCTTTGTCACCGGCACCGCTGGCTAAGATGCTTTCGGTAGTGGTGACCGGGGTCACAAAAAAGTCGGTCGGGTTGTGGTGCTGCGCCGGCTGCCAGGCCGTCGCCTTGTGGAAGTTGGGGTTCCCCGGAGAGAAGGCATCCCAGCCATACACCATCAGGCTCGGGTCGTAGATGGGACCGGTAGCAGCGTCGATGGGGGTCTGGACGATCTGAACGGGGTTCCCGCTGTTCACGCCCGGAACGGATTCATAAATGAAGTAAGGGCTGGGGGCGCCTGCCGAGGCAAACGCGCTACCATAACCTTCCCCGTACGTTGTTTGGTACGTCGGCAGGGTGCTATGGTCGAAGGTGCCCACTGTAACGCCAAAGGAGGCGGTCACACCAAGACCTTTGCTGGCGCGGCCCCTTTTGGTCGTGATCATGATGACCCCGTTGTTCCCGCGGGAGCCATAAAGGGCGGATGCCGCAGCGCCTTTCAGGACGCTGACGGACTCGATGTCGTCCGGGTTCAGGTCGGAGGCGGTGTTACCAAGGTCAAAACCACCCGTGCTCTGGTTGGTGTTGTCGTAAGGGATACCGTCCACGACAAACAACGCCTGGTTGGATTGGGTCAGGGATTTGAAACCGCGGAGGATGACGTTGGTCGAACCACCCATGGTGTTGGCGGCAGTGATGTTCAGACCGGCGACCTTCCCGGACAGGTTGTCCACGAAATTGGTGGTCGGGGTCCGGTTCAGTTCATCCCCGGACACCTGTTGGGTGGCATAGGGCAGTGCCGACTTGTTTCTTTTTACACCCAGGGCTGTAACGACCACATCGGACAGTTCCTGGGATACTTTGGATAGTTGGATGGTTACCATCGGCTGGCCGCTGTAGGTCACTTCCCCCGCCTTGTAGCCGGCGGAAGTGAACACGAGGACGTCACCTGGTTTGGCTTTAACGTTGAAAATACCGTCGGCATCAGCCACGGTACCGCCACGGGCGCCCTTGATCTTTACGGACGCATAGGGAATGATGTTCCCCTGGTCGTCCAGGACTTTCCCCCTGACGGGGACATTTTGTGCAAGTGCTACATTGCTGAGAAGCAAGCCGAATACGGCTAGAAGGCTTAGAAGTTTTCTCATATCTCTGAATGTTAGGTGATGTGTAAAGGGAGACCCAGGTAATCGGTGCTCGACAATTACATGCCATCAAGTTGACACGCAAGATATTTAAATTGCTGCTTACAAGCGGGAAAAATTTTAAGAACTCTTTTTGTTAAAACGTAGTCCTATCTAAAATTCGCTTAAAGTCAAGGAGTTAAATATGCAATTTGAGGCAAATAAAAGGCCGGCTTCATATGAAGCCGGCCTTCGTCTTATCAATTTTGATTATTAAAATTATCTAGTAGCTGTTATGCGGGTGGCGAATAAGGCGATGCCGGCCAGTCATCCGCATCAAACCCGGTCCTTGCCACCCCTTCCACGGTCAATGTATCGGTTGGATTCGCGATAAACACGATCTTCAAAATGAGACTATCGGTCACCACCCCGGTCCTGGACCGCCCACCCTTGGGAAAGACTTGCCCAACGGCATACTTCACCGGGTTGCTGGTCTGGTAGAGGTTCATCGTCCCGGCCGAGGAAATGGTATAGCTCGTATAATTCGCACCCAACGTCGCTTTGAAGTCATAACCCGCAGGGCCATAGGCACCAATGGCGCCCAGGTCATCGGCCCATAACGAGTCGTTGGTGTTGCCGGACGTATTGTAGGTCGTGATGTAGATATGACCCGCCGCCGAATCGGAGCCGGCGGGATTGGCGGGCGGGGTGATAGAAACAAGGCCGTTGACGGAGGAATAGGCTTTCACCCACCACCCGTTCGCCATCTTCTGGACGGCCGTGCCTCCATAGTTCTGTGTCTTCGTACAGGACGCCGCCAACCCGAGACCTGCCAGAAGGATCATGCTATAAAATAACTTAACCATATTAAAGTTTTTTTGCGTCATTACAATATATCATTACAGTCCCCACCATACAGGAGTAGTGATCGGAACAGTGGGCAGCGCATTGGTATTCCTGGACTGCTCGTCAAAAGGATATATCAATCGCTTGGGCATCAGCCCCGACCCCAAAACGGAGTTGGCCACCACCACCAGCTGGCCCGGTACGTAGCTCGCGGAGGTCGAATAGACGGCGCTCTTCGCCGGGAACCCGGTGCGGTTGAAGTCGAAGTAACTTTCTATACCATGGCAGCCGTAACCGCTGGCGGCCCATTTCTGACGGATGATCTGGGCAAGGGGGGTGAGCAGCTTTCCGCCCTCCATTTCTGCGCCCCAGGCATAAGGTCCGCCCGTGGCCAGAAAGGCCGCGGCGGTATCCGACGGATAACCCGTATAGCCGAAAGCCACGGTGACGCCCTGGTTGTAAAGGCTCTGGGCGTTCGTTCCTCCATAGTAACGAACCGCAGCTTCCGCCTGCATAAAGTAAGAGTCCGCCATAGAAACAAATTCTACCGGGTCTTTGGCCGTCTCCGTGAACACGTTGGCGTTCCCATAGGTATTACTGATGATACGGAAATTCCCCTGATCGATCGCAAGGACCGGTGTTCCCCAGGTGGATCCATAGTACGCGTTGACCCGGGGATCGTTATTGGCGTACAGCCAGGAGACCATCGTAACGCTGGCCCTCAGGTTTGTCGGGGTATTCAGTTCCCGGACATTTTGTTCGTACAAGGGGTTGTCCTGTCCGGGGGCGTTCGAGAAATTCGTTACGCTGGCATCGCCCGTGGAAGTACCAATGAGGGGTACCCCGCTATTGATCAGGGCGGTGATCCCGGCCTGCGCGACACTCGGGTAAGCGTTGACCATCCGCAGATACAACTTGAGTTTTAGCGTATTGGCGAAGGCCTGCCAGGAAGACATGTTACCCCCAAATATCAGGTCCTGGCTACCCATATTGGTATTGGTGTTGGCCGAAAAGTCTTTCCCCTGGGCCGTATCGATCTCCGCGATCAGGCTGGTATAGATGGCATATCCGCTGTCAAACTTTGGGTCCAGGTTGGTGATGCCTTCGAGGGCGTTGGAATAAGGCGTCGACCCATAGAGATCCACCAGTGTGGCAGCGGTATATGCTTTCATGACCGTGCCCATCAGGTAGGAGTTCCAGTCCTGTACGGAATCGGCCTGGGCGATGACGTATTGGAAGTTCTTCAGGCCGTCCACAAACATCTGATCCCAGGGGCCCTGTACGAACACGTCGGTGCTCGTCAGGTTATAGGAATCCACTTCGGTGTATTGTTGGGAAAGGGATGCCTGGGTAAAAATCTGGGACCACATCCCGCCTAGGATGGCCAGGTTCCCTCCCACGCTGCCTGCCGTTGCAAGGACAGCGACCGGGAATACCTGGGCCGGTGTCCCTTGGGCCAGCGTCGGATAGTTCGGATTCTGATTGATGTTGAGCAGCCGCTTACAAGAGGTCGCTCCCAATAACAACGCGAACAAACAGGCGCTGTAAACGATATATCTGTTATGTATTTTCATATCCTGATGTCATTGGTTGGTTAAAAGACGATTTTCACAATTACCCCATAGCTTTTGGTAAGGGGAGGCCCGGTCAGTTCACCGTATTCGCTCTGGAGGTCGTTGCCAAGGTCTGTGGCCTCAGGATCGACATACACATTGTTTTTCGGTGTCCACAGCAAAAAATTCCGCCCGTACACGCCCAGGGAAGCGGTAGACGCTTTGATCTTGGCGGCCCAGGACCCCGGCAGGTTATAGGAAAGGTTGACGTCCCTCAATTTCAGGAAGGACTTGTCGATGATCCTTTGCTGATCGGCGGCGCCGGAGAAGCTATTGCTTTCCGAGTACGCGTTGTAATACTGGTCGGATTCCCCGCCGCCTCCGGGCGAACCGATAAAGACGGTGTTGGGGACATATTTGCCACCGCCAACGGAAATCACCGAGTTGGGGAAAATGAAGGGACGGCGGTCATTGTATACCGTCGGGGCCGCATTCCCCACAAACAAGGACAGGTTCGCCGTGCCGCTGTACATCACCCCACCGTAGCGGAAATCGAGGGACCCGGACAGCGTCCAGTTCTTATAGGTGAAGGTATTCGTCAGCCCCATTTGGTAGGTATAGAGACCGCTGCCCATGTATCCTTTGGTCAGGTTCAGGCCATACAACCCGGTGGTGTTAGGCAAGGGGTACCCGGTAACCGGGTTGACCACCACTTGTCCGGCTGCATTGGTCTGGGGGATGCCCGTGTAAATGGACGCCACGGTCTTGCCGACCACGGCGCGCATTTCGGCGTCGACGGCCGAAGAGAACCCGAACAGCAGCGGATCCTGGGAGGAGCCCGTCAACTCCAGCACCTTGTTCCAGTCCCGGCTGAAGACATAGGTCAGGTTCCAGGTGAAATTCCTGGTTTCTACCGGACGGACGTTAAGAGTCAGCTCTATCCCCTTGTTGCCGATCGTACCCAGGTTTTGCACATAGGTCGCATATCCCGAGGAGGGGGCAACCGGTACCGCAAATATCTGGCCCTTTGTCTTTTTGCTATAGACGGTAGCGTCCAACCCGATCCGGTCCTTCAGGAACCTGGCTTCCACACCCCCTTCCCATTCATTGGTAAAGATGGGTTTCAGGTTGGCGTTATTGATCTGGTCACTGACGCCGAACCCGCTGACCCCGTTAAACGGTACGGTCAGGGACCCAAACGGAAGGGTGATATTCCCGGTCCCCAATTGGGCCAGGGTTTGATAAGGGGCAGGGTCGGACCCGGTCTTCCCGTAGGCCGCCCGGAATTTCAGGTAGGAGACGGTGCTGCTGTTAGCGAACAGGGAGGACGCCACCCAGGAAAGGTCCGCGCCGGGATAGAAGATGGAGTTGGCGTTGATCGGCAAGGCGGAAGACCAGTCGTTCCGGACGTTGCCGGTAAGGTAAAGCTGGTCTTTGTATCCGAGGGTTACCTGTCCATACACGCCTATTTTCCGGTATTGCCCCGACTGGTCGGTCACCGTGGGCGGTTTCCCCGTATTGTTCAGGTTATAAAACCCGGGAACGGCGATGGGGGTGATGGACGCAAGCTCTGACCGCTGGCTGGTGGTATAGTAGTTCCCCCCTGCCAATGCATCCAGTGAAAAACCACTCCCCAGGTCGGCATTGTACTTCAGGATGAGGTCTCCGTTGACCAGGCCGTAGTAGTCGGATCCCTGGGCCACCCCGCCGTAATCCGGGTTCCTGATGGCAAAAATCCCTTCGGGGTTGGTGGCCGGAAAGCCGTCCCAGGTACCCGCCAGCGCGTTGGCGGAGTTCTTCCATTCGAAGGTCCGGGCATTGGTAATGTCCGCACCCAGCCTGAATTCTGCACTCAACTGCGGGGTGAACTTATAGCCGAAGTCCAGGTTCCCGAAGATCCGGTCCAGCTTCTGCTGGTTCCCGTTGTTGTACAACCCGAAGTAAGGGTTTTCCGCATACGGGGTAAAGAAATTATTGATATTGAAGAACGGGTTGTTGATGTCCTTAAATTGCTTGATGGGAATGTCTACCGGGATCTGCAGCACGGACTCATAGACCCCGCCACCGGAGGAGGTGCCTTGACCCGTGTTGGGTACCTTCAGTATCTGGCCCACATAGTTGATGGAAGTGTTGAACGTGAAATTCCCATAGCGGCTATTGGTCCGGAAGGACAAGGTATTGCGCTGCTGCGTATTACCGTTGATCGGGACGATCCCATCGCTGCTTACATTGCCGTACGAGAAATAAAACCGGTTCGCGTCGGAACCACCGGAGAGCGCCAGGTTGTTATTGTATTCGTGCCCGGTGACATAAAACTGCCGCAAGGGATTCTTAATGGCCACAAAGGGCTTGCTCAGTTGCTTCCCGTTCACGATCGATCCCCAAGGCCGGATGGTGCCATCGTATTTGGGCCCCCAACTGCCGTTTTCATCCAGCACCATGACGCCGCCCCAACCCTGTCCGAATTCGTCCTGGTAGGTGGGCAGCTTACCGGCCTGGCTCATATTGAAGGACCCGCTGTATTCGACTTTCAGCTTCCCTGCCCTACCCCTCTTTGTCGTGATCATGATGGCGCCGTTTTTCGCAAGGCTCCCGTACAGGGAGGATGCCGCCGTACCCTTTAGCACCGTGATGGTTTCTATATCATTGGGATTGATATTGTTCATCCCGTTGCCATAGTCGGCCCCGTCTGTTCCGGTCGTATTGCCGGAGAAGATGGCATCGCTCATAGGCACCCCATCGACGACATACAAGGGCTGGTTATCGCCGCCGGAAATGACCCCATAGCTCCTCAACACCACTTTGGTGGAAGAACCGGGTCCACCGGTATTGGAGATTTCTGCCCCGGCTATCTTTCCTTCCAATCCGTCCAAAGCGCCGGTGACACCGTTTTTGTTGATGGCGGCTGTGTTAAACGTTTGTGTGGCGTAACCGATCTTGGCCTTTGCTTGCGTCTGGCCGAGCGCGGTCACGACCACTTCGGTCATGGTCGTGCTTTTGTGGCTGATGACGATATTCAGGCTGGGTTCGTCGCCAACGGTAATTTCCTTGGAGGTGATGTTGGTCCCGCTGATGACCAGCACATCCCCGGCTTTTACCGAAATGGAAAAGCGACCATCCGCGTCGGCGGCTACTCCTTTATGGTTTCTTTTAAGCTGAACGGAAGCAAAGGCGGCGGGCTGCCCCTGGTCATCGGTCACCCGGCCTTGCAGCAGTCTGGTTTGGGCAAACGTCCATAAGGAGCACAGCAACAGTGCCCCCAGCAGTAGTGTTTTTCTCATACGACATTCGTTTTTTGGTGTTGGAGAAACTGTCTATCAGTGTAGTGGAGTTTGGGGCAAGACAAAAAGCCCCCGTTGGGAGGATACAATGGATCTCTCATAATCTCTGATGTTTTAGGTCAAAAAAATAAAAACGTAAAAATATGTTAATACCGTCTCCTGAATAGACAATCCAGTTAATTAATATGCTGCATTTATGTCCATCGGTTTCTTCTAGGATACTTTATTTTGCTGGGTTTTCAAGAATTTTGAAATACGCATTTTTTCACGCAAAGCCCGTACCTTCGCGCCATGCAAAAAATCGACGGAAGACTGGTTTCCCAGGCAGTACGGGACGACCTGGCTCAAAAGGTTAAAGAACTGACGGACAAAGGAATGCGGGCACCGCACCTGGCCGCGATCCTGGTAGGCAATGATGGCGGCAGTGAAACGTATGTCGCCGCCAAAGTAAAGGATTGCGAAGAGATCGGTTTTGGATCGACGCTCCAAAGGTTTCCATCAAGTATTCAAGAAAACGAATTGCTGGCCGAAATCCGGCGGATGAATAAGGACTCCGAAATTGATGGCATCATTGTTCAGCTCCCGCTGCCCAAACACATTTCCCCGGACAAGGTGATCGACACCATCGACCCGGCCAAGGACGTGGACGGGTTTCACCCCGAAAGTGTCGGCAGGATGGTCGGGGGCTTGCCCACCTTCATTTCCGCCACACCCTTCGGGATCCTGATGCTCCTGGAGCACTACAAAATCGAGACAAAAGGCAAGCACGCCGTGGTCATCGGCCGGAGCGGCATCGTAGGGACACCGGTGAGCATACTCTTGAGTAGGAACACCTATCCCGGCAACTGTACCGTTACCCTTTGCCACTCCGCAACACCCAATATAAAAGAACTTTGTCTTCAAGCAGATATCGTTGTGGCTGCCCTGGGCAAACCCGGTTTCGTGACCGCGGAAATGGTTAAACCGGGCGCCATTGTCATCGACGTGGGCACCACCCGGGTCTCCGATCCTTCGAAAAAAAGCGGTTTCTCCCTGAAGGGGGATGTGGATTTTGATAACGTAGCACCCCACACCTCTTATATTACCCCGGTGCCTGGTGGCGTGGGTCCCATGACCCGGGCAGCACTGATGAAAAACACGTACCTGGCGTACCTGGGGCGCACAAAGCCGTGAAGTCCCCGGGGATTCGGTACCTTTGCCCCATGATCGCCACAGCAGACACTTCGGTTCTTTTGCCGGTGATGGAGTCGTTCTACACCCTCCAGGGTGAAGGCGCCTACCAGGGCCGTGCCGCGTGGTTCATCCGCCTGGGGGGATGCGACGTCGGTTGTGTCTGGTGCGACGTCAAAGACAGCTGGGATGCCGCCCGGCACCCGTTGCGCAGCGTCGGGGACCTGGTGCATGAAGCGGCGGCCCAACCCGGGCGCATCGCGGTGGTCACGGGGGGCGAACCCCTGATGCACGACTGCGGTCCCCTGACAAAGGCCCTCCGCCAGGCCGGGTTCCGGACCCATATCGAAACCTCGGGGTCATCTCCCCTCAGCGGGGAATGGGATTGGATCTGCCTGTCTCCCAAAAAGTTCAAGGCGCCCCTGCCGGAAGTAACCGGGAAGGCCGATGAGCTTAAAGTCGTCGTGTACAACCGGCACGACTTCGAATGGGCGACCCGCTATGCCGCCCTTGTCTCCCCTGAGTGTCGTCTTTTCCTGCAACCGGAATGGAGCCGGGCCGAAGAAATGACCCCCCTGATCGTAGACTATATAAAGGCCAACCCTCAATGGACCCTTTCCGCCCAGGTTCACAAATTCATTCACGTCCCCTGATGAAATCCCTGCTCATTTTTATACTTTACTGGTCGGTTTTCGCCGGCGCCCACGCACAACAAACCTACGATCCCGACAGGGTCAACCGGAAGGCTGTAGACTGGTACAACATGGCCCTCAACGAGTTATCTACCAATAACGACCGGAAAAAGGCCCTCGAATACCTCGACAGGGCCCTCGACATAGACAGCAGCTATATCAACGCCCACCTGACCAAAGCGGGCATATACGCCGATATAAAAGACTACACATCCTCGGTGGCGGAATACAATAAGGCCCGGTCCATGGACACGGCTTATTTCTTCGACATGGACCTCCCCTACTCCATTTCCCTGGCCGGAACCGGAGACTTCCAGGGAGCCCTGCAGGCCGTCACCCGTTACCTGACCATCCCCCACCTCAACGACCGCGCACAGGGCGCCGCGATGTACCGCCAACGGACCTACCAGTTTGCCCTGGACATGGCGAAGGAACAGCATTTGTCCAATTATGTTTTTGCCCCCGTTAACTTAGGGGACAGCGTCAATACCCGGGCATCGGAATACCTCCCGTCGCTTACCCTGGACGGGAATACCCTCATTTTTACCCGCAACGTCAACGGCAACAACGAGGACTTTTATGAAAGCCACCGGGGGCCCGACGGCAAATGGAGCCTCGCCAGACCCCTGGAAGGCGACATCAATACCCCCGACAACGAGGGCGCCCAGAATATTTCCCAGGATGGCAAAATGCTCGTCTTCACCGGTTGCAACCGGCCGGATGGCTTTGGCAGCTGTGATATTTACTACGCCCTGCGCACCAAACAAGGGTGGTCTACGCCGATGAATATTGGCGAGCCCATCAATACCGAATTCTGGGAATCACAACCCAGTCTTTCCCCCGACAAACGCGACCTGTATTTTGCAGCCCGCGACCCCAGCGGTTTTGGAGGGAGCGACATCTGGGTCAGCCACCGCCTGCCCAACGGCGCCTGGGGCAATCCCCAAAACCTGGGGACCAACATCAATACAAAAGGAGACGAGAGCTGCCCGTTCATACATGCCGATAACCAGACCCTTTATTTCACGTCCAACGGTCTTCCCGGTTATGGAGGCACCGACCTCTTTGTCGTGCGCAAGGACTCCACGGGACACTGGGGCAAACCCATGAACCTGGGATACCCCATCAATACGATCGACAATGAAGGCGCGCTGACGATCGCCGCCGACGGCAAAACGGCTTACTACGCCGCCGACAGAAGCGATACCCGGGGTGGTCTTGACATCTATACTTTCGAAGTGAGGGACAGCATCCGCCCCTTCCGGACGCTTTGGGTCAAGGGTAAAGTTTTTGACAAAAAGACCAGGGAAGGCTTGCCCTCCGGCGTCGACCTCACCGACCTGCACGGTGGCCAGGCCATCGCCCGGGCGCAGACGGACGAAGAGGGAAACTACCTCATCACCCTGCCCGTGGGCAAGGAATATGCCTTTAGCGTCCACCGGAAAGGGTATCTTTTTTACTCCGCCCATTTCGACTTTACCGGAAAAGCGCCTGACTCCACCTACGAGGTCGATATCCCGTTACAACCCCTGGAAACGGGCGCCGCCATCGTGCTGAAAAATATCTTTTTCGACACGAAGAAGTTCGACCTGAAACCCGAATCCATCGTCGAGCTCGAAGAGGTGGTGTCGCTGATGAAGGAAAACCCCACGCTCAAGATCCAGATCAGCGGGCATACCGATAATGTGGGACAGGATAAGGATAATATGGTACTGTCCAACGCCCGCGCGATTTCCGTGATCAATTACCTCATGACCCACGGCGTGGCCCCTTATCGATTGGCCGCCAAGGGGTATGGGGCCACCCACCCCATCGCCGACAATGCGACCGAAGCCGGCAGGGCACTCAACCGCCGGACGGAATTGTCGGTTGTTTCCAATTAAGACGCGTTCTTTGGGGGCTATGCTTCCGGAAGACGAATTGTATTACCGGGTCGCGCTGACCATGGTTCCCGGCATCGGGCCGCGGCGGCACCGGCAACTGCTCGACCATTTTTCCTCGGCCGCTGCCGTGTTCCGTTCGGGCCTCCTGCCGGAATTTGACAATTTTAAAGCGGTGGATCGCACATTTACATTCGCCAGGAAACACAACATCGGGATATATTGTCCGGGGGACCCGAGGTATCCCGCGCAGCTTCTTGAATGCTCCGACGCCCCTCCCATATTGTATTACAAGGGCATTGCGGATCTCAACCATCAACGCATATTGGCCGTTGTAGGTACCCGGACACCGAGTTCTTATGGCCAACAGATGGTGCGGTCGCTGGTCGGGGAACTGGCTTCCTGCGACGTCCTTATCGTCAGTGGACTAGCGGATGGGATCGACACCTGGGCACACCGGGCGGCTCTGGATAACGGCCTGCCCACCGTCGGCGTCCTGGGACACGGTTTACAAAGGATCTACCCCGAAGGCAACCGCTTGCTGGCCGCATCGATGCTTGACAAAGGCGGTCTGCTTACCGAATATCGACAGGATCAGGGTCCCGAAACATTTCATTTTCCCATGCGGAACCGCATTATCGCCGGTATGGCAGTGGCTACGGTCGTCGTCGAATCCCGTTCGCAAGGCGGAAGCCTGATTACCGCAGAGTTGGCCAAGGGGTATCACCGCGAGGTTTTCGCCCTTCCGGGAAGGGTCACAGACGGCCGTAGCCAGGGATGCCTCGCCCTTGTCCGCGACAACGTCGCGGCCCTTGTGACCGGGGGTGCAGACATCGCGCGGATGTTGGGCTGGGAAACACCTACACCCAAGACCAAACCGGTGACAAGCATTCATCCCCTCCTGGACCTTCTACGGGACAGAGACAGTATCCACCTGGACGAGCTCCTGGAGCGTACCGGGTTATCTTCCGCGGAGCTGGCGGCACGCCTCCTTGAGCTGGAGTTAGAACAGGCCATAGAGGCTCTCCCTGGAAACCGCTACAGGCTTATCTTCTGACCGCCAGCAAGCCCCTCATTTGGCTCGTATACCTATTTTACCATACCTTTGCACATGGCGACAATAAATATTCCCTCCGACACGGATTCTCTCCATTCCAGGTTTTTTGGTGAAGGTCTGACCTTCGATGATGTGCTCCTGATGCCTTCCTATTCCCAGGTTCTTCCCCGGGAAGTGGACATCCGCTCCAGGCTTACGGGCAACATCACCATCAACGTACCCATGCTGTCCGCAGCCATGGATACGGTCACCGAAGCCAACCTGGCCATTGCCCTCGCCAGGGAAGGAGGGATCGGGATTCTCCACAAGAATATGCCCATTGACAGACAGGCGGAACAGGTCAGAAAGGTCAAACGCAGCGAGAGCGGCATGATCATCGACCCGATTACCCTTCACGAGGACGCCACCTTAGGAGACGCCCTCCGGTTGATGAAGGAGAATAAGATCGGGGGCATACCCATCGTCGATAATGTCGGTAAGCTGTCAGGTATCCTGACCAACAGAGACCTTCGCTTCGAAGAGGATACACGCCGGAAGGTCCGTGAAGTGATGACCGTTGAAAACCTCATCACCGCCCCTGAGGGCACCGACCTCAAGGGTGCGGCCGTCATCCTGAGGCACCATAAGATTGAAAAACTCCCCGTGATCAAAAACGACGGCACCCTGGTGGGGCTGATCACCTACAGGGACATCCTCCAGGTGCAAAGCCATCCCAACGCCGTAAAAGATACCTACGGGCGTCTCCTGACCGGGGCCGCACTCGGCATTACTGCGGATATGCTCGACCGTGCCGCCGCCTTGCAACATGTAGGGGTGGACGTGGTTTGCCTGGACAGTGCCCACGGCCATTCCCGGGGGGTCATGGAAGCCCTGAGCACCTTGAAGAAGTCGTTTCCGAAGTTGCAGGTCATCGCCGGCAACGTGGGGACCGCTGCAGGGGCAAAAGCCCTCGCGGAAGCCGGAGCGGATGCCGTCAAGGTCGGGATAGGCCCCGGTTCTATCTGTACGACCCGCATTGTCGCCGGGACCGGTGTTCCCCAGCTCACGGCCATCATGGAAGCCGCGTCTGCCCTCAAACCACTCGGCATCCCGGTGATCGCCGACGGTGGCATCCGGTACACGGGCGACATGGTGAAGGCGCTGGCCGCCGGTGCCGACGTCGTGATGATGGGCAGCGTCTTTGCGGGGACGGAAGAAAGCCCCGGCGAAACCATCATTTATGAGGGCAGAAAGTTCAAACAATACAGGGGTATGGGTTCCATCGGCGCCATGCAACAAGGCAGCGGGGACCGTTACTTCCAGGATGTGGAAGACGGCATTAAGAAACTGGTGCCCGAAGGCATCGAAGGCAGGGTTCCCTATAAAGGTTTCCTGACGGAGGTCGTCCAGCAGTTTACCGGTGGCCTCCGGGCGGGAATGGGTTATTGCGGGGCGGCAAATATGGAAGCCCTTCAACAGGCCACCTTTGTCAAGATCACCAATGCCGGCATGAAAGAAAGCCACGCCCACGACGTGGAAATCACCAAAGAAGCACCCAATTATCATCGCTAAGGATATGCATAAGAGCAGCTTTTGGCAACACCCGGTATTTCTCTCAGTAATATCGGGTGTCTTGTTATGGGCCTGTTGGCCGACCTCTCCCCTGACCTTTCTGGTCTTTGTAGCCTGGGTACCCCTCCTCGCGCTGGAAGCAAGGAGCACCCGTCTCCTGAGGTTCTGGGGATGGACCTACCTTAGCCTGCTCCTCTGGAATGCCGCCACGACCTGGTGGGTAGGCAACACCACCGTACCCGTCAGCGGGGTCATGGCCAATGTGCTCAACGCCCTGGTCATGTCCGTTCCCTGGATCGGGTATTGGAAAACCAAAAGAAGGTTTGGCCAGACGGCGGGGTACATTTCCCTCGTCGCCTATTGGCTGGCTTTCGAGTACATCCACCTCCAATGGGAGCTGAGCTGGCCGTGGCTCACCTTAGGCAACGTCTTTGCGGGCCAGCCCCGGTGGGTACAATGGTATGAGTGGACAGGCACCTCCGGGGGAACGGTTTGGGTATGGGTGGTCAACATGCTCGTCTTCCGGGCTTTACAAACAGGCGTTGCCCGTCTCCGTTCCTGGAGGACCGTAGCGCTCGCCCTGGCCGTGCCCCTTGTCGTCTCCACCGGTATCCGGTTTTACCGGTCCGGTTTGAAAGCCGTCCCCCTGAACGGACCCGACGTTGTCGTCGTCCAGCCCAACATCGACCCGTACAATGAAAAGTTCGAGTCGGGTACGGAAATCCAACAGTTGCAAAAGCTCATCACCCTGAGCGATTCGCTCATTGACACGACGACCAGCCTTGTCGTCTGGCCGGAGACGGCCATCCCCTTCGAAGTCGACGAATCGCGCTTCTGGCACGTCCCCGTGTTGCAACCCCTCAGGGACTTTCTGCAAAGACATCCTCGTATCCGCCTCGTGACCGGTCTTGCGGGGGAGCGGAGACTGCCCGCCGACACCAGCACCCCCGCCATGCGGATCGATCCCGCCACCGGCATTCACTATGAAGAATACAACACCGCCCTCCAGCTCGATACGGGCCAGGGCATCGAATATTACCACAAAGGCAAACTCGTTCCCGGGGCCGAGATTGTTCCCTATTCCTGGTTGTTTGGATTCCTGGAGAAATTTTCACTGGACATGGGCGGTGCCAGCGGCACTCTTGGCCGCGGTACGGAACGGACCGTCTTTTCCCGTTCCCCCGCGGGATACCGGGCTGGCCCCATTATATGCTATGAAAGCATCTATAGCGCTTACGTGACCGGTTATGTCCGGAACGGGGCCAATATCCTCACCATCATCACCAACGACGGCTGGTGGGGGGATACCCAGGGTTACCGTCAGCACCAGCAATACGCGCGGCTCCGGGCGATCGAGACGAGGCGCTGGGTAGCCCGGAGCGCCAACACCGGTATCTCCTGTTTTATCGACCCCCTGGGCCAGGTCTATCAGGCACAACCCTATGACGTGGCCTCGGTGATCAAAATGCACGTTCCTCCCCTGGAGGGAAAAACGCTGTTTGTGCAAATAGGCGACTGGCTGAGCTTCCTGGCACTGGCCTGGACGGTGATCGCGCTGGCCACCGGTATTTTTGTACGCGTCAAAAAACGGGTATGGAAAAAACACTAAGCCACACACCCCTCACCTACGAGGACACCGGCAAGGGTCCCGTGGTCGTTCTGTTACATGGCTTTGCCGAAGACAGCACCCTGTGGAAACACCAGGTGGCCCTTCTCGCGCCTCACTACCGGGTGATCGCGCCCGACTGGCCGGGGAGCGGGTTGTCACCCCTTGGACCCGGCGAGCCTCCCGGCGCCGGCGAGCCCTCCATGGAATCCTTTGCCGGCCTGCTCCATACCCTCCTGGTCCATGAGCGCATCGACCGCGCCGTGGTCATCGGTCATTCGATGGGCGGCTATGTGGCGCTCGCCTTTGCCGAAGCCTACCCTGATTTCGTGGCCGGTCTTGGGCTTTTCCACTCGACCGCCTTTGCCGATACACCGGAGAAAATACAAACGCGCAAACGGGGGCAGGCGTTTATCCGCGAAAACGGCGCGGCCCTTTTTATCAAACAATCGACGCCCAACCTGTTTGCGGACGCCTTTAAGGCAACGCACGCCGGCGAGGTAACCGCCCTCCTGCAAAGAGGCGATCACTTCCAGCCTGAGGCTCTTATAGGTTACTACGAAGCGATGCTTCAACGGCCGGACCGCACCCACGTTTTGACCGGCAGCACCGTACCGGTACTCCTGATCGCGGGCGCGCAAGACAATGCGGTCCCGCTGGCCGACAGCCTTCGCCAGGCAGCCCTGGCACCCACGACATTTTTTCACATCCTCGCGGGCACCGCCCACATGGGTATGTGGGAAGCCCGTGAAGCCTCGGGCAGGATCCTTTTGGAATACCTGGCTTATGTGTATAAACAATGACAACTTATGAATAAGATCGTTCTCGTTACAGGGGGCACCTCCGGCATCGGTGCCGCTTGTGTTCAAAAGTTCGCCTCGGAAGGATATGACGTGATCGTCACCGGGAGAAGGGCCGACAGGCTGGAAGCGCTGAAGGGCGACCACATCCTGCCGCTGGTCCTCGACGTGCGGGACAAACAGGCGGTTGCAGACACACTGGGGTCGCTCCCTCCCGAATGGAGAAACATCGACGTGCTGGTCAACAATGCGGGGCTGGCCCTTGGCCGTGACTTTTTTGATGAAGCCTCGATGGACGACTGGGAGACCATGATCGATACGAACGTTAAAGGGCTTTTGTACGTCACCCGGGCCGTCCTTCCTTTTATGACCGCCCGCGGGAAAGGCCATATCATCAACTTAGGGTCCACCGCGGGTAAGGAAGTCTATGAAAAAGGGAATGTCTATTGCGCCACCAAATTCTCGGTGGGTGCCTTAAGCCAGGCCATGCGGATCGACCTGCTCAGACACGGCATCAAGGTGACGGCTATCCATCCCGGTGCGGTGGAGACCGAGTTTTCCATGGTCCGTTTCAAGGGCGACAAGGCGACCGCCGACTCGGTGTATACCGGTATCGAGCCCCTGGTGGCCGAAGACGTGGCGGACGTGATCTACTATACGACCACGCTGCCCGCGCACGTCTGCATCAATGATCTTGTGCTGACGTGTACGCAACAGGCGAACTCCATGTACATGTATAGAAAGTAGTGTTGCGGCGGCGGCCTAAGCGGACAATTTAGGCCGCCGCCGCAACACCGCTAATGATGGCCCTTCGGGCAGGGCGCCTGTGGCGCCCTTAGCTACTGCGCCAGGTTGATCTTAAACTCAAATCCCATCCGCGTTAAGCTCGACGGCGGCGACGAAGATATATACGGGATGATCCGCGTGCGGTCATAATACAACCGCACGTCGACCTTCTTGCTGATCACATAGTCCACCGCGGGTTGGATCTTGATCGTCTTATTCCCCGCCACGGGCGTGGTCAGGTTTTGGTCCAGGACGCTGTTGGAGGTGGAGTTGTTGAGGATGCTGAGGTCCAGCTTAAAGGTCAGGTCGTTGTCCAGGCGATGGGTATCCTTGCTGGTGAAAGGCACCTTGAAGGGCAGCACGATCCCCTTCTTCCGATACGTCCCGCCCAGCGTGAAGCCGGAATTATGGACTTCACTCACCTGGTAGTCCACCAGGCTAAGGCTCACCGACCGCCCTTTGACATAGCTGAAGTGGATGTTCGCCCCGGTTTTGGTGGTGGCGTCGATCCCGATCAACGGGTTAAACTGTTCGGTAATCGTCGTATTGGGTACGTAAAAGAAGGGCACAAAACTGTGCGAGATCGTATCGATAAATCCCGGCCATCCGTACCCCATGGGGTCGTCATAGGTCAGGTTGGTGCCAAAGCCATTCATCGCCAGGCTGCCTGTATAAATATTGGTCAGGGTGATGCTTCTAAAAAGGTCACCGATGGCGGGGATACGCGTCAACCCGTTGTAGGTGATCTTCCAGTTGGGCATGGGTTTGTAGCCAGCGAAGGGGTCCGTCTTGATGTTTTTGTTTTGTTGACCTAAAAGGGCAATCTTATTGGGATCCTGGCCGGTATAGGCGGCGATAAAGGCAGGGACCAGCACATCCTGCGCATATTGACCGTATCCTAAGTAGTATCCTCCTGTCGGGAAATAACCCAGGCTGTACGGGTTTTCCATGCCCAGGCGTTTGGACAACGCGGTCCGGTAGTTTTGGAAGTTCAGGAAGGTCTGGGACGTCACGTTCGGGTTAAACGGCTTGAACAAGGTTTTCAGCGCGATATAGGACACGGTAAAACCACCGCTGGCGTAGGGCGTCAGGTGGGAGAAGTCGCCGTTGCCCAGGGTGTCCTTGAACAGTTCCGAATAGCTCTTTTGAAAAGACTTGCTGATGGTCAGGTCGATGGTTACGTCCCGGAAGGGGGTCAGGGTAGCATTGGCATTCAGCGTTTGCTGGAAGCTTTGGTTGAGCATCTGGTTAAAGGACGTATCCCTGGTCAGCCATCCTTTATAGGCGGCATTTTCCAGCCAGGCGGCATTGGGTTGGGCACCGAACACAAAGGGCAGACCGGGTGCCCCCGTCTTCCAGTCCCCACCAAAGGCGACGGCGCTGTCCGTAAACCCGGGCAGGTAGGTCGAATAGTTTTCGGAATAGTCGATGCCCACCATCTTCACCGCGGTAAGGATGCGCCCGAAGAATTGCGCGGCCTTGTTCTGGGCAAGGCGCGACACCTTGGGTCCCGGAGGTTGTGAGGGCGGCCGTTTCGATTTGGCGCTGGCCGTATCGCGCTTGGGCGGAGCGGGTGTGGCCGTCGCGGCGTCCAGGCGGTCCATGTCCCGGAAGAAGTGCAGCTTGTCATACAGCTTGCGCATATCCATGGTCACCTTAAGATTCCGCGAGGAAGAGTTCTGGATGGTATTCCCGTAGTTGAGCCCGAGTTCCTGCTGCAACTGGCTGGCCGCCGTCCATTGGTACATCGAGCTATACCCCACGGATATATTGGTCCAGTCGATCAAGGGCAACTTGAGCGTGGGCAACGTGTAGGTGATGTTTGTCGACTGCCGCCACATCGTGTTGCGCCCCCCCTTGAAGAAATTGCGCCATACGCTGTCCTTTTTATGGCCGTTGTTGATGCGGCCGTCCGGTTCATCCACACGCGCACTGTCCAGGGCCTGGATGGACACGTTGATGGATTTGGTAAAGTCCCAACCCAGGCCGTACGTCTTGGCAATGGTGAAATACTTGTTGTAGGTTTCCGGGATCTGGTAAACGTTCGAGTCGGTGACCCCGGGCACAAGGATATTCCTGGCCTGCTGGGCACCGAATTGCCGGTTGACATCCTCCCGGAAAAGGAGCAACGTGGGATGGCCGTTCAGGTTGAAATCCTTGACCATGTCCAGCCAGTGCGACTTGGACTTTATCTTTTTGAAAGGCGTCCAGAATTTGGGCTGACCATTATAAGTATACCCGATACCCGCGTAGTATTTCTTTAGGAAGTCTTCCGACAAGGTAGGGCTGTGGTGTTTGCTCTCCGTAAACGAAAAACTAAAGTCAAAGTTGGTAATATCCAGCAGCTTTGGCTTCTTACCCCCGGTTTTTAGTTTTTTGACATTTGTAAAATTGATGGTACTGATCTGTTGTACCTCGACCGCATAGTTCTTGATCGAGTCCTTGGCGTGTTTGCCGGACACCTGGCTGAGCTTTTCGCTCAGCTGCACGTCCTCGTCAAAGGGGTCGTATTTGGGCGTACTGACGGCCTGGGAATAGTCCGCAAAGAAGGGCACGGAGATCGCCGCCTTTTTGGGGAGGAGTTTACCAAGCTCCAGGGTCGAAGAGATGTCCAGCTGGGTCGTCGTCGATAGGGACCGCTCTTCTATGCTTTGATCGATGGTTCCCCAGCCTACGGTCTTGATACTACCCGACGCGCTGATGTGGCCGAGGTCGGCAAGCTGCACGTCCACCCTACCCTGGGCGGCGTATCCGCCCTTCTCGTCCAATTCGGTGAGCCGGAGTTCGTCCACCCAGACTTCGGTGGAGACAACGCTACTGCTGTTGTTCTGGATGGAGATCAGTATCCCGCTCACTTGTCCCAGGTTGGGTACCCCCATCACGGAATAGGTGACGCCTGTCGACAGGGCTTCCGTATACTTCGTGGTCACGGGCCGGCTTCCCCTGCGCAATTTTAGCTGCACCAGGTCGTCCAGCATGACGTCGAGGTTGTTGGCCGTCGGCCAGACGGCGGTGTCGGGATAACTCCCATTCTGCGGGGTAACCTGCAGCGGTATTTTTATCTCGTAGAAGTTGTTGACGAAATCCTGCCCGATACGGATGACGGCGGAGGTCTGACCGTTTTGAAGCAGGAGGCCCTGCGCCGCTTCCGAGTGGAGAAACATCTGCATACGTTTGTACCGCCGCAGGTCGAGGCTGGTCGTCTTATAGACCGCACGTCCGTCCGAAGGCTGCAGGTTATAGATCTGCAAACTCATGGACTGTTCGTTCTGGAGCAGGGTCACGTTGTTGGAACTGAGGGTCTGCTGCCGCTGGACACCGGGGGGTATCACGTAAGGGATGGGAGTGCGTTGGTCGTTTTGTTCGATATTGACGGCCGTGATATTAAAAGTCGTCGTCGTATTCGATATAGGTTCGTATTGACCGCTGGAGTCTACATTGTAGTTAAACTGGCGCCACTGGTTACGGACCAATTCAAGCTCCGCAAAACGCAGGACGTCCGCGGTGTCCGAGAAGCCGGTCATGTACATCCGCATGAACTGGATAGACGTGAAGTCGGGGATGTTGCCCACCTTTGTTTCATACGACTCCACGGGTATGCGGAACTGGTACCAAACCTCGGTCTTGGAATTACCATTGGCCAGGGTGACCGTGACGTTGCGCTTGTCGGTGATAAAGTTTGTTCCCACCTGCATGCGCAGACTACTAGGCCGTTGCAGGTCCACGTGGTACTGAAAGTACTCCTCATCCGTATTCATGGTATTGTCCCCGTTAAGGTCCTCGTTGTCCGGGTAAAGCGTGGCTGCCGTGGAATAGGTGGCGTTGGAGTTGACGACGGGGGAGTTCCCTTCCGTATTGTTATAGAGCTTGTACCGGTTCAGGATGCTGGCGTTGTAGGCATCATAGCGTGCATCCCTGTAGTGCACATAGTCGTCGGAAGACGGGTCCGCGGTGGCCGCTTGCAGGGCCGCGGGGCTGACACCCCGGAGTTGGAGCGCGTTCAGATAAGGTTGATGCAGTATTTGCTCGGCCGTATCGTTGATCCCGTCGAGGCCTATATCCTGGAACGGCCGTTCCCCGGGGTCATTGCTAAAGGCATTGGTGATCTGGATCGGGTTGCGGGGTACCTTCCCCCAGACCGATGTGTCTTCAGGGGCGGGGTTGGCCGGCGTATTCAGGCCGTTTTCAAAAGAGTGCTTACCGTCCTTAAGGATGTCCTCACTGATGTTCCCCAGGTTGAAATAAAGGCGTCCGCTGTCGGGAGAGGCACCGGAGACGTCCATCGCGTATGGGTCTTGCAGCCAGAATTCGATGTACTCGATGTTTCCGGTTTCGAAGTCGGTCTGGTCCAGGGAACGCATGATCCCCCCCCAGCGGCTTTTCGGGTTGGTCAGGTTCCCATTGACGTCTACGTCCCCCTGGGCGGCGTCGAAATTGTATTGACCACGCTGGAACGGATAGTACGCCATGTCGAAGGACACCAGTTGGTTCTGCCCGATGTCGGTGGTCTGCTGAGGGAAAAGCTCCTGGTAGGACAGGGCCCTCGTCCGGGAATCGGAGAGGGAGGCGATGTTACCCCTGACCGGGTTATTGGTGCTGTTCGGGTCCTGGAGGGTGGTCTCAATATTATACCAGGCCATGCGTGCCCTGTTCTTTCCATAATCCAGGTTGTCGTTGAGCCCGGCCTCGGGGAACATAAGGCTCCCGTTTGAAACGTTTACGGCGCCATAGGGCGTGCTGGCCGTTGCCCAGCTGGTGAACGGGAACCTCAGGTCCACGCCGCTGGAAGAAGCCTCGAAGTCGTCGATGTACACCGCCCCGCTGGAGCCCCTCCCGATCTGGGGCGGGTGCCCCGGGATCAATTTGGCGATTTCACCCTGGGCCTGTATGGTGGAGGGCGCGGTCGTCTGGTAAAGGTTGTTCAGCCATTTCGTCATCCGCGGGAAGTCCGATTTATAGTTGGCGTCCACGCCGAGCATGGCGTTGTCGATGGGGTCTTCCCCGTATTGCACCTTTATATAATAGGGTCTTTCCGCCAGTTTTTCGAAAGTGGCCCCGAGCGCAAGCTGTTTGTTGGGCTTGTTGATGGCCATATAGTCAAACCGCAACCCCATGAAGTTCCGCTGCTGGAGACCATACGATCCGTTGTTTTCATAAGACACGTTGACCGGCACCCCGGAGTTCAGGATCGCCTGGTTGATGATCTTGACCTGCCCCTGGTTATAGTCGACGAGGTAGTCCTGGTTCTCCTTCAAGGTCGTCCCACCCGATGTGACCACGACCGAACCGGGCGGTATGTTGAAGGCACCTAAGCTGACCGTATTGGAAGACGTCCCCTTAAAGGAGCCCTTCAATTCGAAGCGATCCAGTTGCGGCGACTGCTGGGCGACCCATTGTAAAGAATCATACAGGGTATAAAAAAGTGTATCCCGGACGTTGGGCGGGATGGTTTGATAGATGCGCGACGCCAGGTCCTTGCCGAAAGGATCGAGCACGGGAAAGATAATCTTGGAAAACTGGGGCAGGACGGTAAAGTTGGGGATAAAGTCAAATACCCCATCCGGTTGGGGATCGTTGTTGCTGTTGAGCCGGTCCAACCCCAACACGCTGATCAGGGGTACCCCCTTCTGGCTGGCATCCCCGAAAGGAACATAAGTCTTGGCGCCTCCACCCGGCTGGTCGTACAGCACGTTCAGTACAAAACCTTGTTGCTGGAGCGTTCCGCTTCCCAGTGAATAGACGTTCTTCATCATCAGGTTCCAGATCGGCAGGGCGGGCCGGGGTGCGGTCGCCTTGAGCAGCTTCAGGAAAAGGGTCTGCTGGTTCCCGGCATTGGACGCAGAAGTATCGGGAGTCACGTCCGTCGAGAATTCCCCTACCTGGTACACCTTCCCGTTGTAGGAATACTGGTACGCCACCGCCAGCACGTCGTTGGGCTGGAGCTGGGTGTTGACACAGATAAAACCGGCATTGGGATTAAAGTAATATTCCGACGTATTCAGCTTGCGTGCATACACCTGCTCATAGTCCGTGACCTGGCTGAGGCCCAGGGACTGTAACTGGCTGCCGACCCTCGTGACATCCCGGAAAGCAGTGTTCGAGGTAACCGATCCGTATAGGCTGTTGGCGCCGTTTGACGGGAAGGGCGATGTGGTCAGCGAATGGACCACCGCCGTATTGGACGGTTGGTTTTCCCCCAGGTCCGCCAGCCCCACCACGATGCGGTTGTTCAGGGATGCACCCTGGCGGTTGGTCACCCAGACTTCCAGCCGCAGGATGTTGACCTGGGAGGTGACGACCGGGGCGGTGGACATGACCTTGTTAAAGTTGTTGACGAAGTATTGGGCGAGCAGGAAGTTCCGGTTGACGTCGTACTGGCTGGATTTCAGGTCGAAAGTCTGGGAAGCGGAGCCCCCCTGGAGGGTGATCGATTGGGTGGCCGCCTTTTGGTTGGCAATGGCCGCCGTCACGAACAATTTCCCGAATTGCAACTGTGCCTTGATCCCGAAAAGGGATTGAACGCTGGGGATCAAGGCGCTTTTGGTTGTGAAATTAATGTTCCCCGCCTCGATCTTTTTGATGATGTCGTCGGTCGTCCCCTGGTACTCCAGCTTGAGCTGGTTTTCGAAGTCGAAGGAGGACTGGGTGTTGTATTGGATGGGCAGCTTCAGCTTGTCGCCAATGCTGGCGTTGACGTTGACGTTGGCGTTCAGGTTAAAGTCGAAACCGCCGTTGGACCTTGCCCGCTCCGGTAAGGTAGGGTTGTCGATGCGCTGACCCATATACCCCACCTGGACGTCGATCAACCCCTGGGTTTTGTAGTCCAGTTTGGGAATACCGGTGGTGGAAAAAATACGGTTGAAAAAGCTGGGGTGGATTTGCAGGTTCGGGTCGTTGATGTTCCGGTTCAACGCGCTAAGGGCGTCCGCCCGCTGCTGGAAATAATCCCGTTCCGACTGGTCGCTGAGAATCTTGAAGAGCTCATCGAAGGTATAGGAGGTCGGCATCCGGTAATAGGTCTTGCCCACCTTTTCGTAGATGAAATAACGGTTGGTAACAGGGTCGTAAACGATGGAGTCTCTGATGTTGGAGGGGTCGCGGAGGTTGATCCCTGGAAGCGAAGTCACCGAAAAAGGGTCCCCTCTCCTGTCTTCAATAGGATAGTGGAGGGTATCCTTTGAAGCCGGCAGTATAGTCGTGTCTGGTTGAGCCCATTTTTCACGCCCGCCTGCCCAGGCGTGTAGGCTGGGTAAGCAAGTTAAAAAGGTGATAAGCAACAAGGACACGACAAGGTGCTGTCGTGTACGGGTCAAATTCTCTAAGCTGTTTTTCACGAAATATTATAAGACCTGTAGGGCACGCTTGATCAAGTTTTCCACCCCTGCCTCCTCTCCTTCCGCCTGTACCGCCTTTCGAAGGGCTCCTTCGGCGGCGGAACGGGCTATTCCCAGGGCCAGAAGTGCATTTAACGCGTCATCCTGTGCCGTATTGTGTAGCGAAGCGGGAATATCTGGCCCCGGGAGCACCGGGCTTCCCTTTTTGCCCAGCTTGTCTCTTAGTTCCAGGACAAGCCGCTGGGCTGTTTTTTTGCCGATCCCCTTTACCCGTTCCAGGAGCGGTTCGTTCCCCTGTATGATGGCGCGGGTGATTTCAGAAGGTGGAAGGGAGGACAACATCATGCGGGCGGTAGCGGCACCCACACCCGAAACACCGATCAGGTGCTGGAAGAGGTCTTTTTCTTCCTGCTCGGAAAAACCATAGAGGATGTGTGCGTCCTCCCGGATCAGGAGACACGTAAGCAGGGTCCCTTGTTCCAGGCCTTGTATCCTGGAATAGGTGTGCAGACTGATATTGACCTCGTAACCTATACCCTGGACCTCGACGAGGACCATTGTGGGTGTCTTTACCGTAAAAATTCCCTTCAGATAAGCAATCATATCGGCGCCCTTGCTTAAAGGTCAAAAATACCCCATTTCTCCTTACTTTTGATCCCTGTTTTCATATACAGGTCATTGATTAAACAGATTCTATGCAAAAAGTCACCGCCGCGATCACGGCAGTAGGAGGATATGTACCTGAATACCGCCTTACGAACGCAGCACTGGAAAAGATGGTAGATACGACGGACGAATGGATCAGGACCCGTACCGGTATTGAAGAGCGAAGAATTCTCAAGGGTGAAGGACTGGCTACTTCCGATATGATCGTCCCGGCAGTCCGGGAGCTTTGCGCCAAAAGAGGCATAACCCCGGAGGAGATCGATTGCCTGATTGTCGGCACCGTTACCCCGGACATGGTTTTCCCTTCCACCGCCAACCTGGTTTGCGACAAGATCGGCGCCAGGAATGCCTGGGGCTTTGACCTCAGCGCCGCCTGTTCCGGTTTTCTGTTCGCCCTGAGCACGGGCGCTATGTACATCGAGTCCGGCCGCTACAAAAAGGTCGTCGTGGTCGGCGCGGACAAAATGAGCGCGATCGTTGATTATTCCGACCGGGCCACTTGCATCATCTTTGGAGACGGGGCCGGCGCGGTGTTGCTGGAACCCGACACCGAAGGGCTCGGTGTCCTGGATACCATCCTTAAAAGCGACGGCAGCGGCGCCCCCTACCTTCACATGAAGGCCGGCGGCTCCCTTCACCCCGCCACCGTGGACACGGTCACCAACCGCATGCACTACGCCTACCAGGAAGGAAAGACCGTATTTAAATTCGCCGTCACGGAGATGGCCGACGCCGCTTTCCAGATCATGGAACGCAACCAACTCACGGAAAAGGATATTGCCTGGCTTGTCCCGCACCAGGCCAACAAGCGCATCATCGACGCCACGGCCCACCGGATGGACCTGGCCCCCGAGAAGGTCATGATCAATATCCAACGCTATGGGAACACGACGGGCGGGACCATTCCGCTTTGTCTTTGGGACTACGAACAACAATTGAAAAAAGGGGATTTGCTCGTACTGGCCGCCTTTGGTGGCGGTTTCACCTGGGGATCGATCCTGGTGAAATGGGCCTATTCCCCGCAATAAGATTTTTATGTCAGACACGTCCTTCCACCCCGCCGGTTTCGGCTCTACAGCCGTCCACAGCGGGCATGAGCCCAATTCAGCTTACGCCCACCTCGTACCCATCTATGCGTCCAGCACCTACGTCTACGAAAGCGCGGAGCAGGGTATGCGCCGTTTTAGCGGGGAAGAAGACGGGTACATCTATTCACGCTGGGGCAACCCCACCTTTACCGAAGCGGAAGAGAAGATTGCCGCGCTGGAAGCCTTTGGGTTAACGGGACCCGATGGCGGGCCCCTCCGCGTCAAAGGCCTTCTTCATGCGTCCGGGATGGCAGCCCTCAGTACCCTGTTGCTGTCCGTCCTGAAAAAAGGCGACAAGATTTTGTCTCACTATTCGCTGTACGGCGGTAGCCAGGAACTGATGGAAGGCCTCCTCCCCGGTCTGGGCGTAGACGCCGTCATCACCGATCTCCGCGACCTGGATAAGGCGGAGGCCGTTTTTAAAAGCGATCCTTCCATTCGCCTTCTCTACCTGGAGACGCCTGCCAATCCCACCATGCAGTGCGTGGACATCGCCGCGCTGACGGCCCTGGCGCGGCGCTACAACTGTCCTGTCGCCTGCGACAATACTTTTGCTACGCCCTATCTGCAGCAGCCCTTCCGGTATGGCGTGGACTTCATCATGCACTCCACCACCAAATTCCTCAACGGGCATGGCACCGCCATCGGCGGCATCCTGCTCGGGCGGGACGTCGAACGCATGAAAGGACCGGTCTTCAAGACCCTGAAGCTGCTGGGCGGTAACGCCAACCCCTTCGACGCCTTCCTGCTGATCAACGGCCTGAAAACGCTCGAACTCCGGATGGAACGCCACTGTGACAACGCCGAAGCCGTCGCCGCCTATCTGGAGCGCCACCCCGCCATTGCCCGCGTTAATTATACGGGACTGGCTTCCCACAAGGAGCACGCCATCGCCGCCCGCCAGATGCGCAGGCACGGGGGCATGCTCAGCTTCGAACTGAAAGGTGGCCTGCAGGCCGGCGTATCCTTTATCAACCGTTTGAAGATGTGCACGCGCACGGTGTCCCTGGGTACCTGCGACACCCTGCTTTGTCACCCCGCTTCCATGACCCATTTTAGTATTCCGAAGGAGAAAAGGGAACAATATGGCATCACCGACGGCCTCATCCGCATGAGCGTCGGCATCGAAAATGCCCCCGATATTCTCGCAGACCTGGAACAAGCCTTATGAGCCTGACAATACGCCACGCGGCGCGCGAAGACTGCCCGCGTATAATGGAACTGATCGAAGAGCTGGCTGAATTTGAAAAAGCACCACCCGGTACCATTACCGCCACCCTCTCCCACCTGGAAGACAGCGGCTTTGGGCCCCATCCCGTCTGGTGGGCTTTTGTCGCCGAAGAGAACGGCCATGTCATCGGCTTCGCCCTTTACTATATCCGCTACAGCACCTGGAGGGGACAACGTCTTTACCTCGAAGACCTCATCGTCACGCATGAAAAACGCGGCCTTGGCGCAGGAAGGCTGCTCTTCGACCGCCTGATCCAGGAAACCGAAGAGAAAGGCTTCTCGGGTATGACCTGGCAGGTCCTTGATTGGAACGAGCCCACCATCCAATTCTACAAGAAATACGGCGCCGATATAGAGGCCGGCTGGCACAACTGCAACCTTACTGTACCCCGTCTGTAGTTACCCCCTTGGCGATCTTTGCGATCAGCCCCTGGAGAACCTTACCGGGGCCCACTTCCGTAAAGCGGGTCGCGCCGTCGCGCACCATGGCTTCCACGCTTTGCGTCCAACGGACCGCGCCGGTCAGTTGGTCTTCGAGGTTTTGTTTGATCCGGGCCGGGTCCGTTTCCGGGGCCGCGGTCACGTTTTGATACACAGGGCAAGACGGCGCTTTGACCGTTGTCCGGGCGATAGCGGCATTCAACTCGGCCTTGGCGGGTGCCATCAATGGTGAGTGGAACGCGCCTCCGACAGGAAGCACCAGCGCGCGTTTGGCACCGGCTGCCTTGAGGCGCTCGCAGGCAATTTCGATGCCCTTGACGCTGCCGGAGATCACCAGCTGACCCGGGCAGTTATAGTTGGCGGGAACGACGACTTCGCCTGTTTCCTGTTGCACCGCCGCACAGATGTCCCCGACCTTTTCGTCGTCAAGGGCCAGCACCGCGGCCATCGTAGACGCCTGAACCTCGCAAGCCTTTTGCATGGCTGCCGCACGGGCCGCCACCAACAAAAGCCCGTCGGCAAAAGACAAGGCCCCTGCGGCCACCAGGGCGGAGAATTCACCCAGGGAATGACCGGCGACCATGTCCGGTTTGGGTTGGTCCAGGGTCGCATAGGCGATCACGGAGTGCAGGAAGATGGCGGGTTGTGTCACCCGGGTTTGTTTCAGGTCCTCTTCCGAACCCTCGAAAAGGATATCGGAAATCCGGAAACCCAGCAGGTCATTGGCCTGCTCAAACATATCCCTGGCCAGGGTATGCCCTTCGTATAAGGCCTTTCCCATCCCGGGGAATTGGGAACCCTGCCCGGGGAACACATACGCATGCTTCATAATCGTTTCATTTGGGCGACAAAAATAAGGTTAATCACGTAACGGCGACAGCAACGTATGCTGGCTCGCGGTATGAATATCCCTCCATACCCGGTTGATGTCGGTGCCCATACGCATCATCCGCATGCCTCCGTAAGGATACAACGTGTCCGCCACGCGAAGGGCCGTTGCTGCGGCGGCACGCGCCACCTTACCCACCTCTGTCAGCGGGACGGGCCCACCGGGTGACGCCCACGAAGCCCTTATGGTTGCATAAAACCTTTGTCGCATTTGTTCCAACTCCCCGGCCAGGTCGGGCGCACCATCCACCACCCCGAACAGGTCCAGGAAATGTCGCACCATCCCGAGCATAGTCACGCTCAAAACCGCCTCCGCCTGTTGCAAAAAGGGATAGGCATATAACGGTCCGGATGCATGTGGAAAGGGTTTGTCCAGCGCAAAGCTCCGATTAAAAGGCACAAAGGCCTCCCGCACCACCATATCCTGGCTGGCCGTGGCTTTTAGGCCAAGGCTTTGCCAGCCGTCTTGCAGCGTAACCTGGTCCGGCAGGAATATGACCGCCCTGATCAAAGGCTCGCCCCGTTCGTCGCGCAACGGCTGGCCGTCTCGCATCAACCGACAGTTGGCCGTGTATAGCGTCGCATGCGGCGCCCCGCTTGCATAGCGCCAGTGTCCCGACACGAGATAACCGCCCGCTACCTCCGTGGCGGAACCTGCGGGAAAACCCGTCCCCGCCGCACAAACATCCGGCCGCCCAAAAAGCGAAACTGCGAGCGCTTGTTCGATAAATCCCGCGAAAAAACCGGCGCCCCCGCAAAGCGCGAGCACCCATCCAAAGCTCCCGTCCGCCCAGGACGCCGCTTCCTGTAATGCCAGCAGGTCGGGCAGGTCGTATTCCAGACCGCCCACGGACCGGGGGATCAGCAGCCGTAGCCATCCCTGCTCTACCAGTAAGGCAACCGCCGCAGGCGTCAGGCGGCCGAGCGCCTCGGACGGGCCGGCCTCGGATCGAATCCGCGCCAGCAGGTCGCC
Source organism: Dinghuibacter silviterrae (assembly GCF_004366355.1). Taxonomy (NCBI): domain Bacteria; kingdom Pseudomonadati; phylum Bacteroidota; class Chitinophagia; order Chitinophagales; family Chitinophagaceae; genus Dinghuibacter; species Dinghuibacter silviterrae. The sequence continues at coordinate 28,245 of NZ_SODV01000002.1, read as the reverse complement.
CGGCAACACCGCGGTGACGTCAGGAGCAACCGGCGTCCTCATATCAGGTCGGCCGTAATCAGCTTTGTAAATTCACTCCGCGTCTCCGCCCGCTCGAACTCGCCCCAAAAGGCCGAGGTCGTCGTCACAGAGTTTTGCTTTTGCACACCGCGCATCATCATGCACAGGTGTTGGGCTTCGATCACGACCGCGACCCCCAGGGGATTGAGGGTTTCCTTGATGGCATCCAGGATCTGGGTCGTCAGGCGCTCCTGCACCTGAAGCCGGCGCGCATAGACGTCGACGACCCTGGCGATCTTACTCAGACCGGTGATGTACCCGTTCGGGATATAGGCGATGTGTGCCTTGCCAAAAAAGGGCAGGATGTGGTGTTCGCAAAGGCTATAGAGTTCTATGTCTTTGACCACCACCATTTCGCTGATGGATTCCCTGAACTTTGCCGACTCCAGGATCTGGTGAGCGTCCTGCTCGTAACCCTGTGTCAGGAATTGCATGGCCTTCGCCAGGCGTTCGGGGGTTTTCAGGAGCCCCTCCCTGTCGGGGTCCTCGCCCAACATATGCAGACACTCTTTGTAATTCTCCTTTAGTCCTTCGGTAACCGCTTCGTCGTATTGCTCGATCTTTTTGTAGGCCATGGCAGGAATTTTAGGCTGGATAAGACACGAAATTACGGTCTGTTTCATAAAGCGTGACCTCCAGATCCAAATCCACCGGGATATGAGGTCTCAGGAGACGGTAAATCACCATGGCGATATGCTCGGCCGTTGGGTTGAGGTCCCTGAATTCGACCGTATCCAGGTTGAGGTTCTTGTGGTCGAAGCGCTGAATCACCTCCTCGTGGACCAGGTCGCTCAGGCGCTTGAGGTCCATGACATACCCCGTGTCGGGGTCTGGTACCCCGGTCAGCTTGACGATCAGCTCGTAGTTGTGGCCGTGGTAATGGGGCAGGTTGCACTTACCAAACACGCGTTCATTGGTCGCCGCATCCCATGAGGGATTGTGCAGGCGGTGGGCCGCATTGAAGTGCTCTCTCCTGTAAACGGCGACTCGGTTTGTATTCATAATCTATTCTCCGAAAAATTCCACGTAGATCCTGGGGGTTTCATACAGCTTGATGGCGTGCAGCCGTACGCCTTGCGGAAGGTGCGGCGCCAACTGTGCCCAGATACCCTTGGCCAGGTTTTCGGTGGAACACATCTTATCCTTTAGAAACGGGACATCCAGGTTCAGGTTGCGGTGATCCACGATGTCCAATACGTGTGTTTTGACAAGATCGCTCAACACCTTTACATCCATCAGGAAACCCGTGTCCTCGTTGACCTCGCCCTTCACCGTTACGTACAGCTCATAGTTGTGGCCGTGCCAGTTCTCGTTGGCGCATTTCCCAAAGACCGCCTCATTCTGCGCGGTGCTCCATCGGGGGTTATACAGCTTATGCGCCGCATTGAAATGTTCCACCCGCGTCAAGTACACCATCTTCCCTAAAAATTTTGGCAAAGGTACAACAGATGGGGTAAATTTGTGTATGCGCATCCTCCTGGCCGCCGCTACGTCTTTCGAGCTCAAAACCCTCATGGAACAGCCTCCCGCCGGCGTCCGGCCCGTTATTACCGGGGTCGGCCTGGTGCCCGCGACCTACCATCTTTCCAGGGCCATCGCCACTCATTCCCCCGACCTGGTGATCCAGGCCGGTATCGCCGGTTGTTTCGACCCCGCCCGTTCCTTAGGCGAAGTCATTGCCGTTTCCGAGGAAGTGTTGGCAGATGTGGGTGTGGAAGAACACGGACAGTTTAAGGACCTCGGGGACCTGGGCCTCCAGGATCCCAACGAACCGCCCTTCCAAGGCGGCCGTTTGCCCAACCCGCACCTGACCCGCTTTGCCGGTTTGCCCACCGGGCGGAGCATCTCGGTCAGCGAGATCACCACCCGTCCCGACCGGATCCGCCATTATAAGGATCGGTATGCCCCGCTGGTGGAGAGCATGGAGGGCGCAGCCCTACACTATGTCTGTTTGAAAGAAAACATCCCGTTCCTCCAGGTCCGGGCCCTGTCCAACTATATAGGCGAACGGGACAAGACCCGCTGGAAGATAGCACCGGCCCTGGCCAACCTGCAACAGGCGATCACCCAACTCCTAAACGAACAACGATGACACTTACGCTCGGATTTTCCCCCTGCCCCAACGACACCTTTATCTTTGACGCCCTGGTTAACCATCATATCGATACCGGGGGACTCGACTTCGACGTTTACCTGGAAGACGTGCAAACGCTCAACCGCTGGGCCATGGAGGGACGGCTCGACTTGTCCAAGATCAGCTATGGCGTACTCCCCCTGATCACCGGCACGTACGAAGTCCTTCAGTCCGGGGGTGCCCTGGGTAAAGGCGTTGGCCCCCTGCTCATTTCGAAGACGCCCGTCGACCCGGCGACGATCGAGCATAAGACCATTGCCATCCCCGGGGAAAACACGACCGCCCACATGCTTTTTTCCCTGGCCTATCCAAAGGCAAAGCACAAACGGTTCGTTTTGTTTTCCGATATAGAACGGATGGTCCTGGAAGGAGAAACCGACCTGGGGGTGATCATCCACGAAAACCGCTTCACGTATCAGCAAAAGGGGCTGGTCAAACTTGCAGACCTCGGTCAATTCTGGGAAGAAACCACCGGCAACCCCATCCCACTGGGCGGTATCGTCGCTAAACGCAGCCTCGAACCCGCCCTTGTCCGCCAGGTGGACGAACTGATCCGGCGTTCGGTGGCCTGGTCCTTCGACCGTTATCCCGGGTTGAGCGCCTACATCCGGGAACACGCCCAGGAAATGGACGAGACCGTGATGCGCCAGCACATCGATCTTTATGTCAATGATTTCTCCCGCGCGTTGGGCGCCCAGGGGGAAAAAGCCGTGGAGAAATTGCTGGAAGTGTATACGGGCCTGCATCCGGACACCGCCCTGCACCAGCCCGTTTTTATCCGTTAGCGCTCCAGACTTTTAGCCAGCTCGATACTGACCGATCGCCCATACGTCGCGGCGCCAAAACGGGTAACCCAGCGTACACCCCGGATCGCGTTGGTCAGAAAGACCTCTTCCGCAGTCATCAGGTCCGCCGGCGACACCGGCTGCTCGCGGATGGGAAAGCGCTCTACAAGGTACCGCCGCGTAACCCCCGCCACACCCGCCTCCGACAAGGGCGGTGTAAAAATCTCACCGGACCGTACCCAAAACACATTGCTGGTCGCCGCATCCGCCACCCGCCCGTAGGCGTTGAGCACCAGGCACTCATCCAGCCCTTGTGCGCGTGCCCAGTCGGCCGCTCTTACATAAACAAGGTAATTGTTGCTTTTCAGGTTGGCAAAAACATCGAAAGCCTTACGTCCATCAGGATACACCCCGATCTCCAGGGCCCTGTCCTCCAAAACCAAAGGGAAGGTTTCGATGATACAGTGACAATCCGAAAGGCCTTCCCCCCGGAACACATTGAGCCGCACCCTTGCCAGGGCGGAGTGCCCGTTGCGGGCGCACAAGTCGAGGACGTCGGCCTCCAGCATGGACGGTGTGCAGCGCAAGTCAAACCCCAGGGTTGTCAGGCCGTGCCATAACCGCTCGACGTGATAGTGCCACAAAAGTACCCGGCCGCCCGCGACCTTGATGGTTTCGAACAAACCGTCGCCATACCGCAGCCCCCGGCTGCCGCCGCCCGCTAAAGGAGTGTCTGTGGGGTAAAATTCACGGTCGTAAAGCAATTGCGCGGCCACAATGCTATCCCTCCAAAAGGTTGTGTTTGACCGCGTATAAGATAAGACCCGCCGTGGTTTTGATGTTCAGTTTGGCTTTGATGCGGTCCCGGATCGCCTCGATGGTGCGCGGGCTCGCGTCCACCATGTCCGCGATCTCGCGGGTGCTCCGTTCTTCGCACATGAGTTTCAATACGGTAATTTCCTTTTCAGACAGCTTGGCCTCGGGGTTGGCGCCGTCCTGTATAGCCTGTTTCTTATTACGCAGGTTGTCGATCAACGCCATATTCGTCGTGGCGTTGAAGTGGAACTCATTATAATAACAGTTGCGGATCGCTTCGTAAATCGCTTCCAGGTCGGCCGTTTTGGTCAGATAGCCGTTTGCCCCAAGCTCCATCATTCTGGTAATCATAGAATTATCGTCATGCATAGAAAGCACGACCACTTTCACGTCGGGGAAATCGCGTTTGATCTCCTGGAGGGCGCCAATCCCGTCCATCAGGGGCATCTGTATATCCAGCAGTACTACGTCTGGTTTTTGGTACTTTAACATGTGAACCAACTGCACGCCGTTGTCCGCCTCGGCAACGATGCGGACGTCTGGCTTCGCCGCAAGTGCAGTTTTGACGCCGGCCCGGTATAACACGTGGTCATCGGCAATCACTACCTTGATCATCCGGCTTTCAGAGGTATGGTCCTGATTTCTTTCCATCATCCTAGAAAATTGCGCAGGCGCGCCGCTTACTCAATGAGCTTGTTTCTCATGCCATAAACAATCAGGCCTGCTATCGTTTTTACCCCCACTTTAGCTTTCATATTCTGGCGGATACTTTCAATGGTACGGGGGCTTAGGAACACCAATTTAGAGATTTCCTCGGTTGTTTTGTCCTCGCTAAGGAATTTAAGTATCTGGAGCTCTTTTTCCGAAAACTGAATTTGTTTGGGATAGTGCTGCCGGACGATCTTTTTGTGCTGCAGCCGAAGCAGAACTGCCTGATTTACAAGATCATTGAAATAAAATTCGTCGTTAACACAGGTCAGAATCGCCTCGTAGATCTCGTCGGGGTCCGTCGTTTTTGTAAGATACGCGTTGGCCCCGCTCTCCATCATCTTCGAAATCATCTGCTGGTCGTCGTACATGGTCAGTACGATGATCTTTATCTCTTCGTTCTCCTTGCGGATCAATTGAATAGCGTTGATTCCGTCCAGCTCCGGCATACGGATATCCATGAGCAGGACGTCGGGCATTTTTATCGCCAGTTTGTGCATCAGGTCTTTGCCGTCATCAGCCTCCCATATTATCTTCAAATGAGGCTTCCCACCCAATGCCATCTTTATACCCTCCCGGAAGATCTTATGGTCATCTGCTAAGGCCAGCTTTATAAAATTATTCCCCGAAGCTGACATAGGATGATTTTAAGAGTTGCAAAATAAAAACCTTATGCATACGTTTTTGAATTGGATAGAACTTTATTTACGCCACCGTAGTTTTCCCATCCCCCCATCGAAAATCTCCCATTTTTCGGCGTATTAACTTCACGGATAAAATAGAGCGGTTTTGCTCTTTTGACGATTTAGCAAACCCTTTACATTTGTATAAGTAATGAAGAAGTTAGTTCAAAAAAATCCAGTATCCAAAACGTGTTTCCGGTATCCTAAGAAAACGTAAATCCGCGCCAAAATCCTAAGAAAACGAAAAAATCCGATCCCTTGGAAAGACTACATTGATCCAACTTCTATGAAACGAACCGCGAACTAACCCATTAGAGACGAGCCCGCACCGCTCAAAGGAACGGTCGCCCGTCGTTTTAATCCGTGTCCTATGGGAGAAACGTTGGTAGTCATGCCCAACAAACTTACCCCAGCAAGGCCAGCTAATTAATTAGCTGGCTTCTTTTTTGCTTGTCTTGAAGTGCTAAAAAATGGGGAGCGTTATGCACATTTTTTACACCCCAGGGGTTTAACGGTCCAAAATAAGGGGGAATTACCCCGATAATCTACGCTCCGAAAGACCGTAATTTTACGCAGTTGCAGCCGTACATACCCGCAGTTTTAACATCGTTTTAACCCGATATAATAGGGTTTAATTGTTGTAAATCAATGATTTAAAGCATACTACATTCTTTCATTTTGGTCCTCAGGCCCTTGTGCATTCTTGTTTTTATTGAGTATTTCGAAGCAATTACTCATTACCCACAAACTGAATCCCATGAACAAGAATGTACAAGACTCCGTGATTGCTGCCCGTCCTTTTAGCGCTTCTGTAGGTGAGCATATCGGCGCCGAAGCCGGTGCTAAGATGGTAAAGAACTTTTATGAAGCACACCCTGATCAAGCCTACGGTCACCTGATCGGTCGCGACATCCTTGAAAAAATGCTGGCCCAGCCCGGTTGCGCAGGTCTGAGCATTTACCCTGCCTATGACGATAACTCCAACGTCCGCACGCTGGTTTTCGCCGGTGTTGACGCTGATGGTCAGGAGATTCTGCAATATTCCACCATCCAGGAAGGGGGTCAGATCGTTATGCATGATGGGGTTGTAGTTGACCACATTATTACCACCGTAGGTTTCTAATTGGTTTTTTTTAAGTCTGGTATGCTATATTTGAGTAAAGTATAACATATCAGTTTCCTAAAAACCTTAGGTTATATAGCCCGGCTATCTACGTTGATACCCATAGTCCTATTTCTCTTTACAAGGAAAAGACACAGAGGAAAAGGACTATGGGTTATTATTATTTATCTATGCTATGGTATTGCTACAGAGCTAATTAACAGCTACTACAACGAAGTCTTCCACGTCATCCCCCAGTTCAATTTCAATCTTTTTGATATTGTCGAATATTGTCTGTTGACGTATTTCATCTACAAGCTGATGCGCCACAAGCAATTCCGGATCATCATTCTCGCCTTTTCCGTAGTCTTTCTTTCGGTATCCATATTTAACATCACCCGTCCTTTCTTCCACAGCCACTACGATTCCCTGACAAACGTGTTGGAATCCATTCTGCTCATCATTTATGCGATTTTCTATTTCTTCGAGCAGATTCGAAAGCCAGATCATATATTTTTCTATGCCATACCGGAATTTTGGGTAATTGTGGCCATACTTTTATATTTTAGCGGAACTTTTTTCATAGATCTCTACGCCCAATCTCAACTAGAAAACAAAGCTTTCGAACTCCAGTATTCATTGATTAACACCGCATTCTACATTCTCAAGATCCTGCTTTTAGGGGTCGCGATGATCATGCAAAGTGGGGATAAGAACAACAACATATCGAGAATAGATTACAGTAACCTCGATGAGCACCTGAACCTTAACCGTTAACTGCATTACCCCTGGAGTAGAAAGAATGACATTTTTGCAACTCATTTCGAACGAAGGGCACAGTATACCTTATATTTTATACTTTGGTACCCTGGGCATGTTCACGCTCGCCATAGCCCTGGTGGTTTTCATCGTCTTTTACCAACGCCGCATCATCCAGTACCAGATGAAGATGCAACGCATGGAGGAAGAACAGCAAAAGCTCCTCCTGGCGGCGTCCATCCAGTCTCAGGAAGAAGAACGGCAACGCATAGCCGCAGATTTGCACGACGACGCAGGTCCCTTGCTCGCGACGGCCCGTCTTTATCTCAACGAGAATCTCGTCCACCAGGAAGTCACCACCCAGCTACAGGCCATTTTCAGCGCCAAACAAATCATAGACGAAGCCATCCAGCTCATCCGGAACATCTCCCACAGCCTGATGCCGTCCACCCTCAAGAATTTCGGTTTGGAGTCCGCCATAAATGACGTATTCCAGAAAATAAATGGTTCGGGATCCATCAATGCCAGCTGCCGCTTCCATGATTATCGTAGACGATTGTCTACGGAGAAGGAACTACTGCTGTTCCGTATCATCCAGGAGCTCATCAATAACACGCTCAAACACAGCCACGCAAGCTTTATCCACCTCATCCAGGGACGCAACAATGACCAGTTTTTCATCCGCATCCACCATGACGGTTATGGAATCACACAGGACACTTATGAGAAATACAAGATCATCCCCGAGGGTCTCGGTCTAAAAAATATTCACAGCAGGGTTAAAATTTTAAAAGCAAATATTACTTTTGAGAAAGATCCTTCTCAAACCTATTTTAAGATATCTATCGAGCTACCCTTAGAGACACCTGGTTGACAAACACCTTTGCTAAAAAGCGACCTGGAGAACATAATTATTTATGGCCAATATAAAGGTGGCTATAGCGGACGACCATCAGATATTCCGAAAAGGAGTTATTCTGTCTCTTCGCCACTATGCCAACATTCAATTTGTACTGGAGGCGAGCAACGGTGAGGAGTTATTAAAAGGAATTTCAACCACGGACACAGACGTGGTATTGCTTGACCTCAGGATGCCCGTCAAGGACGGGATCGAGACCACGAAGGCCCTCGCCAAAGATTATCCCTACATCGGGGTGATCATTCTCACTATGTACGAGGATGAGCGGTTTGTCACCCACCTGATGGAAAACGGGGCGAATGGCTATTTACTCAAAAGTGCCGATCCCGCGGAAATAAAAAGGGCCATTATCGAGGTAAAAAGTAAGGGATACTACCTCAACAATTATGTCAATCGCATCCTCCTGCAGAAGTCCCATTACCGTGTAAAATTCACGCCCTCCCTCCACACGGAGATCGTGCTCAACGATAAGGAAAAACAGGTCATCAAACTCCTTTGTATGGAGCTGACGGCCCAGGAGATCGCGAAGGAGATGGGGATCAGTCCCCGGACGGTCGAGGCGATCAAGGACCGGCTCATGGACCGTTTTGGCGTCAAGAACTCTGTCGGTCTTGTGTTCTTTGCGATGAAAAACGCGCTAATCGATTAGCATCTCCGGGACCTCCCCCTCTACGACCAGCCTTCCACCCGTTTTTTGCCGGATCTCCTCCACGCTCACACCGGGCGCTCTTTCCAAAAGTTTGAAGCCCCCACCGGGCAAAATGTCCATGACCGCGAGCTCGGTGACCACCTTTTTGACGGAAGCCACCCCTGTCAACGGAAGCGTACACTGCGGAAGCAGCTTGGAATCCCCCTTGGGGCTGGTATGCATCATGGCCACGATGATGTTCCGGGCGGAGGCCACCAGGTCCATCGCGCCCCCCATCCCCTTGACCATCTTCCCCGGTATTTTCCAGCTGGCAATATCCCCTTTCTCGGATACTTCCATGGCGCCTAAGACGGTCAGGTCTATCTTCCCCGAACGGATCATCCCAAAGCTTTCCACGCTGTCGAAAAAGACGCCGCCGGGAAGGATCGTCACCGTCTCCTTTCCCGCATTGATCAGGTCCGGATCTACCGAAGCCTCGTCGGGATATGGCCCCATACCGAGAATACCGTTCTCCGACTGGAGCATGATGGTCATCCCTGCCGGGATAAAGTTGGCCACCAGGGTGGGGATCCCGATCCCCAGGTTTACATACATGCCGTCCCGCAGTTCACGGGCGATCCGTCGGGCGATACCAAATTTGTCCAATGCCATAGGTGCTAATTTGTGGTTCTGCGCTCGATGCGTTTTTCATACGCATCCCCCTGAAAGATTCTGTGAATGTAGATGCCGGGTACGTGGACCTGGTCCGGGTCAAGCGCCCCGGGTTCTACCAGTTCCTCGACCTCGGCGATCGTGATATGCCCCGCCCTGGCCATGGCGGCGGAAAAATTACGGGTCGTCTTCCGAAAGACGAGGTTCCCCAGGCGATCTCCTTTCCAGGCTTTGATAAGGCTGAAATCCGCGTGCAATGCCCGTTCCATGAGGTACATCTTATCGTCGAACATCCGGGTTTCCTTGCCTTCGGCGACTTCCGTTCCATAACCCGCGGGGGTGAAAAAGGCGGGAATACCCATACCCGCCATTTGGATACGCGTCGCCAGCGTCCCCTGGGGCACGAGCTCCACCTCCAGTTCTCCGTGCAGCAGCTGCCGCTCGAATTCCGCGTTCTCTCCGACGTAAGAGCTGATCATTTTTTTGACTTGTCTCCTGTTTAGCAGGAGCCCCAACCCAAAGTCATCCACCCCGGCGTTGTTGGAGATACAAGTCAGCCCTGTGATGCCCTTTTCGACAAGGGCGGCAATACTCTTTTCGGGGATTCCGCAAAGGCCAAAGCCTCCCAGCATCAACACGGCTCCATCGCTTATGTCGTGGATGGCGGAGGCAGCGTTGTCGACAATTTTATTCATAAGCAGCAAGTTGCGTTTGTTACGGGATGGCCTGGGGCTGGGGCTTCGGGGAGACCTTTCCGGGAGGAGGGCCTTGGTGCGCGCCGGGTTTTGCGGGTGACGGCCCACCGGGCTTCCCGGGTGGCGATGCGCCGGGCTTTCCCGGCGGCGGTGCACCAGGCCCACCGGGTTTCCCGGGCGGAGGCCCGCCAGGTCCACCAAGCTTTCCCGGCGGCTGCCCACCGGGCCTCCCGGGCGGCGGTGCGCCATGTGGACCAAACGGGGTGATCGTACCGGGCGGCGGCGCCCCAGGCCGGCCAAACGGCGTGACCGGACGCACCGGCATCGGCCGTCCATCAGGGCCCACGGGCCCCGGCGGATGCGCCAGGGGAGGCGTAAAGGTGCGGACCGGTTGGTGTGGTCCCGCCCCCTCTTTCATCATGTCCCGGTTGGCCCTTTCGGTCATGGTATCGATCATGGCCCTCAGGACGTCCGGACGGGACATATAGTAGTCGTAGCTATCGGCAAATTGAGCGCGGGTAACGTGGTGCGTCCTGAAAATATCGGTATACAACGCAGCGTAGGCCGTATCGTGTTTGAAATTGGTGTCGGCGACCATCCTCGTCTCGTTATAGGCGTCCGCCTCGAACATTTCCCAGAGCAACACCTGCATGGTATCCTTGGCAATGATCGCATTGCCGCCCGGTGACATATTCCTGCAGGCAGTGCCGGCGATGATCCAGCAGGACACGATGGCCCCCACGATGCATTTCCTCACTTGAGCAACTGTTTATACTTATTGATATTGCTGACATCCAGGCGTTGCAGCAAGTCCAGCGCCCGGGCTTTGTCCGACATGTTGGCCTTTGCAAAGAGGTTCCCCAGCTCCGTCGATTTCCCCTGGAAAAAGAATTGACGGATGGCCGTACCCGGCGACTCCTGGTTGATGTTATCCATATCCGTCAGTGCGGTCAACACCCCCGACCTCGCCTTTTGATCGTCGGTCGTCATCTGATCCATACCCTGTCTGTAGTATTGATAGTATACGTCATGGATCAGCGAATACCGGGAGTTTTGCAGGTTCTCGGCCAGTTGGTAGCGGTTGACACTCCCCCCGTCAAAAGCATTCCATCCTTTGATCCCGCTTCCGTCGGGCGCATTGTTGACGATATTCCACGCTTTTTGAAAGTAAGGATCCCCACCTTTCAGGGAGAAAGATTCGTCGTCAAACCCCACGATCAGGTAAGCGTAGTAAGCAAAAATCGCCGTCAGGTTCGCCACCAGGGGGTCGGATCCCTGTACGCGGTTGTCATCAAATAAAAGGGAGGTGAATAAGACATACTTGAACTGTACATCGTTGTCCTGGAAGTTGATCAACGGAGAGTTATAGCTCGATCCATACACGGGGCGGGCGGCCTGTACCACCAGGTTGGCGGAATAGGTATCCACGTCCGGGGATCCGGTCAGGTTAAGGAGGAAGGAGCACTCGATCCTTTCGTTGGTCTGGTAGGTTTCTCCCGTCCACTTGCGGTTATTCAAAAAATCAGACAGGGCCGTTTGCAGCGCCTGGTACACCCGCCTGTCCACTGTCGTCGGCATACGTGCACCCGATACCGACACCCTGGCCTGAAGCTCCTGCCCCAGGGCCGGCCGTCCCAAAAGGGCAAAGGCCGCCAGCAAAAGTCCTGTTTTTATGGCGCTCATGGCACTTCGTTTTTAGCGCGCAATGCGCGTTATTTGGCTCCCAGCGCACGAACGAGGGTGTCGGCAATATCCCGGGCCACCGCCTCCTTCGTCTTAAGCTCGAAGGACCACTCCGAACCCTGCCGGTCAAAAATAGTGATTTTGTTGGTGTCGAATCCAAAGCCGGCACCCTGGTCGCGGAGACTGTTTAGTACGATCAGATCCGCGTTTTTGGATTCCAGCTTCGACAAGGCGTATGCCTTTTCCTCCCGGGTCTCCAGGGCAAAACCGACGAGGAACTGGTCCTTTCGTTTTTGACGCCCCAGTTCCTGCAGAATATCTTGTGTTTTTGTCAATTCCAGGGACCACGTCGATTGCTGCTTCTTGACCTTTTCCGCGGCCACCTGTACCGGCGTGTAATCCGCCACCGCGGCAGCCATGATCCCAATGTCTGAGGCCCCCCAGCGCCCTATACAGGCCTCGTACATCTCCGCAGCGGTCAGCACCGGGACGACCTCGATACCTGGCAGTGAGGGCCGCTCAGCGACCGGTCCCAGTACGAGGGTGACGGAAGCGCCCCTGGATGCCATTTCCCTGGCCAGCGCAATCCCCATTTTCCCCGATGAATGATTGCCGATAAAACGCACCGGGTCGATCGGTTCATGGGTAGGTCCACCCGTTACCAACACGTTCTTGCCCTTCAGGTCTTGCCCGGTACGGAAAAAATCCTCCAGCCAGGAAAGGATGGATTCGGGCTCCGCCATGCGGCCATCCCCTACCAATCCGCTGGCAAGCTCCCCGTGTGCCACCGGGATCACCCGGTTGCCGTAGGAGGACACCTTGCCCAGGTTGACCCGGGTGCTGGGGTGATGCCACATATCTTCGTCCATGGCGGGCGCCAAAACCACCGGACAGGTCGCCGAGAGGTACACCGCATGCAAGAGGTTATCGCAAAGCCCCTGGGCCATCTTTGCCAGGGTATTACAGCTCAGCGGTGCCACCACCATCACGTCCGCCCAGCGCCCCAGTTGAACGTGGTTGGCCCACGTATCCGCAGCGGCCAGGTCGGTCAATACCGCACCCTTGGACAGGGTACTCAGGGTCAGGGGCGTGATAAAGTCCCTGGCGGCCGGCGTCATCACGACCCTCACCTCCGCCCCGGCCTTCACCAGCAGGCGTACGAGGGAGGCGGATTTATACGCGGCAATACTGCCGGTGACCCCCAAAAGTATCTTTTTGCCTTGTAGCATAGGTTCCAGGTTGTGTTGCGGCGACGGCCTAAAGCGGACAATTTAGGCCGCCGCCGCAACGCGGCTAATGATTGCCCTTCGGGCCGACCTCCGGTCCGCCCCTTGCGGGGCCCTCTCGGCTCCTAAACGCCACAAGCGGCGCCATTCGTATGGGCGCCGCTTGTTTCGTTACATAAGGGCCTCACGGCGCCTAGCTAAACAGGTCGTTATCGTTCTTCCTGTAGTAGATCTTGTTCTCCAGGAATTCCTGGGTGGCAAGCAGCGCCGGGTTCGGCATCCGCTCATAGGCCTTCGATATCTCGATCTGCTCCTTGTTCTCGTGTACTTCTTCAAGGCTGTCCGTATGGCTGGCGAATTCCTCCAGCTTGCTGTGCAGCTCTTCCTTGATCGCGATATTGATCTGGTTAGCCCTTTTGGCTACAATGGCGATAGACTCATAGAGGTTACCCGTCTTATTTTTGATGTCTATCACGTTCCTTGTTTCAGCAACGTTGGGAGTATTAGCTCCCAGCTGCCTCCTTAGCTTGCTCATATTGCAGGGCTTTTATTAAATTTTGAGAATCTAAATTATACTTCTTTGCCTCGTTCAGAAACTTCGACTCGGGAAAACGGTCCGCCATATCCCGGTATTCCGTTTCCACCAGCTCGTAGCGCTCCTTCTGCTTCCACTCGACGCTGATCTTGGCAAATTCAAAATCGGATTTGACCACCATCAGCTTGTAAAAATCCCCTTTCGGAGAGTCGGGGTAGTCTTCCAGGACCTGGGCAAAAGTAATTGCCGCCGCCCTGAAATACCCGATGTTGAAATACAATTGCGCCGCCTGCTCTTCTTTCGTTTCGAGCTTCTGACGGCAAATATCGATGATGCTCCCGGCTTCCTTCACCCTGGGTGAGGTGGGGTGCATGTTGATGAATGCCTGCATGGCGCCCATCGCCTTTTCCGTATTGCTCTGGTCCAGCTCCACTTTCGGGGACTGTTTGTAGTAGCAATAGGCGCGCATAAAGTCCACTTCCTCCACCATTTCACTCTTAGGGTAGGATTCGATGAACTGCTTGAAGATTCCCTCTGCGCTCAAATAGTCCTGTTGATAATACGCGCAGTAGGCATACTTATACAACATGTTCTCCGCTTCCTCCGTCCCCTTGTAGATGGGCAGCAACTCTTCAAACAACTGCTGGGCGAAATTGTACTTCTTCTTCACATAGTACTGCTCCGCCATCTTCAATTTATAGCTATAGTCATTGCTCTTCTGGACCCTGGAGAACTGCGAACACCCGAGGATTCCAAATACCGGTAATAACAACAATAGCCAAATGCGCTTCATAAAGGACTGCAAAGTTAAGGTTTTTGCCAAAAATGCCGGGAAAAATGCTCTCCACCAAATTTCGGCCTCTAAATCTTTCCCAAATCGCCCCCAGCCGCTCGCCTGGCATCTCTGCCCAGGCCTTAGGCCTGTGCGCCCGGGGGAGGGTAGGTAGGCTTTTTCCCCCTTTTCCTCCGGTAAGTGAAGCGATTCCCGTCGTTCAAAGCCCCGGAGGAAAAGGGGGAAAAAGCCTACCTACCCTCCCCCGGGCGCGCGTGCCGCTGGACATACCGATATGGGGACATACCGATATGGGAAAAGAAAAGCCCCCGAAACCGGGGGCCTTTCCTATAATCGATTCTAATCGTAGAGACTAGAGACCGGAACGCAGGTCGATGGTGTGAACGTCGCCTTCGCCACCGTCGTATTGAGGAATCACGCGATCACCGCTGATACCTTCTTTTTCGATCAGGTAGGTCTTGATGGCGTCAACACGCTTCTGGTTCAGGGCCTGGGCTGCTTTGTTGGCAGCGGGGTGGCCGGCCAGGGTTACCTTACAGTTCGGGTTGTTGCGGAGCTGGGCGGCAACGTCGGCGAGGAGGGCCTTGGCAGCGGCGTTGATTTCAGCAGTCTTACCCTTGAAGGTGATCGAGGGCAGGCTACCCAGGGCGCAGGTCGGAGCAGCAGGCTGGATGTTTTTGCAGCAAGCAGGATCCGGGCACTTACCGACACCGTCAGCGTCAACCGGCTGGCAGATCGTCGGAGTGATCAGTTCTTTATCCTTGTAGTCAGGAACACCGTCACCGTCCGTATCGCGGGATACACCGTGAGAGTCAACGGGAGCACCGGCGGGCGTGTTGGGTTCTTTGTCGAATTGGTCGGTCACACCGTCGCCGTCAGCATCAGGCAGGATCGGCGTCGGGATCTTCATGTGCTTGGGGGCGTTCAGCTCGTTGTACGCATAATCCAGCGGGTTCCACCACCACAGGGGTTCTACGTGCGTAGCTTTCTTGCCGATGTTGATGTTCAGGCGCAGCGACGTGTAGTTGAAGGCGTCATTGTGGCCGGTGTTCACACCATCCAGGTAAGGATCGAAAGCATCGGTAACCTTGTCCTCGATGGCGAGGTTCCACTTCGGAGAGATCTTATAGGCAAACCCGGCGCCGAAGTCGAGGGCGTGACGGATCGCATACGCTTTCAGGAGACCAACCGGAGGACGGTTGCCACCATTGACGCCAATCTGGTTGTAGTTACCGCTACCGATCAGGTCTTTCAACTGGGTGCGGATGTTCTTACGAGACTGGCTGGGGTCGATGGAAGCGAAGTTGTAGGTACCGCCGCCTTTGGGAACGGCGTTTACATCAACGTCCGTAGCCAGCAGGGTATAACCGCCCAGGATGTAGAAGTTGGTCTTTACCTTATCGGAGTAGAATTTGATGTTGTTCAGCGTCATGATACCGTCAACAGACAGCATGTGTGTCTTGGTGCGGTAGTTGGCGTAAACGACATTGTTGCCATAGGCAGCTGCCCAGATACCGCCGATGGAGTTACCGGTGCGAGGCCTGTAATCCAAACCATAGGCGAAGGAACCGGTGTATTCAGCACGAATGGAGAAGGTATGACCCAGTGACTTGCGCACCGAGATGCCACCACCGAAGCCCGGACGGGAAGGGATGGAGCCGATGATCATCATGTGACCAGCGCTCAGACCCAATTCCCACTGATCCCGCGGCTTTGCCGGGAATGCGTACTGATTGTTGAGGAACTCATTTTGTTGAGGCATCCTCTTGGAAGGAATTTTGGAAGAATCGCGCCAGTCGTAGGCCGTGCCCTCCTGTGCGAAGGCGCTGGACGCTGCCAACAGCAGCAGACCCGCCGCCAGTGAATACTTTTTGCTTGCCATAGTAAGTGTTATTGGTTTAGATTTTGGTGTAATTCTAGTTAGTTGTTGCCACAAAAATAGACATTGGGTTTTAAATACCAAATTTTTTTAATCCCAGTTTCAGGGTATGGAGCACCGTTATTGGCGCCGGTAAACCAGGAAGTTATACCACTAGACCGCTCCCGTTCTTCAAAAGTTGCATGGGGTGCCAAATTTTATTTAGCAACATCTGTACCATAAGGTTTATGTATCGTAAATTGCCCTCTCGATAAGGCGCGATAATGCGCCTCCGGCGCCCGCCCGAAGGGGCAGCCGCCACTCAACACACCATGGAACTGACCAGAAAGCTCATACAGGAGGAACTCGCACTTTTTGAAACCAAATTCAATGAATCTGTTCAAAGCCGGGTTCCGCTGCTGGATAGGGTTATGCGCTATGTGATCAAGCGGAAAGGCAAGCAGCTCCGGCCCATGTTCGTATTCCTCTGCGCCAAGGTGACAGGCGCTACTGTGGGTGAAAGCACCTACAAAGCCGCAGCTTTTGTGGAATTATTACACACTGCATCCCTGGTACACGACGACGTTGTCGATGAATCTCTTGAACGAAGGGGCTTTTTCTCCATCAACGCCCTTTGGAAAAACAAGATAGCCGTGTTGGTAGGCGACTATCTCCTGGCTAAGGGGATGTCCCTGGCCACGAGCGAGCACGACTATCGTGTCCTCCAGATCCTTAACGTAGCCGTCCAGCAAATGAGCGAAGGTGAACTTCTCCAGATGGAAAAGGCCCGGAACCTGAACCTAAAGGAAGACGTTTACTACGAGATCATTCGTTGTAAAACGGCGTCCCTGTTGAGTTCCGCGTGTGCAGCGGGCACATATTCCGCTACATCAGACCCAGAGCTGACGGAAAAGATGCGCCTTTTTGGAGAAAATGTCGGCATGGCCTTCCAGATCAAAGACGACCTTTTCGACTATGGGAACGAGGACGTCGGCAAGCCCACCGGCAACGACATTAAAGAGAAAAAGCTGACCCTTCCCGTCATTTATGCCCTGAACCGGGTCGATACCGCCACCCGCCGCAAAATGATTTACATCCTCAAAAACGAAAACCGGCGCAAAGAGCAGGTGGCTTATGTGATCAGGGAAGTCACCAAGGCCGGTGGTATCGACTACGCCCGGAAACGGATGGAAGACTACCGGGATGAGGCCCTGAGGATCCTGTATACGCTTCCCCCCTCCCCCATCCAGGGTGGCCTGGAAGACCTGGTCAGGTATACTACGGATAGAAAGTACTGAAAAAAGGGCCCTGCATGGAGAAGAAATGGAAAGTACGGCCCGCCGATAACGCCGCGGTCTCCCGTCTGAAGGATCAGTTGCACATACATCACGTGCTTTGCGCGCTCCTGGTGCAACGAGGCATCGATACCTTCGACGCGGCAAAGGCCTATTTCCGTCCCAGCCTGGCCGACCTGCACAGCCCCTGGCTCATGAAGGACATGCAACGCGCCGTAGACCGTCTTACCGAAGCCCTTTCGAGGGGCGAAAAAATCCTCGTCTATGGTGACTACGACGTAGACGGTACGACATCCGTGGCTTGTCTTTACCAATTCCTCAAACAACAGCACGACCCCGTGGACTACTACATCCCCCACCGTTACCGGGAGGGATACGGCATTTCCCGGGAGGGTATCGATTTTGCACGGGACAACGGGTTTACCCTTGTCGTTTCCCTGGACTGCGGGATCAAGTCCGTGGACCTCATTACCTACGCCCGGGAATTCGGCATCGACTTCATCATTTGCGACCACCACCTCCCGGACGACGTACTTCCCCCGGCTGTCGCGATCCTTAACCCCAAACAGGTGGATTGCCCCTACCCCTACAAGGAGCTGTGCGGGTGCGGCGTCGGCTTCAAGCTTCTCTCCGCCCTTTGCGAAGCCTGGGGCCTTCCGGAGGATACCGCCGAATACTACCTCGACCTCGTGGCTACCGCCATCGCCGCAGACATTGTCCCTATTACGGGGGAAAACCGGATCCTCGCCTACTATGGTCTAAAGCGGGTCAACGAGGCGCCGTCACCCGGCATTGCCGCCCTCATCCGGTTGAGCGGTCTGGACAAAACCCTCCACATCAACAGCCTCGTTTTTGTCATCGCGCCCCGGGTCAATGCCGCCGGGCGCATGGACGACGCCCGGAAGGCCGTGCAGCTTTTTATCGAGAAAGACCCGCTGCGTGCGACCGCCTTTGCCGAGATGCTCCACAACGACAATTCCGAAAGAAAGGATGCCGATCTAAATATCACCAAGGAAGCCCTGGCGCTGATCGAGTCCGACCTGGACATGCAGGAGCGGAAATCCACCGTAGTATTCCAACCACACTGGCACAAAGGCGTCGTTGGCATTGTCGCATCCCGTCTGATCGACCGGTATTACCGCCCCACGATCGTGCTCACCCAATCCGGCGACATCATCGCCGGCTCCGCCCGCAGTGTAACCGGTTTTAACGTATACGAGGCCGTCCATCGCTGCAGGGAATTGCTGATCGGATATGGAGGGCACTTTTACGCGGCCGGTCTCACCATGGCCAGGGAGAACGTCGAGGCCTTTTCTGCGCTTTTTGAAACGGTGGTATCCGAGTCGATCACGGAGGATATGCTGACGCCGGAATTGTCCATCGATGCGGAAGTTGCCTTCCCTGACCTCGTGCCCTCGTTTTACAACATCCTTTGCCAGATGGAGCCCTTCGGCCCGGACAACATGCGCCCTCTTTTTGTGGTGCGGCGCGTCATTGATCAGGGGTACTCCAAGATCGTAAAGGAAGATCATATCCGTTTCGTCCTTCGCCAGGGCGACCAGGTCTTTACCGGTATCGGTTTCAATATGGCCGCGAAGTTCCCCCTGCTCGCCGGCTCGACGCCGGTGGACGTCGTTTTCACCCTCGACGAGAATGAATGGAACGGGGAAAAAAATCTACAACTCAAGGTCATCGACGTGCGCCGGTCGGAAGACGCTTTCACATAAAAGGCCGCCGGATTCACATATCGATCCCCATGCTACAGGATACACGGTTAATTTCGGTACAAACATACAGCCATGCGAAAAATATGCTTACTGATATGTCTGTTCAGCGCAACGACTGCCCCATGGGCTCAGACACCCAACCGTACCCCTGAGGAAATAAGGCGGGACAGCCTGGCGACCCTAGAGTACATGAGACTCTATCCGGAATGGTACCGGTTCAACCGGATGCCCTTTATCCTGGAGGATTCGAGCGCCATTATCCAAGGATTTACAACGTCCCTGAGGTTGCGGAACAACTACGTTGTCGATTCCATCCACAATAACTTCCACACCAACATGCCCGATACCACCACGGTAACCCCGTATTCCTCCATTTCCGTGGGTGGACCAAGGGTTACGATTTCCTATGAAAACGGTGTAGTAGGGATGGAATTAGGCCGCGCGAAGATCGTACCATACACCCTAGAGGGGATGAGAAAAGATTCGCTTCGCTTCATGAGTGGTGATACCATGGCACGGGGTGCGTACATGTTTTACCGCGAACCTGAACCGCAGTTCCGGGACACATTCTATGTCCGTCTTACACTAAACGGCCGTCTACTATACGACTGGAAGCCTCTCCCGAGTTTGCCCGCCACCTTTTGTAAAGGCACCGAGACCTATGTACTCCGGGGAGAACAAAAATATCCCCCCATGCCCTTCACCGGCTACGGCTACGAGTACCTTATTTGTGACACGACCCTGAATGTACATGACCAATTGCTTGTGGAGATCAAAGAAAGCAGACGAAACTGGATGGTCGGCCGGTACAATTTTACGCGGGTGGCGACGGCGCCACAGGCCGACGCACTTCGGATCACCAGCGAGGACGGGCGTACTGCTTTCGTCCCCCTCCAGGAAAAAAAAACTTTAGCCTCGGCCCCGGTAACCAGGACTTCTCGCTGAAGTTCTCGATTCCGCCCGGTCTCAGCCCCCCGGACATCGAATACCAGTTACACAGGGCGACCGCCCCCGGTCAGGATAGCCATGAAAAAGATACCCTTTGGCGGACGTTCCCCTCGGACACGTCCGCCTTTCCATTACATGCCCCCAGGGGCCACGCTTACGACCTGCGCCTGCGTTATCGCTTTCAGCCCGAAACAGAGGCCCATTACATTATCCTGGTTAGCCCGTATTGGTGGCAGTCCACCTGGTTTCTGGCTCCCTTCATCACAAGCCTCGGCATCGGGGTGATCGTCCTGTCCTTTTTGACCTATCGTCGTGAAAAACGCCGCCAATTGGGCATAAAAGAAGACCAGAAACAGCAGGCGGTGCAGGCCCTCCACTCCGTCCAGGCCCAGCTCAACCCTCATTTTATTTTCAATGCACTGACGTCCATCCAGGGGCTCGTTAACCGGGGGGATACAGACGGTGCCAACCAATACCTTTCGGCGTTCAGCATCCTGATGCGCAATACGCTGACAGACCATGACCGCCTGATGGGCCCGCTGGAGCAGGAACTACAGGCGATGGAGACCTACCTTAGCCTCGAACAACTCCGTTTTCATTTCCAGTTTTCCGTCGTAAGCGAGCCCGGCCTGACCAACCTGGAGATCCCCCGGCTCCTGCTACAGCCCGTCGTTGAAAATGCCGTCAAACATGGCGTATCCTCCCTGCGCGAACAAGGCGTCATCCGCATCACGGCGGCCGCCCGGGAATCCGATCTGCTCATCTCCATCCGCGACAACGGCCCCGGCCTCCAGGGCAACGGCGGCAACGGCTATGGCCTCCGCCTGACAGCCGACCGCATTCACCTGCTGAACCAGCTTTACCCGGCCACCCCCATAGCACTGGAAAGCGCCGGAACCACGTTTACATTTATCTTTAATAAATGGCTGGCATGATCCGCGCGGTAATCGTCGACGACGAGCCCGGCAACGTACAAAACCTCGTCCAACTCCTGGAACGGCATTGCCCGGAAGTCGCCGTGTCCGGGACGGCTTATGACGCCGCCCACGGGAAGACCGTCATCCTGGAACAAAGGCCCGACCTTGTTTTTCTTGATATTTCCATGCCCGGCGAAAGCGGCCTTGACCTCCTCAAAAGCTTGCCCGCCCCCGAATTCGACGTCATTTTCGTCACCGCGTTTCACCAATATGGCATCCAGGCGATCAAATTATCCGCCCTGGACTACCTGCTCAAACCTATAAACATACAGGAACTCCGGCACGCGGTATCCAAAGCCCTGGCCAAAAACGACGGGCGCCGCCAGCAGGCCCTTTTGGAAAACCTCGTCCACCTGCTGCAAGACCGGCAACAAATGGAAAGCCACCGCATCGCCCTCCCCGGGGCCAAAGAAACCCGCCTGGTCCAGCCGTCCCGGATCATCCGTTGCGAGGCCTCGAACAATTACACGACTTTCTTCCTTCAGGGCAACGAAAAAATTGTTGTCTCCAAACCCATTTTCGAATACGAAGAATTGCTCGGTGGCTATGGCTTCATCCGCTGTCACCAGTCGCACCTCGTCAACAAAGCGCATATCCGGAGTTGGATAAAAGAAGATGGCGGGTATCTCCTGTTAGAAGACAACACCGCCATCCCTGTATCCCGTCAAAAAAGGGATCTGATCCGATCCATTATGGCTCCAAAATGATTTTACTTTTTTTCTCCCCGCTCATCAACTCCACACTTCTTTGTATAAACGCCGTCAGCTCATTCCCCTTGAGCAGGCCTTGAGATAAAAGTGCCAGGTCTGCCAGGTTGCGCACCTGTTTGTTCCGGTGTTCGGCATCGTTATCGGCGAAAAGTTGTTGGTAGACAGGGTGGTTCCCGTTGACGGTCAACGTCACCTCGTCGGGCATATTCGCATAAAAACCGGCCATACCACCGCCGCCGACAGCGGCCATGTCCTTCATCCGGCGCATAAATTCCGGCCGTGTCGCCACCACCGGGGCCGAATCGGGGCTTAGACCGTGGATCTCCACGGTGATGTGCTGGTCAGGCACCTGGCTGGCAAACCATTCTTTCAGGGACGTTTCCTGGTCACCAGAAAGTATGCTATCGCCCTTTTCCTGGCGGTCGATCAGGTTTTCGACGATGTCCGCATCCACGCGGGTGAACTGGACATTCTCCCACCGCATCTCCATATTGTTGATAAAGGCGGCGTCCACCAGCGTCTCCGCCTTAACCACCACAAAACCCTTGGCCTGGGCCGCTTGTATATAGGCGTCCTGTTGCACGGGTTGGGTCGTATAGAGGATGACGGTCTTGCCCTCCTTGTTCTTTTGGAGCGCCTCCGTTTTCTGCTTATATTCTTCCAGTGTATAGAACGTACCCCCGCGGGCGTCTTCCATGATGAGGAACTCGTTTCCTTTTTCCATGAACTTATCGTCCGTCATCATACCATACTTGACAAACAACCCGATCTGCTCCCATTTCCCCTCGTATTCCTTCTGGTCCGTGCGAAACAGTTCTCCCAGCTTGTCCGCGACCTTCTTCGTGATATAGCTGTTGATCTTGCGTACATTGGGGTCCCCCTGGAGATAGCTCCGGCTGACGTTGAGGGGGATGTCCGGGGAATCGATCACCCCGTGCAGCAGCATGAGGAATTCCGGAACAATGTCTTTCACCTCGTCGGTCACAAACACCTGGTTCGAGTACAGCTGGATCTTGTCCTTTTGTATTTCGTAGCTGTGCTGGATCTTGGGGAAATAAAGGATCCCCGTCAGGTTGAAGGGATAGTCCACATTCAGGTGGATCCAAAAAAGCGGCAGTTCGCCCGCCGGGTACAGCTCTTTATAAAAATCCTTGTAGTCCTGGGGCGTCAGCTCCGACGGCTTTTTGGTCCAGGCAGGGCTTGTATTGTTGATCTGTTTGCCCTCAAACCAAATAGGCACCGGCAAAAAGCGGCAAAACCGTTCCAGGATGTGCCGGATGCGGTCCGCTTCCAAAAACTCCTGGCTATCCTCGTTCAGGTGCAGGATAATGTCCGTGCCCCTGCCGGCCGCTCTTTCCGCCGGTTCCAAAGTAAATTCCGGGCTGCCGTCGCACTCCCAGCGTACCGCCGGGGCGTCCTGGTAGCTCTGGGTCACGACCGTCACCCGGTCACTGACCATAAATGAACTATAAAACCCCAGGCCAAAATGACCGATGATATTGGCCTCGTTTTGTCCCTTGTATTTATTGAGGAACTCCTCCGCCCCGCTAAAGGCTACCTGGTTCAGGTATTTGTCCACCTCCGCTTCCGTCATCCCGACCCCCCGGTCCGAAATCGTCAGGGTCTTGTTCTCCTTGTCGATCGACACGTCGATGCGCAGGTCCCCCAGGTCGCCCTTGGCCTCGCCCAGGCTGGAAAGTGTTTTCAGCTTCTGGGTGGCGTCCACCGCATTGCTCACCAGCTCCCGGACGAAAATATCATGGTCGCTATACAGGAACTTTTTGATGATGGGAAAGATGTTTTCCGTTTGGACGCGTATCGTACCTTTTTGCATGTCGTATTTTCGTTTAGGGGAACCCGGGACAAACCCAATGCCAAGCATGACACCCTGACAGTATGGCAATGGAGCCATATTTGACCACGGCCATTAAAAAGCCCTGATTTGGCGCGGATATACGGGAAAAACGCTACCTTTGCTGCCCCAATTATTTTAAACCAAATACAGGGATATTATGCAGAATTACGAATTGATGGTGATCTTTACCCCTGTGCTTTCTGAAGACGAGTTCAAAACCGTCCAGAAAAAATACACCTCCTTTATTGCCGAAAACGGCGGGGAAGTGGTGCACGAAAATCCCTGGGGCCTGAGATCACTGGCGTTTCCGATCCGCAAGAAGACCACCGGTCTTTACTGGGTCGCAGAATACAAAGCGCCATCCGACTTCAATGAGAAGCTGAAAATCCAGCTTCTGCGTGACGAACAAAGCATGCGTCACCTCATCGTTAAGCTCGATAAATACGCCGTCGAGCACAATGAAAAAAGAAGGAACGGCGCATTTTCCACCCCTAAAGACAAAGTGGAGGCTTAACTATGGCAAAGAGCAACGAGATCAAGTACCTCACGGCGATTAAGACCGAAAAACGCCAGAAGAAGTACTGCCGTTTCAAACGGTATGGCATCAAGCACGTGGACTACAAGGACGTCGAGTTCCTGAAAAAGTTCCTCAATGAACAAGGTAAAATGCTGCCCCGCCGCATCACCGGTAACTCCCTGAAGTACCAGCGCAAAGTGGCCGAGGCTGTGAAAAAAGCCCGCGAGATGGCCATGTTACCTTATGTAACTGATCTTTTAAAGTAAGGAGAACGTCATGCAAGTCATTTTAATAAAGGATGTAAACAACCTGGGCGGTGTCAACGAGCTCATTACCGTAAAGAACGGATATGCCCGTAACTTCCTCATCCCCCAGAAGCTGGCTGTCGAGGCCAACCCCGGCAACCTGAAAATGCTCGAAGAGCGTCAAAAACAGCAGAAAAAGCGCGAAGAAAAGATGCTGGCCGAGATCAACAAGGTCGTCGAAGTCCTCAAGGCTTCCCCGATCAAGATCGGCGCCAAGACCGGTACTTCCGGCAAGATCTTTGGATCCGTTACTTCCGTTCAGCTGGCCCGTGCCATCCGGGAAGAGAAGGGCTACGATATCGACCGTCGCAGGATCCATATCCTGGACGAGGTAAAGGAACTCGGCACATATAAGGCAAAAATTGACTTTGGGGGCGGGAAGGAAACGGAGCTGGAATTCGAGGTAATTGGGGAGTAAAAAAAATATAGCCTTTTCCCCGATTTCACCTAACTTTAGATTGTTATGCTGTATTTATTCATCCAGCTAACAATGATTCACTTAAATTTTTTGTCAAATGAACCTTTATGTTGCGAATCTTTCCTGGGGCATCTCTGAGGAAGATCTGAAAAATGTTTTTCAACCCTACGGCGCGGTGACTTCCGTAAAAATTGTTACCGACAGGGAAACTGGCCGTAGCAGGGGCTTTGGATTTGTCGAAATGGAAGATGAAAACGCGGGCCAACAGGCTATTGCTGGGCTGAACGATACGGAACTCCAGGGTCGTAAGATCGTTGTAAAAGAATCTTTCCCCCGTCCTCAAAATAATTCCTCCTTCAAGCGGGGCAACTCCGGTGGAGGTGGTTATGGTGGTGGCGGTGGCTATCGCAGGGGTGGTAACTCCGGTGGTGGCTACGGTGGCGGTGGCGGCCGTTACGATCGCTAAGGTTATCCCATCAGGAAAAACATTGATCCCCCAAACAGTAGTATTTGGGGGATTTTTTTTGTCCATTCGTTGTCATATAAGACCAAAAAAAGGGGCCGCAGCCCCTTTTTTAATGCCCTGCGCTGAATGAGTATGGATAATCCGCCGGATTTTGCCCCCTGGCCTTATTCGGCTGGCCCTGCATATCAAAGTGGATCACCGTCCCCTTTTCCAGGTCGAAGTGATTAAAGTATTGCCTGGTATAAGGCTGGCCATTCACCGTCACCTTATTCACATAAATGTTTTCCTCGCTGTTCGCCGGCGCCTCGATCACCACCTGCTTCCCGTTTTCCAGGCTCAGCGTGATCTTCCGGAAAAGCGGCGCTCCCATCACATACTGAGGCGTACCCGGGCAAACGGGATACATCCCTAACGCAGACCACACATACCAGGCGGAGGTCTGTCCATTGTCCTCGTCCCCGCAATAGCCGTCCGGAATTGCCTTGTACAGCTTGTTCATGGACTCGCGGATCCAGTATTCTCCTTTCCAGGGCTGTCCCGCGAAGTTGTACAGGTACAGCATGTGCTGGATCGGCTGGTTGCCGTGTGCATACTGCCCCATATTGACGATCTGCATTTCGCGGATCTCGTGGATCGTAAAATGGTAGTACGAATCGTCGAAGATGGGCGGCAGCTTGAAGACCGAATCCAGCATCTTCCCAAACATTTCCCGGCCCCCCATCAGGTTGGCCAGCCCCGTGATATCATGGAATACACACCACGTCCAATGCCAGCTATTGCCTTCGGTAAACGCGTCCCCCCATTTGTAGGGGCTGAACGGACTTTGGAAGCTGCCGTCCTTGTTCCTGCCCCGCATCATCTTCGTTTCCGGGTCGAACACATTGCGATAGTTCTGGCTCCTTTTGGTAAACCGGTCGATTTCGTCCTGTGGCCGGTGCAACGCAATCGCCAGCCTGGAAATCGTAAAGTCATCATAAGCGTATTCCAGCGTCCTCGCCGTATTCTCCTCTACACCCACGTCATACGGCACATACCCCATGGCGTTATAGTATTTGACCCCGAGGCGCCCCACCGAACTCAGCGGTCCTTCATTCTCGCTGTTCTTCAGGATCCCCTGGTACAGCGTATTGATGTCATACCCCCTGATGCCCTTGAGATACGCATCTGAAATAATGGAGGCAGAGTGCGACCCTACCATACAATCCCTATGCCCCGGGCTTTGCCATTCCGGAAGCCAGCCGCTTTCCTTGTACGCATTCGCCAATCCCTCCATTACCTGCGCATCATGCGTGGGATACACCAACGTGAAAAACGGGAAAACCGCGCGGAACGTATCCCAAAAACCGTTGTCCGTATACATATACCCCGGCAACACCTTCCCGTTATAAGGGCTATAGTGCATCACCGCGCCGCTGGCATCCAGTTCGAAGAATTTCCGGGGGAAAAGGAGCACCCTGTATAAACAAGAGTAAAATGTTTTCACCTGGTCAACCGTACCGCCTTCCACGGCGACTTTTTTCAATTCCACATTCCACGCCGCCTTTGCCTTCCGTTCCGTCGTCGCAAAATCATCCCCGCCAATTTCCCGTTTCAGGTTCAACTCCGCCTGGTCGTAGCTGATAAAAGAAGAGGCCACCCTGAGATGGATCTGCTCCCCTCTTTGGGTCTTAAAACCCAGCACCGCACCCACGTGTCCCGCCTCATACTCCAGCGTATCCTTGGCCAGCATTTTATCATGCCAGGTCGCCGCAAAAGTGAACGGCCGGTCTACATAGATCACGAAATAGTTCTTGAAATTCTCCGGCACCCCCCCGCTGTTCATCGTCGTATACCCGATGATCTTGTTCTCGGAAGGAATCACCTTTATATAGGAACCCCGCTCAAAGGCATCCACCACGATAAACGAGCTATCGGATTCCGGAAACGTCATCCGGAACTGCGCCGCCCGCTCCGTCGGTGTAATCTCCGTCGTCACGTCCGCGTCCGCGAGGTATACACTATAATAATAAGGCCGCGCGTCTTCCGCCTTGTGCGAAAACCAGCTCGCCCGGTCATCCTGGTCAAACACCAGGTGCTTCGTCACCGGCATGATCGCAAACTGTCCATAGTCATTGATCCAGGGGCTCGGCTGGTGCGTCTGTTTAAACCCCCTGATCTTGTCCGCCTGGTACACATACCCCCAACCGTCCCCGATCTTCCCCGTCTGCGGCACCCAAAAGTTCATCCCCCAGGGCAACGCAATCGCCGGATACGTATTCCCATTCGACATCGAAGGTTTCGAGGTCGTCCCCATCAAAGGGTTGATCCAATCCACCGGATCATTCACCTTCCCCACGCTCCGCGGGATCGTCTGTGCACCGGCCACCGCCGCCGCCAACATCAACCCCGCCACAGGCAAACATTTCAGCATTCTTTTTGTCATGTCAGATTTTTTAGCGCCTCCCGTTCGTCGCCGCATTCCAGCGCGCCGCCCATGTCGCCGCCCCTTCATCGCGCTCCGCCCGTTCCGGCAAAAACGATTAAGCAATTTACAGCGGCTTAAATTACAAAAAAATCACCACCCCAATTCACAACAGATGTTAAACGGCTCCGGCTGAGGTCCGAAGGGGGCGCCCGCCGCCGGCGTTCGTCTGCGGTCCGGGCCTTGCGCTCCCCCTCACAGGGGGTACCAGGGGCGCAGCCCCTGAAGGGGTCCGGGGCAAAGCCCCGAAGGAGGAGGTCCGGAGGGGCGCAGCCCCTCAGAAGGGGGATTACAAAGGGGGCGACGCCCCCTTTGTCGCAACGCATATGAGTAATTATGGGTTTTGGCCCGATCCTTTAAGTTCTCAAACTAAAGGATCGGGCCAAAACAAAAAAAGCCACACGCGAATGCGTGCGGCTTTTTTTAATAATTACGGCAGCTACCTACTCTCCCGCATTTTGGTGCAGTACCATCGGCCATGAGGGGCTTAACTTCTCTGTTCGGTATGGG